>NZ_JBVJMU010000006.1:0-470839 GCF_055584045.1 Streptomyces sp. NPDC104307
GAAACCGGCCTCCACTACAACCTCTTCCGCCACTACGACCCCGAAACCGGCCGCTACGCCTCCCCCGACCCCCTCGGCCTCGCCCCGGCCCCCAACCCCGTCACGTACGTGGACAACCCGCTCCGCTGGACGGACCGCCTGGGACTGGCCCCGGACTACATCCCGATCTATCGGACCCCCAAGGGCGCGCACGCGCAGTACGAGCTCGACCACGGCCCGAATCCGGCCAACCACCAGCCGGGCGTGGACATCGGCGGAGGCATCATCTCCGACGGGAAGATCTACTTCGGCGAACGGTCCGTCGCGGCCGAGTACGCTGGGCCGACGGGCATCAACTTCGCCAAGGGAATGGTGAAGTACGAGATGCACCCATCGTTCCTGGAAGAGTTCGGCGAGCACGCGAAGGTCATCGACCGAAACGGCCCCAATGGGGCAGTGCGCCTGGAGTTCGAGATTCCCGTGGAGAAGCTGGACCGGTTCACCGAGCTCACACAGAGACGTAGTTGGATTTCGATATTCGGAGGACCCTGATCATGTTCCAGGATCATCAGGAACTCGATGTGACCGTGACCGCGGTCGCTCCGGTGGGCTCGCGGGTGGAGGTCGACGGCGAGACCGGATTCATCGACCAGCTGAAACACCCCTCCTGGTGGGACGAGAACTGCGCGCCCCCCAGGCCCGGGGACCGGCTGCACGTCGTCGTGCTCGACGCGAGCCGGGAGGAGCCCCGGTTCAGCGCGCTGCAACGGGACATCGACATCGCCCGTCGCCTGCGGGGCACCGGCATGTGAGACCGCCGCGACCCTGCCCATTCCCGGCACAGGGTCGCTTACAAGGGCCGGCCGCTGCACCGCAATTACCTGAGCGCTTCACCGGCAACGCGCTGGAATTCATCACACCAGAAGCATCAAAGGACCGGTCTCGATTTCGGAGAATGAAGGGCATGGGGACCCAAGTATTCAAGCTCCGTTATCGAGGCGCGGCGGGCACGGGCGGACTCGCAGCGAACCTGTGGGCAGAAAGCGCTGCGCCCGAATACGGGATCCCACCAAACAGCATGCAGATCCACAAGAAGGTCTGGCTCGGCCTCCCCGCATCCGGACTGCACTGGAAAGACGCCGCCTGGTTGGCCTTCGGAGTCTCCATCAACGCACCCGCCCTTAGTTCGATATCGAGAGTTCAGGTGCTGCCGTCACGTATGAAGCTGCACGAAACCATTTCGCGTTCACTTGGGGAGAGACCGCCCACCCCTTCTCTGACGCCCCGCACTAGGGCCTGTCCGGCGGATCTGGGTCGGATAGAGCCCCTTCACTCGCGGAATGGACATGAAAAAGCCCCAGGTCACGGCGAGTGAGTCCTGGGGCTGATCCGAGCCGCCTTCGGGATTCGAACCCGAGACCTACGCATTACGAGTGCGTTGCTCTGGCCAACTGAGCTAAGGCGGCACGCGCTGTCACACCATGGTGCGATCAGCAGCGGGCCCAAGTCTACACAGTTTCCGAGGGTGCTCCGTACCGCCCTGGCGTCGGGGCGTAGGCGCAGGTCAGCGGTGTGGTGGGCGGGATGGCGGGTGGGGTCAGGAGCAGGTCTTGCCGTCGCTCGGCGGGGTGCCCTCCAGGAGGTAGGTGTTGATCGCCGTGTCGATGCAGTCGCTGCCGCGGCCGTACGCCGTGTGGCCGTCGCCCTGGTAGGTGAGGAGGGTCCCGGAGCTGAGCTGGCCGGCCAGGGACTTGGCCCATTTGTACGGGGTCGCCGGGTCCCGGGTGGTGCCGACCACCACGATCGGGGCCGCGCCCTCGGCCTTGATGCGGTGCGGGGTGCCGGTGGCGCGGACCGGCCAGTAGGCGCAGTTCAGGGAGGCCCAGGCGAAGCCCTTGCCGAAGACCGGGGAGGCCTTCTCGAAGGTGGGGAGCGACTTGGTGACCGCTGCGGAGGTGGTGAAGGCGGGCGGGAGGTCGATGCAGTTCACGGCCGCGTTGGCGTACATCAGGTTCGCGTACCTGCCGTTGGGCTCGCGCTCGTAGTAGCTGTCCGCCAGCGAGAGCAGGCCGGAGCCGTCGCCCTTCTTGGCGGCCGTGAGCGCGTCACGCAGCTGGGGCCAGGCCGCCTCGTCGTACATGGCGGCGATGACCCCCGTGGTGGCCAGGGACTCCCCGAGCTTGCGGGAGTCACCCGTGGCGATCGGCTTGGCATCGAGGCGGGCGAACAGCTGCTCCAGCCTGTCCGCCGCGTCGGAGGCGGACGTGGTGCCGAGCGGGCAGCCCGACTTCTTCACGCAGTCACCGGCGAAGGACTGGAACGCCGTCTCGAACCCCGCGGTCTGGTCGCGGTTCATCTCGGCCGAGGGGAGCGATGGGTCCATCGCACCGTCGAGGACGAGCCTGCCCGCCCGTGCCGGGAAGAGTTCGGCGTACGTCGCGCCCAGGAAGGTGCCGTACGAGGCCCCGACGTAGTTCAGCCGGTCGTCGCCGAGCAGCGCCCGCAGGACGTCCATGTCACGCGCCGTCTCCACGGTGGAGACGTGCGGCAGGATCTCCGCCGAGCGCTTCTCGCAGCCCGTGGCGAATTTCTTGAACGCACCGCTCAGCGCGGTGACCTCCCCGGCGTCGTCCGGCGTCTGGTCGACCTGCGTGTAGGCGTCCATCTGCGGACCGGTGAGGCAGGTGACGGGTTCGCTGCGCGCCACCCCGCGGGGGTCGATGGCCACCATGTCGTACCGGGCCCGCACCTGGGCGGGGTAGCCGACCGCCGCGTAGCCCTGGAGGTACTCGATGGCCGAACCGCCGGGCCCGCCCGGATTCACCAGCAGCGAGCCGATCCGCTTGCCGGGGCCGGTGGCCTTCTTGCGGGAGACCGCCAGCTTGATCTCACCGGCGTCCGGCTTCGCGTAGTCGAGCGGCGCCTTCATGGTCGTGCACTGGAATCCGGTGACACCGCAGTCCCGCCAGCTCAGGTGCTGTGCGTAGTACGTCTTCAGCGCCGCCGGGACGGGGGAGGCGGTGGCCGCAGGTGTGGATGACGAGGCGTCCGTCGTCGAACTTCCGCTGCTGCAGCCGGAGATGAGGAGGCCGGCAGTGCCGAGCGCGATGGCGAGGGTGCGGAGCGGGCGCCTGGTGTCCATATCCGGAGCGTAGCCGCCGGGTGACGACTCGCCCGATTCCCACCTCATACGGGTGATTCGGCGTGCCTCGACTTCCAGGTCAGCCCCGCCGGGCCGTAGGGGTCAGCCCGACCGCAGCGCCATCGTCATGGCCTCCACCGCGAGCAGCGGGGCCACGTTGCGGTCCAGCGCCCGGCGGCAGGCGGTCACCGCCTCGATCCGGCGCAGGGTCCGCTCGGGCGTGGACGAGCGGACGACGCGGTCGAGGGAGTCCTGCGCGTCGGCATTGGCGATGGCGATCCGCGAGCCCAGCTGGAGGGCGAGCACATCGCGGTAGAAGCCGGTCAGCTCGGTGAGCGCCAGATCGAGGCTGTCGCGCTGCGTACGGGTCCTGCGGCGCTTCTGCTTGTCCTCCAGGTCCTTCATCACCCCGGCGGTGCCGCGCGGCATCCGGCCTCCGGCGGCCGCGCCGAGCGCGGCCTTCATGTCCTCCGTCTCCTTGACGTCCACATCTTCCGCGACCTGCTTCGCGTCGTCGGTGGCGGTGTCGATCAGCTCCTGCGCGGCCTTGAGGCAGCCGCCGATGTCCTCGACGCGCAGCGGCAGCTTGAGGACCGCCGCGCGGCGGGACCGCGCCCGCTCGTCCGTGGCGAGGCGGCGGGCCCTGCCGATGTGACCCTGAGTGGCACGGGCGGCGGACGCGGCCCGCTCCGGGTCGATGCCGTCCCGCCGGATCAGGACATCGGCGACCGCGTCGACCGACGGGGTGCGCAGGTTGAGGTGGCGGCAGCGGGACCGGATCGTGGGCAGTACGTCTTCGAGCGAGGGTGCGCAGAGCAGCCACACGGTGCGCGGCGCGGGCTCTTCGATCGCCTTCAGCAGTACGTTGCCCGCGCCTTCCGTGAGGCGGTCGGCGTCCTCCATGACGATGACCTGCCAGCGCCCGACGGCCGGCGAGAGCTGGGCACGGCGGACCAGCTCCCGGGTCTCCTTCACGCCGATGGAGAGCAGGTCGGTACGGATCACGTCGACATCGGCGTGCGTACCGATGAGGCTGGTGTGACAGCCGTCGCAGAAACCACAGCCCGGCGCCCCGCCCAGCGCGCGGTCCGGACTGGTGCACTGCAGAGCCGCCGCGAAGGCCCTGGCGGCGGTGGACCGCCCGGAGCCGGGCGGTCCGGTGAACAGCCACGCGTGGGTCATCTTCGAGCTGGGCGGCACCGGTTCTCCGGCCGAGATGGCGGAGACCAGCACGTCGGCGTCCCGGGCGGCGGCGCCGAGCTGCTCCTGCACCCGGTCCTGGCCGACCAGGTCGTCCCATACGGACATGGGTCCCGCCCTTCCGGTGGTGGTCGTGGCTCTCGCTGATCAGCGGCCGGACGCGGTGTGCGTCAGGCGTCGATCCGGCTTCCCATTGTGAGGGACGGGTCTGACAATCCCGGCACCCGCCCGGGACGGGGGATCCCCGGAAGCACGGAAGCCCCGGTCATCCGGGGCTCCCGTGCGTAGGTGATCACGTACCGGCGGATCGGTACCGGATCCGGTACCTGATCAGGTATCGAATCAGCGGCGCGGGCGCCGTCCACGGCCCCGGGAGTCGGGGCCCTCGTCGTCGTGGTCGCCGAGCAGTTCGTCCGCCAGCGTCGGCAGATCGTCCAGCGGGGTCTCCTCCGCCCAGTCGGGGCGGGGCCGCCGGGACGCCCGGCCGGAGCGCTCCTGCTGGTCCGGGGCCGGCTGCTGGGGTGCGTTCGGGTCGGTGATCTGCGGGAGCTCGCGGGTGCGCTCGTTCTCGCGCTCCGGTACGGAGTCCCCCGGGTGCTCGTCCCGGAAGATGCCGCGCGGTACCCGGTCGGCCGGATCGGCGTCCCTCGCGGACCTGCGGCCGGTGTCCCGTACCGGCGGAAGGACCGCCGTGTCGTCCGTCGCGCCTGCCGCGTCCCGGCCGTCGGAGCGCTCGTCCGGGTCGGTGAACTTCGGGATCATCGTCGTCTCGGCCTCGTCGGCGGGCCAAGTGTCGGACGAGGACCGGGAAGAGGACCGGGAGGCGGAACGGGTGGATCCGGAGGACGGATCCACCGGGGACGGGACCGGCTGGGTGATCTCGTTCGGGTTGACGATCGGAGTCGGCACCGTCAGCTCATTGTCCGGAACGGACGACCCGGACGACCCGGACGACCCGGACGACCCGGACGACCCGGACGACCCGGACGACCGAGACTGCTGGGACTCCTGGGACTGCCAACCCTCCTGGGCCTCCCGGCGCTCCTGCGACTCCCGGCGCTCCCGCGCGGCCGCGTCCGCCTGGGCAGCCGCCTCCGCGGCTTCCGCCTCCGCCGCGGCGGCCTCCGCACGCGCGGTCTCGGCCGCGGCGGCAGCCTCGGCCTCGGCCTGACGGCGTGCCGCCTCGGCCCTCAGCAGCGACTCCTCGGCCTTGCGCTGCTTCTCAAGGCGCAGCGCCTCCGCCTCCTTGCGCAGCCGCGCCTCCTCCTCGGCCTGCCGGCGCAGTCGCGCCTGCTCGACCTCGCGGGCCGCTTCCTCGGCCTCCTGCCGCTTGCGCTCCTCCTCCGCGACCCGGCGGGCCTCCTCGGCGCGCTGCCGGGCCTCCTCGGCCTGGCGCTCCGCCTCGCGGCGGCGGGCTTCCTCCAGCTCCTGCCGCTTGCGCTCCTCCTCTTCGGCGCGGAGCCGGGCGAGCTGCTCCTGCCGCTCACGCTCCAGGCGCTCTTCCTCCGCCTTGCGCGCGGCCTCTTCCTCGGCGAGGCGCCTGGCCTCCTCCTCGGCAGCCTTGCGCGCTTCCTCCAGAGCCTTGATCTCGGCCTCGGAGAGCGGAAGGAGCTGGTCGAGCCGGTGCCGTACGACGGTGGTGATCGACTCCGGGCCCTGGCCGGCGTCCACCACCAGGTAGCGCGTCGGGTCGGCCGCGGCCAGCGTCAGGAAGCCGGAGCGCACGCGGGCGTGGAACTCGGGCGGCTCGGACTCCAGCCGGTCGGGAGCCTCGGTGAACCGTTCCCGCGCGGTCTCCGGGTCGACGTCCAGGAGCACCGTCAGATGCGGTACGAGCCCGCTCGTCGCCCACCGGGAGATCCGGGCGATCTCGGTCGGCGCGAGGTCGCGGCCCGCGCCCTGGTAGGCGACCGACGAGTCGATGTAGCGGTCGGAGATGACGATCGCGCCGCGCTCAAGGGCCGGGCGCACGACCGAGTCGATGTGCTCGGCGCGGTCGGCGGCGTAGAGCAGGGCCTCCGCGCGGTTGGAGAGCCCGGCCGAGGACACGTCGAGCAGGATCGACCGCAGCCGCTTGCCGACGGGGGTGGCGCCGGGCTCCCGGGTGACGACGACCTCGTGGCCCTTGGCCCGGATCCACTCGGCGAGCGCCTCGACCTGGGTGGACTTTCCGGCGCCGTCGCCGCCCTCCAGGGCGAGGAAGAACCCGGTCGCGGCGGGTGCGACGGCCGGTTCGCCGCCGCGCAGCGCCTCACGCAGATCGCGGCGGAGCGGCACTCCGGAACGGTCGTCCGTCTTGGCGAGCACAACCGCGGCGACCGGCAGCAGCAGGGCACCGATCAGCATCAGGGTGAACGCGGCGCCGCCGTGCGCGAAGACGAAGTCCCCGGCTGTCAGCCGGTGCGTGCCGATGGCGGCGGCGACCAGCGGACCGCAGAGCGCGCCGAGCGCGATCAGGACCCGGACGACGGCCTGGAGGTGTTCGGTGGTCCGGACCCGGCGGGATTCCTCGGTCTCCTGGTCGACGAGGACATGGCCGGTGTTCGCGGCGACGCCCGCCGCGTATCCGGCGAGCACGGCGATCAGGATGACGGTCGCGGTGTCCGGGACCAGGCCCATGACCAGCAGCGCGACGCCGGTCACGGCGGTGGCCAGCGACAGCAGCCGCCGCCGCGACAGCATCGGCAGCACCTTGCCGGCCGTGCGGATACCGGCGCCCGTACCGCCGGTGAGGGCGAGGACCAGCAGCGCGAGGGTGGCGGGGCCGCCGCCCAGGTCGGTGGCGTGCAGTACGGCGACAGCGCCCGCTGCCGCGATGGCTCCGGCGACGGCGGCGCAGGTCCCGACGATCAGCGGCATCGCGCCGGTGCGACCCTTGTCCGGTCCCTGCCCTGCGGACGGCCGGCGCAGCCCTTCGAGCGGGGAGCGCGGCCGGGGCGTGGGCGTACCGGGCAGTTCCAGGAAGTACACGATGGAGATGGAGGCGGAGAACAGCCCGGCCGCGACGTACGAGCCGAGGGCCGCCTGGTGGAAGGAGAACCAGTCCAGGCCCGAGCCCAGCAGGTTCCCGATCAGCGTGGCCACCAGCAGCACGGCCGCGGCGGCGGGGACGGCGGCGAAGTCGGTGCGCAGGAAGAGCCGGCGCATCGGTTCGAGGTGGTCGGGCAGCGGGCGCACGGCGGCGCCCTCGATGGGCGGGGCGGGCAGCAGCGCGGGAGCGGCGCTCTCCTTGGCGATGCGCCACAGGCGTTCGCCTACGCCGGTGACGAAAACGGTGATCAGGATCATCATGAGCGCCCGGTCGGGCGTCCAGTCGATCCACAGCGGTGCGACGACCAGCAGCGCGAGCCGCAGCCCGTCCGCCCCGATCATCAGCCACCGCCGGTCGATCGGCCCGCCCGGCGCCGTCAGGGTCGTCAACGGCCCCAGAAGTACGGCTCCGAAGAGCAAGGTGGAAATAATCCGGGCACCGAACACGGCGGCGACGGCAAAGGCCGCCCCGCGGTATCCGGCTCCGAATGAGCCCTCAAGGACCGCCGCTTGCAGCGACAGCAGCACCAGCACGAGAAGGGCGAGTGCATCGCCGATACCACCGACGAGCTGGGCGCTCCACAACCGCTTGAGCGGGGGAATGCGCAACAGGGCTCGTACGGCGCGCTCGCGTGAGTCTGCGGCAAGTGTGTCGGAGGTGGGGCTCACGACCGTTGGCTGCTCGGCTCGCGTCATCCGCCCAGCCTATCGGGAGCGAACCGGTGCCCGGGGGCCGCGTCCGAACATACGACCACAGGACACCCACCCCAGCCCGCCGCAGGCGCCCCCGCCTCCACCCCCAACAGCACAAACGCCGGGTGCGCTGGAGAAACATCTCCAGCCCACCCGGCGTTCAGAAACTCCGCGAGGTCACTCCTCCGACGACGCCGAGGCAGACGCAGACGCAGACGCAGACTTCTTCGCCGCCGCAGACGTCGTCTTCGCAGTCGTCGTCTTCGCAGTCGTCGTCTTCGCAGTCGTCGTCTTCTTCGCCGCGGTCGAAGCCGTCTTCTTGGCCGTAGTCTTCTTCGCCGCGGTCGCCTTCTTCGCCGGCGCCTTCTTCGCGGTCGCCTTCTTGGCCGGGGCCTTCTTCGCCGTCTTCTTCTTGGCCGGCCCCTTGGCCCGCTTCTCCGCGAGCAGCTCGTAGCCGCGCTCCGGCGTGATCTCCTCGACGCTGTCGTCGGACCGCAGCGTCGCGTTCGTCTCGCCGTCGGTGACGTACGCGCCGAAACGCCCGTCCTTCACGACGACCGGAGCACCGCTCACCGGGTCCGTGCCCAGCTCCTTCAGCGGCGGCTTGGCCGCGGCCCGGCCGCGCTGCTTGGGCTGGGCGTAGATCGCCAGGGCCTCTTCGAGGGTGATGTCGAAGAGCTGGTCCTCGGAGGTCAGCGACCGCGAGTCCGTGCCCTTCTTGAGGTACGGGCCGTAGCGGCCGTTCTGCGCGGTGATCTCGACGCCCTCGGCGTCCTCACCGACGACGCGCGGCAGCGACATCAGCTTCAGCGCGTCGGCCAGCGTCACCGTGTCCAGCGACATCGACTTGAAGAGCGAAGCCGTCCGCGGCTTCACCGCGTTCTTGCCGGTCTTCGGCGTGCCCTCGGGCAGCACCTCGGTGACGTACGGGCCGTAGCGCCCGTCCTTGGCGATGATCTGGTTCCCGCTGACCGGGTCGGCGCCGAGCTCGAAGTCACCGCTCGGCTTGGCCAGCAGCTCCTCCGCGTACTCGACGGACAGCTCGTCGGGCGCCAGGTCCTCGGGGACGTCCGCGCGCTGGTGGCCCTCGGAGTCCTTCTCGCCGCGCTCGATGTAGGGACCGTAGCGGCCGACCCGGAGCTTGATGTCGTTGCCGACGGGGAACGAGGAGATCTCCCGGGCGTCGATCGCGCCGAGGTCGGTGACGAGCTCCTTGAGCCCACCGAGGTGGTCGCCGTCGCCGTTGCCCGCGTCGGAGGCCTTTCCGGCTCCGGCCGTGTCGTCGCCGTCCGTCGTCCCGAAGTAGAACCGCTTCAGCCACGGCACGGACTGGGCCTCACCGCGGGCGATGCGGTCGAGGTCGTCCTCCATGCGGGCGGTGAAGTCGTAGTCAACGAGCCGGCCGAAGTGCTTCTCCAGCAGGTTGACCACGGCGAACGACAGGAAGGACGGGACGAGCGCCGTGCCCTTCTTGAACACGTACCCGCGGTCGAGGATCGTGCCGATGATCGAGGCGTACGTCGACGGGCGGCCGATCTCGCGCTCTTCCAGCTCCTTGACCAGCGAGGCCTCGGTGTACCGGGCCGGCGGCTTCGTCGCGTGGCCGTCGACGGTGACCTCGTCGGCCGACAGCGCGTCGCCCTCGGCGACCTGCGGCAGCCGGCGCTCGCGGTCGTCCAGCTCGGCGTTCGGGTCGTCGGCGCCTTCGACGTACGCCTTCATGAAGCCGTGGAAAGTGATCGTCTTGCCGGACGCGGAGAACTCGGCGTCCCGGCCGTCGCTCGCCCGGCCACCGATCTTGACGGTGACGGAGTTGCCGACCGCGTCCTTCATCTGGGAGGCGACGGTCCGCTTCCAGATCAGCTCGTAGAGCCGGAACTGGTCGCCGGTGAGGCCCGTCTCGGCAGGGGTGCGGAAGCGGTCGCCGGAGGGGCGGATCGCCTCGTGCGCCTCCTGCGCGTTCTTGACCTTCCCGGCGTACGTGCGCGGCTTGTCCGGCAGGTAATTGGCACCGTAGAGCTGCGTGACCTGGGCACGGGCCGCGGAGATCGCGGTGTCCGAGAGGGTCGTGGAGTCGGTACGCATATAGGTGATGAAGCCGTTCTCGTACAGCTTCTGCGCGACCTGCATGGTGGCCTTGGCCCCGAAGCCCAGCTTGCGGCTCGCCTCCTGCTGGAGGGTCGTCGTACGGAAGGGGGCGTACGGGGAACGGCGGTACGGCTTCGACTCGACGGACCGCACGGCGAACGAGGAGTCGGCGAGCGCGGCGGCCAGGGCGCGGGCATTCGTCTCGTCCAGGTGCAGCGTCTGACCGGAGGCGGCCTTCAGCTGACCGTCCGGACCGAAGTCGCGGCCCTGGGCGATGCGGCGCCCGTCGACCGCGCTGAGGCGGGCGGTGAGCGTCGAGGGGTCGGAGGCGTCACCGGTCCGGCCGGTGGCGAACGTGCCGGTCAGGTCCCAGTACTCGGCGGAGCGGAAGGCGATGCGCTCGCGCTCCCGCTCGACGACGAGGCGGGTGGCGACGGACTGGACACGGCCCGCCGACAGGCGCGGCATGACCTTCTTCCACAGGACCGGCGAGACCTCGTAGCCGTAGAGGCGGTCGAGGATGCGGCGGGTCTCCTGCGCGTCGACCATGCGCTGGTTCAGCTCGCGCGGGTTGGCCACGGCCGCCCGGATCGCGTCCTTGGTGATCTCGTGGAAGACCATCCGGTGGACCGGGACCTTGGGCTTGAGGACTTCCTGCAGGTGCCACGCGATGGCTTCGCCCTCGCGGTCCTCATCGGTGGCGAGGAAGAGTTCGTCCGACTCGGCCAGGAGCTGCTTGAGCTTCCTGACCTGGGCCTTTTTATCGGCATTGACGACGTAGATGGGCTGGAAGTCGTTCTCGACGTCCACGCCGAGCCGGCGCACCTCGCCGGTGTACTCGTCCGGCACCTCCGCCGCGCCGTTCGGGAGGTCGCGGATGTGCCCGACGCTCGCCTCGACGACGTATCCGGGGCCGAGATAGCCCTTGATCGTCTTCGCCTTGGCAGGCGACTCGACGATGACGAGTCGGCGGCCGCCCTGTGCGGTCTCGCTGGTCGGGGACAACTTCGCTCTTCTCTCCGGTCGACGCTCGGTGGGCATCAGGGCAGCGCGATCGCGCTGCCGACAGTGCTGTCGCTGCGGAGTGTGACGGTACAACCCGCCCCCGTGTCAAACGGCAAAAGCCCGCAACGGCCACTCGAACGGTAACCCGACTTCCGCCTTTCCTGCCGCCCGGCCCGCTCAGTCCGCCGTGCGCGGGGCCGCTGCCTGCGGGTTTCGGCGGCGCTGTGGCCGCACCGCGAGTGCCGGCGGCGGGGTGCGCACAGTCCGGGCGTGTTCCGGGCCGGTTGCGGGCCTGCTCCGGCCCTGCTCCGGGCCTGCTCCGGTCGGCGAGTGGCTCGCGACGGGTTCGGACGCGTGTTCAGATACGCGTTCAGATATGCGTTCGGGCGCGTGCTCAGACGCGTGTGAAGCACCACACCCCGAGGACGAGGAAAACTACGCCGAACACAGTGGCGAGTACGGTCGAGGCAACGGGGCTCACCCGGTACGCCACCGGCGCGCGATGCAGTACGCGCGCCCCCGTCCACAGCAGCAGCGCGGCACCGAACAGTGCGAATGCCGTTCCGGCGAAGACCGCAGGTCCGCTCTCCATACCCGTACGCCTCTCTGTCCCCGGCGCGGACCGGAGCGGACCGGGGCGGGAGTGCCCTCGGTCGTACCGCGCCGTACGGCTTCGTTTCGCGCCGTTCCGGGGGAGGCTCGCACCACGGGGCGTCGACGACGCGAACCCCGGGTGAACAGCGGGACCGGGCCGTACTCACATGACGCTGCGCTCACATCACATCGAGGGTCGCCCGTCGCCTGCTCCCACGTTCGAACACCGCCAGCAGCACGACGGCGAGCAGCGCGTACCCGGCGCCCGTCCCGAGTTCGGCAGCGAGGGCCCGGACGTCCAGGCCGGCGCCTGCGGACAACTCACGTGCCGCTCCGGCCGCGTGGGTCAGTGGCAGTACGGCTCCGACGGCACGCATCCACTCCGGAAGATCCTCCCGGGGCACGTTCGCACCGGTCAGCAGCAGGAGCGCGGAACTCGCCACGTTCGAGATCAGGAAGACATCGCGGAAGCGCAGCCCCAGCGCCCCGAGCGCGAGGCCGAAGGCGGAGCATCCCGCCGCGGCGGCGAGCAGAACGGCGGCCAGCCCGGGAAGGGCGCCAACCGGAATCCGCAGACCGAGCAGCAGGCAGGCAGCGGTGAGCGTGAAGGCGCTGATGAGAAGGCCGTTCAGTACGTAGGGCAGCGCGCGGCCGAACCAGAGCGGAGCCCGGTGCCGGGGGCTGAGCAGTACCGCGCCGAGCGTCCCGTAACGGCGTTCGTTGGCGATGGCCATCGTGCCGCCGTAAACGCAGGCGGTGGAGGAGGCGACGACGGCGTTGCCGAGGAGGTAGAAGCGGTCGTCGGCGACCTGGAGCTGGCGTCCCAGGAAGACGAAGAAGAGCAGTTGCAGCAGCGGGCCGACCAGCAGGGTGCCGATGAACATCGGGGGCGTCGTCCAGTTGAAGAGCGCCCGGTAGGACAGGGCGCCCCCGGTCACGACGAGCCGCAGAGCGGCGGTGGCCGTCCCGCCTGCGTGGCTTCGCTTCGTGACGGCCGGATCCGGTGTGTTGACAGGCATACGGGACAACTCCTGGTTCAGGTGCTCAGGTGCTCAGGTCAGGGAGAGGGTGGCGGCGGCCCGCGCGCGCTGTTCGACGCGGCCCAGGACCAGGACGGCGACCAGCGCGTACAGCGCGCCGAGGGCGAGCGCCGCCGCCATCGGGACCAGCACCTCACCGGCCCCTGTGCCTCCCGAGGTCGCTGCGTGGACCGCCCGCGAACCCCATGTGGTGGGCAGCGCCCAGGAAACGGGACGGGTCCATTCCGGCAGCACGGTGACGGGCACGAGCATCCCGGACAGCATCCACACGGGCGCGTCCAGCGGGTTGGCGAGTGCGTTGGCGTTGCGCAGCAGCACGAACGTGGCGGCGAGCAGCAGCCCCATCATCCCGAGCGACATGACGCACACGGGTACGGCGATCAGGAAGAGCAGCGGATGACCGAAGTCGAGCGGCACGTCGAACAGCACCGCGCCCCAGATCACCGTCGCCCCCATGGCATACGTGCCGATGACCGCGGTGGCCAGGGTGATCGGCAGCAGGACGAGGGAGAGCGGTGTGGGCGAGGCGACCAGGGTCTCCAGCGTGCCGAGCCAGCGCTGGTTCTGCACGGCTCCGCCCGACCCGAAGAGCACCGAGGACCAGATGCCCATGAGGCCCGCCCCGACGGCCGCCGTGAGCAGCCGGTCGGGGTCGTCGGACGCGCGGAAGAGGTAGACGGCGAGGGTCGCGTACACCAGGGGTACGAGTACGGCGAAGGTGATCTCGATCGGTGAGCGGCTCATGTACGAGACGTGCGTGCGCACTCCGACGGCGATCAGGCGCAGGGCCCTGGCGGGAGTCGTGCCACGGCGGCTCATGCCGTCGCCTCCTTTGCCGTCTCCGTCTCGGCTTCCGTCTCGGCTTCCGTCTCCGCTCCTGTCTTCGTTCCCCTCTCCGGTTCCGGTTCCGCCTCCGCTCCTGTCGTCGCTCCTGCCTCCGTTCCCGCCGCCTCCGCTTCCGCCTCCTCGACGATCGCGATGTAGGCGTCCTCCAGGGAGGGTTCACGTGTGACGACCCGTCCGACCCGGACCCCGTGGAGCGCCGCGAGCACCTGTGCGTGCAGTTCCACTCCGCGTTCCGTCTGCACGATGACGGCCTGCCTGCTGCCCCGGTCCTCTGCGGCCACCCCGAGCACGCCCGCCAGGTGCCGGATGCGGTCGAGGTGTTCGTCACCCGCTCCGTGGGCCTCGATCTCCAGGATGCCGCGCTCCTGGACCCGCGCCTTGAGCCGGTCCGGGGTGCCGAGCGCCTGGATGGTGCCACCCGCGATGACCGCGATCCGGTCGCACAGCTCATCGGCCTCGGCCATGTAGTGCGTGGTCAGCAGAACGGTCGTACCGCCGGACCGCAGATCAGCGATGGTGCGGCGCAGATCTCTCGCCGCCACCGGGTCGACGCCGATGGACGGTTCGTCGAGGAACAGGACGTCCGGCCGGTGCAACAGGCCCCGTGCGATGTGCAGCCGCTGCCGCATCCCACGCGAGTACCCCTCGACGTGTTCCCTCTCGCGGCCGGTGAGGCCGACCAGGTCGAGCAGTTCAGCGATCCGTCGCTTCTGGTCGCGCGGTTCGACGGCGTACAGCTCGGCGAAGTAGCGCAGATTGTCGAGGGCTGAGAGCCGGTCGTACAGACCTCGGTCGCCGCCGAAGACGTATCCGATCCTGCGCCGGACGGCGACGGGCTCCGACGCCACGTCGTGCCCCAGCACCCGGGCCGTGCCGGAGGTGGGCAGCAGCAGGGTGTTGAGCATCTTGATGGTGGTCGTCTTGCCCGCGCCGTTGGGGCCGAGGAGGCCGAAGAGCTCGCCGCGTGCCACGTCGAAGGTGACCCCCCGCACGGCCTGGGTCTCGGTGCGGCGCGGACGCAGGAAGCCGGTCCGGCTGGTGTAGGTGCGGCGTAGGTTCTCCGCCTCGATCGCAAGCATGGCGGGCACGCTAGGACGGGCCGTACCGCACCCGCCATCAATTCGGGAGCCGCCGAATCGTCCCCGGCCCCGCCGAATCCGGCCCCCGGCCCCCGGCCCCCGGCCCCACCGAACCGCCGCCCCACAGACCTGCCCGCTCAGGACACCGCGCGCAGTACGTCCTCCCCGGACAGCAGCGCGAGCAGGGCCCGGCCGGTGTCCGTGAGCTGGTAGTACACGCTGCGGCCGATCCGGTGCCGGGTGACGACGTCCGCCTCCGCGAGCACCGACAGGTGCTCCGAGACCGTGCTCGGCGCGAGCCCCAGCCGGTCGGATATCCCGGCCGTGGTGAGCGGCCCGCCGAGCTGCCGCAGGACCGAGGCCCGGCCCCGCCCGAGCAGGAGTCCGAGCCGGTCACCGGTATCGGCCGGATCCGATCGCGGCTCACGCAGCGCGGCCGCGCCACGGGCCTGGAAGGAGACCGCCAGCACCTCGGGGTCATCGGTGGAGTAGAGCCGGCAACCCTCCGCGAAGACGACCGGCACGAGCAGGAGCCGCCGTTCGCCCGCCCGGTACTCCGCGTCGATGTGCTTGGTCAGCTCAAGGACGGGAGGCGTCCATCTGGCACGGCTCTCCAGCCCGGCGAAGAGCGCGTCGACGCCTTCGGTGGCGAAGGTCCTTGCACGGATGAGGACTTCGTCCTCGACGAGCCGGCGCATCGTGGGCCAGTGCGCCGCCAACGCGCCTTCCCAGTAAGCCGAGTACGCCTCGGCGAGCGCCGCACAGGCCGCCTCGGGATCAGCCAGGTACGGGCGGATCTGCGGGTGGTCCTCAAACCCCGCGTAATGCTCGGCGACCCCGGCCCGTACGACATCGGCCGGGGTCGTCCGGACCGTCTCCAGCTCCGCGTCGATGGACGTGGCCCCCACCGGCCGGGGCAGCAGGAAGTCCGGAAAACTCAGCAGACCGTCGGTCAGCAGCCGCAGCGCGTGCGTCCGGTCGTCCTCCCTCAGCACCTCCCGGGCACGCACCACCCATTCCTGGTACGGCCGGGAGGGGGCGCGGTGCGGCAGCGCGAGATGGAGGCTGCAGAAGGCGTCCCACAGCGGGCTGATCGCGATCCGCGTCGCGCCGAGCGAGGGCTCGTCCAGCTCGATCCGGATCATCCGGCTGCCGTCCGCCCTGCCGGGGGCACCGGCTCAAGGAAACCCTCCTCGACCAGCAGCCGGATGGCCTGCGGGGTGCGGTCACGCAGCAGCACCGGGTCCTCGTTCATCAGCTGGGCGATGGCGTCGAGGATCCGGCCCGCGGGCAGCGATCCGTCGCACACACCCGCGAACCCCGCTCCGACCGCGTCGACCTTCGTCGCGCGCCGCATACCGCGGTTCTGACGGAGCACCACGTGCTCGGGGTCCTCCGCGCCCGGCAGCCCGACCTGCTCCTGCACCACCTCGGCCGCCAGGGTGAAATGGCCGGTCAGCAACGCCGCGTCGTCCTGCTCCCGCAGGTAGTCCTGACGGGCGAAGTGCGCCTCGATGGCCGGACCGAGCGGCTGCTCCACCGCGTGCGGCCACTCCTCGACCACGATCGACGCATCCCCGGCGGCGGCTGCGGCGGACTTCCGCAGCGTGATCCAGCCGAAGCCGACACCCTTGGTCCCACTGGCCTCGAACTCGTCCAGCCAGGCGTCGTACCGCGCCGCGTACTCCGCGGGCTCCGTGCGGTGGTCGCCGCTGTCGCGCAGCCACAGCTCCGCGTACTGCGTGACGTCCTGGACCTCGCGCTGCACGATCCAGGCGTCACAGCCCTGCGGCACCCAGGAACGCAGCCGGTCCTGCCACTCCTCGTCCTCCGTGTGCTGCCAGTTGGCCAGGAAATGGGCGTACCCGCCGTCGTTCAGCCGCTCGCCGGTCTGCTGCACCAGGGTCCGGCACAGATCGTCGCCCGCCATGCCGCCGTCGCGGTAGGTGAGCCGGGCGCCGGGCGAGATGACGAAGGGCGGGTTGGAGACGATCAGGTCGTACGTCTCCCCGGCGACCGGTTCGTAGAGGGAGCCCTCGCGCAGATCGGCCGGGGCCGCGCCGGACAGGGCGAGGGTGAGCCGGGTGAAGCCGAGCGCGCGCGGGTTGAGGTCGGTGGCGGTGACCCGGGTGGCGTGCTGCGAGGCGTGCAGTGCCTGGATGCCGGAGCCCGTGCCGATGTCGAGGGCGGTGGCGACGGGCCTGCGGACGGTGATGCCGGCGAGAGTGGTGGAGGCGCCGCCGATCCCGAGGACGACGCCCTCCTCGTGCGAGCCGATGCCGCCCGCGCCGCCGACGGCGCAGCCCAGGTCGGAGACGATGAACCAGTCCTGGCCGTCCGGTCCGCCGTAGGGGCGTACGTCGACGGTCGCGCGCACCTCGCCGTCCGACTCGGTCAGCCAGCCGTCCGCCACGCATTCCGGCAGCGGCAGCACGGCCGCCGCCCGCCCGGCGGGGACCGGGCGCTGGAGGAGGAAGAGCCGCACGAGCGTGTCGAGCGGCGCGTCGCCCCGGGTGGCACGCAGCGCGGGGACGGTCTCACTGCGCGCGAGCGCGGCGTAGGCGGGTGCGCCGAGCAGGTCGAGGAGCCCGTCGGCGGTGAAGGCGGCGGCGAGCAGGGCTTCGCGAAGCCGGGTCGCATGGTCGGGTGCGGGAAGGCTGGTCTTACTCACGTGACCCATTGTGACGGCTCCCACTGACAACGGCAGCGGCCCGTCGGCCCATCGGGCCAACGGGCCGGTCGTACGGCCGCCGCCGGGGTGTCGTACAGCTGCTCGTCCGGGTTGTGCGGGCAGCCGTGCCGGGGAGCCGTCCGGTTACGACTTCTCGCTGGGCGAGGCGGAAGAAGAAGCCTCCTTGGAGTCCTTCGAGTCCTTCGAGTCCTCAGAGTCCTCAGAGTCCTTGGAGTCCTTGGAGTCCTTGGAGTCCTTCGAGGGCGAAGCCGACTTCGAGGTGCCGGCCGACGGCGATGCGGGGGCCGTCGGCTTCTGGCAGCCCTTCTGCTTGGCCATCGCGCTGCCGACCTCGCCGGACTGAAGCTTCTTCAGCGCCTGGTCACCGTTGGTGCTGATCTTGTTCAGCTCGTCAGCGATGTCCTTGAGGCCGTCGGCGAACTTCGCCTGGTCCTTCGTGTTGAGGTCATCGACCTTCTTCCGCAGATTCGCGTAGGCCACGGAGGAGGCGTTGAGCTCCTTCACGGCTTCCTTCTGCGTGGTCTCGCCGTCGTCGACCGGCGGCGGGCCCGCCGAGTCGACTGCCGAGCCCAGCGCCTTGTAGGCCTGGGAGATCTGCTGGAAGGCGGCCGAGTCGGTCTTCTGGACGTCGGCGGGCTTGCTGTTGTCGGCGGTCTGCTGCTGGATGGAGGCGTTGGCGTTCGCGATCTTCTGCAGCTGGGGCTGGACCTGGTCACAGACCTTCTTGGCCCAGTCGTTCACCTTGTTGTCGCTGTCGTCGCTGCAGCCCGACAGCGTAAGTACCAGTACCGCACCGCCGGACAGCGCGGCCGCAAGCTTCTTGTTCACCGGATTGGTCCCTTCCAAGGCTCTCGGCCCCGGAACTTACACGTCGAGCGCCCTGCATTTGGGCGCCCGGAGTCCGATGGGTGAGCTTTTGCAGCCATTTGCACCAAGCGAAATGAGGGAGATACAACTCACCCGCTCGGCCCCGGCACACGGGAACGTCTGATCGAACAAGGGCCCTGTCGGCCGACGGACGGGTGGAGCATCAGAATGCCCCACCCGCCCGCTTCCTGACCGTGCGTCGGCTACGCGCTCCGGCCGCCCGCAGCGCTGCCGACGCGCCCACCCTGTGACGGCCGGCTCACTGAACGGCCGCCGGATCGGACGGCCGGGCCGAGCTGCCTCCGCCCTCTCCACCGGAGTCGCCGTCGTCCCCCACGGCGATCCCGCGCCGCTTGGAGACGTAGACCGCACCGATGATGACGACGATGGCGAGCACCGCGACCACCGCGCGCACCCCGGCGCTCGCGTCCTCGCCGTAGCTGAACTTCACCACCGCGGGCGCGATGAGCAGCGCCACCAGGTTCATCACCTTGAGCAAGGGGTTGATCGCCGGCCCGGCCGTGTCCTTGAACGGGTCACCGACCGTGTCACCGATGACGGTCGCGGCATGGGCGTCGCTCCCCTTGCCGCCGTGGTGACCGTCCTCGACGAGCTTCTTGGCGTTGTCCCACGCACCGCCGGAGTTGGCGAGGAAGACCGCCATCAGCGTCCCGGTGCCGATCGCACCGGCGAGATACGAGCCGAGCGCCCCCACCC
The DNA here is from genome assembly GCF_055584045.1 of Streptomyces sp. NPDC104307. Lineage (NCBI taxonomy): Bacteria > Bacillati > Actinomycetota > Actinomycetes > Kitasatosporales > Streptomycetaceae > Streptomyces > Streptomyces sp. NPDC104307. The sequence continues at coordinate 18,973 of NZ_JBVJMU010000006.1, forward strand.
CGAAGCTGAATCCGACCGCGATCGGCGCCAGCACCGCCAGCAGACCGGGCGTGGCCAGCTCGCGCAGCGCGTCCTTGGTGCAGATGTCGACAACGCGCCCGTACTCCGGCTTCTCGGTGTAGTCCATGATCCCGGGGTGCTCGCGGAACTGCCGCCGCACCTCGTAGACGACGGCTCCGGCGGACCGGGACACGGCGTTGATGGCCAGTCCGGAGAAGAGGAAGACGACCGCGGCGCCGAGGATCAGGCCCACCAGGTTGTTCGGCTGCGAGATGTCCAGGCTCAGCCCCATCTCCCCCGCCGAGGCTCCGACATCGTCGACCGCCGTGGCGATCGCGTCGCGGTAGGAGCCGAAGAGCGCCGCCGCCGCCAGCACGGCGGTCGCGATGGCGATGCCCTTGGTGATGGCCTTGGTGGTGTTGCCGACGGCGTCCAGGTCGGTGAGGACCTGGGCGCCGGCGCCGGTCACATCACCGGACATCTCAGCGATGCCCTGGGCGTTGTCGGAGACCGGGCCGAAGGTGTCCATGGCGACGATGACCCCGACGGTGGTGAGCAGTCCGGTACCGGCCAGTGCCACCGCGAAGAGCGCCAGCATGATCGACGTACCGCCGAGCAGGAACGCCCCGTAGACGCCGAGCCCGATCAGCAGCGCGGTGTAGACGGCCGACTCCAGACCGATGGAAATACCGGCGAGTACGACGGTGGCCGGTCCGGTCAGCGAGGACTTGCCGATGTCCCGGACCGGGCGCCGGTTGGTCTCGGTGAAATAGCCGGTGAGCTGCTGGATCAGGGCTGCCAGCACGATGCCGATGGCAACGGCGACCAGCGCGAACACCCGCGGGTCCCCGCCGTGCGAGGTGATGGACTCATCGGTGACACCGTCCAGATCCGCGTAGGTGGACGGCAGATAGACGAAGACCGCCACGGCCACCAGAACGAGCGAGATCACCGCCGAGATGAAGAACCCGCGGTTGATCGCGGTCATCCCGCTGCGGTCGCTGCGGCGTGGTGCGACCGCGAAGACGCCGATCATCGCGGTGATCACGCCGATCGCCGGCACGATGAGCGGGAAGGCCAGTCCCGCGTCGCCGAACGCGGCCTTGCCGAGGATGAGCGCGGCGACCAGCGTCACGGCGTACGACTCGAAGAGGTCGGCCGCCATGCCCGCGCAGTCCCCGACGTTGTCGCCCACGTTGTCCGCGATGGTGGCGGCGTTGCGCGGATCATCCTCCGGAATGCCCTGTTCCACCTTGCCGACCAGGTCCGCGCCGACGTCGGCCGCCTTGGTGAAGATGCCGCCGCCGACCCTCATGAACATCGCGATCAGTGCCGCTCCGAGCCCGAAGCCCTCCAGCACCTTGGGCGCGTCAGCGGCGTACCCGAGCACCACACAGGAGGCGCCCAGGAGCCCGAGGCCCACGGTGATCATGCCGACCACACCCCCGGTACGGAATGCGATCTTCATTGCTTTGTGCGAGACGGCGGTGAGATCCTTTTCCGGTTCGCCTTCTGCGGGAGTCGCCTCACGCGCGGCGGCGGCCACCCGGACATTGCTCCGTACGGCGAGCCGCATACCGATGTATCCGGTGGCCGCCGAGAAAAGCGCACCGACCAGGAAGAACACCGAACGCCCCGCGCGCTGCGACCAGTTGTCGGCCGGAAGCAGGAGAAGCAGGAAGAAGACGACGACGGCGAAGATGCCTACGGTTCGCAACTGCCGGGCCAGATAGGCATTCGCGCCTTCCTGGACGGCCGCCGCGATCTCCTTCATACGATCGGTGCCCTCACCGGCCGCCAGCACCTGCCGGGCCAGCAGCCAGGCGACCAGCAGTGCCGCGAGGGCGACGACCGCGACGACGATCACGATGACTCGGTTGTCATCGGTGAGCACCGCTGCAGCGAGAGTGGTGGGTGGGTCGGAAAGTGCGGAAAACTGCGTCAGTTCTGCCAGTGGTGTGGTGCCGAACCCCGCCATACGTCCTCCTTGACGCTCAGCGCTCAAGACGTGGACGGATTGTAGGTAGCGGAACACGATCAAAACAGTGCGCGGTAAATGTAATTGACCTTCATCCACCGAACGGCAATTGATCACCTTCGCGGACTGGACCGAATGCAGTAATGGGGCAGACGCATTGTCTGTAGATCACTGATCAAGCAGGAACAGTCGCGTGAAAAGAAAAAGGCCCTGCTCAGCAGGGCCTCGAAAAGCGATGAGCGGCGAACTCGCGCGCCACCGGCCCGGCCGGACCGGCCCGGGACGCGCCCCTCTCAGGGAAGTACGGTCGCCGGTCTCAGGGAAGTACGGTCGCCGGCGTCTTCGGCCAGCTCATCCGGATGACTCCGCCGTCCGCGCCGGATCTGACTTCCACGTCGTCGACCAGGCCGCTGATGACGGCGAGACCCATCTCGTCCTCGCCGTCGCCCTCAGGATCGGGTTCCGGCTCGTCCGGCCCCACGCCGGACACGGCGCCGCCCCGTCCGGACGTGCCGGGTACGGAACCGTCGCTACCCGGCCCCGGCACCTCGTCGCCGACCTCGATGGAGAAGGACTTCTCCTCCTCGGTCAGGACGACCGTGACAGGAGCGGTGATGCCGTGGCTGCGGTGCAGCCCGACCGCGCGGCTGCAGGCCTCTCCCACGGCGAGCCTGACCTCGTCGAGCACGGCCTCGTCGACCCCGGCCCGGCGCGCCACGGCAGCCGCCACGAGGCGGGCCGTTCTGACGTGTTCGGGCTGGGCGCTGAAGCGGAGTTCAACGGTGGCCATGCGATCCCCCTCGAACGTACGTGTGTGCATCCAGGAACCGGGCGGATGGCCCGGCGCTCCTGGCTCTTCTCTCCGGCTCACCGCCGGCGCAGCTGCCCGGCATCCACCGGACTACCGCACGCCGGATGTTGTACGGCCAGAGTTCAACCACTTCCCTGACAGCTCACAGCCGACAGCCGGTCCGAACAGCTCACGGCTGACGGCTGATCCGGCAGCCGATGACTGACCCGGCAACCGGCACTGATCCGCCGACCGACGGCTGGTCCGATCGCGTGAGCGACCGGTCAGCAACCGGACCGGCGAACAGACCGGAAAATTAGATCAGCCGACGACCGCCGAACGGGTGACAGACCGACCTCGTACCGATGCCGGACCGATGTCGGTACCGATGCCGGACAGCCGAATCATCGACTGCCGACAAGCCGGCCAAGCGGCCGCCATGGCCCCGGCTGTCTCCCTCCGGAGCCATCGACGGCACCTGTCACCACGGCTACGCCCGCTACCGCCGGACCGGCCCTTGAGCCGGTCCGACCGCGAGCCTGCCGTCAGTCGGTTGCCTCGACGGCCTCGTCGACCGTGTTGTGAATCGGGAACACCTTGGTGAGACCGGTGATCCTGAAAATCTTGAGAATGCGCTCCTGGTTACAGACCAGGCGCAACGAGCCCTCATGGGCCCGCACACGCTTCAAGCCGCCCACGAGCACGCCGAGGCCGGTGGAGTCGAGAAAGTCGACGCCTTCCATGTCGACAACCAAGTGGTAGCTGCCGTCATTCACCAACTCGACCAACTGCTCGCGCAGCTTGGGCGCGGTATACACATCAATCTCGCCACCGACCTCGACGACCGTACGGTCGCCACCAGGGCCGGACACATTGCGAGTCGACAAGGACAGGTCCACGGATCCTCCAGCACCTTGCTATCGAGCGGTCGCCCCTCAGTCTCCCCGGCGGAGCCAGGGGACGGATCGCCAGCCGCGATGGCATTCAATCACTTACCAGCTGCCATGCACGACGCCTTGGGACCATTGTCCGCCTTGCCAGTGACACACTCGGTGCCGATGGCCAAGAAACACCGCCCCAGTCGACCGCCCGAGAGCGGGGGCTTCCGCCCCTCTCCGGACGTGGTCCTCGACCGGCTCGCCGCAGGGGCGGGCCGGGCCGCGCGCATCACTCATACGGAGCACCTGCCCCCGCGTACGGGAACCCATGCCATCTGGCCCGATCGCATCCGTCCAGAAGTGATCGCCGCCATCCAGCGGGCCGGAATCGATCATCCCTGGGCCCATCAGGCGGCCGCTGCGGAGCACGCGCTGGACGGCGAGTCGGTCGTCATCGCCACCGGTACCGCCTCCGGCAAGTCGCTGGCTTACCTCGCCCCCGTCCTCAGCGCCCTCCTGGACGGCTCAGAGGCTCCCAACGGCCGTGGTGCGACCGCTCTCTACCTCGCCCCCACCAAAGCCCTGGCCGCCGACCAGAGGCGCTCCGTGAAGGAACTCGCGGCTCCGCTGGGCAACGGAATCCGTCCCGCGGTCTACGACGGCGACACCCCCGTCGAGGAACGCGAATGGGTACGCCAGTACGCCAACTACGTCCTCACCAACCCCGACATGCTGCACCGCGGGATACTCCCGTCCCATCCCCGCTGGTCCTCCTTCCTGCGCGCCCTGCGGTATGTCGTCATCGATGAGTGCCACACCTACCGAGGTGTCTTCGGCTCGCACGTCGCCCAGGTGGTGCGCCGGCTACGCCGCCTGTGCGCCCGCTACGGCGCCGATCCCGTGTTCCTGCTGGCCTCCGCCACCGCGGCGGAGCCCTCGGCCTCGGCGGGGCGCCTCACCGGCCTCCGGGTCGTCGAGGTCGCCGATGACGCCTCCCCGCGCGGCGAACTGGTCTTCGCCCTGTGGGAGCCGCCCCTGACCGAGCTGCACGGCGAGAAGGGCGCTCCCGTACGCCGCACCGCCACGGCGGAGACCGCGGACCTGCTCACCGACCTGACCGTGCAGGGGGTGCGCTCGGTCGCCTTCGTACGCTCCCGGCGCGGCGCCGAGCTCATCTCCGTCATCGCCAAGGAACGCCTCGCGGAGGTCGACCGTTCCCTTCCCGCCCGCGTCGCCGCCTACCGCGGGGGGTATCTCCCCGAGGAACGCCGCGCCCTGGAACGCGCTCTGCACTCCGGTCAGCTGCTCGGCCTGGCCGCCACGACCGCCCTCGAACTCGGTATCGACGTCTCCGGCCTGGACGCCGTCATCATCGCGGGCTACCCGGGTACGAGGGCTTCGCTGTGGCAGCAGGCCGGCCGCGCGGGGCGCGCGGGTCAGGGCGCCCTCGCCATCCTGGTGGCGCGCGACGACCCGCTGGACACCTTCCTCGTCCACCACCCGGAGGCGCTGTTCCAGCAGCCCGTGGAGTCGACCGTCCTCGATCCGGACAACCCGTACGTCCTGGCCCCCCATCTGTGCGCCGCCGCCGCGGAGCTGCCCCTCACGGAGGCCGATCTGGCACTCTTCGGCCCCGCCGCCACCGACCTGCTCCCACAGCTGGAAGCCGCGAAGCTGCTCCGCAAGCGGTCCTCGGGCTGGCACTGGACCCGGCGCGAACGGGCCGCGGACCTCACCGACATCCGGGGGGAGGGCGGCCGCCCCGTCCAGATCGTCGAGGAGGGCACCGGACGGCTGCTGGGCACCGTCGACGAGTCCGCCGCCCACGCCGCCGTCCACGAGGGCGCCGTCCACCTCCACCAGGGCCGCACCTACCTGGTCCGGAAGCTGGACCTCGACGACTCGGCGGCACTGGTCGAGGAGGCGAACCCGCCGTACTCGACGACCGCGCGCGACACCACCGCCATCGCGGTCCTGGAGACCGACACCGAGATCCCGTGGGGCGACGGGCGCCTCTGCTACGGCTCCGTGGAAGTCACCAACCAGGTCGTCTCCTTCCTGCGCTGCAGACTGATCAGCGGAGAGGTGCTGGGCGAGACCAAACTGGACCTTCCGCCCCGCACCCTGCGCACCCGCGCCGTGTGGTGGACGGTCACCCAGGACCAGCTCGACGCCGCCCGGATCAACCCGGAGATCCTGGGCGGCGCGCTGCACGCCGCCGAGCACGCGTCGATCGGGATGCTGCCGCTCTTCGCCACCTGCGACCGCTGGGACATCGGCGGCGTATCCGTACCGCTGCATCCGGACACCCTGCTGCCGACGGTCTTCGTGTACGACGGGCACCCAGGAGGCGCCGGGTTCGCCGAGCGGGCCTTCCACACCGCGCGCGGCTGGCTGACGGCCACGCGGCAGGCCATCGCCTCCTGCGAATGCGACGCGGGCTGCCCGTCCTGCATCCAGTCCCCGAAGTGCGGCAACGGCAACGACCCGCTGCACAAGCGCGGCGCCGTGCGCCTGCTCACCGAACTCCTCCGATCCGCGCCTCCGGAGCAGCCCGAGCCTCATGCCCCTCCGGGCTCCCCGGAGCCACAGCAATCACCGGAGCCGTCGGACTTGCCGGACTCGCTGGACTCCCAGGAGCCGCCGGGCTCCCCGGAGCCGCCGGACCCGCCCGCGCCGCCGGACCAGCCTGAGCCGCCCGAGCCGCCGCCGGGCCGGTAGCCACAGGTGGCGCCGTCGCCGGCCCTGCCCGGGACCTGACCTCCGGCGCATAGGGCCCGACGCGCACCCGGGCCGCCACATCCGCGATCTCCCCCTGCACGGCGCACCGCACCACTTCCGCCCCCTGCGCCCCGGCGACCTGCCGAGCGGCCCGGCACGCCTCGGCCTCTCCGTCCAAGGCCCGGTCCGCAGCTGCCAGGGCCGCCAGGTCGGCCGCGCCTCCGGCCCGGTGCCGGGCCACCACCACCTGCCCGAGCGCCAGCACCACGGCGAACACCGTGCACAGCGTCACCGTGGCCACCGCCGCCCACACTGTGGCCAGCCCCCGGTCCCGCCGCCCGCAACGCCTGTAGCGCCCGCACAGCCCCCGCAACCACTCGCCCGGCACCCACCGCCGCCCCGTCCGGATCACGGAGTCACCCCCACCATGTCCTCGGCCGACGCCACAGCCTCCGCTCCCAGCGTGACGGCCAGCCGCCCGGGGCCGGGGGTCGGCGCGGTCACCCTGACCCGCCACAGCTCCCCGTCCCGTCGCACCTCGACCCCAGCCCGGTCCGGCGCCGCCGAGAGGGCGGCCTCCCGCACCCGCGCCTCCGGCTCCGAGCGGGCCGCCGCCCGCGCACCGGCCCTTGCCGCGTCCACGCACCGGATCTGAGCCGATGCCGCCATCAGGGCCCACACCAGGGCAAGGGTGAACACCACCAGCACCGGAATCGCCATGGCGGCCTCCGCCGTCACCGCTCCCCTGTCACTCCACGGCTCCGCCGGACCGAATTGCTTCCCGGATCGCTCCCGAGGCCGCGCCAACACCGCCGCGCCGCTCTCAGAACTTCGCATCAAGGGCGTCCTTCAGCAGTGACTGCAACTGCGCCATGACCGGTGCGCTGGTGACCACCTTGTAGAGCACCGCGGCGAACGCACAGGCGGCGATCGTCCCCACCGCGTATTCGGACGTGGTCATACCCCTGTCAGTACGGGTCGCGCGCACCAGACTCCGTACCCAAACCATCAGTTTCTGCTTCATTTCAACCCCCACGAGATAGCTTTCTACCCGAATTGACCTATTAATCTCATTAGCCGCTTCTGGCGCTTCAGTGATTCAGCAGCCCCGTCGCCAGACCGATCACCACAGGCGCCACCCCCACCATGAGAAAGGCGGGAAGGAAGCAGAGCCCGACGGGCGCGGTGATCAGGACGCCGGCCCTCTGGGCACGCGCCACCGCAGCACTCGACCGCTCGGCCCGCATCGCTTCGGCCAGCCTGGAAACCGGCTCCGCCGCCGGAGCGCCGGTCTCGGCCGCCCGGTCCAGACAACGGGCCAGCGCGGCGGCACCCGGTATCTCCCCGAACCTCCCCCACGCGACGGCGGGGTCCCCTCCGAGCCGGATCTCGGCCGCCGTACGCGCGAGTTGCTCACCGACCGGCCCGCCCAGCGACTCCCCCACCGCCTCTGCCGCCTCTCGCGGACCGGCCCCGACGGAGATGCAGGCCGCCAACAGGTCGGCGGCCAGCGGAAGCCGGCGTACGACCTCTGCGGCATTCACCGTCTCCTGGGCACGCGGTACCTTTCCCGCACGAGCCCGCTGCCACCGCCAGACGCCGTACCCAGCGGCCAGGCCAACGGCCCAGCCCAACAGGCCGCCCACCAGAATCCAGCCCGCCGGCACGACGGCCAGCAGCGCCGCCCTCTGCCCGGCCGGTACACCCGCCACCCGTCGGCCGAGCCACCGCGGCACCCGGCAGACAGCGCCGGTTCCAACGCGAGGGCGCACCGGCCCCCGCTCATCCACCGCCAGAATCGCCGCTCCCCGGCGCCGCACCCGCCGCCCGGTCCGCCGACGGGTCAGGGCAAGCGCCAACTGGGTACACGCCCAGGCCGCCACCCCGACGACCCACATCTGGTGGACGGCGCCACCGAACCCGGCGCTCACAGTGCTTCTCCCGCCCGGACGATCCGGCCGGACCAGAGCAGACCGGCCGCTTCCAGCAAACCGCCCAGCACCAGGCACACCATCCCGGCCGTACTGTGCAGCAGCACCTTCAACGGATCCGCGCCGAGAGCGGCTCCGAGCCCCATGCCCAGCACGGGCAACACAGCCAGCACCACGACCGTCGACCAGGCTCCGGCCAGTTGTGCCCGCAGCTCCTCCCTGCGACGCCGCTCGGCCCGCAACGAGCCCTCCAGCCGGTCCAGACCGGCTGCGAGTCCGGCCCCGCCGTCCACCGCCACCCGCCAGCACGCGGCCACTCCGGCGAGCCCGTCCAGGCCCGGTTCGCCCGCCGCCTGCCCCAGCGCTCCCGGGACATCGCCCCCGAACTGAGCCGCAGCCGACACCCTCGCCTCGGCCTCGCCCATCACACCCGTTCCGCGGACCGCGACGAGCAGCGCCTGCCCCGGTTCCCGGCCGGCCCTCAGCTCGCCCACCACCGCACCGCACAGCGTCACCACCCCGTCGGCCCGGCGCTCCCGCTCCTTGCGCGACTCCCTCCTCCGCAGCCATCGCCGCACCAACGGCACCGCGACCGCCCCAGCGGCCATTGGCAGCGCCGACTCACCGAGGATCCCCAGAACCAGAGCCACCGGCAGGCACAGCAACTCGCGCCGCCCACCCAGCCACATCTGGAGCCGCCTCCGGCCGCTCTCCCAGCGCTCCGAGAGGTGCGAGTCGCCAGCCCCAACGGCCAGCAACGCCCTTGCCCTCCTCCTTCCTTGTTCCCGGCCGGCCACCATCAGCCAGGCCGCCGCTCCCGCGCACAGCGCCGCCGCGTGCACCGCCGCCGGCATCCCCACCTCCGGAATCCCCAACTCCGTGCCCCCGGTCACAGCGCACCCCCGATCAACGACCGCAACCGCTCCCAGCCCCGCTCCCGTTCGAACCCGGCAGCGCCCCACCGCAGTGCCGGCACGGTCACCACCAGCCCCGCCGGATCGCGCTCAAGCACCTGAATCTCGGCGATCCGGCGCCGCCCGGCCCGGTCCCGTACGAGATGAACCACCACGGACAACGCCGCCGCCAACTGACTGTGAAGCGCTGTCCGGTCCAGCCCCGCCGCCGTCCCCAAGGCCTCCAGCCGGGCCGGGACATGCTCGGCCGCGTTCGCGTGAAGCGTCCCTGAGCCACCCTCATGGCCGGTATTCAGCGCAGCCAGCAACTCCGTGACCTCCGCACCCCGCACCTCCCCGACGACCAGCCGGTCGGGCCGCATGCGCAGGGCCTGCCGCACCAGGTCCCGAAGCGTCACCCGCCCGGCGCCCTCCTGGTTCGCAGGACGCGATTCCAGCCGAACGACATGAGGATGGTCCGGACGCAACTCGGCGGAGTCCTCTGCGAGCACAATCCGCTCCCGCTCACCCACCACACCCAGCAGGCTCGCGAGGAGCGTCGTCTTCCCCGCCCCCGTTCCCCCGCTGATGAGGTAGGAGACCCGGGCCTCCACCAGGGCCCGCAACACCCGGTCACCCCCCGGAGGAACCGTCCCCGCCGCGACCAGCTCGCCCAGCGAGAAGGCCTTGGGCCGGACCACCCGCAACGACAGACAGGTCGATCCGACCGACACCGGCGGCAGCACGGCGTGCATCCGGGTCCCGTCCGGAAGCCGCGCGTCCACCCACGGCCTGGCATCGTCCAGCCGCCTCCCGGCCACGGCGGCGAGCCGCTGCGCGAGCCGGCGCACCGCCGCCGCGTCGGTGAAGGTCACCCCGGTCAGTTCGAGCCCGCGTCCCCGGTCCACCCACACCCTGTCGGGCGCGGACACCAGTACGTCGGTGACCGCCGGATCCGCGAGGAGCGGCTCCAGGACCCCGGTCCCGACCAGCTCGCCTCGCAACTCATCGGCTGCACAGAGCACTTCGGTGTCGCCGAGCAGCCGCCCCTGCGCCCGCAACGCGGCCGCGACCCCGGCCGGGGTCGGCGCCGCTCCGCTCCGCGCCAGCCGCTGCCGGACGGCATCGAGCAGGGCCTCGGTCATGAGGCACCGCCAGCGGCCGGGCCCACGGCACCCTCACCGGCGAGGGCCCGGTCCCAGAAGGCCGAGCAGAACCTGGCAAGCGGTCCGCGGGCGTTCCCGCCGGGCGGCTCCCCCGCATCCTGTTCCGCCAGCAGCCCTTGCTCTATGGGGAGTTCACCGGCAAGCGGCAACCCCATGGCATGCGCCACCCACTGTTCGTCGAGGCCGGACGCGTACGGCCCGCGCGCCACCACCCGGAGGTCGTCGAGCACCATCCCCGCCATCGATGCCACGCGTTTCGCCGCCGCGACCGCCCGCAGCTCCCCCGGTACCACCACAAGCCCGAGATCCAGTTGCGCAAGAGCCTCGGCCACCGCCTCGTCGACACGGCGCGGCAGATCGACGACCACCACTCCACCGAGCCTCCGCGCTGCGGCCAGGACCGCCTGCATCGCCTGCGGCGGAATGACCACCCAGTCGTCGCGGCCCCAGCTGAGCACCCGCAGACCGTGCAACGCGGGCAGCGACTCCTCCAGGGCGCCGCCGCCGACCCGGCCCTTGGAATGGGCGAAATCAGGCCACCTCATACCCTCTGCCCGTTCGCCGCCGAGCAGGACGTCGATGCCGCCGCCCAGCGGATCACCGTCGATCAGCATGGTCCGCCGCCCGCTCCTCGCCGCGGTCACCGCCAGCGCGCAGGCCAGCGTGGACGCACCGGCGCCGCCCCGGCCGCCGATCACTCCGACGGTGAGCGCCGGCCTGCCGACGCCTTCTGTCGCGTTGGCGATCTGATCGACCAGCCAGTTCTCCGAATCGGGCAGCCGCAGCACGTACTCGGCCCCGATCTCCACGGCTCGGCGCCAGACATCGGGCGCGTCCCGGTCGCGGCCGACCAGCATCACGCCCCGCCTGCGAGCCGCTCCCAGGCAGCGCTGCGCCGCGTCGTCACCGACGAGAACCATGGGGGCCCGCTCCCAGCCCCCGCGCCGGTCCGGCAATGTGTGGTGGACCTCGGGCTCCGCGCCTGCGGCCGCACACAGCCTCAGCAGATCGTCGAGCAGATCCACATCCTCGGTCACGATCAGCGGTCCGCCGCGCCTCGGACCGACGGCCTTCAAACGATCCCGTGCGCTGGATTCAGCCACGCTCCCAGCCCCCTTCTTCACTCACCTTCACCGCGGTTCGCGGCGATCTCGGCATGTTCCGAGAACGGTGATTCCGGAACCCGCGGACTTCACGGGTGGAATCACGGTGCAGCGCTTCAGGAAATCGTGTGGATCTTGCTCAAAAACTGTGGACAACTCTGCCGTTGTGAATATCCCCGTCGCTCGAACCGGCGACTTCCGGAGAGCAGCCCTTCCATCACGCACCGTGACGACGCATGATGATGGGAGTTCAACGCGATGGCTGGCCACAACGGCCGAGAAGGAGGAGAAATGCGTGATCCCGAGCGGCAGAAATGCGTCCGGACATGCGACGACCCCCGCCGGGGGGGGAGAGCGGGGGTCGTCCCCACGGCCGACTCGGGGGGGGAGGAGCCGGACCGGGTTAGCACGGTCGCGAACGATCCGTGACTTCCATGGTGTACCCGAGCACCTTCTCAGGCAAACCCACGCGCCGGAGTTTACGCCGAATGGCGGGCCCCTATGCTCTGCCTTGTGGAAAACTGCTTCTTGCCGCGCACAGCAGCCTTCTTTGACCTGGACAAGACGGTCATTGCGAAGTCTTCGACACTGACCTTCAGTAAGTCCTTCTACCAAGGCGGGCTGATCAACCGCCGTGCCGTACTGCGCACTGCGTACGCACAGTTCGTGTTCCTTGCCGGGGGCGCAGATCACGACCAGATGGAGCGGATGCGCGAGTATCTGTCAGCGCTCTGCAAAGGCTGGAACGTCCAGCAGGTGAAGGAAATTGTCGCCGAGACCCTGCACGATCTGATCGACCCGATCATCTACGACGAAGCGGCGACGCTGATCGAGGAACACCACACCGCAGGACGCGACGTGGTGATCGTCTCGACCTCCGGCGCCGAAGTCGTCGAACCGATCGGTGAGCTGCTCGGCGCCGATCGAGTTGTCGCCACGCGCATGGTCGTCGGTGACGACGGGTGCTTCACGGGCGAGGTCGAGTACTACGCGTACGGGCCGACGAAGGCGGAGGCCATCAGGGCCCTCGCCCTCTCCGAGGGCTACGACCTCGCGCGCTGCTACGCCTACAGCGACTCCGCGACCGATGTGCCGATGCTGGAGTCGGTCGGCCATCCGCACGCGGTGAATCCCGACCGCACCCTGCGCCGCGAGGCGACCCTCCGCGAGTGGCCGATTCTCGTCTTCGACCGCCCCGTCCGCCTCAAACAGCGACTGCCCGCTTTCTCGCTGCCGCCACGCCCGGCGCTCCTGGCGGCGGCCGCAGTGGGTGCGGCCGCCCTCACCGCCGGAGTCGTCTGGTACACCGCCCGCCGGCGCACCGCTGCGGCGTCCGCGTGATGCGGCCCGCCCGCGAATAAGTCGCACGCCTAATTGAACCAACTCGTCCGTAATTGAACCCAAAAGTAAAGAAGTGCCGCCACCACTACCGCTCACCCGGCCCCAGGAGTACAAAGGACTCAACGGCCCGCGAGACCAAGGACATCCGTGAGGATGACCCGTAACGCAGACAAGGCCCCACGGACCGCGCATGAAAACCGGGCACCCACGCGACGTCGACCCGTCGATTACGGGCCAGCCGCACCAGGGACGGGCAAAGTACCCGGCCTGATGGGCATATATCGAGGACGCTTGGTAACCGGGTGGACATGCCAGCGGCGGTACCTAGGACGGTACCGCCGCAACCCTCTTCACAGGGCCCCGCCGGGCATCCCCATTCGGCCGGACGCCGCCGGGCGAGCCGGGCAGCGGAGCCGACGGGAACCTCCAGGCACCCCACCGCTCACGCGGCCGCCCACACGGCTCCTTACGCGGCGCCGCGCTGGAGTGCCTCACAGACCGCCGTCGACTCCCTGACGCCCAGTTCCGCCGCGCGCCCGCAGTGCGCGATCCAGGACGCCATACCTTCCGGTGTTCCGGACAGGTACCCCTCGAAAGCCGCTACGTAGGCCGCCCGCCCCTGCTCGGCGTGACCGACCTCTGCCGGACAGATCGACTTGGGGTCGAGCCCGCTCCCGATCAGCACGATCCGCTCGGCGGTCCGCGCGACCAGACCGTTGTACGAACCGAAGGGGCGCAGCGCCAGCAGCTCACCGTGCACGACCGCGGCCGTCACCAGCGCAGGTGCTTCACTCCCCGAAAGAATGAGCCCGCTGAGCCCTTCCAGCCGGCCCGCCACCTCATCAGCATCGGGCAGCGGCGCTTCGATCAGCGGCTCGTCCACCGGCTCGCCCGCCAGCCGGGGCCGACCGACGGCATCCTCAGGTGTCGCGCCGCCGGCCGCCACCAGATGCAGCCTCGCAAGCACACGCAACGGCGACTGCCGCCAGATGGAGAGCAGCTGCCCCGCCTCGGCGGTCAACCGCAGAGCCGCTCCGACCACACGCGCTTCACTGTCCCCGGTGAAGTCGGTGCGCCGGCGCACCTCTTCCAGGTTCCAGTCGGCGCCGGAGAGCGCAGCCGACCCGCGGGCACCCCGCAGGGCCGCCTCCGAGGTGACCTCGTTGCTGCGGCGCCGCATGACGCGGTGGCCGTAAACGCGGTCGACAGCCTTGCGTACGGAGTCCACCGCGTCCGTCACGCCCGGCAGCGTGGCCAGGGTGGCGAGCGGGTCCGAGGAAGTCGTACTCATAAGTAGCGAGGCTACGCGCCCACTGCGCACCTGCCGCCCCGGAGTGGCCTTCTTCACGAAGTGTGAGAACAGATAGCAATCGAGCCACTACCCTAGGTGAACATGAAGATCGCTTTCGTAGGGAAGGGCGGCAGCGGCAAGACCACGCTGTCCTCGCTCTTCATCCGCCACCTTGCCGCCAATGAGGCCCACGTCGTCGCGGTGGACGCCGACATCAACCAGCACCTCGGGGCCGCGCTCGGCCTCGACGAGGAGGAGGCCGCAGCACTGCCCGCCATGGGAGCGCAGCTGCCTCTGATCAAGGAGTATCTGCGCGGCAGCAATCCCCGCATCGCTTCCGTCGAGACGATGATCAAGACCACGCCGCCCGGCGAGGGCTCACGGCTGCTCCGCGTGAACGAGGACAACCCGATCTACGACGCGTGCGCCCGTACGGTCGGGCTCGACGACGGGGACATCCGGCTGATGGCCACCGGGCCGTTCACCGAATCGGATCTGGGTGTGGCTTGTTACCACTCCAAGGTCGGCGCGGTCGAGCTCTGCCTCAACCATCTCGTCGACGGCCCCGAGGAGTACGTCGTCGTCGACATGACCGCCGGCTCAGACTCCTTCGCCTCGGGGATGTTCACCCGCTTCGACATGACGTTCCTGATCGCGGAGCCGACGCTCAAGGGAGTCTCGGTCTACCGGCAGTACAAGGAGTACGCGCGTGATTTCGGGGTCGCACTGAAAGTCGTCGGCAACAAGGTGCAGGGCGAGGACGACCTGGAGTTCCTGCGGGCCGAGGTCGGCGACGATCTGCTGGTCGCTGTCGGCCATTCCGACTGGGTGCGGTCCATGGAGAAGGGCCGCCCCGCCCGTTTCGAGCTGCTGGAGGCGGACAACCGGATGGCCCTGCAGGCCCTGCAGAACGCCGCGGAGGACTCGTACGGACAACGCGACTGGGAGCGCTACACGCGACAGATGGTGCACTTCCATCTGAAGAACGCGGAGAACTGGGGCAACGAGAAGACGGGGGCCGACCTGGCCGCCCAGGTGGACCCCGCATTCGTGCTCGCCGAGCACCACGTCCGGGCCGGGGCGGCCCAGCCCGTCTGATCGGACGGCGCCCTGACCGATACCGGCACTGGCACCGACGCCCCCAGAAATGGCCTGCCAGTGCCGGACGGGCAGATTCCGGTCCGTCCGGCACCAGCAGGCCTCGTTCGTCAGTGCCCGGCGGACGCCTTCGCGGCGGCCTTGTCCTTGGCCGGGCTCGCGGCCCCGCCGAGGAAGGACGTCCAGCTCTTCGTGGGCGCCTCGCCGACCTTCAGCGTTCCGAGCTTCGCGAGCATCGCCGGATCCTGCGCGTCCAGCCAGTCCGCCAGCTGCTTGAAGGACACGCAGCGGACGCCCTCCTTGGTGCAGACGGTCTTGATCGTCTCCTCGATGGCACGCATGTACGTGCCACCGTTCCAGGATTCGAAGTGGTTGCCAATGATCAGCGGAGCACGGTTTCCGTCGTACGAGCGGTCGAAGGCCTGGAGCAGACCGTCCCGCATCTGGTTGCCCCAGTACTCGTGCTGGTCCGGGTCGCCCTGCGTCGTACCGGACTGGTTGAACATGAAGTTGTAGTCCATCGACAGGGTCTCGAACTCACGCCCCGGCACCGGGACGAGCTGCATCGAGAGGTCCCAGATACCGCTCTTCTTCTTCGGCCAGACCTGGTCGTTGACACCACTGGAGTCGTAGCGGAAGCCCATCGAGCGGGCGGCCGCCACCATGTTCTTCTGCCCCTCCAGGCAGGGAGTGCGACCGCCGATGAGCTCCTTGTCGTAGTCGAAGGGCAGCGGCTTCATGCCCTTGAGCTCAGGATCGTTCGACTTCCAGCCCTTCACGAAGGACTTCGCCTGGTTGATCTCACTCTTCCACTCGGCAACGGACCAGGTGCCGACGCCACCGTCCTTGCCGCAGAAGTGGCCGTTGAAGTGAGTGCCGATCTCGTTGCCGTCCAGCCAGGCGCCGCGGACCTGAGTGAGGGTGTCCCGGATTCCCTTGGTGTCGTTGAAGCCGATGTCGGAGCTGCCGGCGTTGTGCTTGGGCGGGTCGTAGAGCTTCCGCTTCGCCTCCGGCAGCAGGTACACGCCGCTGAGGAAGTACGACATGGTCGCGTCGTACTTCTTGCCCACATCCCGGAAGTGCGAGAAGAGCTGCTGGCTGTCCTCTCCCGCTCCGTCCCACGAGAACACCACGAACTGCGGCGGCTTTTGACCGGGGGCCAACCGCTGCGCGGCGGGCTGCTTCGGCTGGGCGCCGGTGAAGGACGTGGAACCGTCGCCGATGAGCCGGAACACGCTCTTGGGAGCTCCAGCCTTCTTCTCCGCCCCGGCCGCACCGTTCGCGGAACCGGCGGCAGCGGCGCCGCCTGCCGCCGCGTTCGCCGCGCCGGGCCCGGACCCGCCCGAACCGTGGGTCGGCCCGGAGCAGCCGGCCACTCCCGCGACCAGCGCAACGGCCATGGCGCCCAAAGCGATCCTCTTCGTGGCGGCCATCATCCGCCCACCCTCTTCCTTCTCTTCCGTGCAGGTTTGATTGCGCTGAAGTGCCGACTGGCGCGGTCAAACTCGCACGCTTCGCACACAAATCCGTGTGACAGGCCGAATGAAAAGCTGCTTATTCACTGGAATGGGTGGTTAGATGGACCATTTGCCCTCAATCATGGACACAGATCTTTACTCTCCATTACGATCTGTTTACCGAGAGTTGAGATATCCCGCCGCTGCACGCCGTGACCCACGGCCGCGTCCCACATTTCCGCGACCGCGCTGCCCCGGAGGAGACGGGAAACATGTCTGCCTGCGTCCCCACTCGTCATGACCACTCATCCCGCAGCTCGCGACCTCCCCGGTCATCGGGGATCAAGCGACCTCACAGCCCGCCACCGCCGCATCGCGGCGGACGATTCCGTATCGCGGGCGCCGACGTGTCCGCATCGATCACTGTCTTCCTTCTCGCCGTCCCCATGTCGCTCGGCCTGGCCGTCGCCATGGATGCCCCGCTGGAAGCCGGCCTCATCTCCGCCGCAGTCGGCGGAATCGTCGCCGGTCTGCTCGGGGGCACCCCGCTCCAGGTCTCCGGGCCGTCCGCCGGACTGACCGTGGTGACCGCCGAGTTGATCCAGATCTACGGCTGGCGCACCACCTGCGCGATCACCATCGGCGCGGGTCTGCTGCAGATCCTGCTCGGTTCGCTGCGTGCCGCCCGCAGTGCGCTCGCCGTCAGCCCGGCCATCGTGCACGGCACGCTCGCCGGCATCGGCGTGGCCATCGCGCTCGCTCAGCTCCACATCGTGCTGGGCGGTTCGCCGGAGAGCTCGGCCGTCTCCAACGCACTCACGCTGCCGGCCCGATTGGAACAGGTGGTCCCGGCCGCACCGCTGATCGGCGGTCTGACCGTGGTGATTCTGGTGCTGTGGCCCCGGATGCCGGGGCGGCCCGGCCGCATCATGCGACGGGTCCCGGCAGCTCTGGTGTCCGTGGCCGTCGCCACCGCTGTGGCGGCCTTCGCGGCACCGTCCATCGCGCGGGTCGATCTGCCGTCCTGGCGTTCGCACGTCCTGCCCGAAATGCCACAGGGTCCTGTACTCGGCCTGGCCACAGCCGTGTTCACCATGATGCTGGTGGCGAGCCTGGAATCCATGCTCGCCGCCGTCGCCGTGGACAAACTGGCCGCGGACCGAAACAGCGAGCGGCCGGCCGATCTTCCCGAGTCCGGCTCGGGCCCGACGGCCCCGCCCCCTTTGAAGCGCTCCGACCTCGACCGGGAACTACGCGCACAAGGCATCGCCAACGCGGTGTCGGGGCTACTGGGCGGCCTGGCGGTCTCCGGCGGCGCGGTGCGCAGTTCGGCGAACGTGCGGGCCGGGGCAACCAGCCGTGCCTCCACCGTGCTGCACGGTGTCTGGGTGCTGCTCGCCACCGGTCTGCTGGTCACCGCGCTGGAGTGGATCCCGCTGGCCGCCCTCGGCGCGCTCGTGATGGTGGTCGGCGTCCAGATGGTGAACTTCGCGCACATCCGTAACGTCCACAGGCACCGCGAATTCCTGGTGTACGGGGCGACGATCAGCGGGGTGCTGCTCTTCGGCGTCCTCAAGGGCGTGGCCATCGGGATCGCGGTGGCGGTGGCGGTCGCCCTGCACCGACTGGCGCGTACCAGGATCACCGTGACCGAGCAGGACGGCCGGCATCTGGTCGTCGTACGCGGGCAGTTGACGTTCCTCGCGGTGCCGCGGCTCAACCGGACCCTGGGTCAGCTGCCCCAGGACGCGGATGTGCTCGTCGAACTGGACGGCTTCTTCATCGATCACGCGGCGTACGAGATGATCCAGGACTGGAGCAATGCCCACGCCGCCCACGGCGGCCGGGTCGTCTTCTCCGGCAGGTCCGGCGGCCGGATCGCCGAGCCCCCCTCCGCGGCGCACTCCTGCTGCCGCCCCTGGACACCGTGGCGCAACCACCACTGCCACGACCGGCACGATCTCGCCGGGCTCACCTCGCCCGCCGGACCAGCCGGACCAGCCGAACCGACCGGAACGATCACCGCCCCCGCCTCCGCCCCAAGCGCGACGGACGGCCAGGCACCGCTCCACTCGGCACCGGTCCACCCCGGCCCCAGTCCCACCCCACCCCCGTCGGACAGCAAGGGCAGCAAGGGCAGCAAGGGCAGCAAGGGCAGCAAGGGCAGCAAGAACAGCACGGGCGACGCCGACAGCACGGGCGGCACGGACACCATCGGCACCGCCCCCGGCGGGCTGCCCCCCGCAGGCACCCAGCACACAGGCACCCGGCCGCCGCCACCCGCTCTTCCGGCCGACTACACACCCGATCACGACGCTGCTCCAGCGCGCCGGACCGGCGGGCAAAGGCTGGTCAGCGGCCTCAGCTCGTTCCAGCGCAATACCGCACCCCTGGTTCGTGAGGAGCTGGCAAGGCTGGCCAGAGAGGGCCAGCGCCCCTCGCAGCTGTTCATCACCTGTGCGGACTCCCGCCTGGTGACGAGCATGATCACGGCAAGTGGTCCGGGTGACCTGTTCACCGTGAGGAACATCGGAAATCTGGTGCCGCCGCCGCATTCCGAGGAAGGTGACGACTCGGTGGGTGCGGCGATCGAGTACGCGGTGGATGTGCTGGGCGTGGATTCCATCACCATCTGCGGGCACTCCGGCTGCGGCGCGATGAACGCGCTGCTCGGTGCCGGGCCCGACACCCCGAACACGCCTCTGTGGCGCTGGCTGCGGCACGGCGTGCCCAGCCTGAAGCGGATGGCCTCCAAACGGCACGCCTGGGCCCGGATCTCCGGCCGGCTGCCCGCCGATGAGATGGAACAGCTCTGCCTCACCAATGTCGTCCAGCAACTGGACCATCTGCGGGCCCATGGATCGGTGGCCCGGCGTCTCGCGGAAGGCACGCTCCAGCTGCACGGCATGTACTTCCACGTGGCTGAGGCCCAGTCGTATCTGCTGACCGAGGGAATCGGCGCGGGCCACGGGCTCGACGAGGTCTTCGACCGGGTCGGGCCCTCCGCCCCGTACGATCCGTATGAACCGGCCGAGTTGGCACGTACCGGCGCCTGAACCGGGTACACCTCGGGTCCGTGAGACCGTGTGGGTCCCGCCTCCGCAGCGCCGTGCACCCTGCGCCACCGCACGGCACCACGGCATTCTGCTCCACCCCGCCGCGGGGGCGGGACCGTGCCTCCATACACGAAACACAGGTCTAAACCAATTCCTGGCAGACACTTGTCACCCGGCCTTTGGCCTGATGAGCTATGCCCCGGGACACAACGGACACCCTGGGACTGGGAGAAGTCGTGAGCAACGAGAGCCTGGCCAACCTGCTGCGGGAAGAGCGGAAGTTCGCTCCGCCTGCCGAGCTGGCCGCGAACGCCAACGTCACAGCCGAGGCGTACGAACAGGCCGATGCGGACCGGCTGGGCTTCTGGGCCGAGCAGGCCCGCCGCCTGACCTGGGCCACGGAGCCGACCGAGACGCTCGACTGGAGCAACCCGCCCTTCGCGAAGTGGTTCGCGGACGGCAAGCTCAACGTCGCGTACAACTGCGTCGACCGCCACGTCGAGGCGGGCAACGGCGACCGCGTCGCCATCCACTTCGAGGGCGAACCCGGCGACAGCCGTGCCATCACCTACGCGGAGCTGAAGGACGAGGTCTCCCGCGCCGCCAACGCGCTGACCGAGCTCGGCGTCGGCAAGGGCGACCGCGTCGCCGTCTACCTGCCGATGATCCCCGAGGCCGCCGTCGCGATGCTGGCCTGCGCCCGCATCGGCGCAGCGCACTCGGTGGTGTTCGGTGGTTTCTCCGCCGACGCGATCGCGACCCGTATCCAGGACGCGGACGCGAAGGTCGTCATCACCTCCGACGGCGGCTACCGGCGTGGCAAGCCGTCCGCCCTCAAGCCGGCGGTCGACGAGGCCGTGTCCCGGATCGAGAGCGTCGAGCACGTCCTCGTCGTCCGGCGCACCGGCCAGGACACCGCGTGGACCGAGGGCCGCGACGTGTGGTGGCACGAGATCACCGCACGGCAGTCCGCCGAGCACACCCCCGAGGCGTTCGAGGCCGAGCAGCCGCTGTTCATCCTCTACACCTCGGGCACGACGGGGAAGCCGAAGGGCATCCTGCACACCTCCGGTGGCTACCTCACGCAGGCGGCGTACACCCACCACGCGGTCTTCGACCTCAAGCCGGAGACCGATGTCTACTGGTGCACCGCCGACATCGGCTGGGTGACCGGACACTCCTACATCGTCTACGGCCCGCTGGCCAACGGTGCGACGCAGGTCATGTACGAGGGCACGCCCGACACCCCGCACCAGGGGCGCTTCTGGGAGATCGTCCAGAAGTACGGCGTGAGCATCCTCTACACGGCGCCGACCGCGATCCGGACGTTCATGAAGTGGGGTGACGACATCCCCGCCAAGTTCGACCTGAGCAGTCTCCGGGTCCTGGGTTCGGTCGGTGAGCCGATCAACCCCGAGGCGTGGATGTGGTACCGCAAGCACATCGGTGCCGACACCTGCCCGATCGTGGACACCTGGTGGCAGACCGAGACCGGCGCGATGATGATCTCGCCGCTTCCCGGGGTCACCGCGACCAAGCCGGGCAGCGCCCAGCGCGCACTGCCGGGCATCTCCGCGACCGTCGTGGACGACGAGGCCCGTGAGGTGCCGGACGGTGGGGGCGGCTATCTCGTCCTGACCGAGCCGTGGCCGTCGATGCTCCGCACCATCTGGGGCGACGACCAGCGGTTCCTCGACACCTACTGGTCGCGCTTCGAGGGCAGGTACTTCGCGGGCGACGGTGCCAAGAAGGACGAGGACGGCGACATCTGGCTCCTCGGCCGCGTCGACGACGTCATGCTGGTGTCCGGGCACAACATCTCCACCACCGAGGTCGAATCCGCCCTCGTGTCGCATCCGGCGGTCGCCGAGGCCGCCGTGGTCGGTGCCGCCGACGAGACGACCGGCCAGTCCATCGTCGCGTTCGTGATCCTGCGCGGCACCGCGACCGCCTCCGAAGAACTGGTGGCGGAGCTGCGTAACCACGTCGGCACCACGCTCGGCCCGATCGCCAAGCCCAAGCGGGTCCTGCCGGTCGCCGAGCTGCCGAAGACCCGCTCCGGCAAGATCATGCGCCGCCTTCTCCGCGACGTCGCGGAGAACAGGGAGCTCGGAGACGTCACCACCCTGACCGACTCATCGGTCATGGACCTCATCCAGACCCAGCTCCCCTCGTCCTCCTCCGAGGACTAGAACTCCTCCAGGAACTGAGCTCACCGAAGGGCATCCGGCAGCGCGCCGGATGCCCTTCGGACATTTAGGGTGAAGATCACCGCTCACAGCCCCGCACGCCCCGGGTACAGTGGCAGCTGGTCAACAACATGACAGGAACAATCTCCAAAGGGTGTGCCGGGAAGTCTGGTCGGCAAGTGCATCAGCCATGCCGTCGCTGCCGTACCGACCCGGAGGTCCTCTCTCGTGGCCGCGCCCACCCCCGCACCCCCCTCCCCCCGCCGCACCTTCCTGGGACGCCAGTCGCTCCCGGAGCGGAACTACCTCGCCGACGCGCTGCGTACCGAAACCGTCGGCGGAGTCATCCTGCTGCTCGCCGCAGTGGCCGCGCTGATCTGGGCGAACACCTTCGGATCGAGCTACACGACCGTCAGCCACTTCCACTTCGGGCCCGGCGCGCTCGGTCTGCACCTGTCCGTGGCGCACTGGGCGGCCGACGGACTGCTCGCGATCTTCTTCTTCGTCGCGGGGGTCGAGCTCAAGCGCGAACTCGTCGCGGGTGAACTGCGCGACCCGAAGGCAGCCGCCCTCCCGGTCGTCGCCGCGCTCTGCGGCATGGCCGTGCCCGCGATCGTCTACACGCTGGTGACGGTGCTCGGCTCCGGCTCCACCAGCGGCTGGGCCGTCCCCACAGCCACTGACATCGCCTTCGCGCTCGCCGTCCTCGCGGTCATCGGCACCTCGCTGCCGTCCGCGCTCCGTGCGTTCCTGCTGACGCTCGCCGTCGTCGACGACCTGTTCGCGATCCTGATCATCGCGGTGTTCTTCACCGAGAACATCAACTTCGTCGCCCTCATCGGTGCCTTCGCCGGGCTGGCCGTCTTCTACCTGCTGCTGCGGCTGAACGTCCGCGGCTGGTACGTCTACGTGCCGCTCGCCCTGGTCATCTGGGGGCTGATGTACAACAGCGGCATCCACGCCACCATCGCCGGGGTCGCTATGGGCCTGATGCTGCGCTGCACCAGGCGCGACGGCGAGGAGCGTTCCCCCGGTGAGCGGATCGAGCATCTGATCCGCCCGCTGTCGGCGGGTTTCGCCGTACCGCTGTTCGCGCTCTTCTCGGCCGGGGTCTCGCTCTCGGGCGGCGCGGTGGCCGGCGTGTTCACCCGGCCCGAGACGCTGGGTGTCGTGCTGGGGCTCGTCGTCGGCAAGACGGTCGGTATCTTCGGCGGTACGTGGCTCGCCACCCGGTTCACCAGGGCGGAGCTGAACAAAGAACTGGCCTGGGCCGATGTCTTCGCGGTCGCCTCGCTCGCCGGAATCGGCTTCACCGTCTCGCTGCTGATCGGCGAGCTGGCCTTCACCGACGCCGACATGGTCAACGAGATCAAGGCGTCGGTCCTGCTCGGCTCCCTGATCGCCGCCGTACTCTCCGGTGTACTGCTCAAACTCCGGGTACGCAGATACCGGGCGCTCACGGACGCGGAGGAGCTCGATGAGGACGAATCCGGGGTACCGGACGTCTATGAACAGGGTGATCCGGAGTACCACCTGCGGATGGCCGCGATCCACGAGAAGAAGGCGGCGGAGCACCGCCGCCTTGCCCAACTGGCGGGGGCAGCGAGCAACAAGCCGGACAGTCCGGCATGATCTGACATCGGACGTGTTGAACAGGAGAGGGAGTCAGGCATGAGCGACCCCGGCAATTACGCGGGCAGCGCCGACCGCAGTCTCGGCCAGCTGGTCGCCTCGGCGACGGCCGAACTGTCGGCGCTGGTACACGACGAGATTGCCCTGGCCAAGGCCGAGGTGCGACAGGACGTCAAGCGTGGCGTCATCGGCAGCGTGGCGTTCATCGTCACGGGTGTGCTGATCCTCTTCGCGATCCCGGTGCTGAGCTTCGCGGCCGCGTACGGGATCCACAACCTGGGGCTGGGGCTCGCCTGGTCGTTCCTGATCGTGGGTGGCGCGTTCATCCTGCTCGGGATCCTGCTCGCGCTCTTCGGCTACGCCAAGTTCAAGAAGGTCAAGCCGCCGGAGAAGTCCATCGCGTCGGCGAAGCAGACCGCCGCCGTCCTCCAGGGCGTCAAGCCGCACCCCCGTCCGGGCATCGCGGCGGACGCGATCCTTCCGGTGGGCGGCAGCACACTTGCGGACAAGGCCATCGAGAACAGTCCTGTCCAGGACAAGGCACCGGCTGTGGCACGCTCATCTACATGACGGTCCCCGATTCCAGCGCATTCGGCCCAGTAGGCCCGGACGACCGGGCGGGCCACGCAGGGCCGGACGGCCCACCGGCAATCCCTTCCGCCACACCGTCCCCCCGGGCCTCGGTGCCGTTCACCGGCCCGCTGGGTCCGGCGGCCGGGTCCGGCGGGCCTGTCCGCCTGGACGGCCCCTGGACGCACCGGGATGTCGCGGCGAACGGCGCCCGCTTCCACATCGCTGAAATGGGTGAAGGGCCGCTGGTCCTGCTCCTGCACGGCTTCCCGCAGTTCTGGTGGACCTGGCGCCACCAGCTGCCCGCACTCGCGGAGGCGGGGTTCCGGGCGGTGGCGATGGACCTGCGCGGAGTGGGCGGCAGCGACCGTACGCCGCGGGGCTACGACCCGGCCAACCTGGCGCTGGACATCACCGGCGTGATCCGCTCGCTCGGCGAGCCCGATGCGGCGCTGGTCGGCCACGACATGGGCGGCTACCTCGCCTGGACGGCGGCGGTGATGCGGCCGAAGCTGGTGCGCCGGCTGGTCGTCTCCTCGATGCCGCATCCGCGCCGGTGGCGCTCCTCGATGCTCTCCGACTTCGCGCAGTCACGCGCGGGCTCGTACATCTGGGGCTTCCAGCGGCCGTGGGTGCCTGAGCGTCAGCTCGTGGCGGACGACGCCGCGTTGGTGGGGCGGCTGATCCACGACTGGGCGGGGCCGCGGACCGCGGAGTTCCCCGACGACGCGACGGTGGACGTGTACCGGCGCGCGATGTCCATCCCGTCGACGGCTCACTGCTCGGTCGAGCCCTACCGTTGGATGGTGCGCTCGCTGGCCCGCCCCGACGGCATCCAGTTCTACCGGCGCATGAAACGGCCGGTGCGGGTGCCCACGCTGCACCTGCACGGTTCACTCGATCCGGCGGTGCGCACCCGGAGTTCGGCGGGGTCCGGCGAGTACGTCGAGGCACCGTACCGTTGGCGACTTTTCGACGGTCTGGGGCACTTCCCCCACGAGGAGGATCCGGACGGATTCTCGGCCGAACTCATCAGCTGGCTCAAGGATTCCGAGCCCGACCGCTAGCCCACGGGCACGCCCGTACGACGAACAGCCACGTGCCTGGCGCATACGCCAATTGGCTGACGGATGGGCGGTTACCGACCATGTCCCACGGGCAGACGTCGAGGTATGGGCTGGACGCACGACTTCAGTGACGCAGCACGCAATCGCCGCTCGACCGCCACGGCGGCTCCGGGCATTCATGAGGGGGGCGGCCACCAGGGCCGAGTGCACGCTATGCATGTTCTGCATGATCCCCGGCTCGGCATTCCGCGCATCCTCCGCCGCAGGGCCCGCTGGGTCTCGGCACGGCTGCGCCACCCGCGCGGATGACCTCCCCGCCTCCCCGGACGGCCTCGCGGCCGCCGCGGACGACCTGCCGGTCCCCCACCGGCGGGCTCTGAGCGCATCGCCCGGCGGCGGGACCTGACGGGGCTTCCCGTACCCGGCTTCCGGGAGACGTTCCCTCTCGCGGACACGGTCTAGCGGACACGGCCCAGAGGGGGCACGGCCCAGAGGGCACGGTCCAGAGGGCACGGTCTAGAGGGCGCACGCCTGGCTGTCGACCTGCTGGTTGGCGGTTCGTCCCTGCTCGATGTCGTCGCGGATCTCGTCGGCCGTCAGCGCGTAACCGGTGTTCGGGTCGTCGAGCGACTTGGCGAAGACGACTCCGTACACCTTGCCTTCCGGGGTCAGCAGCGGTCCGCCGGAGTTCCCCTGGCGGACCGTCGTGAAGAGCGAGTACACGTCACGGCGGACGGTGCCCCGGTGGTAGATGTCCGGGCCGTTGGCGTCGATGCGGGCGCGGACGCGCGCGGACCGTACGTCGTACGCGCCGTTCTCCGGGAAGCCCGCGACGATCGCGCTGTTGCCGGTCGAGGCGTCGTGGTCGGTGTCGGTGAAGCCGAGCGGCTTCGCGTCCAGGTCCGGGACGTCGAGTACGGCGATGTCGCGCCGCCAGTCGTACAGGACGACCTTCGCGTCGTACAGCCGTCCCTGGCCGCCGATCTGGACGGTCGGCTCGTCGACGCCGCCGACGACATGGGCGTTGGTCATCACCCGGCGGTCGGAGAAGACGAAACCGGTCCCTTCGAGGACCTTGCCGCAGCTCGGGGCGGTACCGACGACCTTGACGATGGATTTCTTGGCGCGGGCGGCGACCGGGCTGCCCGCGAGCGCCGGGTCGGGGGCCCTGACTTCGGTGATCGGCTCATTGGCGAACGGGCTGAAGACCTGCGGGAAGCCGTTCTGCGCGAGGACCGAGGAGAAGTCCGTGAACCAGGTGGAGGCCTGGGGCGGCATCACCCGGGAGATGCCGAGCAGCACGGAGGAGCTGCGTACCTCCTTGCCCAGGGTCGGCAGCGAGGTGCCGGCCAGGGCGGAGCCGATCAGCCACGACACCAGGAGCATCGCCACGACGTTGACCAGTGCGCCGCCCGTCGCGTCGACGGCGCGCGCGGGCGACCACGTGATGTACCGGCGGAGCTTGTTCCCCAGGTGGGTGGTGAAGGCCTGCCCCACCGAGGCGCACACGATCACGATGACGACCGCGACCACGGCGGCCGTGGACGAGACCTCGGAGCCGTCCGTCAGCTGATCCCACAGGACCGGCAGCAGATAGACGGCGACGAGACCGCCGCCCAGGAACCCGATCACCGACAGGATGCCGACGACGAACCCCTGGCGGTATCCGATGACCGCGAACCACACGGCGCCGGCCAGCAGCAGGATGTCCAGCACGTTCACCGTCTATAGCCTCACAGATTCGTCACCGGGCCCGTACGTCTCTCCGGGTCCGGGCGGGCGGCCCGGAGCAGTGGAGCACGGGGAGTCAGCCTGTCATGCGCGCCAGTCGAGCGGCACCTGCTTGGCTCTGTCCCAGGGGCGCTCCCAGCCCGCGAAGTGCAGAATCCGATCGATCACACCGGCCGTGAACCCCCATACGAGTGCGGATTCGACCAGAAACGCCGGGCCTTGGTGACCGCTCGGGTGGACGGCCGTGGCCCGGTTGGCCGGGTCCGTGAGATCTGCCACGGGGACGGTGAAGACCCGCGCGGTCTCCCCCGGGTCGACGACCCCCACCGGGCTGGGCGCACGCCACCAGCCGAGGACCGGCGTCACGACGAAGCTGCTCACCGGAATGTAGAGCCGGGGCAGCACGCCGAACAGCTGCACGCCGTGCGGATCGAGGCCCGTCTCCTCCTGGGCCTCCCGCAGCGCAGCCCTGAGCGGCCCCGTCGTCGACTGGTCGCCGTCCTCCGGGTCCAGGGAGCCGCCGGGGAAGGAGGGCTGCCCGGGGTGCGAGCGCAGGCTTCCCGCGCGCTCCATCAGGAGCAGTTCGGGCCCCCGCGCACCCTCGCCGAACAGGACGAGGACGGCCGACTGCCGACCCGCCCCGCTCTCGGGCGGCAGGAACCGGCTGAGCTGCCTCGGTTCGACGGTGCGCGCGGCACGGGCGACGGGGTCCAGCCAGCGGGGCAGGCCCTCGGTGGTGACGGTGATCGAGGCCTCTCCACCGGACCCAGGCGCGGGCGACGCGGCGGCTGCCACCGCGTCGGCCGACGCGTCCGTGCTGTGTTCATGCGTCCTCATGGGCACCCCTCGTCTCACAACGCCTGTCGTCACGCATTTCGTTCCGCAGCGGCGCCTCGGATCATTCGGCGCCCAGGGCGGGGGCGGGTGCGCCCGGGTAGTCGGGCGGCGGGCTCAGCCGTTGCCCGGGGCGGCCCCCCATCTCGTACTTCAGAAGCTTCCGGGCCTTCTCGGGATCCGTCTCGCCCTCTCCGTACGAAGGACAGAGCGGGGCGATCGGGCAGGCACCGCAGGCGGGCTTGCGGGCGTGGCAGATGCGGCGCCCGTGGAAGACGACGCGGTGCGAGAGCATCGTCCACTCGCTCTTGGGGAAGATCGCCGCCACATCGGCCTCGACCTTCACCGGATCCTCCTGGTCGGTCCACTTCCAGCGGCGCACCAGCCGTCCGAAGTGGGTGTCGACAGTGATCCCAGGCACTCCGAAGGCGTTCCCCAGTACGACGTTGGCGGTCTTGCGGCCGACGCCCGGCAACGTGACGAGGTCCTCCAGACGGCCGGGCACCTCGCCGTCGAAGTTGTCCCGGAGGGCGGTGGAGAGGCCCATCAGCGACTTGGTCTTGGCGCGGAAGAAGCCGGTCGGCCGAATGAGCTCTTCCATTTCCTCCGGGACCGCCGCGGCCATGTCCTCGGGGGTGGGGTAGGCGGCGAAGAGCGCGGGGGTGGTCTGGTTGACCCTCAGATCGGTCGTCTGAGCGGAGAGGACCGTGGCGACGAGGAGCTCGAAGGCGTTCCGGAAGTCCAGCTCCGGGTGGGCGTACGGATAGAGCTCGGCCAGCTCACGGTTGATCCGGCGGGCCCTGCGCACCATGGCCAGGTGCGATTCCGGCTTGGCGTTCGGCTTGGGCTTGGGATTGGGCTTGGCGTTCGCCTTCGGCTTGGCGGTTGGCTTCGGCTTGGCGTTCGCCTTCGGCTTGGCGGTTGGCTTCGGCTTGGCGGTTGGCTTCGACTTCGGGGTGGCCTTCGACTCCGGCTCCGAACCGGGCTTCGACTCCAGCTCCCGCCCCCGCCCCCGCCCCCGCCCCGGCATCGAGCCCGTCCCACTCTTTGATCCCACCCGTTTCGCCGTCCTCACCGGTTCCGCCGTTCCCACCTGCTTCATCCGTCCAGCCGGGCTTTTTGTCGCATTTTTCGCTCCACTCGCGGCCTGTTCGCCCACAGCGGAATCGTGGCCCTCCGACACCCCATCAGCCCCCTTGGCCTGCGCTCTCACCGGCTTTCCGGACACCCGGCCAGCCTAGAGCCAGGCACTGACATCCGCCCCGGTCACCGATGATCCACCCCCAATCGGCCCCCTGCCGTACGTCTCGGCACGCGCGTGCGTCAAACTGGTTTGTGATTGATCGCACTGTTTTACCGTCCGGCATGATGGGGACCACGGTTCCCTGAACAGGCCGACAAGGAGAGAACTCGTGGACGACGTTCTGCGGCGCGCCCCGCTTTTCGCGGCGCTCGATGACGAGCAGGCCGCGGAGCTCCGCGCCTCGATGAGTGAGGTGACCCTCGCGCGCGGCGACGCGCTGTTCCATGAGGGTGACCCGGGTGACCGCCTCTATGTGGTCACCGACGGCAAGGTGAAGCTCCACCGCACCTCGCCCGACGGCCGCGAGAACATGCTCGCTGTCCTCGGCCCCGGCGAGCTGATCGGTGAGCTGTCGCTCTTCGACCCGGGCCCGCGCACCGCCACCGCGACCGCGCTGACCGAGGTGAAGCTCCTCGGCCTCGGCCACGGCGACCTCCAGCCCTGGCTGAACGTGCGCCCCGAGGTGGCCACGGCCCTGCTGCGCGCTGTCGCACGGCGCCTGCGCAAGACCAACGACCAGATGTCCGACCTGGTCTTCTCCGACGTGCCCGGCCGTGTCGCCCGTGCGCTCCTCGACCTGTCGCGCCGCTTCGGCGTCCAGTCCGAGGAAGGCATCCACGTCGTGCACGACCTGACGCAGGAGGAGCTGGCCCAGCTGGTCGGTGCCTCCCGCGAGACGGTCAACAAGGCCCTGGCCGACTTCGCCGGCCGCGGCTGGCTGCGGCTGGAGGCCCGCGCGGTGATCCTGCTCGACGTGGAGCGGCTGGCCAAGCGGTCCCGCTGACCCGTCGTCGTACGCAACGCCCGAGGGGCCCCGCCGACACCGGCAGGGCCCCTCGCGTACGTCACAGGGCAGGGCCCGTCAGAACTGGCGGGGCCCCTCCGTACGCCGGCGGTTTCCAGGGCCCGTCAGATCAGCCCGTGCTCCCGCAGATACTCCAGCTGCGCCCGCACCGAGAGCTCCGCCGCAGGCCACAGCGACGGGTCCACGTCCGCGTACACGTGCGCCACCACCTCCGACGATGTCCGGTACCCGGCCTCCACCGCCGTCTCCACCTGGGCCAGCCGGTTCGCGCGGTGCGCCAGGTAGAACTCGACCGCGCCCTGCGCGTCGTCCAGCACCGGCCCGTGCCCCGGCAGCACCGTGTGCACCCCGTCGTCGACCGTCAGCGAACGCAGCCGCCGCAGCGAGTCGAGGTAGTCCCCGAGACGCCCGTCGGGGTGCGCCACCAGCGTCGTCCCGCGGCCGAGGATCGTGTCCCCCGTCAGCACCGCGCGGTCGGCGGGCAGATGGAACGAGAGCGAGTCCGCGGTGTGGCCAGGGGTCGGCACCACGTACATCTCCAGCCCGCCGGTCGTGATCACGTCACCCGTGCCCAGGCCCTCGTCCCCGAGCCGCAGCCCGGGGTCGAGCGCGCGCACCTTCGTACGGGTCAGCTCCGCGAACCGCGCCGCGCCCTCCGCGTGGTCGGGGTGGCCGTGGGTGAGGAGTGTGAGCCCGATCCGGCGGCCCGAGCGCTCTGCGGTGTCGATGACGGCCCGCAGGTGGACGTCGTCCAGCGGGCCCGGATCGATGGCCACCGCGAGGTCCGAGTCGGGCTCGGCGACGATCCAGGTGTTGGTGCCGTCCAGCGTCATCGGAGACGCGTTGGGCGCGAGGACGTTGACCGCACGGGTGGTGGCGGGGCCGGAGAGCACCCCGCCGCGCGGCTGTCCGGGCAGCGCTGCCGCGTCGCTCATGCCGCCCCACCGCCCGTGACGTCGGCCTCGCCCGCGCTGCCCCTGCCGGCCGCCGGGATGTGTTTGGTGAACTCCGCGTGCCCCGGCCAGCTCAGCACCAGCTCGTCGCCCTCCAGGCGCGCCTGTGCGAGTACGGGAGCGAGGTCCTGGGCCGAGGACGCCTCCAGCGCCTGAGCGGCGGTGGCGTGGGCCCTGAGCCCGCGCAGCGTCGAGACCGTCGGCGGCATCATCAGCAGTTCGCCGCGGTCGTAGCCGTCGGCCGCCTCCCCCGGACCGATCCACACCGTGCGGTCGGCCTCCGTGGAGGCGTTGCGGGTGAGCTGGCCGGCCGGGAGCGCGGCCACGAAGAACCAGGTGTCGTAGCGGCGCGGTTCGAACTCCGGAGTGATCCAGCGCGCCCACGCGCCGAGCAGATCCGAGCGCAGGACCAGTCCGCGGCGCTCCAGGAACTCCGCGAACGACAGCTCCCGTGCGACCAGCGCCTCGCGATCGGCCTCCCAGTCCTCGCCGGTGGTGTCCGAGACGACGGTGTCCGCGGTCGGGCCCGCGAGCAGGACGCCCGCCTCCTCGTACGTCTCCCGGACCGCCGCGCAGAGGATCGCCTGCGCCTCGGCGGGGGTGCCGACCCCGAGCCGCCGCGCCCAGCTCTCCGGCGCGGGCCCGGCCCAGCCGACGAGCCGGTCGTCGTCGCGCGGGTCGACCCCGCCACCCGGATAGGCGTACGCCCCTCCGGCAAAGGCCATCGACGTGCGCCGGCGCAGCATGTGGACAGTGGGCCCGCCCCCGGTACCGGCGACGGCGTCCCGGAGCAGCATCACGGTGGCGGCCCGCCGGGGGGTGGCGGCCGTCAGTTCGCCGGTGGCGAGGGCCCGGATCCGGTCGGGCCATTCCGGTGGGTACCACTGACCATTGGACATGGCCGGAGGCTATCCGGAACCGCGAGGATGTTCGAGGGGGGCCGAGATCCGTACATGCCCCGTACACAGCACAGATGATCGCCACCGGCACACAGCTGATCGGTTCCCGCACGCAGAAGTTCCCCCGGCGCACCGACGATCCGCTCCCGCACGCAGAAGATCCCGCCCGGTCGTCGTGACCGGGCGGGATCGGAGGAAGTCGGCGAGTGCCGTGGCTGGAGACCGGCCGGCTCAGACCCCGGTCAGTTCGACCTGGATCTCGACCTCGACCGGTGCGTCCAGCGGCAGCACCGCGACGCCCACGGCGCTGCGCGCGTGCACGCCCTTGTCTCCGAGGACGGCACCGAGCAGTTCGCTCGCGCCGTTGATCACGGCGGGCTGCCCGGTGAAGTCGGTGGCAGAGGCGACGAAGCCGACGACCTTCACGACACGCGCGATCCGGTCCAGGTCGCCCGCGACCGACTTCACCGCGGCGAGCGCGTTGAGGGCGCAGGTCTTCGCCAGCTCCTTGGCCTCGTCGGGCGTGACCTCCGCGCCGACCTTGCCGGTGACGGCGAGCTTGCCGTCCACCATCGGCAGCTGGCCCGAGGTGTACACGTACACCCCGGACTGCACGGCCGGCTGGTACGAGGCCAGCGGCGGCACGACGGCCGGCAGGGGCAGTCCGAGCTCGGCGAGCTTCGCCTCGACGACGCCCGCCACTACTGCTTCTCCCGCTTCATGTAGGCCACGAGCTGCTCGGGGTTGTTCGGGCCGGGAACGACCTGGACCAGCTCCCAGCCGTCCTCGCCCCAGGTGTCCAGAATCTGCTTGGTCGCGTGCACGAGAAGGGGCACGGTCGCGTATTCCCACTTGGTCATGGCCCGACTGTAATGCCTGTGCAATCCACGAGACGCGCAGCCTCGTGCGTAGCCTGCGGTACGACTGGTTAGGCTCGAATACGTGAGCAGGTTCCAGGTCGTCAGCGGCAAGGGCGGTACCGGTAAGACCACGGTCGCCGCCGCCCTCGCGCTTGCCCTCGCGACCGAGGGCAAGCGCACCCTCCTCGTCGAGGTCGAGGGCAGACAGGGCATCGCCCAGCTCTTCGAGGCGGACTCCCTCCCCTACGAGGAGCGCAAGATCGCCGTCGCACCGGGCGGCGGGGAGGTGCACGCCCTCGCGATCGACGCCGAGCGCGCCCTCCTCGACTACCTCCAGATGTTCTACAAGCTCGGCAGCGCGGGCCGGGCGCTCAAGAAACTCGGCGCGATCGACTTCGCCACCACGATCGCGCCCGGCGTCCGGGACGTCCTGCTGACCGGCAAGGCCTGCGAGGCGGTCCGCCGCAAGGACAAGCAGAACCGGTTCGTCTACGACTACGTGATCATGGACGCCCCGCCGACCGGCCGCATCACCCGCTTCCTCAACGTGAACGACGAGGTGGCGGGGCTGGCCCGGATAGGCCCGATACACAATCAGGCCCAGGCCGTGATGAGGGTGCTGAAGTCCCCGGAGACCGCGGTCCATCTGGTGACCCTCCTGGAGGAGATGCCGGTCCAGGAGACCGCCGACGGCATCGCCGAGCTCCAGGCGGCCGAGCTGCCGGTGGGCCGGGTCATCGTGAACATGGTGCGCCCGCATCTGCTGGACGAGGACGCGCTGCGCACCGCCGCGGGCGGCCGCCGCAAGGAGATCGCCAAAACGCTCACCCGGGCCGGCGTGACCGGCTCCGCGGCCCTCGTGCGCCCGCTGCTCGCGCAGGCCGCCGAGCATGCCCAGCGGGTCGGGCTGGAGCGTGAACAGCGCGCGGTTCTGGCAGGCCTCGGACTTCCGGGTTACGAACTCCCGCTGATCGGCGAGGGTGTGGACCCGGCCGGACTGTACGAACTTGCGACGGAGCTCCGTAAGCAAGGCGTGGGCGCAGGGGCGGCGGGACAAGGAGTGGGTTCATGACATCGGACAGGAACCACGACGGGGGCGACAACCACGACGGGAGCGGCAACCACGACGGTCCCTCAGCGGCGCCCGCGTCCGCGCCCGCGCCGGCCCCCGCCCTGGACACCGACGCCCTCCTCGACGATCCGGACATCCGGATCATCGTGTGCTGCGGCTCGGGCGGAGTCGGCAAGACCACGACCGCCGCGGCGCTCGGCGTACGCGCGGCCGAGCGCGGCCGCAAGGTCGTCGTCCTCACCATCGACCCGGCCCGCAGGCTCGCCCAGTCCATGGGCATCGACTCGCTGGACAACGTCCCCCGCCAGGTAAAGGGCATCGAGACACGGGGCTCCGGTGAACTGCACGCCATGATGCTCGACATGAAGCGGACCTTCGACGAGATCGTCGAGGCGCACGCGGACGGCGAGCGGGCCCGCGCGATTCTGGAGAACCCCTTCTACCAGTCCCTGTCGGCCGGCTTCGCGGGCACGCAGGAGTACATGGCGATGGAGAAGCTCGGTCAGCTCAGGGCGCGCGAGGAGTGGGACCTGATCGTCGTCGACACCCCGCCGTCGCGTTCCGCGCTTGATTTCCTGGACGCGCCGAAGCGGCTCGGCTCGTTCCTGGACGGGAAGTTCATCAAGCTGCTGATGGCCCCGGCCAAAATGGGCGGCCGGGCCGGGATGAAGTTCCTCAATGTGGGCATGTCGATGATGACCGGGACGCTGGGGAAGCTGCTCGGTGGCCAGTTCCTGAGGGACGTACAGACCTTCGTCGCCGCGATGGACACCATGTTCGGCGGGTTCCGCACCCGAGCCGACGCCACGTTCAAGCTGCTCCAGGCACCCGGCACGGCGTTCCTCGTCGTCGCGACGCCGGAGCGGGACGCGCTCCGCGAGGCGGCGTACTTCGTGGAGCGGCTGGCCGCGGAAGACATGCCGCTGGCGGGGCTGGTCCTCAACCGGGTGCACGACAGCGAGGCCGCGCGGCTCTCGGCCGGGCAGGCGCTGGCCGCCGCAGAAAATCTTGATGCGGCCGGCATTGTGGATCAGGGGGCCGGGAAGGCTGGACTTCGTGAGCCCGCCGACTCCCCCGCGGCCGGGACCGCACAGACCACGGACACCGCTGGAGCCGTCACCCCCGACCTGTCCGAGCACGAGCACGAGCACAACCATGAGCACGAGCCCACCGACGTACCAGAGGCCACACCAGAAGCCGACGCAGACGCGGAGACAGACACAGACACAGACGCGGATATCTCCGCTGCCCCGGCTGTCTCCGTCGAGCAGCTGACAGCCGGTCTGCTGCATCTGCACGCCGAAAGGATGCAGGTGGTCGCGCGCGAACAGCACACACGCGACCGTTTCACCGCGCAGCATCCCGAGGTGGCCGTGACGGCGGTGGCCGCGCTGCCCGGAGATGTCCATGACCTCGCAGGGCTGCGAGCCATCGGGGACCGGCTCGCGACCGGTTCCGCTCCGGCCGGGGCTGCCTAGCCACCCCGTAGTCCGTCGTGCCGTAATCCGTCGTGCGCGTCAGGATCCGTCGCGCGCGTAAGGAACCCTCGTGCGCGTCAGGAACCCGCCCGCACCACGTGGTCCGCACCACGGGGCCGGACCGCTCACCCACCGTCCCGGGGTTTACCCCACGGCGGCGAGCGTCTCGTGCAGCTCGTCGTCCTCCAGCCCGATCGCCACGGGCAGGATGCCCGTGGACCGCTCGTACTCGCTGCGTGCGGTCTCCAGCAGCCGGCGCCAGGACGTGACGGTCGGACGCCTGCGCAGCAGTGCGCGGCGCTCCCGCTCGGTCATCCCGCCCCACACGCCGAACTCGACGCGATTGTCCAGCGCATCGGCCAGGCACTCGGTCCGCACCGGACATCCGGTGCACACCGCCTTGGCCCTGTTCTGCGCTGCCCCTTGTACGAACAGTTCATCCGGATCGGTAGTGCGGCAGGCTGCCTGCGCACTCCAGTCGGTTACCCAGCCCATCCCGGCGCCGTCCTCTCCCGAATCGAGGCTCCCCCACGGCGACAGCGGCATATTCACCGCTGCCAGTTGAGGACGTTACGGAAGGTGGCGACAGCACAACACCCCCTTCGGGCCCAATCTTGAATGGCCCGAACGGACTATGCGTATGCGGCAGATCACCCAGGGGAGTGAGGTGAGGACATCCGCGACTATCCCGAGAGAATCGGGACAGACCATCTGAGACACAACGGACGTTCGATGACACACGAGGCGTTTTCGGGAGCGCCTGAATCGCGGTCGGGCCATCCACAGGGTCATGCAGGGGGGTTGATACGAAACCGGACTGCTGTGACAGTTGAGAGCAGCTTAGGCCAAGGCATATACGTGTGTCCGGCGAATGAGAACGTAGGCTGCCCCCATGCCAAAGAAGCGCTCGGGCGGGGGTCTCACGACGACCCAGCAGGCCGCCAAGTTCCTCGGTGTCGCCGCACTCTCCGGAGTGGTCCTGGCGGGCATCGCGCTGCCGGCCGCCGGAGCACTGGGTCTCGCCGCCAAGGGGACGGTCGACGGATTCGACGAGATCCCGGCCAATCTGAAGACTCCGCCGCTGATGCAGCGAACCACGATCCTGGACAACCAGGGCGGCCAGATCGCCACGGTCTACTCCCGCGACCGCACCGTTGTGCCGCTGAAGGACATCTCGCCGTACATGCAGAAGGCGATCATCGCGATCGAGGACGCCCGCTTCTACGAACACGGCGCGGTCGACCTCAAGGGCATCCTGCGCGCGATGAACCGAAACGTTCAGTCGGGCGGGACCGCGCAGGGCGCGTCGACCCTCACCCAGCAGTACGTGAAGAACGTCTTCGTCGAGGAGGCGGGCGACGACCCGGCCAAGGTCGCGGAGGCCACCCAGCAGACGCTCGGCCGCAAGGTCCAGGAGCTGAAGTACGCGATCCAGGTCGAGGAAGAGCTCGGCAAGAAGAAGATCCTGGAGAACTACCTCAACATCACCTTCTTCGGGCAGCAGGCGTACGGGGTCGAGGCGGCCTCGCAGCGCTACTTCTCGAAGTCCGCGAAGGACCTGAAGGTCGAGGAGGCGGCGCTGCTGGCCGGCATCGTGCAGTCGCCGAGCCGCTACGACCCCGTGAACGACACGGAGGAGGCGACCAAGCGTCGCAACACCGTGCTCCAGCGGATGGCGGACGTCGGGGACATCTCGAAGGCCGAGGCCGCCAAGGCCCAGGCGGCGCCGATCAAGCTGAAGGTCAAGCGGCCGCAGAACGGCTGCATCACCGCGGTCAGCGGCTCCGGCTTCTTCTGCGACTACGTACGGCAGATCGTCACGGGCGACCCCGCCTTCGGGAAGACCGCGAAGGACCGTGCCAAGCTCTGGGCGACCGGCGGTCTCACGATCAAAACGACGCTCGACCCGCGCTCGCAGGCCGCCTCCAACGAGGCCGCGACCTCCCGGGTCAACAAGGACGACAAGATCGCCGACGCGGTCGTGCAGGTGAAGCCGGGTACGGGCCAGATCACGGCGATGGCCCAGTCCCGTCCGTACGGACTGGACCAGTCCAAGCACCAGACCGTGCTGAACCTCAACGTCGACCACAAGATGGGCGGCAGCTACGCCGGCTTCCAGGTCGGTTCGACGTTCAAGCCGATCACCGCGGCGGCGGCCCTGGAGAAGGGGATCAGTCCGGCGCAGGACTTCACCTCCGACCACCAGATCTCACTGCCCGGCGAGAGCTTCCGTACCTGCGAGAACCGGCCTGCGGACAACCGCCCCTGGGAGGTGTCGAACGAGCTGGAGACGGAGAAGGGCACCTTCGACATGACCAGCGCGCTGGGCAAGTCGATCAACACCTACTTCGCGAAGCTGGAGCAGAAGGCCGGTCTCTGCGAGACCCTCTCGATGGCGGACAAGGTCGGCTACATCCGCGGCAACAACAAGCCGCTGCAGCCGGTCGCCTCCACCACCCTCGGCGGCCAGGAGTCGACGCCGCTGGCGATGGCCTCGGTGTACGCCACCTTCGCCAACCGCGGCAAGTACTGCTCCCCGATCGCGATCCTCTCGGTGACCAGCCCGAACGGCAAGCAGCTCGACGTTCCGAAGTCGAAGTGCACGCAGGCCATGAGCGAGCACACCGCGGACACCATCAACCAGATGCTCAAGGGCGTCGTGGCGGACGGCACCGGACAGCAGGCCGGTCTCAGCGACCGTGACAACGCGGGCAAGACCGGTACCACCGACGAGCGCAAGAACGCCTGGTTCGTCGGCTACACGCCGAACCTGTCCACGGCGGTGTGGGTCGGCAGTGACGGTGCCAAGCAGATCCCGATGAGCAACATCACCATCGGCGGCCAGTACTACGACGACGTCTGCGGTGGCTGTCTGCCCGGTCCGATCTGGAAGACCGCGATGACCGGCTCCCTGAACGCCTCCGAGACGCCGGCCTTCAACGCGGTCGACGTACCGCGGGCGAAGCCGAAGGAAGACAAGGGCAAGAAGGACAAGGACAAGAAGAAGCCGGGCAACGGCGACAACAAGCCCGGCGGCGGCAGCCCCTTCCCCGGCATCAGCATTCCGCCGGACCTGATCGGCGGCAACGACGGCAACGGCCACGGCCGTGGTCAGCAGGACGGCGGGTCGAACGGTCCCTGAGCTGCCGCTGCCGTAGATGTGAAGGAGGGGCGCCCCCGGCCGGGAGCGCCCCTCCTTCACATCCGCCTGCAGGCCATTACCTGCCGACGACACCTGCGGACGACACCTGCCGGCAATGCCTGCCGACGACACCTGCTGGCCGTGGGCTCAGCCCGCGAGGAGCTTCTTGACCTGAGCGGCCACCCGGCCGCCCTCCGCACGCCCCGCGACCTTCGGGTTCACGATCTTCATGACGGCGCCCATCGCACGCGGCCCCTCGGCGCCGCCCGCCTTCGCCTCATCGACTGCGGACGCCACGATCGCGGCCAGCTCGTCGTCGCTCAGCTGCTGCGGGAGGTAGGCGTCGAGCAGCTCGCCCTCCCTCTTCTCCCGCTCGGCCTGCTCGGTCCGGCCGCCCTGCGAGAAGGCCTCGGCCGCCTCGCGACGCTTCTTCGCCTCCCTGGCGATCACCTTCTGCACCTCGTCGTCGGAGAGTTCGCGGGCCGACTTGCCGCTGACCTCCTCCTTGGTGATCGCGGTGAGGGTCAGTCGGAGCGTGGACGAGGTCAGCTCGTCACGCGCCTTCATGGCCGTGGTGAGGTCTTCCTTGAGCTTGGACTTGAGCGTGGTCATGTGGTGATTGTGGCAGGTGCGGGGCGCCCACCGCCCGCCGGTTTTCCCGTGGACACGAACCGTCTGCGACGATGGGCGCATGCGCGCACGCTACGGAGTACCCCTGAAAATCACGGCGGTCACCGCCGCGGCCGGCGCCGCCGGTCTCGCCTACGCAGCCGGATTCGAGGCCCGCTCGTTCCGCCTGCGAAGGGTCACGGTCCCCGTACTCCCGCACGGGGCACGTCCGTTGCGCGTCCTGCAGATCTCCGACGTCCACATGGTGAGCGGTCAGCGGAAGAAGCGCGCCTGGCTGCAGTCACTCGCGGGACTGCGGCCGGACTTCGTCGTGAACACCGGCGACAACCTCTCCGACCCGGAGGCGGTACCGGAGCTGCTGGACGCGCTGGGCCCGCTGATGGAGCTCCCGGGCGTGTACGTTTTCGGCTCCAACGACTACTACGGGCCCAAGCTCCGTAACCCCGTCCGCTACCTCTTCGAGAAGACCGCGGGCAAGCACGGCCTCAACGGGAACGCCCCGGCGGTCAACGTCGTCCACAACCCGTGGGAACCCATGCGGGACGCCTTCGACGAGGCGGGCTGGCTGAACCTCTCCAACACACGCGGCCGCCTCAAGCTCGACGGCCTGGAGCTCGCCTTCACCGGCCTCGACGACCCGCACATCAAGCGCGACCGCTACGCGGAGGTCTCGGGCGGCCCGGAGACGGGCGCCGACCTCTCCATCGGCGTGGTCCACGCCCCCTACCTGCGCTCCCTGGACGCCTTCACCTCGGACGGCTACCCGCTGATCCTGGCCGGCCACACCCACGGCGGCCAGCTCTGCATCCCCTTCTACGGAGCCCTGGTCACCAACTGCGACCTGGACACGGACCGCGTGAAGGGCCTCTCCTCCCACTCGGTGGACGGCAACCGCGCCTATCTCCACGTCTCGGCCGGCTGCGGCACCAACCGCTACACCCCGGTCCGCTTCGCCTGCCCCCCGGAGGCGACGCTGCTGACCCTGACACCCCGGGACGCGTAACCAGTCGCACACCCTCTGCTCACCTTCCCCGTCCGGCCCTCGCGCCCCCGCCATCAGACCTACCCCACCCCGGTACCCCTCACCCACACCTCGATCGGGATAAAAACCGGATTTCGTCTCCGGCCGCAGGTGGGCTAAAGTAATCGATGTCGCCGGGACACTGGCGGCGATCGGGGTGTAGCGCAGCTTGGCAGCGCGCTTCGTTCGGGACGAAGAGGTCGTGGGTTCAAATCCCGCCACCCCGACAGCTGAAATACCAGGTCAGGGCCTGATCCGCATCGCGGTTCGGGCTCTTCCTGCGTCTCCGGTGATCGTTTGGGAGAAATCTGGGAGAAGATCTTGGTCGGGGTCTCCCAGCCCTCGCCGCCCCCGACACCATCCGCGCTATCGCCATAGGCACCTCAGCGCTGCACGTTCGCGAACTCTGGTTACCGGAGCCGCTGGGGGTCAGGGGCCGACAATTGTTGTCAACAACGGCCTTGTGAACGTTCAGATTGTCCCAGATGAGGACGATCGGGCCGCCGAGCTGCCGATGTGCGGCGATCAGCAGGTCACGGTAGTCATGCCAGGAGAAGCTCTTACGGCCGTCGCGTCGGCCGTCGTCCCTGCGAGGCCGGTAGATCAGCCGGGAGCGGTGCCGGGTTTGTAGCAGGTCAGCGCGGCGATGGAGACGCGTCGCCGGGAGCGGCCGCGGACCCGCACCACCGGGGTCCGGCCACACTGGGACCATGTCCTGGCCTGCGGCGGCGTCATGGAGAATCCGGCTTCGTCCTCGAAGACCAGCCAGGCCCCACGGACCGCCGCGAGCCTTCCACGCACGGCCACACCTTCCGGGCCCACCCGGCCACCGCTTCGTCGTCCCGCTCCATCGCGCGTCGGGCCGGGACCTGACAGGACCAGCCGTTTCGCACCAGGAACTTGCGCACGCCCTGAACGGTGTAGGCCATATGGAAGCGCCGGCCGATCACCGTCTTGACCCCGGCCAGCGTCCACCGCTGGTCCTCCCACCCGTGCGCGGCCGACCCCTTGTCCAGCTCCGCCTCCAACTGCGCGAACTGCTTCTCATTCAGCCGTGGCAGCGACGCGGGCCCACGCAAGCGCAGGGCCCGCGGACCACCCTCATCCCAGGTCCGCCGCCATCGCTGAACCGACCGGACGCTGACACGCAGATCTTTGGCGATCGCTGAGCTCGGTTCGCCCCTTGCGAACCGCTCGGCCGCCTGGCCCCGTAACTCCTCGCGGAACTGGTGCCGTTCGGCGGTCAGCCCGCCACCCTGTGGATACCTCACGCCCCGGTGATACCGCAGGAGACCACAACCCGTCAGCCACTACGACATCACGAGTTCAAGCTCAGTAACCAACGGCGCTCTGGTCGACAACGCGCTCCGATCACCTTTCATGAGATGGCACCCCTGCAATGCCGACCTGTTGTTCACTGGGATCGAACAAAGTGCATTGCCGTAGAACCACATTGGGGGGCCAATGAAACCACGAAGCGCAGCCGCAACCGGCAGAGACTTCCCGTACGCCTCAAGTACGACGTGCTATATCGAGGTCCACGGGGATGGCACCGTGACGCACGGGGACCAGCGTGCCGCCTACGAGCGCGCGGTCGCCGGAGAGTCCCGGCTGTTCGCCGTCTGGCCCGGCCAGTGGTCGAGCGACCTCTTCGAGATCGACGACCTGGACGAGTTCGCCAAGGCACTCGGGATCAAGCATGACGAAGAGCGAACGGGCCTGAAGGACCACATCCACAAGGTCGAATGGATCAAGGATCCGTACGGCGACGACAACCCTCGCAGCCAGTACCTCGACATCGACGTCATCCTCACCTGCGGCTGCTCCATCAACGACCGCCGTACCTTCGCCGCGCAGATGAAGGAGCAGCAGGGCTGGGTCATCGCGACGAGCGGCGGCTGGTCGAAGAGCGGCAGGCCGGGCGGGCCGACGACCTACTCCCTGCGCGCACGCCGCAAGAGCCTCACCTGATACGCAAACTTACTGCGGCAACCACGCCACTCTGCGCCCAGCGTGCAGGCAGTCGGCCCTCGCTGGGAGAAATCTGGGAGATGATCTTCCAACGGATACCCGCTGAAGCCATGCGAGCCCGCCCCGCAGCAAGTCTCTGACCAGCACCGATACCCATCGCCGCCGATCACGAGCCCACTCGAACCTCATTCGGGACGAATGGGTCCTATGTTCAAATCACGTCACCCCGACAGCTGAAACACCAGGTCAGGGGCCTGATCCGCATCGCAGGTCGGGCCCCTGACTCGTCCCTGGAGATCGTTTGGCGGAGTCGGGCGCTCCTTTTGCGTATTTCGGCCATACCGGGAAGCTCTCGCCTGAGCTATTCCGCACAGTCCCGGCCGGAAGTGCGTCTGCCCTATGCGCGCCAGCCGGGCGCCAACTGACTGCGCCCACGTCAAGGGCATCGCACACATGAACGCCAAGAGCGTTTGGGACATCACTATGAGTGACCGGAAAGCCTCTTCTCTCTGAGTGACAGCAACCGTACCGTCAGTCAGGTTTTTGCGCCCGCGCGTACACAGCGGGTCACGCAATCAACGGGGAGGGCACATCCGTGGATCCACTGACGTTTCCGATGCTCGTCGGCACCGCACTCACCGAGGCGGTCAAGTTCCTGTTCGACCGGGCCGGAGCGGTCCTCGATCGGCGCGCTGGTCGGGTTCCCGTGGAGGAACCGGAGCAAGTCGATGGAAAGCTCGGGGCGTTGACCGTTCGCCCGGCTGAACTGTCCTCTGCGCGGATCGAGCGCATCACCGAGGCTCGGGGAGCGCTCCAGGTGTATCTGACCCGCCCGGCGCTTCTGCAGGGAGACGATGCGGGGCTCAGGGATCTGTTGGGTGCGCTCCGCCTGGACTTGGAGGAGATCTACGGGCGCCAGCTACCTTTCGGCGCCGCGGAGGAGCGGCCCGCGCGCCCGGGCGTCTCCGTCACGCAGCGCGCGGAACAACTCACCGGCCACCAGGTCGGTGTACGTGCGCAGGAAATTTCCAGGACGGGCCGCGTTCGCGTGGACCAGTCCGCGAAGGTCGTCGAGGCGGCAGCGGAACAGGTCGGCGTGGAGATCGACGGAACCATCGGCTGAGAGGCGGCCCAACCGATGGCTCTCGACGATGAGCAGGACTTCATCCAGCAGCAGTCCGTTCCGGCTACCGGAAGCCCATATAGCGCTGCCGAAGAGTTGCGCGGACGTCCACCGCTACTCGACCAGTACAGCGACGTAAACCAGACCAAACGCACAGAGGCCGCCGCCTCCGCTGACACGCCCACCCCAGTCTCCGAGGCCGACACCGAGTCAACAGTGCCCGCTCGTCCCGAAGTGATCGGGTCGGCGAGCTCACAGTCAGGATGCGCGCCCACGCTGTATCCCCCTGCTCCTGCCATCCCACCGAACAGCCCGGAACCCGCCGCTCATCGAGAAGCTGAGCGGGGCAGAACGGAACAACCGTCCCCCGAGGCGATCGAAGCCGTCGGGCAGGCGGCCACGCTCCAGCGCGCAATGATCAACCTGGGCGAGATGATCGGCACGAAGTACGTGTTCGAGCAGACGCTGGACGCAGACGCGCCCATCGACGCCGAATACTTGGCAGTGATCCGCAGGGTTTATGCCAAGCCCCGCTCAGAAGACACAGACCGAACCCGCAGCCCCTTCGCCCAGGCCCTTCAGGTCCTGCGACCTTCAGGTTCCGTCCTGGTCATCAACCGCCCACCCAACAGCAGCAGAACCACGACCGCATACGCCCTTCTCGACCAGCTGGTGGAAGAAGGTTTGATCTCGGAAGTACGGCCCCTCTCCTTCGGTGGATCCCAGCACTTCCCCGCCCGACGTCTGCCTCATGACCGTCGGTGCGGATTCCTAATCGAACTCCCGCCAGACGAAGACGGATTCCAGGTAGCCGACACATTTGGTTCCGGCCTGGGGA
This sequence comes from Streptomyces sp. NPDC104307, assembly GCF_055584045.1. Classification (NCBI taxonomy): domain Bacteria; kingdom Bacillati; phylum Actinomycetota; class Actinomycetes; order Kitasatosporales; family Streptomycetaceae; genus Streptomyces; species Streptomyces sp. NPDC104307. The sequence goes on from NZ_JBVJMU010000006.1 coordinate 62,794, forward strand.
AGCTCGGTGAGCAGCTGGCCCGCCGAGACAACCGACTCATCGTCCTGACCCGACCGGAACAGTGGCGACGAATCAGCCACGGCGCGCCGCCGAGTGCTGCGCCAGATCTGGGCGATATCCATCCTCACGACATCGCCACGCGCTGGCTGCTGGCGCAGGAGCCGTCGTTCCCCGTCAATGCCTGGCTCGGCAGAGCCGACATACGCCAGCTCATCGACGGTATGACGCCCACGGACATCTTGAACGTCACTCCCCTCATGCTCGATGAGCACCGGACCGCCGAGCAACTCGCAGCCGATGCCCTCTCGGACGTGACTCGGGATTCGGCGCAGCAAACGCCTGCCGAGCGGCGCCGCTCCCTCGACGACCAGATTTCCAATGTCGTGGCTGTCCTCAGCAACTGGGAAGACGCACTCTACGAGTGGCACGAACCAGAAGGCCGCGTCCGGACCAGCTTCGAACGGAACTTCCTCCTCACCGCAGCGGTCCTGCGCGGTGACCCGGTAGGCCACGTGTACGCCAAGGCAGCGGAGTTGACCGACACGCTCGACAAACGCGACACGCCTGTCCCTGTCCACGGGCAACAGGCGCCAGGCGTGATCGCCATGACCAAGGCCATCAAAGCGCGCCGCGAGGAGGACGGGACCCTCCGTTTCGACCGGCCGCACTGGGATGACGCCGCGATCGAGTATTTCTGGAACGACCGTCCGCTGGCCCGCACCTCCTTCTTGAAGTGGCTCGCCCAAGTCCCCATCGATGACACAGGGACGAACAAGGAAGCCCTGGAGACCATCACCAAGGACGCCCGTCGCGCCTTGGCAGCCCGCATCGGTGAGTTCGCGCTGCGCTGGGCCGTACGCCATCGCAGACAAGAACCGCTAGAGGCGATCGTCACGGCGTGGTACGCACACGGCACGGACAAGGAACTGTGGCCCTTAGCCGTGAAGCTGCTCGACAACGCGGCGATCCATGCAGCCAGCGCTCCGTACGTGCACTCCCTGTTGCTTTCCTGGGCCAAGCGCAAGGATGCCTCCCTCCAACAGGCCGTCGTCGAGGTCTGCACCGGACAGTTCGGACGACGTCACACCGGGAAGGCGCTACGCCGCCTGAAGCGCGTGGCCAGCAGCGGGGTGCCGGAGGTCGTGGACAGCCTGCGCGAAGCGATCCAGGTGCTGTGGGCGGACACCTCCGTGCGGAAGACGCTCTTCGGGTACGTCGTCGATTGGTGCGGCGACGAGAAGATCCGGGACACCGTTGGCCACCGTACTTTCACCGCTCTCGCCGCGTCGTCTGCGCCACAAGCCGACCGAGTGCCGCTGGTACTCCACAGCGACACCACTCCGGACTCCGACGAAGAGGAGGACTTCCGGCCTCCAGTCGCCGGCCTTGTCACCGGGTGGCGCACTCTCCTACGTCAGGCAACCGGAGCGGCGGGGGATCGCGAACTCGACCGAGCCATCTTCCTGTGGCTCGATGCGGCTCTTGAGCGGACGCCTCTGCGAACGATCATCCTCGACACCCTTCGGCGGGCCGTCGACGTCCGCGGTCCTGAAGGCCCGACCCTGCGCGAGGCTCTGCGTACCTGCTCACAAGTATGGGTTCAGAGCGAAGACCGCCCGTACTCGCACGACCGGGCCAACCTGAAACTCGAACTCTCCTCTCTCCTCGACGCCGACCTCGCCAAGGTCCAGCGCCTCCTGCTGCAGGAAGACCCCGAGGCAGGCACGTCAGAGGAGCGCGAAGCCGCATGAGGCGTCGGCCCGCCCCCGACAGCGCCGCCCAACCGGGCGGCGCCACCTGGGTCTCCACCTTCTCCGACCGACCACGCAGCGCGGACCCGACGCTCCACTTCCGCACGCACGTCCGAGCGACATGGCGGCGACGTGACGACACCGACATCCCCGCGGCCCCGTACGCAGCCGGGCAACTCGTCAGGGCCGTGATCGATGAAGCAGCCGCCGCCTGCGATGTCCTGCGACCTGACGCCGCTGAGCAGGACATTGGCACTGCACTCGCCAAAGCCCTGCCCCTCAGAGGCGTGGGCGTGATCGTCGTGGACGCCACCGTGAGTGTCGAGGTGGACGAAGCAACCCAGAAGGCCGCGCTCGCCGCGGAACAGCTCCAGCAGAACCACCGTCGCCAGGAAGAGCTGCTGCGTCGCGAACTCGAGCTGGACGAGCTGGCCCGTCGCCAGGCCAAAGCGCGCGAGGAATTCCTCCAAGAACACATCCTCGCCAACCCCGCTGCCGCCCGTCTCTACACAGCCCTGGAAGGCTCGGCCGAGAACTGGCCCCGCCTGGGCGGCCCACCAGCCGGTACGGATCTCGAAGATCTGGTCCGCACGGTCAGGCAGTGGCAACCTGGACAGCAGTGGGTCGTTATCGCTCAGGTCATCCACGATTTCGTCGGCAAGCTGACCCCTGAAGGCTGCAAGGAACTACTCGTCCTACTTGCAGGCACCGTAAGAGCATTCGGTGACGAGGACGCCGCCCGTGCCCTCACCGCCATCGCCGGCGATTTCCAGTGAAGCTGATGCTCCTGCGCTGGCTTCTCGATCCGGTCACCAACTTGCTGGCGGTGCGGCTTCGTGCCCAGAACCACGGACGTATGTCGTACGAGGCGGCCTGGCGACTGGCCCGCGTCACCCGGCACCCCGACGAGATGGGGTATCGCCTGCACGGCCATCTCCCGGAGGACCCCACGGAGGTGACCGGGCCGCCGTGATCGCAGCCAGCGTTCCCTAACCGCCCAACGTGAACGTGGCTGCGGCCGATCGGCCCCCTGACTGCGCGTTTACAAGATCCGCGGGTGAGGGTGCGAACAGGCCGGGACGTCGCGCCCTTGTCACTGGAGAACGACCGTGACGCCGAAGGATTCGAGGAGCCGCACGATCTCCTCGAAGTAGCTCAGCCCCTTCTCGGCGTCCCAGATGTCGTCAGCCAGCGCCTGGCGAGCGACGTCGGCGTCGTGCCAGAACAGAGTGAAGGGTGCGGTCACACCGAAGCCACCGTGCAGGCAGTCGTTGAAGGCGTTCCATTCCCGGCCGTAATAGCCGCCAGGTTCCGCCAGCGCCTCCGCCAGCGCGCAGTGCAGGCCAGGCACGTCCGTGGCGTACGCACCGTCGAGATGGTGGATTCCGCCCGAACGGTCTGGGCCCTGTCCGCTCATGCCGGTGGCGGTCAGGTCGAGCCATTCGGACCTGCCCTCGACGGAGAGCGGAGCCCATTGATTACTAATGTCCGGGGCGCCCCTGTACCAGGTCTCCCAGATCGAGCGGGCCAGTAGCGGCGGCCTGTCCTCACCGCCGTCGGCAAGCTTGACGTCGAGGAGACTGCCGCCCAGTACGGACGGCCGGGCGGTCTCGATGCGCAGGTGGACGTTGTGGCGATACATCACCCGGCCGACGCGGTCCAGAGCCCACAGCCCCACCCAGTCCCGATCCCACTTGCGAGGCCGGCGCAGGACAGCGAGGAGGGGTTCCGCGGGCTCGCAGCCAACGAGCCCTATCGGCACGGGCGCCGGAGCACCTCGCGTCACGAACAGCCCGTCCACAGCCAGGCAATGGCCGACCGAACCGGGCATCCCCGTGGACCCTTCGACCAGCTTGAACCGCGGCGGCATCGGCAGGGTGTGTGTCCAGGCGTGCTCTTCCGCGACGCCCGCTCCGACCACGATGTCCACCAGGGTCGGATCATCCCGGTTTGGCTGATGCGTGATGACGAGACAGTCGAGCAATGACCACCACTGCAACGGCTGCTCTTCGTCCCAGACCTCGACGCATACGTCACCCAGCAAGGCGGTCGACGTCCGGCTCGGCATCAGCGCATCGCGCAGCAGCCCCTCAGGCTCACATCCCCGCAGCGTCAGGACCTCGCGTGGTGGCGGTGCTTTGTCCACGAACATGCCCTCGACACCCGCGCAGCGCCCCCAGAACTCATCCTGGTCGTCTTCGTCCTGGTGGACGAGCAGGTACTTCACCGGGAAGCTCCGCTCCCACTCGGCATGATCTCCGACTCGCACTCAACCCCCGTACACCCAGGCGATCCCTCTCGCCCACAGTACGGAGCCGGTTGAGGATGGATTCAACTGATTATTACCCGTGGGTCATAGCCAACGACAGGCTCAGCCGATCGACCAGTTCAGCCCCAGTGGGAAGCGCCGATCCCAGGCGGCGCATGATGCCCGTCATGGAGAGCACGGTCGAGAAGATCAAGGTCTGGTTCCGGTTTGTCCCTCGTGAGGGGTGGTTCCCGCAGGACACAGAGGGCCTGTGGGCAACGACGCTCGGCGCTGACACAGCCATCGTGCAGAACATCCCCTTCCTTCAGGACGGGGTCGCTGAAGGTGACGTGGTTCGCTATCAGACCGACGCCGACGGCCACCACTGGGCCGTTGGACGCGTCAGCACCGCCGGCAACTGCACGGTTCGCGTCGTACCCATTCCCACCGGCCCCTTGGGACGCAGCTCCCAGGCGGTGCACGAGCGTCTTTCGGCGTTCGGGCTCGGCGGTGAGGTGTTCAGCGAGAACTTCCCCATGGTGGCCTTCACCGCACCGGCCGGTGCGGACTTCGCCGGGATCAAGGCGCTCCTGGCTCATGGGGAAGAGGAAGGGTGGTGGCACTACGAAGTTGGCTGCAGCACTGAGGACTGGCGGAATGCCTGACATTTGCGGGACCTCCAGCTCACTTCCCCTCGCGCTGGCCACCGCCCCGGTGCGAACCCATCCAACGGAGTGGCCATGACTGACTTCCCTCATGTACTTGCCACCTGGTGCACCAACCAAGCGGCCGACCTCCAAGCCTCGGCGATCGGCTGTGAGCTCGGCACCTCTCCGGCCGACGGCCGCAGCAAGGACAGCGCCTGGGTGACCCTGGGCACCAGCGCCCGACTCGCCACCATCACTGTCTGGGACACCGGCGAGGCAGAACTCGACCACGCAGACATCGAGAACGGTCAGGTCCGCCCTGAGCACCGCCTCCTCCAGACAGAAGAGGATCTCGTCCTCGCTCTGTCAGACCTCACCCAATGGGTGCGACCTTCAGCGCATTGAACAGACCGCAGTTTGGTCCAAGGCCCCTCCGCCCCAAATATCTCCCCTGCGGGAAGTGCTGGTGGTGAAACACAGACGACAGGCACCGTCCCTGCCCATCAGAATCCGAGCATATCCATCGACGTGAGCGGAATGATCGAGTGCAGGCCGTGGGCCAAGGTCCTGGGCGAGGACGACGAGGATGCCGTCTGGACCGCCACCATCGACCTGTTCCTGCTTAACACCGGCAACGCGTACGACGCCCTTGCCTGCCTCTTCGGAGTGCGCAACAGTTTCGGGTTCCGGCCCCTGGCCGAAGAGCGCGGACTGCCGAGTGACGCCTCCGACGGGGTACGCACCGACTTCGCCGCCGACGGCGGGCCCCAGTACGCCCATGGCACCACCTGGATCACCTGGGCCGAGCTGAGCGCCGCCGACTGGGACGAGACCGATGAGTCCGGCGCCCGCAGCCGTCGTGCGGTCGCCGGAGACGCCAGCCCCTGGGGACCGGTCTGGGAAGTGATGCGAACGCTCGGTGTACTGCACGGCCCGGAGAACGTACGGCTCGTGGTCTGGTTCGACTGATCATGGAGGTACCAGGTACGAGCTTGGTGGGACAGGATGAGCCGGTGACGCGATGGTTCCGCAGCTACTGGGACGAAGAAGACACGTGGTTCTACTTCGAGGTCGACGACGACGGCTGGGTCAGACGGCAGGTCGAACTCGAAGGACCTGCGCTGCGCCCCGTCGTGGCCGCGTCGGCCGATGACGACGGTGCCCGGTTCGGTTTCACCGCAGAGTCACCCGTCACCGAATGGGAAGGCCACATCGAGGAACCGCTGGCTCTCCAGGAATTCGAAGACGTATGGGGCGTAGCCCGGCGACACCTCACAGCGCCGGAAGCCTGACCTGCCGGCCACCGATGTGCAGGTCAGCGGCACCGCATCGAGGTCAGGGTAGGTCCGAATTCACGTCCACAGTTTGCCGTCACGATGCCACCAGGAGAACGGCGATCGACCACAGCACAGCGGATGGTGGCCTGACGCCACGCCGTACATCGCCCTGAAATTAGGGCCTTGGGGCTGCCGAGAATAGGGCCGTACACGACCCCGGCCGGGGTCGGGCCGCAGTCTACTGGTCTACCTCGACGCCTGGGCCATCTGCATCCAGATAGACGCTCCCCCACCCATCCACGCCTCCTGTGAACTGGCTCTGACCTGGCGTTCTTCGGAGACCTGCTTAGGCTGGTCAACACTGCCGGGCACGGTCGGAGGGGGACTTCGTGAGCGAGAATGCCTACCGGTACGACACCACCCACATCACGGTGCTGCACGGGGCGGAAGCCATTCGGAAGCGACCTGGGATGTACGTCGGGTCGACCGGCGAACGTGGCCTGCACCAAGCGGTGTTCGAGGCCGTGGGGCACGCGGTGAACGAAGTCCTGGCCGACCGGGCCAGTTGCGTCGATGTCGCCCTGCAAGCCGACGGCGGCGTGCGGGTCGCCGATGACGGACCGGGGATCTCCGCCGAGGTCACCGATGATCCCAGCGACCTCGAGACTCTACTGACTCGCATGTACACCGGGGTACGCCCCGTAGGCCGCAACATTGCCGCATTGGACCTGGGCGGCATCGGGCCCAGCGTCACCAACGCCCTGTCGAGCCACCTGACGGCGGAGGTGCAGCACGATGGTGCCTGCTGGGTTCAGGAGTACCGGGGCGGCGTCCCCGTAGCTCCGCCCACCGCCGTGGGTCCAACATCCGGCAGTGGGACCACCCTCACCTTCTGGCCCGACTCCGACATCTTCGAGACCGTGGAGTGCTCCTTCACCGTGCTGGCGGGACGATTCAGGGAACTGGCCTTCCTGAACCGGGGCCTGAGCATCTCGCTGACCGATGCCCGCCGTCCGGACGAACTCCGGTCGGAACAATTCCTGGGCAAGATAAGGGACTTCATCATCTCCCTTGATGCCTCAGCGGGATCACCCATTCACCTGGACACCATTGCCTTCGCCTGGGAGGACTCGAGGATGGCAGGCACGGCGGAGGTGGCCCTGCGGTGGTGCACCTCCCGCAGGGAGCAAGTCCGCAGCTTCGCCAACAGCCAGCCCACCCCCTATGGCGGGTCCCACGTGGTGGGCTTCCGCGAAGGAGTGGCGGACGCGATCAACGCCTACGCCCGGAAGCGGCGACTGCTGACAGCGGCGGACCCCGATCTCACCTCGGACCGGATCGGCGAGGGACTGACGGCGGTCGTGTCAGTGAAGCTGGACCATCCCCAGTTCGAAGGCGCCACCCACGGGGTACTGGGCAACGCAGAAGTGCGCACCTGCGTGCGCGCGGCCGTCCGCGGGAACCTAGGCAAGTGGCTGGAGGGACACCCGGAGCAGGCCGCAGCCATCGTCGGCAGGATGCGAGCGTCAGCGCACCACCAGCGCCGGCGAACTTGCTCACGCAATGCGACTCCCGGCCGCACTCGCGAACCGAGCGCCATGCCACGCACTAGGGGTTGGGAGAAATCTGGGAGATGATCTTCCTCCCGGACCCTCACGGAACCCCGCCACACCATCCCAGACCAAGCCTTTGACCTGCAGGTTTAGCGAGATCTCCAGGTAGCGATCTTGGCCGAACCTCATTCAGGACGAAGAGGTCGTGGGTTCAAATCCCGCTACCCCGACAGCTGAAATACCGGGTCAGGCCCGGTACTGAGAAATCAGTGCCGGGCCTGACCCGTTGTCCGCCCGAGGGGCAGGGCGGGGTAGAGGTCCGCGCACCCGTGCGGATCAGGTGGCCTGGAGCACATATTGCCGCAGGTGGCGGTGACCGCGTCGGCAGGCATGCGCAACAAGGAGCAGTGGGCCTTCTGCCGTCGGGTCGTTCACGGCGGCCGCAGCCGTCGAGGCTGTGGTGGCTGTCGTGACTGTCGTGTGGCCGTAGCCCCGGGTGGGCGTCCTGTACCGCTCCGCGACCCGGATCTAAGGTGTTCCGAACGGATCGTGACTCAGGGGAGTGCTCTCATGGACCCGATCACAGCGGCGGCGCTCGCGGCGCTTGCCTCAAGTGCGGGCGGCGAGGCAGGCCGTCAGAGCTGGCAGGGACTTACCGCACTGGTGAGGCGTCCGTTCCGGCGCGGTACGGCGCAAGGCCCGGAAGGGGACGGAGCGGCCGTGGTCAGCTCGGGCGAGCCGGAGGCCGCCGCCCTGGCGGCCGATCCCGCCGACCCGCTGCACGCACAGGCGCTGGTGACGGCTCTGGGCGTACGGGCCGCCCTGGACGCGGAGTTCCGCGCGCTCCTTGACGCGTGGTGGCGGGCCGCCCAGCCGGGCGCGGGCGGTGACGTGCGCAACAGCATCAGCGGGGGAACGCAGTCCGCCCCGGTGATCCAGGCCCGTGACGTCTCCGGCTTGACCTTTCACCTGCCCCCGGACACCGGCCGCTGACGGCCGGGGTGCGGCCACGATCGGGCCCTGCGCCGGGATTCCCGGGACCCGCGCCTCGTCGCCGGTCTACTGTCGAATCCGCCGCACTGCCCACCGTGGGCAACTGAGGAGGAACCCTGTGTCATCGCCCTGTGACCCCCAGCACGCTCCGGCCGGCGATGTGGGGACGGCGATCATGATGATCGACTCCAGGCTCAGACGTGTCCATTCGGGCGAGGCCGCGACCGACTCCGAACAGCAGGAGATGGTCGACCAGTTCGCCGAATCACTGGGGCCGGAGGGGGCTCAGGATCTACTGGACGGCGCGTGCACGCTCATCTTCATGTTCATGAAGTGGCTGCGGACGACCCACGAGCAGGTCGACAAGGACGTCATCGAGTACGTGGTGCCGACTCTGGTCGCCTCGATGCGCATGATGCCCAGGAGCTGCCCGCCTGAGGTCATCCCCACCATGGCCGGCCTCGTGATCGCCGCGGGCACCGGCCTGAGCCCCAATCTGTGGCGCCAGCAGTACGGGGACTGGACCGAAGCGGAGATGACTCCCCTTGAGGCCACCGCGTTCCTGCTCGCGGAACACATCAACCGGATCGCCGACGACCCCGACTTCGCCACCCGTCTGATCACCGACGCGTTGTCCAGCGCGGACGCGGACTGAGCTGCTGCGGTCACGGGTTCGGTGAGGCCGGGGTGCCGGCTTGCTGAGGTGCTGTGAGGTGCTGTGGTGTGCGGTGCTGCGGCCGTTACTTCGGGTCACGGTTGAAGGTCGATGTCGACCAGCGGTAGCCGAGGGCGGCGAGGGCGAGGGACCAGGCGATGGTGAGCCAGCCGTTGTTGCCGATCTCGGTGCCGAGGAGGAGCCCGCGCAGGGTCTCGATGGCGGGGGTGAAGGGCTGGTACTCGGCGATGGGCCGGAACCAGGCGGGCATGGTGTCGACGGGGATGAAGGCGCTGGAGAGCAGCGGCAGCAGGATCATCGGCAGGGCGTTGTTGCTGGCGGCTTCGGCGTTGGGGCTGATGAGGCCCATGCCGACGGCGATCCAGGTGAGTGCGGTGGCGAAGAGGACGAGCAGGGCGAAGGCGGCGATCCACTCCAGGGGGGGTGGCGTCGGTGGAGCGGAAGCCGATCGCCACGGCCACGGCGCCGACGAGGACGACGCTCATGACTGCCTGCAGAACGCTGCCGACGACGTGTCCGACGAGTACGGAACCGCGGTGGATGGCCATGGTGCGGAAGCGGGCGATGATGCCTTCGGTCATGTCGGTGGAGACGGACACGGCGGTTCCGACGACGGTGCTGCCGATGGTCATGAGCAGGATGCCGGGAACGATGTAGGCGATGTAGTCGGAGCGGTCCCCGCCACCGCCACCGAGGCCGGCGCTCATCACGCCGCCGAAGATGTAGACGAAGAGCAGGAGCAGCATCACGGGGGTGAGGAGGAGGTTGAGGGTGAGGGAGGGATAGCGGCGGGCGTGCAAAAGGTTGCGGCGCAGCATGGTGGTGCAGTCGCGCGCGGCGAGGGGCAGGGTGCTCATCGGGCTGTCTCCTTCAACTGGCCTGGGATCTCGGGGGCATTGGGGGATGCGGTGAGGGCGAAGAACACGTCGTCGAGGTCGGGGGTGTGGACGGTCAGCTCGTCGGCCTGGATGTCGGCGGCGTCGAGGCGGTCCAGGATGGTGCGCAGTTCGTGCTGGCTGCCGTTGCTGAGGATCTGCAGGGAGAGCCCTTCGTCGTCATGGGTGGCGTCGGGCAGGGCGGTGGCGGCGTGGCGGTAGGTGGCGGGGTCGGTGAAGCGGAGGCGGATGTGTCCGCCGGGGATGAGGCGTTTGAGTTCCTTGGCGGTGCCTTCGGCGGCGATCTTTCCGTCGTTGAGTACGGCGATGCGGTCGGCGAGTTCGTCGGCCTCTTCGAGGTATTGCGTGGTGAGGAAGATGGTGACGCCGTCGGAGACGAGCTCCCGGATGATCTGCCACATGTTGTGGCGGCTGCGGGGGTCCAGGCCGGTGGTGGGTTCGTCGAGGAAGATGATCCTGGGGCCGCCCACCAGGGTCATCGCGATGTCGAGGCGGCGCTTCATGCCTCCGGAGTACGTGGAGGCGGGCTTCTTCGCGGCGTCGGTGAGGTCGAAGCGTTCCAGTAGTTCGGTGGTGGTGCGGCGGCCCTCGGTGCGGGGCAGGTGGTGCAGGTCGGCCATCAGCAGCATGTTCTCCTCGCCGGTGATCAGTCCGTCGACGGCGGAGAACTGGCCGGTGACGCCGATCGCCGCGCGTACCGCCTGCCGCTCTGTGGCCAGTTCGTGGCCGCCGACCCGAATGGAGCCGGAGCCGGGGTCGGGGGACACGAGCGTGGAGAGGATCTTCACGGCAGTGGTCTTTCCCGCACCGTTCGGGCCGAGCAGCGCGAAGACCGTGCCGGCCGGGACCGCCAGGTCGATCCCGTCGAGGACGACCTTTTCCCCGTAGGACTTGCGCAGTCCGCTCGCCTCAATAGCCAGGTTCGTCATGACAGTTGCTCCTCAGAGACTGCGGGCGACGATGTCGCCCTGGGTGGTGGTCGCGCGGATGTTCAGGCCGGCGGCGGCGCCCTCGGTGTTCTTCAGCGCGTTCTCGATCCGGCCGTAGCCGGTGCCGGCGTCCAGGGACGCGGAGACGCCTCGGGCGGCGCCGACCGACACGTCGCCGGACAGGGTGCTCAGGACGACCGTGCCGCGCACGGCCTCGACGATCCGGAGGTCGCCCTTCTGGGTGCTGATCTCCGCGGGGCCGCCCAGGTGGCCGACCGAGATGTCACCGGCGAGGAGGCTGATGTGCGCGCCGGCGACCTGGTCGAGCTTGACCGAGCCCTGAGCGCCCTCGAAGGCGACGTCACCGAGCCGCCCGACGCCCCGGAACTCGGCGGCGGCCGCGTTCGCCTCGACGCGGGAGTCGGCGGGCAGTTGGACGGTCACCTCGACGGATCCGGAGCTGCCGAGGATTCGGTTCTTCGGCGGTGCGGCCGCGATCCGCAGGACGCCGTCGTCGTACTCGACCGTGATCCGCTCCGCCGCCTGGACGTCGCGGCCCTTCGAGGCGTCCGCGGGGAGGATCTCGACCGTGGTGTCCGCCCGGTCGGCGGCGATGAGCCGGATGCGTCCGGCAGGGATGTCGAGGACGGCCGAGACGGCGGTGGGGGTGTCGAACTTCTGCATGGCGTTCTCCCTCTTCTGCGGCGGCCGCTCCCTGCGTCCGCCGTTTCTGATAGTGGAAACGCTACGTTGTGTTCAATGAACTGGCAACGCACTCGTTGCACTGCAATTGCGTTTACGCAGTTCAACGCGCTCATATCGTTGCAACCGTCTCGGATCTAATGCAACAACCTGCCCGATGCTCGTTGCAATGAATTGAAAGTGAACGCTATGCTGGCGGCACCGCAGACCATGAAGGAGACCGCGATGCCCGGAGGCAGGCTCACCCAGCAGGAACGTCAGCAGATCGCGCTGGGACTGGCCGACGGCCTGGCCTACGCGGAGATCGCCAGACGGCTCGACCGTCCGACCTCGACCGTCACGCGCGAGGTAATGCGCAACGGCGGCCCCACCACGTACCGCGCCGACCTCGCCCACCGCGCGACCGAACGCCGCACTCACCGGCGCGGGCAGACCGCGCCCCGGAAGTCCGTGGCGCCCGCGCAGGCCCATGGGCGCGACGCGGAGGCGGTGCGCGAGTACGAGGAGATCTTCACGACCGCCCTCATACAGTCGGGCACGCCCAAGATGATGGCCAGGGTGATGACCTGCCTGTACACCGCCGACTCGGGCAGCCTCACCGCCTCCGAACTGGTCCAGCGCCTGCAGGTCAGCCCGGCGTCGATCTCCAAGGCGGTCGCGTTCCTCGACAGCCAGGGCCTCGTTCGCCGGGAACGCGACGAACGCCGCCGCGAGCGCTACGTCGTCGACGACGACATCTGGTACCAGTCGATGATCTCCAGCGCCCGGTCGACCGCCCAGATCGTCGAGACCGCACGGCAGGGCGTCGGCGTTCTCGGTCCCACCACCCCGGCCGGTGTCCGCCTCGAAAACATCGCCCGTTTCCTCGACTTCGTCACCGAGAGCCTCATCCGCTCCGCCGAGCAGGCCCGCGAGGTTCTGCACACCAAGCCCGAAACGCCCCCGGACAACGCTGACTGACGGTGCCTCAGAGGCGTACGGGACACGAGTACGTGTACGCGGGTACGGGGCCGGGCCGTCCCGTCAGGCGTCGGCTCCGCCGAAGCGTGCCCGGAAGGACTCCAGGTCCTCCTCGGAGATCTTCGCGAAGAGCACCGGCGGCACGGTGAACGGCGTACCGGCCGGGACGGCGTCCAGGGAACCCGCCTGTTCGGCGGTCACCCAGGTCGCGGTGTCGCCCTCGAACTCGAAGGCGCCGCGCATGGCGGCGGCCGCGGCCGGGATCAGCGGTTCGGAGACGATCGCGTAGAGGTGGATGAGGTTCATCGCCGTGCGCAGGGTCAGGGCCGCGCCCTCCGGGTCTGTCCTGATCTCCAGCCAGGGGGCCTTGTCCTCCAGGTAGGAGTTGCCCGCCGACCACAGGGCGCGCAGCGCGGCAGCGGCCTTGCGGTACTGGAGGGCCTCCATGTGTTCCTCGTACTCGGCGAGGAGGCGCGCGCTCTCCTCACCCAGCCGCGCCTCCGCCTCTCCGGCCGGGCTTCCCGCCGGGACGTCGTCACCGAACCGCTTGCGGGAGAAGGACAGCACGCGGTTGACGAAGTTGCCGAGGGTGTCGGCGAGGTCCTTGTTGACCGTGGCGGCGAAGTGCTCCCAGGTGAAGGAGGAGTCGTCGGACTCGGGGGCGTTGGCGATCAGGAAGTAGCGCCAGTAGTCGGCCGGCAGGGTCTCCAGGGCGGCGTCGGTGAAGATGCCCCGTCGCTGGGAGGTGGAGAACTTGCCGCCGTAGTACGTCAGCCAGTTGAAGCCCTTGACGACGTCGACCTTCTTCCACGGCTCCCGTACGCCGAGTTCGGTGGCCGGGAACATCACCGTGTGGAACGGTACGTTGTCCTTCGCCATGAACTGCGTGTAGTGGACGGTGTCTTCGGCCTCGTACCACCACGACTTCCAGTCACGGTCCTCGCCGGACGGGGCGGCGTCCGACCACTCCTTCGTCGCACCGATGTACTCGATCGGGGCGTCGAACCAGACGTAGAAGACCTTGCCTTCGGCCGCCAGCTCCGGCCAGGTGTCGGCCGGGACCGGGACGCCCCAGTCCAGGTCACGGGTGATGGCGCGGTCGTGCAGGCCCTCGGTGAGCCACTTGCGGGCGATGGACGCGGACAGCTGTGGCCAGTCGGCCTCGTGCCGGGTCACCCACGCCTCGACCTCGTGCTGGAGCTTCGACTGGAGGAGAAAGAGGTGCTTCGTCTCGCGGACCTCCAGCTCCGTGGAGCCGCTGATCGCGGAGCGCGGGTTCAGCAGGTCGGTCGGGTCCAGGACGCGGGTGCAGTTCTCGCACTGGTCGCCGCGCGCCTTGTCGTATCCGCAGTGCGGGCAGGTTCCCTCGACGTACCGGTCGGGCAGGAAGCGGCCGTCGGCGGGCGAGTAGACCTGGCGGATCGCCCGCTCCTCGATGAAGCCGTTCTTCCGCAGCCGGCGCGCGAAGTGCTGGGTGATCTCGGCGTTCTGCGGTGAGGAACTGCGGCCGAAGTAGTCGAAGGCCAGCTGGAAGCCGTCGTAGACCGCCTTCTGCGCGTCGTGGGCCTGGGCGCAGAACTCCGCCACCGGCAGTCCGGCCGCCTTCGCCGCCAACTCGGCGGGCGTCCCGTGCTCGTCCGTCGCGCAGATGTACAGGACGTCATGACCACGCTGGCGGAGGTACCGGGAGTACACATCCGCCGGAAGCATCGACCCGACCATGTTGCCCAGGTGCTTGATCCCGTTGATGTAGGGAAGCGCGCTGGTTACCAAGTGTCGAGCCATCCTCTGATGCTCCTTTTCGTGCGTACGGCGCCGGCGGCAGTGCCACGGCGGGCCCCGGTCGGGACAGTGCGGCCGGTGCGGCCGGTGCGACCGCTCAGGTCATTCAACCGTGCCGCGCACGAGCTGGTGGCGTGAGAACCGCCTGGCCCTTGACTTCGGGGTTGCCGGGGTGTCGGGGTGACGGGGTGTCGGACGCTGTTGCTGGTCAGGCACTCGATCGGGTGGAACTTTCAGTCCGTACATGCGTTTTGGGGGAGGAACTCCCGGATCGGAAGCGATCATTCGGCCGTGATCTCAACAACCCGGACGGCACACCGTCCCAAGCCCCGCCTCCTGGCCGGGCTCGGCGCACTCGCCGCGCTGACCCTGCTCCCGTCGCTCCCGGCCGCCGCCGCGGCCGCGCCCACGGACGACGCGTCGCCACAGAGCGTCAGGCAGGCCCCGCCCCGTGCGGTGACCCCGGCCGAGCGCAGGACCGACGCGTACCTCGGCTCGTTGCGGAACAGGCCCGCGCGGCTGAAGGCCTTCTTCGAGGACCTGCCCAAGGGCGGTGACCTCCACAACCACTTGTCGGGCGCTGCCACCACCGAGTTCCTGCTCAAGCTCGCGATCGAGCAGGGCCTCTGCATCGACGCGACGATGACGGCTGTCGCACCGCCGTGCGGGACGGGCACGCGGCCCGCGTCCGACGCCCGGACGGACGCGACGTTCCGGCAGCAGATCGTCAGGGCCTGGTCCATGCAGGACTTCCCGGCCGACCAGTCCGGGCACGACCACTTCTTCGACACGTTCGGCAAGTTCGGGCGGGCGACCTGGGACCGAGGCAAGCTCCTCGCCAATGTGGCCGACACCGTGGTCAAGCAGAACCAGTTCTACCTGGAGACCATGGTCACCCCGGCCTCTGACAGCGCCAAGGCACTTGCCGAGAAGGTGGGTTACGACGCCGATCTGGCCGCCTTCCACCGCAAGCTGCTGGCCGGAGGGCAGCTTGACCGGGTCGTCGACGACGCGGTCAAGGAGGCCGACGAAGCCGACGTGCAGTTCCGGGCCGCCGCGCACTGCGACACCGCGCGCCCCGACCCGGGCTGCCGGCTGCCCGTGCGGTGGATCTCCCAGGTCTCCCGGGGCAGCTCCCCGGCGCGGGTGTTCACGCAGATCGCGGTGGGCATGCGGCTGGCGGAGCGCGACCCGAGGTTCGTCGCGGTCAACCTCGTACAGCCCGAGGACGGGGAGAGCGCGCTGGCCGACTACCGGCTCCAGATGCGGATGCTGAAGTACCTGCGCGGCCAGTACCCCGGTGCCCACCTCACCCTGCACGCCGGTGAGCTGGCCTCCGGCCTGGTCAAGCCGGAGGACCTGACCTTCCACATCCGCGAGGCCGTGCTCGTCGCCGGTGCCGAGCGCATCGGGCACGGCGTCGACCTGATCCACGAGGACAACTGGCGGCAGCTCGCCCGGACCATGGCGCGGCGCGGGGTCGCCGTCGAGGTGCCGTTCTCCAGCAACAAGCAGATCCTCGGCATCGCGGGCAACGACCACCCGTTCAACGCCTACCGCAGCTACGGCGTCCCGGTGGTCCTGGCCACCGACGATCCGGGGGTCTCACGGATCGATGTCAGCCACGAGTACCAGTACGCCGCCCGGACCTACGGGCTCGGCTACACCGAGCTGAAGGACCTGGCCCGCGCCTCGCTGGAGTACGCGTTCCGCGACGGCCGCAGTCTGTGGGCCGACGGCTCCGCTCCCTCGGGCTACCGGCTGGTCCCGGCCTGCCGCGGCGACCGGCCCGGCACCGGACGGCCGGGTCCGAGCTGCTCCCGCTACCTCGCCGCCAGCCCGAAGGCCGCGACGGAGTGGCGCCAGGAGGCGGCCTTCGCCACCTTCGAGCGCGACAACGGCGGACGCGGCTGAGGCGGTTTGATGGTTGCGGCGGTCGCGGCGGTGTGACGCCCGGTGCGGTGCGTCCGGTGCGGCCCGGCGCATCCGGTCCGGCCCGGCGCATCCGGTCCGGCCCGGTGCGTCCGGCCCGGTGCGTCCGGGGCGGTGCGTCCGGTCCGGGCGGTGCGGTGCGGCTCAGCCGTCGGAGGCCACGCGGTCCAGCCACTCCCTCAGCAGGTGCTGCTCCGCGCCACTGAGAACCGTCTGCTCCGGCAGCGCGGCGCGCAGGGCGCGGGCGGCACCGGCCGGACCCGCGTCCCGTACCGCCGGCTCCCGGTTGGTCACCGCGTCGACCATGGACTCCCGGAGCGTCGTCAACAGCGCGGGGTCGCGCCGGTCCTCGGGCAGGGACAGCCAGGTGAGCACCGCGCCCCGCGCCGTGGCGTGGATGAGCATCGCCGCGAGCTGCTCGTCGACGCGGAGCCAGCCCCCGGCGGCCAGCCGCCTGATCCGCCCCATGAGGACCTCCAGGCCCGCCCTGAAAGCCGCGGAGGCGGGCCTCGTGGGCTCGCTGTACATCAGCGTGAACAACGCCGGATTGGCGAGGCCGAACTCGACTGCCAGATCCCATCCTCCCCGCAGGTCCTCTATGAGATCCGGCGGGTCGGGGTCCACGTGCTTGGTCGCGAGGAACGTGGCGAAGCCGTACTCGGCCACCGCGTCGAGCAGCCCGCCCTTGTCGCCGAACATGCGGTAGATCGCCGGCGGCTGCACGCCCGCCGCGACCGCGACCGCGCGGGTGGTGACGGCGTCGCGCCCCTCGCGCGCCAGCAGACCGGCCGCCGCCTCGATGATCCGCTGCCTGGGGTGCGCATGCGTATCGGCATCGACGTCGCCGTCGCCGTCGACATCAGCGGCGGCAGCGATACCGGCAGCGGCGCGGATGTCACTGTCTGCGCTGCCACCGCCGCCGTGACCGCGGCCGACGCCTCCGGCGGTGCCGGCATCGGCGGCGCGGGCGGTGCCGGTATCGGAGTCGGAGTCGATGTCGCGTGAACGTGGGGCCATATATCGATGATACAGCGAGACTGGTTCCATCGATAATTCCAGTGTTACGGTGGAAGTGATTCCACTGGAAACGCGACATTGGAGCACACCATGATCATCGTGACCGGAGCCACCGGAAAGCTCGGGCGTCAGATCGTCGAGAGGCTGCTGACGCGCCTACCGGCGGACCGGATCGGCGTCAGCGTCCGCGACCCGCAGAAGGCGAAGACGTTCGCGGACCGTGGCGTGCGGGTGCGGCAGGGCAGCTTCACCGACCCCGACAGCCTCGCCCACGCCTTCGAGGGCGCCTCCCAGGTACTCATCGTCTCCGTCGACAAGATGGGCGAGGAGTGCGTGCGGCAGCACCGCGCCGCGATCGACGGGGCGGTAGCGGCGGGCGTCGGGCGCATCCTCTACACCAGCCAGATGGGCGCCGGCCACGCCTCGCACTTCCAGGCCTGCCGCGACCACGCCGCCACCGAGGACGCGTTGCGCGCCTCCGGCATACCGTTCACCTCCCTGCGCAACGGCTTCTACGCCGCCAGCGCGGTGCAGTTCGCCGCCCAGGGTCTGGAGTCCGGTGACATCGCGCTCCCCGCGGACGGACCGGTGGCCTGGACCACGCACGCCGACCTCGCGGACGCGGCGGCGGCCATCCTGGCCGACGAGGGCCGCTTCGACGGGCCCACACCGCCGCTCACCGGGACCCAGGCGCTCACGTTCGACGACATCGCGGGCATCGCCGCCGGGATCACGGGCCGCACCACCACCAGGACCACCGTGCCCGACGCCGAATTTCGGGAACAGCTGGTGGGCCACGGCGCCCCCGCGGAGGTCGCGGACCAGCTGCTCGGCATCTTCGCGGCCGCCCGCGCCGGTGAATTCGCCGCGGTCGACCCGACGCTGGCCGAACTGCTCGGGCGGGAGCCCATTGGCATGGGCACCGTGCTGCGCGAGCAGATGGCCGGCGACAACAGCGGTCAGTAGGGGCGGGGCCGGGCCGCCGGACCGGGGTGCCTGAACGGTCCGTCCAGAGCTGCCCACTGGAGCAGCATGATGGTCTTGGCATCTGCGATGTCCCCGCTGCGGATCATCGCGAGCGCCTCGTCGAAGGGGAGCTCCACGGTCGCGATGTCCTCGCCCTCCTCCGCGACCCCGTACCCGCCGGTCACCGTGGCCACCTCGGCGTCCGTGGTCACCTTGGCATCCGTGATCACCGTGGCTACCTCGGCACCCGTGATCACGTTGGCCACCGTGGACACCTTGGTCACCTTGGTCACCTTGGTCACGGAATCGTAGGGGGCGGCGTAGAAATGCAGGCGCTCGGTGACCGACCCCGGGCTCATGTAGACGGTGAACACCGGCTCGGGGGCTCCGATGACGTGTCCGGTCTCCTCGGCCGCCTCCCGGCGAATGGCCTCCTCCGGGGCATCACCGTCCAGCAGCCCGGCAGCCGCCTCGATCAGCATCCCGTCGGGGTGCCCGTTCACGTACGCGGGCAGGCGGAACTGACGGGTGAGCAGCACGGTGCGGCGTTCGGCGTTGTGGAGCAGGACCGTGGCGCCGTCGCCCCGGTCGTACGTCTCGCGCTGCTCCCGGCTCCAATGCCCGTCACTGTGCTGGTAGTCGAAGGTCGTCCTGCGCAGGACGTACCAGTCGCAGGAGAGCACGTCCACCTCCCTGACGCGCACCCTCGGGTTCCCGGTCAGGTCCCGGCCGTGCCGGTCCAGGCCTGTGCGCCCGCGCCGGTCCGGGGTGTCCAGGCCGGCGGTCACCGCGCGGCCGGGATGTCGTCGATGCCGGTGTAGACGTCCAGGCCCAGGCCCTGGGCCGTCGTCACCATCCGGTCCGCGCCCTCCGAGGGGCCTCCGATGCGCAGTACGGCGTCGCAGCGCGCCAGCAGGCGCTCGGCGACGGGGTGGAAGATCTCCTGGAAGACCGGGTCGCCCGGCCCCGTGCTCCCCGCGGCCTCCACCAGCGGAAGGGCCAGTGCCTCGCCGGTGAGCGGCAGGTGGCCCGCGCGGAAGAGCGCCAGTGCGGTCAGGTTCATCGCGCGTACATGGGCGTCGAGCTTGACCGGGTCGTCCCCGGTACCCGAACGGTAGGGGCCGGCGACCAGGATCATCAGGGGGCGCGGGGCGGCAGTCATGACGGGTGCTCCTCGGAGTGGGCCGGGTTCAGGCCAGGGTGGTGCGGACGCCCTCGTCGCGCAGGGCCGTAAGGGTCTGGGGGCCGTTGGGATGGGTGGCCGGGTCCTCGGCCGCGGCGTCGGTGACGAAGTCGTCGACCGCGCCCAGCGGGGCGACCCGGCTGAACGCGCGCACCCCGAGCTTGGTCGCGTCCGCCACCGCGATCGTCCGGGTGGCTCCCGCGAGCGCGGACTGCTTGACCGCCGCGTCGTCCAGCGAGAACTCCGACCACCCGTACTCGGCGTGCACACCGCCGATGGACAGTACGAAGCAGTCGAAGGCCAGCGCCTCCAGTGTGCGCAGGGCGAGCGGCCCGACGAGGGACCGCTCGCCGGGACGGGACCGGCCGCCCACGACCAACAGGTCGATCCCGGGCCGGTCCGCCAAGCTCACCGCGGCTTGCAGGCTGAGGACCGCCACCGTGAGCGGGGCCCGTTCCGCGAGGTGCTCCGCGACGTGGACGGTGGTGGTGCCCGCGTCCAGCAGCACCCTGGAACCCGGCTCCACCATCGCGGCCACCGCCGCCCCGAGCCGGTCCTTGGTCGCGGCCTGCCATGGCTCGCGCGCCGAGAAACCCGCCCCTTCCTCACGGGACCGCGTGGCGACGGCACCTCCGTGCACCCGGCGCACCAGCCCCTGGCACTCAAGTGCGTCGAGGTCCCTGCGCACGGTCATTTCGGAGACCCCCAGTCGATGCGAGAGCTCCGACACGGAAACCCGGTCGGAGCCCTGCACCAGCCGCAAGGTCAGGTCAAGACGGTTGGCGACACCCATACCCTCATTTCTAACATAGTCATGTTCGTTTAAACATTCACCTGTGCGAGTTCGTGAGGTGACCGACCGTCGGGGCCACCGTGCCGAAGAGGTCCGCGACGGTGGTCAGGGCGGCGGCCTGGAGGGCGGCAGCAGGCAGTGCGCTGCCGTCCGGGGCGGGCAGCGAGCGGGTGGCGGTGGCCTCGGCCACGACCGTGGGCCGGTAACCGTGATTGAAGGCGCCCTGGGCGGTGAACGTGACGCACATGTGGGTCATGAACCCGGCCAGCACCAGCTCCGGACCGGCGCCCCGCTCCCGCAGGACCTTCTCCAGGTCCGTACCGCGGAAGGCGTCGGGGAACTGCTTGACGACGACCGGCTCACCCGCGACCGGGGCCACCTCCGAGCTGATGGCGCCGATCTCCGCGCGAATGTCGTACGGACCGCCCTCACCGCCGTCGTTGACGATGTGGATGACCGCCGCCCCCGCCTCACGGGCGGCGGCCAGCAGGCGTGCCCCGGCGGCCAGGGCCGGTTCGGCGCCTTCCAGCGCCATGACGCCGGTGCGGTAGGTGTTCTGGAAGTCGATCATGAGCAGGGTGGCCGAGCCGAGGCTCGGCAGCGTGTTGTCGAGGCCGATGACGTCGCGCAGGGTCGTGGAGACGCTCATTGCAGAAGGTTCCTTTCGGGCAGGGCTGTTCGGGCCGGGCGCGATCACGCGTCGGCCGAGCAGAGAAAGAGCAGGTCAGGCCGTGGTGCGGAAGCGGCGGCGGTAGGCGGCCGGGGTGGTGCTGATCTGCTTGCGGAACGCTCGGTGCAACGTCTCCACCGAGCCCAGACCGGCCGCCGCCGCGACCCGCTCCAGCGGCTCATCGGTGGCTTCGAGCAGTCGGCGCGCCGCCTCGACCCTGGCCGCTTCCACATACGCGGCCGGACTGGTGCCGGTCTCCTGATGGAAGACCCGGGCGAAGTGCCGCTCGCTCAGGCACATGCGTTCCGCCAGCGCGGGCGCCGAGAGGTCGGCGTCCAGGTGTCCGGTGATGAATACCCGCAGCTCGTCGATGTCCCGACGGCTCGCGGCCGGCCGGCTCAGCGGGACGCTGAACTGGCTCTGGCCGCCCTGCCGCCTGAGGTACATCACCAGCTGCCTGGCCACCACCAGTGCCAGTTCCTCGCTGTGGTCCTCCGCCACCAGCGCCAGCGCCAGGTCCATGCAGGTGCTGATGCCCGCACCCGTCCACACCTTGCCGGAGCGTACGAAGATCGGGTCGGGGTCCACCCGCACCTCGGGGTGGTCTGCCGCCAGCTGCGCGGCGGTCGACCAGTGAGTGGTCGCCCGCCGCCCGTCCAGGAGACCGGCGGCCGCCAGTACGTGCGCGCCCACGCACACCGACGCGATACGGCGGGCGTGCGGAGCCGTGTCCCGCACCCAGGCGACCACGTCGTCGTCGACCCGGGCCACCGGGCCTTCGGGGCGCATGTCGACGGCGCCGGGCACCAACAGGGTGTCCACCGCGCCCGCCACCTCCGCGAACGCCAGATCCGCCACGAGACGCACCCCCGCAGAGGTGACGACGGGGCCCCGCTCGGGGCCGGCCAGCCTGACCTCGTACCCCGCGTCGCCGCCGGTCTCCCGGTTGGCCAGGGCGAACACCTCGGCCGGACCGGTGACGTCGAGGAGGTCGACATCGGCGAAGACCGCGATCACCACGCGGTGGCTGCTGGAGGACATGCGTCCATCGTGACCGCCCGTACACACGGCCGCAATGACAGGTGTCTGTCACATTCGGACACCCACCCCGGACACCCACCCCGGACACCCGCCCGGGACACCCATCCCTGCCATCCACCCCGGACACCGGCCCGCGGGCAGGCCGCCGGACGAACCGCCCCTCAAGCATGCGTCGGGCCGTGGCGCGAGAACCTGCGAAGTGGCGAGCAGGCGACCGTAAACCCCTTGTTTCGGGTGGAGTTCGAGGATTATCTACGCGCGGAGCTACGGGTACCGAACGATCATTCGGGCAATTCCGACAGGTTCCCGCCTGCCTATTACCGACTGGTACCGATAGCTGCTACAACAGTTGACGCTCCATCAACCCCCCACCCACCCCCCACACTTCGGAGGGCTGACAGCTATGTCAGTACGGAGATTCTGGGCGTCCGCATCCACTCTGCTCCTCGCCGCCGCGGCCGCTCTGGGCATGGCCCAGCCGGCCTCGGCAACCTCCTCGGCCGCCGCCGGCGGGTACGTCGCTCTGGGCGACTCGTACTCGTCCGGCGTCGGAGCGGGGAACTACCTCTCCGACAGCGGTGACTGCCGGCGCAGCACCAACGCCTACGCCTACCTCTGGGCGGCGGCGAACTCACCGTCCTCGTTCGACTTCGTCGCCTGTTCGGGCGCCACCACGAGCTCGGTGGCGAGCGGCCAGCTCGGCCCGCTGAACTCGTCCACCTCCCTGGTCAGCGTGACCGCGGGCGGTAACGACGTCGGGTTCGCGGACGTCATGCAGGACTGCGTGCTGTCCGGCGAGTCCGCCTGCCTCTCCAGCGTGGCCTCTGCCGTGTCGCAGATGAACGGTTCACTGCCGGCCGGTCTGAGCTCGCTCTACGGGTCCATCCACTCGAAGGCCCCGCAGGCACGTGTCGTGGTGCTCGGCTACCCGCGCTTCTACCAGATCGGCGGAAGCTGCATCGCCGGGCTGACGGAAGCGGAGCGCACGGCCATCAACAACGCCTCCGACGTGCTGAACGACGTGATCGCCAAGCAGGCCGCCGACGCCGGATTCACCTTCTCCGGTGTCGCGGACGAGTTCACCGGGCACGAGCTGTGCTCCGGCGACCCGTGGCTCCACAGCGTCTCGATCCCCATCGAGAACTCCTATCACCCCAAGGCCGAGGGACAGTCGGGCGGCTATCTGCCCGCCTTCAGCTCGGCAGCGTAGGGCCCACGGGAAGCAGCGGCGCGGCAACGGCACAGGGGCCCCGGCTCCGAGGCCCTGCCGCGCCGCTGCCGTGCTCAGTACCGCTCGACGAGATGTTCCCCGGCCCTGTTCCCCCGCCCCTGTTCCCTCGCCCCGGCTCCGCCGGACACGGACTAGGGAAGCCGTTGCGGGCGGGTCGCCTTGATCGAGTACATCAGCGGGATGCGCGGCCGCTCCGTCGGGAAGCGGAAGCCGCCGTCCGGCTGCCGCTCCAGCACGGGAAAACGTGCGAAGAGTGAGGTGTCGTGCTCGTGCAGGAACTCGATCCGCAGCCCGGCGGCGGCCAGTGCCGAGACCACGCTGCCCACCGGGTGCTGCCATTCGACGCTGCGGTTGTGGACGGTCGGCGCGTCGAAGTCCGCGTACGTGCCCGGCGTCTCGTCCACCCAGGCTTCGCGGCTGAAGTAGTCGTGCACGATCCGTTCACCGGTCGCGTCGTCGAGGCAGTCGGTCAGCGGGTGGAACTCCGCGAGGTAGAGGAAACCCCCGGGCGCCACGAGCGAGGCCGCCGTCTCGGCCCAGCGGTCGATGTCCGGCAGCCAGTTCAGCGCGCCGATACCGGTGTAGACGATGTCGTACGAGGAGTCCGGGACGGCCTCCGCCGCGTCGTAGACGTCGGCGGCGACGAACGCCGCGCGGTCCGGGGCCAGGCCGATCTCCCGAGCGAGCGAGCGCGCGGTCTCGACGGCCGGCTCGGAGAAGTCGAGGCCGACGACCTGGGCGGCGCCGTGCCGGGCCCAGGAGAGGGTGTCGAGCCCGATGTGGCACTGGAGGTGGAGCAGCGACCGGCCCGTCACGTCCCCGACCTCCGCCAGCTCGAAGGCCCGCAGGGCGTCCTTGCCCGCGCGGAAGGAGTCCAGGTCGTAGAAGTCACTGCCGTAATGGATGGGCACACGTTCATCCCACATGGCGCGGTTGGCTTCGCGCCAGTCGGCGGGTATCGGTGTATGCATGCCCGCGAGGTTATCCACAGGCTGAGGACGGGGCGAACGAATTGTCGTCGTTCCGGCGCAGAATGGTGGGCATGACTGAGACCACTGGTTCGACGACCGATTCCGTTCCGGAGTGGGAGCAGCGTTTCCGGGCTCCCCGGGTGTCCCTGCCCGACTGGGCGGAGGACGCGCCGGACCGCGCGCTGTTCGTCTCCAACGCGACGGGGACGTACGAGCTGTACGCCTGGGACCGGGCCACCGGGGAACAGCGCCGGGTGACCGACCGCCCCAATGGGACGACCGACGGCACGCTGACGCCGGACGGCGAGGCCATCTGGTGGTTCAACGACACCGACGGCGACGAGTTCGGGGTGTGGATGCGCCGGCCGTTCAACGACGCCGGGGACGGCGAGGGTGCGAAGGACGAACCGGCGGTGCCCGGTCTTGAGGCCTCCTACCCCGCCGGGCTCGCGATCGGCCGGGACGGGACGGCGGTGGTAGGCCGTTCGACGGACGAGGACGGGACGACGGTCCACGTCGTACGGCCCGGTGCGGCCGAGCCCGTCGAGATCTACCGTCACCGCGAGTCGGCCGGGGTCGGTGACCTGTCGCACGACGGGACGCTGATCGCGCTGGAGCACACCGAGCACGGTGACGCGATGCACTCCGCGCTGCGCGTGGTGCGGCCGGACGGCAGCACGGTCGCGGAGCTGGACGACACCGAAGGGGGCACGAAGGAGCTGGGTCTCGCTGTTCTCGGCTTCGCCCCGGTGGCCGGGGACAGCCGGCTGCTGGTCGGGCATCAGCGGCGCGGCCGCTGGGAGCCGATGATCTGGGACCCGGTGGCGGGCACCGAGACGGACCTCGCCATCGAGCTGCCCGGCGATGTGGGGGCGGAGTGGTATCCGGATGGTTCCGCGCTGCTGATCGAGCACGGCTTCGAGGCCCGCAGCGAGCTGTGGAGGTACGGGCCGGCGGCGGGCGACGGCACCCTGGTGCGGGTGGAGACGCCCACCGGTTCGGTCTCCGGGGCCACCGCCCGCCCGGACGGCACGGTGGAGTACCTCTGGTCCTCGGCCGAGGAGCCGCCCGTCGTCCGGTCTACGAGCGGTGCGGTGGTGCTCGATCCGCCGGGTGCGAAGGCCCCGCGGTCCGTGCCCGTCGAGGACGTCTGGGTGGACGGGCCAGGGGGCCGGGTCCACGCACTCGTCCAGCGTCCCGCGGCCCCGGCGGAGGGGCCGTTCCCGACCGTCTTCGAGATCCACGGCGGCCCGACCTGGCACGACAGCGACGCCTTCGCGGGCGGGCCCGCAGCCTGGGTGGACCACGGCTACGCGGTCGTCCGGGTCAACTACCGCGGCTCGACCGGCTACGGGCGGGCCTGGACGGACGCGCTCAAGCACCGGATCGGCCTGATCGAGCTGGAGGACATCGCGGCGGTGCGGGAGTGGGCGGTGAAGTCGGGCCTCGCGGACCCGGCGAGGCTCGTCCTGGCCGGCGGCTCCTGGGGCGGCTACCTGACACTGCTCGGCCTCGGTACGCAGCCCGGCGACTGGGCCGTGGGCCTGGCCGCCGTCCCGGTCGCGGACTACGTCACGGCGTACCACGACGAGATGGAGGCGCTGAAGGCGATGGACCGCACCCTGCTGGGCGGGACGCCGGAGGAGGTGCCCGAGCGCTTCGAGGCCTCGTCGCCCCTGACGTACGTCGACGACGTACGGGCCCCGGTCTACATCTCGGCGGGCGTCAACGACCCGCGCTGCCCGATCCGCCAGGTGGAGAACTACGTGGACCGGCTGAAGAGCCGCGACGCGGTGCACGAGGTCTACCGCTACGACGCGGGTCACGGCTCCCTCGTCGTGGAGGAGCGGATCAAGCAGGTGCGCCTGGAGCTCGACTTCGCCGCCCGGCACCTGGGGCCGGTCGAAGGCCGCGCCGGACAGGGCTCCGGAGCCGCGTAGGGGCCGTATAAGGGGCGGCGCCACGGGTGCCCCCGCTCCGGGCGGCCGGAGCGGGGACCGTACCGTGGAGGGGTGTACCGGTTCCTGCTGACCCCGCGATGGTGGGGGATCAACCTCTTCGTCGTGCTGGCCATCCCGTTCTGCGTGTTCATGGGCACCTGGCAGCTCGGCCGCTTCGAGGACCGCGTGCAGACGCACGAGGCCGCCGAGAAGCAGCCCGCTCCGGGCACGAGGGCCGCCAAGCCGATCGATGAGCTGCTGCCCGTCGACACGGTGACCTCCGGCCGTCCCGCCACCGCGACCGGCCGGTACGCCGACCAGTTCCTGGTGCCCGGCCGGAAGCTGGACGACCGGACCGGCTTCTACGTCGTGGGCATGCTGCGCACCGACAGCGGCAAGGCGCTGCCCGTGGTGCGCGGCTGGCTCCCCGGGAAGGCCGGACACACCTCCGTGCCGCCCGCGCCGACCGGCGACGTCACCGTGACCGGCGACCTCCAGGCCTCGGAGAGCACGGGCACGGCCGGGGTCGACGCGAAGGGCGGGCTCCCCGACGGGCAGGTCGGCATGATCAGCGCCGCGTCGCTCGTCAACCTCGTGCCGTACGACGTGTACGACGCGTGGGTGACGCTCCAGCGGTCCGACGTCCGCACCGGCGGCGCGGAGACAGCGGGGAAGGGTGGAGAGGGCACATCCGCCGCCGCCCTGCGTCCCGTACCGGCCGCTGCGGCGCAGGGCACCGGGCTCGACCTGAAGGCCTTCCAGAATCTGGGCTACCTGTGCGAGTGGTTCGTCTTCGCGGCGTTCGTGCTCTTCATGTGGTTCCGGCTGGTCCGGCGCGAGGCCGAAGCCGTCCGCGACGTGCGCCTGGGCCTCGTCGCGGACCCGGACACCGCAGGCCCGGACCCGGACACCGCAGGCCCGGACCAGGAAGCGGCCCCGGACCAGGAAGCGTCCCCGGACCGAGAGGCCGGCACGCCCGCCGACGTCTGAACCACTCCCGCGACCACTCCTGCGACTACTCCTGCGGCTACTCCTGCGGCGAAGGCTCCAGCGCGCCCGTCCGGTAGATCGTGCCCGCGCAGGCATTGGCGATCTTCGTCTCCGCGACCGGCGCTCCCGGCTCCGCCGTGTGCTTCACGGCGACGCTGCCCTCCGCCTTCCCCGGCTCGTCCTCGCTGCCGAGCTGCGTGTCCGTACCCGTTTCGGTGTCCCCGGTCCCGCTGCCGCCCGTGCTGGACCCGGCCGAGCCCACCGCGCTGCCTGCCGCACCGTCCGTCGGGGTCGGTGAAGGTGAACCGCCGGTCGTCGGACAGGTGTCCTCCGGAACCCAGGCGAACTGCACCTCGTACGCCATCTCCGGCGCCAGCAGCACCGTCGCCTCCTCCTCCGCGGGATCGGGCAGCCCCGACGCGGCGTCCCCCTGGGTGTGCCGGACGACCGCGATCTTGGCCGGGTCCGCCGCGCCCATCGCCTCGAAGCCCACCGTGCCGCCGCTGCTCACCGAGCAGTCCTTGCCGGAGACATTGGCGATCCGGAACGTTCCGTACACCGTGCCGTCGGCGCCGGTCGCGCCGGTCCTGGCGGAGGCGACCCCGAGCTGGTCGGGCGAGCAGACCGGCATATCCGCGGCAACGCTGGCCCTCGGATCGGCCGAACTGCCGACCGCCGTGCCCTCCACACCCTGGCCGCTGCTGGCGGACGGGCTGGCCGAGGTGTCCGGGACACCGCCTGCGCCGGTGTCCTTGTGCCCCTCGCTCCCACCGCCGTCGTCCGCACCGCCGGAGCCCGGACCCGGCTCCTCGCCGCTGCCGCCATGCGCCTGCTCGCCGTGACCGGCGATCGCGGGGCCGGCGGCGTTCGACCCCTCGGAGTGCGCGACATGGAGGAACGCGGGGATCGCGGTGCCGATGAGCAGGGCCGCCGCCGCCGCGCCCACGAGCGCCTGCCGCCGCCGGGCCCGACGGGCGGGCACCGCGCGGTACAGGTGGTCAAGGGTGCCGTCGCGGGGTTCGAGACCCTGCACGGCGCCGCGCATCATCCGGCGCAGGGCGTCCTCGTCGGCATCCGCACCCATGCCGGTGCCGGCACCGATGCCGGCTCCGGCTCCGAAGAGGGCAGCCAGCGGGTCGCGGTCCGTACCCGGGGTGCTGTCCGGGGTGTTTCCCGGAGTGCTGTCCGGCCCGTGATTCACAATTCCGTTTCCAGTCCGGTCATTCCGATGTCCGAATGAGGGCCCGTGCCGGTGTCCGTGCTCGTGGCCGTCGCGCCGGCTCATGCCTGCGCCTCCATCACCACGCGCAGCGCCGCGATGCCGCGGGAACCGTACGCCTTCACCGAGCCCAGGGATATCCCCAGGGTCGTGGCGACCTGAGCCTCGGTCATGTCCGCGAAGTAGCGCAGCACCAGCACCTCCCGCTGGCGCCGTTGCAGCCCCCGCATCGCCTTGATCAGCGCGTCCCGCTCCAGCTGGTCGTACGCCCCCTCCTCCGCGCTCGCCATGTCCGGCATGGGCTTCGAGAGCAGCTTCAGCCCGAGGATGCGGCGGCGAAGTGCGGAGCGGGAGAGGTTGACGACGGTCTGGCGCAGGTACGCGAGTGTCTTCTCGGGCTCCCGTACCCGGTTGCGCGCCGAATGCACGCGGATGAACGCCTCCTGCACGACGTCCTCACAGGACGCCGTGTCGTCCAGGAGCAGGGCCGCGAGGCCGAGCAGCGAACGGTAGTGGGCGCGATAGGTTTCGGTGAGATGGTCAACTGTAGTTCCGGCCGCCACGCTGTCTTCAGCGCCCTCGCGCTGTGACGGCAGCCCCGCCTGGCGCGCGGCGGGCATGGGCGCGATCACCGGCATGCCGCCGGGCGTACGGGGCCGTCTGAGCGGCCGCACCGAAGCGCCGCGCAAGGGGCCCACCACTGTGATATCGAGTACCTCTGCCACGCCAGTTGGACACGTTTCCCCCCGTCAGGGTTGTACGCATACGGCACCGCGTTTGACACCATGCGATATGCCTTCATACGTAACCGCTCTTCCCCAAATACCCCGAATGTGCGCCCCGCCGCGCAAGAAGTGACGGTTTAGACGCGTGCTGCCCGACCGGCGGTTGCAGCGGGCCGAAAGGTCATCGTCGGACACCGCTACGTCCCAGCTCAAGAGGTTCAGACCAGCAACTTGCTCACAGGTGCTTCACAGACCGTACAAAACAGGTTCGATCAGGACCGGGAAATTCAGGACGCGGGGAATTCGGCTGCCACGGCCTCGGCGATCTGCGCCACGTTGAGCGCGGCGCCCTTGCGGAGGTTGTCGCCGCAGACGAAGAGCTCCAGCGCCGTCGGCTCGTCCATCGACCGGCGGACCCGGCCGACCCAGGTCGGATCGGTGCCCACCACGTCGGACGGGGTCGGGAAGTCACCCGCGCCGGGGCTGTCGTACAGCACCACGCCGGGAGCGGTCGCCAGGATCTCGTGCGCCCGGTCGACCGTGACCTCGTTCTCGAAGCGGGCGTGCACGGACATCGAGTGGGTGGTGAGCACGGGGACGTACACACAGGTCGCCGTCACTCGCAGGCTCGGCAGATCGAGGATCTTGCGGCACTCGTCGCGGATCGCCAGCTCCTCGGACGACCAGCCTTCCCCGGCATCCGCCCCGGCCCACGGCACGACGTTGAGGGCGACGGGTGCGGCGAACGGGCCGCCGTGCGTGTCCCCCACGACCCGCCGTACGTCACCCGGCTTCGTGCCCAGCTCGCTGCCGGCCACCAGCGACAGCTGCTCGCGCAGGGCGGCGACGCCGTCGCGCCCCACCCCGCTCACTGCCTGGTACGAGGACACCACGAGTTCCCGCAGCCCGAATTCGGCGTGCAGCGCGCCGACCGCGACGATCAGGGCCAGCGTCGTGGAGTTCGGGCTCGCGACGATGCCGCGCTGTCTGATCCGGGCGGCGTGGGGGTTGATCTCGGGGACGACGAGCGGAACGTCGCCATCCATCCGGAAGGCCGCGGAGTCGTCGATGACGACCGCGCCCCTGGACGCGGCGAGCGGCGCCCACCGTTCGGACACCGCGTCGGGTGTCAGGAACAGCGCCACGTCCACGTCGTCGAAGATGTCCTCGGAGAGTTCGAGGACCTCGGTCTCCTCACCGCGCACGACCAGCTTGCCGCCGGCCGAGCGCGGTGAGGCGATGAGCTTCACCTCGCCCCAGATATCCGCGTGTTCGGAAAGGATCTGGAGCATGACGCCGCCGATCGCACCGGTCGCGCCGACGACCGCGAGCGAAGGGCGGCGCGCGGTCATCGGCCGGTGCCCCCGTACACGACTGCCTCGTCGGAGTCGCTGTCGAGGCCGAAGGCGGTGTGCACGGCGCGCACGGCCTCGTTGACGTCGTCGGCGCGGGTGACCACCGAGATGCGGATCTCGGAGGTCGAGATCAGCTCGATGTTCACACCGACGTTGGACAGCGCCTCGAAGAAGCCCGCGGTGACGCCCGGGTTGGTCTTCATCCCGGCGCCGACCAGGGAGATCTTCGCGATCTGGTCGTCGTAGCGCAGCGACTCGAAGCCGATGCCGCCGCGGTTGCGCTCCAGCGCGTCGATGGCCTTGCGGCCCTCCGTCTTCGGGAGCGTGAACGTGATGTCGGTCAGACCGGTCGACGCGGCGGAGACGTTCTGCACCACCATGTCCATGTTGATCTCGGCGTCCGCGATCGCGCGAAAGATCGCCGCCGCCTCGCCCGGCTTGTCGGGCACACCGACGACGGTGACCTTGGCCTCGGAGACGTCATGGGCGACTCCGGAGATGATCGCGTGCTCCACCTGCTGGTCCCCTAGCGGCTCGTTGCTGACCCAGGTTCCGCGCAGTCCCGAGAAGGACGAGCGGACGTGGATCGGGATGTTGTAACGGCGTGCGTATTCCACGCACCGGTGCAGCAGCACCTTGGAGCCGGACGCGGCCAGCTCCAGCATGTCCTCGAAGGAGATCCAGTCGATCTTCTGGGCCTTCTTGACGACCCGCGGGTCGGCGGTGAAGACACCGTCCACATCGGTATAGATCTCACAGACCTCGGCGTCCAGCGCGGCGGCGAGGGCCACTGCGGTGGTGTCGGACCCGCCGCGACCCAGGGTGGTGATGTTCTTGCCCTCCTGGCTCACCCCCTGGAACCCGGCGACGATGGCGATGTTGCCCTCGTCGATCGAGGTCCGGATGCGGCCCGGCGTGACGTCGATGATCCGCGCTTTGTTGTGGACCGAGTCGGTGATGACACCGGCCTGGCTGCCCGTGAACGACTGGGCCTCGTGGCCCAGGTTCTTGATCGCCATGGCGAGCAGCGCCATGGAGATCCGCTCTCCGGCGGTCAGCAGCATGTCGAACTCTCGCCCGGCGGGCATCGGTGACACCTGCTCCGCGAGATCGATCAGCTCGTCCGTCGTGTCGCCCATCGCTGACACCACGACAACCACCTGGTTGCCGTTCTTCTTGGCATCGACGACTCGCTTGGCGACGCGCTTGATGCCCTCGGCATCGGCTACGGAGGAACCCCCGTACTTCTGCACGACAAGGCCCACGTGCGCTCCTCGCTCAATCCATTGCTGTCGGCTCAGTTTAACGAGCAGTCCGGAAACGCCTCGCTGATATCAGATGCTGAGATGTCCCGCTCAGCACGTGATCACCGACGCGTCGTTCCGAACTGCTCGTACGAGGCTGCTGCCCGACGATCGGCAGGGCACTCCCGGATGTGTCCCAGCCCACACATTCGGGGCTCCTGATGGGGTGCCCGCCCGAAAAGGAGCCTCCGCTACCTGACCGGACGCAGCCCCAGCGGGCCCGCGATCTCCTCGGCCATCACGCGGCCCGCCTCCTCGGCCAGGTCGTCGTCGCCGGCGTCCTGGTCGGTGTCCAGGCCGTCGAGGGCCTGGAGGGGCTGGTTCAGGCGGATGTGCGCGATCAGGGACTGGAGGGCGCGCAGGGCGGCGGAGGCGGTGGAGCCCCAGTTGGAGAAGTAGGAGAACTGCCACCACCACAGGGCCTCCGTGGTGCGGTCCTCCTCGTAGTGGGCCAGGCCGTGGCGCAGGTCCGTGACCAGGTCGGCCAGGTCGTCGGAGATGCGGGCCGGGACCGGGGCCTTGCGGGGCTCGTACGGGTCGAAGACCTCGGAGTAGACGTCGATCGGCTCCAGCAGGACCGCGAAGCGCTCGCGCAGGCCGTCCGCGTCCGGCTCCGCGCCGAGGTCCGGCTCGTAGCGCTCGTCCGGGAGGATGTCCTCGTACGCGCCCAGCCGGCCGCCCGCGAGGAGGAGCTGGGAGACCTGGAGCAGCAGCACCGGAACGGCTTCTTCCGGCTCCTCGACCTTGGACACCTCGGTGACCGCGACGATGAACGTCTTGATCTGGTCGGCGATCTGGACCGCGAAGTCGTCGGGGTCCTGGGTGACAGTGTTCAGCGTGGCGTCAGACATCGAGGAGACCTCCCGTGGGCACGGTCGCAGGCGGTGGGTTGAACATAGTCGCGCTGAACGTAAAGCCGTCGTGAAGGGCCGGGCCGGTGTCAGACATCGAGCAGACGCCTCCCCTCGAAGGCGCGGCCGAGCGTGACCTCGTCCGCGTACTCCAGGTCGCCGCCCACCGGGAGACCGCTGGCCAGCCGGGTGACCCGCAGGCCCATCGGCTTGATCATCCGCGCCAGGTATGTCGCGGTGGCCTCGCCCTCCAGGTTGGGGTCGGTCGCCAGGATCAGCTCGGTGATGGAGCCGTCGGCCAGCCGGGCCAGCAGCTCGCGGATGCGCAGATCGTCCGGACCGACGCCCTCGATGGGGCTGATCGCCCCGCCGAGTACGTGGTACCGGCCCCGGAACTCCCGGGTCCGCTCGATCGCGACGACGTCCTTCGGCTCCTCCACGACGCAGATGACCGTCAGGTCGCGGCGCGGGTCGCGGCAGATCCCGCACTGCTCCTGCTGCGCGACGTTGCCGCAGATCGCGCAGAAGCGGACCTTGTCCTTGACCTCAAGGAGGGCGTGGGCCAGGCGGCGCACATCCGTGGGCTCCGCCTGGAGGATGTGGAAGGCGATCCGCTGCGCGCTCTTGGGACCGACGCCGGGCAACCTGCCCAACTCGTCGATGAGGTCCTGAACCACGCCTTCGTACAACGGAGAGCCTTTCCTGCCGCCTGGTCGGCCGCGTCGTGGTACGTACCGTAGGGGGTGCGTGCCGTCTGGGGTAGGTACTCGGGCATGCTCTCGCCGTGCCCTTGGCCGGAAGTGTCAGAAGGGGAGGCCGGGCATGCCGCCCAGGCCCTGGGCCAGCGGGCCCAGCTTCTGCTGCTGGAGCGCCTGGGCGTTCTCGTTCGCCGCCTGGACCGCCGCGACGACGAGGTCCGCGAGCGTCTCGGTGTCCTCCGG
The DNA here is from genome assembly GCF_055584045.1 of Streptomyces sp. NPDC104307. Classification (NCBI taxonomy): domain Bacteria; kingdom Bacillati; phylum Actinomycetota; class Actinomycetes; order Kitasatosporales; family Streptomycetaceae; genus Streptomyces; species Streptomyces sp. NPDC104307. Next base: position 96,337 of record NZ_JBVJMU010000006.1, read on the forward strand.
GTCCACCGCCTTCGGGTCGATCACCAGGCCGCGCAGCTCGCCGGAGCCGTTGACGGTCGCCTTGACGAGACCGCCGCCCGCCTGGCCGTCGACCTCGGTCCTGGCCAGTTCCTCCTGGGCCTCCGCGAGGTCCTGCTGCATCTTCTGGGCCTGCTGCAGCAACTGCTGCATATTGGGCTGACCACCACCGGGAATCACGGTCACTCCAGGCATTTCGACGACAAATGTTTCGGTACGCCGAGCCTACGTTGTCCCCGGGCGGCGCGCTCCACCCACTGACGAGCAACTCTTTCGAGTGAGATCGAGTCAGTGCAGGCAGGACTCCTATACCTGATCACAGGCCCCGCACACCCGGGAATACCGCGATTCCGACCCCGCGGCCCACCATTCGGCGGTAGGAAGGGCATGCGTCCCGGTACGCGCACGTGCACCGGCCGTCACGCAAGGTTACGCATGGGGCACTGCCGGTCGCAGCGAACGTCAGTGAGCAGAGGGCAGAGATCCGCCCATCGTCGAGGACGCGGTCGACATCACGCGTCGCAATGCAGCATGCAGAGGAGTACCCCGGTGAGTCAGCCGGAGATGCAGCCCGAAGGGCCGCCCCGCAACGATTCCGGTGTGCCCGGTCCGGCCGGTTCCGCCGCTCCTGCCGGTACGGGCTCCGGCGCACCGGGCCGGGATCTGACCGGTACGCCCTTCCCGCTCGGCGACTGGGGCGAACCCGCCCAGCGGCTCGACGAGCTGTACCGCTGGATCGAGGCCGACGCGCTGCGCACCGCCGACTGGTATCTGGGCGACCGGGTGTGGAAGCGGCGCGCGGCCAGGGTGCTGCGGATGGGGACCGCGGTCGGCGCGGTGGCGGGCGCCGCGCTGCCGCTGCTCGATCTGACGGGGGCGCTGCACGGCGCCGCGGGCTGGGGCTATCTGTCGCTGCTGCTGGGCGCCGCGTGCATGGCGTGCGACCGGTACTTCGGCCTGACCTCCGGCTGGATAAGGAATCTCGCCACGGCGCAGGCCGTGCAGCGCAGGCTCCAGGTGCTCCAGTTCGACTGGGCCTCGGAGTGCGTACGGGAGGTGCTCGGCCCGACCGAGGGGACGGCGAGCGAGGCCGCCGAGCGGTGCCTCGGTGTGCTGCGGCGGTTCTCGGAGGACGTCACGGAGCTCGTCCGCTCCGAGACGGCGGACTGGATGGTGGAGTTCCGGGCAGGTCCCGCGCCGATGGGGATGCAGGCGCTGGTGTCCGGCGGCACGGGCGGCGGGCGGGCGGAGCCGGGTGCGCAGCCGAGGTTCCCGTTGCAGTCGATGGGCCGGCCGAACATGCCCCGGCAGCGCCCGCCGGAGTCCCCGCGATGACCGGGTGACCGGGTGACCGGGTGACCGGTGCGGGGCTCCGGCGGGCGTCTCGTCCGTCAGCTGAAGATGATCATCGAGCCCTGGGCGAGACTGCGGGTGACCGCCGCGTGCAGGCCGAGCCAGACGTGGCGTTCCCGGGCGAACGGGTTTTCGTCGTACGGGATCGGGACCGCCGGTTCCTCCAGCTCTGTGGGGGCGGCGGGCGGCAGCGGGGCGGCCGGTGGATTGGCCGGATCGATACCGATGGACGGGGCGACGAACTCCAGCTCCCTGAGCAGCCCGTGCGCGGAGCCGAGCGGGCCGCCGCCCGCCAGCAGATCGTCGCTGGAGATCGGGTACGCGAAGTCCAGGGGGACGTACGCGCCCGCGTGGTCGTAATGCCACACCAGATGCGACTGCAGGGCCGTCGGCTCGAACATCTCCAGCAACTGCTCGTAGTCGCCGCCCAGTTCGTCCACGGGTGTGACGGCGAGGCCGCTGATCTGGAGCAGGTAGGCGCGGCGCAGGAAGTGCAGGGCGTCGTAGTCGAAGCCCGCGACCGGGGCCACGTCTCCGGTCAGGCCCGGCATATAGGCGTAGACGGGTACGGGCGGCAGCCCCGCCGCGCCCAGCGCCTGGTCGAAGACGGCGATCTCTTCGGCGAAGGGGTTGTCGGGGCTGTGGCACAGCACATCGACGAGGGGGACCAGCCACAGGTCACAGGCCACGAAGTCTCGCTCTCCAACGGGTGCGTGTGATGGTCGGGACAGCGTAATTCCGGACAGCGTAATGCGGTCGCCACGTCGCGGACAGTGGTCCCCCATGAGCGACTTCGGGGACCGGCGCCGCTCAGGCCTCCGGCACCGCCGGATCCGGGTCCTCTTCCGCCCCGGGCGGCCGCGGTGCGTGGTCGGGGCGGGCCGGGTCACCGGTCCCGAGGTGGTCCGGGTCCCCGGCCGCCAGCCGGTCCGCCCAGTTCAGCGCGTGGCCGTTGTAGTGGTCGACCACCGCGCGCAGCGCCTCGCGGTCCCGGAGGGTGACCGCGGCGACGAGGTCGGAGTGCCCCTGCCAGAGCCAGTCCCGTACGTCCGCGTCGCCGCGCAGGTACGGGACGGCGAACACCCAGGCCTGGACGCGCAGCCGGTGCAGGAAGTCACCGATGTACGCGTTGCCGGCGAGCGCGCCCAGCTCCCGCCAGAACCGCAGGTCGTAGCCGATCAGGATGTCCAGGTCACCGGCGCGGGCCGCGCGGGCGGCCTCCTCGGCCCGGCGGCGCACCGAGACGAGCGCCTCCCGGTACCTGGCCTGCCGTTCCGGGGACGGGGGCTGCTCGCGGAAGACGCCCCGGATCACCCCGTCCATGACCAGGGCGCGGGCCTCCACCATCGCCCGGTAGTCCGCGACGGAGAACTGGTGCACCCTGAATCCGCGGTGCTGATCCGATTCGAGCAGGCCCTGCGCGGAGAGGTCGAACAGCGCTTCGCGGACGGGCGTCGCGGAGACGCCGTACTGCTCCGCGATCTGCTTGACGGTGAATTCCCGGCCCGGCTGAAGACGCCCCGAGAGCACCTCGTCACGCAGCGCGTCCGCGATCTGCTGCCGCAGCGTACTGCGGGTGACAGCTCCGCTCGCGCGCATGAGCGCCCCTCCCCTGTTTCGGTTTCGGCCACCTTAGACCGAGCCCGCCGGCCGGGCCGGTGGGGAGGGGACGGGGGGAGAGGCGCTGCGCGCGGGCGGTGGTGCTACGCGGTGTACCCGTCGGCCACCTCCAGCGCGGCGTCCAGTGCCGCCAGGCCCTCCTTGGCCTCGGTCTCCGTGACGTTGCAGGCCGGCACGGCATGGGTGCGGTTCATGTTGATGAAGGGCCACAGGCCGTGCTTCTTGGCCGCCGCCCCGAAGGCCGCCATCGGGGCGTTGGCGGCGCCGGTCGCGTTGTACGGGACGAGCGGCTCGCGGGTCTCCTTGTCGCGGACCAGCTCCAGCGCCCAGAACGCGCCGAGTCCGCGGACCTCACCGACGCAGGGGTGGTTGGCGGCGAGCTCGCGCAGACCGGGGCCGAGGACCGTCTCCCCGATGTGGGCGGCGTTCTCGATGACCTTCTCGTCCTCCATCACGTGGATGGTGGCGACGGCCGCCGCGCAGGCCAGCGGGTGACCGGAGTAGGTCAGCCCGCCCGGGTAGGGGCGGGTGTCGAAGGTGGCGGCGATCTCGGCGGAGATGGCGACGCCGCCGAGCGGTACGTAACCGGAGTTGACGCCCTTGGCGAAGGTCATCAGGTCGGGGGTGACGTCGAAGTGGTCGGCGGCGAACCACTTGCCGGTGCGCCCGAAGCCCGCCATCACCTCGTCGAGGACGAAGACGATCCCGTACCGGTCGCAGATCTCGCGGACACCGGCGAGGTAGCCCGGCGGCGGGGTCATGATGCCGGCCGTGCCCGGGATGGTCTCCAGGATGATCGCGGCGATGGTCGAGGGGCCCTCGTAGGCGAGGGTGTCCTCCAGGTGCTGGAGTGCGCGGGCGCACTCCTCCGCCTCTGTCTGCGCGTAGAACGGCGAGCGGTAGAGGAACGGGGCCCAGAACCGGACGACGCCGGCGGAGCCGTTGTCCGACGCCCAGCGGCGCGGGTCGCCGGTCAGGTTGATCGCGGTGGAGGTGGCGCCGTGGTACGAGCGGTAGGCGGAGAGCACCTTGGTGCGGCCGGTGTGCAGCCGGGCCATCCGGACGGCGTTCTCTACGGCCTCCGCACCGCCGTTGGTGAAGAAGATCTTGTCCAGGTCGCCCGGTGTGCGCTCCGCGATCAGGCGGGCCGCCTCCGAGCGCGACTCGATCGCGAAGGCGGGCGCGAAGGTCGTCATCCGCCCCGCCTGCTCCTGGATCGCGGCGACGACGGTGGGGTGCTGGTAGCCGATGTTGGTGTAGACGAGACCGCTGGTGAAGTCCAGGTAGCGGTTGCCGTCGTAGTCCCAGAAGTACGCCCCCTCGGCGCCGGCGACGGCGAGCGGGTCGATCAGGCCCTGGGCGGACCAGGAGTGGAACACGTGCGCGCGGTCGGCGGCCTTCACGGCCGCGCCGGCGGCGGGGTCAGCGGCGGCATGACGGGGATGAGGGGTCATACGGCGAGCGTAGGCATCGTCGGGCACGGCCCGGTATGGCCACCTTGTATATGGAGGGGGGCGGGTGGTTCGGCAGGGTGTCGGGTCGCCGTGCGGCGAAGGGCCCCGGGGTCTTCGGTCCATGGACGCGGTGCACAGCCCGTCCTGATCCGGGCGAAAGGCCCTGACTCCGGGCACGGACCGGCCACCACCCCCCGCCGGGGCACCACCGCGCGGCTATTCTCGACCCGTTCGGCGTGTGGCCGTACGGGGGAGGACTGCACACCATGGAAAAGCTCGGCTCCGTAGATCCGCAACGCATCGGCGCCTACCGACTGCTGGGCAGGCTCGGCGCGGGCGGCATGGGGCAGGTCTATCTGGCCCGCTCGGACCGTGGGCGCACCGTCGCGATCAAGCTCGTACGCGAGGAGCTCGCCGAGCAGCAGGAGTTCCGCGACCGGTTCCGCCGGGAGGTGATGGCCGCTCGCCGCCTCGGCTCCAGCTGGACCGCCCCCGTGCTGGACGCCGACACCGACGCCAATGTGCCCTGGGTGGCCACCGGCTACGTCGCGGGCCCGTCCCTCCAGACCACCGTCTCCGGCCGCACGATCATCTCGGCGGGCCCCGCCCCCGGCGCGTTCGGGCCACTGCCGGAGCGCTCGGTCCACATCCTGGGCAACGGTCTCGCGCACGCCCTGCGGGCCATCCACACCGCCGGGCTCATCCACCGCGACCTCAAGCCGTCCAACATCCTGCTGACGATCGACGGGCCCCGGGTCATCGACTTCGGCATCGCACGGGCCCTCGACACCGTCACCGACGGCGGTCTCACCCGCACCGGGGCGCTGGTCGGCTCCCCCGGCTTCATGTCGCCGGAGCAGGTGCGGGGCGAGCCGGTGACGACGGCGTGCGACGTGTTCTGTCTGGGCTCGGTGCTGGCGTACGCGTCGACCGGGCGGCTCCCGTTCGGTGACTCGGCCAGCGGGGTGCACGCGATGCTGTTCCGGATCGCGCAGGAGGACCCGGACCTGACCGGGGTGCCGGTGGACCTGGTGGAGCTGATCCGGGACTGCCTGCGCAAGGACCCGGCGGCCAGACCGACGCCCGACGAGATATTGGACCGGCTGGCCGAGGACGACACCCCGGAACCCTGGCTCCCGGGCGCGCTCATCGCCCAACTCGGCCGGCACGCCGTGGAACTGCTCGACTCGGAAGACCCTGAAGACGCGACGGACGCGACGGACGCGGCGGACACGACGGGCGCGACGGGCGCGACGGGCGCGGCGGGCGCGGCGGGCGCGGCGGGCGCGGCGGGCGCGGTGGAGCCCACGGGGCAGGAGGAGCCGGGGAGGGCGGCGGAAGCGGCCGAAGCGGCCGAAGCGGCCGAGGCGGAGACCCGTGCGGACGCGGCGCCCGGTGCGCGCCCGGAGAGCCCGCAGGACGCGGCCCCGCAGACCGCCGTCCCACAGGGCCCCGTCCCGCAGAGCGCCGTCCCGCAGGAGACGCCGCCCCCGGCCCCGATACCGCCCACCGTGGCCGGCCCGCCGCAGCCCGCCCAGCCGTACCCGGCCGCGTATCCGACGGCGCCCCCGGCTCCGGGGTACGGAGCGACTCCCCCGCCGGGGTACGGAGCGACTCCCGCCCCGGGATACGGCTATCCGCAGCAATCCGACCCCGGACAGGGCCAGGCATACGGATACCCCCAGCAGCCGGCCCCCGCCCAGAACCAGGCGTACGGCTACCCGCAGCAGCAGAACCCGAGCCAAAACCAGAACCAGGCCCAGGCGTACGGCTACCCGCACCAGCAGAACCCGAGCCAAAACCAGAACCAGGCCCAGGCGTACGGCTATCCGCAGCAGCCCGATTCCGGCGCCACGCCCCCGTACGACCCCCGGTATCCCCACGGCACCCAGCCGCCCGCCGACGGGCCGGCCCGTCGGCGGACCGGCTCGACCATCGCTCTCGTGGCGATCGCGGTGCTCGTCGCGATAGGGGCCGGCGGCTCCGTCTACGCGCTGATGAGCGACAGCGGCGACGCCAAGGCCGCCCCGAAGCACTCCAGCACGCCTTCTCCCGCGAAGGGCTCCTCCGGGGCCAACTCCGGTTCCCCCGAGGGCAGCCAGGACCCTTCCCCCACCGACGACGGGGGGAACGGCGACGAGGACGGCATCCCCGACGGGTATCTGGGCACCTGGTCCACCGGCATCGACAACGCCGTCGGCCACTCCACCCGCCAACTCGTCATCCAGCAGGGCGGGGTCGGTGACACCGTCCTCAGCCTGACCGCGGAGGGCCCGACCGACACCGGCGGCACCTACCGCTGCGTCTTCCAGGCGGAACTGACGGACGTCGTCACCGGTGAGGCCCCGCTCCGGATCGGCCCCTCCAAGGTGACGCTCGGCGAGCCGATGTCGTCCTGCACACCGGGCGGCCCGACCACGCTCACCCTGCTCCCGGACGGCACCCTGAGCCGCGAGAACACGGACACGGGCGAGACCCTCACGTACACGAAGTCCGGCTGAGACCCGAAGCCGAGGCGGAACCGGCCCTCAGACCAACGGCCTGACCGACATCAGCAGATGCTGGTGCGCGGGCGGCGACGCCCCTTCCGCCGTGTCCAGCGCGTCCTCCTGGGTGTCGTGTCCGGTGAGCATGGCGCGCTGCCCCGGGCCCATCAGCCGGAACCGGACGACCGGTGCGTCGAACGAGGCCAGCGCGTCCATCAGGTAGGACGGGTTGAAGGCGACCACCATCTCCTCCACTCCCGCGAGCGCGGCGGGCAGCCGCTGGGACGCCACGTCGTCCTCGTAACCGGCCTGGAGCAGCACCGAGTCGCCCTGGAAGGCGAACTGGAGCGGGCTGTCGTTGTCCGCCACCACCGAGACCCGCTTCACCGCCTCTGCCAGGGGCTCGCGCTCCGTGACCGCCGTGACCGGGTCCCCCATCGCGAACAGCTTGTCGTGGCGCGGCAGTCGGCCGTCCAGGAGCCGGACCGTGGTGCGCATCCCGGCCAGTTCGAACCCGGCGGAGCCGTTGTCCAGCGCGAGGCTCACCATGCCCGCGCGGCCGAAGGAGCGGGCGATCTCGGTGAGCCGGCGGGCCGAGACCACGACATCGGCGGAGGCGTCCGCGGCTTCGGGCTTCCAGCCGAGGGTGCGGACCGCGAAGCGGTAGCGGTCCGTCGCCGCCAGGGTCATCCGGTCGCCGTCCAGCCCCAGCCGGATCCCGGTGAGCGTCGGCAGGGTGTCGTCCCGGCCCGCCGCCACCGTCACATCCGCGACGGCCGCCGCGAACTCCGCGCTGTCCACCGCGCCGAGGACCTCCGGCAGCGGCGGCAGCGAAGGGTAGTCGTCGAGCGGCAGCACCGACAGGCCGAATCCGGCGCCGCTGCCCGTGACCGTGAAGCGGGAACCCTCCACCGCGCACTCCACCGCGCCCTCGGGCAGCACCCGGCACACGTCCAGCAGCCGGCGGCCCATCACGAGCACCTTGCCGGGCCGCAGGATCTCGGCGTCCACCTCGATCCGGGCGGACGCCTCGTAGTCGAGCCCGGAGACGCACAGCCGGCCGTCCGCCGCCTCCAGCAGCAGACCGCCCAGCACGGGAACGGGTGACCTCGTGGGCAGCACCCGGGCCGCCCAGCTGACAGTGTCGGCCAGTACGCCGCGCTCGATCCGGAACTCCATGGTGGTGACCTCTCCTCGTGCGCCGACGGCCATCTCTGGTTCCGACGCTAAGGGGCACCACTGACAACGCGGCTCTCGGCGGGAAGGGCGGCTGCGCCGACGGCAGCGGCCACCCCCGTGAGCCGCTGCCGTCGTCCCCCGTGCCTCTCCCCCGAAAGGCCCGCAACCGCGTTCGGACTTTAGGCCGCGGGGTAGGGGGCGGTAAAGATTCGGTTCGCACTGTGTGGCCGGTGAGGGGTATCAGTTCGCACAGCCAAACCGGTACTCTGCGCTCCGGTTTTCGGCAGGAGCAGCGCAGGACCGGGTGGGAACAGGGCAGGAGCAGGGGGCGGTGTGCACGCGCGGAGTCGCGCCGACGACGTCATACGGATGCACGGACTCGCCCGTGCCGGTGGCTCACGGGAGCTGCTGCGCTGGCTGTCCGGCCGGGCCGACGGCTGGGCGGGGCTGCTCGGCGGCGACGGGACCGTGCTGTACGGCGTCGCCCGGGACCCGGACGCGGCGAGCGCCGGATCGGCCGCGACCGCGGCCGAGGGGGTACGGGAGCTGACGGCGCTCGGCGCCCGCTCCCTCGCCTTCGACCGGGGTGGGCACACCGCGTTGATGTTCGCCCTGGACGGGCCGGCGGACAGCGCCGCACCGGTTCTCGCCGTGATCGCCCGCCGACCGCTGCCGGAGCGGCTGGCGGTGCTCCTGTCCGACGCGGCCCTGCCGCTCTCCATGTGCTGGGCGGCCGAGACCGTCGAGCGCAGGCGGCGCCGGGTCGATCTGGCCGAGTCGCGCGGCCGCGAGGCCGTACTGCACCTGCTCATGACCGGCCAGCTGTCGATCGCGCACCAGGTGGCCGGCGCGCTGAAACCCGCCCTGCCCGACCCGGTCCGGGTCTGCGTCGTCGAGTGCCCCGGCGACAGCAGGAACGAGGTGGCCCGGATCTGTACGGACCTCTCCGGCGGCCGGTCCTGGATCGTGCGGTGCCCGGTGTACGCGCGCCATCTGATCCTCATCGCGCCGGCCGGACCGGAACCGCCGGACGGGCGGCTCGGCCCGGAGGTGGCCGCGGTGGTGGACGACTGCGTGGTGGGCATCAGCGAGGACGTACCGCTGTCCGACACGGCGACCGCCTACCGCCAGGCGTTCCACGCGCTGGCCGTCGCGCGCGGGCTGCCCGGCCGGCACGCGGGATTCGGCTCGGCGCCGGAGCCCGCGCTGGTGGTCGGCGCCGAGGGTGCACGGTGGGCCGACGCCTTGCTGGCGCCGCTCCTCGGCCACCTCCCGAGGCGCGGCCAGGACCCGGGCAGTCAGGAGCTCGCGGCGACCCTGGCGTCCTGGCTCGCGTTCTCCTCGCACGCGACCGCGCACCTGAAGATCCACCGCAACACCCTGGCCGCCCGGCTGCGGCTGATCGGTGAGCTGCTGGGCCTGGATCTGGACCGGGTCGCCGACCAGTCCGCGCTCGATCTGGCCCTGGCTGTCCGCGCCACCCCCACCCTGCCCAGGCCGGACCGCCCGGCCGGGGAGACGCGTCGGCCCGCCCCACAGACCCCCGCCCCACAGCCCCCCGCCCCCTCGCTGGACGAGATCCTGCGTACCCCGGCGGTCCGTGCCTGGGCGGCCCAGGAGCTGCGCCCGCTCGGCGCCCCCGGTGCGGTGGGCCGCACAGCCGACCCGTACACCACTCTGCGCACCTGGCTGGAGTGCGAGGCCCAACTCGGCGCGACGGCAGCGACGTTGTCCATCTCCGTACCGGCGGTGCGCAAGCGTCTCACCCGGCTGGAGACCGTACTGCGGCGCTCGCTCCTGCGGACGCCGAGCGCCCGCTACGACCTGTGGCTGGCGTTCCGGGCGCTGGACCTCAGCGGGGGCGGACAGCCGGACGGGGGGCACCCGCGGCCATGAGGCCGCCGGTGCCCCCCGTCCACGGGAGCCCGCGCGTCAGCAGCTCAGGTTGGATCCGGGCGTGGTGCCGAGGATCGAAACGAAGGCCTGGTACTTGTCGATCCGGCTCTGCACCTGGGCGGGGTTGCCGCCGTTGCACTCGATGGAGCCGTTGATGGAGCGGATCGTCTCACCGAAACCGGCGCCGTTCACCATGGCGTTGTGGGCGGTCATGGTGCCGGGGCCGTTCTGGGTGTTCCAGTACCAGAGACCGGTCTTCCAGGCCACGGCCGCGTCCTGCTCGACCAGGTAGGGGTTGCCCAGCAGGTCGATGCCGAGGGCGTCACCGGCGGCCTTGTAGTTGAAGTTCCAGCTGAGCTGGATCGGGCCGCGCCCGTAGTACGCGGCCGTGCCGGCCGGGCAGCCGTAGGACTGGCTGGTGTCGCAGTAGTGGGGGTAGTTGGCCGTGTTCTGCTCGACCACGTACACCAGACCGCCGGTCTCGTGGCTGACGTTGGCGAGGAACGCCGCCGCCTCCTGCTTCTTCACCGTGTCGCTGCCGGTGTTGGCGAAGCCGGGGTAGGCGTCCAGCGCGGCGGTCAGCCCGCTGTACGTGTAGAAGGGGTTGCGGCCCGGGAACATCTGGTTGAACTGGGCCTCGCTGACGATGAAGTCCGCGGACGAACCCGGGTCGCCCGGGTCGGTGCCGCCGCCGCCACAACTGCCCGCGTCCGCCCAGACGTCGGAGCTGCCCGGCGTCTCGTTCTGGGTCCACCACTTGGCGGTCCAGTTGTGCCCGTTGTACGAGGCGGAGCCGCCGCCCGTGTAGACGGACGAGGAGTTCCAGGCTGCCGCGCAGTCCGCTGCCGACGCGGTGGTGGCGGGGAGGATGACAAGCGTCGCGACGACCGCGCCCAGCGCGGTGAGCAGGCCCATGATGCGTCTGATCATGTGAACACTCCTTCGGTGCGGCGCACCGAGCTCATCGGTGCGCCGCCATGGGGGGTGCCGACACTCAAGCGCTCTGGTCTGGACCTGTCAAGGTCTAGACCATCGGGAGGAAACCTTCCCATTCCGAGGCCGCCACCCGCCCCGGCCGCCGGACATCCACGCGATACATGTCCCCAACAGCGCCGATTCCGGAGGCAGTCACTCCGTACCCGGCCCCGAGACGGCGACGGGCCCGAAGGTAAAAAACCTTCGGGCCCGTCCAGCATGCGGGACACTCTACTGTCCGACCGGTCAGCCAGACTTCACCTGATTGGCCATCAGCACGTCAGCCCGGAGCCGGGATCGGTCCCGATGATCCCGGTGATCCGCTCGTAACCGGCGACCCGCGCCCGCACCGAATCGGGGTTGCCGCCGTCGCACTCCAGCGCGCCGTTGAGCGAGCGGATCGTCTCGCCGAATCCGGCGCCGCCCACCATGGCCTCGTGCGAGGTCATGGTGCCGGGGCCGTTCTGCGTGTTCCAGTACCAGAGCGCGGTCTGCCAGGCGACCGACGGGTCCTGCTCGACCAGCCACGGATTGTTCAGCAGGTCGAGGCCGAGGGCGTCACCGGCGGCCTTGTAGTTGAAGTTCCAGCTGAACATGATCGGGCCGCGCCCGTAGTACGCGGACTGACCGGCCGGGCAGCCGAAGGGCTGGCTGTAGTCGCACTTGATCCAGTAGTTGGCCTCGTTGATCTCCTTCACGTACTGGAGCCCGACCGACTCGAAGTCGGCGTGGGTCAGGAACGCCGCCGCCTCCCGGCTCCGCATCGCCTCGGTCCCGGTGTTCGCGAAGCGCGGGTAGGCGTGCAGGGCGTCGATCAGCCCCTGGTACGTGTAGAAGGGGTCGCGGTCCGGGAAGATCCGGTCGAACTCCGCCTCGCTGATGGCGAAGTCGGAGACTCCCCCCGTACAGGCCCCGGCGTCGGACCAGACGGTGGTGGCGCCCGGATTCTCGTTCTGTGTCCACCACTTGGCCGTCCAGTTGCGGCCGTGGTGCGAGACGGTGCCGCCGGCCGTGTAGGCGGTCGAGGAGCTCCAGAGCGGCGCGCACCGCTCCGCCTCTGCGGGTGCCGCGCTTGCGGCGGCGGGGAGGAAGGCCGCCGTCGCGATGACGGCACTCAGGACGGTCAGGACGCTCTTGATGCGGTTCAGCGCTGCTCACTCCTTCGAGAGGACGGGGCGTGGCACGCCGCAGACCTCAGCGGACGGGCCGTCCGGACATCCCGACACCCAACCCCGATTGGTCTGGACCTGTCAAGGTTCGGGCCAATCGCTTCGCCGTGGACGCCTGTTGGTCACGCATCGGCCAGCCGTCCGCCCGTCGGCACCCCTACGGTGACGCGCACCCGAACCCGTACAGGCGTCCGGCAGGCAGGAGGCCCGGAGCATGGAGTGGCTCAGCGCCGAGAACGTCGTGGCCGTGGCGACCGCCGTGCTGGGCGTCCTCGCCTCCATCGGTGTGCTCTGGTACGAGCGCCGGGTGCCCCGCCGCAAACGCATCGGCTACCGGGTGCAGATGGACACCCCGATCGGCAGCGACGCGGGCCAGGGCCGGGCCAACGTCCGGCTCGGGCTCTTCGACGAGACCCCGGACATGTCCGACGCGACGCTCGTCCTGCTGCGCGTCGAGAACGACGGATCGCAGTCCATCGCCCGCGGCGACTACACCGGTCCGGACGAACAACTGCACGGCCTGGTGGTCGAGTTCACCGAACGCCGGGTCCGCGGCATCGCCGTCACCCACTCCCCGGGCGCCGACCACCTCATGGACCACTTCACCCCGTCCGCCGGGCTGCGCGAGAGCGGTTCGCTGATCCGGCTGCCGCGCGTACCGCTCAACCGGGGCGAGCACTTCAAGCTGCTGGTCCTGCTGACCGGCTCCCGGGTGGGCTCCCCGATCCGGGTCACCGGCGGCATCCGGGACGGCGAGGTGACGCCGAACAAGGCGGCCCGCCCCGACGAGAAGCCCCCGATGTTCGGCCGGGCCGCCCGGTTCATCACCGTCGCGCTGACCGTCTGCGTCGTCACGCTGGCCGCCATCATCCTGGTGCGGGACGACACCCCGCCGCCCATCGGCTGCGCCCGCGGCGAGCTGACCCTGACCGGCTCCACCGCCTTCGCCCCAGCGCTGCGGGAGCTGGCGGCGAAGTACGGCGAGGCGTGCGAGGGCGCCACCGTCACCGTGGACGCGCACGGCAGCACCGCCGGGATACGCGAACTGGCCGAACGGGGCGCGGCGGACGGGAAGTCCGGCTCAGCGAAAGCCGGTTCGCCCGCCCTGGTGGCCTTCTCCGACGGGCCGGGGCCGAGCGGCTTCCCGCAACTGCGCGAGAACCGCGTCGCCGTCTCGCTCTTCCGCCTGATCCTCAACGACCGGGTCCCGCTGAGGAACCTGACCGGCGACGACATCCGCCGGATCTACCGGGGCGACATCCGCGACTGGCGGGAGCTGGGCGGCCCCGACCTCCCCGTGCTGCTGGTCAGCAGGGACGCCAACTCCGGTACCCGCGAGGTGTTCCAGCGCCGCGTCCTGGGCCGCAACGAGCCCGCCCAGTCCTCCCGCGACTGCACCACGAAGGACGACCCGCAGGCCCCCGTCATCCGCTGCGAACTCGACTCCACCGAACAGGTCCTGGCCACGGTCGGCCGGCTCCCCGGCGCGATCGGCTACAGCGAACTGCGCTCCGGCGCCAAGCCCGCCGGGGCGCACCCGGTCGCCATCGACGGCGACACCCCGTCCGCCGACACGATCGCCAGCAGCGGCTACCCGTACCGGGAGATCGAGTACGCGTACACCTACGGCAGCCCGCCCGCCGACTCACTGGCCTCCAGCTTCCTGGCCTACCTCAGCCGGGGCAGCGGCCAGGACGTCATCCGCACCCACGGCCACCTGCCGTGCGCGACGCCCCAGGGGCTGCGGATCTGCGGGGAGGAGTGAGCGACTCCGCTGACTTATGCCGGAGGACCGGGTCAGGCAAGGTCTCCCATCCATACGCGGCGACCCAGCTCATCCAGTTCGGTCTTCAGACGCCGGCATTCCGGCAGCGCCCTTCCCAGGAGGCGCCAGTACTCGGGACCGTGCCCCGGCACCCGGACATGGGCCAGTTCGTGGGCCACCACGTAGTCGACGAGATGCATCGGGAGCTGGAAGACCGCCCAGTGCAGCGAAATCGTCCCGTCGCCGCTCGTACCCGCCCGGTAGCTGCCCCAGCGATGCCCCAGATCCCTCACCCGTACCGTGGGCTCGGGCAGATCCATCCGGGCCGCCCAGGGTTGCAGACGCCCCTGCATCCAGCGCTGCCCCGCCCGGCTGTACCAGTCGGCCAGCGCCTTACGTCCGAGAACCGGGTCCGCCGCGACCGCGCTGTCCAGCCTCAGCCTCCCCGCGACAAGACGGACAGCGGGGACCGGGCGGCCTTCGTCCAGCGCTCCGTCAACGACGAGGATGCGGTAGTCCCGCCCCAGGTACCGGTGAATTTCGCCGTCCCTGAGGGACCGGGTGGGGTGGAGCTGCCGGCGTTCCTCGCTGAGACGTGCCTTGGCGGCGATCCAGCCCGCGCTGGATCGTACGAAGTCCTCAGCCCGCCGGACTTCGCACCCCTTGGGCACGTGAAGCGTGAGCGATCTGTCCCGCTCGACAGTCAGGCCGAGGCGCCGACGGCGAGCACTGATCCGTACGCCCAGTTCCCGCCCGTCGACGACCAGCACCCCGTCCTCGGTGAGCTCGGGCTCACCGAGGACGGACACGGGATCGGGACGCGGAGACGACACAGGCCTATTCTCGCCGCGTTTCTGACCTGAACGCTTCCAGGTGTTGTGCCGCATAGCCTGCGAGTGTCGAGGCGAGCCGGTTCACTTCCTGGCGCCCCTCGCCCCGCAGGCGGTACCCCGCGTCGCGGAGACGCACGTAGAGGCACGCCTCCAGATTCGCCACATGCCTGGCCTCACCGCCGAAGGAGGCCAGGCTCACCCGGTTCGTGATCTCGTCGTACACCTCGGCCACGACCCGGCGCAGCTCCTGCGGCTCCGCGGTATCCAGCAGCTCGCTCTCCGTCAGCTTCTCGCCGATGAGGACGTAGAGCCGCTGCTCCATGGGGGTGAGATCGGCAACGGCCGGATCGGCCTCTTCCGCCTGGACTGCCCGCTCGACCAACGGTCCCAGCTCGCGGACGATGTCCTCCCAGCGTCCCGCGAACTCCTCCAGGACCCGCTCCAGCTCCACGGACAGCTGCCGGTACACCGCCCGGTCCTCCACCGCCTGCCGCTCCTCCAGGTGGTAGCGCAGCCCCTGGATCTGTTCGGCCGCCGCCTCGCGCACCGGCAGCCTGCTGACCACCTCGTCGAAGTCGGGCGCGAGGATCGACACGGGCGGCACGGCCTCGTTCACCTCGTACGCCTCAAGGTGGTCGGCGATCAGCGCCCGCACCTTACGGCCGTAGCCCCGCATCGCGAAGCCGCCGCCGGTGTCGTCGCGGTAGTGGCGGCGCACGCGCATCTGGAGCACGCTCCACGCGCGCGCGTCGGGCATGAACTCCAGGGCGTCCTCGTGCGGCAGCACGCGGTCCACCGCCCCCAGGAACTCGCCGATCTTCTGGTCGAAGTCGGCCCGCCGTGCGGGGTCCGCGAGGGCGAGCACGGCCGCGGCGAGTCCCGCTCGGGTGGTGAGGCCCGTCGCGTCGATTCCCTCTGCCGCAAGGAACGTACGGAATTCGCCGGCCGTCCGGCCGAGCTCCGGCAGTTCCTCCGACATGTCACGCAGCGAATCGAGGGCGCGCGGATTGCCCTGATAGGCGGCCAGGGTCACGGCGAGGTTGTTCAGTACGCCGTAGTAGTCGACCACCAGCCCCTCCGTCTTGCGCCGGGCCGGCCGGTTGACGCGCGCGATTGCCTGGAGCAGTTCGGCATCGCGGATCGGACGGTCCAGGTAGAGCGCCTGCTCGATGGGCGCGTCGAAACCGGTGAGCAGCATGGACTTCACGATGAGGAAAGCGATCGGCGGCGGGTCGGCTGCCTCTTCACCCCAGACCAGGTCGCTCCACGGATTGATCCCGCCGACGGCCCCGGCGGGAACCGGGTCGGGCTCGACAGGGGGCGTGTAGGCCCAGGGGTTGTCGGGGGGCAGCTCGGGGAACGGCTGGAGGAACCGGGCGATGTGATCGCGCCTGTTGTCCTCGTCGGTCCACTCGCGCCACCTCCCGTCCTTCTGCTCCGTGCCTGCCGAGATCACGGGCACGAAGTCGATCCGCCGGAGCAGTTCCTGGAACTGCCAGGCGCGCAGGAGAAGCGATTCCTCGCGGGTGTAGCTCTCCGGCGGCCGCCCTCGCAGGGCTTCCCGCCGCCCGGTCCCGTCGAACTCCGCTACGCGCCTCAGCAGTTCGGTGCGCGCCTCCTGGAAAGCGTTGCGGTAGAGAACCGCCGCCTTCCGGCTGACCACCGCCACCTGGGCCTTGAAACCGCCTGTCAGCGGGCCGGAGACATAGTGCTCCAGCATGTCGGCGGCCTTGCGCCAGATCAGCGGTGGCGACTCCGCCACGGCCCGCTTGGACGGGGTGCTGTACTTCGCCCGGACACGGGCCCTTTCGCTGACCTCCAGCGGCTCGATCAGGTCCTCGAAGCAGTCGTCCAGGTGCTCGCTGTCGCGGACCTCGGCAGTGGTCGCCCGGCCCGAGTAGCGCACCGGCACGACGACCTTGTCGCGTTCGGCCTCCGTCATCCGGTAGGTGTCGAGGAACTCCGGCTCTCCTCCTGGCGTGGTGCTCGGCTCCAGCCCGAAGATGCGCCCGGTGTCGGTGAGCCTGCCCTCCATGAGTGGGGTGCCGGTGAAGCCGACCCGTGCCGCGTTGGGCAGGGCCTTGCGCAGGCAGGCGTGGAGCACGGAGGTGTGGGAGCGGTGGGCCTCGTCGACCAGGACGAGGACCTGGTCGGAGTCGCTGCACTCGGGGAAGATCCGTGCGGCCTTGCGCAGGGTCTCCTCGTCCGGCGTCGGATCGGCGACCTCCTGCGCGCTCAGCCCCGCCGCGGCCTTCGCCCGGCCGGCCTCGAACTCCCCGTCCAGCGAGCGCTCCTCGCCGCCGGCGGTGTCACCTGCCCCGTCCTTGCCGCCGACCAGATCCCCGAGGAACTTCTGAATGGTCGCGAAGACGACCGCACGTCCACCGTCGCGTCCGGCCCGGCCCAGCAGGCTCTCCAGGTCGGTCCGGGACTTCGCCTCGCGGACCTCGGAATCGCTCAGCGCGACGGCCTTGCGCAGCTGCCGCTGGAGGTCGATGCGGTCAGTGACGGCGACGATCGTGATGCGGTTCAGGGCGGGGTCCGGGCTGGCATGCAGCCGCCGGGCGAGGAACTGCATGGTGAAGCTCTTGCCCGCGCCCTGGGTGTGCCAGACGACCCCGCCGCGCTCGTCGCGGTCCCCACCGGTGAGGAGGCGGCTGCGCCGGTTTCGGAGCCGGTCGACGATCTTCTCGGTGGCACGGTACTGCTGGTGCCGGCAGACCACCTTCGCCGTCCGGGGCTGGCGTGCGGCACGGCTCCGAAGCTTGGTCCCGGAGGTGTTCTTGTCGTCATCGAGCGGCTTCTCGAAGACGTAATGCCGGACGATGTTGAGCATGTTGCCGGGCCTGAGGACGATCGCGGTCAGCTGCTGCTGAAGCGTGGGCGCCCCGTTCGCCTCCAGCAGCCCCCAGCCGCGCAGCTCCTGCCGGAGGTGTTCCGTCTTCGCGTAGTCCGGGCTGATGCTGCGCCACAGGGCGTAGTGCTCCTCGGAGGAGGAGTACGTGCCGAGCGCGGCGTCCGTCCCGTCGGCGGCGACCAGCAGCTGGGCGGGCGCGAACAGGTGCGGAACGCCTCGCAGGGCTCCGGGCCCGCTGCGGGTGTCGTCGTCCACGGGACGGCCCGTGTAGGCGCGCAGATCGCGGATGGCCTTGCCGAGGGGGTCCGGCACGTGCGGCGACTTGCACTCGATGACGACGAGCGGGATGCCGTTGACGAAGAGCACGAGATCCAGCACGGCCGGCTTGCCGTCCGCGTCGCAGACCCGGAGCTGATCGACGACGAGATAGTCGTTGCGGACCAATCGCTCTTCCCGGCTGCCCTCCAATGCCTCGTACGACCAGTCGATGAACCGCGTCTTGACGTCCTT
Organism: Streptomyces sp. NPDC104307; assembly: GCF_055584045.1. NCBI lineage: Bacteria > Bacillati > Actinomycetota > Actinomycetes > Kitasatosporales > Streptomycetaceae > Streptomyces > Streptomyces sp. NPDC104307. The sequence goes on from NZ_JBVJMU010000006.1 coordinate 114,452, forward strand.
GTCGTCCGGCCCGGCTTGCAGGATGCCGCCCAGGATCAGATCGGTCGCGTCACGGTTGGCCTGCGGCAGCGACTGGGCCGACACGTGGCGTGCGGCGGCCCGCAGGGCGAGGACGGCGGGGTTGGCGTGCGCGTCATCCGTCATCCACGGGGAGCACCGGCGCACAGCTGCCCGTAGCCGCCGCTCCAGCAGTACGTCCCTGAAGTCGTCACGCTCACCTGCGGCCGCCAGCCGGGCGCCCTTGATGTGCTGCCACCCCATCGCCTTGAGGTGCTCCAGCAACGGCCACTCCGCCTCGACCTGCTCGGTCGTTCCCCCGACCTTTTCGGCAGCCATCCCCGTGCCTCCCCCGCGTACCGACCGACGTACTCGTGAACCCGTGCGAGGGTCCATTGTGCGCCAGGGGTGGTTCGGGCATGCGGGCCAGGCCCCGCAGCGGAGGTTGCGGGGCCTGGCGATGGGGACTTCCGCCGTCAGACCTGACGGCGGGTGGTGAGGGTGGTCTTCCGGCAGGCCGGGAGGTTGGCGGCCCGGGTGATGAGGGAGGCCGTGTCGTCATCGAGCGCGCAGCAGAGCTGGGCGTGCAGCGTCTCGGCCTCGGCGGGCGTCAGCCGCAGTGCCGCGTCCGCCTCGAAGGCACCGTCCCGACGGAACCAGAGGTCGATGGCGAGCGACCCGTCCGCCTCCCGCCGCACGGGCTTGCTTGGCACCCGGCTGACGCGTACCTGCTCCGAGCCGCTCATCAGGCCGCCCTCCTCGTCGTCGCGAGCACGAGGCTGCCCGTGCTGTACGCCTGCGCCGCCCCAGCGGTGACCACGAACCCGTCGAGCGCGAGCCGCAGGGCGGTGCGGCGGGCGCGGCGTTCGGGGTCGATGGGGTGAGGCTGGGCACGACGGACGAGGCGCAGGGTGCTGTGGGGGTAAAGGGGTTGGGGTGCGGTGAAAGTTACGGGGGAGGCTACGGGGTCGGGCAGGCGGAAGGCGCGCAGGACGCGCGCCAGGACGGGCAGAACCACGTCCACGAGTGTTCGTGACAGGTGGGTGCGGATACGGTGGAACATGCTGACGCTCCTTCGAGGCGTTGGCCATGCCCCGGGGTGGTTGCACACCGCCGGGGCACTTTTGCGTAACCCACCGGCCTTCAACACACCGTGTGAGCTATGCGACACCCACAGTAGAGCCAACATGTCGCGCGAGACAACATGTTGCGCGAACCGCCTGAACTGGCATATGCCGCGATGGGGGCGCCCCCGCCTACGCGAAGTCGTCAAACTCCCCCGCCTTGGCGCCCGCAAGGAACGCCCGCAGCTTCTTTCGCGAGGTACGGACAACCACCTCGGGGTCATCGCTCTCGCGCACGAGGATGTCTCCCCCCTCTTCAGCCAGCTCGACACAACTCCCCGTGTCTGCGGAGAAGGAAGACTTACGCCACTGTCGTTCCACTGATTCCTACTCTCAGATCCCCTTGACCAGCCGCCGAATGAACCCGACGGACCCCTCCGGCTCGATAGCGCGCTCGCGCATACGATCAAGAGCCGCACGGTAGTTCACCAGGTGAGTCTCCGCGTGAAGAAAGGTCACCCCGGTGGGGACATCGATCTGAACCGTGTCCAGTGCAGCAACCGGGCCGCATGCGTACAAGGTCGAGCTCCCCGCGTTTGCGAACCCTCCGGCCTCGAATGGCACTACACGAAGCGTGATGTTGGACCGCTCGGTCTGCGCGAGCAAGAACTCCAACTGCCTACGCAGCACGTTGCGATCACCGAACCGCATCCGCAACGCTGACTCGTGAACGAGGAATTCGCACGTCGGCGGGTCGGAGCGATCGAGGAGTGCGGAGCGCCTGACGCGAAACTCGATGTGCCGCTCCAGATCCGCGGGGTCCATGGTCGGCACCGCTTCCGCGAAGATCCCGCGCATGTAGTCGGGCAGTTGGAGCATGCCCGGCACATGCATGATCTGCGCCGACAGCAACACCGCCGCATGGTGTTCCATCTCAGCGATGTCCAGAAGGCCGGCGGGCAACAAGCCCCGGTAGTCATCCCACCAGTTGGGCCCACGCTCCCTGGCCATCGCGACGAGGCCGTCGACATAGTGCGCGTCCGGGCAACGGTAGTTCGTCGCCCAGACCCGGACGCGGTCACTGCTGACACCGGAGCGTGCGGACTCGGTGTTGCTGACCGTGGTGCGGTCGGTGCGATGGAGGGTGGCGGCCTCGTTGATCGTCATCCCAATGTGCTCGCGCATCCTGCGCAGCTCGACGCCGAGGCGGCGTTGCCGTTCGGTGGACGGCTTCCTGACGGCCATCAGCCTCCCTTTCTGCCGCTACTGAACCGAGATACCTATGCCTGGCTCCTTGCCGACACCTTGCCACTCAACAGATCGCTGGCAAGTCCCTGGCGCGAAACTCTCAGCTTCGCCACTCGCTCACGACTTTCAAAGATAACGGAGTCAACGCTTGCAATCATATCCAGAAACCTCACCTGATCCTCTCTGCTCATGTTGGGAACAGGGCAAGAAAAAACATCAGACCGATTAATACTGGCCTGGGACACTGCAGGCTTTGTCCGTGCCGCAAAATGTGAGCGCACCATCACTCCAGAGAGCCAGGCCTCGATAATTTTCGGATGCACTTTGGATTCATCAACCCTGCATCGCATGATGTTCGACTCGAACAGAGTCGGCTCATCCAGCGCAGAAACCACAGTGGATTTCCCAACTAGCCCTGGGGTATTCACTCGATTAATCAGAACATCACCGACAGAAATTCTATATCTTTGCAGATCAGATCCAGAGACATTGACTCGCAGTAGGTCACGAGTCAAGTCGGATGGACCGCCCTCAAAACTATTAATTCGCACAATAGGTGAACCCGTGTAAGCGTACTGGCTCTCGGGCTTGTAGATCCCATTCTTGGGGCCGTCGACAATAATATCCCTCATGGGGATCATGGGATGGCGTGCCAGCTGCTCGATGAGAACTTCCCGAACCCTCTGAAGTTTCTCCACCTCCGCCTTGACCGCCCGCTCCGACTCATTGGCTGAATCTAGCGTTTCAACAATTTTCCGCTGCTCGACGAGGGAAAAATTTGGAACCATCAGCGAACATACAGAACCGGCAGAGATCTTCACCATGCTCTCAGATGTCCCTTGCGCCGAGTTCCGCACTTCCTGCCGCACAGATGGCGCACGCAAGGCGAGCTCCAAAAACTCAGGGACGCAATTACTCGCCGCCTGAATTCTCATCATAAGATCCGGGTAGATGCACGGCACGCCAACAGTGTTGTATATCCCTACAAGACCCACCAGGTTTCTGGTGTTGGCTCTGCTCATCAAAATGTCTCCATCATGCAAAATTGCAGCATGCGCTTCAGGAACATTAGGTGGAGCATTCTTTAGCTGGCGAGGCGCGAAGCCCTCGGGCGTCAGACAACCGAGCCCGAGCATTTGCATACCAGTCCAGGCGGCGCTCTCTACGGGAGAATAACCATTACGGGGAGGAGCAGCGAGATAATGATCGAGCCGCACAAGTCGGACCGGTTCAGCCGACATAGCCCAACTCCTTCAGGAACCCGTCCAGCCGCTCCGAGGCCGCCGCGCGACGCACCTCGATATCCCGGAGGGACACCAGGTACTTCCGCTCCCAGCCCAGGTACACGTCGACCAACTCCCGACGCCGCCGCACCACATGGCCTTCGAGATTCGACGCCAAGTCGTCCCGGAGGATGCCGAGCACGATCTCCCGCGCGTCGGCCTCGCTCAGCGCGTCCCGTACCTCATGCAACCGGGGTGTAGGCCGCTCCTCGTCGGCATTGACATCGGCGATCGTCACGTCCAGCGCCGCCTGACCGGCTGAAGCGGTGGCCGCAGACTCCGCCGCTGCGGCCTTCTTCTTCGCGGCAGCAGTGGCGGCCTTCGCGGCGGCCCCCATCCCGTCCAACGGATAGAACGCCTCCTCCAGCGCCTTCACCGCCTTGCCCGCCGCCGTCCGCTCCTTCTTGAGCTTCTTCAGCTCGGGCTCACTCAGCAGCGCATCCGCCACCGCAGGTTCAAGGGCCCCCGGCTCCTCGCCGTCCTCCCCCGCAACGCCCGCCGCAGCCGCCGCCCGCGCCGCCTCCGCCTCCTCGGCCGCCTTCACCTTCACGTCCAGCTTCGCCTTGAGGGCATCCGCCTCAGCCAGTTCGCGCAGGAAGTCCGGGGCGATCCGTGCCACCACCTTGTGGCCGTACGCCTGGCGGCGCTCCGTGCCCGAGCGTTTGCGGGCGCCGCCCGTCCAGGGGTTCGGCTCCGGTTCGAGCAGCGTCTCGACCGTGTCGACCCAGCCCTCGACGACCCCCTTGAAGCCGTTGCCGGCCAGGGCCTTGAGCTCGTTCCTGGCGTCCTGCCACCACCCGGCGACCGCCCCCGACAGGGCGTAGCGGTCCAGCAGGTTCACCCCGAGCAGTAGCTGACGGAACGAGGTGATGAGGTCGGCACGCAGCCGGGCAAGCTGGGACCGCTTCTCGAACTCTGTGCGGTCGTCGCCCTCATGCGGGGCCAGGGACGCGATCTGTCCCGTCTCCACCGCCCACCACTTGTCGAACGCGTCCCACAACTCCCGCTCCCGCCCCTGGGCCAGAGCGGTCAGCCCGTCGGCGTCCGGCCGTTCGTCCTCCGGCAGGAAGTCGACGTACGCAGAGTCGTTCTCCCGCTCCGCGAACAGATCGCTCACCCCGACCCGGTACGCCTCCAGCACCCGTGCCTTGTCCTCGGCCTCGATCTCCGACTTCGGCACGCCGCCCGTCAGGTGTGCGCGGACATCCTGAGGCTCGGGCGGCGGGGTGTTGTCGACGTAACGACGAATGTTGAGGTTGTACGCGTTCTTCTTCAACTCCTCCCGCTCCACCCAGCGGGCGAACCGGGGCACGCCCGAACCGTCCCCGACCTCTTCGTGAAACGTGGAGACGATCTTCTCCACATGCTCCGGAAGCAGCACGTTCTGCGCGCGCTCCGAGTGGTATTCGCGGTCGGCGTTGATGAACAGCACCCGGCCCTGCCGGTCCGCGTCCTTCCGGCCCCCGGCCCGCAGCACCAGCACACAGGCGGGGATGCCCGTGCCGTAGAAGATGTTGGACGGGAGGCCGATGACGGCCTCCAGCATGTCGGCCTCGATGAGCTTGGCCCGGATGTCTCCCTCCGCACCGCTGCGGAAGAGCACGCCGTGGGGCATGACGGTGAAGACGGAGCCGCCCCGTCCCTCCACCATGTACAGCATGTGCTGGAGGAACATCAGGTCGGCCTTGCCCTTTTCAGAGGTGTGGCCGTACTTCATACGGTCTTCGAGACCGGGCGGCAGATCCTCGACCTTGTAGTCCATGGAGAACGGCGGGTTGCTGAGAACCACGTCGTACGACTTGTCGACGTGCAGCGGGTTGGTGAGCGTGTCCCCGGTCCGCAGATCGAAGTCGCTGGCGCCGTGGAACAGCATGTTCATCGTGGCCATCACCCAGGAACCGTTGTTCGCGTCCTGGCCGGCCAGGGCCAGGTCCTCGGTGTCGCCGCCGTGCTCCTCGATGTACTCCTTGGTGTGGATGAGCATTCCGCCGGAACCGACACAAGGGTCGTACACATGCTGGTTGGCCTGCGGACGCGCCAGCTCGACCATCATCCGAACCACCGCGCGCGGGGTGTAGAACTCGCCGCCCTTGGAACCCGCCGAGTCGGCGAAGTCCTTCAGCAGGTACTCGTACGCGGCGCCGATGACGTCCGGGAACTCGAAGTCCTCGCCCCGCAGCCGCAAGGTTCCAAAGTGGCCGATGAGCGCGGAGAGGCGCTTGTCCGCGAGCTTGGCCGCCGATGTCCCGGTCCCGCCGCCGCCACCGATCCGGTTGAAGTTGACCTGGCTGAACAGGCCACGAAGCCCCTCGTTGCCCTTCTGCCCCTCCAGGGCGTCCAGTGCAGGCTGGAGGTAGCTCGTGGCCACGTCGTCCACCGCCCCGGCCAGCCGGGACCAGCGGGCCTCCTCCGGGACGTACATGATCCGGTCGGCCGTGTAGCGGTTGGGCTCCTCCGCTTCCTCCTGGGCCTCTTCCTCGCTCGCGCCCGCGTCCCGCTCCTCGGCGGCGATCCGGTCCCGGGCGGCGTCGAACTCGTCGTTCACCCGCTTCAGGAACAGCAGCACCAGGAGGAAGTCGCGGTACTCGGCGGCGTCCATGGTGCCGCGCAGGATGTCCGCGGCAGCGAAGAGGTGACGCTCCAGTTGATCGAGCGTGAGCTTGGCCACGGACGGACTCCAAGGTGAGGTGGTGCCTGCGCTGTGCAGCTGAAGAAGGGGGGACGCGGGGCGGCGAGCCGCCCAGCCTTGACCGTCGAAGACGTATCTCCACGCAGCCTAGTAGCCGCTGAGAAGAAGGCCTTCCTCAATGAAATTCCAGACATCGGTGAACGGGTCCCACTTCTCAGGATTGGCCGTTTCGACGCGATCGCTGATCGCCTTTGCGTACTTCTTGGCGTCCTTGTACCGCTGCCCGGCCTTGTCTGTTTTCTTGGTCAGCACCTGCTCCTCGCGCATGTGCTTCGACTGCTGCTCCGAAACGGTGCGGACGTTGCGGCCGTACGTCGCCGCGAAGCCGGGGCGGGAGCGGAGCCGGCCATTGGCGTCGGTGCATACGCCGCCGAAACTGCTGGTGTAGTTCGTGTAGTGCAGGAGCCGCCAGAGTTCGAAGCAGGGATGCGAGTAGGCGACCTTGATGCCTTCCTTGTCCGCGAGCTGTATGGCCTCGCGGATGTTCAGGTGGTCGTCGCGGTCGAAGAGGACCCACACCTCGGGATAGTTCCAGTCCTTGGCCGTCAGCCCGGCGTCCTTGGCCTCGCGGCGAACCTTGCGCAGCGTGATGACGGCGTCCTTGACCATGGGGTACGGCTTGCGGTGCTTGCCCACGGCCTTGTCGTTCTCGAAGTGGTGATCCACACTGCGGCCCGCAGTGGCCGGTGTGCCGTGCTTCAGGATGATGTCGATGTACTCGGGCTCGGTGACCTCGCCCTCGGTGAAGATGTACACCTGACGAGCGCGGTTCGCGCGCCCCTTCCCGCCGTCCTTCTTGCGGGAAATGCTGTCCCCTCCCCTTTGCCTCGCCATCAGCCCTCTTCCGCCTCCATCCGCGCCATGTCATCCGTTCGCGCCAGCCGCCGCCCGATCTGCCCCTCGGAGACCTTCGGCACCGCACCGAAGGACCCGGCGAGATACGACGCCATGAGGTCCTCCTCATCCGTCGGCTCCCAGTCCGCGACCGACGACAGCTCCGTGGCCCCGCTCTCGTCCTTCTCCGTGAGCCACAGCTGCCCCGGCTCCAGGAGGCGGCCGCCGCCGGGCGTCCGCAGGAGCGAGGGGTCGTGGCCTGTGAAGATCAGCTGGGCGCCTTTGGGGTTCACCCACGGTGTCTGAAAGAGACGTACGACCTCTGCCGCGAAGCGCGAGTGCAAGCTCGCGTCCAGCTCATCGACGAGCAGGACCGCGCCGGTGTCGAGGGCGAGGAGGAGCGGGCCGATCAACGCGAACCAGGAGCGGGTGCCCCAGGACTCCGAGGCCCAGTCCAACGCCGTGCGTTCTCCGCCGCTCGTATGGATCAGCTGGATGACCGGGCGCCCGGACGACGACCGCTCGACCTCCACGCCCGCGATGCCGAGATCGGCGACCCGGAGCAGTTCCTCGGCCCGGCGCCGGAAGTCTGCGCTCCGCAGCAGCTTCCCGGCCGTGTAGTCCTCGCGCTGGCTGCGCTCCGTCTCGGGAGTGACATCCCACAGGTTGTTCTTGAACCAATCGAAGACCGGGGTGAGCTGCTCGTGCCCGTCGTTGGCCGCTCGCGTCAGAAGGAGTGCGTCCGGCCGCGTCGTGCGGGCCAGCCGGGCGCGGTCGTGGAGCCGCTCACCGGGGAAGTCGAAGTCCTTGTCACGACCGGCGTCCCGCTCGAACCAGACCTGGCGACGGCCTTTGGGGTAGGCGTAAAGCCATTCCGCCTCGACTCGGCGCGCGCCGAGCTCGAATCCGTATGTCCAGCGGACACCGTCGTCAAGGACGAAGTCCGCCTCGTACAGGGACGTTTGCGATGCCGCTTCGGGATCGAGGGCGAACTCGTCGCGGGGGATGCCGTCGTAGGAGGTCCAGTCGGCGTAGGAGCGCATGACGGCGTGCTTCATGCTCTTCAGAGCGGCGATCACATTGGACTTACCGGAAGCGTTGGCGCCGAAGATTCCGAGCACGGTGTGGACAGGAAGGTGCTGCCCGTCGGACAGCACCGTCTCGCGGGCCGCGGCCAGCTCCCTCTCGGTCCCCTCGGACGCGACGAACGACAGCTCCTGCTCGTCGCGCAGTGACCGGACGTTCGCCACCCGGAATCTCAGCAGCATCCTGGCTCCTTCATGGCGGACACATTAGTCACACCACCCGGCCTGCGGGTGCCGGTGTACGGGGACGGCCGACAGGTCGTGACGTCGGCCGCCCCCTCACGGTGTTCCCTACAGGAACGAGTTGATCTCGATCGTCTCGGTCCGGCCGGGGCCGACGCCGATCGCGGAGATCGGGGCGCCGGACATCTCCTCCAGCGCCTTCACGTAGCCCTGCGCGTTCTTCGGCAGGTCGGAGAAGGTCTTCGCCTTGGTGATGTCCTCGGACCAGCCCGGCAGCATCTCGTAGACCGGCTTCGCGTGGTGGAAGTCGGTCTGGTTGTACGGGAGCTCCTCGACGCGCTTGCCGTCGATCTCGTACGCCACGCAGACCGGGATCTGCTCCCAGCCGGTGAGGACGTCGAGCTTGGTGAGGAAGAAGTCGGTGAGGCCGTTGACCCGGGTCGCGTACCGCGCGATCGGGGCGTCGAACCAGCCGCAGCGGCGGTCACGGCCGGTGGTGACACCGCGCTCGCCACCGATCCTGCGCAGCGCCTCGCCGTCCTCGTCGAGCAGCTCGGTCGGGAACGGACCGGCGCCGACGCGCGTCGTATAGGCCTTGAGGATGCCGATGACGCGGCTGATCTTCGTCGGTCCCACGCCGGAACCGGTGCAGGCGCCGCCCGCGGTCGGGTTCGACGAGGTGACGAAGGGGTACGTGCCGTGGTCGACGTCGAGCAGCGTGCCCTGACCGCCCTCGAAGAGGACGACCTTGCCCGCGTCGATGGCGTCGTTCAGGATCAGCGAGGTGTCGGCGACGAAGGGCTTGATCTGCTCCGCGTACTGGAGCATGTCCTCGACGACCTTGGGGGCCTCGATGGCGCGCCGGTTGAAGACCTTGGCCAGCAGCTGGTTCTTCTGCTCCAGGGCCGCCTCGACCTTCTGCTCCAGGATCGACTCGTCGTAGAGGTCCTGGACGCGGATGCCGACCCGGTTGATCTTGTCGGCGTACGTCGGGCCGATACCGCGCCCGGTCGTGCCGATCTTCCGCTTCCCGAGGAACCGTTCCGTCACCTTGTCGACGGTGACGTTGTACGGGGTGATCAAATGGGCGTTACCGCTGATCAGCAGCTTGGACGTGTCCACGCCGCGGTCGTTCAGCCCACTCAGCTCGGAGAGCAGGACGGCCGGGTCGACCACGACACCGTTTCCGATCACCGGGGTACACCCGGGTGACAGGATTCCGGAGGGGAGGAGATGCAGTGCGTACTTCTGGTCGCCGACGACCACCGTGTGGCCGGCATTGTTGCCGCCCTGGTATCGCACCACATAGTCCACGGATCCACCGAGGAGGTCGGTGGCCTTCCCCTTGCCCTCGTCACCCCACTGAGCACCGAGCAGCACAAGTGCGGGCACAGGCGTACACCCCTTCCGGGCGGGGCATGTCCAAGGTCAGGGGGCGTACGTAAACGTCGTACATGCCGTACGACGTTGTACGACAAGGCCTGAACCGTCGAACCGGGTGCCCCGGAATAGACCAAGCCCCTGGCGCAATAGCGCAAGGGGCTCTTGCACCAAGATGCTACCCGAGGAAGGACCGAGGTGTCGGCTGCCCAGCCCCCCGGTAACGGTGCGCCCCATCTGCTGGTGGTGATCGATCCGGTCGCCCGCCGGACGGACGGCGAGTCCGTCCGTATCGCCAAGGACGTGCTGAGCGCGGGCTCGCACGCCAAGATCTGCCTCCCGGACGGGCCGGAGGAGTTCGCCCGCGCCCTCTCCCGCAGGGGTTCCCGGCGGCCGGTGGTGATCGGTGACGACCGGGCGCTGCGGCGGGCGGTGGCCCAGCTGCACCGGGAACGGGAACCGGCCGGAAGCGCCCTTTCGCTGATCCCGGTCGGTGCGGCGGCGGCCCTGGAACTGGCCCGTTCGCTCGGCGTGCCGTCGAGTGCGGTGGCGGCGGCCCGCACCGCGCTGGACGGGGCCGTGCGGCGGCTGGACCTGATGGTCGACGACAGCGACGGCGTGGTCCTGGGCGCGCTGCGCATCCCGGCCCCGAGCAGCGCCCCGGGCACGGAGGGCTCCCACTCGGGCGTCACGGCGGTCTGGGACACCTGCCGCTCCCTGGTCCGGACCCTGGTGCACCCGGCGCCCTCCGCGCTGCCCGCACCGCTGCGCACGCACCGGCTGCGGATCGAAGCGGACGGGGTCCTGCTGAACGATCTGGACCGCCCGGTCGAAGCGGTGACGGTGACCTCGGGGTGCGGCGTCGGTGGCGTCGGCGGCCTCGCGGAGATCACGATCCACCCGCCGGACGGTGAACCGGTGAGGACCGGGGCCAAGGCCGTCACGGTCTCGGGGCCCGACTTCCGCTACCGCGCGGACATACAGGTCGGCGGGCCGGTACGGACGCGCACCTGGACGGTACGGGCGGGGGCGTGGGGGCTGATGCTGCCGGCGTAGGGGGCGGCCCGCCCCGCGTGGCGCTCAGGGACCCGCGTATCCGTCCGCCGCCGGGAGGTCGAGCGTCTTGCGGTGGTCGTGCCAGCGGGCCATCAGCCCTTCCAGCTCCGATTGCAGGAACTCGAAGAACGCCGCCGTCTCCGCGATCCGGGCCCCTGCGGGCGTGTGCTCGCCGAGCGTGCGGGCCCCCTCCTTGAGAGTGCGCTCCCAGCGCGTCAGCACCTGGTCGCGGCTGGCGAAGGTGGTGTACCAGATCTCGTTGTGCAGGCGGTAGCGGTCGCGGCGCGAGCCCGGTTCGCGCTCCCGGCCGACCATGCTGACCTGAGTGAGGTAATTCACCGCGCCGGACACGGCTGCCGGGCTGATCTGCAGCGCCAGGGCGAGCTCGGCGGAGGTCATCGAGGCGTCGTCGTCCGCGAGGAGGGCGGCGAAGACCCGGGAGGCCATCCGCTGCATCCCCGCCTCCGTCATCTCGGACGCGAACCGCTCGACGAAGCGCGAGACCGCCTCCGCGTCCCGCCGCACGGGCGCCCCGGCCGGGTCCTGCCGGTCTTCTGCCGTCTCCGCGGATTCGCTGCTCATCAGCCCCATCGTCTCCCTGCGTACCCGTCCTCGTCCCGGACTCATCCGGCCCCGTCACTCGTCCGAGTTTATACGTTTCCTTAACTTCACAAGTTTGTGAAAGTAGCGTACGTTCAAAATCATGACGAAGGCAATCACCGTGGCCGGACTGCACAAGTCGTTCGGCCGGACGCATGCGCTGGACGGGCTCGACCTGACCGTCGAGTCCGGTGAGGTCCACGGCTTTCTCGGGCCCAACGGATCGGGGAAGTCCACCACCATCCGGGTCCTGCTGGGCCTGCTCCGGGCCGATTCCGGCGCCGCCCAGCTGCTCGGCCGCGACCCCTGGCGCGACGCGGTGGAACTGCACCGGCGGGTGGCATACGTCCCCGGTGACGTCACGCTGTGGCGCAACCTCTCCGGCGGAGAGGTGATCGATCTGTACGGGCGGCTGCGCGGCGGGCTGGACGACGCCCGCCGTGCGGAGCTCGTGGAGCGGTTCGAGCTCGACCCGACCAAGAAGGGGCGTACGTACTCCAAGGGCAACCGGCAGAAGGTCGCCCTGGTCGCCGCGTTCGCCTCCGATGTGGACCTGCTGATCCTGGACGAGCCGACCAGCGGGCTCGATCCGTTGATGGAGGAGGTCTTCCAGAGCTGCGTCGCCGAGGAGCGCGAGCGCGGGCGCACGGTGCTGCTCTCCAGCCACATCCTCAGCGAGGTCGAGTCGCTCTGCGACCGGGTCAGCATCATCCGCCAGGGCCGGACGGTGGAGACGGGTTCGCTGGCCGGGATGCGTCATCTGACACGGACGAACATCAGGGCCGAGCTGGCCGGTGAGCCCGAGGGGCTGTCCGCGCTGCCCGGGGTGCACGACCTGGACGTGCGGGGGCACCAGGTCTCGCTCCAGGTCGACACGGACAGACTCGACGCCGTCCTGAGATCGCTCACCGCGTCCGGGGTCAGGTCGCTGACCAGCACCCCGCCCACGCTGGAGGAGCTGTTCCTGCGGCACTACACGGCGGACGCGGGGGCCGGGTCGGACGCGGCGGCCGGGACCGACACGGGGATGGCGGCGCGATGACCGCCGTGACCATGACCGCACCGGCCGGCACCGGGCGCCGGACCGGAACCGGCACCGGACAGCTCGCGGGGACCTGGGCCCTGCTGAGGCTCGCCCTGCGGCGCGACCGGATCATCCTGCCGCTCTGGGTCATCGTGCTCGGCGGCTCTTTCTCCTCCGTCGGGAAGTCCATCTCCTCGCTCTACGACACCGGGGCCCAGCGCGCCGAGCTGGCCGCCTCGATGAACGGCAACAGCTCCCTCCGGGCGATGTACGGGCCGGTGTTCAGCGACTCCGTGGGCGGGCTCGTCAGCTGGCGCATGATCGCCTTCGGCGCCGCGCTGGCCGCGGTGATGAGCCTGGTGATCGTCGTGCGGCACACCCGCGAGGAGGAGGAGACCGGCCGTCAGGAGATGCTCTCCTCCGCCATGGTGGGCCGCCGTGCCCCGCTGACCGCCGCGCTGCTCGCGGCCGTCGTCGCCAACTTCGCGCTGGCCCTGGTGATCATGGCCGGAATGGCGGGCTCCGGGGCGGGCGGCGCGGGGGCGGTGGCGATCGCGTCGGCTGTCGCCGGGGTCGGTGTGCTGTTCGCGTGCACCGCCGCGACAGCCGCGCAGTTCACCGAGAGCGCCCGGCTCGCGAAGGGGCTGACGGCCGCGGTGGTCGGCGCCGCGTTCGTCCTGAAGGCAGCGGGCGACTCCGCGACGGACGACGGTTCGTCCGTGTTCACCTGGCTCTCCCCGATCGGCTGGGCGGAGAACGTCAGACCGTACGCGGACGAGCGGTGGTGGGTGCTCCTGGTGATCGCCGGAGCCGTGGCCGTGCAGTGCGCCGCGGCATACGTACTGGCCGGGCGCCGCGATGTCGGCATGAGCTTCCTGTCGACCCGGCCGGGGCCCGCCCGGGGCCGGATCTCCACCGCCTTCGGGCTCGCCGTGCGGCTCCAGCGCGGTGCGCTGCTGGGCTGGACAGTGTCGTTCGCCGCGGTCGGCGCCGTCTTCGGCGGGCTGACCGGCGGAGCGGCCGATCTCGTGGGGGACAACGAGAAGACCAGGGCGATCTTCGAGCGGATGGGCGGCCAGTCCGGTCTGACCGACGCGTTTCTCGCCTCGATGGTCTCCGTGCTCGGCACGGTCGCGGCGCTGTACGTCGTCTCCTCCGTGCTGCGGCCGCACGGCGAGGAGACCGCCGGGCGGGCCGAACCGGTGCTGGCGGGCGGGGTCGGCCGGATCGGCTGGGCGGCCGGCCATCTGCTCATCGCCTTCGGCGGCGCCGCCCTGATCATGGCGGCCGGCGGCCTCGGCCTCGCCGCCGGATACGGGCACGAGCTGCCCGCCGTGCTCGGCGCCGCACTGATACAACTGCCCGCCGTCTGGCTGCTGGGCGGGGTGACGGCCCTGCTGTACGGGGCGCTGCCGAAGGCCGCCCCGGCCGCCTGGGGACTGGTGGGGGTCTGCCTGGCGCTGGGCTGGATAGGCCCGGCCCTGGATCTGCCGCAGCCGGTGATGGACCTGTCGCCGTTCACGCACCTGCCGAAGCTGCCGGGGGCGGAGCTGGTGTGGGGTCCGGCGGTGCTGCTCACCGTGCTCGCGGCGACCCTGACCGCGGGAGGGCTGGCGGCGCTGCGGCGGCGCGACATGCTGAACTGACCGGCCCCGGCTCCGGCCCCGGCCCCGGCCCCGCGCTCGCAACCGCGCGTGGCCCGGTGGGCGTCAACGCCGGTATGGATGATCGCAGGAAAGCCCTGGACGGATTGGTCGGACTCACCGTGGCCGGGGCCGGGGCCGCCGCAGGGATGCTCGTCTGGGCGCCCTACGCGCGGCGCGGCATCCTGGGCGGCTTCGAGGGCGAGGCCGAGTGGGGCATCCTCTGGCAGGGCCTGCCGGTCCTGATGCTGGGCGGCGTCGCGGCCGCGCTGGGCACGCTGTGCCTGGTACGAGGGCGATGGCGGCGGACCCTCGCGTTCGGAGCGCTCCTCGCGGTCCTGGCAGTCGTCGGAGTCACGTTCCAGGTGCTCGAAGGGCCGCCCTCACCCTGCGGTTATTCGCCCTGCTGACAACTGTCTCGGGCACGGCCCAGCCCGCCGTTCACAGCTCGACACGCAGCTCCTTCACGCCGCGGATCACGTACCCCGGATTCCACTCCGGCTCCGCCGCCAGCCGCATGTCCGGCGCCTTGCGCAGCAACTCATTGAAGGAGGCGGCTAGTTCCACTCGGGCCAGCGGGGCGCCCAGGCAGAAGTGAATGCCGGCGCCGAACGTGATGTGCGGGTTCTCCTGCCGGGAGAGGTCCAGGGTGTCCGGCTCCGGGAAGCGGGCCGGGTCGCGGTTGGCCGAGCCGAAGAGCAGCGCCACCTCGGAACCGCGCGGGATGACCGTGCCGCCGATCTCGATGTCGTCCAGGACCCAGCGCTCGAACATCTGGAGCGGGGTGTCGTACCGCATCAGCTCCTCGATCGCGGACGGCAGCAGCCCGTGGTCGGCCCGCAGCGCGGCCAGCTGCCGGGGGTGGCGCAGCAGCGTCCACCAGCCGTTCACCGTGGTGTTGACGGTCGCCTCGTGCCCGGCGTTCAACAGCAGCACGCAGGTGGAGACCATCTCCTGCTCGGTCAGCCGCTCGCCCTCGTCGTGGGCGGCGATGAGCGCGGAGATCAGGTCCGTACCCGGGTTGCCGCGCCGCTGGGCGATCAGTTCGCGCAAGTAGGCGGAGAAGTCGACCGAGGCGCGCACGGCGGCGCGGGCGGTCTCCTCGGACGGGTTCAGCTCGTACATCCCGCAGATCGCTGCGGACCAGGGCCGCAGCGGGGCCCGGTCGGACTCCGGGATGCCGAGCATCTCGGCGATCACGGCGACGGGCAGCGGTTCGGCCACCGCCGTGAGCAGATCGCCCCCGCCCCGTGCCACGAAGTCGTCGACGAGCCCGGCGGCCAGCCGGTGCACGGTCGGTGCGAGCTGCTCGACCGTGCGCGGGGTGAACGCCTTGGAGACCAGCCGCCGGATCCGGGTGTGGTCCGGCGGCTCCAGGTCCAGCAGCCCCTGCCCGTTGAGCGTCTCGAACGGCTCGTGCTCTGCGGGCGGGGCGGTCCGGCCGAACTCTTCGTGGCTGAACCGGTGCAGGTACGTCCGCCCCAGCCTGCGGTCGCGCAGCAGCGCCGACACATCGGCGTGGTGCGGGACGAGCCACTGGTCGGTGGGCTCGAAGTAGTGCGCCCGGCCGGTGGCGCGCAGCTCGGCGTAGGCGGGATACGGGTCGGCGACGAACGCCGCCGACCACGGATCGAAGGGGGCGGCGGAGCCTGCGGCGGCACGCGGGGGCTGGTTCATGAACCGACGCTAACCGGCCACCCGCCACCGGACCAGCCCCGCTGCCTCCCGTACCTCCCGACCGTGCCCCCACAGGGCCTCGGGGACGCGTCCGCCTCTCAGGACGGCGTGACCAGCCGGGCCTCGTAGGCGAAGACGGCCGCCTGGGTGCGGTCGCGCAGGCCCAGCTTGACCAGGATGCGGCTCACATGGGTCTTGATGGTGGACTCCGCGACCACCAGGTGCGAGGCGATCTCCCCGTTCGACAGGCCCTGGGCGATGAGGACCAGCACCTCCGTCTCGCGCTCGGTGAGGTCCCCGATCCGGGCGAGCGCGGGCGGGCGCGGGGCGGCCGCGAGCTTGGAGAACTCGTTGATCAGCCGCTTGGTGACGGTGGGGGCGAGCAGCGCCTCGCCGGAGGCCACCACCCGTACGCCGTCCGCGAGCTGCCGGGCCGAGGCGTCCTTGAGGAGGAAGCCGGACGCGCCGGCGCGCAGCGCCTGGTAGACGTACTCGTCGAGGTCGAAGGTGGTCAGCACCAGCACCTTGGCGTCCCGGTCGGCGGCGACGATCTCGCGGGTCGCCTCGATCCCGTTCAGCTCCGGCATCCGGATGTCCATCAGCACCACGTCGGGGCGGAGCGCGGCGACCTGCGAGACCGCCTCACGGCCGTTGACCGCCTCGCCCACGACCTCGATGCCCGGCATCGCGTTGAGCAGCACGGAGAAACCCTCGCGGACCATCATCTGGTCGTCGACGATCAGGACCCGGATCACCGGGTCCGGGGCAGTCGTCGCGGCCGGGGCAGTCGTCGCGGCCGGAGGGTTCGTCATGACTGCTCCACGGGGGCGTCGGAGGGGATGTGCTGGACGGGGATGAAGGCGGTGACCTCGTAACCGCCGTCCGCGGTCGCCTCCGCGGTCATCTCACCGTTCAGCATCCCGACCCGCTCCCGCATCCCGGTGATCCCGTGTCCGGCGCCCGGCGAGGGTTTCACCGGGCCGGTCGGCGGGCCGTTGACCACGCGCAGCCCGAGCCCGCCCAGCACATAGCCGATCTCGACCCCGGCGGTGGCGCCCGGCGCGTGCCGCAGGGTGTTGCTGAGGGCCTCCTGGATGATCCGGTACGCCGACAGCTCGACGCCCTGCGGGAGTTCGCGCACCGCACCGGTCACCGTCTTGCTCGTCGTCAGCCCCGCCTCCCCGACGTTGGCGAGGAGCCCGTCCAGCTCGGCCAGGGTGGGCTGGGGCGCGTCCGGCGCCTCGTAGCCCTCGGCCCGTACGACGCCGAGCACCCGGCGCAGTTCGGTGAGCGCGGCGACGGCGTTCTCCCGGATCGTGACGAAGGCCTGCTCCAGCTCGGGCGGCGGATTCTCCACCCGGTACGGGGCGGCCTCGGCCTGGATCGCCACGACGGACATGTGGTGGGCGACCACGTCGTGCAGTTCGCGGGCGATGGTGGTGCGCTCCTCCAGCAGCGTGCGCCGGTCGCGCTCCACGGCGGTGACGGTGCGCTGCACAGTGACCTCGCGCTCCGCCTCCCGGCGGATGTGCACCAGGCTCACGACGAGCAGCGCGAACGCGGAGGCCACGGCCATGGCGGCGGTGTCCGAGGAGGAGTCCCGTCCTGCGAAGTTGTCCACGAACGTGCCGAGCAGCAGGGTCAGCCCCCACATCCAGACGGCGGTGCGCGGCCGGGTCCGGGCCGCGACGACGTTCAGCACGACCAGGTGGGCGAAGAAGGAACTCGGCCCCCATGGCCCGCCCCCGCCGCCGAACAGCGAGGTCGCCGGGATCAGCGCCATCGACAGCCAGAACGCTCCGACCGGCCTGATCAGCGTCATCGCGATACAGACGGCGGGGAGCAGCCCGGACAGCAGGACCCCGGCGTTGCCCGTGCCGGCGAAACCCTCCATGAACGCGATCAGCGCGGCGCCCAGCACCATCGCGTGCGGAGTCCACCCGGCACGGGCCCGGAACCGCGCCGGCAGCCGCCGGGTCAGCGGCCCGTCGGTCCGCATGAGCGGCAGCGGGCGGTAGGCGAACGCATCGTGTATCAGGTCCTGCCGCAGGCCTGCCATCGCTCCTGCGGCAGCCCGGAGCTCGGGGTTCGTGGTCTTGGTCTCGGTCACGTTTCCACGGTAGGCGGCGCGGCGGGCGGGGTCGTCAGCACAGATACGGATCCTGGGCCGTCCGTCGCAAGTACTACCCGGGTCCGTCCAGGTCACGTACCGAGCGCGGGATTCACCAGGCGAGCTGGGCGATCTCCTCGGCCACCACCGCGCACGCGTCGGCCGCCGGATCGATCAGCGGGAAGTGCCCGACGCCGGGCAGCAGGGTCAGCATCACGGTCTCGCCCTCCTTGGCCGCCGCGTCGACGAACGCCTCCACGACCGCCTGCGGAACCGTCAGGTCCGTGGTGCCCTGCACCACGGCGGTCGCGATGCCGGTGGGCAGCAGCTGCGCCGGGTCGGCCTGCGCGCTCCGTACGGCGAAGTCCTCCTCGGTCCCCAGGAACTGCCCGATCGCGCCGGAACACACATCGAGCCCGACGGCGGAGGCGAAGTCCGCGATCGGTGCGAGCGCCACCACCCCGCGCAGCGCGGGCGGTCGCGGCAGCCGCCACGGCGAGCCCTCCGGCAGTACGTGCCGGGCGGCGGCCCACAGGGCGAGCTGCCCGCCCGCCGAGTGGCCGGTGACCACGATCCGCCGGGCGTCCGCCGCGGGCAGCTCCCGCGCCAGCAGCTCGGGCAGCGCGTCCATCGCCGCCGCGACGTCGTCGAAGGTCTCCGGCCAGCGGCCGGCGACCGGCCCCGAGCCGCGCTGCTGCGGGAGCTCGCTGCCGCGCCGGTACTCGACGCTGGCGACGGCGAACCCGCGCCGGGCCAGGAAGCCCGCGAACGGGGACATGTGGAGCCGGTCGTACGGGGCCCGCCACGCCCCGCCGTGCAGGACGACCACGACGGGTGCGCCGGTGCGGCCGTCGTGCGGGGCGTAGAAGTCGATCGTCTGGTCCGGGTGGCTGCCGTAGGCGGCGGAGGCGTCGGGGGCGACGACCGGATGCGAGAACGCGGACTCGGTCTCGGCTGCGTCCTGATCACGCGCGGCAGAATCCGACATGCTGCTCCAACCGTCCCTGACAATGCCCAACTGGGCTGACCTGCGGGGACGGTATCAGTACGGAGGCGTTCCCTGCCCCGGCGGCGGCCACCACGGGCGGCCACCCCGCGACGGGCCCGGAGCCCGTCCGGCGACCGGGGCGAGCCGGTCGCCGGACTGACCCGGGAGCCTACGCCACCGGAGCGGCCGAACCGTCCAACACGTCCGCGAGACCGTCCAGCACGTTGGCGAGGAGCCGCGCCGCGCGTTCCGCGTCCGCGAATCCCACGTACAGCGGGGTGAATCCGAACCGCAGCACATCGGGGCGGCGCAGATCCCCGACGACTCCGCGTGCGATCAGCGCGGCCATCACCGGTTCGGCGTCCTCGCACCGCAGCGCGACCTGGCTGCCGCGTTCGGCGTGGGCGGCCGGGGTGACCGAGGTGACTCGTCCTGCGGGGACGTACTCCGCGACGCACTCCAGGAAGAAGTCCGTCAGCGCTAGGGACTTGGCCCGTACCGCCTCGACCCCGACCCCGTCCCACACGTCGAGGGACGACTCCAGGGCCAGCATCGACAGGATGTCGGGGGTCCCGACCCGCCCCCGTGCGGCACCTTCCGCCGCCTCGTAGCCGGGGGTCATGGCGAACGGGTCGGCGTGCGACGTCCACCCCGGCAGGGGCGAGTCGAACACCGGCTGGTGGCGGGCGGCAACGTACAGGTAGGCGGGCGAACCGGGCCCGCCGTTGAGGTACTTGTACGTGCAGCCGACCGCCAGGTCCACCCCGTGCCGGTCCAGGTCCACGGGCAGGGCGCCCGCGCTGTGGCACAGGTCCCAGACCGCGACGGCGCCCGCCGCGTGCGCGGCGGCGGTGAGCGCGGGCAGGTCGTGGAGCCTGCCGGAGCGGTAGTCGACGTGGTTGAGCAGGACGGCCGCGGTACGCGGACCGAGGGCGTCCGGCACCTCCGCGGGGGCCACGGGGACGATCCGGTGGCCGGTCATCCGGGCGGCGGACCCGGCGATGTACCCGTCCGTGGGGAAGGTGTTCGCGTCGACCAGGATCTCGTCGCGGCCCTCCGGCGCCAGCCGGGTCGCGGCGACGACGGCCTTGAAGACGTTGACGCTGGTGGAGTCCCCGACGACGATCTGCCCGGCGGCGGCGCCGACGATGGGCGCGATCCGGTCACCGATCCGCTCCGGCGCGGTCCACCAGCCGCTCTCGCCCCAGGACCGGATGCGCAGCTCGCCCCATTCGCGGGTGAGGACCTCCTGCATCCGGGCGGGTACGTGGCGGGGCAGCGCGCCCAGCGAGTTGCCGTCCAGGTAGACGGTGTCGTCGAGCGTGAACAGCTCGCGCAGCGGTGCCAGTTCGTCGGCGGTGTCGAGCGCCCGTGCGCGCTCCTGGAGGTCAGACATGGCTGCGGGCCGTCCAGAGCTCGGGGAAGACGTTCTTGGTGGCGCGCTTCTCCAGCCAGGCGACGCCGGCCGAACCGCCGGTGCCGGTCTTGGAGCCCATGGCCCGCCGGGTGGCGAGCAGATGGTCGTTGCGCCAGCGCCACACCAGCTCACCGACATCGGTGAGCACCTCGCCGAGGCGGACCAGCTCGTCGTTCTGGTCGGGGTTGGCGTAGATCTCCGCCCAGACGGCCTCGACCTCGGGCGACGGCTCGTACTTCTTGGTCAGATCCCGGCCGAGCACGGCCTCGGGGATCGCGTACCCGCGCCGGGCGAGCAGGGCGAGGGCCTCGTCGTACAGGCCCGGCTCCGCGAGCGCCTTCTCCAGCTCCGCGTGGACGCGGGGCGCGCCCCGGTGCGGTACCAGCATGGACGCGGACTTGTCGCCGAGCAGGAACTCCATCCGCCGGTACATCGCGGACTGGAAACCGGAACCCTCGCCCAGCGAGGACCGGTAGGAGTTGAACTGGGCGGGGGTGAGCTGGGCGAGCGGTGTCCAGGAGGCGTTGAGGGCCTCCAGTTGGCGCAGGGACCGCTTCAGCGCGTTCTGCGCGACGTCCAGACGGTCCTCGCGCACCGCGTGCGCGGCGGTCTCCCACTCATGGACGATGACGGTGAACCACAGCTCCATGACCTGGGTGGTGACCAGGAAGACCATCTCGCCGGGATCGTCCGAGCGGAGGTGCTGGAGGTGGGTCAGGACATCCGCCTGGACATAGTCCTCGTACGGAGTCGTGCCCGCGAAGTCGAGGTGCGGGGTCGCCGCACCGGTGGCTTCGGGGTCGGGGGGAATCGTCGACATCGCTGTCTCCTCGACACGAGCTTCCGGGTAGCGGTCCGCCCCTTCCATGAGGAAGTGGAGCTCCGGTCCCCTGTTCGCATCCTAGGGCCTGTATTTGGTTGTAGCGCGGAGGAAGGAGCGGGGCTGGGTGCGTGCGATCGCAAGGCGCCGAAACGCTCTTGCAGCGGAGCTGCCAGGGCGTTTCGGCAACGCCGCGAGCGTGCGTGCCCAGCCCCGTGACGCCGCGGGACAACCAAATACAGGCCCTGAGCGGCGGTCCCTGGGAGCGCGCAGGCCCCGCGGACGCCGGTGCGTCCACGGGGCCGGTGGGGCGGGTGCTGTCTAGCCGAGGGTCTCGGCGGCGGTCGGGGAGGAGTCCCGGAGGAACGTCGAGCAGCGCTCGTACTCCTCCTTCTCACCGATCGCCTGCGCGGCGCGCGCCAGGGCGTGCAGGGCGCGCAGGAATCCGCGGTTCGGCTCGTGCTCGAACGGTACGGGGCCGTGGCCCTTCCAGCCGGCCCGGCGCAGCGCGTCCAGGCCGCGGTGGTAGCCGGTACGGGCGTACGCGTACGACTCGATGACCCGGCCGCCCTCGAACGCCTCGTCGGCGAGCTGAGCCCAGGCCAGGGAGGAGGTCGGGTACTTCGCGGCGACCTCGGCGGGAGCGACGTCCGCGGCGAGCAGTTCGCGCGGTCCCGGTTCGTCGGGCAGGTGGGTCGGGGCGGGGCCCCCGAGCAGGTTCTCGTGGATCGACATGGTCCAAGTGTGCCTGGCACCGGCGCCGCCGGTGCACAAACGGCGGGCACCGGGGCGCACGGCCCCCGTCAGCCGCTCAGGCGTCGTCCGCCCGGCGTGCCGTTCCGGGGGCCGGTTCCAGCGGCGGGGCGGTGACGCCGCAGTTCACCGTGCACTCGGGGCGCGCGGCGTCCTGTACGGCCGCGTGGGGTGTGCGGACGGTCGCCCAGGCGATCGCGGCGCCCACCACCAGCAGCCCGGCGCACATCGGCATCGCGCGCCGGAAGGTCGCGGCGAACTCCCCGGCGTCCCGGTAGGCCTCCGGCCCCATCCCGGCGAGCAGCGGCAGCGCGGCCACCGCGATCAGCCCGGCGGCAC
The DNA here is from genome assembly GCF_055584045.1 of Streptomyces sp. NPDC104307. Lineage (NCBI taxonomy): Bacteria > Bacillati > Actinomycetota > Actinomycetes > Kitasatosporales > Streptomycetaceae > Streptomyces > Streptomyces sp. NPDC104307. The sequence continues at coordinate 136,642 of NZ_JBVJMU010000006.1, forward strand.
GGGCTGCGGCGTTGTTGATCCCGCTGGCGAGACCGGCCCGGCCGGTGTCCACGGAGGCCAGGACGGTCGCGGTGAGCGGGGCCACCACGGTGACCAGCCCGACGCCGAGCACGGCGACGGCCGGCAGCACGTCGGTCAGGTACCCGGAGACGGTGTTGGAGCCCGGCCCCACGCGCAGCATCAGCAGCATGCCGGTGGCGGCGATCAGCGGGCCGGCGGTGAGCGGGATGCGGGGGCCGATGCGCTGGCCCAGCTCGCCCGATCTGGCGGAGAACAGCAGCATCAGGACGGTCGTCGGCAGCAGCGCGGTGCCCGCGCCGAGCGCCGAGTACCCGGCGACGACCTGGAGCTGGATCGCGGAGAGGAAGAAGTAGCCGCCGAGCGCCGCGTACACGCAGAGAGTGACGATGTTGACGGTGGTGAACTGCCGGGACGCGAACACCGACGGCGGCAGCATGGGGTGCGCCCGCCGCCGCTCGACCTGGACGAACACGGCCCCGAGCAGCACCCCGCCCACCGCGGACCCGATCACCGCCGGGGAGGCGCCCGCCCCGGGCGCCTCGATCAGCGCGTACGTCACCAGCGCGAGGGAGAGCGCGCCGAGCGCCGCCCCGAGGACGTCGAAGCGGCCTCGGGCGTACGGGTCGCGGGACTCCGGTACGTGGCGCAGCGCGATGGGCGCGCAGACGGCGGCGAGCGGCAGGTTGAGCAGGAACACCCACCGCCAGCCGGGCCCGTCGACGAGCCAGCCGCCCACGAACGGCCCGACAGCGGCCCCGACCCCGCCGAACCCGGACCAGAGCCCGACCGCGCGGGCCCGGTCGTCCGGGTGGAAGCTCGCCTGGATCAGGGCCAGCGAGCCGGGGGTGAGCAGCGCCCCGCCGACGCCCTGGAGGGCACGGGCGGCGATGAGCACGAAGGCGTTGGGCGCGATGCCGCAGAGCAGCGAGGCGAGGGCGAACCACACGACCCCGATGACGAAGACCCGCCGCCGCCCGTACCGGTCCCCGAGCGCCCCGCCGAGCAGGATCAGCCCGGCGAGCGTCAGCATGTACGCGTTGACGGTCCACTGAAGCGCGGCCAGGTCGGTACCGAGATCCTCACCGATCCGGGGCAGGGCCACATTGATGACGGTGGAGTCCAGCATGGCCATGCTCGACCCGAGCACGGTCGTGAGAACAACCCACCGCCCGGCGCGGGAGGCGACCCGAATCCCGCCCCCGTCCGCGTCACTCTTCTCCATGCCCCCAGCATCGACGCCACCGCCCCCCGAGGCCACCGGAACACTCAAGCCGAGCCCAGCCAGATGAAGCCCCTCCAAGAGACCGAGCCCGGCCAATTCAAGCCCCTCCGGCGATTGAGGAGCGGGGGCCCGGGGGCAGCGCCCCCGAAACGCCCCGCGCCACACCCGCACCCCGCAACCCCGCCGCGCTACGCGGCGCCCCGCACCGCCTCCACCCCCCGGATCAACGCGGCCACCCCCGCCTCCACCTTGCTCCGCGCGCACCCCACGTTCAGCCGCACGAAGCCCTCCGCCCCGTACACGCTCCCCGGCATCACCGCGACCCGCTCCCGCTCGATCAGCACCCGCTGGAGCTCCGCCTCGTCCTCGACGCCCGCCTTCCGCAGGTCGATCCAGGCCAGGTAGCCGGCCTGCGGCGGCTCCCACTCCAGCTCGGGGAAGGCCGCGTTCAGGCGTTCCGCGACGAACGCCAGGTTCCCGGTGACGTACGCGCGGACCGCGTCCAGCCAGTCCCCGCCGTCCCGGTACGCGGCGATGTGCGCGGTCAGCGAGAGCACGGCCGGGGAGGCGAGCCCCTCCGCGGTCTGCATCCGGCGCAGGAACTCCGTCCGGTCCTCCGGCCGGCCGACGATCCCGTACGAGCCCGTCAGCGCGGGGAAGTTGAACGACTTCGACGCGGACGTGATGAGGGCCCAGCGCCCGTCGCCCGCCACCCGGGTCCACGGCACGTGCCGCCGCCCGCCGTGCACGAAGTCCGCGTGGATCTCGTCGCTGATCACCGCGACCCCGTGCCGGGCGGCGAGCGAGGCCAGCTCCGCGAGCTCGGACTCCGTCCACACCCGCCCGGTGGGGTTGTGCGGCGAGCAGAGCAGCAGCACCTTGCTGTCCGCGCGGGCCAGCTCCCGCTCCAGCGCGTCCGGGTCCCCCAGCGGCACCCCGCGAAGCTCCCGCCCGAGCCCGGTGATCGCCTTGCGGAAACCGTCGTACGTGGGGGTGTGGACGACGACGCCCTCTCCCTCCGCCGTCCACATCTGGAGCAGCTGCGACAGCTGGCTGAGCACGGACGGCGCGTACACCATCCGGCCGGTGTCGATCGTGGTGCCGTACCGGGTCTCGTACCAGTGGGCGATCGCGGACCTGAAGTCGTCATGGTCCCAGTCGGTGTACCCGAACACGCCGTGATCGAGACGGGTCCGCAGGGCGGCCAGCACCTCGGGGGCCGTCGCGAAGTCCATGTCCGAGATGGTGAACGGCAGCAGCCCGTCCACCCCGAACCGGTCCGCCACCCCGTCCCACTGGACACACCAGGTGCCACGGCGGTCGATGACGGTGTCGAAGTCGTAGGACGTGCTCACAGCTGTTCCCTCGGATCGTCGTTCCTGCCGGGTGCGGACATGCCGTGGGCCCGGCACCCCAAGGGATGCCGGGCCCACGCACACAGCCGTCCGGAACTACTTCAGCTTGGTGCCGGTGGACCGCAGGTTGGCGCAGGCCTCCGTGACGCGCTTGGCCATGCCCGCCTCGGCGGCCTTGCCCCAGGTGCGCGGGTCGTAGGTCTTCTTGTTGCCGACCTCGCCGTCGACCTTCAGCACGCCGTCGTAGTTGCGGAACATGTGGTCCGCGACCGGGCGGGTGAAGGCGTACTGGGTGTCGGTGTCGAGGTTCATCTTCACGACGCCGTTCTCCAGCGCGGTGGCGATCTCCTCGGCGGTGGAGCCCGAGCCGCCGTGGAAGACGAAGTCGAACGGCTGGCTGCCGGCCGGCTTGCCGTACTTGGCGGAGACGCCGACCTGGAGGTCCTTCAGGAGCTCGGGGCGGAGCACGACGTTGCCCGGCTTGTAGACGCCGTGCACGTTGCCGAAGGACGCGGCCAGCAGGTAGCGGCCCTTCTCGCCCAGGCCGAGCGCCTCGGCGGTGCGCAGCGCGTCGTCGACGGTCGTGTACAGCTCGTCGTTGATCTCGTGCGTGACGCCGTCCTCCTCACCGCCGGTCGGGGTGATCTCGACCTCAAGAATGATCTTGGCGGCGGCGGCCTTGGCCAGCAGCTCCTGGCCGATGGCGAGGTTGTCGGCCAGCGTCTCGGCCGAACCGTCCCACATGTGCGACTGGAACAGCGGGTTCAGACCCTTGGCGACGCGCTCTGCGGAGACGTCGATCAGCGGACGGACGTAGGTGTCCAGCTTGTCCTTGGGGCAGTGGTCGGTGTGCAGCGCGACCGTGATGTCGTACTTGGCGGCGACGATGTGCGCGAACTCGGCCAGGGCGACGGCGCCCGTGACCATGTCCTTGTTGTACTGGCCGCCCAGGAACTCCGCCCCACCGGTGGACATCTGGATGATGCCGTCGCTCTCGGCCTCCGCGAAACCGCGCAGCGCAGCGTGCAGGGTCTGGGTCGAGGTCACGTTGATGGCCGGGTAGGCGAACTTGCCTGCCTTCGCCCGGTCGAGCATCTCGGCGTAGACCTCGGGGGTTGCGATGGGCATCTGTCCGCTCCTTGGGATGTGCGGGTGTGCGTTGCTGGTTCCCTGACCTGGGGGCGACGTCATCGTCGCCCCCATCTTCCCAGACTCTTGGTCCGGCTCCACCCGGCGGATCCCCCCGTATTCGGGGCCGCCTCGGAGCGGACATGCGACGAGGGTGGCCTGTTTCACGTGAAACAGGCCACCCTCGCAAGAAACCGCAGGTCAGGACAGGTCGAGGTCCGCGACCGAGTACACGTGGAGATACGGGAGACCCGCCTCGGCGACAGCCGGAGCAGCGCCCCGCTCCACGATCACGGCGACGGCGACGACCTCGCCGCCCGCCTCACGCACCGCCTCCACGGCGGTCAGCGGCGAACCGCCCGTCGTCGAGGTGTCCTCGACGACCAGGCAGCGCCGGCCCTTGACCTCGGCGCCCTCGATCCGGCGCTGCATCCCGTGGGCCTTCTGCGCCTTGCGGACGACGAACGCGTCCAGCTCCTGGCCGCGGGCGGCGGAGGCGTGCAGCATCGAGGTGGCGACCGGGTCGGCGCCCAGCGTCAGCCCGCCCACGCAGTCGTAGTCCAGTTCCGCGGTCGCGTCGAGCATGACCTGGCCGACCATCGGAGCAGCCTTGCCGTCCAGCGTGATGCGGCGCAGGTCGATGTACCAGTCGGCCTCCAGGCCGGAGGAGAGCGTCACCTTGCCGTGAACGACGGCCTTGTCCTTGATCTGCTGCAGCAGCTCAGCGCGTACGTCTGTCATGGCTACGAGGATAAGGCGCCCGGCAGCGACCCTGCCCCGGCGCCCGCACCGGCCGCCGCACCCGGACCGGCACCCACGCCCGCACCGGCCGACGCACCCGCACCGGGCCCGGACTCAGAGCCTGCGCCAGCTCCATGTCGTCGCGATCTCCAGCGGATCGATCGGGGTGACGTAGCGGGGCGCGGTGTTCAGCCCGTTCGGCGGGCCGGACTGCGGCTCCACGCAGACGGCCTCGGCCTGCTCGTCGTAGACCACCACCCACTCGGCCCGGCTCTTCACCGTCAGCTCCAGCTGCCGCGGCCAGGTGAGGGTCACGTCGACTCCGTCGGGCATCCCGAAGGCGTCGTCCCACGGGCCGTCCAGCGGCGGGATGCGGCGGCCGGTCGGCAGATGGTTCTCGCCCCGCTCCTCCTGCCAGGCCGCGTCGAAGGCGATCCGGACGTCCTCGCCGCCGCCGAGACCGCGCCGGAACCAGGGGTGCCAGCCGGCCTGCGCCGGGAAGGAGTCCCCGTACGTCTCGATGCCGAACGCCAACGTGACGGAGTCCTCCGACAGTTCGACGGTCTGCGTCACCCGGCCCGGGTACGGCCACGGCTCCGCCAGGTCGTAGTGGAACGAGGCCTCCGTCCCGGTCTCCCGGTCGGTCTGCCAGACCGTGTCACGGCCCGTGCCGTGGATGGCGTGCGGCGGGGCGGTCAGCGGCATCCGGTGCGGCACACCGCCGTTGCGAAACTGCCCGTTCTCCATGCGCCCGCACCACGGCACCATCGGGAAGCAGCCGTACCGCTCCCCCTGCCGCAACAGTTCGGTGCCACCGATCCGCAGGCTGCTGATACGGCAGCCGTTGGCGGGGCTCACGGTCAACTCTGCGTCGCCGGCGGACAGCCGGACGTCCTTCTCGCTGCTGCTCACACGAGGACACTACTGGCGCGGCTACCTCCGGCGCCGCAGCGCCCGGCCCACCACCACGGCCGAGGCGAGGGCCAGCGCGGCGGCCGGGGCCACCCAGCGCAGCGTGGCGCCCGCACCGGCGGAGCCGGGCGCCGGCACGGGTGCGTACCGGCCGCGCGGCGGGGCGTGGTCGACCTCTTCGGCGCTGCGCCCGATCATGGTGCGCCGGGCATGGGCGGCCTCGGCCGGGGGATCCGGAACGGTGAACTCGATACCGGCCACCGGGTCCAGCGAGGACGGCGGCACCGCGGAGTCGAAGACCGAGGCCCCGTCCGACGACGGATCACCGGAGGGCGCCTCGTCGGCAGCGGCGTCATGCCGGGTCGGGGCCTCCCCGACACCGGTGTCGTCCGCCTCCTCCGCGGCCTCCTCGATGGCCTCCTCCACCGCGTCCCCGACGGACCGCTCATCGGCGCCGGCACCGGACACGCCACCGGGCCTGCCCCCCGAGCCGTCCGCATCGCCCCCGTGCGCGGCGAGCGCCTCGGTCACCAGCTGCTGTGCGAACCGGTCCAGCAGGCGGTGGGCAGCGGCGAGCGCCGGCGCCGGGTCCAGCTCCACCAGGCGGCCGTCGCCGCTCACCGTGCCCTCGAACGTGATCGCCGTGCCGCCGTTCCGTTCGGTCAGCCGGACGGCCAGGGCCAGCTTCACCGAGCCGGTACCGCGCGCCTCCACGCCCTCGCCCGTCACGGAGACGCCGTAGGCGGAGTCCCCCGCCGGGCCGTCCGCCGCCTCGGTGATCCGCAGCGCGCCCCGGTAGGTGATGGTGTGGCCACCGACCCGTACCTTGAGCCGGCCTGCCAGCGGGCCCGCGGACGCGTCGGCGTCCTGCTGCAGCCCCGGCACACAGCGCGCGACCCGGGCAGGATCGCCCAGCGTCCGCCGCAGGACGGGGACCGGAACCGGAACGAACACCTCATGCTCCATAAAACCGAGCCTACTCAGCCCCGCCCGTCCCGTCAGCGCTTCATCCCCTCCGAAAACCCCGCCCACAGCTCGTCGCGGACGCCGGTCCCCCGCTCACAGCTCGTCGCGGTCGCCGCCTCACCCGCCCACGGCCAGTCACCGACACCGCCTCCCCGCTCACGGCTCGTCCCAGTACCTCGGGTGCACCAGGGTCGAGGGCGCCATCCCCGGCAGCCGGCCGGACTCCGCCTGCCGCCCCGCCTCCTGGAGACCCGCTTCCGTCAGGGACCTCAGCCGAGGCGCCTGGGGGGCCAGGCCGAGCGCCGGGGTCCGGCCAAGCGCGGCCAGGACGAACCCCCAGCCGTGCGCCTGCGTGCCGCCGCCCGTCGCTCGGTCGGGGCCCGACTCGAAACCGGCGTACCGGCCGCCGATCCGGTAGGGGCGGGTGCGCAGCCCCGCCGCCCTCATCGACGCCTCCACCGTCCAGAACGTGTGCGGCCGGGCGACCGGCGGCCCGCCGTGCACCACCAGCCGGCCGCCCGGCGCGAGGGCCTCGGCGACCAGTCCGTAGAACTCCGCCGAGTAGAGCTTCGTACTGGCCGAGATCCCCGGGTCAGGCAGGTCGGAGATCACCGCGTCGTAGCGGCCGTGCGCCGCCCGCAGCCAGCTGAACGCGTCCCCGGTGACGGCTGTCAGCCGAGGGTCCCGGTACGCGTGCGCGTTCAGCGCGGAGAGAGCCCGGTCCGTACGGGCCAACCGGGTGACGGCCGGGTCCAGCTCGACCACCGTGACGCTCCGCACCCCGGGGTAGCGCAGCACCTCGCGGGCGGCCAGACCGTCGCCGCCGCCCAGGATCAGCACCCGGGCGTGCGGCCCGTTCATCACCGGGTGCACCAGCGCCTCGTGGTACCGGTACTCGTCGCGCGAGCTGACCCGCAGCCGCCCGTCCAGGTAGAGGTCCAGGGAGCTGCGGCCCGCACCGGTCAGCACCACCTCCTGGACGTCGGTCTGCATGGCGACCCGCACCCGGTCCCCGTACACCGCCCGCCGCGCCGCCCGCTCGAAGTCGTCGGCCAGCACCGCGACCGTGGCCAGCAGGGCGATCACCGTCACGTTGGCGACGATGAGCAGCCACCGGGACCGGCAGCTGAGATCCCGCCGGAACACCCACATCACCAGCGCCCCGCCCGCCGCCGCGTTGACCGCTCCGGTGAGCAGCGCCCCGGTGAGCTGTCCGAGCATCGGCAGCAGCAGGAACGGGAACGCCAGCCCGCCGACCAGGGCCCCCACGTAGTCCGCGGCGAACAGATCGGCGACGGCCCCGCCCGCGTCCTGCCGGTCGACGCGCTGGATCAGCGTCATCAGCAGCGGGATCTCCGCACCGATCAGTACCCCGATCGCCAGTGAGAAGCCGACCAGGGCGTACCGCGACTCCCCGATCCAGGCGAACGTCGCGTAGAGCACCAGCGCGGAGGAACCGCCGACCAGGGCCAGCGCCGCCTCGATCAGTCCGAAGCCGACCGCGGCCCGGCTGCATAAACGTTTCGCGAGCAACGAACCGATGCCCATGGCGAACACCATCACGGAGAGCACGACGGATGCCTGGGTGACGGAGTCACCGATCAGATAGGAGGCGAGCGCGACCAGTTCGAGCTCGTACACCAGACCGCACGCGGCGCAGACGAAGACCGCGGCCAGCACGAGGTACCGGCCGGTCCTCGGCCGTACGGGAAGCCGCGCCGCGCCCCCTCGCAGCGACACCTGCTGGTCGATCATGCCGCGAACGCTACGTCACTGGAGTGTCGCCGCTTGTCACCCACAAGGGTGTAAGTGGTTGAGCCGCAACGGAGTTGGCCCCCGTCACAGCACAGCCGCCGGCATCCGCACACCCACTCGGGTGCGCGTCACCACCAACTGCCCCTCCTGCGGGTACGCGTGCCAGGTGCGCCAACGCACCTGCCCCTCGGTCCGCTGGGCGAGCATGGCGGTGAAGGCGTGCGGGCTGCCGGGGAACGTCCCGGCCAGTCCGTGGGGATGGTCGGAGACGAGCGCCAGGAGCTCCTGCGCGCGCCCCGCGAACGAACCCGCGCCGAGCGTCTCCACCCGGGCCGCGAACTCGTACTCCCAGTCCCCGAGTCGCTTGGAGACGCCGAGGGGCAGTGGGGTGCTGCTGCCCGGCATACAGGCGACGGTCTCTGAACAGCTGCCGCTGTCCTCCTCAAGGAGGACCTGATGAGAGGCGCCGAGCAGGCGCAACTGGAGTTGTGCACCGGCGAGATGGAGATCGAGCACGGCGAGCGCCGGGAGCGGTTCACGCCCCAGCGCCCAGGCCAGATCGGCGGCACGGGTGTCGGAATAGGCCGTATGGAGGGTCGTGAGCATGGGTCGGCTCCGCAAAACACACATGGACACATGGACAGGGGGGCGCCCCCGAGCGTGATGCACGTGGGAGGCGGGAAGCGCCCGATCAGGTCCAACTGGGGTCCGAGGGCTGAATGTTCTCTCCACTGAGGGAATCACGAACTAAGCCGTACTCGCAGTGTTTTTACCCAACTTGACGTGGTTTCCATCCCCTCGGGGGCCCTCCGGTTCACCTGTTCACCGGCGACTCGCCGTACGGCCCAACAAAAAGGTGTCCGGCGGGACTTAGGGGTATGACCGCCCCCGATCCCGCCGGACACCTCCACCGGCACCGGGCTCGCGTGCACCCCGCCCGGCCGCGGACCAGCCGCCCCGTGTCAGCTGCCTCCGCCGCATCCGCCCCCGCCACCGCACGAAGAGCCCCCGCCGCAGGAATGGCCGCCTCCGCACGAATGGCCGCCGGAGTGACCGCCCGAATGACCGCCCGAATGACCGCTGCCGCTGCCGCACGAAGAGCCGCCCCCGCCGCCCGCCCACCAGCTGCCGCCCGCCGCGCCTCCACCGGCCGCACGACGGCGGCCCTTGCTCCCGGCCAGTGACTTGTTGCGCTTCGCCGTGTCCGCCATCGACGCGACGAGAACCGCCGCCGCCACGACCACGAGCACGAGTACCGCACCGATCGCCAGCTCCACCGACCTCACGTCCTTCCGTCCCCCGAAGCGAGTCCCCCGCTTCTCACCGGTTCCTGCGTGCAGGAGAGATGCCCCCGCCCCCGTTCGGCCAAAGCGGACTTGAGCAACTCCAGAGCTTCCGCGCAGGATGGCGGTCATGACACAGGGACGACCGCTGCTCAACCGCCGCCTCGCCGAGTTCGGTACGACGATCTTCGCGGAGATGTCCGCGCTGGCCGTCCGTACCGGCGCCATCAACCTCGGCCAGGGGTTCCCGGACACCGACGGACCGGAGGAGGTCCGCGAGGCCGCCGTCCGCGCCCTGCGCGCCGGCCACGGCAACCAGTACCCGCCGGGGCCCGGGGTCCCCGAACTGCGCACCGCGATCACCGAGCACCAGCTGCGGCGCTACGCCCTGGCGTACGACCCCGACACCGAGGTCCTGGTCACCGCGGGCGCCACCGAGGCCATCGCGGCCTCGATGCTGGCCCTCCTGGAACCCGGCGACGAGGTCATCGCGCTGGAGCCGTACTACGACTCCTACGCCGCCTGCATCGCCATGGCCGGCGCCACCCGCGTCCCCGTCACCCTGCACCCGGAGCCCACGGCCGGCGGCTACCGGCTGGACCTCGACGAGCTGCGCGCCGCCGTCACCCCCCGCACCCGGCTGCTGCTGCTCAACACCCCGCACAACCCCACCGGCACCGTCCTGACCCGCGAGGAACTCGCCGCGATCGCCGCCCTGGCGTGCGAGCGCGACCTCCTCGTCGTCACCGACGAGGTCTACGAGCAGCTGGTATTCGAGGGCGAGCACCTGCCGCTCGCCTCGTTCCCCGGCATGCGCGAGCGGACGGTCACCATCAGCTCGGCCGGCAAGACGTTCTCGTTCACCGGCTGGAAGGTCGGCTGGATCACCGCGAGCCCCGAGCTGGTGACGGCGGTCCGCTCCGCGAAGCAGTTCCTGACGTACGTCTCCGCGGGCCCGTTCCAGTACGCGGTCGCGGAGGCGCTGCGGCTGCCCGACAGCTACTTCGACACGCTGCGCGCGGATCTGCGGGCCAAGCGGGACCTGCTGAGCGACGGACTCGCAGAGGCCGGTTTCCAGGTCTACCGCCCGGCCGGCACGTACTTCGTCACCACTGACATCCGCCCGCTGGACAGCTCCGGGGACGGCTTCGCGTTCTGCCGGTCGCTGCCAGAGCGCTGTGGGGTGGTGGCCGTACCGAACGCGGTCTTCTACGACCACCGGCAGCAGGGCGCGCCGTTCGTCCGCTTCGCGTTCTGCAAGCGGAAGGGTGTGTTGGAAGAAGCGGTTACCCGCCTCAAGCGATTGGCGGTTTGACAGGGGCGCGGAAAGAGCGCCGCCGGTTCGCTTCGGGGTGCGGGACCTGCTCAGGCCCCGCTTCCGAAGCGACCACGGTTCACTCGGTGTCTTTGGGATGTCGCGGGGAGGCGTACACGAGGATCACGGTGGAAGTCTCCGCGCTGACCAGGTAGCGCACTCGACCACCGCTAGTGACCTCGTACTCCCACTGGTCCAGGTCGGAACCCTTCCACGCTTTGGTGGCGTGCCTGCCGCGCAACTGATGCTGGCGATTCCAGTTGGACCGGGTCAGGGGGTCACTTCGGAGAGCATCCAGGCACCGATGCGCGCTCGGCAGGGCCACGCGGCACAGTTCCTCCCAGCCCGTCACCGCCTCTGTGGTCCCGAAGACGACGTTCCACCCGTCGAGGGGCGGAACGCTGACTCGGTCCCCCTTCTTCGGGCTCACCCACGCACCTCGACCTGGCCGAGGTCATCACCATCGAGCGGACGGAGTGATTCCCTGAGCTGCTCAGGATCAGCATTGATGCGAGCCGTGGCGCGCCAGGAGACGATCACGCGATGCACGGCCTCTCCCGCTCCCAGTTCGGCGGCGTCCGACAGCGCTTCAAGAAGCTCGACAGTGAAGGCCCGTACCTCTTCCGCGTCCAGGTGTCGCGCCCAGGGGAACACCTCGGGCAGTGCGAGGAGGAGCGCCCTGGCACCGTCGTCCTGCTTCATCAGCGCAAGGAAAAGCCGCGAGGCGGTGGTCAGGTTCTCCTCCGCACCCTCCGCGCGTACAGCCGTGGTCAGCACCATGTCCGGCGCGTCCCGATGGGTGACCCGAAGCCGTCCCAGGGCAGCAGCTCTGGCCGCGACGCCTTTTGGGTTGCGGGAGAGATCGGTGAAGGAGACGGATTCCGTTTCTGCTTCCAGGCGCACGGTAGACATGATCAGAGCATACTCAGATCACGATCTGATTTCAAGGGAGCGGGCAGCGCCCTCGCCGATCGCCCGGCGGTGGCCTTCGTCGCGGCGCTCGCGGGCGGGGCGTGCAACCTGGTGGCCGTCGTCCTCACACGGGACAGCGCGGAGCTGTTCCGCTTCCTGACGCGGGAAATCGGCGGCCTGGACGGGATCCGGCACTTCGAGACGTCGCCGGTGCTGCGTCACATCAAGCAACTGACCTACGAGCGAGCCTCGTAACGGGACGCCCCTGTCCACGGGCCGCGGGGCCTGTGGGACCGCGCCCTGAAAACCCATGCCGGAGCCCGGCGCGGGGAACGGTCCGATGGGGCCGTCCGCCACGCCGGGCTCGGCAGTACGTGCTGAGGCTCAGGCCTCCGGAGCGTCCTGCTCCGCGCCTTCCGCCTTCTCCTCTGCCGGGGCCAGGCCGAGGCGCTCCAGGAGCCACTTGTCGAACTCGATCGAGGCCCGCACCCAGCTGACCGTCGAGGAGACGAAGTGCTCCAGGCTGACGCCGGTGCCGATGAGCATCTGCGCCTCACCGATCAGGCGGACCGAGGTGGTGGTGTCCTCGGCGCCCTCCTCGGGCTCGTGCGTGTGCGTGTAGACCTTGGGCCACAGGGTGCGGCGGTTCCAGTCGTCGATCGCGTCGAGCAGGACCGGGCGCTGGTCCGTGTCGTGGGGGCGGTCGTAGAACGTACGGACCGAGAAGACCTGCTGCTCGCCCTCACCACGGAACATGAAGTACGTGCGGAAGTCTTCCCACGGCGCCGCGAGGTCGCCCTCGTCGTCGACGACGTACTTCAGCTCCATCTGCTCCAGGAGCTGCTTGACGAGGTCCTGGTCAGGGACGACGGGGCCCTCCGGTCCTGCCGCCTGCGGTTCGGGCTGGCCCCCGAAGTTAGGAATCGAGGACGGATCGATGCTCACCGTAATTTCCCTTCGTGCGGTTGGCTGCCATCCTCTCCCATGCCGGGCGGGGCATGGCAAGCGGGAACGGCCCCGATCCGCCACAAGCTGATATCCAGCCGGTGCGGACCGGGGCCGCCGGTCACCCGGGTGCTGTCCCGGTCAGTTCGCCGCGCCGACGGACAGACCGTCGCCGTCCCGGTCCACCAGGACCGTGTCGCCGTCCGTGACCTCGCCCGAGAGGATCTCCTTCGCGAGCCGGTCCCCGATCGCCGTCTGGATGAGCCGGCGCAGCGGCCGGGCACCGTACGCCGGGTCGTTGCCCTCCTCCGCCAGCCAGGCCAGGGCCGCCGGGGTGACGTCGAGGGTGAGCCGGCGGTCGGCCAGGCGCCCCGCGAGGCGGTCGATCTGGAGCCCCGCGATATGGGCCAGCTCGTCGCCGGACAGCGCGGAGAAGACCACCAGATCGTCCAGCCGGTTCAGGAACTCCGGCTTGAAGGAGGCCCGCACCACGTCCAGGACCTGCTTCTTCTTCTCCTCGGGCTTGGTCAGGGGATCGACCAGGTACTGGCTGCCGAGGTTGGAGGTCAGGATCAGAATCGTGTTGCGGAAATCCACCGTACGGCCCTGTCCGTCGGTGAGCCGGCCGTCGTCCAGGACCTGGAGCAGGATGTCGAAGACCTCGGGGTGGGCCTTCTCGACCTCGTCCAGCAGGACGACGCTGTAGGGGCGGCGGCGGACCGCCTCGGTGAGCTGGCCGCCCTCCTCGTAGCCGACGTAGCCGGGCGGGGCGCCGACCAGCCGGGCCACGCTGTGCTTCTCGCTGTACTCGCTCATGTCGATGCGGACCATGGCCCGCTCGTCGTCGAAGAGGAAGTCCGCGAGGGCCTTGGCCAGCTCCGTCTTGCCGACGCCGGTCGGGCCGAGGAAGAGGAAGGAGCCGGTGGGCCGGTCGGGGTCCGCGATTCCGGCCCGGGTGCGGCGTACCGCGTCCGAGACGGCCTGCACGGCCTCCGTCTGCCCGATGAGGCGCCTGCCCAGCTCCTCCTCCATGCGCAGCAGCTTCTGGGTCTCGCCCTCCAGCAGCCGGCCGGCCGGGATACCGGTCCAGGCGCCGACGACATCAGCGATGTCGTCCGGGCCGACCTCCTCCTTGACCAGCGTCTCCTTGGGCTCCTTCGCGGCCTCCTGCTCGGCCTCCGCGGCCTCGGCCAACTCCCGTTCAAGCCCCGGGATCTCCCCGTACAGCAGCTTGGACGCGCTGTCGAAGTCGCCGTCGCGCTGGGCGCGTTCGGCCTGTCCGCGCAGCTCGTCGAGGCGCTCCTTCAGCTCACCGACCCGGTTGAGGCCCTGCTTCTCCTTCTCCCAGCGGGCGTTGAGGCCGCGCAGCTCCTCCTCCTTGTCGGCGAGGTCGCGGCGGAGCTTCTCCAGGCGCTGCTTGGAAGCGGCGTCGGTCTCGTTCTTGAGGGCCAGCTCCTCCATGTGCAAGCGGTCGACGGCGCGCTGGAGTTCGTCGATCTCGACGGGCGAGGAGTCGATCTCCATGCGCAGCCGGGAGGCCGCCTCGTCGACGAGGTCGATGGCCTTGTCGGGAAGGAAGCGCGAGGTGATGTAGCGGTCGGACAGGGTCGCGGCCGCGACCAGCGAGGAGTCCGCGATCTGCACCTTGTGGTGGGCCTCGTAGCGGCCCTTGAGCCCGCGCAGGATCGCGATGGTGTCCTCGACGGACGGCTCCGCCACCAGCACCTGCTGGAAGCGGCGCTCCAGCGCCGGGTCCTTCTCGATCCGCTCGCGGTACTCGTCGAGCGTGGTGGCGCCGACCATCCGCAGCTCGCCGCGGGCCAGCATGGGCTTGAGCATGTTGCCCGCGTCCATGGCGGAGTCGCCGCCCGCGCCCGCGCCGACGACGGTGTGCAGCTCGTCGATGAACGTGATGATCTGGCCGTCGCTCTCCTTGATCTCGGAGAGGACGGTCTTCAGCCGCTCCTCGAACTCGCCCCGGTACTTCGCGCCCGCGACCATCGCGCCGAGGTCCAGCGAGACGAGCCGCTTGTTCTTGAGGGACTCGGGGACATCGCCCTTGACGATGCGCTGGGCGAGCCCCTCGACGACGGCGGTCTTGCCGACGCCGGGCTCACCGATGAGCACCGGGTTGTTCTTGGTGCGGCGCGAGAGCACCTGGACGACGCGGCGGATCTCCTGGTCCCGGCCGATGACCGGGTCGAGCTTGCCCTCGCGGGCGGCCGCGGTGAAGTCCGTACCGAATTTCTCCAGGGCCTTGTACTGGCCCTCCGGGTCGGGTGTGGTCACCCGGCGCCCTCCCCTGCTCTTCTCGAACGCGTCCAGCAGCTTCTTCGCACTGGCCCCCTGACCGTCGAGGATCTCACCGGCGCGACCGCCCTTCGCGGCGATCCCGATCAGCAGGTGCTCGGTGGAGATGAAGTCGTCGCCCAGCTCCTTGGCCCGCTGCGCCGCGTCGGAGATCACCGCGAGCAGCTCGCGGTTGGGCTGCGGGGGTGCGACGGTCGACCCGGTCACGCTGGGCAGCGCGGACAGCAGCCGCTCCGTCTCGGTGCGGACGGCGATCTGGTCCGCGTCGACGGCGGCCAGCAGATCGACGAGATTCTCGTTGTCCTCCCCCGCGAGCAGCGCCAGCAGCAAATGCCCCGGGGTCAGATCGGCGTGCCCGTCCTTCACGGCCCTGCTGGTGGCCGCGTTGATGGCGTCCCGGCTCCTGTTGGTCAGCTCGGCGTCCACGTGCCCTCTCTCCTCCTTGCGACGACTGGCCCGTACTCACTTCTGACACGATCAACGTGCGTAAAGTTGAGTCTATTCCACTCAAGGTGGAAAACGGTCCCCGGCGGACCACGCGCGCCGCCGCGCACCTCCTGTCCGAGTGAACCGGCCGACCGGCCCGCCCGCCACCGCGCGGCGTCGCCGGGCTGCCTACGCTGACCCCATGGCAGTCGACGTACGCGATCCCGGCCCCGAGTACCTGGCCTTCTGGCGCGAGCCCCATGTATGCACCCTCACGACGCTCCGCCCCGACGGCACCCCGCACGTGGTCCCGGTCTGCGTGACGTACGACCCGGAGGCGGGTCTCGCCCGCATCATCACCGGCAGGCACAGCCGCAAGGTCGCCAACATCCTGGCCGCGGGACCGGACGGCGCGCGGGTCGCGGTCTGCCAGGCGGAAGGGCGCCGCTGGGCGACCCTGGAGGGCGTCGCCAGGGTGCGCACGGAGCGGGACAGGGTCGAGGACGCGGAACGCCGCAAGACGGCCCGCTACGGGCGCGCGCCGAAGCCCAACCCGGACCGCGTCGCCATCGAGATCACCCTGGACCGGGCGCTGGGCCGCGGCTGACCGGCGGGCGCCCTCCGGGCGGGCACAGCACAACGGCGTCACCGTGTTCAGGTCACGGTGACGCCGTTGTGTGGGGGAGTGTCTGAGCGACGTGGAACGACGGGGGATCGCTCAGGCACTGCGGGGGGTGGCGGAGATGGCTTCAGGTTCGAACAGCTGGTGGTCACGCTGTGCGAGGTTGACGAAAATCATGTCGTACCGGATGGCGCAGCGCACCGGCTGCGGCGCCCCGCGCGGCTTGCGGAGACAGCGGTAGGCGCGGACCTCCCCGTCGTCCTCACGAGCGACGACGACCGGGTCGCCGAACAGGGTGACCATCAACGAATCACCACGGTGGGGGAGTGCCGTGACGAGGTCGATGAAATGCCACCCTGAGCGGTAGGCGGTTGCCATTTCACGTCTGAAGGTCCGGTCGTCCGGCGGAGTGGTCACAACTCGGCCCTGTTCTCAACGGAATTCCCCCAGCCGACATCGGCCTGGTGAGCACCGCCGGCAGCGGCGGGCGACACATAGCCCCAACCCACATCGCCCTGGTAGACAGCACCGACAGCGACGGGCTGCGCGTTGCCCCAGCCGACATCGGCCTGGTGAACACCGCCGACAGCGGCGGGCGACACATAGCCCCAACCGACGTCACCCTGGTAGGAGTCGACGGCGGGGATTGCCTCCGCATTGCCCCATCCGACGTCCGGAGCAGAGCCGTGCGTCACGAGCAGCAGTGCAGCAGCCGCGAACGCAGTGCCAAGCACTGAGCGAAGCATTCTCTTGTTCATAGTCGGCTTCGTCCTCACTTGATGGATCCTCTCCCCCGCTCTTCAAGAGACGATGGCTTATTCGGACGCGTCAATGCCACAGGAGCGATGCATCATGTTCCTGAATGTTCAGGACCCTGGGGGGTGGAGTTTTGCCTATAATGGACACGAAACCGACACATACTCATGCGGTCACCAACCTGTGCACCGAGGGCGTCAGGCTTTACGCGGCGGCGCTCAGCGTGGGCCGCCTCGCCCGCGCCGAGGTCAGGTCGGCGCCCTGCCTCGTCAAGTTCGGTCTTCTGCTGCCCGATCCGGACGACGCGTCGTGGCTACGTCCGGTTCCGCCTTCCGCCGCCCTGGCTCAGCGCCTCTACCCGCTGGAACGCGAGATCCAGGATCGCCGGCGGACCTCCGTCGAGCTGACCGACGCCTTCGAACCGTTCCTGGCCATCAGCGCCCAGAGCCCCGCGCCCACGCATGCGATCACGGTGCTGGAGGGCATTGACCGGATCAACGGAGCGCTCGACCTGGCCATCGCCGAGAGCCGGACGGAAGTGCTGACCGTCCAGCCCGGAGGCAGGCGCAGCGAGGAAGTCCTCAGCGAGGCGCTGACCCGCAGCAAACCTCTCATAGATTCCGGCATCAGCGTCCGCACTCTCTACCAGCACACGGTCCGGCACAGCCAGCGCACGTTCGCCTACGTCGACCTGATGGCGGGCGCCCGGATGGAGATCCGCACGCTGGAGGAGCTCATCGAGCGCCTCATCATCTGCGACGACACCGTAGCCTTCATCCCGGTCCAGGACGACCAGCCCACCGCCCTGGAAATACGCCACCCCGCACTGGTCGCCTATCTGACGAAGGTCTTCGAACAACTCTGGCGCCGCGCCGTCCCGCTGGACGAGGCGGCTCCGTACGATCCGGCCCGCGACGGCATCACGGGCGTCCAGCGCGCCATCGCCACGCTGCTGATCGAGGGGCACGTCGACGAGGCGATAGCCCGTCGGCTCGGCATGAACGTCCGCACCTGCCGCGCCCATGTCGCCAAGCTGTCCGCCGTGCTGGGAAGCACGAGCCGTGCCCAGCTCGGCTACCTGATCGCCCAGTCGGGAATCCTCGATCAGGACTCCTGACCGGCCGGGAGAGTTACCGGCTCCCCCGCAACACCCACAGTGGACCGCGAACTAGGCTGCCACCACCGTCATCTTGCTGCACTGCAAAAAGTGGGGGGCCCGAATGGGCAGGGATGAGGACACACCGGCGCACGCCCACGAGGACCGTGCGCTGTGCGACACGGCGGTCGGCGTCTACACCGAGGCGCTGAGCGCGGGACGGATACCCCGGGCCGCCATCGAAGTGGTGCCCTGTCTCACCGACCTGGCGCTGGTCCACCCCGACCCGCAGGACGAGGCCTGGGTGCGTCCCGTGCCGCCCTCCGCCGCCCTGGCCCACCTCCTGCAGCCCGTCGTGCGGGAGATCCACGAACGCCTCAGCCTCTCGGCCGCCCTGGCCGACTCGCTGGCACCCCTGACGACCGTGGCCAGTACGGACCCCAACCTCGCCATCACGGTCCTCGAAGGCCTGCCCCTGATCGACGCCGCCGTCCAGAACGCGACGGAGAGCGCCACGGAGGAGATCCGGACGCTGCAGCCGGGCAGCACCCGACCGCCCGACCAGCTCCAGAGGGCCCTGTCGCGGGCCAGGCTGACCCTGGAGCGGGGCACGCCGCTCCGGCACATCTACCAGCACCCCGTCCGCTACAACCAGGCCTTCAAGTCCTATCTGAAGCAGATGCCGCCGGGCCTCCTCCAGATCCGCACACTGGAGCAGACGGTCGACCGGCTGCTCGTCTTCGACCACACCGTGGCCTTCATCCCGGCCAACGCCGCGCGCGATGTCGCGCTGGAGATCCGGCACCCCGCGCTGGTCCGCTATCTGATCCAGATGTACGAGGTCCTGTGGGCGCAGGCCATCCCGCTCACGGAGCCGCTGCCGGCCGCCCCGGCCGGCACCTCGGTCACCGCCGTCCAGCTCAGCGTCGCCCGCCTCCTGGTCGAGGGCCACACCGACCAGGTCGTGGCCGGAAAGCTCGGCATCAGCGTCCGCACCTGCCGCGCCCACGTCTCCAAGCTCATGCACACGCTCAACGCCACCAGCCGCACCCAGCTCGGCGCCCTGCTCGTCCGCTCGGGGATCGCCGGGACCGCACCGCACGGAACGACGGCGGAGCCCGCCACCCCGGATCGACCGGGGTGACGGGCTCCGCCGCGAACGGGCCGGGCCCGCTCAGTGCTTGGGCCTTGGGCCTTGGAGCGCTCAGTCCTTGGGCCGCTTGGGCCGCCAGACCACCAGTGCGCTGGTGTGCTGCACGTCCTGGTACGGCACCAGATCGCGCCGGTAGGAGGCGTGCACCTGGGCCTCGCGCTGCTGGAGCGCCGCGTCCGCGCCGTCCACGGCCGCCGAGAGCTCGGCGATCCGCTGCTGGAGCGCGGCGACCTGGTTCTCCAGCTCGATGATGCGCTTGATGCCGGCCAGGTTGATGCCCTCGTCCTGCGACAGCTGCTGCACGGTGCGCAGCAGCTCGATGTCGCGGGCCGAGTAGCGCCTGCCGCGCCCGGCCGTGCGGTCGGGAGAGACCAGGCCGAGGCGGTCGTACTGGCGCAGCGTCTGGGGATGCAGCCCCGAGAGCTGGGCCGCGATCGAGATCACGTACACCGGGGACTCATCGGTCAGCTGGTACGGATTACGCCGGCGGCCGTCCATCTCAAGCTCCCTTCGCTGCCTGGAACAGCTCCGCCCGCGGGTCCTGGTCCGCGGTGGCCTTGCGATAGGCCTCCAGGGCGTCCCTGGCGTCCGTGCCCAGGTCCGTGGGGACCACCACCTCCACGGTGACCAGCAGGTCGCCGCGGCTGCCGTCCTTGCGCACCGCGCCCTTGCCCCGGGCGCGCATGGTGCGCCCGTTGGGCGTGCCGGCCGGCAGCTTGAGGGTGACCGGAGGTCCGCCGAGGGTGGGCACCTTCACCTCGCCGCCGAGCGCCGCCTCCGTGAAGGTGACGGGCACGGTGACGGTGAGGTTGTCGCCCTTGCGGCCGAAGACCGGGTGGGCGTCGACGTGGACGATGACGTAGAGGTCACCGGCCGGTCCGCCGCGCTCGCCCGGACTGCCCTTGCCGCGCAGCCGGATCCGCTGGCCGTCGGAGACGCCCGCCGGGATCCGCACCTGCATGGTGCGGGACGACTTCGCCCGGCCGCTGCCCTTGCAGACGTCGCAGGGGTCCTGGGCGATGAGGCCCCGGCCCTTGCAGTCCACGCAGGGATCGGTGAGCGAGAACCCGCCGCCGGTGCCGCGCGAGACCTGTCCGGTGCCGACGCAGGTCGGGCAGACCCTGGGGGTGCCGTTCTTGTCGCCGGTGCCGGAGCACGCCTTGCAGGGCGCCTGGCTGGACATCCGCAGCGGGACCGTGGCCCCGTCGACCGCCTCGGTGAAACTGAGCGTCACCTCGGACTCGATGTCCTGGCCGCGGCGCGGCTGCACCCGGGTGCCGGCGCCGCCGCCCCGGTTGAAGAGGCCGCCGAACACGTCGCCCAGACCGCCGCCACCGCCGCCGAAGCCGCCGGCTCCGCCGCCCTGACCGCCGCCCGGGGCGCCTCCGAAGAGGTCGCCCAGGTCGAAGTTGAAGTTGCCGCCACCGCTGCCGGGTCCGGGGCGGAAGCCGCCGTTGCCGAAGAGGGCGCGGGCCTCGTCGTACTCCTTGCGCCTCTTGGTGTCACCGAGGACGTCGTTGGCCTCGGAGATCTCCTTGAAGCGCTCCTCCGCCTTGTTGTCGCCCTTGTTGGCGTCCGGGTGGAACTCGCGGGCGAGCTTCCGGTACGCCTTCTTGATCTCGGCGTCCGTGGCGTCCTTGGGGACGCCGAGAACCTTGTAGTAGTCCTTCTCGACGAAGTCCTTCGTACTCATCGACGTCCCTCCTTCCGGACGACCGGCCCGGGGCCCCGCGTACGGACCGTGCCGGTGTGCGGCGTGGTCCGTGCGCGAGGCCCGGTGGCCGGGCGATGTGCTGCCAGGTGGTCGGACGGAATGTCAGACCTCCTCGCCGCCACCGCTCTCCTCGTCGGCTGCCTGCTCTTCTTTCGCGTCCTTCGCGGCCGCGGGCGTCGCCCCCGGCTGGGGTTCGGCCACCGCCACCCGTGCGGGACGGATGGTGCGCTCGCCGATCCGGTACCCGGGCTGCAGGATCGCCACGCAGGTCGTCTCCGTGACGTCCGGCGCGTACGAGTGCATCAGGGCCTCGTGGATCGTCGGGTCGAAGGGCTCGCCCTCCTTGCCGAACTGCTGGAGGCCGAGCTTGGCGACGACCGTCTCCAGCGATTCGGCCACCGACTTGAACCCGCCCAGCAGCTCGCCGTGCTCCCGGGCCCGGCCGACGTCGTCGAGCACGGGCAGCAGCTCGGACAGGAGACCCGCGACCGCGATCTCCTTGACCGTGACCCGGTCCCGCTCCACGCGGCGGCGGTAGTTCTGGTACTCGGCCTGGAGCCGCTGGAGGTCTGCGGTGCGCTCGGAGAGCGCGGTGCGGACCTGGTCCAGCTGTGCCGTCAGACCGGCTGTCTCGTTCGCGTCCCCGGCGGGGGCCGCCGCCTCCTCCGAAGAGGGGGTGGCGGCCCCCGTCCCGGCGTCTTCAGGGGTGGCGCCGGAGGGGACGTCGGGCTTCTCCTCGAAGCCCGGAGTCTCCTCGGTCACGCCGCACCGCCCTTGGTGTCCTTCTCGTCGTCGACGATCTCGGCGTCGACGACATCGTCCTGGGCGTCACCCTGTGCCTGCTCTGCACCCGGCTGGCCCTCGGCCTGCGGGCCGCCCTCGGCCTGGGCGTTGGCGTACATCGCCTGGCCCAGCTTCTGGGAGACGGCCGCGACCTTCTCGGTGGCGGTACGGATCTCGGCGGTGTCCTCGCCCTTGAGCTTCTCCTTCAGCTCGGTGAGCGCGGTCTCCACCTCCGTCTTCACGTCACCGGGGACCTTGTCCTCGTTGTCCTTGAGGAACTTCTCCGTCTGGTAGACGAGCTGCTCGCCCTGGTTGCGCGATTCGGCGGCCTCGCGGCGGCGGTGGTCCTCGTCCGCGTACTGCTCGGCCTCTTCGCGCATCCGGTTGACCTCGTCCTTCGGCAGCGAGGAGCCACCGGTGACGGTCATCTTCTGCTCCTTGCCGGTGCCGAGGTCCTTGGCAGCGACGTGCATGATGCCGTTGGCGTCGATGTCGAACGCGACCTCGATCTGCGGCACGCCACGCGGGGCCGGCGGCAGACCGGTCAGCTCGAACATCCCGAGCTTCTTGTTGTACGCCGCGATCTCGCGCTCGCCCTGGTAGACCTGGATCTGCACGGACGGCTGGTTGTCCTCGGCCGTCGTGAAGATCTCGGAGCGCTTGGTCGGGATCGTGGTGTTGCGCTCGATGAGCTTCGTCATGATCCCTCCCTTGGTCTCGATACCGAGGGACAGCGGGGTCACGTCGAGCAGCAGGACGTCCTTGACCTCGCCCTTGAGGACACCGGCCTGGAGCGAGGCGCCGATGGCGACGACCTCGTCCGGGTTCACACCCTTGTTGGCGTCCTGGCCGCCCGTGAGCTCCTTGACGAGCTCGGCGACGGCCGGCATACGGGTCGAGCCACCGACGAGAACGACGTGGTCGATCTCGGAGAGCTGGATGCCCGCGTCCTTGATGACGTTGTGGAACGGGTTCTTGCAGCGGTCCAGGAGGTCCGCGGTGAGCTGCTGGAACTGCGAGCGCGTGAGCTTCTCGTCCAGGTGCAGCGGGCCCTCGGCCGACGCCGTGATGTACGGCAGGTTGATCGTGGTCTCCGTCGAGGACGACAGCTCGATCTTCGCCTTCTCCGCGGCCTCGCGGAGACGCTGGAGAGCCATCTTGTCCTTGGACAGGTCCACGCCGTGCCCATTGGCGAACTGCTTCACCAGGTAGTCGACGACGCGCTGGTCCCAGTCGTCACCACCGAGGTTGTTGTCACCGTTGGTGGCCTTCACCTCGACGACGCCGTCACCGATCTCCAGGAGCGACACGTCGAAGGTGCCGCCACCGAGGTCGAAGACGAGGATCGTCTGGTCGTCCTTGTCGAGCCCGTACGCCAGCGCGGCGGCCGTCGGCTCGTTGACGATGCGCAGGACGTTCAGGCCCGCGATCTCGCCGGCCTCCTTCGTCGCCTGACGCTCGGAGTCGTTGAAGTACGCCGGAACGGTGATCACCGCGTCGGCGACCTTCTCGCCCAGGTACGACTCGGCGTCACGCTTCAGCTTCTGCAGGATGAAGGCGCTCATCTGCTGCGGGTTGAAGCTCTTGCCGTCCAGGTCGATCTTCCAGTCAGTGCCCATGTGGCGCTTGACGGAGCGGATGGTCCTGTCGACGTTCGTCACTGCCTGGCGCTTGGCGACCTCGCCGACCAGAACCTCGCCGTTCTTCGCGAAGGCGACGACGGACGGCGTGGTCCTGGCGCCTTCGGCGTTGGTGATGACGGTGGGCTCGCCGCCTTCGAGAACGCTGACGACGGAGTTAGTCGTGCCCAGGTCGATGCCGACCGCACGTGCCATTTCAATTCCTCCAACTGACTACTTGAGTGGATCTGGCTCAAGGATGCATGACATCACTCCCGGAGTCAACAGACCTGAGTCGAGGCGACTCAACTATCGTGCACACACCTCGCGCCACCAGCGAATTATCCACCTTTGTGACGGCGGACACATGTCAGGCACACGCCCCATACGTGCCACATGGGACGAATCCGAGCCGCCCCCCGGCGACACCTGCCCGCCTCGCGGGCCACGCACCCCCCACCATCATCGCGCCATGGGATCGTTCTGTCACAAAATGCCGTGAGCCACACAAAACAGGCACTCGACCACCCCAGGGCATCCGATGCCGGACAGCGACACCAGGCAGGTGCGAACGATGCAGACGCAGAGGCCGGGACGACGGCAGACGCCGAGTCGGAGTCGGCGGCAGACGCGGGGGCGGAGCCGATGGCAGGGGTGGAGTCAGCGGCAGACACGGAGCCGACGGCAGGGCTGGAGTCAGCGGCCGGGCCCGGCGCGGCGCCCCTGGCAGCCCCCGCGACCATCCCGCACGGCGCGCGCCCGAGCGGCCCTCGCCACCCTGAGCGCCCTCGCCCCGCCTCGCCCCACCGCCAAGCGCACCCTGGACGTACTCCTCGGCTCGGCCCTCCTGCTGCTGGCCGCCCCCGCCCTCGCGGCGGCCGCCCTCGTCCTCACCGTGCGGCGGCACCCCGGCGGCGTACTGGACCGCTCCCCGCGCACCGGACCGGCGGGCGCGCCCTTCGTACTGCGGTCACTGCGCACCCGGCGGCTGCGGCTCGACACGCTCTCCCGGCTGCCGCACGTCGTACGGGGCGAGCTCTCCCTCGTCGGCCCCGAACCACTCGCGCCGGGCGATGAACGGGGCACGGCCGCCGGTGCGAGAGACTGGCGGCGGGAACTGAAGCCCGGACTGACCGGCCTGGCGCAGGTACGCCGCCGCTCCACGATGCCGTGGGACGAGGCGGACCTCCTCGACCAGCACTACGCCGAGCACCGGGGAACCGCCCTGGACCTGGCGATCCTGGCCGAGGCCGTACACCGTCCGCTGCGCCGGGCGGTACGCGGACTCGCCCGGCGCGGCCAGGTATGCCTGAGCGACACAGATCACCGCCTGCCCAACTACAGCACGGCGGAATAAGTGGATAGTGTCAGCACAGACTGATTAAGTTACTGCTTAGTACGCATCTGAATAACCATCTGAGTAGTCAGCGATCACCGCTGAACCCCACCCTCGCAGGCCCGAGGAGCCCCCAATGCAACTCGCCGCGATCATCGTGTCGCTGGTGCTGACCGTGGTCGGCGTTGCGCTCATCGCCCGAGCCGTCGCGCAGATCTACCGGTTCGTCACGCTCGGACAGCCGGTCCCCGCCGGCAGTCGCACGGACAACCCGAAACAGCGCACGATCACCCTGGTCAAGGAGTTCCTCGGCCACACCCGGATGAACCGGTGGGGGATCGTCGGCTTCGCGCACTGGTTCGTCGCCATCGGCTTCCTGACGCTGCCGCCGACGCTGCTCCAGGCGTACGGACAGCTCTTCAAGGCGGACTGGGTCCTGCCGGTCATCGGTGAATGGCTGCCGTTCGAGCTGTACATCGAGTTCATCGGCCTGATGACGACGGTCGGCATCCTCGTGCTGATCGCCATCCGGCTGCTGAACCTGCCCTCCCGGGCCGGCCGCAAGTCGCGGTTCGCGGGCTCGAAGGCCTGGCAGGCGTACTTCGTCGAGTACGTCATCCTCGTCATCGGCCTGGCGATCCTGACCCTGCGCGGCCTCGAAGGCGCGATCCACCACGTCGGCGGCTACGAGGCGGCGTACTTCGTCTCGTACCCGCTGGTCCTCGCCTTCAAGGGACTCGCGCTCGGCACGCTGCAGAACCTCATCTACCTCACCGCGATGATCAAGATCGGCGTCTCGCTGATCTGGATGATCACGGTCTCGCTCAACACCAACATGGGTGTCGCCTGGCACCGCTTCCTCGCCTTCCCGAACATCTGGTTCAAGCGGAACGCCGACGGCGAGGTCGCGCTCGGCGCGCTGCAGCCGATGACGTCGGGCGGCAAGCCGATCGACTGGGAGGACCCGGGCGAGGACGACACCTTCGGCGTCTCCCAGGTCGAGCAGTTCTCCTGGAAGGGCATCCTCGACTTCTCCACGTGCACGGAGTGCGGCCGCTGCCAGTCGCAGTGCCCCGCCTGGAACACGGGCAAGCCGCTCTCCCCCAAGCTCCTGGTCATGTCCCTGCGCGACCACGCGCACGCCAAGGCCCCGTACCTGCTGGCCGGTGGCGGCAAGGACATGGAGGGCAACGAGAAGGCGACGGCGGAGCAGCTCAAGGACGTCCCCGCGGCAGCCCTCGCGGAGGCCGAGCGCCCGCTGATCGGCACGGCCGAGGAGAACGGCGTCATCGACCCGGACGTCCTCTGGTCCTGCACCACCTGCGGTGCGTGCGTGGAGCAGTGCCCGGTCGACATCGAGCACATCGACCACATCGTCGACATGCGCCGCTACCAGGTGATGATCGAGTCCGCGTTCCCGTCGGAGGCGGGCACGATGCTCAAGAACCTGGAGAAGAAGGGCAACCCCTGGGGGCTCGCCAAGAAGCAGCGCGTCGAGTGGACCAAGGAGGTCGACTTCGAGGTCCCGATCGTCGGCAAGGACGTCGAGGACCTCACCGAGGTCGACTACCTCTACTGGGTCGGCTGCGCCGGGGCCCTGGAGGACCGCGCCAAGAAGACCACGAAGGCCTTCGCGGAGCTGCTGCACATCGCGGGCGTCAAGTTCGCGATCATGGGCGGCGACGAGAAGTGCACGGGTGACTCGGCCCGCCGCCTGGGCAACGAGCCGCTGTTCCAGCAGCTCGGCCAGGAGAACGTCGCGATGCTGAACATGGCCTTCGGCGAGGACGACGAAGACGACTCGACGAAGAAGGCGAAGGCGACGAAGAAGATCGTCGCGACCTGCCCGCACTGCTTCAACACGATCGCCAACGAGTACCCGCAGCTCGGCGGCGAGTACGAGGTCATCCACCACACGCAGCTGCTCCAGCACCTGGTGGACGTGGGCAAGCTGATCCCGGTGACGCCGGTCGAGGGTCTGATCACGTACCACGACCCCTGCTACCTGGGCCGTCACAACAAGATCTACACGCCCCCGCGCGAGATCATCGCGAAGGTCCCGGGTCTGCGGAACGAGGAGATGCACCGCCACAAGGAGCGCGGCTTCTGCTGCGGCGCCGGTGGTGCCCGGATGTGGATGGAGGAACGGATCGGCAAGCGCGTCAACAACGAGCGCGTCGACGAGGCCCTCTCCCTCAACCCGGACATCGTCTCCACCGCCTGCCCGTTCTGCCTGGTCATGCTGACCGACTCGGTCAACGGCAAGAAGAACGACGGCACGGCGAAGGAGTCGATCCAGGTGGTCGACGTCTCGCAGCTGCTGCTCGACTCCGTCAAGACCCCGGCCGACCCGGCGGGCGAGCCGGAAACGGCGGACGCGCCGGAGCCCGAGCCGGTGAAGTAACCGGCAACGCTCCACGGCGTCACGGAAGCGGCCGGACCTGCCTCGGGGGCAGGACCGGCCGCTTCTGCTTTCCCGGCCCGGTGACGCATCATGTGGGGCGGCCACCGTGGCGCGTGAGGCACAACGAGCCCCAGGGGACACGCAGGGCGCACAGGGCGCGCAGAGTCAGTCCCCTGGGCGCACAGAGCCCCCAGAGCCAAACAGGTCACACGGAACGAACGAACGAATGAGGGCGGGCGGGCTACTCCAGTGCGGATGCGAATCGCGAGGGCGACGGCCACCGCCGCGGCCGGCTGCGCCTGCGCCCTCCTGCTGGCGGCCTGCGGGGGCTCCCCGGACTCCGCCGGACCCTCCGGACCGGGCAAGAACGGCGACGCCCCGCCCACCGCGCTGTCCGGACTCGCCGGCGCGCAGCGCCACCCGGTCCCGCGCGGCACCGGCAGCCACACCCCCGACGACTTCAACGGCGACGGCCACCGCGACCTCGCCCTCAACAACCTGGTGAAACCGGCGGCCGACGCCCACGGCGACGACGCGGGCATCGGCATCGTGTACGGCTCCGCCTCCCGCGGCCTGGACCCGTCGGTACGCCAGTTGCTGAGCGCGCACGCGAACGCCGCCAAGATCGGCGACACCCTCCCCTCCGCGTTCGACGCGGAGGCCTCCTGCGACCTGGACCGGGACGGCTTCACCGACCTGGTCGTGGCCACCGACCCCCCGTACAACGGCATCGGGCGCCCGCCCGTACCGCTGCAGATCCTCTTCGGCTCCCCCGCGGGCCTCACCGGCAAGGCGGTCGCGCTCCACATCCCGGACCGGGCCCGCTTCGGCAACGAGTGGGCAGACCACCCCGTCTGCGGTGACTTCGACGGGGACGGGAAACCCGATCTGGCCGTGACGGCGAGCGCGGGCCGGCTCAGCTTCCTGCGCGGCCCCTTCACCCGCGACGGCCACCCGCACAAGGCCGGGGGCACCATCCCGGGGGCCGGTCCCGTGCTGTCCGCGCCCGAGCCCCGGACGGACGTGAACGGGGACGGGTACGACGACCTGGTGTACGCCGCCCGCCCCCACGAGCCGGGTACGGCGGCCAAGGGCACGCTGCTGCTCGGCAGCGCCGACGGACCGGCCCGGCCGGGCGGCCCGTACCGCTTCGGCGCCCCGGCCGGAAAGCTCCCGGCCGCGCCCCTGCGCGGGAGTCCGGGGGCCGGTGCGCGGTCCCGCGCGGAAACGACCCTGCTCATGCGGTACGCGGACTTCGACGGCGACCGGAAGCCGGACACGGTGGTGCGCACCCGCCGCGGCGAGACGGCCGACCTGATCGCCCTGTACCCGGCGGCCACCCCGGACCGCCCGCTGATCACGTTCACCAGCGCGCTGTTCAACGCGGGCTGACCACCGCCCCGCGGGCCCTCTCCCCCGCCACTGCGGACAACCCCCCAGGGTTCCCTTAGGGGATGTCACAGCTGAGCCTCAAAGGCGGCCCAGTTCCCCCGCCCCTCCCACCCACCCCGGACGGACCAGGTACGTTCGATTACGTGGCTGGATTCAGGATCGGACGCGGCCGGGACAACCGCACCCCGCAGCAAGCGCAGCAGCAACCGCGGCAGCAGCCGTACGGCAATCAGGCACCGCCGCCGTACGGACAGCAGCAATGGCCGCCGACGGGAGGAAACGGCGCCCCGCACAACGGCGGCGGCTACCAGGGCGGCTACAACGGAGGCGGCCAGAACAACGGCGGGTACCAGGGCAGTGGCGGGTACCAGGGCGGCGGCCCGGACGAGCCGGAGTACTTCGCCGACCCGTACCCCCAGCCGCAGCACCCGCACCCGGGTGGCGACCCGTACGCGAACAACCCGGGCCACACGCAGGCCTTCAGCATCAACGAGGACCCCTACGGCGACGGGAACACCTACCGCGCCGGTCAGGCCCCCGTCCAGCCGTCGGGCCCGCGCCTGCACTGGAAGCAGTTGCTGACCGGCATCGTGACGCGCCCCGCCGCGACGTTCTGGCAGATGCGGGACTACCCCGTCTGGGGCCCGGCGCTCATCGTCACGTTCCTCTACGGCCTGCTGGCGCTCTTCGGCTTCGACCAGGCCCGCGACGACGCGATCAACGCCCCGGTCGGCAACGCCATCCCCTACGTCATCATCACCGGCGCCGGCTTCGTCATCGGCGGACTGGTGCTCGGCGCGGTCACCCACTCGCTGGCCCGCCAGCTGGGCGGCGACGGCGCCTGGCAGCCCACGGTGGGCCTCTCCATGCTGATCATGTCGATCACGGACGCCCCGCGCCTGATCTTCGCGCTGTTCCTGGGCGGCGAGAACTCCCTGGTCCAGATCCTCGGCTGGCTGACCTGGCTGGCGGCGGCGGCCCTGTTCACCTCGATGGTGAGCAAGTCCCACGACCTGCCCTGGCTGAAGGCGCTGGGCGCGAGCGCGATCCAGCTGATCGCGCTGGTGTCGATCCTCAAGCTGGGCACGATCTGACGACCGAGCCGAAAAGACCCCCGGAGCCAGCCGGCCCCGGGGGTCTTTCCACGTCCATCGTCATCATCGTCATCGCCGCTCAGGCGTCCAGAACCTGCCCACTGCGCCGCACGACGGGCTTCTCCACGCTCCAGGGGAAGTTGATCCACTGATCGGTCTTCTTCCACACGTACTCGCACTTCACGAGCGAGTGCGACTTCTCGTAGATGACGGCGGACCGCACCTCGGCAACGTGATCGATACAGAAGTCCCGCACCAGCTTCAACGTCTTCCCGGTGTCGGCGACGTCGTCGGCGATCAGGACCTTCTTGTCCGAGAAGTCGATGGCGTTGGGGACGGGCGCGAGCATGACGGGCATTTCGAGTGTGGTGCCCACCCCGG
This sequence comes from Streptomyces sp. NPDC104307, assembly GCF_055584045.1. Taxonomy (NCBI): domain Bacteria; kingdom Bacillati; phylum Actinomycetota; class Actinomycetes; order Kitasatosporales; family Streptomycetaceae; genus Streptomyces; species Streptomyces sp. NPDC104307. Next base: position 166,283 of record NZ_JBVJMU010000006.1, read on the forward strand.
TATAGAACTCGACATTCACCAGGTGGATGTTCTTGCAGTCCAGCGCGTACGCCAGCCCGCCCGCGACGAACACTCCGCCCCGCGCGATGCTCAGCACCACATCCGGCTCGTACCCGTCATCGGCGACGGCCTGCGCCAGCTCCCGCACGGCGTGCCCGAAGCCGTCGTACGTCAGATTCTCCCGCACGTCATCGCTCATCGGGCATCACACCTGCGTCCGGTGGAAGTTCAGATAGGACCGCGACGCGGTGGGACCGCGCTGCCCCTGATACCGCGACCCGTACCGCTCGGAGCCGTACGGGAACTCCGACGGAGAGGTCAGCCGGAACATGCACAGCTGGCCGATCTTCATCCCGGGCCAGAGCTTGATCGGCAGCGTCGCCAGATTCGACAGCTCCAGGGTCACGTGCCCGGAGAACCCCGGATCGATGAACCCGGCCGTCGAATGCGTCACCAGCCCGAGCCGGCCGAGCGAACTCTTGCCCTCCAGCCTCGACGCCAGGTCGTCGGGCAGCGAGATGACCTCGTACGTCGAGGCGAGCACGAACTCACCGGGGTGCAGGATGAACGCCTCGTCCCCGTCCGGCTCGACGGTGCGGGTCAGATCGACCTGCTCGACCGCGGGATCGATGTGCGGATAGCGGTGGTTCTCGAACACCCGGAAGTAGCGGTCGAGCCGCACATCGATGCTCGACGGCTGCACCATCGACGTATCGAACGGATCAATACGTACGCGTCCGGCGTCGATCTCGGCCCGGATGTCCTTGTCTGAGAGAAGCACCCACCGAGGATACGCAGAACGCGCGGACCCACCCACATCGGGCCGCCCCGCGCGCCTGTCACCACGCTCCCGAAAGCCTTACCGCTCCTCGAACCCCACCGGCACGGCATGCCGCAACCGGGCGCAACGAGGACAGCGGATAAGCCGCCCGGGACCGATCCGCCCGGACCCGAGCTGCTGCATCGGGAACGAGGCGGTAGCGAAAACGTGCCCTTCGGCACAGCGGACGACGGTGCGCTCCATGGACTCCATCAAGTCCCTTCCCCATCAAGCCGTGGACGAGAAAGCCACATTAGGGGATGAACGGGACGCCACTCCACGCGGCACTCCGACAACCCACGCTACGCCCCCAACTCCCGCCCCACCCACCCACATCCACCCCTCGCCACCACACACCCCCACCCCACCGACACCAGGGCACGACACAACGAGCGACTCGCAATGGGGTAGAGTGCGGGACGATGCATCGCTGATCAGCGAGTGCGTTACGCGGGTGTAGTTTAATGGTAGAACATGAGCTTCCCAAGCTCAGAGCGCGAGTTCGATTCTCGTCACCCGCTCCACGACTAAGGCCCAGGTCATCGACCCGGGCCTTGTTTGTTGTCTGGACCACTTCAGGCGTCGCGCACCAGATCCGCACCAGAAGGCCTGTCCTTGGCCTTCGCACGGGCGACGCGCACGAGGTCGTCCAGGCCGCCGGCCACTTCCTGCTGCCGCTCAAGGTCGGAATGCTGGTAGATCATCGCGGCCTTCTCCGACGTCTGCCCGGCCCGGACCATCGTGTCCTTGAGGGTGGCTCCGGATCGAGTGGCGAGCGTGTGCCCCGTGTGGCGGAGGTCGTAGAAGCGAAAGCCGTCCGGCATCCCAACGGCCACACGGGCCTTGCGCCACTTCCGCCCGAAAGTCGACCGGCGGAACGGCTTGCCCTTCTCCCCCACGAACAGCAGCCCATCCGATCCCTTCTCGGCGTACCAGTCCAGGTGACGCCAGAGGTCGGTCCGGAGAAAGGTCGGCAGGACCACGACGCGCTTACCCGCTTCCGACTTGGTGTCGCCAGGAGCGCGGCGGCCGGTGGTCAGCTCCGGGGCGGCCATGCGCACGCGGATGGTCATCTGGTCCAGGTCCACATCCCTGCGTCGCAGCTCGGCCTGTTCCTCTGGCCTCATCGGTCCGTACGCGCCAAGGAAGACCATCAGCCGCCACCGAGGGCCGAGGGCATTGGCGAGCGCGTCGACCTGGGCGACGGTGGCAATCTGGCGTTCGGCGGACGACTCCTTCCCGGCGCCCTTGATGCGGCATGGGTTGCGCCGGATCAGCTCGTCATCGACCGCAGTTTCCATGATGGCCTTGAGCAGCCGGTACGACTTGGCCACGGTCGTGGCCCCGGTGGACGAGAGCCGTTCGGTCCGCCAGGTACGGACACGGGGCGCAGTGATCTCGTCCAGGTCCAGGTCCTCGAAGGTGGGCAGGACATGAAGCCGTAGGAGCCGCCGGTACAGCTCGTCGGTCGTCGCGGAGAGACCGCGCTCATCGACCCACTGGAGGGCGTACTCCCTGAAGTTCACCGCCCCGGCATCCGGGTCCTGCCAGTTGCCACGGGTGAGGTCCGCCTCGACCTGGGAGAGCCACACCTCGGCGTCCTTCTTCGTCTCGAAGGTCTCAGGCGCACGGCGTTCGAGTCCTGCCGGATCGAGGTAGCTGGCTGTCCAGCGGCCGGATCGATACTGCCGCACGGAGCCGAAGCGCCGGCGGGTGCCTTTGGCGTTCCCCATCAGCCAGCCCTCCGATGCCGAATACGCCGCTGCACCGGATCGACCGTGTTGGCCTCGATATAGCCGCTCAGCACGGTCTCAGGAATGCGGACATGGCGCCCCACCTTGACGAACGTGATTCGACGCTCAGCGATCAGACGCCGAGGGAATCGCGCTCCCGTGCCCAGGATCTCCCCAGCCTGATCAACCGTCAGAAGTCTTTCCACCGTCATCACTCCCCCTCGTTGCCAGTCAGATCTGCACATGCCTCGCGGGCTGCCTGTCGTCCTCCAGAGATGTCGCGGTGGATGGTGGCGGCGAGCCAGGATTCGCCGGGGGTGTGGCCGTGTCCGGCGTAGGTCCAGTGGGCGAGGGTGAGTGTGGAGCCCTCCGGGGCGTCGTCGGGGTCGGGCAGGCCCCGTTCGCGGCGTTCCTGTCGGGCGCGGAAGTCGGCCCGGACCTGTCGCAGAGCGCCGAGGGTCGTCGAGTAGCGGCGCGACTTAGTCGAGAAGTGCCCCCGGAAGCCGAGCATGTGGGCCCACCGCCAGAGCTTGCGTTCGGAGTAGGCGTCGTCCAGGTCGAAGCACGCGCCGATGAGGCGCCGGGCATGGTCGGGCAGGTCGGTGAGCTTGTCGAGTTCGGCCAGCTCTCCGATGCGCCGGTCAACGGTGCCCGTCGTCTCGGCTGCCTTGGTGGCGTACTTCGCGACGTACGCGGCCACGGCCTGTTCGGTCAGGTCGTCGTTCGCGTTGTCCGCGCCGATCGGGCGTACGTCCACCTGAGCGCCCCACCGCAGGGTCCGGGCCGGTTGGTCCCCCGAGGGCGGCACGGGCACGCTCACACGGGCAGCAGCCGCCTGGATCGCGTCGGAGAGCAGGGCGACGCTGGCCCAGGACGGGGGCGGGGTGTCGGGGCCGTCCGGGCCGTCGAGTCGGACGATCGCGTGGAAGTGGACCGCGCCCCTTTTCTGGAACTCGGCCACCTTCCCGAAGGAGACCCGGCAGACCTCGGCCGCCGCTTTCTGGGAGAGGCCGGCGCGGGCGGCGACCTCACGGCGGAGGTAGATCGTGAACCGGCGCCAGAGATCCCCGGCATGGTTGTTCCACAGCACCGCACCCGCGTAGTCATACGTGCCCGGGTTCAGCGCCGAGCCCAACAGCGGGGAGCCTTCGGGGTGGTCGGTGCCGCACCGGCAGACGCCACGGGCGGGCCGGTTGTGGACCGGGCCGAACGACGGGGCGGTGAGCGTGGCGAAGACCTTGGGGTGCGTGCGCACCGTGACCGGGGTGCCCTTGTTCACGTCGCCGGTCAGTCCGGCGCGGATCAGGTGGAAGGTGTCCCCGGCGTAGGTCCAGGCACAGGAGGGACACCGGGAGGCACGCCGGTTCCCGCACGCCACCCGGAGGCGTCCGCCGGGCTCGCCCTGGGTGCTGTAGGAGTAGAGCACCTGCCCCGACTTCGCATCGCGGGTGGTGGTCATCCCTTCCAGGTGGATGGGGTCCGAGCAGCCACCGGTACGGCGGACCTGCTCCTGCCACCGCTCGAAGCCGGGAGCGTTGGCGACCCGTAAGAGGTCGGCCAGGGTCAGAGGGTCGGTGCCCACGACCGCAGCAGTACCGGCCACGGCCGAAGGCTCGACGGGGAAGACCGTCACTGGTCCTCCCTCGGGTAGCCGTGCCCGATCGGCGGGTAGAGCCCGCGTACCTTGGCGTCTTCCTCGGCGTAGTGGGCGTCATCGATCACGGTGAAGAAGCGGGTGTAGGGGCGTACGTCGTGGGCGTCGAGGTACATGCCGATCTGTTCGGCCCGCTTCTCGTCGGCCCATTCAGCGGCGTGCAGGGCGTCGTCGGGGAAGCTCATCCGGTCACCGCCACACGCCGATTGACGAGGTTCCCGGTCGGGTTGTGTGCCGGGCAGGACCGCGAGAGCGCCTCACCGTCAAGTACCTGGAGCTCCATCCACCCGGTACCGCCGCAGGGGCAGCCTCCTTCGACCATCGGGCGTCGACTGCGGGCGACCGCCGAGGCGGAGACGGGGATGCTGCCGGGACCGATGCTCGAAATGCCAGCGACCGACTCCGCGCGGTCCAGCCGACGAAGGTTGGTGAAACGAGCGGAGTGGGCCCGGGTCTGATCGGCCGTGGTGAGGTTGGCCAGCGACAGGAGCCGGTAGCTCTGGGCGTACGCGGCCGAGCGGTACACCTCTTCCAGCCCCAGCCGGGCCACACCCTGAACGATCCAGGACCCGAGCTGGGCATCGTCGCCCTTGCCGAAGCGGTAGCGGTTCGGCATGTCGGAGGCGTACAGCGCGACCATCCGTTCCACGTTCGACAGCTCCCCTACCGAAACGGGAGAAACAGCGTCGAAGGTGTCCGGGAGGATGGGCGGAGCAATGAGCGTTGCAGGCATGATGGAAGCTCCCTCAGGGGACGAGGGGCGGCGCGCTTACTTGGCGGTTGGGGCGCCGCCCCGAGCTAGTTTGTGGGCAAACCCGCGAACTAACTGAAGGTTAGCCAGCCGCTGAAGGTTGCGCAAGAGGTTTGCCCACAAACCCGCGAAGCCGCATCATGGCTCCATGGACCCGCAACCGACCGCCGCGACTCGCCCCATCCAGTTGCAGATCGCAGACCACATCCGCATGCAGATCGAACGGGGTGAACTCCTCCCCGGAGATGCGCTCCCGACTCTGGCCGACATCTGCCAGCGTTGGTCATGCTCGATGAACTCTGCACGCGGAGCCGTCTCTCTCCTCAAGGCTCAGGGACTCATCACGGCCGGGCGAGGCAAGGCGCCGAGGGTGCGCGTAGCGCCGGCGCGAGTGGTTCGAACCTCCGAGCGTCATCAGGCCGAGAAGGATCTCGCCCGGCGACCGGAGCGCGAGCGATCAACGGTCGGAGAAGCTGAAACAAACCACGGCATGTCGATACACGAGCAGGCGTTCAGTACGGCCTACGACATCGTGACAGCGAAAGAATCTCTCGCAAGCGCTTTGAATCTGAAAGTCGGAGATTCAGTTCTCCGTCGAGTTTACAAATCGACCGATCAGCAAAACGGACTACTGCTTTCCCTTAGTACATCCTTCATTCCGTTGGGCTTGATCGAGAAAAACCCTGAACTGCTGGACGCCGATAATGAACCCTGGCCCGGTGGCACCATGCACCAACTTTCCACTGTGGGAATTGAGGTCATGACCATTGTGGATGAGGTGACGGGCCGTATGCCCACCACGGTGGAGGCGCAAGCGTGGGGCTTGACTGAAGGTATTCCCTTGATCCTTTGCCGTCGAATCTCCCTCGACCATAACGACCGGGTGGTCGAGATTTCAGATGCAGAGTACCCGGCAGACAGGGCAGAACTTCGGTTCGTGACCCCCCTCAAGCCATGGCGTAAGAGGTCAAGGTCAGGTCGAGAAGGAGGGGTGAAGTGAGTAAAGACGTCAAAGAAGAGGACGAGAGGTTCCTCCATCGCGCTATCCAGGTTTCCAGGCATTCTCTGGAACGAGGGGGCACACCTTTCGGTGCAATTATCGTCGTTCAGGGCGAGATTGTCAGCGAGGGGGAAAGTAGTGTGGTGGAAAAATGGGACCCAACGGCCCATGCTGAAGTCGTGGCGCTACGAAAAGCAGGTGAGAAATTGAAGCGCCACTTGTTCGAAGATGGCGTCATGTACGCGAGCAGTGAGCCATGCCCTATGTGTTTGGCTGCGTGTCTCTGGGCTCGAATTCCGCGACTTGTGTATGGCGCCGACAGCCTGGACGTTGCCCGCAATGGCTTTGAGGACGTCCAGTTCTACAGAGAATTGGCTCTCCCGACCGAACACCGCAACGTCATCCACCAGGCTCAGAGCCACAAGCATCACAGGCTCGCCCTTGACGTCCTGACGGACTGGACAGAGCGCTTGCCCGAGCCGGTGCAGCCCAAGCTATGACCGCTCAGGGTTACAGATTTCTCTACCTCATCAAGGCACCCGGCTGCGCTCCGCTCCGCCGGGCGCGCTTCCCGGCTCTGGCTGCGCCCGCGCTCCTGCCTCCGGCCCGCTCGGCGCTGCCGCCGCCGACGCGCGCCCGCAGTGGATAGGCCCGAGGGGCATGAGACGAGAACCAAGCCCGCGGCTTCAAGACGATGCCTCCGGCGGGGGCGCTCAGACTCCGGGATGGTCGGGGCGCCGTTCGCGAGTGCCGACCGGAGCGGGGCGAGCGTCGCGGGGCTCCCATCCCGACCACCTTCGACCCAGGCAGAGCCGAGCAGTCGCGGCCCAGGGCGTCAAGGTCGTTCGTACAGTGGCGCGCTCCACCTTGACGCCCTGAACCACGACCGCTCCACGGAGTGTGGGTCGAAGGCGGACGGGATGGGAGCCGGGGTAGGTGGTGGGATGAGGTAGGAGGCGAGTGCGGGAAGCAGGCCGACCACCGCACCAGATGCGCACCAGAACAGGCGGTAAGCCACGGTCAATGCCGGGCAACGCAAGTCCGCGGACGAGTGCCCCAAAGGTGAGTTTCCCCAGTTCAGATGCATGATCGAAGTCATTCATGCGGTGATTCCCAAGCTCAGAGCGCGAGTTCGATTCTCGTCACCCGCTCTTTGATGAAGGCCCTGGTCGGAGACCAGGGCCTTTTCTGTTAAGTCGTCCGACTGCGTAACTGGGACAGGACTTCTGCGACGGTCATGCCGTACTGGCCCCGGCCCCCGTCCCAGCAGGAGAGAACCGTGCCCGCCGCTTCGGCCATGTCTGCAGGTAGACCGGCGGCACGAAGCGCATCGGCGACCTCCTCCATCTCAGGCGCCCACCGCCAGGCCCGAGCTGCCACGCTCGGCAGGTACTCCGGATCGGAGAGAATCGCGGAGACCATGACCTCCGCTTCGGCCGTCAGCTGCTCCCCGACCCCATGGACGTCGGCCAGCGCGTGCGCGACGCCGGCGAGCGTGCGAGCGGCCTTCTGGTAACTGGCAAAGGCCATCTTCAGAGCGGAAGCGGAACCGACCACGTCACCGACCCGGCACACATGCAGGGCCGTGTCCGTGAACAACGACTCGACCAGGTCGACGGCGGAGCCGGACCCTGCAACATAGAACCGCGCCGTACGCCCCTCCCCCGGCGGTTGACCGAAAACGGAACCGTCGACGACTACGGAGCCGGGGCGGATCTCCTCGTCGATCCTCCGTACGCGCTGAGGGCTAATGGCGTTGACATCGACGTACACCCCGTCGAAAGCGTGCGCAGCTACGGCCCCGGCCACGTCCTCGGCCGCCTGCGGTGGACAGACCGAGAGAACAACCGCGCTACGGGACAGAGCTTCCGCAAGCGAGTCACAGGCTGTGGTTTGGGCCTCCCTCGCGCGGCGCCGCGTCTCCGCGCTGCGCTCCTTCGGCACCCACAGCACCTCGTGGCCGCCGCCGACAAGCTCGGCGCTGACCGCCGCGCCCATGGCTCCAGGGTGCAAGACGGTTACGACAGTCACTGGTGCCTCCGGCGGAATGCAACGAGGGGTGTCTCATCGACATGATCCTCTGCCGTGGTGCAGCACAGCGGAGGACTCGGCGCCTGGCTCGGACGAGCGGCCGCCCGCCGGTACGGGACGAGGTCTCTCACGCGGAGGCCGCGTCATGGGTACCGTGCAGAAGACGAACTCTGTACGGACAGACCGGCGGTCGCGCCGGATCGTCCGGCGGCCGGGAGGTGTCCTGATGCTGGAGGAAGCCGAGGAGATCGGCAAGCGCGCTCGCAGGGCGAGGCTGCGGTTGGGCATGCCGCAGGCCGACCTGGCGACGGCCCTCGGGAAGTCGCAGGGCTGGGTGTCGAAGATGGAGCGTGGCCTGATCGAGCTGGATCGGGTCGGGCTCCTCAACCAGGTGGCCGCCGAGCTGCACGTCCACCCGAACGACCTGATCGGGCGCCCGTACAGCAACTCCCCCGACGACAACCAGTGGCAGGTCGCCGCCTCATCGATTCTGCGCGAACTGCGCCGTTACGACCTCGTCCCCGTTTTCGATGGGACTCCGCGACCCTCGTCGCAGCTGTGGCGTGAAGTGACACGGCTGCACCGCCTGCGGGACACCGCTTCCAACGTGGCGATTCTCCGGGTTCTCCCCGACCTGTTCCGCGAGGCGCGTGCCCTGGCAGAGGAGTCGGAGGGGCACGAGCGGGAGGAGGCGTACGCCGTCTATGCCGTGTGCTGCAAGTTCGCGCACACAGCCGCCCATGCCCTCGGGCATCCCGAACTGGTCGCCATGGCGTGCGAGCGGGCCGCGTGGTCGGCCAGGCTGTCGGGGGACCCCGTGTTGCCCGCCGTCGCCGACTGGATGCGGGTCTGGGACATGTGGGCGACGGCTGACTGGACGGACGCCCTGACGCTCTCGGACAAGGCGATCACCTCGGTGGAGCAGGAGTACGACCGTGGCGAACCGCTGGCCGTACGAGCGTGGGGCACGCTGCAGCTGCGAGCTGCGGTCTCCGCCGCCCGAGCCGGCCGCACCTCGGAGGCCGAGGACCGGATCGGTCACGCGAAAGCTGCTGCCGAACGCATGGACGCGTACGTCGGAGCGCCGGTGTACGACCGGCACTCGCTGACCTTCTCCGCCGGGAACGTGCAGATCCACGCGATCAGCGTGGCTCTGGAGATGGGCAAGCAGGGCAAGGCCCTTGAGATAAACCGTCGTACCAGCCCAGACCTGGTCGGGTCGCTGCCCAACTCCCGTCAGGGACACCACCACATGGATGTCGCGCGTGCCTGGCTGTGGGACGGGAATCGGATAAAGGCCCTGGCCGAGCTGGAGGCAGCCGAGCGGATCGCGCCCCAGCTCGTGCGGAATCATCCCATCGCCCGTTCGACGCTGCGCAGCATCGTCTACGCGGAACGAGCAGTCACGCGGGAGAAGTTGCGGCGCATGTCCGACCGCTTCCACCTGGACGGATAGGGGTCGTATTCCTCCGGCTCATATTCGAGGGTCGTCGTGTCCCTAACTTCAGAGCATGACGCGACAACCCTCTCCTCATCTCCCTTCGCGGGGAGCCGAGTTAGGTACGGCATCCCACTTCGTTCCGCGGCTCGGCGACCTCGCCACCGACAGCGCCCGTGAGGGTCGTGTCGGTGTCGTGGTCGCCCTCCCCGGTGAGGGCTCCGCCACGACCTACCACTTGCGTCCGCCCGGAGGCGGAACCCAGTGGTCCGCGCCCGCCGACGGGACGACGCTCAGGCCCGTGCCGGCGAAGGCCACGCACGCAACGCTGGCCGGCCGGGACGCGGTCTACGACCGGAGGGCCCGGCAGGGATCGGTCCCCGTCGAGTTCCACTTCGACGACGGCTCAACCCTTGACGGCGCACTCATCCTCACCACGGCGGAGCTGGAGCGGCTGTACGCGCAGACCAGCCGCCTCCTGGAGGCGCACGAACGCGCTCTCGGCGGCACCCCGTGACCGGGGCTCGACACCGCCGCGCCCGAAGCGCCGCATCCATCACCCCACGGCCCGACGGCGGGGACCGGCTCGCGCTCGTGTTCCTGACCGTCGTCGGCCTGGTCGGTCCGGCCTGGGCGCTGCACGAGCAGGCCGCTCCGCTTCTCGACGACGCCGGCCACCGGTCCTCTGCCATCGCAGCGGACGCGAGTCCGTCCTCGGACCGCTGAGGCCGCTCCGGCTCCAGCACAGCGCGATCCGTCTGCCGCGCAGCCGCACCCTGTCAGCCATCTGGAACATCCACGCGTGATTCTTCAGGGAGGAATCGTGGACATCCCGTACATCGTCATCGACCAGCTCGTCCCCGAGCAGCAGCGAGTCTGGAACACCTACTTCGGTGACGCCGACCGCCCCCGCTACATCGAGGAGGGCATCTGGCGCCGCACCCAGGAGAAGGACACCGCCGGCCAGTCCGGCTGGGCAACCTCCGACGACGCCCGGCGGCGGATCATTCACTACCGTTACCGGTACGGCCTGGTGCCCACCACAGCGGCACCGGCCATCGGCTTGACCGACCTGTACCTCTACCACTCCACGTCCGCCCCGGCCGACGAGATCGACGCGCACCATGACGCGCTCCTGGACTCGCTCGCCGCCGGCGGTTGGAGAGAAGCACCTGGCGGCTTCTTATGGACCCGCCGGGACCTGAAGTGCCGCATCACCGAACACGACGTCCACCCCCAAGACGCGGCTGTCGGCCGCACGCTGCCCCCTGGCTACCAGAGCCTGGACGTGCAGATCGCCTCAGTGGCCTATGCCCCTCCGCCCGCAGTCCGGCAACTCCCGTGGAACGTGCTGTCCACCGGTATCCGACGCAAAGACCGCCCAGGCACGCCGACGCGCATCCCGGATCTGTCAGTGCTGGCGGACCTGCAACCGTTCCAGGTGGAGATCGGCTGCGGTACGTCCGTGGAGGCGGGCATCCCGCCCCTGCACCGGCTCCACGAGATCTACCGGGTCACCGACCGCCAGGGGCACGAACCTCGCGAGCACCGCTTCACGCTCGCGCCGATGGCCGACACGCTCCTCCACGAGGTCCTGACTGAGCCGGAGGAGAAGGCGGCGGAGTTCGTCGAGATGTTCCGCGCCTGCTTCCTCGCCGAGCCCACCCCTGCGATGCGGGCGCTCAAGGAGCTGAAGGACGCCGGCCACCTGGTCGGGCCGGTCATCACCAACAACTTCGACGTCCTGGCCGCCCGCGCCGGACTCGACGAGTGCTTCATGCGCCGGTACGACCAGGCGGTGCCCGATGTCGAATGGGCCGACGGCACCAAGGCCCTCCTCGTCGTCGGTCTGCATGCCGACCGGCGCAAGGTGCAGGCTCGCGCCCGCGAGCGGGGCATGCAGGTCGTCTACCTCGACCCGGAGGGCTTCTGGCACGACGGCGAGTTCATGCCGTACCCGCTGGAAGGGCCCCAGGACGGGGACCTGGTGTGCCGGGCCACCGCCGCCGAAGCGCTGCCCGCTCTCGTCAACGTCCTGAAGCAGCAGCGAGGTTGACCCACCTGCACGAAGAGGGTCGCGCCGGGTGTGGGCGCTAGCGTGGCGCACCCGGCCGGCCCGGACTCACCGGGCGGGCGAGTACAGGGAAAGGAGCGTCGACCATGCGCGTATCCGTCATCGGCTGCGGTCACCTGGGCATCCCCCACGCCGCTGCCATGGCCGAGATCGGCCACGAGGTCATCGGCGTGGACCTGGACCAGGCGAAGATCGACCGCCTCAACGCCGGCGAGTGCCCGATCTACGAGGAGGGCCTGCCGGAACTCCTGGCTACGCACACCGCGTCCGGGCGGCTGCGGTTCACCACCAGCCTCGCCGAGGCGGGCGAGTTCGCGGACGTCCACTTCCTGGCCGTGGGCACGCCGATCAACGCGGACGGGCGGAGCTACGACACCGGCCAGGTCTTCGGCGCCGCCCGCGCGCTGGCCCCGCACCTGACCCGCCCGACGGTGATCATCGGCAAGTCGACGGTCACCGTCGGCACCTCCCGCGACCTCGGCGCACTTCTCGCCCGGCTCTCCCCGGCCGGTGAGGACGTGGAGGTCGTCTGGAACCCGGAGTTCCTGCGCGAGGGCCATGCCATCGACGACACCCTGCGCCCCGACCGGATCGTGGTCGGCGTCCCCTCGGCCCGCGCCGAGGACGTCGTACGCCATGTGTACGCGCCGCTCCTGGCCGACGGCATCCCGCTGTTCGTCACCGACCCGGCCACGGCCGAGCTGATCAAGGGCGCGGCGAACGCGTACCTCGGCATGAAGATCTCCTTCATCAACGGCGTCGCCGACATGTGCGCCGCGGCGGGGGCCGACGTCCAGCAGCTCACCGAGGCCATCGGCGTCGACCCGCGCATCGGCCGCGGCGGCCTGAACGCCGGCCCCGGCTACGGCGGCGGCTGCCTCCCCAAGGACGTCCGCGCCTTCACCGCTTCCGCCCGCACCTTGGGCGCCACGGAGGCCGCGACCCTGCTGCGCGCAGCGGAAGGGGTTAACGAGTCCCGCCCCACCGCCGCGCTGAAGCTCATCGAGCAGACCCTCGGCCGCCCGGTGGACGGCGTACGCGTGACCGTGTGGGGCGCGTCCTTCAAGGCCGGCACCAACGACGTACGCGAATCCCCAGCCCTGGCGATCGCCGCGCTGATGCACCAGCGCGGCGCGACGGTCACCGTCCACGACCCGCACGCCGTACCCAGTGCGCTACGCCGTAACCCCGAACTCGACTACGCCGACACCCTCGACGCCTCCGTCCAGGACGCCGAACTGATCGTCCTGGCCACGGAATGGCCCCACTTCCGCGAGGCCGACCCCAAGGCCCTCGCCCCACAGGTCGCGGCCCCGGTCCTCGTCGACCTCCGCAACCTCATCGACGCCGACGCCTGGCGCATGGCCGGATGGACCGTGCGCCAGCTCGGACGCCCCGCACAGGAATAACCGAACCCATCGATCGGAGGTCCGACGTGGACACCCTGTGGGACAACATCGAGAAGCTCTCCGCCGTCTGCCGAGCGGCTGGCGCCCATCTCCCCGACGAGGAGCTCAAGGCCCTTCAGGTCGGCAAGGTCGCCGAGGAAGCCGGCGAGGCCATGCACGCCCTCCACGGCCTGAAGGGCCTCACCACCTGCGACGACGACCACACCTGGTCCGAGGTCCAGAACGACCTGGTCGGCGCCGTCATCGCCGCCCTCCTGGCGATGCACTACATCGACCCCACAGGCGCCCGCGCCACCTTCGACGAGATCTTCCACCGCAGGACGCGCAGGGGCCGCGAGGCCGCTGCCGCGGCCTGACGGCCCGGACTTGGTCATCTACCGCTCCAGTTGGGCGCGGTCGACGGCCAAGTCCGACACACAAGCTGCGCCAGGACCTGCTCCCAGCGCAGTAGAACTTTCCCTACTTCATCAAGGCGGCTCGCTCCGCTCGCCGCGCTGCCCAAAGCCTGACGAAGTCGGCGGGAAATTTTATGCCTACGGCTCTGACCTGGTCAGAGCCGTAGGCTCTCCGCGCACGCGGGGCGGCCCCCTGGGCCGTCTTCGCGGATGGCAGGACGGCGGCAGGGACGCCCAGCGCCAGAGGGTCGGAGATCCCGGCACCCGGCATCCGTGGCCACCCGACATCTGCTGGGGTCAGTTCCCGCACCTCGTCCGTGGACAGCACGCCGGACCGTCCCAATCGACGACCTGGCCGCCTGGTCGCGATCAGCGATATGGGACAACACCACGCACCAGGGCCAGGCTCGCACGTAAGCTGTCATCCCGAACTGAAGGCTGGGACGAAGCGATGGCAAGCACCTCGTGCAGGGTCAATCCGGATGTGAACAGTCGGCGTCGCCTGTGGGGCGACTCTGGCGGCTACTGCGGAAACCCCAAGTGCCGAACATATCTGTTTCCGGACGACCTCGACGTCGATTTCGGGGAACTCGCCCACGTCATCCCTGCCTCCCCCGACGGCCCTCGTGGTGTGCCTCTATCAGAGGTATCTGCGAAGGACCGCGGTCACCACAGCAACTTGATCCTGCTGTGCGCCAACTGCCACACAACGATCGATAAAGCTCCGGCACCCTACCCCGCCGAGATGTTGTACGGCTGGAAGCTGGAGCGGGTAGAAGAGATCCAAATCGCCGTCTCCACCCCAGTTTTTCAGAATCGAGCCGAGGTACGATCTCATATCCAAGGCTTACTGGATGACAATTCCTTGATCCATGCAAGGTACGGCCCAGTGGGCGACCCATATCGACAAGGCGACCCGATCCTCTGGATCCGGCATGCGCGGTCCACGATCGTCCCCAACAACCGCAGAGTCCTGCGCGCACTAGATGCAAACCGGCACTTGATGACACCGGAAGAACAACAGACTCTGGCGATTTACCGTCTACACGTCGAGCAATTCGAGAGCCGGCATGTACTCGACGACTTCACAACCGGCACCGAGCGTTTCCCTGAAGGTATCCAGAATATTTTCCTAAACGAGGAACTGACGAGCCGGACATGAACGATGTACGAGGCTGGATCGAAAGCAAACTGGCAGAAAGCCGCTTCTCCTCAACAAGGCTACCGGATCAACAATTGGAGATCGCGCGTACCTCCTACTCGAATGCTCGTGTCCTATGTGTAGGACTCGAGAAGGGGAAAGCGTTCGACATCGAAGACCTAGATGCTGCCGTCACGGATGTGCCCGGCACTGATTTCATCGTGGTGGTACCGACTGCCATCACGCACGCTGCATACGAACGAGCCGAGGAGCTCGGCGTCTGCGTGGCGGGCTTTGGTGAACTCATCAGCGCTCTGCACCACGACGAAGACATGGCCAAGCATGTCGATAGCCAGGAACAGTACGAGCGACGTCGACTGGTCAGCAATATAGTCGTCGCTTCCATTAAGCGGAAAGGCTACCACGCCTACGAAATTCAGCGGAAGGGACTCCGGCCACTCACCGTAATCACGACCAACGTTTACGAGTTCACTGCAGACCGCTTGTACACCATCGTAGAGAGCTACGAAGGCATCCGTCCCGATGTGATCGTCAGCACTAACCCCAATTGCAGGGGCTTTTCCACTGACTCGACTCAGGCTGCCGCCCAGGTAGGGATCCCTCTAGCTCGCCTGAACGACTTCCTTAATGACCTCGGGACCAAGTGGACCTGAACCGTTGGCCTCATCTAAATCTTTTGATTGAGGAAGCCCATAAACTGCCCTCCCTGCAAGTTTGGCTCTTCGGCTCAGCTCTTCGATCCGAACGCCCTGCGGATCTGGACATATTGCTGATTTACGAGGATCGCTCAGCGGTGGTGGCTCTACGCAATATGGCCGACTGGGAGGATGTAGCCCCACCGTTCCACATCATCGCCATGACACGACGGGAAGTCGACGAGTATGAGTTCGTTAGACACACCGGCGCGGTGCGTTTGGCGTAGGCACGCCAGTAGCATGCCTTGGTCGATTCGCCGAGTAACGCCGCGTCTTGCAATGGCCTCTTGCCGAGGTCCCGGTGACACCTCCGTGCAAGCGTCGAAGAGCCGTCGCAACTAGTCCCGTCCAAGTTGGGGCCGTGCCCCAACCGTGCCCAGCAGAGCAGACAGCAGCGGTCAGATACGGCCCCCAGAGACCGGGGCCATCCGCCTGCAACACGCAAAGGTGCAGGTGAGGGCCCTCTAGCAGCCCAAGAACCGCTGATTCCCAAGCTCAGAGCGCGAGTTCGATTCTCGTCACCCGCTCTTTGATGAAGGCCCTGGTCGGAGACCAAGGCCTTGTTTGTTGTCCAGGCCGCACGAAGGTCTCTCGGGTGCTTCACCAGCTTCTGAGCGCGGCCCCATGGACGCTTCCCGCGCGCGACCGGGCCATCCTCCGCCGGGTGGGCCCCCTACTCCGAGCCACTCCACGTCGTGCACCGGCCGGAATCAGCCACGGTGGCCGGAGCCGCCGGTTCGTGCCGTGGGCGCTGTCCTACGCTGCATGGAACCGATAGGCGGCTAGGAACGGGGGATCCGTGGCTGAGGGGACGGCCCTGTCGGAGCGAATAGCGGAGCAGCGGGTTGGTGGCGGTGATCCGCGGGCGATGTTGGGTGAGTTGCGTCGGGCGTTGGTTCTGGTGCCTGTCGATGGTGGTGGGTTGTGGACCGCTGAGCTCGGCGGGGTCCGCTGGGTGTGCGGGTTCACTGACGAGGCGGCGCTGGCCCGGTTCGCACAGGCCCGGGGCACGCTCCATGCGCCAGGGCATGCAGACGGGGCATGGGAGTTCGCGGAGCTGCGGGGCGCTCGGTTGCTGGACGAGGTCATTCCGTCGATGGGAGTGCCCGCAGGGGTCGCGGTGAACATCGCAGATCCGGACGGCTCGATGCTCTTCCCGCCGGTGACGGGAATCGTGCCGGACGCAGTCGCCGTCGACAGAGCGGCCGCAGCCGACGGGGCAGGCTCTACGGCCGCTCCAGGCCATGGCGGGGAGCGGGACCGATGAGCGGCGGCGGCACGGGGGATCTCAACGTCGATCCGGGGAGCGTCAAGCAGATCACCAGCGGTCTGCGGGCAGCGGTGGCCGAGCTGAAGGAGGTCGGCACCGGCACCGGAGCGGCCCTGGGCAAGGGGCTGTCGGACCTGTCGATGACCGGTATGACGGTCGGCTACTACGGGTTGTCGGTGGAATTCGAGGACTTCTGCGAGCGGTGGGAGTGGGGGGTCCGGGCGCTGGTCCAGGACGCCAACACGATCGCGGCGGAGCTGGGGCTGTCCGCCGGGGTCCTGTGGGAGGAGGACCAGTACATCAAGGGCACACTGAAGGTCGTGGTCAACGCCGGCGTGGGCAACCCGAACGCCTCCGAGGCCGACGTCGTCAAGCAGGGCTGGGGTGATGTGCTCACCCCGGACTACCTCAGCCCCGACTACAGCCCCGAGTCGTTCGAGCGAGCGAAGGACGAGGCCGGGCAGACCTGGAAGGACACCGGGCGGGCGCTGCTGACCGAGGGGAACGGCGGCCGGTACAGCGACCAGATGAACAACCTGCTCGGGCGCGACCAGGAGACCTTCGACCGGGATGTGGACGAGGTGTTCGGGCCCTCGCCCGAGGAGCGTGCCCGGCAACAGCAGCAGGACAACGGGGGGAACTGAAGCCATGGGCATCGGGGACATTGTCAGCGACCTCACTCCGGACGTCATCGAGGACGCCGTCGAAGACGGCACCGAGTGGGTCGGTGACCGGGTCGAGGACGTCGGGGACTGGACGGCCGACCGGCTGGAGGACGTGGGCTGGGACTCCGGCGCGGACTGGGTGCGCGAACAGTCGCGCTCAGTGGCGAACCGGATGGGCGCCGAGGTCGACGAGCTGGACCTCGGACAGACCGAGGACAAGACGAAACTGGTCTACGGAAGCCCCTCCGGACTCCGCTCCACCGCCGCCCACCTCAAGGCAATGCAGGGCGCGTTCGACCAAGTCGGCGGAGGGCTCAAAGGGCTGGACGCCTCCACACTCAAAGGCAAGACGGCCGACGCCTTCCGGGACTCCGTATCCATCGAGCCGCCGAAGTGGTTCAAAGCCGCCGACGCCTTCGAGAAAGCCGCGGGCGCCCTGGAGTCGTTCGCCGGGACGGTCCAATGGGCTCAGGGCCAGGCCCAGCTGGCGATCGACCAGTGGAAGGCGGGCACCAAAGCCTCCGAGGAGGCCATGGACGCCCACAAGGACCAGTGCGACACCTACAACAAGGCCGTCGACAAGTACAACGCCCTGCCCTCCGACAAACGCGACCCGGCCACGCTGCCGCCCAAGCCCGGCGAGTTCAAGGACCCTGGCAAGGCCCAGATGGAGGAGGCGCAGCAACTCCTCACGGAGGCCCGGACGCAGCGCAACACCGCCGGGGAGACCGCCCGTACCGCGGTGGCTGCCGCCCGGGACGCCGCGCCGAAGAAGCCCACCTACGCCGAGCAGGCCGTGGACGGGGCCGCCGAGTTCCAGTTGATGAACACCCACTTCCTCGGCGGGATCGCCAAGGGCACAGCCGGAATGCTCAACTTCGTGCGCAGCGTCAACCCGATGGACCCGTACAACCTCACCCACCCCGCCGAGTACGCCCTCTCGCTGAACAACACCGCCGCCGGACTCGTCCAGGTCGCCAACGACCCCTGGGGCGCCGGCAAGCAGATGGTCACCGACTTCATGAAGGACCCCGCCGAAGGCCTCGGCCGCCTCGTCCCCGACCTCGTCCTCACCGCTGCCACTGGAGGAGGCGGAGCCGCGGTCAAGGGAGCCCGAACCGCCAAAGAACTCGCCGACCTGGCCTCTGATGCCCGGAGAGCGGACGACATCGCCGATGCCAGCCGCAAATTTAAGGACAAGTGCTGCGGTCGTGAGCCGGTGGACTTCGCGACAGGACGCATGCTTCTGACCGAAACCGACGTCACCCTCCCGGCCGGCCTCCCGCTGGACTTCCGCCGCTCCTACGAGTCGTCGTATCGAGCGGGCCGCTGGTTCGGCCCTACCTGGTCGTCCACCATCGACCAACGGCTGTTGATTGACCCTCTGGGCGTGGTTTTCCATGGCGAGGACAACCTGCTGCTGGCTTTCCCCCACCCTGCGCCCGGACTACCGGTTTTCGCCGAAGCCGGACCTCAATGGCCCCTGGAGCGGCATGCGGACGGCAGCTACGTCCTCACCGACCCGAGCACGGGTCATATACGGTCCTTCCTACCTCCGCCGGGCGCAGTTCCAGGAGGGAACGGAACCGCCCTCCTGGCGGATGTGATGGACCGTAACGGCCACACCATCACGGCTGACTACGACGACGAAGGCACTCCGCTCGCACTCACCCATTCCTGTGGCTACCGGCTCACCTTCACCACCGAGGAAGGGCGGATCACTTCGCTGCGGCTGAATGATACTGAGCCGGCTTACGCAGCCGACGACTGCGTAAGCGCTGCCGGAGGCACCGATCTCATCCGTTACGGCTACAGAGGCGGTCTCCTCACCGAAGTCACCCGGTCATCGGGCCTTCCGCTGTCCTTCGAGTACGACACCGAAAGTCGGATCACGGCATGGACCGACACCAACGGCTCCCGATTCACCTTCGCCTACGACGAGCATGATCGTTGTGTGACCCAGACCGGCGGAGAGGGCCATCTACGATCGGACTTCCAGTACTCCCAGCCCGACCCCGAGACGGGCCTGCGCACCACCACCGTCACCGACTCTCTCGGCCATCTATGGCGCTACACGGTGAACAACCGGCTCCAGGTAGTCGCCGAATCCGACCCCACTGGTGCTGTTGTCCGTACCACCTACGACCGTTTCAACCGGCTGCTGACACGGACCGACCCACTGGGCACGACGACCGTATTCGAGTATGACAACGCCGGATGCCTCACTCTCATCACTCGTGCTGACGGCAGACAGATGCAAGCCACCCACAACGACTTGGGGCTGCCTATCGAGCTGGTCCAAGAGGATGGTGCCAGCTGGAAGCAGGAGTTCGACGAGCGGGGAAATCGGCTTTGCGTCACCGACCCGAGTGGTCGCACCACCCGCTATTCGTACGGTCCCCTGGGTGACCTCATCTCGGTCACCGACGCTCTAGGGGCCACAACACGAATGCGACGGAACCTGGCTGGCCTACTCACTGAACGTGTGGACCCAAGCGGCGGAATAACACTGTACCGCAGGGATATCTTCGGCCGAATCACCGAACTCCTAGACCCGGACGGTGCCGTGACCGTTTTTGAGTGGTCCGTGGAGGGTCGGCCGACACGTCGCACCGGTCCCGACGGCGCAACCGAGGTATGGGAATACGACGGCGAAGGAAACTGCACGAGCTACACGGACGCCATGGGCCGGACCACCCATTTCCAGTACACCCATTTCGATCTGCTAGCGGCTCGCACCGACCCGGACGGTGCTCGCTACGAATTTGTCCACGACACCGAGCTACGGTTGACTCAGGTGGTGAACCCACAGGGTCTGCAGTGGTTGTACGTGTACGACGGTGCGGGCCGTCTGACGGCCGAGACCGACTTCGACGGGCGGACGACGAACTACGAGGTTGACTCCCTGGGGCGGATTTCCACTCGAATCACCCCGCTCGGCCAGACTATCCGCTACGAGCGGGACAACCTCGGCCGAGTGACCAGAAAGAATGTGGCTGGCCAGGTCACGGCTTACTCCTATGATCCAGCGGGCAGACTGCTCCAGGCATCATCCCCGGGAAGCGAGTTGATCTATCGATACGACCGTGAAGGCCGGGTGAAGTCCGAACTTGTCGACGGGCGTACCGTCACCTATACATACGACGCGGTCGGACGACGTACCAGCCGATTCATGCCCGGTGGTCAGCGGACCTCCTACGCCTATGATGCCGCAGGACGTCCAGCTCTATTCAGGTCCGGCAAGACCGAGTTTCACTTCACGCGTGACAAGTCGGGTCGCGAACTATCACGTCGGATCGGCGAGGCGCTGACTATCTCCTCGGTGCGAGACAGCTTGGGACGAGTTGCCGCGGAAGCGATCTCAGTTGGCGGACGCCCTGTCAATCGCCGCCGGTACACGTACAACGGCGACAGCCACCTGGTGGAGATTGACGACGAACTGAACGGACGGCGCCGTTTCGACCTGGACCCGGTAGGCCGGGTCACCGCAGTCACCGCCTCAGGGTGGGTCGAGTCGTACGTCTACGACAGGAGCGGCAATCAGACCACCGCTGCCTGGCCAGATCAGCATGCCGGTCTGGAGGCCCGGGGTGCTCGTGGGTACAAGGGCACGCGAATTGTCCGCGCTGGCGCTTACCGCTATGAATACGATGACGCAGGACGTCTGGTCCAACGTTCCAAAACGCGATTGTCCCGCACACGGGACACTTGGCGCTATTCCTACGACCCTGAAGATCGGCTCACCGAGGTCGTCACGCCCGACGGCACGGTATGGCGCTATCGATACGATCCGCTGGGCCGCCGTACACGTAAAGAGCGTTTGACTCACGATGGTAAAACCGTGTTGGAACAGACCGGTTTCACGTGGGACGGGACGGTCCTCGCAGAAGAGACCACGACCCGCGCGGGAGAGCCGCACGTGGTCACACTGACCTGGGACCATCAGGGCCTCGCCCCCATCGCCCAAACAGAACGGATCAAGGACTCAGCGAGCCAGCGCGAGATCGACACACGCTTCTTCGCCATTGCCACAGACCTTATCGGCACCCCCACCGAGCTCCTGGACGACCAAGGCGGCATAGCTTGGCGCAGCCGCACCAGCTTGTGGGGCACCACCACGTGGAACGCGGACGCTACCGCATATACCCCGCTCCGGTTCCCCGGTCAGTATTACGACCCCGAGACGGGCCTCCATTACAACTACCACCGCTACTACGACCCAGAAACAGCCCACTACACCTCTGCCGACCCGCTGGGCCTTGCTCCGTCCCCCAACCCCGCCGCCTATGTGCATAACCCGCACACCTGGAGCGACCCCCTCGGCCTGTCGCCCTACGAGAACAACGGTGGACTCGGCCAGTTAGTCAAGGTGCACAAGCCGGACCCAGCAGCCGACGCTTTGGCCGAGCGGCTCGGCGGGGAATCTCGGGTCAGATTCGAAAATGACCCGAAAGGACGTGAGATCGACGCAATCAGCGATGATTACGTCGCACAATCGAAGCCGGGAGGGATGCAGATGGGAAGCGCTCTGCGAAACCAAGCGAAAGCGACATTCGAGTATGCGATACAATCCGGCCGGACACCGTACTTCCACTTCGACGGCGAACCAGGACCCGGCGTCATCGACAAGTTGAAGGAGTACGGCCGTCGTTACGGAATCGAGCCCGTCATCGACACCACACCTCTGGAGTGATATCTGTGTACGAATTTCACGGTTGGTTCGGAATCGCCGAATCGCCAGAAGAATCTGATACCGGAAGCCTTGATGCGGGAATTTCGGAATTGCGTGCGGATATCAGGAACATCGACTGGGCCACCGGCGAGGTTGCACTAAAAACGCACAACGGCGAGTTCTTCCTAATTACCAACGGGCTGATGAATCGCCGCCGCGATGAGGCGGAGGAGCTGGACAAAATCCTTCACCACATCTGTGTGCGTTTCCCCGGATCCTGGGGGCTGCTCTACGAACGTTCGCCTGACATGGAGACACCACCAGGGCAAGGAGCCTTTCGCGTTCGAGTGATGGCCAGGGGTCAGATTCGCATTCACCTGGACCCTTTCTTGTCGCCCGTTCAGCCGGTTATCGAAGACTGACTCAGCCTCGATTCACCGCGTGATCTCTGATCACGCGATATAATCGCTTTCAGGGTGGATATTTGGTTCCGGGCAGGGCGGTTTTCCGGACGGCCGCTCCTGTGGCGGTTCTCCAGGTTCTGCTGCACTGCCGCCAGCCGTGCCCCATCCATGCCCATCAGAGCGGACAACAGCGGTCAGATACGGCTCCCAGGGGCCGAGGGCTATTCACTTGCCCACCACGAAACCCCATTTCACATCCCCTTTATCGACCCAAGAACCGCTGATTCCCAAGCTCAGAGCGCGAGTTCGATTCTCGTCACCCGCTCCATGAAAAAGCCCCAGGCCAGCGGCCGGGGGCTTTCTTGTTGTCTAGACCTCTTGTCGAGTGTCGTGCGCCAAGTCCACGTCTCGGGGACCGCAGCAAACGATCCCAGACTGTTGGCTGCACAAACCAGACTCGCCGAGCTGGTAGCTGCCCTCGATACCCACGCTGACGAGGTGCACAGCATCGGCAGTTGCCGCCAGGCCGTAGCTAGAATTGATGAGGAGCTCCGCGAGCCGGCGCCCGACGGACGCCGGCTCACCGAGACCCTGGAGATGCTGAGCCTCTCGCTCGGGTCCGCCACGTCCCTGACCTCGCTCGCCGGATCACTTCGAAGTGCGATCGAGGCACTTCTCAGCTGAAGAATCTCCGCCCTTTTTCGCTACGCGAAGACCCAAACCCAGCTGGAGGCCAAGCGCCACGGCTACGTGGGGCAGGGTCGGCAGCCCTGCCCCACGTCCGCGAACCTCACGCTGACGGCTGGCTGGAAGGCACATGGGCGTCCGCGCTCCTGGCCGTCATCGCCGCCGCTCGCTGGCACGACCAACGACAGCACAACCAGCAGACCGCAGCCGCCCACCAGACTCTGCTCCACCTCCAGACCGCCTACGACCGAACCTCATCCGGGCACCTGCTTGCCGCCGGCCAGCATCGACCGCCTCAGAAGGTCGCAGTCCGGTACGCCCAGCTCATCCGCCAGACCGCCCCCACACACGCCGACCAAACCCTCGCCGACCCCGCCACAGATGCACTGACCGCCGCATTGGCCGCCGCGGAGACCGCAGGCCACGATCCCGAACTCCTGTTGCAGCAGGCAGCAGACGAACGCGCCCTCGACGACGCCCGCTCCCCAGCACACACACTGGCCTGACGCGTACATCGGCTCTCTCCGCGACCCACGCCGGGCCAGCGAGCTCTCACTGCCCAGGCACACAGCACCGTTCTACGCCCAGTCGTTTCGTCGAAGCCTGCGGCGTCGGCCACGCCCACCGCTCCCACATCTACATCTCGCCCTCGGCGGAGGTGACCGCCTCTCGGCGGCTGCCCCGCGTCATCGAACCTGGATCGTCTGCCATCAAGTTGAACGACCGGCAGTCGGAGGGTTGAATGCCTCACTTGTTTCCCTCGGTCCGAAGACGCGGAATGATCGGCATATGGACGTGGCGGATCAACTGGTGCGATCGGCGGACGCCGGCGACGTGATCTCGGTAGCGCGGCAGCTGGAGCTGGGTACTGGGGTGGATGCGCCGGACACGAGCGGGCGTACGGCGCTGGATGTGGCAGCGGGGCGGGGACATGCCGATGTCGTCCGTCTACTCATTGCTGCGGGGGCCGAACTGGAGCAGCGGGCGGGTGAGTACGAGGAGTCGACGCCGCTGTGCCTGGCGGCGATCCGTGGGCACACGGCAGTCGTGGGGGCTCTGCTCGATGCCGGCGCCCGTACCGGAGCCCAGGGCAGGATGGGCTATGTGCCGCTGGTGTTGGCAGCCACGGCTGGGAACGAGGGGTACCCGGAGACGGTAGATCTGTTGCTGGACCACGGGGCGGATGTCAACGCGGTGATGAAGCGCAAGACCGCCCTCGACTGGGCGGCCAGGTTCGGACAGATACCGATGGTGCGCCACCTGCTCAGCCGCGGCGCCGCCCCGTCGACCCAGGCTCTGACCAACGCGTGTGAGCCCACCGACCTTGATCCGTAGTGGCGGCGGAAGACCGGGCGCCTCGCCGCCGTGCCGCTCAGGGCGGGCGCCACGGCCGGCGCGGAACAGGTCGTTCGGCATCTACGTGAGCAGGATGGTCCCGGTACGGAAGTCAAGAATCAGGCGTAGTGGACGCGCGGAATCTGGGCCGCCGGCCCCGTTCGGCTTTGCTCTTACGAAACCACCGGTCGTCCAACTTCGATGGCAAACGGTCCAGGTCTATGGCACGGGACAGCGGCACCGCAGCGTGCACGAATCAACTGCTTCTTCCCGACCGGAGCTGAGAGAGGACGTGCACGACCGACAAGTCGTCCTGGTCCTTGTCTCGCTCCCAGATGGAGAGCACTCGAGCCGCGGCCTCGGCCATGTCCGTGGGCAGGCCAGCCGGGCGAAGAGTGTCGGCGACCTCGTCCATCTCGGGCGCCCAGCGCCAGGCCCGGGCTGCCACGCTCGGCAAGTACTCCGGATCGGAGAGGATCGCGGAAACCATGATCTCGGCTTCGCCTGTGAGCTGATCACCGACTCCATGGGCGTCGGCGAGCGCATGGGCGACGCCGGCGAGGGTGCGAGCGGCCTTCTGGTAACTGGCGAAGGCCATCTTCAGAGCGGAAGCGGAACCGACGGCTTCACCGACCCGGCGCACTTTCAGGGCGGAGTCGGTAAACAACGACGCGACCGGCTCGACGGCGGGGCCGACCCCTGCGAGATAGAGCCGTGCCGTGCGCCCCTCGCCTGGCGGCTGACCGAAAACGGCACCGTCGACGACTGCGGAGCCGGGGCGAATCTCCTCGGCGATGCGCCGTACGCGTTGAGGGCTGATGGCGTTGACATCGACGTACACCCCCGAGAAGCCGTGTGCGACCACCGCCGCTGCAACGTCCTCCGCCGCCTGTGGTGGACAGACCGAGAGAACAACCGCGGGCGCCTGGAAGTCGGGCTCGCCCTCGCCCGGGACCGCCCCCGGCCCCACCAAGAGCTTGGCGCGACTTCGCTGCCCGTAGTCCGGGCAGTTGGAACGGCTGTGGGACTGATCGATCTGGTCGATCATCAGCTCGAATGGCGCAGTCCGCCCTCGCACTTCCTCGACTGCGGAGTACGAAAGGGTAACTCAGGGCTCAAGTCAGCCTGTCGCCAGGCGCTGAAGCAGACTGGAAGGTATTAGAGCCTTGAGATCCAGAAGGGCTTCTCGATGTAGAGGGCGAGGTAGCCGCTCTCGAACTCTGGCCGTTCTACTCCACTGACCTCGAGTGTCGGCGTACCGCCGGCACTGGAGTTCTGGAAGGCACTCTCGGACGCGTCGACGAAGGCTTGGTACTTCATCGTCCGGACGGCACCATCGAAGCCTGGCCCGCGCAGACCCTCGACGCGGGACGCCATCTTCAGGAGGAAATCGTTGGTAAAGCCATCCACTGCTTCATTCGGCTGATTTGCATAGAGAACCTGGTGATACTCGACGAACCGGTCCTCTGCCAGTGCGGCGCGCAACGCGTTCACGGCTTTCTTCGAGCCGTTGCCGCCCAACTTGCCGTCGAGAAAAGACGCGAGTGTGTAGTGGACCTGTACTGAACCGTCCCGAGTCAGTTCGTGCAGTTCAGCCCCGGCGTCCTGTGTCTCGAACTCCTGACAGGCCGGGCAGCGCGGATCCTCAAAAAGCTGGACGGTGGTACCCGCGCCCTCATCACCGACCACTACGGTCGTCCCGTCCGCGCCTAGAGACTCAGGTATGTCAGCGTCGGTGGCATAACCCGTACGCACCCCACAGGCCAGGAGGAACATCCCAAGGAGGACGGCGAATACCGGCCCTCGGATCCCGCGCTTCACCTGCATAGATGCCCCTCCCCGATGGCGAATGGCCCGGATTATACGTGGCGGCCCGCAAGCCGGAGCACCAGCTCTTCCACCATCGACGTCACGGTCGCCGAGGTCGCGCTCCGCCAGTCGAAGCCGGTCGCCCTGCTGACCTCCGACAGCGACGACATGACCAAGCCCTGCGGCAACCAGGTCCGCGTCATCCCCCTATGACCCACCAGCCCACCCGGAGCATGTACCTCGGCAGGTGCTGTTGCGGCTACGCCACTCGTGCCCCATCCGTGCCCAGCGGAGCGGACAACAACGGTCATGTATGACAACCCGGGGGACTGCTTCGACGTCACACGTCTCGACCAAATTCGCAGGTCAGAGCCGATACAGTCG
Organism: Streptomyces sp. NPDC104307; assembly: GCF_055584045.1. Classification (NCBI taxonomy): domain Bacteria; kingdom Bacillati; phylum Actinomycetota; class Actinomycetes; order Kitasatosporales; family Streptomycetaceae; genus Streptomyces; species Streptomyces sp. NPDC104307. The sequence goes on from NZ_JBVJMU010000006.1 coordinate 192,671, forward strand.
TTCAGGAACCGCTGATTCCCAAGCTCAGAGCGCGAGTTCGATTCTCGTCACCCGCTCTTTGATGAAGGCCCCCGGTCAGCGACCGGGGCCTTTCTTGTGCTCGGGGTCGGCCCGACTGTGGAGGCTATGGGACGGCTAGAACTACGGGGTCGCCGGCGAACGTGGCGTTCTAACGTGTGCAGACGTGAATGATCACAGCTCGCGGGCGGGGCGGGCTTCCAGCGGGTGACGGGGAGCGCTGATGGATCGGATTGCCGAGCGGCGGGCCGGGGTCGGTGATGCGCGGGCTCTGGTGGGTGAACTGCGGCGGGCACTCGTGCTGATGCCCTACGACCGGGGTGGGTTGTAGACCGCCGAATTTGGTGGGGCGGTGGGTGTGCGGAATCACCGATGAGGCGGCGTTGGCCCGGTTCGCGGCGGAGCGGGCTGTGGTGGAGGCGACCGGGGGCATCTCCACTTCCAGGACCAGAGCAACAAGGGCGCGAAGTACCAGTACGACTTCGATACGGGAAAGTTCGAAGGGCTTCCACGCAGCTTCGCGAAAGCCGTCGGAAGCGCTCCGGTCTTCATCGCAGGAATCAGAAAGGGGCTCGCCGCACTCGGCGAGGGATAGGCATGCGAAGCAATCCTCGGATGCGGGAGATCCTGCGGACGACAGACATCTCCGACCTGAGCGATCAAGACATTCCCCCCATGTTCCTTCAGGTCGTGGAGCGCGGATGGTCCCTCACGGCTGCCGGTGGGCGCGTGCTGACCGACCTCTGTCCGGAGGCACCTGGCACCTATGTCGACCGACTCACGGAGGAGACGACGATCAACGGGAGGGGGATGACCGGCTACGACGTCCCGGCCGCACCGGACGAACGTACGCCCCTTCTCGTCCGGAGGTGCCTGGCGTATGTGTGCGCCTGCCTTCGGAAAGCGCAGGAGGAGTTCGGTGACACGCAGGTGAAGGCGTACGTCTCCCTCTCCTTCGCCGATACCGAGGAGGGCCTCCTCACCTCCAACGTCACCTTCTGCACGCCGCTTCCCGACGTCCGTCCCTACATCCCGGACCTGGAGGCTGTTACGGACGCGGCCGTCGCGGAGATCTCGCTGGAGGACTGCCCGGCTTGGCCATGAGGGCCCTTTGGCCCCCTCTGCTCGTGCCCTATCCGTGCCCAGCGGAGCGGACAACAGCAGTCGTGTACGGCGCCGGGAGGTCATACCAACCTCACACGCCTCGACCAAACATGCAGGTCAGAGCCGATACGGCCGTTCAAGAACCGCTGATTCCCAAGCTCAGAGCGCGAGTTCGATTCTCGTCACCCGCTCCATGAAAAAGCCCCAGGCCAGCGGCCGGGGGCTTCTTTGTTGTCTGGACCGGTCTAATCATCGCGCACCATCTGCGCACCGCCTCGCCCCCTTTCAGCCGCCAGAGACCTTCACAAACCGCCAAGGGAAGCGCTCGGCCATGCCCAGAAGCTCAGGCCACTTCCGGGATGGACAGATGCCTCTCACGCACGTCGCTCTCTTGGCTATGCCGCGCAGCGCCGTGCCAGAACCTGACAGTCGGACAGGCGGGACCCCTCTGCTGTGGCCACGGGTCCGGGTCCCGGTGCCCGGGAGCGCAACCACCGCCGCCCCTAGCAACCTGCGCGAGGCGGCTGACGACGCTGAGACAGACCCGGACATGTTCGCTCAGCCGCATCGGACCTCGTCCATCCAGGGGACAAGAAACGATCCTGGCCGCGAGGAGGGACTATGCCCTGCGGTGGGGTGGCACTGTCCGGTCATGAAGATGATCAAGACTCTGACCGCAGTTGTCGCCAGCGCCTGCCTCGCAGCCACACCCTTGGGCGAGGCGTCAGCGGCGCCGCACTGGAACAAGAGCGTGAAGTGCGAGGAGACCGATCCCGAGGGACGGGTGATCCCTACCCGTTACGGAAACGCCGATCTCGGCTGGAATCACTTCTCGGGTAAGCACAACATCAAGAAGTGCCGGGTGGTCGACGCGGCCCTGGCCGGGAAGGTCGACAAGAAGAACGGAGGCAGACTCGAGTACTACGGGGTTGCCCGCAACCAGACCAAGCTGGTCGAGATCGTGGTCATCGTGCAGTACGCGCGCCGTACGGCCGATGGCGAGTACGACGCAGGCAGGGGCAAGAAGATCGGTGTCATCACGGCCTATTGCAAGGGCATGAACAGGTGCCCGGACTGGATCAACGAGTGAATGACCTCGACGGGGAAACGGTTGAGCAACAGGCGCACATCACGCGCTTTCTCCTCGATTTCACAGCGGTGCCCCTTACCGAGGGGACCTTCCTACGCGGTGTGCTGCCGACGCGGGATGCGGTCCGGGTCGTGACCGGAGTTGCCGACGCGATTGGGCCACACGAACTGGTCTCCTATGAAGTCCCGTTGTCGGACGAGGACGGGGAGCCGGTGACCGCCCCCCTGGTCCTTGGCTGGACACGCACGCTCACATCCGGCCCTCTCCCCCACACGGACGCGACCGTGATGGGCATGCCGCTTGTCCCGGTGGACACCACCGCCCTCGAACCCGCCGACTCGACCCGCACGGATCAAGTGCTACGCGTGCTGCGCACGTTGGCCTGGCCTTTCGTCGAGACCCCGCCCAGCCCGGCACTCTGCGGGTTCCTCTTCACCGGACGGGACAGCATGCGTCTCTACCTCGCGGTCGAGAAGACCGAGGGCCTGATCGCGGCCGACGTACAGCTCACCGGCGCGTTGACCGCACTGCTGGCCGCCCTGCCCTCACTCATCGGCGAAGAGGAACGCTGGGTGACAGACACATCCGACCCCCACTGTGTCCACGCAGTCGACCTGACCACCTGGTAACGACCCGGCCACACCGCACCAGGACGCCCTGAGAGCTGGCCCGCTGCATCTGCCCCCAGCCCATCGGCGCAACCGCATCCTGATGGTGGCCACCCGACGATCGCCATCGGCCGCGCAACCCAGACCGGACGCCCGTCCGAGCGGTTGCCCACACGGGCGCCCGTGCCACAACGTGCCAGAAGGGACGGTAAACAGCGGTCACCAAAGGGCTGACGGAGTAGCCGGGCCGATGCCACCGGTACGCGTTCCTTCAGGTCAGACGCTATACACGAGACCAAGCACCGGTTGATTCCCAAGCTCAGAGCGCGAGTTCGATTCTCGTCACCCGCTCTTCGAGAAGCCCCAGGCCAGCGGCCGGGGGCTTTTTTGTTGCCACAAGCCCAATCAGGCACCCTGTGCCCGCTCTGCACCCGACGTGCCCGTCGGCTTCCTCCAGCTGATGCACCCCACGGACACCTATGTCAACTATGATAGTTGCTATACGCTTCAGCGTATGGAGACGAAGACGTACACAACCATGGACCTGCGCAAGGGGATGGGCGAGATCCTGGACCGGACTCGGATCGCCGGTGAGGCCGCCGCCATCACCCGCAAGGGTAAGACGGTTGCCTACCTGGTGCCGGCCGAGTGGTTCGAGGAGATGGGCCGCGGGCGCCAGCCACACGAGGACCGACACGAGGCGGCCTGACCCACCCCCACACCAAGGAGCACGAACCATGCCCGCCCACGCACTCCACTTCGATGGGTACGAGGGGGAACCCCTGCGGTTGCCGCCCATGCCCGAACACACGCCTCAAGCACTTCGGTTGGCGATTCAGGAACACACTCCGCACCTCCTCCCTGACTTTGAGGCGCACTGGAAGCGCGTCATCGGCGACGCCTTCAACATCACCCCAGTGCCCGCCTTCATGCGCCTGTGGTGGACGCAGTACGCCATCGCCCGGAATCCCGTCCCCGACTCGCACCTTCGCGACCTCGAAGCCCGCGCCGCCAAGTCCGAGGACCCCGAGGAGTCCATCCGGCTTCTGGAGGAGTACAGCCGCCTCCGGCACGAAGCCGCTGACAGGGAGCCCGGAGAGCGATCGACGAACCTCCCCGGCCGCCTTGGCAGATGGATTGGACGAAGCAGGCGCAACACGACTTCCGGAACATGCCCGCCTAGGCCAGAGACCTGGTGCTGAGCGCACGTGCGGAACTGATCACAGCCGATGACCCGTACTTCCGGGGAATCGACGCCGATGCCTCGCTCACGTACTGGATGACTGTCCGGCTGGATGACTGTCCGGCCCCTGGCCTCCAAGAGCCCCGGTGGCCCCCACATTGTGGACCTGGCCGGTGGACGCGGCTGGCTCATCTACACCTTCATGCGGCGCCACGCCGATCCCCAGATCGTCGTCACCGAAGCCTTCTGGGCCTGACGTCGGTGACACCGCAGCGTCCGCAGCACAAGTGGCTTCCGTTCCGTTCTCCGTCACCCGCTCCAGCACAGAACCTCAGACCGGTGACCCGCGTGGACGTGCCCCAACCGTGCCCAGCAGAGCGGACGGCATCACCGGTCGCGCGTAGGGCGGTTCGTCGGACGCTGGGGATTCACACCGATTTCCCACGCTCCCCCGACCTGCTCGGGACAGTGGCCCGGCACGCTCAACGGCATGGGACGCACACTCGATACCAGGGCGCGGGTCACGCGCCTGCTTCAGCGCGCGGGGTTCGACGCCGGTGCGGATGCGGTGGACGCCGCCGCGCGGGACGGGTTCGACGCGACCCTCGACCGGGTGCTGGGAAAGGCGGTCGACGTCGGTCTCGATGCCACACCCGCGCCTCGGTTGGGGCCGTTGCCACCTCGCAACGCGGAGGCGCGGGAGAGGCAGAAGGGGCGCGGGCAGGAACGGCGCTCCGGCGGTGCCTCCGATCCCGCCCCCTCGGCGTCAGAGGCCGGCGGAACGGACGACGCCGCGAGTAAGGCGGACGACCCCGTGCGGAAGGCGTACCGCCAGGCTCTGCGTGAGCAGCGGGAGGAGCTGACCTTGTGGTGGCTGGACCGGATGGTGGCCACCGAGCATCCGTGGGAGGAGAAGCGCACCCTGCTGTGGCACAACCACTGGGCCACCTCGATCCAGAAGGTGAAGTCCGGCGCGGCGATGCTCCAGCAGAACGAGACGCTGCGGCGCCTCGGCGGCGGTGACTTCCGGGCGCTGGCCCGTGCCATGGTCGTCGACCCCGCACTGTTGGTGTGGCTCGACGCCGGCGGCAGTACGGCGAAGGCACCCAACGAGAACCTGGCCCGGGAGCTGATGGAGCTGTTCGTCCTGGGTGTCGGCAACTACACCGAGACCGACGTGCGGCAGGCGGCAGCGGTGCTCACCGGGTGGACCGTGGACCGCAGTGCGCATCCGTGGAAGGCTCGATTCCGATCACGTCGGCATGATCCGGCTCCGCGCACCGTGGTCGGGGTGAAGGCCGGCTTCACCGCCCAGACGCTCGTCGACCATCTGGTCAGTCTCCCGGATTCGCACACCCATGTGGCGGCGCGTATGTGGCGCGCGCTCGTGAGCAGCGAGACTGGCCCGGATGAGGCGGCGTTGGAAAAAATCACCGACGCCTACGGGAAGCAGCGCGACAGCACCGCGATGTTCCGGGCCCTGTTCACCGATGCCGCCTTCTCGGACGCCGACAGCGTGCTCGTCAAGCAGCCGGTCGAGTACGTGGTGGGCAGTCTGCGCGCGTTGGGCGTCAAGCCCTCTGAGTTGCCGGAGAAGACACGGAGGCAGGTGCTGATCCGCACGCTGAGCGGGCTGGGGCAGGTCCTCTTCGCGCCCGAGAGCGTCGGCGGCTGGCCGGCCGGAGCCGCCTGGCTGACCACGGCGGCCGCGCAGGTGCGGATCGGGTTCGCGGAAGGCCTCGTGCGGCAGGCCGATCTGAGTGACGTCGAGCGCGCCTCCGTAGGCGAACGCCCCGAGCTGCTCGCCCGGAAGCTGGGCACCGGTGGCTGGGGCGACGCCACCCGCGAGGCTCTCGCCGCATCGGCAAAGGACCCGCGCAAGGTCACGGCTCTCGCGCTGACCGCCCCCGAACACCTCGTACTGAGCTGAAGGAGACAGCGACCGTGGACACCTGGACCCGACGCAAGTTCCTCACCACCAGCGGGGTCGCCGGAGGCGTCGCACTCGCCGCCGGAGCGACCGCGTGGGGCGTGGACGAACTGCTCGCGACCGGCTCCGGCGAGCCGGACTCCGACGCCTCGGTGCTCGTACTCGTCACTCTGTACGGCGGTAACGACGGGCTCAACACCCTGGTTCCGGCCGCCGATCCCCGCTATCAGGACCTGCGCGGCGATCTCGCCTACGCGGAGAAGGAGGTCCTGCCCCTCGGGGAGGGGCTCGGGCTGAACCCGGGCATGAGCGGGTTGAAGAAGCTCTGGGACGAGCGCCGGCTCGCGGTCGTCCGGGGGGTCTCGTATCCCAAGCCCGACCACAGCCACTTCCGGTCGATGGCAATCTGGCAGACCGCGTCGCCCTCAGGACCGGTGCCCTCCGGCTGGCTGGGTCGCTGGCTGGACCACGCCGCCGACGGCGATCCGCTGAAGGGGGTGTCCGTGGGCGCCACTTTGCCGCCGTTGATGGCCGGGGAGACCACCGCAGGAGCGGCCGTACGGCTCGGGGGCCGGAAGCTGCCGGATGCCTGGCTGCGCCGCTGCACCGCGTTGTCGGACGTCGAGCGGGACGCCCACCCGCTGCTCCGGCGGGCCGGGGCCTCCTTGTCCGATCTGGTGAAGGTCTCCTCTTCCTTCGGCGGGGGCGGGGAGGAACCGAAGACACAGGACCCCGGAGAGCCTCGCGACGAGGACGAGAAGGAGGGGAACGAAGGAGCTTCGGCGGGCGGTCAAGGGGCGCTCGGCGCACAACTCGACGTCGTGGCGCGGGCGATCGAGGCCGGGGTGTCGACACGCGCCTACAGCGTGAGCCTCGGCGGCTTCGACACGCACGCCAACGAGAAGGCGACCCAGTCCCGGCTGCTCGGCGGGCTCGACAAGGACCTGACCCGCTTCCTGGAACGCGTACGGAAGACGAAGGCCGGGCGGCAGGTCGTCGTCGCCGTCTACTCGGAGTTCGGCCGCCGCCCCCACGCAAACGCCAGCCAGGGCACCGACCACGGCACCTCGGGGCCGGTGTTCGTCCTCGGCGAGCCGGTGAAGGGCGGCTTCTACGGCGACCAGCCGAGTCTGACCGAGCTGACCGACGACGACCTGCGCACCACGACCGATTTCCGCGATGTGTACGCCACGCTGCTGCGCGGTGTTCTGGACACCGAACCCGACAGGGTCCTGGACGGTCATGCCGGGAGCCTGGCGTTCCTGTGAGGGCCGGAGCCTTATGCGCCGGTGGGTGCCGGGGGCCTGGTGCGGCGGTGGGTGCCGGGGGCCTGGTGCGGCGGTGGGTGCCGGGGGCCTGGTGTGGCGGTGGGTGCCGGGGCCTGGTGTGGCGGTGGGTGCCGGGGCCTGGTGTGGCGGTCCGCCCTATCCAGCCCGGTCCGGCCTCGTACATCAGTCGCCCGACGACTTCCTCAGGCGTTCGACGACTTCCTCGGCCGGTCGTCGCGGACGTCGTCGTCGCGGAGATCGTCGTCAGGCAGGGTCACCGTCACCCTCGTGCCCGCGCCCGGCGCACTGGTGAGGGCGACCGTCCCGCCGTGCGCCTCCGCGATCGCTGCCACGATCGCCAACCCCAGTCCGCTGCCGTCGCCGCCGGCGGCCGGGGCAGCGCGGTAGAAGCGCTCGAACACCTGCGGCAGCGCCTCCGCCCCGATACCGGGACCCTCATCGGCGACCTCGATCTCGATGTGCGCGCCTGCGGACGTGGCCGCGTCGGTGTCGTACGGCCGGCCGCTCCCCGGTGGTCCGGGCCTTGTCCCGTACGCGGCGTCGGTGACGGTGGTCGTCCGTACAGCGATCCGGGCCCCCGTTCCGGGCGGGGTGTGATTACGGACGTTGGCCAGCAGGTTGTCCAGGACACGCCGCAACTGCTCGGCGTCGCCGTGCACTTCGGTACCGTCCCGCGCCGTCACGGAGAGCGGCCGGTCGGGGTCGACGGCGCGGGCCGCCGCCACCGCCTCGTGGACGACCGCTGCCAGGTCCACCGGCCGGTGGTTCCCGGTCGGTACGGCATCCAGACGGGCGAGCAGCAGCAGGTCGTTCACCAGGCGTCGCATCCGCAGCGCCTCCCGGGTGATGCCGTCCATCGCCCGGTCCCGCTGTTCGGGCACCGTGAGGGCACCCTGCTGGTACAGATCGGCGTAGCCGAGCACGGCCGTCACAGGGGTCCGCAGCTCGTGCGAGGCGTCGGCCACGAACCGGCGCAGACGGTCCTGCGTGGCCTGTTGCCGGGCCAGCATCATGTTCAGGGCCAGTCCGAGTCTGCCCACCTCGGTGCCCGGGTCGGCCGGACCGACCTCGACGGCGGTGTGTCCGGCGGCGATGGTGTCCGCGGCGTGCGCCATCCCCTCAAGGGGCCGCAGTCCTCGCCGCAGGATCCACAGTCCGGCGCCCGCCAGCAGCACCAGCGCGCCTCCGGTGGCGGTCGCCTCGATGATCAGCAGGCGTCGCAGTGTGCCCTGTGTCTGGTCCAGCGGTACGGCGACGACGAGGGTGCCGCGCCCCGGAACGCGCTGCGTAAGCATGCGGTACTCCGGGCCCCCCGGCCGCGCCGGGCCCACGGTGACCGGCTCCCGGCCGCCCGGCCGGGGAAGCGGGTCGGGGACCTTCGGTGCGGCGTCCGAGGGGTCGCGCAGCCCCGGCGCCAGCTCTCGCACCCTTCCGTCGGGGCGGTACAGCTGGACGTGGAACTCGGATGCCCCCAGCAGCCGGACGTCGTTACCGAGTCGCGCTTCCGCCCCGGGCTCGCTCAACTGCTGGGCCACTCGCTGGCGTACGGCCCGCAGCGTGGTGTCCGTACGGTCGATGAGATAGCCGCGAAGGGCCCCGTAGACCACCGCGTCCAGCGCGAGCAGCACGATTGCGGCGAGCGCCAGAACCGCCAGCAGGAGACGACCGCGCAACGAGCGGGGTCGCAGAACCAGCCGTCCGGCACTTCGCGGGCTCATCGGCCGTCCGGGGCGCGCAGGGTGTAGCCGATGCCACGGCGGGTCTCGATCAACGGCGGTCCCAGTGAGTCGAGTTTGCGGCGGAGGTAGGAGACGTAGGTCTTCACCACCCCTGGGTCCCCGTCCGCGAAGTCCCACACGTGTTCCAGGAGTTGTGCGTGGGTGAGCACCTTCCCCCGGTTCCTCAGCAGATGGCACAACAGCCGGTACTCGGTGGGAGACAGGTCCACCCGCTGCCCTGCCCGGCGCACCTCATAGGTGTCCGTGTCCACTTCGAGGTCGGCGCAGACGAGTGCGGCACCTGCCTTACTGCCCTCGCCCCGGCGCATCACCGCCCGTACCCGGGCCGCCACCTCGGCCAGGCGGAACGGCTTGGTGATGTAGTCGTCGGCGCCAAGATCGAGCCCGTCCACCACATCGGATCCGTTCTCGCGGGCGGTCAGGAACACCACGGCCACGTCCGAGCCGCCCTGCCGTAGCCGCCGGACCACTTCGAAGCCGTCCAGGTCGGGCAGCATGACATCGAGCAGCACGAGGTCGGGAGCGTGCTCCCGGACAGCCGCGAGCGCGGCGCGCCCCGTCGTCGCCTCGGCCACCTCGTACCCGAGGAAGCGCAGCGAAGTCGCCAGGACATCGAGGATGGCGGGCTCGTCGTCCACGACGAGCAGCCGACTCCCCGATGGTGCTTTCTCTGTCCTCATGGACACGCATCGTGGCATCTTCTGGCGGGTGGGGAGCCGACCGGGCCCGAGGTTCTTGCCCCCGGGGCAGGGGACGAGGAGCCGATGAGGGACCGGCCCGTGCCGAGCGATGCACCGACCACCCGGACCGCACCCGGCAGGGTTCGTCGCGCTGCCGACGTCGTGCCCGTCCCCACGTCTCCACCCAGGGCATGCGACCGCGATCGTCAAGACTGGGGCCAGTGATCCGGGACGACCCGTGCATACTCCAGTATGCTTGGGTTCATGTCCTCGACGACTCGTATCACCGTCACGCTCCCCAGCGACCAGGTGGCGGAGCTCCGTAAGCTCACGGACAACGTCTCCGGCTATGTGGCGGAAGCCGTAGCCCGCCAGATCCGGCACCAGCTCCTGGGCGACGACCTCCGCCGTCACGAGGAGGAGCACGGCCCCTTCAGCGAGGAGGAGCTCGCCGAGGCCCGCGCGAAGATCTTCGGCTCCGCCGGCACCTCCACAGGCGCGGACGCCGCGTGAGCGAGCGCGTCGAGACCGTTGTCCTGGACTCGGAAGGACTCTCCGCCTGGATCGCGCAGGACCGCAAGCTGCTCGCGATGCTTCAGGTCTTCCACGACATGGGAGCCGACCTCGTGATCGGGGCGAACACCATCGTGGAAGTGAGCCACTCCCGCACCAGCACGCCCCGCCTGAACTGGGCCCTGTCCCGTGTCAAGGTGGAGCCCGTCACTGACCGGGCGGCGAAGGCGGCGGCTGAGCTCCTCAAAGGCGCCGGGCTGCACGGGCACAAGTACGCCATTGACGCCACAGTCGCCGAGGTCGCGCTCCGCCAGCCGAAACCCGTCGCCCTGCTGACGTCCGACAGCGACGACATGACCAAGCTCTGCGGAAGCCAGGTTCGCGTCATCCCTCTCTGACCCGCCGGCCCACCCCGAACACACCCCATGGCAGGGTCCGCTATATCGCCGCCCTCGTGCCCCATCCGTGCCCAGCAGGGCGGGCAACAACGGTCACGCACGGCTTCAACAGACCGTGGCCGTCCCCGCCGACCAACACAAAAGCACAGTTCAGCGCCTCTCTATCGGCCCAAGCACCGCTGATTCCCAAGCTCAGAGCGCGAGTTCGATTCTCGTCACCCGCTCCACATGAAAGCCCCAGCTCAGAGGCCTGGGGCTTCTTCGTTTGGGCCACCTCGGATGCGTCCGGTCGGCTTCGGTGGCCTCTCCCTGGATAATCGACGTATGGCATCACAGCCCAGTCTTTCTGATCTCCGCCGTGACAGGTTTGCCCGGCGCACGCCCGCAGCGCTCTCCGAGCTTGTCGGCCCCGAGCGCGGCACGGTGCGCCTGCCACTTCACCTGGCATGGTCGGGACTGACCACGTTCGACCTCGACCAGCCACGGCTACGGATGAGCTACTACCGCATCGTGTTGGCCGAGGGCCAGCACGACGACCTGATCCGGTACCTCAACCGCGGCCTCCTCGTCAGCTTGTGGCCCACGCTGCGCACACTGATCAGCCGTGATGTCCGTGAAGTCTGGGAACACGCCTTCGACGAGCTGGCTCACAGCGCCCAGGCTGCTGCGTGAACCTCACCGATCTGCACCGTCGCCTGCTGGCTGATGTACTCGCCGTGGGCGGTGCCTACCCTCTGGCGCTTACCGGCGGCTACGCAGTTCAGGCACACGGCCTGGTCGACCGGCTCAGCCAGGACCTCGACGTAGCGACCGAGAACCCCGATCGCATGGAGGACATCGCTGCTGCCGTGCGCGCCGGCCTGGAACAACACGGGTGGCAGGTCAGCGCTCTGGAAACAGACCCGCTCTCCGCACGCCTGATCGTCACCGATCCCGCCAGTCACGAAAAGTGCGAGGTCGACATCCTCAAGGAAGCGCTCTGGCGACCGCCCGTACACACCGACCACGGATTGGTGCTGTCCCTTGAAGATGTCGTCGGAACCAAAGTTCGCGCACTCTTCGACCGCGGACTCGCCAGGGACCTGATCGACGTACAGGCTGCCGCGAACCGCTGGAGCCATATCGAACTCGAAGAGCTCGGTCGACGTCACGCCCGCGACTCCTTCGACCTGAGCGAGCTCCAAGCACGGTTGATGGGAGCCGACTGGATCGACGACACGGAATTCGCCGCCTACGGACTCGACGAACAAGCGATCACCGGGCTGCGCCAGTGGGCGCAGGCATGGGCCACCGACATCGGCGAACGGCTCCAAGAGCTGGAGACTCCGCACGACGACTGATGGCCGGATGCGCTCAGCACAATGCACGCCAGGACACTCGGCCCACGCTCTGCCGTGCCCCATCCGTGCCCAGCAGAGCGGACAACAGCGGTCAGGTACAGCCTCCAGAGATCATGGCAGTCCAGGCTTCTCCGCAGAAAAGTCCAGTTCAGAGCCCTTCCATGGGCCCAAGGACCATTGATTCCCAAGCTCAGAGCGCGAGTTCGATTCTCGTCACCCGCTCTTCCACGAACCTCCAGGTCATCGACCTGGGGTTCGTCGTTGCCTAGACCTTCCTAAGCGCCTTGCACCATCTCCGTACGACCCGACGCCTTTTCGCGGCACTCGCGGTCGCTCCTTGTCCGCCCTCGGGATCGCCGCACGTGCCCGCCGCTCTATCGTTAGGCGGTCGGATGGGCACGCCTGGCCACATGCCGAGGTGGCGCGTCATCGGGAGCGGGGAAGCGACATGGATGACAAGGCGCCAGCTACGGTGCTGGAACTCGACGCGTATCGAGGCGAGTTGGTTCGCTACTGCTATCGCATGCTGGGGTCGTACGCAGAAGCCGAGGATGCCGCTCAGCAGACCCTCGTCCGAGCTTGGCAGAACGCCGGGCAGTTCGCGGGCAGGTCGTCCCTGCGCTCATGGGTGTACCGAATCGCCACCAACGTGTGTCTGGACGCCCTAGCTGCCGGGAGGCGGCGGGCGCTGCCGATGGACCTGTCCGGGCCGTCGGACGGCGCCGCGCCCCCAGGCGCGCCGGCGGACAGCGCGCTGTGGATCGCCCCCTTGCCCGGTGGCGATCCGGCGGCTTCCGCGATGACCGGTGAGTCGGTGCGGCTGGCGTTCGTCGCCGCGCTCCAGCACCTGCCGCCCAAGCAGCGGGCCACGCTGATCCTGCGGGACGTACTCGGCTTCTCGGCCCGCGAGGTCGCCGACCTGCACGGCTGCACCGTCGCCTCCGCCAACAGCGCCCTGCAGCGGGCCCGCGTCACTCTGGCCGATCGCCGGAACGGGGTCGACGGACTCGGCTCGCCGACACCCGGCAGTGTCCGGCGGGTCTTGGCCGAGCGGTACGCCTCGGCATTCTCCCGGTACGACATGGAGGAGCTGGGCTTGCTGCTTCACGTCGACGCCACACTGTCCCTGCCGCCGTACGCGAAGTGGATGCACGGAGTGGGCGACATCGAATCCTGGCTGACCGGACCAGCCATCGGCTGCCGCGGATCACGACTCGTCCCGACCGTGGCGAACGACTCCCCCGCGTTCGGCCAGTACCGGCCCCGTACGGACGGGACCGGCTACGAGCCCTGGGCGCTCCAAGTCGTCGAGTTCTCCGGCGACCACATCGCGAGCATCACGGCATTCCGTGACACCGCGCTCCTCTTCCCTCTGTTCGGCCTGCCGGGATACCTGAGCGGTGACGCATGCCTCGGCGTCCCGACCTGATCACTTGGTGCTGTCCTCGGTGAGAGTATGGGCGACGAGGGCATTTGCATGGCCGTGGCCGAGTCCGTGCGCGGACTTGAGCCAGCCGACCAGCTCCATGTGCTTGGTGAGCGGGGAGGAACGAATGAGCCCTTTCCACTCGGCGATCGGACGGCCGTACTTCTTCTCGATGGACGGGAAGTAGCTGGCAGGGCCCTTCACGGCGTTGTCGGTCATGGATGCTCCGTTTCGTATCGTGATCATCTTGGTGGTACCGGTGAGAACGGCGTTTGGTCAGTGGTCGCCTGGAGCGTCGTCCAGCCGCGCCATCACCGCGCTCAGCCACAACAGACCGAGGCCGGCACTGGTGGTGAACGCCAGAACCGACGCGGCAGAGGCCATGAACCCGGCGAGGACAGCCATAGGCATGACACGCGACGCCACGGCCCAGCCCCGGAGACCTCGGGTGTCGAGCGGGCCAGCCAGAACAACGAAGGCGGCACACAGAGCGACATAGCCGATCATCCCGGCGACCATGTGGGCTGCACCGTGCCCACTCATCACCGTCGTGTCCGGGGAGCCTGCAGGGAAGCCCGCACCGGCGTCGGCCGGGAAGGCGGCTGCGGCCCAGAAGGAGAGGCCGAACACGCCGACCAGAGCCGGTGCCCACTTCCCGGCAGGACCGCTGCGCAGAGTCCGACGCAACCCGGCCGCGCCGGCGACCAGCAGCGCTCCGGTGAACACGAAACTCAGCGTCTGAACCCAGCCGCCCCCACCCAGAGCGAGTTGGCTGATCGCGTTTCGGGTGAAGTCAAAGCCGTCGCGCGTGAGGCCCTGGGTGAGTCCGGCCGCGAGGAACAGTGGACCTGCCACCACACCACCGACCGTGAGCCACCGCGCCGTGGATCGCTGAATGGTGGTTACCGAGTGGATGGGGCCAGGTGTGGTGAACGTGCCGGTCATGGCGTGCCCTCCTCGTTGCGACGGTGTCACCCATATGACCGACAACGAGCGGCAAGATGATCGCCCTCCAGCGCGTGTCCTAGCTCACACAAGAGGGGTTGAGCTCCCTCAGGGGTAAGCCCGCCACCCCGCGCATACTCCAGCATGCTGGAGTCATGTCCTCCACGACTCGCATCACCGTCTCCCTGCCCAGCGGCCAGGTGGCAGAGCTCCCCAAGCTCACGGACAACGTCTCCGGCTATGTGGCGGAAGCCGTGGCCCGCCAGATCCGGCACCAGCTGCTGGGGAACGACCTCCGCCGGCATGAGGAAGAGCACAGCCCCTTCAGCGACGAGGAAATCACCGAGGCTCGCGCGAAGATCTTCGGCTCCGCCAGCCCTTCCAAGGGCGCGGATGCCACGTGAGCGAGCGCATCGAGACCGTCGTCCTGGACTCGGAGCGGCTCTCGGCCTGGATCGTCGCACCGCCCACTCCCGTGCCCCATCCATGCCCAGCAGAGCGGACTACAGCGGTCAGGTGCGGTCCCCAGAGCCCATAGCTATGCATCCCGGCCCGTGCGAAAACGCAGTTCAGAGCCGCTTCAACGGCCCAAGCGCCGCTGATTCCCAAGCTCAGAGCGCGAGTTCGATTCTCGTCACCCGCTCCATGATGAAGGCCCTGGTCGGAGACCAGGGCATTGTTTGTTGTCCAGGCTGCACGAGTTCTCCCGTGCGACCCACGAACAGCGTCCCGCGTGGGCCCGCCGACTCCTGAGTTCCACCCAATGGGGCGCTGTCCGCGCAAGAGCCGGCCGTCCACCGCCGATGCACACCGAGCCACTTCACGTCCTGTACCGGCCGGAATCAGTCACGGCTGACGGAGCCGCCGGTTCGTACCGTGGATGCCGTCCTGCGCTGTCCGGGAGGGTCGACGGCTAGGAACGGGGGATCCGTGGCTGAGGTGACAGCGCTGTCCGAGCGGATAGCGGAGCAACGGGTCGGTGCCGGTGATCCACGGGCGATGCTGGGCGAGTTGCGGCGAGCGCTGGTGCTGGTGCTGGTGCCGATCGACGGTGGTGGACTGTGGAGCGCGGAGTTCGGCGGTGTCCGCTGGGTCTGTGGGTTCACCGACGAGGCGGCACTGGCCCGGTTCGCACAGGCCCGGGGCACGCTCCATGCGCCAGGGCATGCAGACGGGGCGTGCGAGTTCGCGGAGCTGCGGGGCGCTCGGTTGCTGGACGAGGTCATTTCGGCGATGGGAGTACCCGCGGGGATCGCGGGGATCGCGGGGATCGCGGGGATCGCGGTGAATATCGCCGATCCGGACGGATCAATGTTCTTCCCGCCGGTGACGGGAATCGTGCCGGACGAAGTCGCCGTCGACAGTGAAGCCGCGGCCGGCGGGGAAGGCTCGACGGCTACCCCACGCCGCGGCGGGGAGCGGGAGCGATGAGCGGCGGCGGCACTGGGGATCTCGACGTAGATCCGGGTAGCGTCCAGCAGATCACCAGCGGTCTGCGGGCGGCGGTGGCCGAGCTGAAGGAAGCCGGTACCGGCACCGGAGCGGTCCTGGGAAAGGGGCTGTCGGACCTGTCGATGGCCGGTATGGCGGTCGGCTACTTCGGGTTGTCGGTGGATTTCGAGGACTTCTGCGAGCGGTGGGAGTGGGAGGTTCGGGCTCTGGTCCAGGACGCCAACACGATCGCGGCGGAGCTGGGGCTGTCCGCCGGGGTCCTGCGGGAGGAGGACCAGTACATCAAGGGCACGCTGAAGGTCGTGGTCAACGCCGGCGTGGGCAACCCGAACGCCTCCGAGGACGACGTCGTCAAGCAGGGCTGGGGTGATGTGCTCACGCCGGACTACCTCAGCCCCGACTACAGTCTGGAGTCGTTCGAACGGGCGAGGGACGAGGCCGGGCAGACCTGGAAGGACACCGGGCGGGCGCTGCTGACCGAGGGGAACGGCGGCCGGCGGACCGAGATGATGAACCACTTCGGTCGCCCGAGGAGCGGTCCCGGCAACAGCAGCAGGAAAACGGGGAGTTCGAAGGGCCTCCACGCAGCGTCGAGAAGGATGTCGGAGGCAGTCCGGGCTTCATCGCAGGGATCAGAAAGGGGCTCGCCGCACTCGGCGAGGGATAGGCATGCGAAGCAATCCTCGGATGCGGGAGATCCTGCGGACGACAGAGGTCTCCGACCTGACGGATGAGGACATTCCTCCCATGTTCCGTGAGGTCGCGGAACATGGGTGGTCCGTCACCGCCTCCGGTGGAAGGGTGCTGACCGACCTCCGCCCGGAGACGTCCAGCACCTACACCGACCGACTCGCGGAGGAAACAACGATCAACGGGAGAGGAATGACCGACTACGACCTCCCGGCCGCACCACACGAACGTACGCCCCTCCTCGTCCGACGCTGCATGGCGTACGTGTGCGCCTGCCTCCGGAAGGCACACGAGAATTTCGGCGACACTCAGGTGAAGGCGTATGTCTCCCTCTCCTTCGCCGATACCGAAGAGGCCCTCCTCACCTCGAACGTCACCTTCTGCACCCCGCTTCCCGACGTTCGCCCCTACATCCCGGACGTGGAGGCCGTCACGGACGCGGCCGTCGCGGAAATCACGCTGGAGGACTGCTCAGCTTGGGTGTGAGGGTCCCTCGGCCTTGGCCTCCTCCACTCGTGCCCCATCCGTGCCCAGTCGGACTGACAACGGCGGTGAACTCGGGTCCCGCGAGACCACAACAAAAGCACCTGTTGGTGACGTATCAGCAGGCCAGGGCGCACAGGGCAACCGTAAGCACCCAGTAGGGCACCCTTCGGACAGCTCGACACCCACGTGAGCCCTGCTACCGGCGGGGCACCGAACCGCTGGTGCCGCCGTTGAGCACGGCAGTGGATTCAAGCAGCAGTTCGCTCAGGGCCGACGGCATGGTGATCATGCAGTCGTGTCCGGTCGGCAGTTGCCGTATCCGTGCCGGGGAGCCGTTGGGCTGTGTCGCGCGGACGGGCCGTCGCACGATGCCTTCCGGCGTTGCGCCGACGCAGTGGATGTGCGTACGCGGAACCGCGTCCAGGGCGGGGTTGTCCAGCCGGACCGGTTGCCGCAGGCAGTCCACCGGCTGGTCGGAGAGGGTCGCACGCAGCCATGCGACGTCCGCCGGGTCGGTGACCCCGAACAGCCCGAAGGGCGGAGGCATCTCGGGCAGCGGGGGGATGCGCCAGCCGTTGTCGGACTCGGCGGCCAGGTCGATCAGGTTCTGGCTCATGGGCTGCACGTCGACGGCCGTCTCGCCGTGCTCCGGGACCATCGCGTCCAGGTACACCAGATGTGCGATCCGTTCCGGCGCCTCGTTGGCCACGGACGAGATGACCAGCCCCGCGTAGCTGTGGCCCACGAGCACCACCTCGCTCAGGTCCTCCTCGTGGATCAGCTTCAGGACGTCCTCGACGTGCGTATCGAGCCCCACCTCGGGGCCGAGCAGGTGTGCCTTGTCGCCGTAGCCGGTCAGCGAAGGCGCGAACACGCGGTGTCCGGCCGACTCCAGCAGCGGGACCACCCGCTCCCAGCACCGACCGCTGTGCCAGGCACCGTGTACCAGCAGAAAAGTTGCCATGAGGGGAAGTCTTCTTACTCTTCGGGGCGTGGAGGCACGGGAGCATTACGGTTCCTGTTCGTGCCTCGGTACTCTTCAGGAACCGTAATCATCGTGCTGCACCTACCGCATCCCGATCAATAAGGCACATTTAGGTGCCCCGGTTCTCTGGAGGTAACCATGAGCGGCGCAGCGGGCGGCGAGTCGCGGGCGGCGCGGGCGACGGACCCGTGCCAGGCCCGTGAAGTGCTCGGCATCGTCGGCGACAAGTGGTCGCTGCTGATCGTGCGCAACCTCAGCCAGGGGCCACGCCGTTTCACCGAACTCAAGCGGGCCGTCGACGGGATCAGCCAGCGCATGCTCACCGTCACCCTGCGCGACCTGGAACGCGATGGGATCCTCACCCGGACGGTCCTCAATGTCATGCCACCGCACGTCAGTTACGAACTCACTCCGATGGGCAGGACCCTCCGCGAAGCCACCGCGCCCCTGCTGGAGTGGAGCATCACGCACCTGACGCACATCGACGCCGCCCGCTCCGCGTACGACGCCCGCCCCGACACCCCGCCCGCCTGACCTCGGCCCCTGTTCCGTGAAGTCGCGCTAGCGTGCAGGCCAATGCGGGTTCGGCGTGCCGTCGTCGCTCATGTGCGCCCGCTTCCAGATCCCCTTCCAGTTGGACTGGGTCTCCGGGACGAAGCGGTGGCGCTGCCCGCAGGGGCATGGCGCCAGCACCCGCGCGCACCCACGGCACCGCTCCACCCAGGCGTGCCCGGTCGAGCTCGACACCCGCGAGCTCTCGTCCCCGCAGGCGGGGCAGCCCGGGAGATCGGTGCCGTCCATGATCGCGTTCTGTCGCCGGACGTACTCGGGCAGCCGCAGCGACGGATGGCGGAACGGGTCTTCGTACCAGGCGCGGTCCGGGCCGTCCCAGCTGCTCCGCAGCCACCACGGTCGCGGGTTCGGTACGGCCCGCCGCCCCGCCCGTTTCTGCGCCCGGCGTTGCGCGGCGTATTCCTCCGCCCGCGCGAGCCAGAGGACCCGCGCCTCATGCAGTTCCTCCACCGCCCGCACCAGCGCCTCCGGGTCCGCCTCCAGCCGCCGGGGGATCGCGGCGCTGAGCGTGAGGTGGTGGTACGTCGCCCGGAAGCCGTACGGAGCGAAGAGGGTGACGCAGGTCCGCAGCGCGCTGTGCCGGCGACGGAGGGGGAGGCGGGCGTCGCGCACGTGCGCCCGTTGGGTCAGGAAGCTGGTCACTGTTCGGGCTCCAGGTCCAGTGCCCGTGCCAGGGCGGCCGTGACGGCGGACGCGTGTGCCGGCAGGTGTTGTTCAGCCCAGGTTCCGGCAAGGTTGAGGAAGTCCTGCAACTCCTGCTGGGCGCCCGCGACGAGCCCGCGTACCTGGTCCGCCGGCAGCTCGACCGCCGGGCCGGCGTCCGGCTCATCGGCGTCGAGCGTCAGCCGGACGATGTCGCCGACGCGTTCGGCCACCGAGGACGGGTCGTGGCCGAAGTAGGAGCAGCCGGTGCCGTCGAGCACGTTCAGCCAGTCCCGCCAGGTCTCCAGGCCGTTGCAGCAGCCCGGCTCGACGAAGACGGTGTCGGTGGTGGTGTCGGTCACCCGGAACCCTCCTGCAGCGAACAGGTCAGGCATGGTGAGCAGGCCGTGCAGGAATCTGCCGAGCGGGTCGGTCGGGTACGGCCCGTGCTTCTCCCCCGGCTCGAAGTGGCTCCAGGCGGCGATCCGCATCACCGCCGTGCCCACCTCGGCCGGAGTGAGCTTCCCGTTCAGCGCGAGGTAGCCGCACGACTCGTGCTCGTCAACCGGCCAGAGCGCGAAGTCGTCGGCAGCAAAGGTCTCCAGAACGGGTCGCATCACCATCACATGGGGATGATGCAGGACCCACTGCTACACCGCCACGGGCTTTCAGCTGCCGCACCGGACTCGGAGCGGGCCCGACCCTTCCACGGCGCCCTGCAGCGGCGCAGCTGCCTCGGGTGTGTGTCGTCGCGGGCGATGTGCGCATGTACGAGCCCGACGCGATGCTCAACGAGCCCGATCCGCTCGGATGCCCCTGGGAGGAAATACGGTGGTACTCGGGTAATGGAAAATCGATGTCCCGAATCCGGACATTTCCTGGATACAACCACCTGGGCCCAGAGGGGGATGGACTATCAAATGACAGATGATGAGGAACGTACGCGAGCCGCAGAAATCGTCGCAGCGGAATGGAAGAGTGTCCTCGATTCCGGAAGCGAACTGATCGACCCGGCCATGCCACGGGCAGCGCATGTGAACCCTCGCCTTCGGGAACTGTTCCCCGTTGTCAGCCACGGCGCCCTGTACCTCAGCCGGTGCATCCGCTTTCCGCGGATGCACGACGTGGGCTCCCTGTTCCCCCGCGGTGGCGGCGGGTTCGTGGTGATCCGCCAGTCCGACGGCATCACCCTCGGCGAGACCGAGACGGTGGAGGAGGCGATCGACCTGATCGTCGCCACCCTTCCCGAAGGATGTGGCCCCGCAATCAACGGAACAGCTGACGACCTGTGACCACCGTAGGATCATTTCCTGTGGAGCCCCGAAGCCCACACAATTCTGCGAGAAATATTGACCGTCTCGACATTATTGACAATCCTCCTGTTCGGGCCCCGTCAACATAATGAGCCGATACTCCTACTGCAGGATCCTGGTGGCTGGGGTTACGGTCGCCGAAGCTCAAAGCCTTCTCGGCGGTCTCTTCGAGGGAACCTTCGAGCGGCGCACGCCGACTGTGGGCGACTTGGAGATCGAGGTGCGCCGAAACCCTGATGCCCGGAACGACGAGGAACCGTCGAACGACTTTGTCCAGTGGCCCGTCCAGATCGAGACGGATTCGATGACACCGCGCGGGGAGGCGGCTTCGGTCGAGGCCGCATCCCGCATTCTCGAAACTCTGTGGGGTGCGCAGACACGGGCCGTCGCGGCATGCGACTTCGAGGATGAACTTCCGTGGAAGGGCGGTATCCAGCTTCTGCGGCCGTCCAAGTCCAAGTGAAGGGCCTTGCCGTGCCCCGCTACTCGTTCGGGCCGCGCTCGCCTGCCTCGGGTCCCGACCGGAAGCCCGGCCGGAACGGGGCGGCAGTAGCTGGTGTGCGGGGCCGACGGAACCGGGTAACGTCTTTGGCATGTTCTTCCAGACGGCCATCTTCTTCCAGACGCCGATTTACGAGTGAGCGCGTGACGGGCTCCCGCTGACGTCCCCCGATGTCGCCGTGCCCGTCCCCCACCGATGAATCCGTAGATCACTTCACACCATTCCGGGAGAACCCATGACCGTGAGCAAGAACATCAACAATCCCGTAGGCATGGGCGGCGGCCAGCGCAAGAGGCTGTCCCGCGCCGAACGGCAGAACAACGGCCCGCACCGCAACCTCGACCGCAAGGGTGCCGCCGACCAGAAGGCGGAGCTGGTGCGCAAGATGCGCGAGAAGACCGGCGGAGCCGAGAGCGCGGCCGAGGACGCGGCCGAGAGCGCCGGGCAGGCGGGCGACGACTCCGCACAGAGCTGACGCGCCGCCGCAGAGGTCGACCGGGTGGGCAGCCCCACGCCGTGACCGGGTACGGCTGCTCAGAAGAGGTCGTACGGGCGCTGCCTCACGCGGTCGTAGATCCGGCGCAGCCACGGCTCACGGACGGCGGGCAGACGTGCCAGCGTGTGGAGAAACACCTTCCGGTCGGGCTGGAACAGCACGTGAGGGTACGGCGGCAGGGGGTCGTCGCGGAGGACTCCGTCGGGCATTCCGCCTGTCGCGGGGATCGGCAGCGGTTCGCGGGGGAAGGCCATCCCCTGCCACACATCGGCGTCCACCGGCACGGCCTCCGCGCCGCCCTGCGGCTGCCACGGTTCACCCGTACGCGGATGCCGTGGGACCAGGGCGATGTCAGGAACGGGACCCGTGTCCGGCAGACCCGGTCCGGCAAGGGCCACGCTCTTCGCCAACGAACGCGACGGACCTCGGGGAAGTAACGGTGCCAATGGCCCCGATGGGCCCCGTGAAACCGACGGTGCCGATGGACCCGGCGGTGCCGATGGACTCCACGGTGCCAATGGAGCCGGCGGGAGCAGCGTTTCGAGTGCGCGGCCGAACGTCTGGGCGGCGAGGCCGTCAGGGACCGATACGGGAGCGCCCGCCGAGGCCGCCAGCAGGTGTGCCAGCGCCGCGCCGGCCGCCGCCGTCCACCGAGGGCTCCACTGACCGGACGGCTCGACCGGCGGCGTGGATTCCCACTCCCGCGCCGGTGCCTCCCGCTCGGGGCTCCCGCCCGTGGGGTCCCCGGCGGGAACGCGGCGTACGGCGCCCGGCGCGAGCCACACCGCCTGCCACAGCGAGCAGTCGTCGATACGGGTCGCCACCGGCTGACCGCATCGGGCACACGCCAGGTTCGGGCCGTCCCGCCCGTCCAGCCCCAGGCAGTAGCCGTCGCACCGCTCCGGAATCAGGACCGTGCCCCGTGTGTCGCCGGGTGCGACGACCACCGCCCCCGGTGCGCCGAAGGACAGCGCGTGGACCGGTGCGAAAACGCCGCGGGCTTCCGCTTCCTCCGGCAAGAGCTCGCTCCACGGCCGCCACGGCGGACCGGAGGGCTCGGGATCGGCGGCGTACGTACCCGGATCCATCAGCGCGGGAAGCATCTCGTGTCCGTACCGGTGGTGGGCGCGGGACGGAAGCGCGACCCGCGTCACCGGGGCCGTCAGCACCTCACCGCACCGCGCACACGCGAACACGTCAGCCATCGCCCGTCCCTCTCCCCCGTCCCCGTTCCGTCCCCGCACATCAGGATCATTCCGGGTCGGCACCCGTTGGCCAACCGGCTTTCCCGGCGCCGACCCCGAAGCGATTATTGACCGATCGTTCTGTATTCGTCTACGGTCTCCGACGTGGCCAGGACCAAGGAATTCGATCCGGACGCCGCGCTGCAGTCGGCCCTTGAGCTGTTCTGGCGGCGCGGCTACGAAGCGACGTCGATCGCCGACCTCGTCGAGCAGCTCGGCATCGGTCGCGCCAGCATCTACGCCACCTTCGGCAACAAGCACGAGCTGTACCTGAAAGCCCTGGACCGGTACGCGGAGGAGCGTGACCCGCTCCTCCTCTCCGAGCTGTCCGAGCCGGGGCCCGCGCTGCCCGCCGTGCGCGCGGTGGTACGCCGCTTCGCCGCGGAGGCCACCTCCGCCCCGGACCGGTCGAACGGCTGCCTCATCACCAACACGGCCGCCGAACTGGCCCCGCACGACCCTGCTGCGGCCCGCCGGGTCGAGATCAGCTGGGAACACTTCGAGACCCTGCTGCAGTCGTCGCTCGCACGGGCGCGGGCCCAGGGCGAGCTGCCGGAGGACCGCGATCCGCGCGCGCTGGCCCGCATGCTGCTCGTCCTCATGCAGGGCGTGAAGGTCGTCGGCAAGACATCCGGCGATCCCGCCCGGGTGCGGGACGCGGCAGAGCAGGCCCTGACCCTGCTGGACCGGAACACCAACGCCTGAGCCCTCCGCGCGGCCAAGTCACACACCGGAATCCACCCGAATCCGCGAGCCACCTCCCGCGCGCCCAGATAATGGAACGAGCGGTCAAAAACCCATCATCTCCACCATTCCAAGGAGTTGCCGAACAATGAACCGCTTCACTGGCAGGACCGCGCTCGTCACCGGTGCGGGCTCCGGCCTCGGGCGCGCGATCGCGCTCGCCTTCGCCGCCGAGGGCGCGTCCGTGGTTGCCGCCGGGCGCACCGCGGCCTCCCTGGACGAGACGGTCGGCCTCATCGGAGCGGCCGGCGGCACGGCTGCCGCCGTCACGGCCGATGTCACCGACTCGGACCGGCTCCGGGGCCTCGTACACGAGAGCGTCGCCCGCTTCGGCGGGCTCGACATCGCGGTCAACAACGCCGGGATACTCCGGGGCGCCGTTCCTGTCGGGGAGGTGAGCGAGGAGGACTGGGACGCGGTACTGCGGACCAACGTCACCGGCGTCTGGCTGGCCATGAAGCACGAGATCGCCCACATGAAGGAGAACGGTGGCGGGGTCATCGTCAACATCTCCTCCAACCTCGGCGCGCACCTGCGCATCCCGAACCTCGCCCCGTACATCACGTCGAAGGCAGCGGTCTCCGCGCTGACCCGCGCCGCCGCTCTCGACCACATCCACCAGGGCATCCGCATCAATGCGGTCAGCCCGGGTGCTTCCGCCGCCCCCATGTCGCTGCTGCCGGGCGAGACCGAGGCCGACCGGACCGAGCGGGTGAAGTCGCAGAACCCGCTCGGCCGGGTCGCGGAGGCCGAGGAAGTGGCGGCTGCCGTGCTCTACCTCGCCTCACCCATGGCCGGCGCGGTGGTCGGCACCGACCTGGTCGTCGACAGCGGGGCATCGGCCTGACGGGGCTTCTCCCGGCGGGCGTCCCTGACGGCACGGCAACGGCAACGGCACGGCAACCGCACGGCTCGTCCCGGCACGCGCCTTGACCTCAAGTGCGGTTGATGCGTGAGAGTCGACGTCCATGACACGCTTCCTGGACCTCGTCCGCCCTGCCGCCGGAACAGCCCTGCTGAGCGAGTGGCTCACCGGGACCGCCGAACGATCCCGCCTGGCCGCCGACACGATGGCGGGCGAGTGGGCGGCGGCCGGGACGCCTTCCGGGCGGCTGGCCCAGCACGTCTTCCTCTCCACCGACGGCACCGGTCTCCTCTTCTACGCACAGTGGACCAGCGATGAGGACCACCTCGCCTGGGCCCGCGCCCACCGTGCCGGGGCCGTCAGCCGCATCGACACGCTCGTGCCCGGCATCGAACGCCCCGGACTGATCCGCACCCGGCTCACCCGCAGCGTGGTTCACGACGCGGATCGGCCGGTCGGCGTCTACGTCGTCAGCACGGTGGCGGCAGAAGACGACGTCGTGGAAGCCACCGTCGCCCCGGTGCCGGGCCTGCTCGCCGCGCACGTCCACCTGACACCGGACGGTGAACAGGCCGTGGTCGTCACGGAATGGACCGACGCCGCCGCCCATGAAGCCGCCGCCCGCGACGCCGCCTCCTCCGGTGGCGTCGGCTACCGGAGGTACACGCTCCACCGCGCGTTCGAGGATGACCGCCGTGAGTCCGTAGACCCGAAGGGAGTTCCTGGCTCGGCGGGTTGAGTCGTGTCCGCCGGCTCTGCGGGCGGCGCCCGCTGTCAGTGCCCTCTGCTGTGATGGCGGAAGGGATCGACGACGTACAACGCGGAGGCGGAACAGTGGGTACGTGGGGCGCGGGCAACTTCGACAGCGACACGGCGGCGGACCATCTCGCGGAGCTGGCCGAACGGCTGGTCGCCGAGGTGACGCAGGCGATGGGCGGCGATCCGGTGGAGCTGGAGCCGGACGAGTACTGGGGCGTGGCCGTCCCCTGCAACCTTGAACTGCTGCTCGTCCTGCACCGCCAGGACTGGGCGGGCGTGACCCTCCCGCCGCCCGAGGTGATCCGGACCTGGCGGGAGATGTTCCTCGCGGTGTGGGAGCGGACGATCGACGGACTGGAGCCGAAGCCCGCGTACAAGGACGCGCGCAGGGCGATACTCAACGAGACGTTCGAGCAGCTGGCCGACGCTTCGGCAGCAACAGCGGCAACAGCTGCGGCGGGGTAGCGGCCGCCGCTCCGTTGGCGGACGGGCCGTCAGTCCGAGGTCACGACATGTCCGGTTCCCTACCGATGGCGCCGGCCGCGCGAAGCTCGTCGCCCAGGTCTCCGGTGAGAATGCGGGGGTGTCGTCGCCACCACCACAGATCGGGGCCGGGCAGGCGGTGGATGCGGTCGAGGGCCTGGCCGTCGTCGTCGACGGTGGCGGCCTTGTACCGGTCGTCCAAGGCCTTGATCCTCGGGGTCAGGAGCTGGACGATGTGATCGTCCAGCAGGAGCCATGCCTCGTGCAGCCAGTTCCGGCTGTAGAGGTCGTTGGTGTACTCGTAGATGTCGTGCGCGTAGCCGCGCTCGATGGCCCCCACCAGGGCGGCCCATGCCTCCACCATCTCGGTGGCCGTGAACGCCTTCCGCCAGCCGCGCCGGTGCAGCAGCTCCCCTGCCTCCGCCTCAGTAGCCACGCTGCGAGGCTCTCATGCCGGAGGCCGGATCCGGACCGAAGACCCTAGGTGAAGCACGCCAGGATCATCGGCAGGTCCTGGAGCCACTGCTTGAGGCGGCTCCGCCTGCGGGCGGCCAGCAGGCACGGGTGGGCCGTGCCGTCGTGGAGGTGGACGACGATCCTGAGGTGCTTGGGGCCCTCGGGCGCGTACTGGACCGTTGCGATCTCGTCCCAGCCGAACTGCAGCGACCTGAACCGGAAGTCGATCGTCACGCCCATTTCGTCGATCATGAGCGCGCTGTCCGGCGCGACCGCCAGGAAAGCGAGGTCGTCGGCCGGCGGCGCCCATCCGTTCCCGGTTCCGCTTCCGTAGCCGTTTCCGTTCCCGGTTCCGCTTCCGTTCCCGGTTCCGCTTCCGTAGCCGTTTCCGTTCCCGTATCCGTAGCCCGCCGGGGTCTGATGCATCGGGGCGGGGATGTGCGGCGCATGGGGCGGCGGAGGGGGGATGGCCACCGGCGGGGAGTACCGCGCGGTGGCCGGTGCGATCAGGTCCAGCAGGTGCCCCAGCGTCGGCCGTTGGTCCGGGCTCTTCGCCAGGCACGACGCCACGACCGGGCGCAGGCCGTCCGGCACGGCGGTCAGGTCAGGGGGCTCGTGCACCGAGCGGTACATCATGCCCATCGGCGTACCCGCCCCGAACGCGCTGCCGCCCGCCGCCGCCACGAGCACGGCGCCCAGGGCGAACACATCGGCGGCGGGGCCCACTTCCTGGCCCTGTGCCTGTTCCGGCGCCAGGAACCCCGGGGTGCCGAAGGCCATTCCGGTGGCCGTCAGCCGGGGTGCCTCCAGCGCCCTCGCGATGCCGAAGTCCAGGACCCGCGGGCCGTCCGAGGCCATGATGATGTTTCCGGGCTTCAGGTCGCGGTGCACCAGTCCGCAGCGGTGGATCGCCTCCAGCGCCTCGGCGAGGGCCGCGCCCAGCTGCCGCAGCCGTGCCTCGCCCATCGGCCCCTCGGCGTCGAGCAGTCCGGCGAGCGTCGGGCCCGGTACGTAGGCGGTGGCCAGCCAGGGCGCTTCCGCCGCCGGGTCCGCGTCCACCACGGGTGCCGTGTGGAAGCCGCCCACGCTGCGCGCGGCCGCGACCTCGGCGCGGAACCGCTCCCGGAAGTGCGGGTCGGACGCGAGCTCCGGGCGCGCCACCTTCACCGCCACCGCGCGGCCGCCCCGCGAGCGGGCCAGGTAGACGGTGCCCATCCCGCCGGCGCCCAGCTCCCGCTCCACGGTGTACCCGCCGATATGTTCCGGCAGGCCCGCACCGTCCGCCCCATACCTCATACGCTGTACGCCCCTCCCCGTCCGGCGCCCCAGTATGACTCAGGGCACCCCGCCCCTCACGGCTGTCCCACCACGACGGCGCGAACTGCCGGGGCGGGGGCGGGCGGACCGCGAGGGGCGGATGTAACGTTTTCCGGCGCAGCTCCCAAGAAGAGGTGTAAGCGATCGCATCTTCCGATCCGTCCTGAGGAGCCATCCGTGCCAGCGGACCGTACGGCAGCACCACCCGCACGTGACCCGGCGGGTTTCGCCGCGTTCTACGAGCAGCAGTTCGACGCTGTGCTCGGGTTCGTCACCCGCCGCGTCGACAACCCCCACCTCGCCGCCGACCTGACAGCGGACATCTTCGTGGCCGCCCTGGAGAGCGCGCACACCTACGACGCGCGGCGCGGCGTACCGGTCGCCTGGCTCTACGGCATATCCCGCAACGTCCTGAGCGCCCACTTCCAGGGCAGCGTCCGGGAGCAGCGGGCGGTGGCCCGGATCCGCGGGCACCGGCTGCTGGACGAGCAGGACCTCGGTGCCATCGAGGCACGGATCGACGCCGACCGCGCCGCCCGGCACATGGCGTCGGCCCACGCCGCGCTGTCGGAACCCCTGCGCAGGGTGCTGGACCTGGTCGCCCTGGACGGGCTGACCGTCCGCGAAGCGGCCCAGTCGCTCGGCATCACCGTGACCGCCGCCCGGGTACGGCTGCACCGCGCCCGCAAGGCGCTGCGCGGCACCGTTCCGAGCCGTCCCGCCCACCGCGAAGCCCAACGCGAAGCCCAACGCGAAGCCCACAGCGAAGCCCTCATGGAGGCCGCACAGTGAACGCCCCCCTGCACTTCAAGGAAGAGCTCGCCCGCGAGCTGGCCGACCACGCCGCCACGCTGCCCTCCTCCACCGTCACCGTCCGGCACGCCCCGGTCCGGCACCACTCGCCGCTCCGCCGGGTGGCGTTCACCGCGGGCCTCGCCGCCGTCGGCGCCGCGGTGGTGGCCGCCCTGCCGTTGCTGTCCGGCCCGGATGACGCCACACAGGCCGCTCCGGCACCGCACGCCTCCGCCACCCAGGAATCGGGCTCGGGCATCGCGTCTCCGACACCGCACACCGGCGAGGGCACCCGCCTCGACGTCACCAACGCCGATTACGCCGTGAAGTCCGGACCGGGCGGCACGGTCTCCGTGCAGTTGTTCCGCCGCAAGGGCGCCCCCGGGCTCCAGGCCACCCTGCGCAAGGCCGGCGTACCCGCCGCCGTCATGACGCCCTCGGCCTCGTGCCACGCCACGTTCCACAGCGACCACGCCAACCTCAAGGCGCTCGACAAGGTCCTTCCGAACGACGAGGTGAAGCGGAACTCCCGCGGGATCTACCACGTGATCAATCCCGCGGCGATCCCCGAGGGAGATCATCTGGTCTTCATCGTCACGTCCGGCGGACCCGACCTGCAGATGGTGGAGGCCACCCTGTCCCGGCAGGTGCCCGCGTGCCTGCCGGCCGCATAGCGAAATGCGGCGGGCCCCGCACGAGGGGGAACTCGTGCGGGGCCTTCGGGGAAGCGGCGGGGCAGACATACGGGGCTCGGGGCCGGGGCTAGGGCGTGTCCGCAGGGGCTCAGAGCTTCAGTGCGGGAGGGCTTCGGCTGCTACCGCACGGGGAAGCCGAAGGTGTACCCCTGCTCCTTGAGCCAGGGCAGCACCTCGCGCAGCGCGGCGAGGGTCTCTGCGCGGTCCCCGCCCGCGTCGTGGAAGAGGATGGTCGGCCCGTTGGAGATCTCGCTCTTCACGGTGGCGACGATCGCGGCCACGCCCGGGTGCTCGAAGTCCTTGGTGTCGACGTTCCAGCCCAGCGGCCGCATCCCCCGGGACGCGGCGAGGTGCCGGCTGTACGGGGTGAAGGCGCCGCCCGGGGCCCGGTAGTACTGCGGCCGGACACCGCCGGACGCCTTGGTGATCATGCGCTCGGCGTCCAGGATCTGCTGGGACTGGTAGGCCTCGGACTTGTGGTCCATGGCGGTGTCGTGCGAGACTGTGTGGTCGCACAGCCGGTGCCCGCCCGCCACGACCGCCTTGACCAGGTCCGGGTGGGCCTGGGCCTGGGTGCCGACCATGCAGAACGTGGCCTTGACGCCGCTCTCCTTCAGGAGCTGGAGCACCTGCGGGGTCCAGGTCGGGTCGGGGCCGTCGTCGATGGTGATGTTGACGCCGCGGGCGCCGCGGTCGGAGGCGTGCGCGATGCCCTCCGCGACCTTGCCGGCGGGCCCGTTGGCCGGGGCGCTGGCCCGCGCCTGCGGCTGCCGCCCTCCGGTGGTGTCGGCCTGCGCGGTCCACACCGAGGTGGCCGCGGCCACCGCCGTCACTCCGAGTGCCGCCGCGAGAAGCCTGCCGTGCCATCCCCTTCCCTTGTGCTTCGCCATGTCCGCCCACCCCTTTGTTGTCTTCGCCGATGCCCTGCCTGCCCTGCGCTGCCCCTATGAAGACACATGAACGCCCCGGCAAGATCCCTCCGTTACGGACCGCGGACAAAGCTGCAGGGGGGCGGCGACATACGCAGGCGATCCGCGACAGGTCCACGGGTCCCGAGAACCACGCAAGGCGCCTGCGAGGAACCGGACATGGCGGGCCGCGCCGCACCGCCCCGGCCTGTCCTACCGGTCCGGTAGCGTCGTTGGACATGGCAACCGAAGAGTTCTCCCTATCCAACGAACGGGACGCCCTGGTCGGCTTCCTCGACAAGCAGCGCGCCGGTCTGCTCCGGAAGACCGAGGGGGTGTCCGACGCGGACGCCCTCCTGACGCCGACGGTCAGTTCGCTGTCCCTGATGGGTCTGCTCAAGCACTCGGCGCTCTGGGAGCGCCGGTGGTTCCAGGTCATCGTCGCGGGGCGAGTGCTCCCCGGTGAGTGGCCGGAGACGGCGGAAGAGGGCCGGTTCGACGAGGACTTCCGTGTCGACGAGCGGGACACGGTCAAGCACTGGACGGCGTACTTCGAGGAGCAGGCGGCCATTTCGAGGGAGATCGCCGCGGGCCTCCCCCTGGACGCTCCGTGCGCGCACCCCGACCTCTCGGACCGGAATCTGCGCTGGGTCCTGCACCACATGATCGAGGAGACAGCCCGGCACGCGGGCCATGCCGACATCATCCGCGAGACGATCGACGGACGTACCGGGATCTACTGACGTTCCGTCACATACCAATGCACCGGCAGCTTCCGGCTGGGCGCCGGAACCCGGGCCGCTGCCCGAGCCCCGCCGCGTTCCGTACCGGCTCAGCGGAAGGTTCCACCGAACCAGGCCAGCAGGCGCGGCCTCGCGTCGCAGTCCGGGAGCGTGTCGGCCGCCAGGTGGTCGCTGTACCGCACGGTCCTCGGCGGCCCCTCGCACCGCGACGGCAGGACGGGCTGCCCCAGGTACCAGCCGGACGCGAATACGGCAGCGATGACGGCGGCGGCTCTCGCGCCGCGCGGGGTGATCCGAGCGGGTATCGGCAGGGGCATGGCGGACGAGCCTACCGGCCGGGGTGTTCCCCCTCGCCCTCGGAACGCCTCAAGGCCCGCCCGGGGGAGCCCCGGTGGGCAGCTGGACCGCGACGGCCGCCGGCCGGCGGAGCCCGAACAGGCGCGTGCGGGGGATCACCCCGCACGCGCCCCCGGCCGTCAGGTCGTTACGGGACGAGCTTGAGCAGCTTCCGTTACGGGACGAGCTTGAGCAGCTTGTTCGGGGAGCCGGATCCGACGCCCGTCAGGACGCCCGAGGTCGCGCCGTTCACGAGCGCCGAGGCCACGGCCGCCGGGGAGGCGCCGGGGTGGTTCGTCAGGTAGACCGCTGCCGCGCCGGAGACGTGCGGGGCGGCGAAGGACGTGCCGTCGCCGGTGTAGGTGGCGGTGTCCGAGCTGTTCCAGCCGGCCGTGATGCCGGAGCCCGGCGCGAAGATGTCGACCGTCGAGCCGTAGTTCGAGTAGCTCGCGCGGGCGTCGGTCCGGGTCGTCGCGCCGACGGTGATCGCGGTGGCGACGCGGGCGGGGGAGTAATTGGCCGCCGGCGCACCGGAATTGCCCGCCGCGATGGAGTACGTGACCCCGGACGCGATGGACTTGCGCACCGCGTCGTCCAGCGTGGTGCTGGCACCGCCGCCGAGCGAGACGTTCGCGACGGACGAGGCGACGTGGTTGGCGGTGATCCAGTCGACCCCGGCGATGACCCCGGCGGTGGTACCGGAGCCGTCGTTGCCGAGGACGCGTACGGCGACGATCTTCGCCTTCTTCGCCACCCCGTAGGTGCTTCCCGCGACGGTCGTGGCCACATGGGTGCCGTGCCCGTAACCGTCCTGGGCGGTGGTGTCGTTGTCGACGAAGCCGTAGCCGTACGAGGCCCGGCCGCTGATCTCCTGGTGGGTGATGCGCACCCCGGTGTCCAGGACGTAGACGGTCGTGCCGCCGCCCGCCGAGTCCGGGTAGGTGTACGTGCCGCTCAGCGGCAGGTTCGGCTGGTCGATGCGGTCGAGGCCCCAGGGCGCGTTGCTCTGGGTGGCGGTCGCGTGGACCTTCTGGTCCTGCTCGACCGAGGCGACGGCCGGGTCGGCGGCCAGCCGCCTGGCCTCTGTGCCGCTGAGAGCCGCGGCGTAGCCGTTCAGCGCCGATGAGTAGGTGCGCTCGATCCGGCCGCCGTAGCCGGCTATGAGCTGCTTGCCCTGGGCCGCGGACGCCTTGAGCCCGGCCGACCGCTTCAGCGTGACGATGTAGCTTCCGGGTATCGCCTCCGCCGATCCGGCGTGCAGAACTCTGCCCTCCGGCGCGGCCGCCTGGGCGGGTAAGGCCGCACCGACCGCGGCCGCCAAGGCCACGGTCGTCGTCGTGGCGATCAACGCGGCGATCCGCCGCCGGGTGTTGCGCAGTGCTGCCATCGTGAGGTCCTCCTCGGACGGTGGCGCGAGGGGACCTCGCGCCATGGGGTGCGGTGTACGGGGTCCGTACGCAGCAACCGACGATGGCGGGGCGGATTCGGGCCGGGCAAGCGATCCCGGCATGCTGGCATGACCTCGTCACATCGTTGACGGTGCGTCAACGTGCCGCAACACACGGCAATACGTCCGTCTCGCGATGTGCACGTGTGCACGTTCGGCCCCCCTCCCGAGCCCACCGCGCCCCGGACCCGCAGGCGGGGCCTGCGGCCGTCCCGGGAGACCTTGGCCACATCGGGCTGGGAACAGGGATGCCGGGGGCACGCGCGGCTGTTGGTGAAAGGGAGACACCCTCCGCTTACGAACAGGACACCCCGTGACAGATGTGACCGCCGACCGTGCAGCAGACACCCTCTCCCGCCCGTTCGCCGTGCGCGGGCTCAGCTCCCGCAACCGGATCGCCATGGCACCGATGACCAGGCAGTTCTCCCCCGGCGGTGTACCGGGCCAGGATGTCGCGGACTACTACGCACGGCGGGCCGCCGGCGGTGTCGGGCTGATCGTCACCGAGGGCACCTACATCGACCACAGCTCGGCCGGCACCAGCGACCAGGTCCCCCGGTTCCACGGCGATGACGCCCTCGCGGGCTGGGCGCGGGTCGCGGACGCCGTGCACCGGGAGGGCGGCGCGATCATCCCGCAGCTGTGGCACGTGGGCGTCACCCGTACCGAGGGCGCCCCGCCGGTCGCGGACGCCGAGCCGGTCGGGCCCTCTGGCATCTCCCTGAACGGTGAGCCCAAGGGCCGCGCCATGACGCAGCAGGACCTCGACGACGTCATCGCCGCGTTCGCCTCTGCTGCCGCAGACGCCGAGCGGCTCGGCTTCGACGGCATCGAACTGCACGGCGCGCACGGCTACTTGATCGACCAGTTCCTGTGGTCCGGCAGCAACCGCCGCACCGACGCCTACGGCGGCGACCTCGTCGCACGGACCCGGTTCGCGGCGGAGATCGTCGCCGCCTGCCGCGCGGCCGTGTCCGACGCCTTCCCGATCGTCTTCCGCATGTCCCAGTGGAAGGCGGACGCCTACGAGGCGAAGCTCGCGCAGACGCCCGCAGAACTGGACGCCCTGCTCACTCCGTTGACCGAGGCCGGCGTCGACGTCTTCCACGCCTCCACCCGCCGCTACTGGCTGCCCGAGTTCGACGGCTCCGACCTGAACCTCGCCGGATGGGTGAAGAAGATCAGCGGCAGGCCGACGATCACGGTCGGCTCGGTCGGCCTGGACGGTGACTTCTTCGACGCCTTCCAGGGCAACAGCCCCACGGTCACCGGCATCGGGCAGCTGCTGGAGCGGATGGAGCGCGACGAGTTCGACATGGTCGCCGTCGGCCGGGGGCTGATCGGGGACCCCGAGTGGGCCGCGAAGACCCTCGCCGGCCGCACCGGTGACATCACGCCGTTCGACGCGGCGATGCTGCGCACCCTGCGCTGACCGACAACCGACACCCCACAGCCGACACCCCGCCCGGGACAGCCCTTAGGGTTGCCCGGGTGGGTGTCAGCGGGGAAGTGCGAGCGGGTACGGGTGACGTCGGTGAGCTGCCGAGGGCGGACCGGGGCGGTGAACCGGCCGCCCCGCCCTGGTGGCGGCGCCACCTCGTGCCGCTCGTCGCGGTCGCCGTCGTGGTGCCGCTGTACGTGTGGTGGGTGGCCGTCCTGGCCACCGGAGGCGGCGACCTGGCCGCGCAGCTCGCCTGGTCGGGGTTTACCGCCCGGCACCCGGGCTCCGCGTACAAC
Source organism: Streptomyces sp. NPDC104307 (assembly GCF_055584045.1). Lineage (NCBI taxonomy): Bacteria > Bacillati > Actinomycetota > Actinomycetes > Kitasatosporales > Streptomycetaceae > Streptomyces > Streptomyces sp. NPDC104307. The sequence goes on from NZ_JBVJMU010000006.1 coordinate 226,599, forward strand.
CTCTCCTGGTACGGCGGGATCCACACCGCCGGGTACAGCGTCTTCTCCTCGTACCTGATGGCCTTCCTCGGGGTCCGCACGGTCTCGGTGGCCGCGGGGATCGCCGGATCGTGGTTCGTCGCCCTGCTGTTCGTCCGCACCGGGGTGCGCCGGCCGATCGCCCCGGCGGTGCTCGCCTCGCTGGCCCTGTGGTGCAACGTCGCCTCCGGGCGTACGACGTTCGCGCTGGGCGTCGCGATCGGGCTCGTCGCCTGCCTGTACGCGCACCGCACCGTGATCCCGCTCGCGGCCGGGGCGCTGGCGGCGATGGCCAGTCCGGTGGCGGGGCTGTTCCTCGTGGTCGCGGGGGCGGCGTACCTGCTGGACCGGCAGTGGCGCAAGGGCGCCGTCCTGATCGTCCCGTTCTTCGTCGTCGTGGGCGCGGTCGCGCTGCTCTTCCCCGGCGAGGGCGAACAGCCCATGAACCGGGGCCGGCTGTGGATGCCACTGATCATCTGCGCCGCGCTGGCCCTCGCGGCGCCGCCGGGCCGGCGGTGGCGCGTCCCGCGCTACGGCGCCGTGGTGTACGCGGTCGGCGTCGTCCTGGTCTTCCTCGTCGCCTCCCCGATCGGGACGAACGTGGAACGGCTCCTCGGTCTCGTCGCCGTCCCGGTACTCCTGGCGGCGCTCCTGGAGCTCGTCCGGAAGCGGAACTGGACGCGTACGGTCGTGATCGCCGTGGCCCTCGGGCTGTCCGCCAACTGGCTGGCCGACAAGACCCTGGACGATCTCCGGGTCTCCAACGACGTGCCCGCCTGGGCCGCCCGCACCGACGGCGTCGTCAACGAACTGCGCCGGCTCGGCGCCGACCGGACCCGGGTGGAGGTCGTCCCCGCCCGCAACCACCGCGAGGCGACCGTGCTGGCCCGTCACGTGAGCATGGCACGCGGCTGGAACCGGCAGCTCGACGTGGAACGCGGGCGCCTCTTCTACGACGGGACGCTGTCCCCGGCCACCTACCGCGCCTGGCTGGACCGCTGGGCCGTGGGGTACGTCGTGCTGCACCACGGGAAGCCCGACGGCCCCGCGGAGGCGGAGGCGGCCCTGGTGCGCGGCGGGCAGCCCTGGCTGCGGCGGGTGTGGCGGGACGACGGCTGGACCGTCTACCGGGTGCGCGACGCGGTCCCCCTGGTGCCGGCACCGGCCTCCGTGGTGAGCGGCGGCGAGGCAGAGCTGGTGGTCCGGGTACCGGAGTCGGGCTCGTTGACCGTACGGCTCGCGTACTCGCCGTGGCTGCGGGCGCGCGAGGTCGGCGGGCACGGCGCCGGCGGCTGCCTGCGGCAGAACGGTGATTGGACGGAGCTCACCGTGCCCAGGGGCGGCACCTACCGGCTGGACTCCGTCTACGGCCTTTCGCGGACCCGCGGCGGCTGCTGAACCGGGCCCACTGCCGTCCCGGGTGCGGCTGCTGAGCCGGGGTCCCCCGCCGTACCCGGGCACGGCTGCTGAACCGGGCCCACCGCCGTACCCGGGACGGTGAGATTTCGGCAACCACCCCGCAATGAAATATCGCGGAAACCTCCGGGTCCTCGTTACGAAACGCGCGCCGGTCACGCTCTCCGACAGCTCTTCGACAGCTCTCTGTCGCCCGACTGCCGACCGAACCGCACGCCGTACCGAGGAGGGACCTCCGAGTGACCCCCGTGACCCTGGCCGCGGCAGGCCTCGACACAGGCGACACCGCCTGGCTGCTGGCCGCCACCGCGCTCGTTCTGCTGATGACTCCGGGCCTGGCGCTGTTCTACGGCGGCATGGTCCGCACGAAGAGCGTCCTGAACATGCTGATGATGAGCTTCGTGTCGATCGCGCTGGTCACGGTCGTCTGGCTGCTCGCGGGCTACTCGCTGGCCTTCGACGGCGACGCGTTCGGCGGCCTGGTCGGCGGCCTCGGCCACCTGGGCATGGCGGGCATCGGCCCCGGCACGCTCACCGGCAGCGTCCCGACCCTGCTGTTCACCACCTTCCAGCTGACGTTCGCGATCGTCACCGCGGCGCTGATCAGCGGCGCGATCGCGGACCGTACGCGGTTCGCCGCCTGGCTGGTCTTCGTACCGGTGTGGACGCTGCTCGTATACGCTCCCGTCGCCCACTGGGTGTGGGGGCCCGGCGGCTGGATCAAGGACTCGCTGGGCGCGCTGGACTTCGCCGGCGGGCTGGTGGTGGAGATCGCGTCCGGGGCGTCCGGGCTTGCGCTGGCCCTGGTGGTCGGTCCGCGCATCGGGTTCAAGAAGGACGCGATGCGCCCGCACAACCTGCCCATGGTGATGCTCGGCGCCGGACTGCTCTGGTTCGGCTGGCTCGGCTTCAACGGCGGCTCGGCCCTGGGCGCCAACGGACTGGCGGCGGCCTCGATGCTCAACACGCTCGTCGCCGGCTGCACCGGACTGCTCGGCTGGCTCTTCGTCGAGCAGAAGCGCGACGGCCACCCCACCACGTTCGGCGCGGCTTCCGGCGCGGTCGCCGGGCTGGTGGCGATCACCCCCGCCTGCGGCACGGTCGGCATCGTGGGCGGTGCGGCGGTCGGGCTCACGGCCGGGGTCGTCTGCTCGTACGCCGTCGGGTGGAAGTTCCGTCTGGACTACGACGATTCGCTGGACGTGGTCGGCGTGCACTTCGTCGGCGGCATCGTGGGCACCCTGCTCGTCGGCCTGTTCGCGACCACCACGATGACCGGCGGACCGGAGGGGCTGTTCTACGGGGGCGGCGCGGCCCAGCTCGGCCGGCAGTCCGTCGCCGTCCTCGCCGTGGCGGCGTACACCTTCCTCATGACGTACGGGATCGGCAAGGCGATCGACCGGCTGATGGGCCTGCGGGCCTCCCCCGACCAGGAGCTCACCGGCCTCGACCAGACGCTGCACGCCGAGAGCGCCTACGACCACGGCGCCCTCGGCCACGGCGCGGCGCTCGCCAGCGACGGCCGCCCTAGGCCCGCTCAGCGGGCTCGTGAGTGATCAGGTCTCCCGGCTGACAGCCGAGGATCTCGCAGATCCTCGACAGGGTGGAGAAGCGGATGGCCTTGGCCCGCCCGTTCTTGAGCACGGACAGGTTGACGACGGTAATCCCCACCTGTGCGGACAGTTCGGTGAGCGTCATACCGCGCTCGACCAGCAGCCGGTCGAGGTGGATGCGGATCGAATGGATTTCGTCCTCGGGCATCAGACGGTCCCTTCGAGGTCCTCCCGCATGCGGACACCTTCGCGCATGATCTTCCCAAGGATCACACCCGCGAGGCCGGCGAGCACGAGAACCATCGGTCCGGACAGCTCGGGCCCCGACCCCACCACCGGCGCCATGGACCCCACGAGCCAGGAATGCGACCAGCCGACGACGAGCCCGGCGACCGGAGTGCCCACGGCGACGACCCAGCCGAGAGCGGTGAGCTGCCGGGCCACCGGCTCGGTGAACGGTCCCTGCTTCAGCACGGCCGTCAGCAGCCGGGAGAAGAGCAGCAGCGCTATCGCCCCGAACAGCAGCCAGGGCAGCTCGCCCCCGAGATCCGCCGCGCGCTGCCCCACGGAGGGGCTGTCCTGGCAGAGCCGGGTGAGGCTGCCCGACGCGTCCACGCCCTTCGCGACCGGCAGTCCCGGCGCCAGCCGGGCGTTGGCCCAGAAGCCCGTCTCCACGCAGACGGCCCCGTCGTCGAGCATGTGCGAGGCGCCGGTGCCGAGGAAGGCAAGGCCGCTGAGCACCGCCAGCCAGTGGGTCACCGAGGCCAGCACCTTCGTGAGCCGCGTGTTCATCGCATCCCCGATCCATCGAATATCGATATGCTCACCCTAGGGGAGCATATCGATAAACGACAAGTACATGGCGGGACGCGAACCCGGCCGCGACCCCGGCCGGAGCCGACGGGGTGCGCTAACGGCGTTGCAGCAGACCGCCGTTCATCGCGACGACCACCGCACGCGTACGGTCGTTGACGTCGAGCTTGGCGAAGATCCGCAGCAGGTGGGTCTTCACCGTGGCCTCCCCGATGAACAGCCGCCGGCCGATCTCCCCGTTGGACAGCCCGTCCGCGACCGCGTTCAGCACCTCGGCCTCGCGGGCGGTCAGCGTGACGGGCACCGGCCGGCGCATCTTGGCCACCAGCCGCTGGGCGACCCGGGGGGCCAGCACCGTCTCACCACGGGAGGCCGCGTGGATGGCGTCGACGAGCTGTTCGCGGGTGGCGTCCTTGAGCAGGTAGCCGGTGGCGCCCGCCTCGACGCCGCGTTCGATGTCCGCGTCGGTCTCGTACGTGGTCAGGATCAGGACGCGGGTGGACGTGGGGCCCGCGACGATCTCCGTGGTGGCGCCCACCCCGTCCAGGACCGGCATCCGCAGGTCGAGCAGGGCGACGTCCGGCCGGAGCAGCTCGACGAGCCGGACGGCCTCCCGGCCGTCGCCCGCCTCGCCGACGATCTCGACGGTGGGCTCGGAGCCCAGCAGGGCGACCAGACCCGCGCGCATCACGGTGTGGTCGTCGGCCAGGATGATGCGCAGCGGGGCGGCGACTGCCGAGGGGTCTGATGTCATGTCACACCTGGGACCTGTCGTTCGGAGGGATCGTGGCTAAGCCGTTCTGAGGGATCGTGGCTCAGCGGGATCGTGGCGAGGATGCGGGTGCCGTCACCGACCGAGCTGGTGACGGTGAGGCCGCCGCCGAACTCCGCGAGGCGCCGTCGCATGCCGTCGAGTCCGAAGCCGTGGGATTCCTCGACGACGAACCCGCGTCCGTCGTCGGTGATCTCCAGTTCCGCGCCTTCGGGCTGCCGGGCCAGGACGACGCCCACGGTGGAGGCGGCGGCGTGCTTGCGTATGTTGGCCAGCGACTCCTGGGTGCACCGCAGCAGCGCGATCCGGGTCGGCTGGTCGCACTCGATGTCCGCCAGCTCCGCCGTGACCGTGAGGCCGGTGTCCTCGGTGAAGCGGTCCAGGGTGCGGCGCAGCGTCGTGGCGACGGAGCCGGCCGCCACCCCGCTGCTGGGGGCGGCGCCGACCAGGACCCGGGCCTCCGCCAGGTTCTCCCGCGCGGTCTGCTCGATGGACTGGAGCTGCTGGGCGCTGCGTTCCACGTCCACCGCCAGCTGGGACCTGGCGGCCTCCGCCAGCACGATGATGGAGGCGAAGCCCTGGGCGAGGGTGTCGTGGATCTCCCGGGCGAGCCGTTCCCGTTCCTCTGCGGCGCCCTGGCGCTGGTACACCTCGGCCAGTTCGACCCGGGTGCTCTTCAACTCCGCCCGCAGCGCGGCCCGTTCGTCGCGCTGGGCCAGCGCCCGCGGAGTCAGGACCGCCATCACGACGGCGACGGCCCAGACCGCGAGGGAGGAGATCGTGTTGGTGAGGAACACCCCGCCCTGCCCGCCCTCCCGCAGACTGCCACCGATCGTGATCGCCGCGGCGCCGAGCCCCGTGAGGAGGATCGCGCCCCTCGGGCTGTCCGCGAAGACGATGAACTGCGTGAGCATCACGGTGTAGAACACCCCGAAGCCGTCCCCGAGGTACGAGACGCCTCCCAGCACCACGATCAGCACGCCCAGATATCCGTACGGGCCGAGCACCGGGTTGCCGGGGCGCAGCCGCACCAGCGCGTAGCAGAGGGCGAGCACGGCCATCAGCGCGAGCAGCCCGAGTTTCCGTCCCGGGGGCGTATCCCCCAGCAGGGTGATCAGGATGACCAGGGCGGCCAGCGCCCAGGACAGCGCCTCCCACCCGTGGAGCACCCAGATCCAGAACGGATCGCCGCGCTGCGGCCGTTGAAGCATGGCGGTCAGCGTACGGGGAGCACGGGCGGTGCGGCCGGGGCCGTGTTCTTCGTACGTGAAGGGCGCAGCGGGCGCCAGGCGCGGTCGCCCAGGAGCAGCAGCGCGGAGGGCAGGATCATCATCCGGATGATGACGGCGTCCAGCAGGACCGCCATCGCGAGGCAGAAGCCCATCTGCTTCATCTCGGTGAGGTGCAGGAAGACGAAGGCGGCGAACACCGTGACCATGACCAGCGCCGCGCTGGTGACCACCTTCGCGGACCGCTCGATGCCGTCGAGCACCGCCTCGCGGGCCGTCATCCCGTGGTCCATGGCCTCCTTGATCCGGCTGACGACGAAGACCTGGTAGTCCATCGACAGACCGAAGAGGATCACGAAGAGGAAGAGCGGCACCCGGGAGGCGATCGCGCCGAGGGAGTCGAAGTCCAGCAGGCTCTCGGCCCAGGTGCCCTGGAAGACCAGCACGAGCGCGCCGAGCGCGGCCGCCGCGGAGAGCAGGTTCAGTACGACGCCGATCAGGCCGATGACCGCGGAGCGGAAGGCCACCGCCGTCATCACGAAGGTCAGCAGGAGCAGGAAGCCGAGGACGAGCGGCAGCTTGTTCCGCTCGTGGTGCACGTAGTCCTGGCCTCGGGCCACATCACCGCTCACGGCCGTTTCCACGCCCGCGAGTCGGCCCACGGTGGACGGAATGTACTGGTCCCGCAGGTGGTCCAGTGAGGCGATCGCCTCGTCGGCGGGCGCCGGGTGCGGCACCTGCAGTTCCAGCACGCTGATCCGCCCGTCGTCGGAGGTCCGCAGCAGCGGCTCCGCGTTGTGCGCGAAGAGCGGGTCCGCCTGGGCCCGCCGCCCGAGCTCCAGCAGCGCCTTCCTGACCTCGGGTGCCTGGCCGGGGGCGGAGCGGGTCACCACCTCGTGCTTGACCAGGAGTTCGGGGAATTCGGCGGTGATCCGGTCGTAGACCCGCATGGCGGGGATGTCGCGGGAGAAGGTGTCCTTGCCCGGGTCGATGAGCTTGAGCCCCAGCGCGGGCGCCGCGACGGCGAGCATGACCAGCACGGACACGCACAGGGTGATCGCCGGGTGGCGCTGGGCGGGGCGCATGAGGGCGCCGAACACCCGGCCGTTCTCGGGCTTCGCGCGCTTCGTCACGGCGGGGGCGCCGCGCTCGGCGCGCCGGGCGGCCTTCCTGGCTCCACGCCGCTCCGCGCGGTGGCCGAGCTTCACCAGCAGGGCGGGCAGCACGGTGAGCGAGCTGATCACGGCGACGGCGACGACCAGGATGGTGCCGGTCGCCAGCGAGGAGAAGATGACGTCGGTGGCGAGGTACAGGGTGGCGGTGGAGACGATCACGGCGAGGCCGGAGACCACGATGGCGCGGCCCGCCGTCGCCGCCGCGAGCTCCACCAGCGCCTCCGGGCTCAACCGGCCTGCCGCGCGGGCCCGTTCCTCGCGTTCGCGCTTGAGGTAGAAGAGCGTGTAGTCGACGCCGACCGCGAGTCCGATGAGCAGGATCATGTTGGTGCCGACGCCGGGGTCGGGCATCAGGTGCGAGGCCAGCATGGCGAGGCCCATCGTGGCGGCGATCGAGGAGAGCGCCAGCAGCAGCGGCACACCCGCCATGACGACAGAGCCGAACACGATCAGCAGGATGACGAGCGTGACCGGCAGGGTGAGGCGTTCGGAGAGCGAGAGGTCCTTGCCGCGCTGGTCGTTGACGCCCTGGGAGATGGCGGGCGAACCGGACTCCTCCACGACCAGCCCCGGATGGGCGGCGGCCGCCTTCCCGGTGGCGTCGAGGAGCGGGGCGACGTTCTTCTTGGCGTCGAGCTCGGCGCCCTTCATCACCACGGTCACCCGGAGCGCCGTGCCGTCCTTCGAGCGGACCGGCGGCGCGACCTCGGCCACCTCGGGGAGAGCGGTCATCCGGGCGGTGACGTCGCGGGCGGCGGCGGTTGCCTCCGCGCCGTCCAGGGGGCCGGAGCCGGACCGGATCAGGATGTGCTCGGCGGGCCGGCGCTGGAGTCCGGCGTCGGTGGCCATCGACTCGGCGTGGCCGGCCTCACCGACCCAGAAGTCCTTGGTGGTGGCCGGGTTGTTGCCCGCCGTGATGCCCGCGCCGAGGCACAGCACCACGAAGACGAACCAGCCGACGATCGCTTTCCAGGGGTGCCGCGCACTCCAGCGGGCCATGCGTACGGGTCGTATTCTCATGCGGTAAATGCTCGTCCGCGGGGCCCCTCGCCCGGCAGCCCCGGCCGGTGGAACCCGTTGTCCACCGGTCGGTGGACAAGGCCCCGGGCAACGAGGCGCCGCGCGATCAGGGCGCCTTCACCTCCGCCCATACCGCCTTGCCGAACGGGATGTCCTCGACTCCCCAGGAACCGGGGCACAGCGCGTCAAGGATGATCAGGCCACGCCCACGATCGCGCTCATGGGATACGGGCCGGAGCCGGGGGCGTCGGCGTACCGGATCGTGTACCTCGACGCGCGTCCGGTTGTCGTCGGCGTCGAGCACGACGCGCACGGAGTCGCCGGGCTCGGTGCCGTAGCGGATCGAGTTGGTGACCAGCTCGCACGCGACCAGGACGACCGTCTCGACGTAGTCCTCGGATACACCCGGAACGTGGTACGAGACGAACTCACGCACGAAGTTCCTTGCGGCTGCGGCTGATTGAGGCTCGCCTGCGAGTAACAGAATGGGTGGCGGTCCAACGGGTGGTGCACAACATGCAGGCGAATCAGTCCACCACTGTTCGATCATGCGTGTCCCCTCACGGGTGGCCTTCGAAGCGCGTACGAGCTCGTCGCACACTCCAAGAAGTTGCGATCTTTCGTCACACCAGAGTGCTCGCTCAGCTACACATTGTGCAAGTCTAATCGCAGCACTATAGAAATTTACATCTATCGATAGGAGCTGAAACACCAGTGCGAAGTGCGCAGGTGACAGGCAATGAGCCGTCACGGCAGACTGTCGAGCAACCAGCAAAGGGGAGGGCAAAGAAGTGAGTGCGCCTACAGTGCGCCGTCGGCGCCTCGGTGCGAAGTTGCGCGCACTGCGCGGCGAACTCACCCTCGAAGAGGTCGCCGAGCGGTCCAAGGGCCAGTTCGTCTACTCGAAGCTTTCGAGAATCGAGACTGCTCGCAGCGCGTCCAAGGCCAAGGACATCGATGCCCTGCTCGACCTGTACGCCGAGGTCGGCCGCGAAGTGAGTGACGAACTGCGTGCGGCGCTGCTGACGCTCACCAAAGAGGGCGCCCAGCGCGGCTGGTGGCACTCGTACCGGGGCGTTCTCACGCCCGTGTACGAGGATCTGATCAGCCTGGAGACCGAGGCGGAATCGATCTCCGCATGGAATGTGGGGGCGATCCCCGGCCTGCTGCACACGGCCGAGTACGCCCGCGAGATCATTCACGCGACAGCGATGTCCGAGGCAGTCGAAGCACGCGTCGACGCTCTGGTCGAGGTACGTCTCGCGCGACAGGCAGTACTCACTCGCGAGGACCCGCTCGCGTTGTGGGCCATCATCTCCGAGGCCGCCCTGCGATCGACGTCGAACGTCGAGGGGCTGATGCGGGAGCAGTTGGGCCGACTACTCACCACGGGCAAGCGACCCAACATCAACCTCCAGGTACTGCCCTCCGACGCACCGTTGCATGTCGGGCAGCTGGGCAGCTTCACCATTCTGGGATTCGGCCCGCATGCCGACCTCGATGTCGTTCACACCGAGGGGTTGACCTCGGCCCTGTACGTCGAGGAGAGCGACAAGGTCGCCGCTCACCGGGACGCCTGGCAACGGCTGAGTTCCGCCGCGCTTTCCGTTGAGGCGTCGGCAGACCTCATCACAGAGATAAGGAAAAGCACATGAGCAACATCCACGACGCCTCCACCCTGCCCGTTACCTGGTGGAAGTCCTCGTACAGCGACACCGGGGCGCAGTGCGTCGAATGCGGCATCGTCGATGCCAGGACCGTCGCCGTCCGCGACAGCAAGGACCCGCACGGCCCCGCACTGCTGTTCTCGCGCACGGCCCTTTCGTCGTTTGCCGCTGCCGCCGGCGGGAGTCGGTTCGGCGCAGCGGAGTAGGCGCGACTCGACGCTCCACATGGGCGCCCGGCTGGAATCACCCGGCCGGGCGCTTCCGCGTGCGCCAGCGGTCCACCGTCAGAGCCGCTCCGCCAGCCGCGCCTTCGCCTGCGGCCACTCGTCCGCGAGCAGCGAGAAGTAGACCGTGTCGCGCCAACTGCCGTCCGGGCGGCGGCGGTGGCGTCGCAGCACCCCTTCGCGCTGGGCGCCGAGGCGCGCGATTGCCGCCTGGGAGCGCTCGTTGAGATGGTCGGTCTTCAACTGCACGCGGCCCATGCCGAGTTCCTCGAAGGCGTGGGTGAGCAGGAGCAGCTTGGTCTCGGTGTTGACGGCCGAGCGCCAGTACGCGCGCCCGTACCAGGTCGAGCCGATCTCCAGCCGCTCGTTGGCCACGTCGACGTCCATGTACGTGGTCCAGCCGATGGCCCGGCCGCTCTCGCGGTGGACGACGGCGAACGGGACGTAGACGCCCCGCTGTGCGGCCGCGAGCAGGGCCGTCAGCTTCTCGCCGAGCTCCTCCCGGGTGCGGGGGGCCGGTCCGCCCTGCCAGCGCCAGACCTCCTCGTCACCGCCGCCCGCGGCGAAGAGGTTGTCGAGGTGGTCCGGGGACAGCGGCTCCAGACGGACGTGGCGGCCGGTCAGGGTGACGGGAAGCGGAGGTGTGGCAGACATGCCGACACGATAACCCGGTTCGGACTAGTGAGAAAGTAAATATGTACTAGCGCAATAACCGGGTGGCTCTCGTTCACCGCCCCTTGCGCAGGGCCGCCGTCGCCGCCCGGATCGCGGGCAGCTCGCCGTACAGCGCCTCGCCCGGACAGGTCGTCTGGTACGCGTCGCGGTGGCCGGATATGACGTTCAGGACGGCGGCCGTGCCCTTCGGGTACCTGCTCGCGTCGTTCGTCGAGACCAGCCGCACCTTGCCGCGTGGATCGACGCCCGGCGCCAGCTTCCACGCGGCCACCTTCGCCAGTGCCCGCACCAGGACCGGCGGCACGGTGGTCCCGCTGCCGTAGTTGCCCAGCACCGCTATGCCCACGCTGTCGGCGTTGAAGCCCGTGGTGTGCGCGCCGCGCACCGAGCGCCGGATGCCGCCCGCCCGGCCCTCGTAGATCGTCCCGCACCGGTCGACGAGGAAGTTGTAGCCGATGTCGTCCCAGCCGTTGCCCTCGACGTGGGACTCCTCCACCGCCCGCAGCATCCGGGGCACATCCGCGCAGTCGTAGTCGTTGGACTCCCCGGTGTGGTGGATGAAGACCGCCCGCACCGGGCCCGTGTAGACCGCGGGCTCCCTGACCAGGTGCTCGTCCGCGTGCCAGGCCGTCCGGCTGACGATGGCCGGCTGCGGCACCCGGTACGGCACCGGGCGCGGCCGCTCGTGGGCGGCGGCCGACGTGGGCAGCGCGATCCGCACCGGGGCGTCCCGCAGCACCAGCAGGGTGAGCGGGAGGACCGCGGCGCCCAGCACTATTCGACGGGGCCACATGGGACCACCCTGCGGCCTCCCGGTCGCACCCGCAGATGCGCTGGCCGATCGGGTGAACCTTCCGGCACGCCCCCGCTCCGGTCCCGGCGTCCGGGGGCCCTGCGGAGCCCGGCACGCCCCCGTACGGCCCACACGATATTCTGGGGGTGAGCGGCGCCGGGAACGGCCGCCGCGCGGCGGTGGGGCCCGCCGTACCCGAACCGCGTCGCGCTCGTGAGCGCGACGCCAACGGTCCCTACTTGGCGACGAGCGCGCCCGCGTCCGGCGGGCGCCCCGGCAGGTAGGAGACGTGTGCCCACCAGAACCCTGAACCCACAGGCCCCGGTCGTCGCCGTGGTCGCGCTCGGCGGCGCGACCGGCGCGTGCGCCCGTTACGGGGCGTCGCTGCTCTGGCCCACCGGGGCCGGCGGGTTCCCGTGGACGACCCTCGTGGTCAACGTCATCGGCTGCGCGGTGATCGGCGTGTTCATGGTGGTGATCAGCGAGGTCTGGGCCGCCCACCGGCTGGTGCGGCCGTTCTTCGGTACGGGGGTGCTGGGCGGGTTCACCACCTTCTCCACCTACGCCGTGGACATCCAGCGCCTCGTCGACGGCGGCCGGGCCCGCAGCGGACTGGCGTATCTGGGACTGACACTGCTCGCGGCCCTCGCAGCGGTGTGGAGCGCGGTGTGGCTGACCCGCCGCGTGCTGGCGTGGAGGCAGACATGACGACATCGAGGACCGAGCGCGCCCTGCGGCTGACCGTCCTGGTCGGGGAGTCCGACGGCTGGCACCACCGGCCGGTCTACACCGAGATCGTGCACCGGGCGCACGCGGCGGGACTGGCGGGCGCCAGCGTGTTCCGGGGCATCGAGGGGTTCGGCGCCTCCTCGATGATCCACACCCAGCGGCTGCTCTCGCTGAGCGAGGACCTGCCGGTGGCGGTGGTGATCGTGGACGCCGAGGAGAAGGTGCGCGCGTTCCTGCCGCTGATCGAGGAGCTGACCGGCGACAGCCCGGTCATCCTGGACGCCTGCGAGCTGGTACGGCGCGGCGAACCGGAGGAGCCCCGGTGAACTGGCTCCTAGTGATCGCCGGCGCGGTCGTCGGCGCCCCGCTGCGCTACCTGACCGACCGGTCGGTGCAGTCCCGGCACGACACCGTCTTCCCCTGGGGGACGTTCACGGTGAACGTGACGGGCTGCCTGGTGCTGGGGGTGCTGACCGGCGCGGTGACGGCGGGGGCCGCCTCGTCCCACGTACAGCTGCTGCTCGGGACCGGGCTCTGCGGTGCGCTGACCACGTATTCGACCTTCAGCTACGAGACGCTGCGGCTGGCGGAGGACGGCGCCCGCTTCTACGCGGCGGCCAACGTGGTCGCGAGCGTGGTGGCGGGTCTGGGCGCGGTGTTCGTCGGCGTCACGCTCGCGGAGGCGCTCTGGAGCTGACCGCCGAGGGACGTACGACGCGCCTGGGCCCGGCTCCCTCTCGGGGGCCGGGCCCAGGCGGTGGTGCGGGCGGCGTGGCTCAGGCGTCCGGTCCGGGCGTCCCCAGCGCGGCCGAGGCGGCCTCCATGGGGCTGAGCTCCACCGGAGCGGCGGGCGCGGGCACGGGCCGGCAGGTGAAGCCGAGACGCCCGAGCGCCCTGGTCACCTCCGCGGCCGTGAAATCGCGGCGGTCCTGCCGGGTGATCACCTCACCCACCTGCTTGACCGGGTAGACCCGACGGCTGATGATCACCGATTCCCCGGTGACGGGTTCGGGCTTGATGCCCTTCATCGCTTCCTCGACCTCGGGCTTGAACAGGTCGAACGGAAAGCGGGCGATGACGCAGCGCATAGTGCCTCAACGGGGTCGGGGAGCGGAACGGAACGGGAACGCGGGTATCGGTCAGGCGGCACGGTCGCCGGAGGACCGGCGCGGTGCGCCGCCGCCCCGCGACGAGGAGGCGGACGCCGACGACGCGGTGCGCCGGGCCTGGGCCGGGCGGCTGCGCCGGCCCCGGGAGGAGGACCCGCCCTTGGGCCGCTCGGAGACCGGCGAGGTGATGACGACGGGCACGCCGGAGGGCGCCTGCGCACCGGTGATCCGGCTGAGCTCGGCCTCGCCGGAGCGGACCTGGGCGATCTGCGGGGTGATCCCGGCGTCGGACATCAGGCGCGTCATCTCGCGGCGCTGGTTGGGCAGCACCAGCGTGACGACACTGCCGGACTCCCCGGCGCGGGCGGTGCGGCCGCCCCGGTGCAGGTAGTCCTTGTGGTCGCTCGGCGGGTCCACGTTGACGACAAGGTCGAGGTTGTCGACGTGGATGCCGCGGGCCGCGACGTTGGTGGCGACCAGCACCGTGACGTGCCCGGTCTTGAACCGGGTCAGGGTGCGGGTGCGCTGCGGCTGCGACTTGCCGCCGTGCAGCGCCGCCGCCCTGACCCCGCTGTTCAGCAGGTGGTCGGTGAGCTTGTCCACCGCGTGCTTGGTGTCCAGGAACATGATCACGCGGCCGTCGCGGGCGGCGATCTCCGTCGTGGTGGCGTACTTGTCGGCGCCGTGCACGTAGAGCACGTGGTGCTCCATCGTGGTGACGGCACCGGCGGCCGGGTCGACCGAGTGGACGACCGGGTCGTGCAGGTAGCGGCGCACCAGCAGGTCGACGTTACGGTCCAGGGTGGCCGAGAACAGCATCCGCTGGCCCCCCGCCTGCACCTGGTCGAGCAGCTCGGTGACCTGCGGCATGAAGCCCATGTCGGCCATCTGGTCGGCCTCGTCCAGGACGGTGATGGAGACCCGGTCCAGCGAGCAGTCGCCGCGCTCGATCAGGTCCTTCAGCCGGCCAGGAGTGGCGACGACGACCTCGGAGCCGCCGCGCAGCGCCGCGGACTGCCGGCCGATCGACATACCGCCGACGACGGTGGCCAGCCGCAGCTTGAGCGAGCGGGCGTACGGGGTGAGCGCGTCGGTGACCTGCTGGGCCAGTTCCCGGGTGGGGACGAGCACCAGGGCCAGCGGGCGCCTGGCGTCGGCGCGGCGCCCCTCGATACGGGCCAGCAGGGCCAGACCGAAGGCGAGCGTCTTGCCGGAGCCGGTACGGCCCCGGCCCAGCACGTCACGGCCGGCCAGCGAGTTCGGCAGCGTGGCCGCCTGGATCGGGAACGGCATCGTGACGCCTTGGGCGGCGAGCGCCGAGAGCAGCGCCGCCGGCATCTCCAGATCGGCGAAGGCCTCCACGGCCGGCAGCGCCGGGGTGATGGTCGTCGGCAGGGCGAACTCGCCCTGCTTGGCGGCGGGCCTGCGGCCGTAACCGCCGCCACCGGAGCGCTGGGCCGGGGCGCCGAAGCGGCCCTGGCCGCCCTGGCGGCTCGGGGCCTGCGAGCGGAAGCCGCCTCCCGAACGGGAACCGCCGGAAGTGCGGGAGAAACGGTCATTCGAGCGGGGTGTGCGGTCGCGGTTCATAGGAACCCTCCCTCGATATGGCGCGTATCGAGGAATTCATTGCGGCGACGAGCGGCACAAGAATCGCAAGAACGGGCCGTTGGCATACGTGGACGAAGCCCGGCAGCCGGTCTTGAGCCGATACGGGCCCGGCCGAACCGGGTCCGGTGCTTCGCAATGACGGGGACGAGCGGGCCGCTGTGCGGTCCCACAGGTCGTGTCACGGGGCCCCGGCGGGCCGGTGTTCCGGTCCGGGAGCCATGGCGGATCGTCCGCCGAATGGTGAAGATCGTGGCCCGGGGGCCTGCCCGGCAGCTCGTGGCGGTCGTACACCGGCACGGCATCGCTCGGGGGTGGACCCGGGAAAGCAACGAGCTGGGGCCCGCACCCCAAGGTGCGGGCCCCAGCTGCGCGAAAGCTTCTCAGCGCGTGAGCGCCGGAGCAATCAGGTTCACGCGGGGGTGATGTTCTCCGCCTGCGGGCCCTTCTGGCCCTGCGTGACGTCGAAGTTCACCTTCTGGCCCTCCTGCAGCTCACGGAAGCCGGAGGCGGCGATGTTCGAGTAGTGGGCGAAGACGTCAGCGCCGCCACCATCCTGCTCGATGAAGCCGAAGCCCTTTTCCGCGTTGAACCACTTGACGGTGCCAGTAGCCATTTTTATCTCCTTCTGGGGCAGAGCCCGGGAACTCGCACTGTGCCAGTCCCACGTCGCCGCGATGATTACCCCATCCGGATAATGAGCCGGAAATACAAAAGTGCACCCACCAGCCAATTTAGCTGAGGAGAGCACTTGGAGTCTTTGGGAACCACAACTGCAACTGAGATCTACCGTAGCACAATGAATGCGAGCGGGCGCGGCAAGTAATTACACTCCACCCGGCGTGTCATAAACCCTCATCGCGCATTGCGTAAAATTCTGTGCTTGCCGCTGTAGATATTCGTCGCCGTACGGGTCAGTGCTTCACCGGCCCGGTGCGGCGGCGGACAGGTCCACCGCCGCACCGGGCCGTAAGGCACTGAACTCAGCCGCGTGCGAGCCTCAGCGTGATCAGCTCGAACGGGCGCAGCGACAGCTGGACACCGCCGTCACGGAGCTCGGGAACCACCGCGCCGGCCAGCGGCCGCTCCAGCAGATCGGTCACCGCGAGGCCCGCGGCCTCGAACCCGGTGGCGAGGCGGACCCTGGCCCGGCCGCCCGTCGACTCGTAGAGCCGTACGACCAGGTCGCCGCTCGCGTCGTCGGCCAGCTTCACCGCGCTGACCACCACCGCGTCGTTGTCGACGGCCACCAGCGGGGCGACCTCGCGGTCACCGGCGATCCGGCGCTCCGGCAGGTTGATCCGGAAGCCCTCCCGGACCGCGTCACCGATCGCCGCGCCCGGGGCGAGCGCGTGCCGGAAGCGGTGCACGCCCTGGTCGGTCTCCGGGTCGGGGAAGCGCGGGGCGCGCAGCAGGGATACCCGCACGGTGGTGGTCGTGCCCGCGTCGGCGTCGCGGACGGTGCGGGTCACGTCGTGCCCGTACGTCGAGTCGTTGACCAGGGCGACGCCCCAGCCCGGCTCCTCCAGGTGCACGAAGCGGTGGTTGCACGCCTCGAACTTGGCGGCCTCCCAGCTGGTGTTGGTGTGGGTGGCCCGGTAGAAGTGCCCGAACTGGGTCTCGGAGGCGTACCGCTCGGCGTGGATGTCCAGCGGGAACGCCGCCTTGAGGAACTTCTCCGTCTCGTGCCAGTCGACCTCGGTGTCGATGTCGAGCCGCTTGACGCCCGGCGCGAGGGTCAGCAGCTGGGTGACCTTCGAGTCACCGAAGCCTCGGACGATCCGTACGGAGACGGCGCCCTGGTCCTGGACGGGGGTGAGCTCGTCGAGGTCCGTCAGGTCGGTGACGGTGTTGCGGTAGAACTCGTCGACGTCCCACGCGTCCCACATGTTCGGGAAGTCGGGGTGGATCTGGAGCAGGTTCGCGGCCTGTCCCGGGGCCACCGTCTCGCGCCCGGCGGCGAGGTCGTACGCCGAGACGACCAGGCCCCGGGCGTCGATCTCCACCCGGAGCAGACCGTTGTCCAGGACGAAGCCGCCGCCGTCGCGCGGTGCGAGCGTGGCGCCGTCGGCGGGGGTGACGGGCGCCGCCGCACCGGCCGGGACGCCGCCGCGGGCGTGCGGGGCGGAGTTGAAGAGGAGGGTCCCGCCCGTCGCGGAGTCACCGGCCAGGGCGCGCTGCGCGGCGTCGACGATGCCGTTCAGCTCCTCGGCGACGGCGGCGTACGTCTTCTCGGCCTCGCGGTGCACCCAGGCGATCGACGAGCCGGGCAGGATGTCGTGGAACTGGTGCAGCAGCACCGTCTTCCAGATCCGGTCCAGCTGCTCGTACGGGTAGGCGGCCCCGGTCCGCACGGCGGCGGTGGCGGCCCACAGCTCGGCCTCGCGCAGCAGGTGCTCGCTGCGGCGGTTGCCCTGCTTCGTCTTCGCCTGGCTGGTCAGGGTCGCGCGGTGCAGCTCCAGGTAGAGCTCACCGACCCAGACGGGTGCGTTGGGGTACTCCGCCTCCGCCTTGGTGAAGAAGTCGGTGGGCGTCTCCCAGGTGACCGTCGCGGACCCTTCGAGGCTGCTCAGCCGGGCCGCCTTGGCGATCATCTCGCGGGTGGTGCCGCCGCCCCCGTCGCCCCAGCCGGTCGGGGCCAGGGAGTGCTGGGCGACGCCCTTGTCCTTGAAGTTCTTCGCCGCGTGGGCGATCTCGCTGCCCTTCATCGAGCAGTTGTAGGTGTCGACGGGCGGGAAGTGCGTGAAGATCCGGGTGCCGTCGATGCCCTCCCACTGGAAGGTGTGGTGCGGGAACTTGTTGGTCTGGCTCCAGGAGATCTTCTGGGTGAGCAGCCACTTGGAACCGGCCGCCTTGATGATCTGCGGCAGTCCGGCGGCGAAGCCGAAGGTGTCGGGCAGCCACGCCTCGTCGTTCTCGATGCCGAACTCGTCGAGGAAGAACCGCTTGCCGTGCACGAACTGGCGGGCCATCGCCTCGGAGCCCGGCATGTTCGTGTCGGACTCGACCCACATGCCGCCGGACGGCACGAACCGCCCGTCCGCCACGGCCTGCTTGACCTTGGCGTAGACCTCGGGGCGGTGCTCCTTGATCCAGGCGAACTGCTGGGCCTGCGACATCGCGAAGACGAAGTCCGGCTCGTCCTCCAGGAGGGCCGTCATGTTCGACGTCGTACGGGCGACCTTGCGCACCGTCTCGCGCAGCGGCCACAGCCAGGCGGAGTCGATGTGCGCGTGGCCGACCGCGCTGATGCGGTGCGCGGAGGGCTGCGCGGGCGTCGCGAGGACTTCCGCGAGCTGCTCGCGGGCGGCGGCCGCCGTGCCGTTGACGTCCTGGAGGTCGACCGTGTCGAGGCAGCGGCCGACGGCGCGCAGGATGTCCCAGCGGCGGGCGCCGTCCACCGGCAGCTCCTGCATCAGCTCGCCCAGCACCTCCAGGTCCTGGACGAGGTTCCACACGTGCTCGTCGAAGACCGCGAGGTCCATCCGGGCCAGCACGTACTGCTGCTCGCTGCCCGCGGTCTCCTTGTCGCCCAGCTGGGTCGGCAGGAAGGGGTGGTAGTCGAGGATCACCGGGTTGGACGCCGCCTCGATGTGCAGCAGCACCTCCTCGCCGCCCTCGGCGGGAGCGCCGACGCGCACCCACTGGTTGCGCGGGTTGAGGCCCTTCACCGGGGTGCCGTCGGGGCGGTAGACGAGCCCCTCGCACTGGAACCCCGGCATGTTCTCGTCGAAGCCCAGGTCGAGCAGCGCTTCCACCGTCCGGCCCGCCCACGCCTCCGGGACCGTGCCCGAGACCCGGAACCAGCTGGTGCCCCACGGAGCGCCCCACCGGTCCCCGACCGCGATCGGCTCCGTGGCACCGCCCAGGCCCTCCGCGACCGGGACCGGCTCGCCCGGAGCGTTCCAGACGGCGACGTCCAGCGGTACGGATTCCGGGTATACGGCCGGCCGGATGCGCTCGTCGAGGACGCGCTTCAGACGGGCTTCGACCAGGGTGCGGTCGTCGTGCATGAGGGTGGCTCCGTTGTGAGTGGGTGCGGGGGGGTGGGTGCCGGTGGGTTACCAGCGGTGCGTGGTGGTGGCGGCGCCGGACGTCGTGTAGAGCTCACTTACGGCCCTGACCTGCAAACGAGCGGCTTTCTCGGCCGGTTCCCGGCGCAGGGCCGGTACGAAGAACGCCGTGCCGCAGGTGCCGCCGAGGAAGCGCCGGGTGCCGTCGGGCAGGACGCGGTGCAGCTCGTAGTGGCGCGGGCTGCCGGGGGCCCGGTTCCAGCGCAGCCGCAGCCCGGTGCCCTCGCTTCCCGGGGACGCCCCGGTGACGCGCAGCCCGGTCGGCGCGGCCGGGGCCTTCGCCGCGCCGTCCCGTACGGCCAGGGCGCCGAGCCGCCAGCGCACCGGACCGGCCGCCGTGAGGCGTACGCCCAGCGCGCGGACCGTCCCGGCCAGGGAGTGCGGCCGGAGCACGGAGGTGGTCCAGCCGGTGCCGCCCGCCCGCAGTTCGCCCGCCGGGACGTACGTGTACGCGACCGGGTCCCCGGGCCGCTCCGGCTCGTGCCGGGCGACGGCGAGTTCGACGGTGACCGGGCCCGATCCCGCGTCGGTGCGGTGGGTGAGCTCGACGACGGTGCGCCGGTCGAACGGCAGCCGGGTGCCGTACAGCTCGACGGTCACGGGGGCGCCGGGTTCGCCGTCGACCAGGAGGCTGCTGCCGCCGTGCCAGGCGTCGTCGAAGTCGAAGGCCACGGACGGGGCCCGGCCCTCGGTGCGGACCACCCAGCGCCGGCCGGGCAGCCGGTCCTGGAGGCCCAGGTGGTTCCACTCCGCGTCCGAGGAGATCCGGCCGTTCTCGTACCAGCGCAGCCCGTGGCCGGTGTTGAACGTGCTGGCGAACGGCAGCCGGTCGACGGTCGAGCGGTCGGCGACCGCCGCCGCGGGGGCCCGCCAGCCGCCGGCCGGGTCGGGGCGGGCCGGGTCGAGCGACCGGCCGGTCCAGAACCGCTGGTCGGCGGCGTGGAACTGGGCGGGGGTGCGGCCTTCGGGGAGGTGGTTCAGGGTCCACTCGGGCCGGTAGAAGCCGTAACTGGTGGTGTGCGGACGGTCGGTGGGAATGATCGCGTCCCAGTCGACCGACTGGTTCCAGCCGGTCGACTCGACATCGACGCCCGCCCAGAGCTCGTAGCGGCTGCGCCCTGCGGCCTCGGCGTTCTCCCCGGAGGCGGCGAGCGTCGCGGGGGTCCAGCGGAAGTCCACGAACATCGAGTCCGCTTCCTCGAACAGCGCCGTGTTCTGCGCGTTGAGCGCGCCCTGCCAGCCGACCTCGCCCCGGACCGTCATCGCGTCGTACCAGGTGATCCGCAGCCCCGCCGACCTGCCGCGCGCCCGCAGATCGGTGACGAAGGCGAGCATCTCGGCGCCGAGCGCGGCGTCCCCGCCCTCGGTCTCCGCGTTGATGAACCAGCCGTCGAAGCCGTACGCGAGCGCCACCTCCACCAGCTTCGCGGCCAGCGGGAAGCGGCCGGCGGCGTCGCGTTGCACGAGGTCGCGCGTCCAGCGCAGGTCGCCGCCGTGGTGCACGGGCGGCAGGAACACGGTGCCGAGCACGGGCACGCCGTTGCGGTGCGCCGCGTCCACCACCGGGGCGTTGGGCGCGAGGATCAGGCCCTCTCCCGCGGAGCCGCCCCAGAAGACGAGCTCGTCGATGTACGCCCAGTGGTTCAGGGCGTAGTGATCGGCGGTCGCGGAGCCCTGGGACGGGTTCCCGGCCGTGTTCCCGAAGGCCACCAGGGAGCTGATCCGCGCCTGGCCGGTGCGGGCCGTCGGATTCACCGGGACGGGCGTGAACCGGTCCGCGAGCGGCACAGAGGCGGTGTTGAACGGCAGGTCCGGGTCGCTCCCGGGGCGCCAGGCCTTCAGGCTGCGCCAGGTGACACCGTCGCCGGGCTCGCCGGCCGGCAGCGAGTCCGGGAACCAGTAGGAGGCGTACGGCTGTCCCGCGCCCGGTCCGGACGGGGCGGTGGGTGCGGCAGCGGCGGGGGAGGCCGGTGCCAGGAGCGCGGCGGCGGTGGCGGCGCCCGCGAGGACCACGGTGCGGCGGCTGGGTGCGGCGGGGCGCGGCAGGGGTCGGTTCATGGTGTGCTCCGTATCGTGTGAGGTGCGATTCCGGTGCTGGGCACGGTGGTCAGGGGCGGGATCGGCCGCGCGGTCAGCGGACCTGTTCGGGCGTGAGCACCTCGGTGATACCGCGCGCGGCGAGGTGCTCCGCGTCGCCGGCCATGCTCGCGAGGACGGTCGTGGGGCGGACCCCGTCCGCGGTGAGCCGGGCGAAGGCCTCGAAGACCTCGCCGCCGGGGGCGCAGGTGGAGCGGCGGGGCGCGGTCGCGTCGTCTCCGGCGTCGACGACGAGGGCCGTGGTGCGGGGTGCGGGCACGCGGGTACGGGCGCGCTGTTCCCGGATGAGCTCCGCGATGGCGCGTCCGGCCGGTTTGACCTGCCGGTCGTTGGTCAGCAGGCCGAGCCCGTATTCGAGTTCGGGGAAGTCGGCCAGCGAGCGGGACACGTCGTGGGAGCACCACCAGGTGACGCCCCAGACGTCCTCGCAGTCCAGCGCGTTCTCGACGGTCGCGGCGGTGAAGGCGGCGGCGTGCTCGGCCGGGATCAGCGGGGCGGGGGCGCCGACCTCCTGGAGCCAGACCGGCCGGTGCGGGTCGAGGGCCCAGGCCTTGGAGAGTTCGATCAGGTAGGCGGCGTGGTGCTCGGTGGCGGTGCCGGTACGGCCGTGGCGCTGGGCGGTGCCGTTGAAGACCCAGGAGTGGACGGCGGTGACGGCTCCGGTCCGGGCGGCCTGCGCCGGGGTGAAGGCGTGGTCGTCCTGGTACCAGGCGGCGTCGTACTCGGCGTGCAGGTGGAGCTTGCCGGGCGCCCCCTCCTCGCAGGCCGCCAGCATCCGGGTCAGCCAGCTGCCCGCCTGTTCGGGGGTGATGCGGTCCGGGTCGGGGTGCGGGTCCCCGGAGAACTGGTTGATCTCGTTGCCGAGGGTCATCCCGATGAAGTGCGGCCGGTCCGCGAGGGCGGCGGCCAGGGTCCGCAGGTACTCGGCCTGGCCGGAGACGACGTCGGGGTCGGTGAAGAGGTTGCGCCGGTGCCAGGTCCGGGTCCAGGCGGGCAGGAAGTCGAAGCTCGACAGATGGCCCTGGAGCCCGTCCACGCTGACGTCGAGCCCGCGCTCCGCGGCGGCGTCGGCCAGCTGCACGAGCTGCTCGACGGCGCGCGGGCGGATCAGGGTGCGGTTGGGCTGGAAGAGCGGCCAGAGCGGGAAGACCCGGATGTGGTCGAGGCCGAGGCCGGCGATCGAGTCCAGGTCGGCCCGTACGGCGTCGAGGTCGAAGTCCAGCCAGTGGTGGAACCAGCCCTGGCTGGGCGTGTAGTTGGCGCCGAAGCGAAGCGGGGAGGAGCTCATACGGAACAGGGGTCCTGGTTCTGTGGTGCGGGTGGCGGCGTGCGGTCGGCCGGCGGGCGGCGGTCAGCCCTTGACGGCGCCCTCGCCGACCCCCCGGAAGAAGAAGCGCTGCAGACCGGCGAAGAGCACGATGAGCGGGAGCACGGCGATGATCGTGCCCGCGGCGACGAGCCGTTCGTCGTTCGCGAAGGTGCCGTGCAGGTAGTTCAGCCCGATGGTCAGGGTGAAGTGGTCCGGGTCGCTGAGGACGATCAGCGGCCACAGGAAGTCGTCCCACGAGCCCATGAAGGCGAAGATCGCGACGACGGCGAGGGTGCCCCTGACCGAGGGGAGCGCGATCCGCAGGAAGCGCTGCCAGACGTTGGCGCCGTCCACGAACGCCGCCTCCTCGATCTCCTGCGGGAGGTTGAGGAAGGCGTTGCGCATCAGCAGGACGTTCATCGCACCGATGGAACCCGGCAACAGCACCCCGAGCAGGGTGTTGTTCAGCCCGAGATCCCGCATGGTGGTGAACTGGGCGATGATGATGCCCTCCACGGGCACCAGCATGGCGAGGATGAACGCCAGCGTCGCGGCCCGCCGCCCCCGGTAGCGCAGCCGGGCCAGCGCGTAGCCCGCCAGGGCCGCGCCCACGCAGTTAGTGACCACGTTGGCGGCGGCGACCTTGAGCGAGTTGAACGCGTAGTCCCACACCGGGATGGTGTCGGCGACCCTGCTGTAGTTGTCCAGGGTCGGATGGCTGGGGAAGAACTTCGGCGGTGAGCTGAAGATGTCCTCGCCCGGCCCCTTCAGGGACGTCGAGAGCTGCCACAGGAACGGCCCCACGGTCAGCACCAGTACGGCGAGCAGCAGCACGTAGCGCAGGACGAGCTGCCAGGGCGCGATGCGGCGCCCTTCGGCGTCGGTGGTCTTCAGGAAGCTCACGCGTCCTCCTTGCGGTCGGCGCGCAGCACCAGGAGCATCAGGCCGACGGTGACGACGAAGATGACGACGGAGATGGCGGAGGCGTATCCGACCCGTCCGGTCAGTCCGGTGCCGACCCGCTGGACGAGCATCACCAGGGTGGTGTCCTCGCCGGCCGGGCCGCCGGAGGGTCCGGCCATCAGATAGACCTCGGAGAACACCTTGAAGGCGGAGACCGAGGACAGTGCCGCGACCAGCACCATGGTGGAGCGGATGGCGGGGACGGTGACGGTGAAGAAGCGGCGCACCACTCCGGCGCCGTCCACGGAGGCCGCCTCGTGCAGCTCGCGCGGGACGTTCGCCAGCGCGGCCAGGTAAATGATCATGTAGTAGCCCAGGCCCTTCCAGACCGTGACCGCCATCGCGCTGCCCAGCAGCAGCCACTGGTCGCTGAGGAAGCCCACCTTGCCGATGCCCACGGCTTCCAGGAGCGAGTTGATCAGCCCCCGGTCGTCGAGCATCCACACCCAGATCAGGCCGACGACGACGATGGACGCGACGACCGGGGTGTAGAAGGCGGAGCGGAAGAAGGTGATGCCGGGGATGTGCCGCTGGACGAGCATCGCCAGCAGCAGCGGCAGGATGACGAGCGCCGGGACGACGACCAGTACGTACAGCGCGCTGTTGCGCAGCCCGGTCCAGAACATCTCGTCGTGCAGCAGTTCGCGGAAGTTCGCCAGGCCGACGAACTTCCCCGGGACCAGGGTCCGCCGGTCGGTGAAGGCGTTGACCAGCGTGCTGAAGAACGGGTAGAGGCTGAACGCGCCGACCACGATCAGCCCGGGAGCCGCGAACAGCCAGGGGCTGAGGGGCAGATGGCGGCTGATCCGGCGGGCGGGCCAGGGGGCGGGGGCCGGCGCGGGTGCGGGGACGGGGGTGAGGGCGGGGGCGGAGGCGGGGGTAGTCACGAGGGGGCTCAGCTCTGCTGCAACAGCCGGTCGCAGGCCTTGACAGCGTTATCAAGGGCTTCCTTGGGGCTCTGCTTTCCCTGCAGCGCCTTGGCGATCTGGTTGCGCAGCTCGGTCTTCATCTGCTCGCTGAACAGCACCGGGGTGTAATTGACCGCCGTCTTGAGGGACTTGGCGGCGGCGACCCGGACGCGGGTCTCGTCGGTGCCGTCCTCCTTGGTGAAGTACGGGTCGTCGAGCGAGCCGGCGGTGCTCGGGAAGATGGCGACCTGCTTGGCGAACTCCATCTGCCGGGTCGCGTCGGTCACGTAGTGGGCGAAGGCCACGGCGGCGGGCTTCTGCTTGGTCTGCGCGTTCACCATGACGCCCATGACGTACATGTTGGCCTTGCCGGTGTTGCTGACCTGGTCGGTGATGCCGATGTTCTTGTAGAGGCTGGGCGCCTGCTTCTTGAAGTTGGCCAGGTCCAGCGCGCTGCCGGGGTTCATCGCCACGGACTCGGTGAGGAACTTGTGGCCGGACGACTCGGGCGTCGCGGTCAGCGCCTGCGCGTCGAGCCCCTTGACGTCGTACAACTCCTTGTAACGGGTGAGGAGTTCGATGCCCTTGGCGTCGTTGAAGGCGAAGCCGGTGCCTTCCTTGTTCATCAGCTGTCCGCCGTAGCGGCCGAAGTCCTCGATGGTGGGCACGTTCGCGAGTGCGGCGACCTTGCCCTTGCTCTTCTCGGCCAGCTTCCGCCCGTCGGAGAACACCTCGTCGTAGGTGGCCGGCGGCTTCTGCGGGTCGAGTCCGGCGTCCTTGAGGAGGCGCTTGTTGTAGAACATCGGCCCGGTGTTGAGGTACCAGGGGAAGGCGAACGTCCCTTCCGTGCCCGGTATCTGGTGGCTCTGCCAGGCGCCGGGCAGGTACTCCTTGCGGTACTTGGCGGCCGCCTTGTCGAGGTCCATCGCAATGCCCGCCTTGGCCAGCGGGGCCACCAGGTCGGGCGAGACGTTGACGACGTCCGGGAGGGTGCCGCCGGCCGCGTCCGCGCTGATCTTGTCCGCGTAGCCCTCGCCGGGCCGGTCGACCCACTTCACGTCCGTGCCCGGGTACTTCTTCTCGAAGTCCGCGATCACGCCGTTGAAGTAGTCCTTGAAGTTCGCCTGGAGGTTCCAGGTCTGGAAGGTGATCTTCCCTTCGACCTTGCCGGAGGCGTCGGACGAGCCCGAACCCGATCCGCCGCCGCAGGCGCTCAACGGCAGGACAGTGGCGAGGACGGCGGCAGTGGCGACTGCTCTGCGAGAGATGCGCACGGTGAACGGCTCCTTTGCTCGGACCAGGCGTGCGGACGGCGGACCGGAGGTCACCGACCGGCCGGATGCGTTCGCCCAGCAGACCCTGCAATGCGCGTGAAGGAAAGTCAATACATTGCCTGCAATTAGCTCGCATCTTTCGGCATACTGCCAGGTCAACGCGGTGTAGCAGCACATTGAAGATCATTGACTAATGCGCTTTAGGTGGTATCAGCTCAAGCGCATTAGTTGTCTGAGCTCTTCACTCTCGCCCCTCGGCCGCGAAGGCTTTACGATGCCCTCCGGGGGAGAGCGAACCCGACGACCCATGGCAGCGCACAGGGAACGCAGGAGAGAGGCACTCGGTGACACCGAAGCGGCCGCCGGCCGGGGACACCTCGCCGGCCAGACGGACGCCCGCGCGACGGCCGACCATGAAGGACATCGCCCAGCGGGCCGGGGTGTCGGAGAGCGCGGTGTCCTTCGCGCTCAACGACCGCCCGGGGGTCTCGGCCCTCACCCGGGACCGGATCCGGCGCGTGGCCGAGCAGTTGGGCTGGCACCCGAGCACCGCCGCCCGCGCGCTGTCCGGCGAGGGCTCGGCCACCGTGGGTCTGGTGGTGGCCCGCCCGGCGGCCAACCTGGGCGTGGACTCCTTCTTCCTCCAGCTGATCTCCGGCATCCAGGAGGTACTGGCGGAGCGCCGGCTCGGGCTGCTCTTCCAGGTGGTGGAGGACGTGGCGGCCGAGTGCGCGGTCTACCGGCGCTGGTGGGCGGAGCGGCGGGTCGACGGGGTGCTCGTCGTGGACCCGCGCACCGACGACCCCCGCGTCGGCCTGCTGGACGAACTGGGCCTGCCCGGCGTCGTCATCGGCGCCCTCCCCGGCAGCGACACCGGCCCCCACCCGGGCCTCTCGCAGATCCGCGCCGACGACGCGGGAGCGATGGCGGCCGTGGTCGGGCGGCTGCACGAGCTGGGCCACCGGCGCATCGTGCACATCGCCGGACTGCCCTCACTGGCGCACACCGACCGGCGCATCCGGTCCCTGCGCATCGAGGCCGACCGGCGCGGACTGACCGAGGCCCACTCGGTGACCACGGACTACTCGGACACCGAGGGCGCGGCGGTGACCCGCCGGGTGCTGGAGCACGGCACCCCGCCGACCGCGATCGTCTACGACAACGACGTGATGGCCGCGGCCGGGGTGGCGGTCACGGCGGGCCTGGGCTTCCGGGTCCCGGCCGATGTCTCCGTGGTGTCGTGGGAGGACTCCGCGCTGTGCCGGCTGACGGCACCGTGGCTGACCGCGCTGTCCAGGGACACGGTCGCCTTCGGCCGGCTCGCGGCGCGGGAGCTGACCGCGCTGCTCGACGGCGGCACGGCGCACACCATCCAGGTGCCGCTGCCCCGGCTCATCGAACGGGGCAGCACGGCAGCGGTGAACGGAGGCTGAGGAGAGGGGGCTGGGTGGAGGGGCTGAGGAGAGGGACCGGGGGGCGAGCTGCCCTACGGCGTCGGCCCGCGCAGTTCCTCGTTGAGCCGGAGCGCCTCTTCGAGCTGGTCCTCCAGGATCACGATGCGGCAGGCGGCGTCGATCGGCGTGCCCCCGTCGACGAGCTCCCGGGCGCGGGCGGCGATGCGGAGCTGGTAGCGGGAGTAGCGGCGGTGGCCGCCCTCGGAGCGCAGGGGGGTGATCAGCCTGGCCTCACCGATCGCACGGAGGAATCCGGGGGTGGCGCCGATCATCTCCGCGGCACGGCCCATGGTGTAGGCGGGGTAGTCGTCGTCATCGAGACGGTCGGCGGGATGCGCAGGGGTTTCGGGGGGCATGGGCACCTGCCGCGTGTCGCCGACTTCGTTGACCGGAGGAGAAACTCTCGTTGTGCGAGCCATCGTCTCTATCATAGCGGCGACAGATTTCCCTGGCCGGACGGGGGAAGTTATCTGAGCGGGCCGCCCCGGGGCCGCCTCTGCGGGGCTCTGCCGCCGGGTCCGTCAAGAACACTGACCGGCGGGTCAGTTGATGACTGCCTGCCGTCGGGCCATAATGCACGTGTAGCCCTTCACGCATCCCCCGTCGTGAAGGGCTACACCCCTGTGCGCGACCGGGTGCGCGGGGCCACGGGACCGGGTGCCCGAGGACCCTGCGTGTCCCACCCGTCACGGAAGGCACCGGTCGTCACGGAAGGCACCGGTTCACCGCAGGCGCCCTCAGCGAATTTCACGGGCAAGGGGCTCCCCTCGTGGTCCCCTGCCCGTGTTTTTTCGAGTTAACAGTGACGTAGAGTATTTGCGCAACCCTGCTCCTGCACCCCGGCACGGGATGTGCCACTACGTCCCCGTTCGGAATGCGCTCACGGCTCCCCGCGCTGGGGACGGCGGACCGGAGTTGGTTACAGTACGAGCCCGTTGACCGAATCGGACACCGCGCGGCACCGGACAGAACCGGGCGGGGCCCGGACACGTGGGGGGCCGGATGGACAGCGGAGAAGAACGCGCACCGGAGCTGCGGACGTTGCGGCAGAAGGTCGAGTACATGGTCGAGAAGACCTTCCCCGGCCGGAAGATCTCGGGACGGGTCTTCGCGGACCTGGTCAGGGAGCGCGGCGGATCGCTCTCGCACAGCTACTTCTCCAACATCCTGGCCGGCAAGGTCACCCAGCCCTCGGAGGACATCCTCAAGGCCCTCGGCCTCGGCTTCGGCGTGGACTGGCGCTTCTTCAAGGAGGAGTCCGAGGTCGTCGACGACGTCGTGGACGGTCTCCAGTTCCTGGCCAAGCGGCGCACCGGCGACATCAGCGGGGTGGCCGGCCGGGGCCTGGACGAGGACGGACTGCCCCCGGAGCTGCTGCGGTTCGCGCTGTCCCTGCTGGAGGACGCGAAGAACCGGCAGCGCCCGGCCGACGGCGGACCCCGGAGCTAGGGCATGTCCCTGCGCGAACTGCGGAAAGAGTGCGAGGCCGGACTCGCCGGGCTTCCCCTGCCCGCCCCCTTCACGATCGAGGGGCTGGTCGCGAACATGGAGACGGTCGGCGGCCGCAGCATCGTGCTGCACGAGATGCCCGACCGGCTGGCGCGCGTCAACGGCGTCTGCGGGCTGCGGCTCAAGGCCGGCGGGACCAGCTTCGTGCTCTACCGGCGGCGCCCCACCGCGTACCAGACCCAGCACGTCATCCTGCACGAGCTGTGCCACGAGTGGTTCGACCACGGCACCTCGCTGGACGCCGAGCAGCTCCAGCGGCTGCTGCCCGTCTTCGACACCTCGCTGATCTCCCGGGTCGTCGGCGCCGACGCGCTCCGGTCCCCGGACGCCGTACAGGCCCGCGCGGCGTACGACACCCACGACGAACGCATGGCCGAATTCGGTGCCTCGCTCATCCCCCGACTGGCCAGGGACGTGACGAGCGATGACATGGTGGGGCGGCTCGCCAACTCGCTCTCCCTCCCGGTCGCCCACCGCCGCCGGGGCCTGTTCCGCCGCACGTAGCACCGGAGCGACGTCCGTTCCGCAGCCGCATCGTTTCCCCCCACCCCGAGGACTTCCGCCGTGACCCCGCTCGACCTTGCCGGCTACCTGATAGCCGGCCTGATGACAGCCGTCGCCCTGTGGCGCATGCCGGCCGCCCTGCGGGGCGACGAGGCGGACAGACGCCGCCGGGCCCTGTGGGGCTGCTACGCGGGATTCGCCGCAGCCCTGTGGACCAAGACCCGGGCCGTGCGCATCGGGCTCAACGACAGCTCCGTCACCGACCTCTCGGTGCTGATCAAGCACTACACCGCGACGATCGCGATCCTGGCCATCCTCAGCTACATCGTCGCCATCTACGGCCAGTACGCCGACGAGGGGGACATCCCCCGGCACGTACGGTTCGCCCGGCTGATCCAGCAGGTCGCCGCCAAGGCGTCCGTCGCCACGCTGGTGCTGCTGACGGTGCTCTTCTTCACCGTCGTCGACCGTTCCGTCCCCTCCGACCGGTTCGTCGCCGACCACGCCGGGCAGTGGGGGGCGACGCTCTACATGAGCGTGTTCTACCTCTACCTCGGCACCGCCTCCGCCGTCTGCGCCTATCAGTGGGCGCTCGCCACCGCGAGCGCGCGGCTGCGGCTGCTCCGGATCGGCCTCGGCATGATGACGTTCGCGATGTTCATCGGGGTCGGCTACACCGTCAGCCGGACGCTGTTCCTCTGGGTGAGCGTGATCGACGATCCGAGCGAGGCCTTCGCGCTGCGCTTCGACGAGATCACCGAGGCCTCGCAGGTGGTGCTGTTCGCGTTCTTCGCGGTGGGCGCCTCCATCCCCGCCCTGGGCAACGTCCGCCGCCGCGCGAAGCTCTGGCGCGCCCAGGTGCGGCTGCACGCGCTCTGGTACGAGCTGATGACGGCATTCCCCGACCAGCCCTTCGACCCGCCGGCGTCCCTGCTCCGCGAGCTGACCCGGTTCGGCACCCCGGCGGACCTGCGGATCGACCGCTGGGCGGCGGACATCGCCGACGCGGTGGAGAAGCTGCGCCACTACGCCCCCGGCACCCTGCTCGACGCCGCCCGGGAGGCCGCGGGCGAGACCGCCGCGGCCACCACCGGACCGGAGCGGACGGGCCCGCTGACCGACGCGTACTGGATCAAGGCGGCCCTGGTCGCCCACGGCGACGGCGCGGCCCCCGGAGAGGCGACGGCGGTCGGCACCCAGCACGCGACCGACCAGGACGGCGAGGTCGCCTGGCTGGTCCGGGTCGCCGCCGCGTACCGCACGGTCACGGCGGAACGGGCCCGGCAGATCCTGGAGTCCTCCCGCACCGGACCGGAGCCGTCCGGAGCCGAGTCCGCCGGAACAGCAGCCAAGGAGCAGAGCGCATGAGCACCACCGACACCGCCGGCACCACCGATGCCTCGGGGACGGCGCGTACGGTCACCGATGTCTTCCAGCCACGTAATCTCCTGCTCGCCGGGATGCTCGCGACCGGGTTCGCGGCGGCGGGCGAGTGGACGGGACTGCTGTGGGGACTGCTCGGCGCGCTGTGCGCCGGGATCATCCCGGCCGGCTACATCGAGTGGGAGCGCGGGCGCGGCACCTGGGGCGACCGCCATGTCGTCGACCGCACCAAGCGGGCCCCGATCTTCTTCGTCATCCTCGGCTCCATCGGCGTCGGTTCGGCGGTCATGGTGCTCGGCGGTGCCCCCTCCGGCATCCTGACGGCGATGCTCGGGCTCTGGGCGATGACGGTCGTCCTGCTGGCCGTCAACACGGTCTGGAAGATCTCGGTGGACGCCTCGGTCGCCTCCGCCGTCGTCGCCCTGCTCGCCGTGGTCCACTCGCCGTGGTGGCTGTTCGGGTACCTGATGACGGCCGCCGTGTGCTGGTCCCGGGTCGCGCTCGGGTACCACACGGTCGGCCAGGTGACGGCCGGGACTGCGCTGGGCGCGGCCACCGCGTGCGCGTTCCTCTTCGGCTGAGCCGGGCACCCGCCGGGTGACCGGTGACCGTCCCGCCGAACGGGTCCGGTTCTTACGGCCCTGTGACGTGCCGACCGGGAAACGGCGCCCGGAGCCCGCGGCGCCCTAGCGTGGCCGTCATGCGCGTACTGGTCACCGGCGGAGCCGGGTTCATCGGGTCGGAGATCGTCCGGACCCTCACTTCGGCCGGGCACGAGGCGGTGGTGCTCGACGCCCTGCTCCCCTCGGCGCACGGCGCGGCGGCGGATCCGCCGGACGGCGGCGGGATCATCGTGGCGGACGTGCGCGACCGCGAGGCCGTGGACCGCGCGCTGCGCGGCATCGACGCCGTCTGCCACCAGGCGGCGATGGTCGGCCTGGGCAAGGACTTCGCGGACGCCCCGCTGTACGTCGGCTGCAACGACCTCGGCACCGCCGTACTGCTCGCCGCCTCGGCCGCCGCCGGAGTGCGGAACCTGGTGCTCGCCGGATCGATGGTGGTCTACGGCGAGGGCCGCTACGAGTGCCCGCGCCACGGCCCGGTGCGACCGGGGCCGAGGGCGGAAGCGGATCTGGCCGAGGGCCGGTTCGAGCCGCTCTGCCCGTCCTGCGGTACGGAACTGACCCCGGGTCTCGTCAGCGAGGACGCGCCGGTGGACCCGCGCAACGTGTACGCGACGACCAAGCTCGCCCAGGAACACCTGGCCGCCTCCTGGGCGCGCGCGACGGGCGGCCGGGCGGTGTCGCTGCGCTACCACAACGTGTACGGGCCCGGGATGCCGCGCGACACCCCGTACGCCGGAGTCGCCTCGTTCTTCCGCTCGTCGCTGGCCAGGGGCGAGTCGCCGCAGGTCTTCGAGGACGGCGCCCAGCGGCGGGACTTCGTCCACGTACGGGACGTGGCGGCCGCCAACGCGGTGGCCCTGGAGGCCCTCGCCGGGCTA
Organism: Streptomyces sp. NPDC104307; assembly: GCF_055584045.1. Taxonomy (NCBI): domain Bacteria; kingdom Bacillati; phylum Actinomycetota; class Actinomycetes; order Kitasatosporales; family Streptomycetaceae; genus Streptomyces; species Streptomyces sp. NPDC104307. Next base: position 258,375 of record NZ_JBVJMU010000006.1, read on the forward strand.
CGGGCGGGCAGCTTCGCCGCGTACAACACCGGGAGCGGGGAGCCGCACACCATCGGCGAGATGGCCTCGGCCCTGGCCGCCGCCCACGGCGGTCCGGCGCCGCGGATCACCGGTGAGTACCGGCTCGGGGACGTACGCCATGTCACCGCCGACTCCCGGCGGCTCCGCGACGAGCTGGGCTGGAAGCCCACGGTGGGCTTCGCGGAGGGGATGGCGGAGTTCGCGGCGGCCCCGCAGCGGGGCATGGCCGCGAGCCCGGCACGCTGACCGGGACGCTGACCGACCCGCTGAACGGCACGCTGACCGGCCCGCTGACCGGGACCGTCGCCACGCGTGCGCTCACGCCACCGGCAGGGTGACCTCGAAGCGGCAGCCGCCGGTGACGTTGCGGACCTCGGCCCGGCCCGCGTGCGCCTCGACGATTCCGCGCACGATGGCGAGCCCGAGGCCCGCCCCTGCCGGAGGCGTACGGGCGTCGCTGCCGCGCCATCCGGTGTCGAAGACCCTGGCGAGGTCCTCCTCCGGGATGCCGCCACAGCCGTCGGTCACCGACAGGACCACGCCGCCGCCCGTGCGTTGGGCGGCCACCGCTACGGTGCCGTCGGCGGGGGTGCGGCGGATCGCGTTGATCAGGAGGTTGCCCAGGACCCGGCTCATCTCCTTGCCGTCGACCTCCACCGGCACCGCCTCGATCAGGTCTCCGACCAGCCGTACGCCGTGCTCGCGGGCCAGCGGGTGCGCCCCGGCGAGCGCGTCGCCCACCAGGTCGTACACCGAGATCCGGGTGGGGCTGAGGGTGAGCGAACCGGCGTGGATGCGGGAGAGCTCGAAGAGGTCGCCGACCATGTCGTTCATCCGCTCCACCTCGGTGCGTATCTGCCGCAGATAGCGCCGCGAGTCGACGGCCATGCCGTCCTCCAGCGCCTCCGACATGGCCCGCAGCCCGGCCAGCGGGGTCCGCAGATCGTGCGAGATCCAGGCGACGAGCTCGCGCCGCGAGGTCTCCAGGGCGCGCTCGCGCTCCCGTGAACTGTCGAGCTTGGCACTGGTGGCGGCCAGTTCCCGGGTGAGGGCGGCGAGTTCGGCGGTGGCCGGGGCCTCGGGGGCCGCGAAGGTGCCGCCGTCCCCGAAGGACCGGGCGGCGAGGGTCAGATCGCGGCTGCGCGCCGCCACCCAGCGGCCGAGCAGTATCGCGGTGGCGAGCGAGACCACGGCGGCCATCGCGACGACGGTGGTGACCACGGAGAGGTCGTGCGGCGACAGGAACATCGCCCAGGCGACGGCCAGCGTCCCGGCGAGCATCGCGGTCACGGCAACCGCGGCGACCACGGTCAGCGAGACGACGAGCGAGCGGTGCCGGAAGAACCGCAGGACGAGTGCGCCGAGCAGTCCGGCCGCGGCGGCGCCCAGGAACGCGAACAGCGCGATGAGGAGTATGTCGGTCATGCCGGCTCCCCCGGACCGGCGAAGGTGTCCCCCCGGTCGGCGGGGGCGTCTCCCGGACCGGCAGGGCTGCTCCCCGGACCGGCGACGGCTTCCCCCGGTGGCAGGTCCAGCCGGTAGCCCACGCCCCAGACGGTACGGATCAGCTCCGGGCGGGCCGGGTCCGCCTCGACCTTGCCGCGCAGCCGGCGTACATGGACCGTCACCGTCGACAGGTCACCGAAGTCCCAGCCCCACACCTCGCTCATCAGCTCCTCCCGGGTGAAGACCCGGCCCGGGTGGCGCAGCAGGAAGGCGAGCAGGTCGAACTCGCGCAGGGTGAGGGCCAGCGCCGTGCCCTCCCGGGTGGCGCTCCTGGCCGCCGGATCGAGGACCAGGCCCGCGCCCTCGATCAGCGCGGAACGCCCACCGGTTATCGGGGCGGCATGGGCGCGGCGCAGTACGGAGTCGACGCGCAGGACGAGTTCGCGGGGGCTGAACGGCTTGGTGACGTAGTCGTCCGCCCCGGTCTCCAGGCCGAGGATCCGGTCGTCCTCGTCGCCGCGCGCGGTCAGCATGATGACCGGCACCCGCCCGTGCGCCCGCATCCGGCGGCAGACCTCGAAGCCGTCCATGCCGGGCAGCATCAGGTCCAGCACCACCAGTTCGGGGCGGCGGCGCGCGAAGCACTCCAGCGCCGCCGGTCCGTCCGCCGCACGGACCACCTCGTAACCGGCACCGGTCAGGTACCCGGCGACGACCTCGGAGACGGTCGGATCGTCGTCCACGACGAGGACATGACCGGGGGCGGGGACGGGGCCTGGTGCGGGGTCGGGTGCGGGGGTGGAGGCGGGTGCGGGCACGGGTGCGGGGCCGGACGCGGACGCCGGGCCGGACGCGGAAGCCGGGCCGGGGGCCTCGCTCGCGGCTCCCCGGCCCTCGGACGCCGGACGGGCCGGCGGGACGGGCTGCATGACTCCACCCTGGCACCCGCGCGACGCGCGCCGGACGCGCGGACACCGCCACACGGTCGACGTCCACGTTTCGTAAGAATCCGTGGCCCGAATTGTCGGATTCCTCTCCGTAGGGTGAGCCGGGTGACCGACTCCTCCGATAACTCCGCCCCCCGCGCCGACATCGTGCTGCCCTGTCTGGACGAGGCCGCCGCCCTGCCCGCGGTGCTCGGTGCGATCCCGCGCGGCTGGCGCGCGATCGTCGTCGACAACGGCTCCACCGACGGCTCGGCCGAACTGGCCCGGTCGCTCGGCGCGACGGTGGTGCACGAACCGCGCCGCGGCTTCGGCTCCGCCTGCCACGCCGGGCTGCTCGCCGCCGAGGCGGAGTACGTCTGCTTCTGCGACTGCGACGGCTCCCTCGACCCGGGGCTGCTCCCCGGCTTCGTCCGCCGGATCGCGGCCGGCGAGAGCGATCTGCTGCTCGGCCGCCGCCGCCCGGACCGGCTCGGCGCCTGGCCCCTGCACGCCCGAGCGGGAAACCTGGCGCTGTCCCGGCTGCTGCGCAGACGTACCGGACTCCGGCTGCACGACCTGGGCCCGATGCGGGCGGCGCGCCGGACGGACCTGCTGGCGCTCGGCCTCACCGACCGGCGCAGCGGGTACCCGTTGCAGATGGTGGTGCGGGCGGCGGACGCCGGGCTCCGGGTCGCGGAGACGGATGTCCCGTACCTCTCGCGCACCGGGAAGTCGAAGGTCACCGGCACCTGGCGGGGCACCTGGCACGCGGTGCGCGACATGCGCGCCGTACTGGGCGAGGCCCCGGCCCCGGTGGCGGTGTCCCGATGACCCCGGCCGCGTGTACCGGCGCGGGGACGGCTGCCGAGAGCGGCACCGGGCCCGCCGGTGCGGTGACCCTGCTGGTCATCGCCAAGGAGCCGCTGCCGGGGCGGGTCAAGACCCGGCTCACGCCGCCCTTCACCCCGCAGGAGGCCGCACGGCTGGCCGAGGCCTCGCTCGCGGACACCCTGCACACCGTCCTCGCGCTGCCCGCGGCGCGCCGGGTGCTCGTCCTGGATGGGACGCCAGGGCCCTGGCTTCCTCCGGGCATCGAGGTGGTGGACCAGTGCGCGGGCGGTCTCGACGAACGGCTCGCCGGCGCGTTCGCGGGCTGCACCGGGCCGACCCTCCTCATCGGCATGGACACCCCGCAGTTCACCGCCGCCGATCTGGCGCCCGCGCTCTCCCCCGGTTCCTGGGACGGCTGCGACGCGTGGTTCGGCCCGGCGGAGGACGGCGGCTTCTGGGCGCTGGGGCTGGCGGAACCGGACCCCGAGCTGCTGCGCGGGGTGCCGATGTCCGTGCCGGAGACCGGCGCGGTGCAGCGCCGCCGGCTGGTCGACGCCGGACTCACGGTGCGCGATCTGCCCCGGCTGCGGGACGTGGACACGGCGGCCGACGCCGTGGACGTCGCCGGACGGGCTCCGCACGGCCGGTTCGCCGCCGTACTCGCCGAGCTGGACGGGGCGGATGCCCGATGAGCCAGACGTCTCCCCGCCACAAAACGGTCCCTCAGCACGAGGCCGTCCCCCACCACGAAACCGTCCCCCGCCACGAAACCGTCCCTCAGCACAAGACCGTCCCCCACCACGAAACGGTCCCTCAGCACGAGACCGTCCCCCGCCACGAGACCGTCCCCCAGCGCGAGACGGTCCGCCCGCCGCGCCCGGACGCCACCTCCTGGAGCACCGACCCGTACGCCAACGCCCTGCGCAACGGCCACGGTCCGCTCTTCCTGCGCCGTACGGACGGCTGGCTGCTGCCGCTGGACGTGGAGCGCTGGTGCGCGGGCGCGGACGCCGCGGACCTGTCGGCCCTGCACCGTTGCGAAGGGCCCGTCCTGGACATCGGGTGCGGGCCCGGCCGGCTGGTCGCGGCGCTCGCGGCCCGCGGCCACCGCGCCCTCGGCATCGACGTGAGCGAGGCGGCGGTGGCCCGCACCCTGCGGCTCGGCGGCTCCGCGCTCCACCGCTCGGTCTTCGAACCGCTGCCGGGCGAGGGCCGCTGGGGCACCGTCCTGCTCGTCGACGGCAACATCGGCATCGGCGGCGACCCGCGCAGGCTCCTGCAACGGACGGCCGCCGTGCTGGCACCCGGCGGGCTGCTCATCGCGGAGACCTCGCCGCAGGACATCGACGAGCGGGCCCGGGTCCAGCTGGACGACGGACGCGCCGGCCGGGACCTGTCGGCGTCCGCCGCGCCCTTCCCGTGGGCCCGGCTCGGCACACCGGCACTGCTGCGGTACGCCGGACTCCTCGGCTGGCACACGGCCGATCAGTGGGAGGCGGGCGAACGCACCTTCGTCGCACTGCGCCGCAGCCGGAAGGTCCTGACGACCAGCCACAGCGCCGACAGCACGCAGAGCGCGGCCGTGATCAGCAGCCAGTTCCCCAGGAACGCATCGGGGGAGAGCCCGGTCGCGGGTTCGTAGCGCTCCGTGTGCCGGGTGATCAGCGGCCACCACATCAGCAGGGGCAGGCCGGACAGGAAGACGGGCACCCGGACGAAGTTGACCAGGCCGGGGCGCGGACCGGGCGCGCGCGGCAGCAGCCGGTCCGCCGCCGCGTACAGCGGCACGAGCACCAGATCGTGCACGAGGGCCGCGCCGACGAACCAGACGACGACGCCGAACGCGTCCCCGGCCAGCAGCCGCACCCCCGCGTACCCGGCCAGCGCGAAGGAGGCGGCCGTCAGAAGGAGGTGCAGCGGGCCCTCCGCGTACCAACGCCGCACGCGGCTAATGAGGTTCAGCCCGTTCACAACTCTCCTCACAACTCTCCTCACAGCTCTCCGAAGGTCAGCCGGGACACCCATTTGGTGTTGAGTACGCCGGGCGCGGCCGGGACGATGATCCGTGCCGGATATCCGTGGTCGGGCGACAGGTCCTCCCCGTTGACCCGCAACGCCAGCAGCGAACGGGGGTCGCGCACCTGGTTGTCGCGGAGCGCCGCCCGGCGGAACGCCCCGCTGCGCTGCAGGGACTCCACCAGCACCCCCGGCGGGTTGCGCGGGTACCCGGCGAGCTCCGCGAGGTCCCTCAGCCGGACGCCCCGCCACCGCTGGTCCGAGGTGGACCAGCCCTCCACGCAGGCGATCGGGAGCGCCGCGCTGTACTGGTCCATGGCCAGCAGCTGTTCCCGGGTGAACCGGAGGTCACCGGCCGGGCCGCTGACGGTCAGCCACCAGCCCTCCCCCGTCTCGGCCGAGGTGATCCCGACAGCGGCGGCGGTCTTGTTGATCTGGAAGCCCCCCGGCCCATGACCGGGTTCGGCGGCGCCGTGCGGGGTGAGCAGCGCGAGTCGCCGCAGCGGCCCGTCGAAGCTCCGCCCGGCCGAGGTGATCAGCAGGACCAGCGAACCGGCACCCACCATCGCCAGCGCCCCGCGCCGGGACAGCGTGGGCGCGTCCGGAGCCGGGGAGGCCAGCGCGTCCCCCGGCACGTTCCCGCTGAGCGCGCCCGACCTCAGCACCCGTACGGCCTGCGGCGCCCGCAGCCCGGCATGGGCGAGGAACGCGGCGAAGAACACCCATGCCCCGTAGAAGTGCAGCGGGTAGAACGAGCCGGGGAACAGGTACTCCAGCTGGATGTTGAGCAGTCCGGTGACGAACTCGAACAGCGCCCCGCCCACCAGGAGCAGCAGCGAGAGCCGCTCCAGCGCATGCCCCAATGAGCGGGCCGGCGGCAGCGCGAAGAGCTTCGGGACGACCGACCACAGCTTGGCCAGCAGCACCGGGACGAGCACGATGCCGACCGTGACGTGCAGCCCCTGCGTCAGCCGGTACAGCCAGTGCGGATCCGTCGGCCAGTCGAACAGGTAGAAGCCGAGCAGCCCCTTGTCCGGGGTCTTGTCGTTGACCGGGTTCAGATCCGGGTTGTACGCGGCGTACGACAGCAGACCGGTCACGAACAGCAGCGTGATCCCGCCGAGCAGCACCAGCCCGAGCACCGCGGTGAACCGGACCCCGCGCACCGGACTGCGCCAGAACCCGGGAGCGGAGGGAGTCCGTTCGAGAAGCTGGGAGACGCGGCCCGAGGCGCGTCCGGACAGCGCTGCGGAAGGGGAATCGGGAGCGGGATCGGGAAGTCTGGAGCGTCGGAGCCGACGTTGGTCGCGCATGACTCCGACGCTATGCCGGGGGCGCCGGGGCGTGGCCCGTACGAATCCTGACGAAACGCTGACGTCGTCCGGCCGCTGCCCGCCACGGGATGCGGCCGGGCCCGGCCGGGTGCGGGAATCTGACGGTTCGGTGACGCGCCCCGCCGGCAGCCGCCCACGCCGCCCCGGCGTGCGTACCGTGCCTGGGTGAAGACCGAGGAACGCGCGGAACAGCGCACCGAACCGGAGCGCGGCCGCCGCAGCGGTGGCCGCGCCGACCTGGCCGCCGCGGGCGGGGCCGTGCTGCTGGTCGCCGCCGCCGTGCTCGTCGGCCGGAACATCGCGGACTACGCCCGCGTCCTGTACGTCCACTGGCCGCCGCTGCTCGCGTCCTGGGACCCGCACATCGGCCCCGGCACCGCGGCCGCGCCCGCCGTCGCCGTGGCCGTCGTGGCGTACGGTCCCGGCCTCGCCGCACGGCTGCGCTGGCGGACCCTGCTGCCGATCTGCTGGGGCGCCTCGCTCGCCTGGGTGTTCTCGCTGGCGCTGATCGACGGCTGGGGACGCGGCATCGCCGAACGCCTCACCACCAAGCACGAGTACCTCAGGGTCATCGGCCGTTTCGACGACATCGGCGCCGCCCTGCGCGGCTTCAACGACCACATCCTTATCGGCCCGCCGGGCAACTGGCCCGCCCACGTCGCCGGACACCCGCCGGGCGCCACCCTCACCTTCGTCCTGCTGGACCGCGTGGGACTCGGCGGCGGCGCCTGGGCGGGCGTCTGGTGCATCGTCACCGGCACCACCGCCGCGGTGGCCGCGCTGGTCGCCGTCCGGGTACTGGCCGACGAGCGCACCGCCCGCCGCGCCGCGCCCTTCCTCGTCCTGGCACCGGTCGCGGTCTGGGCGGGCACCTCCGCGGACGGCTACTTCGCCGCCGTCGCCGCCTGGTCCGTCGCCCTGCTGGCCCTGGCCGCGACCGGTAAGGTCCGCAGCCCCGCGGCCGCGGCGCTCGGTGCGGGGCTGCTGTACGGACTGACCTGCTACCTCAGTTACGGCCTTGCGCTCATCGCGCTGCCGCTGCTCACCGTGCTCCTGCTCGCCAGGACCGCCCGGCCGGTTCCGCTCTTCGTCCTGGGGGCGCTGGTCGTACCGGCCGCCTTCACCCTGGCGGGCTTCAACTGGTGGGAGGCATACCACCTGCTGGTCGAGCGCTACTACCAGGCGGCGGGCGGGTTCCGCCCGTACTGGTACTGGGTCTGGGCCAACCTCGCCTGCACCGCGATCGCCGTCGGGCCCGCGACGGTCGCGGGCCTGCGCCGGACCGCGACGGCCGCGCCCGGGGCCCTGAACACGCTGCGGACGGGGACCGCGGCCGCGCCGCAGCGGCTGGTCCTGGTCGTGCTCGCGGCGTTCCTCATGCTGCTGGCCGCCGACCTGTCCGGGATGAGCAAGGCGGAGACCGAACGGATCTGGCAGCCCTTCATGCTCTGGCTGCTGCCCGCCGCCGCTCTGCTGCCCGACCGTGGCCGGCGCGGCTGGCTGGCCGCCCAGGCGGCCGTCGCCCTGCTCGTCAACCACCTGCTCTGGACGGGATGGTGAACGGTGGAGGAGCGGGAGAGCGGGGAACGGCGGGAGGTGAACGGGGGGAACAGGGGGAACGGCGGGTGGTGAAGGGGGCGGTCGGTCGTTGAACCACCGGCACCCGGGTATGGCTTGTCCCGTGCCGACATTCGAGATCACCACAGCAAGCGCGGACGACATCAGGATGATGGCGGACTGGGCCCATGCCGAGGGATGGAACCCGGGCCTGACCGACGGTCAGGCCTTCTTCGCCGCCGACCCCTGCGGCTTCCTGATCGGCAGGCTCGACGGTGCGCCCGTCTCCTGTGTCTCCGTGATCCGCTACGGCAGCGACCACGGCTTCCTGGGCTTCTACCTCACCCGTCCCGAGCTGCGCGGCCAGGGCTACGGCAGCCGGCTCTGGGCCACCGGGACGGCCCGGCTGGACGGGCGGAACACCGGCCTCGACGGCGTGGTGGAGCAGCAGGCCAACTACCGCAAGTCCGGCTTCCGCTCCGTCTGGACGAACATGCGGTACGAGGGGCTGGCGCCGGTCGATATCGCACCGCCGCCCGGTGTCACCCTGGCCGACGCCCGCACCCTGCCCTTCGGCCAGGTCACCGCGTACGACCGCCGGTTCTTCCCGGCGGAGCGCGACGGCTTCCTGGCGGCCTGGACCACCGCCCCCGGCCGCACCGCGCTGGTCGCGCTGCGCGAGGGAGAGGTGCGGGGGCTCGCGGTGATGCGCGCCTGCCGTACGTCCTCCCGCATCGGCCCGGTGTACGCGGCCACGCCGGATACGGCCGCCGCCCTGGTGAGCGCGCTGGCGGCGACCGATCCGTCCGCCCCGGTCGCCGTGGACGTGCCCGACGTCAACCCGGCGGCGGTACGGCTCGCGGAACAGCTCGGGCTCACCCCGTCGTTCGAGACGGCCCGCATGTACACCGGCCCGGCGCCCGAGGTCGACCACTCCGGCCTCTTCGGCATCACCAGCCTCGAACTGGGCTGACCCACTGCCGCGCACGCTGCTGCGGCTCCGCTACCCGCGCCCGTGCAGCAGCTCCAGGACCCGGCACCGGAGCAGCTCGTACTCCTCACGCAGCCGGCCGATCTCCGGCGGCCGGGGGATCACCGTGCCGTCCGTGACGACCTCCTCTGGCGCGAACTGCTCACGGGTCAGGTCGATCTCCGTCCCCGGGCCCAGCCGGTTCCACCAGTGGTAGTCCGTGCGCTTCCCGTCGACCCGGACCTCGCCTCGTATCAGGTCACCGCCCAGCAGGTCGTGCAGGACCAGGGCGGTCACCCCGCACTGGTCGCGGGCGGGGTTGCCGGAGGTCCAGTGCGGCCGGTGCGCCGGGGTGGTGGTGTCGGCGCCCCAGCTGCTGCGGACGGCGGCCTCGATGTCGGCGAGGAGGAGGGGCTTCATGCCACCGATCCTCGCAGCCGCCACTGACAACGGACCGGCTCACCAGGTCACGCACCCGCCGCCGGGGGCGCGACGGGCCCGCGAGGCCATCACCGCGATGTCGTCCTCCGCGCCCGGACCGAAGCGGTCGAGCACCTCGTCGAGCAGCTCCTCCAGATTGCCGCTCGCCGGCATCCGCAGATCCCGGAGCCGGCCGACGGACACGTCGATGTCCTCACCGCGCCGCTCCACCAGTCCGTCGGTGTACATGAACAGCACCGTTCCCGGCTCGCACCGCACCTCCGTCGTGACGTAGCCGCCGTACCCGGTGCCGAGCGGCGGTCCGGCCGGTACGTCGGCCAGCCGGGTCCCCTCGGGCCCGGGGTCGATGAAGACCGGCGGCAGATGGCCCGCGCTCGACACCTGGCACATACCGCCGGAGCGGTCGACGATGGCGAGCAGACAGGTCGCCGCCCGGTCGAGCCCCGACCGCTCCACCATCCGGTCGAGCTGCCGCAGGATGCGGTGCGGCGGCAGCTCCTCGTCCGCGAGCAGCCGCAGCAGCGAGCGGTAATGGCTCATCGCGACGGCCGCCTCCACGCCGTGGCCCATCACATCGCCCATCGCCTTGAGGTGGCGGCCGCCGCGCATCGGGATGATGTCGAACCAGTCGCCGCCGACCAGCACGCTCCGGTCGGCCGGCAGATAGCGGGTGGCGACCTCGATGTGCGGGTGCGGCTGGCGCGGTTCGGAGAGCAGGGAACGCTGGAGCTCCAGGGCGATGGTGTGCTCGTGGGTGAACCGGCGCGCGTGGTCCAGGTCGACGGCGGCCCGTCCGGCGAGCTCCCGGGCCACCACCACGTCCTGCTCCGTGAAGGGCGGCGAGTCCCCCGCCCTGACCAGGCCGAGGACGCCGAGGGGCCCGCCGCGCACGGAGACCGGCACGATGACCGCCGAATGCATCCCGAGGGCCCGGTAGGCGGCGACCCGTTCGGGGGAGGGCGCGGAGCGGCCCAGCTGCTCGTCGTCGGTGAAGTTCTCGACGACCGGCTGGTTGGTGGCCAGGCAGCGCGTCACCGCCGCGTCCTCCTGGTAGTCGATGTAGTCCCCGGCCAACCCGAACCCCGCGACCCGTTCGCGCAGCCCCGGCACCGCCGTCGTCGCCGCCCGCCGCAGCCGGGTCACGCCGGGCGGTGCGGGGCGCACCGGCGGGGCGACGTCCCTCGGGAACACCTCGACCGTGGCGAGGTCCGCGAGCCCCGGTACGACCAGCTCGACCAGCTCGGCGCAGGTGGTGTCCATGTCGAGCGTGGTGCCGATGCGGGTGTTCGCGGTGTCCAGGAGACGCAGATGGCGCCGGGCCTGGGCCAGCTGGCGCCGCTCCTCGTCGGAGGCCATGACCTCCATCAGGATGCCCGCGACGCCCACCACCCGGCCGGCCACCTCCAGCCGGTGGTACGCGCCGTGCCAGTAGCGCCGGGCGCCGCCCGGTCCGGCGGGGGTCCGGCCGCTGGAGGTGATCTCGCGGGACCGCCCGTCGGCGAGCACCGCCAGCATCAGGTCCTCCCGGGCGTCGACCTCGGGGAGCACCTCGGCGACCGTACGGCCCAGGTGCTCCGCGGCCGGGATGCCGTTGAGCCGTTCGAGGGCCGGGTTCACGTAGAGGTAGCGCAGCTTCGTGTCGAGGACCCCCACCCCGGCCGTGGTTCCGCCGATCAGGGCCGCGAGCGCCGTGCTGTCGAGCGGCGGCGGACCGCCGGCGTACTCATCGGCCTGCAAGGCAACCTCCTGGGACGGGGCGCGGGCCGCCCGACTGCCCGGCCCCTCAACGTCGGCGGCCCGACTGCCCGGCCCTTCATCGTCAGCCGCCCGCACCGCCCCCGCATCCGCAGACGGCTGATCAGCGCGCGGAGCCCGACCGCGCGGCCCCGCCCGCTCCGTCCGCTCCGCCCGCCCTGCCTGCCCCGTCCGCTCCGTCCGCTCCGTCCGCTCCGTCCACCTTGCCGGGGAACACCCGGTCCAGCTCCACCGTCCCGTCCTCGGCCGATGACCCCGGCGGCAGCAGCAGCGCCTGGGCGACCGGCTCCGGAAGCGGGGCCCGGTCCAGCAGCCCGGTGACCAGGGCGGTGGTCAGACGGTGCCAGACGGGGGCCCGGCGGAGCATCGGGTGATCGCTGCCGGGCACGGTGACCAGACAGCTCCGGGCCCCGGCCCGGCGGGCCCGTGCGGTGAGCGTGCGGGAGGCCGCCGCACTGGTGACCCGGTCCCGCGGGCTGTGCACGAGAACGACGTCCCGCCCGGCGAGCTGCTCGACCGGATCACCGTCCGGGCACCACGGGGCGAGCCCGACCACACCGCGTACCAGCGGATGCCCGGCGGCGTGCAGCGCGGCGCGGCCCCCCATCGAGTGCCCCACCAGCACCACCGGGATGTCCCCCGCCGCACGCCGCAGCTCGTCCAGGGCGCGCACGGCATCGTGCAGCGGATCGGCCCGCGCCCCGTTCCAGCCCCGGTGCCCGTACCGGACGGCGCGCACCAGGACGTCCCCCGGCAGCGCCCGCCGCAGCGCGTGCGCGAAGGGGCGCATCCGCAGCGCGGGCAGGTTGAACGGTCCGGGCGGCGGCGCCCCGAGACCGTCCTCCCGTCCGCCGTGCAGCAGGAGTACCGCCGCCGAGGGGGGCTGTCGTCGTGTCATGCGTACCTCCAGTGCGGATGGGTGGGGCCGTAACGAGCATGCTGTACGAGTACGGACGGCACCGTCGCAACAAGAAACAAGCGGCACGAACCAGCGACGCTCACGAAACAGCCACACACGAAACGGCGTCGCGAAACAACGGCACACGAACCAACTGCACACGGACCAACGGCACACGGACCGACGGCACGTAACAAGGGACACACACCATGGGCTCGTCACCAGAACTCGGCAGTCTCGCACCGGACTTCACCCTCCCGGGAGGCGCACTCGACGGCGATACGTTCGAACGCCGCGACTACACGCTCTCCGCCGCCCGAGGCCGGGCCGTGGTCCTCGCCTTCTACCCCGGCGACAACACAGCGGTGTGCACCAAGCAGCTGTGCTCGTACTCCTCCGGCATGGAGACCTTCGAGGGGCTCGACGCGCAGGTCTGGGGAATCAGTCCACAGGATGTGGACAGCCACGAGTCCTTCGCCCGCGCCCACAGCCTGCGGATGCCGCTGCTGGCGGACACCGGCCGCGAACTCGCCCGGACCTTCGGGGTGGCGGCACCCGGAATCGGCGTACGCCGGGCGGTGTTCCTGATCGACGCGGAGGGGGTGCTGCGCTGGAAGCACGTAGCGCTCCTCGGTGCCACGTTCCAGTCACTGGACACCCTGGCGGGCCACCTCTCCGGCATCCAGACCCCGTAGAAGACTGCCGGAACCCGGCAGTGTCGCCGGTACGGTATGTATGGGACCATCCAGCCAGTTCGACGGAAATGTTCGGGGGATTCCGCGGATTCCGCAGACCGGGAGGGGTGATCACGTGACCTTGTTTCTCGGTCTCGGCATTGCGGGAGTCGTGCTGCTCGCACTGTCCCTGATCTTCGACGGAATACTCGAAGGTCTCTTCGGGGGTGTGCTGGACGGCCTCTTCGACGGGCTGCTCTCCCTTCCGGTGATCGCCGGCTTCGTCTCGATGCTCGGTTTCGGCGGCGCCATCGTGCTCGGCACGACCGGCGTCGGCACGTTCGCCGCCGTGGTGGCCGGTGTGGTGGCCGGTCTGGTCGCCGCCTGGCTCACCTGGAAGTTCAGCCAGGCCCTGATGCGGGACCAGACCAACGCCACACCGCGCGACGAGGATCTCGTCGGCTCGGCCGGGTCCGTGGTCACGGCCATTCCGGCCAACGGATACGGCGAGGTGCTGCTGCGGCTGGGAGGGCACGTCGTGAAGCTGTCGGCGAAGAGCCCGGTGCCGGTCGAACGCGGCACCGAGATCTGGGTCGAGGCCACGCTCTCGACCACCTCGGTCTCGGTACGCCCCGTCGAACGCTGAGCCGGCAAGCCGGCCGGCCCATCACCGCTCGCAACAGAACTGCCGTCCCCCTCGGGAGGCAGAGGGGGACACCCTATGAGTCCAGTACTGATCGCCATCGTCGGAGTCGTCGTACTCCTCGTCCTGCTGGCCCTCGTGGTCATCACCCGTTACAAGGTCGCCGGGCCCAGTGAGGCGTTCATCATCACCGGCCGCCGCGGCAAGAAGTCCGTCGACCCGGTGACCGGTCGGGCCAGCATCGACAACAGCGGCCAGAAGGTCGTCGTCGGCGGCGGCGTCTTCGTCGTCCCGTTCGTCCAGCAGAAGTTCACCCTGGACCTCTCCAGCCGGCACATCCCGATCGCTGTGCGCGGGGCCGTCACGCTGCGCGGTGTGAAGTCCAACCTGGAGGGCGTCGCGATCGTCAAGGTCGGCGGCAGCGAGGACGCCATCCGGGCCGCCGCCCAGCGCTTCCTGCAGCAGCAGAACGGCATCGTCGGCTTCACCCAGGAAGTGCTCTCCGGCGCGCTGCGCGCCATCGTCGGCCGGATGTCGGTCGAGGACATCATCCGCGACCGGGCCGCGTTCGCCGGACAGGTGGCGGAGGAGGCCGAGGCCAGCCTCTCCGGGCAGGGCCTGATCCTGGACGCCTTCCAGATCCAGGACATCACCACGGAGGGCTCCTACCTGGAGGACCTCGGCCGCCCCGAGGCCGCCCGCGCCAAGCAGGAGGCGGACATCGCGGAGGCGATCGCCCGCCGCGCCTCCGAGCAGGCCCGGCTGAAGGCCGCCGAGGAAATCGCCATCGCCGAGCGGACGTACTACCTCAAGCAGGCCGAGATCAAGGTCGAGACGGAGGCCGCCGCCGCGAAGGCCAACGCCGCCGGTCCCCTCGCGGAGGCCGCCCGCCGCCAGGAGATCCTCCAGGAGCAGGAGAAGGTCGCCGAGCGCCAGGCCGCCCTGACCGACCGCGAGCTCGACACCAAGGTCCGCAAGCCCGCCGACGCCGCCCGCTACCAGGCCGAGCAGGAGGCGGAGGCCCGCCGCATCGCCCAGGTCAAGGAGGCCGAAGCGGACGCCGAGCGCTCCCGCCTGACCGGTGAGGGCGAGAAGCTCCACCGCTCCGCCCTCGCCGACGCCGTACGCATCGAGGGCGAGGCCCAGGGTGCCGCCATCGCCGCGAGGGGTTCGGCCGAGGCGGAGGCCATGCAGAAGAAGGCGGACGCCTTCGCCCAGTACGGCGACGCGGCCGTGCTCCAGATGCTCGTCGAGGTCCTCCCGCAGGTCGTCGCCAAGGCGTCCGAGCCGCTGAGCGCCATCGACAAGATGACCGTGATCTCGACGGACGGCGCGAGCCAGCTCTCGCGCACCGTCACGGACAACGTCGCCCAGGGCATGGAACTCCTCAGCTCCACGACGGGCGTCGACCTCGCCGCCCTCCTGAAGAACCTCAAGGGCGCCACCCCGAAGCCCGACGTCCCGGCCCAGCCGGAACCGTCCACCCCGAAGAACGGCAAGATCGAGGTCACGGACTGACCTCCGCCCACGACAGCAACACCCGCGCGTGCCCGGACGGTTCCGATTCCCCCACCGTCCGGGCACGCGCGCGTCTGGGGGCGGTCGGGGGCTCTGCCCGTACGGGGCGCGGCGCGGAACGGCACTGCGTGCGTGGGCGGGGAGCGCCAACCTACTCACGTGAGTAGGTTGACGCTCCCGGTTCATCCCCGCACACGCGGGGAGCAGGTCCAGCCCATGTCCGGGGTCTCGATGGGGCCGGGTTCATCCCCGCATGCACGGGGAGCAGATCCGCAAGGGCTTCGGGACGTTTGCCCACGTGGGTTCATCCCCGCCCGCGCGGGGAGCAGCGCTCGATGGCGCACTGTCGCTGCCCGGCCTCGGGTTCACCCCCGCAGCTGAGGGGAGCAGCCTTCCGCAGTCCGCCAGACCCAGCTCTACATGGGCTCATCCCCGCCCGCGCGGGGAGCAGTCCAGGTTGTGGTTGAAGGTGGCCACCACGTCGGGTTCATCCCCGCCCGCGCGGGGAGCAGTTCGTCTCGATCCGGCGCAGGGTCCGGGCCGGGGGTTCATCCCCGCACGCGCGGGGAGCAGTGGTCCAAGGCCGGCAGCAACATCCTGTCTCAGGGTTCATTCCCGCACGCGCGGGGAGCAGATGGTCCCCGCGCACGCGGGGATGGCCCTTGTAGGTTCATCCCCGCACGCGCGGGGAGCAGGCGCAACCACAACTGCGCTACCAGCAACGCCAGGGTTCATCCCCGCACGCGCGGGGAGCAGCCGTTTACCAGGGCCTGCAACGCGGTCTCGATGGGTTCATCCCCGCACGCGCGGGGAGCAGTTCCAGTCGGCACCGTCACCGAGCAACAGGCTGGGTTCATCCCCGCACGCGCGGGGAGCAGCTGCTCGCCAAGGGCGAGTCCCCGAAGAAGGCGGGTTCATCCCCGCACGCGCGGGGAGCAGATGGGCCTGAACCCGATCGAGGAGGGCGAGGAGGGTTCATCCCCGCACGCGCGGGGAGCAGTTGCTTGGCGGTAGGAGGGGGCGTCCGGTGCTGGGTTCATCCCCGCACGCGCGGGGAGCAGTACGACACGCTCGTCGAAAAGCTGCGGGCTGCGGGTTCATCCCCGCACGCGCGGGGAGCAGAGCCGGACAGGGAGAGCGACAGGAGCGCCGTCGGGTTCATCCCCGCACGCGCGGGGAGCAGGGTGTGTGTGTGACGGTCCGTGTGACGGTCCGGGGTTCATCCCCGCACGCGCGGGGAGCAGGCCGCCTGACGCAGGGATGCGGTCATGATGGGGGGTTCATCCCCGCACGCGCGGGGAGCAGGGTGGCGACCAGCGGCAGGCGCAGCGCGGCACGGGTTCATCCCCGCACGCGCGGGGAGCAGCGTCCTTCTCGCGCTTGGCCTTGACGTCCATGTGGTTCATCCCCGCACGCGCGGGGAGCAGGAGACGGTGACGAAGTTCAGTCGCCGGGAGCGGGGTTCATCCCCGCACGCGCGGGGAGCAGACTCCGCGACCTGCGGGTTTATCCGACGGACTGGCTAGATTCGAGCAGCTTCAGCAACTCGGACATTTCACCCCTCTCGCAACCCTCGCGACACCACTGGCGTGGCCCTTGAAGCCCGACTCGCTCACCTCCACCCAGTGAGAGAGTCCGACCCACCGACCAAGCCCTTCCCCCTCCGTCAGTCCAATTAGCGAAGGAACGGCCCCTCTCCCACGCGAGGGCCCCACCCGAGGCAAGGGAGAACCGGCGCTTCGAACCGCAATTCAGGCCTTCATCGCGGCTACCAGACGAATCCGATCACTCATCCCCCGAACCGCCCGGGACTCCCGGTGCCTGGCAAGGCTCTTTCGCATCTTCTCAAAATGCTCATCGCCACGGGCCGTAGAAAGCACCGTGTAGTCATTGAGGAAAATCTCCCACGAGGCACATGATTCCTCGATATGACCGAACTCGAACTGTCGCTGGGCCAGCACGGCATTCGCGTGCAGACGCCCCTGCCTCTCCTGAAGCGGCATGGCCTTGATCGACTGCTTCATGGCCTTGATGGAATCTCCCAATTCCCGATTCTCATAGTGAACGTGAGACACATGAAACAGGTAGGCAGCCTGGTCATATCCGCCGATCGACTCGCGCCGAGAGTCCGCCTTCGACAGCGCCGACTCAGTTTCCCGGAGACGTATGACGGCACCGCGCTTGTCCCCCACCATTGCCGACGCATGAGCCTGCTGCCCCCGAAGGAACGCAACCAGCCTGGGGCCGGCCTGCGGAGCCGCCTCGGCCGCAGAATCAGCCAGCTGCAGAGCTTTACGCCCATGGCGCAGATTTGTCGCTTGCAAGCTCATACCCCGAAGCGTCCGGCAGTACGTGACCTGGTCACGGGACTCCCCTGCAAGCTTGAGCGCCTCAAGGTAGTACTTCTGACCGAGCCCATGAGCGCGCTCATACATGGCCATCCACCCGGTCAAATACGTGAGATCGGACGCCGCGGACAGCATTTCGTCATGCACCTTAGCGGTACCACCGGCCTTGAGATACGGAGCCACCGTATTAACGAGGAATGCCGCCGCCATGGGCCTCGCATGGCCACCACCCAGTTCGTCAAGGATGTCCGCGATTCTCTCCGTCATTCTGCGAACAGTCTCGACCTCGCCTCGGCCGATCCGGCCGGTGGGCTTCGTGATCCGCTCTGCGTCGTCAGCATGGGCAACCTCGGCGAACAACGGTACGGAGAGCACCGCCGAGTAGAGACCGGCGGCAAGAACTCGACGTCGCGACGGGTCCATGTCCGCCTTCCCGAGTCTCAGCAGGGAATCCACCCGATCACCCGGTGCATTACCATCTTCCGGCTTCAACCGATTCAGTCCGGCTTCGTCGTACGGAACGGGTCGCCCGAGCTTCCGCTCGAATGCCTCGATGATCAGTGGCCTGACCCGCTCGGCCGGCTGGGTGCCCCTGATCCAGTGCGCCACCGTGGACTGGCTGTACGTGAGCCGCATCCCGGCCTCTGTGCCCAGTCGGTTCACGGCCTGAGCAAGTTGCGTCTCGGACCATTGCGCCTGGCCAAGGAGGCCTTTGAGTCCGCCATTGCGCTGCTTCTCGGACGCTGTCGCCACATCAACTCCCGCCGCATTCATGGGATTCATGCTTTGCCCTCCCCTCCAAGGTACCCGCACCGCCACTCTGCGCGGTTAGCTCTTCACGCACCGCCGTCAAACGCCCCGGAGGGAGATACATGGTGACCACCGTGAAGAACGAACACGGCGCTCCAGCCACTGAGATCGACGGTGGCAGGCTGCCGGTCCCCGTGGCGTCCATTCACGATGCCTTGCCCACACGCTGCCGCTGGCCACCACAGCCCGGAAGGACACCAACGCGAACGACCAACAGGCCAGAACACACCTCGCCCTCCTGACAGGAGAGCAGTCGGAATACGGCTCCCACGCAGACATGCGCGGCCTGTTCGGACCTGCCGATGCCCTGCTCCTGCTCGACCTCAGTCGGCGCCCCGATGAAGAGACAGCCGTATCAGCGGTGTGCACGCCCTCCGCAACACAGCCCTGGCGACCACGCGTCTCCGGAACGCCTTCGAGGTGTCCGCGCGCGCCGGTCCACCGGACCACCCCGTAGTTCCACTCAAATCGCGCGTCGGCCCCTGCCCATCCCCCCATCATCACTACGGAGAAATCATGGCAACCACCACCATTCCGTTCGCTGCTCGTGCGGCCGAGCCGCCCTGCCTGGTCACCACGTCCATCGTCGGAGTCACCTGGGACGAGGACCGCCAGCTCAACGTCCAGGCGGATGGCTCGGCCTGGCACACCGCCGACCACGCGGCATCGACCACCGACACCAACCAGGACGGCAAGGGCGATGACGTGACCGATCCCTACTTCGCACCCGCCTCCTGATGGGCGCCGCCCGGCCGGTACTCGTCGTGGCGGAACAGTTGGACGCCTCGGCCGACATGGTGGTGGACCAGCTGAATCGGCGCGACGTAGCCGTCATGCGATTCGACGCAGCCGACTTCCCCCAACATCTCACCCTGACCGCCCGCCACAGGCCGACGGATGCGGGATGGGAGGGCGTACTGGCTGACGAGCACCGGTCGGTGCGGCTTGAGGAAGTCGGCGCCGTCTACTACCGACGGCCCGGACGTCCCCTAATCTCCGACACGGTCACCGAGCCGTACGCGAGCTGGGCCCAGAACCAAGCGGATGCGGCCATCCTCAATCTGCTGTCAGCACTGCCCGTCCGCTGGATCAACAATCCCCATCTCGACCGCGTCGCCGCACACAAGCCGCAACAACTCGTCGCCGCCACCCGCGCCGGCCTTCGTATCCCACGCAGCGTCATCACGAACGATCCGGACGAAGCCCGCTCATTCGCAAAGACCGTGAACGGCCCTCTCATCTGCAAGCCAGTCCTCGGCGGACGCCTGAACACAGGCGCGACCCGGCAGCTCATGGTGGCCACCCACCGGACCGACCCGACCACCTTCGACGACAGCATCCGGCTGACCGCCCACTACTTCCAGGAAGACATCCCCAAGAAGTACGAAGTACGCCTGGTCGCCGTGGACGGCAACCTGTTCGCCGGAACTATCGTCGCCACTTCGGAGAAGGCGCGCACCGACTGGCGCACCGATTACGAGAACCTTGAGTACGGAACAACCACGGTGCCCGACGACGTCGCGAATGCCGTTCGGCGCTTCATGGACTCGTACGGGATCGTGTTCGGCTCCTTCGACTTCGCCGTCACGCCCGACGACGAGTGGGTGTTCTTCGAGAACAACCCGGCCGGCACCTGGTCATGGGTCGAGAACCGCACCGGTCTCCCCATCGCCGCCGCGCACGCCGACTACCTCCAGGGACCAACGACATGACCGAACCCACCACCACCGCATCGGCCAGGCTCCGCGCCGAGTTCACCGCCATGCTCGGGGCGGAACGCCAGAGCGAGTGGCTGGCGGCATTCGCCGACGTCCCACGGGAACACTATGTGCCGAGCTTCTACCGACAGGACGCGCAGAACCAGTGGGCAAGGGTCTCCGCCGGCGATCCGGGCTACCTGGAGTCCGTGTACTCGGACGCCGCGCTGACGACTCAGCTCGATGACCACGGCATCCCCACCTCGTCATCCAGCGAACCCCGGCTCATGCTGGCCATGCTCGACGCCCTCGACGCGAAGCCCGGTCACCGGCTCTACGAACTGGGCCTCGGCACTGGATACAACGCGGCCCTGGCATCGTCCCGCCTCGGAAGCGAGAACGTCGTCAGCGTGGACGTCGACCCCGATCTCGTCCGCCTCGCCCGCAGCCGCCTGGCAAGGGGCCAGTACAACCCCCTCGTGTTCGCCGGGGACGGCGAACAGGGATACCCCGACCGGGCGCCGTACGACCGCATCATCTCCACGGCCGGCCTGCACCACATCCCACCCGCTCTGCTGAGCCAGGCCCGGAAGGGGGCCGTCATCGTGGCCCCGATCGGGTTCGGGATCGCGAGAGCCGTCGTCTCGGGCGACGGCGAGGCAACGGGACGGTTCCTGCCCGTGCCCGCGTTCTTCATGCCACGCCGCGCCCTTACGAAGGCCCCCGACTTCGCCACGCTGGAGACCCGGACCGGCAGGCCCACCACAGTCCCCGCAACGGACGTACTCGACCGGCTCAGGTTCCCGCTCTCCTTGGCACTCCCCGGATACAACTCGTGCACTTGGCGGAACGAGACGGGCGAAGTCACCGGCATCGGCCTGTGGACCGGGGACGGCTCCACCGCCACGGTCCACGCATCGGGCAAGGCCCGCCAGCTCGGCCCCCAACGGCTGTGGCACACGGTGGAGGAACTGGCCGCGACCTTCCCCGAGGAAACCCCGGCCCGAGAGGACTTCGGCCTCACGATCACACCGGAGCGCCAGCACGCCTGGTACCGGACCCCGGAAGGTCCTTCCTGGCCCCTGCCTCCCGGGTGAGGCCTCCGGCGCCCACGTCTGGGCGCCGGAGGCCTCCGCCTCATGGGAAGACCCCTTTCAAGCGGAGGCCTCCCTTGCTCGGGTTCGCCCCCGCACGCGCGGGGAGCAGGCGCCGGCAGCGACGACCGCGCCCTTTTTACCGGGTTCATCCCCGCACGCGCGGGGAGCAGCTGCGGGCGGTCAGGTCGGGGTTGCCGTCCTTGGGTTCATCCCCGCACGCGCGGGGAGCAGACATCGACGACATCGAAGCCCGCACGGTCCCCGGGTTCATCCCCGCACGCGCGGGGAGCAGGGAGTACAGCGAGACGACGTAGGCGTTGAAGCGGGTTCATCCCCGCACGCGCGGGGAGCAGATGTGGTTGCCCTCGCGGGAGCGCTTGGGTAGGGGTTCATCCCCGCACGCGCGGGGAGCAGTGAGCGGCCCGACTGCACCTCTCTGACAAGCCGGGTTCATCCCCGCACGCGCGGGGAGCAGCCAGCAAGGCCGAGCGCGCGCACCGTGCGGAGGGGTTCATCCCCGCACGCGCGGGGAGCAGTCAGCAGGAAGCCCTGGGCGGCGGCAGGGCTCGGGTTCATCCCCGCACGCGCGGGGAGCAGGTGCCCCGTGATGTTCGAATGGGGCCGCCGGTGGGTTCATCCCCGCACGCGCGGGGAGCAGTGGACGTTGACGTTGACGGCCCCGACGGCTTCGGGTTCATCCCCGCACGCGCGGGGAGCAGGACGTCGCCCTGCACTTGGCGGATCACCGCGGGGGTTCATCCCCGCACGCGCGGGGAGCAGATGACGACGATGCCGTACTGCGACAGCAGCACGGGTTCATCCCCGCACGCGCGGGGAGCAGGTCGGCCGCCAGGAGTGCCCACGGCACGGGCTGGGTTCATCCCCGCACGCGCGGGGAGCAGCCGGCCCCGACGAGCTGCACTGTGCTCACGCCGGGTTCATCCCTGCACGCGCGGGGAGCAGGCGTTGGTCGGCCCGAAGGCGGTCCACACCGCGGGTTCATCCCCGCACGCGCGGGGAGCAGTGCCGCATCTGCTCAGAGATGCGGTGCTGCTCGGGTTCATCCCCGCACGCGCGGGGAGCAGGTCGAGGTCCGGCCGGGCAGGGACCATCGTCAGGGTTCATCCCCGCACGCGCGGGGAGCAGGTATCGGCGTGCTGGAGCATGGCTCTGGTCGGGGGTTCATCCCCGCACGCGCGGGGAGCAGCGATACCGGGCACCTCGATAAGTTCCTCGCGCGGGTTCATCCCCGCACGCGCGGGGAGCAGGCCGCCGCCAGTTCCTCGGACGGGTGCAGGAAGGGTTCATCCCCGCACGCGCGGGGAGCAGACTCCGTGACCTGCAGGTTTATCCGGCTGGCTGGCCAAATTCGAGCAGCTTCAGCGACTCGGACATTTCACCTCTCCTCCTCCGGCGGCCGCCACCGCTTCGGTCATTGACAGGCGCAGGCAGCGAGGGCTGACTGCGATCGAGCCGGGTTCAAGCAGCCTCCGCGAAGTAGACGTCTCATCGCTCTCAACGCCCCCCGAACCGCCGCCGCTTCGCGGCCTTGCTCCAGCCCTTGGTGGGTGGTGATTGAGCGGGGGACGGTCTGTCCTTCGGGCGGAGGATCAACGTGAGGCCCTCGTGGTCCACCGGGTGCCACTTGTGGTCGTGAGTCTCGAAGGCGTACCCCTGCTCGCTGTTGTCGCTGTACGCAAGGAGGGCGCGGCCTTGGCCCGAATACTGCCTGACCTCCGCCCACAGCGCCTGCCGCACGCGTGTGGAGGGGCCGCCGATGAAGACGCCGGGGGAGATCTCCAGGAGCCAGCGCGTGAGGAAACCGCGCAGGGCCATCGGACAGTTGGTGAGGACAATGACCGTCACCAGATGACGCCCCCATCGTAGTTACGTCCGGCACTGAGCTCCGTTCCACCGTCCGACTGCAGCATCACCTGATCTCGTGATTCTTCGTCGCCCGCATCGGACTCGGCATCGGCATCAGCGCCGGTTCCAGAACCGCCGCCGGCCCCGAGGAGTTGCTTGATGTCGGTGACCACGCGGTCCATCAGGCCCGTACGGTTCGCGGCGTCCCGCAAGGCGCGTCGGGTTCGGGGGCCGATGTCTTCAGGGCCCTCGGCCGCGGCGTCGAACGCGACCGGGATGCCGATTTCTGTCTTGTAGAGGTCGGCAATGTCCAGCACGAAGGACAGCTCATGGCCGGAGTGGACGAACCCGAGGCCCGGAGCGCATCCGAGAGCGGCTACGACGGCGTGAGCGATTCCGTACATGCACTGGGCCGCCGCGGTGATCGCCTGGTTGGGCGCGTCGCCGGATGCGAAGTCGCCCGGCGTGTAGTGACGGCCGTGCCAGGGGACGCCGGTGCGGGCGGACTCCTCGCGGTAGCAGGCTTTGACACGCTTCCCCTCGTGCCCGAGCAGTTCGTGACGGGTCAGGCGGGCCGGGTCCTCGTCCGGGAAGCGCAGCCGGTACATGTCGCGGGCGACCGCCAGGCGCCGGCGTTGGTTCGCCCACGCTGTGGCTTGAGCCTGCACCAGGGCGGAGGAGCGGGTGAGGGCACGCCCGCCCGCGTAGAAGCGGACTCCGTGTTCACCGACCCAGACCACGCCTGCTCCGCATTCGCCGAGGACGCTCATGGCCTGATGGGTGATGCGGGTTCCGGGGCCGAGGAGGAGTGTTCCGATGGTCGCGGACGGAATGTGCCTTGTGCCCTCCGCGTCCTCGGCGGTGATGGCGTGCGCGTCGCGGTGCACGACGCACCGCTCCAGGTAGACGAAGGACAGCCGGTCCCCCACCCTGCTCAGTTCACGCGGTGACGAGAGCCTGCGAGCTCCCAGAGATGGAGAGGTCATGGTCCGCCCTCACACCACGGGAGCAAGGGTCATCAGCCCGCAGCCGTAGGCCTTCGCCTTGCCCAGTCCGGACGCCAGCCTCAGGCGGAACACCTCGGGATCGGTCACCCGTAGCCGGCCCTGGTAGGTCACGGCGGCGATTTGTACGGCGTTCCGGCCCGCCGTCGCGGAACCCCCCTTGCCGGCGGAGGAGCCGTTCTTGTGGAATGACAGCCCGCGGGCCCCGCCCACCGCCAGCTCGTACTCGTCCCCCCGCTCCAGCCGACGGGCCTCCGGCGCCTTCTCCACGATGGCGAAGCCGCCGCGGTCCTGCTGCTTGAGCAGCCACTCGATCTGGTATCGGGGCGTCCGGTGCGCGGTGCGTTTCGTCGGCTCGCCCTCTTTGCGACGGATGCTGTGCACCGGGTTGGCCGTGAGCCGGAACGCCCAGACGCTGTCGGCGGACAGCCCGGTCAGGAAGGTGGCGTAGTCGTACGTCGACCAGCCCTGGGGCTCCGCCGTCGGCCAGCCCGCCTGCTCCACCAGATGTGTCAGATCCGGCCTGGCCGGGCTGGTTACGTACAGCAGCACCTCGGCCGGCGAGTTGTAGTCGATCCGCCAGAGCACCCGTGGTCCTCCGTCGGGTGTGGGGGGTGCCTCGGGGAAGGAGGACATCACCGCCGCGTGCAGCATCTGTGGTGACGTCAGCAGCCGCCGGGCACCGGTCCTCGCCGCATTGAAGCGAAAGCGCGTGAGGTACATGTCAGGCACCGTCCCTGTTCAGCGGAGTGAGGTGGCCCACCGGATTATGCGGGGCGGGGGCCGACCGCTCGTTCCTCCGGTCGGCACGGGGGTTGGGAACCGTCACCGTTCGCGCGACCACTCCTCGCAGCCCGTACCGCCGGTGACGTGGGTCGAAGCTGATCGGCTGATCCCGTACCGCATCGCCCGGCCCCTCCGCACCGTCACCATCGGGCCCGGTTTCCAGGAGCATGGTGAGGTCGACGGACTCGTCCTTGCGCCGTCGTCGGCAGTACCAGTCGGACGCCTGCCACTCGTGGGCGGCCAGCGTCGCGGCGAGCTCCGCTCCGGGATGCAGCCCGAGATCGATGTTGCGGCTCGGCGGGCATGACCTCCGGCCGAGGAAGGGCAGGAAGACGGGATTGCGTACGGCTGCGAGCAGGTGCACGAGCAGGTCCTCGTCGCCCTCCAGCCCAGCGACGAACACGGCGTCCGCGAGGTAGAAGCGTTCGGACACCGGCATGGACTTGCCCGTGTCGTCGTGGTGCGCGGTCTGGAAGTCCCGGATGCGGGTGCCCGGCTGGTCGATGCGTACGCCGAAGCGCAACGCGGCCAGGTCGGAGAGGTCACCGTCTCTGGCGCGTCCGAGCGCCGCCGCCAGAAGGCCGACCACTCCGCTCTTCGTGGGCGCCGAATCCGTGGTGCGGCGCGCGAAACGGGCCGAAGAGCCCCAGGCCTGGAGCGGACCGGCGAGCCGGAGGGTCAGGACGCTCATTCAGACGCCGCCCAGCCGGTCGCCTACAGCCGCACCCACCGACTCGACGAGCTGGGCCAGGGTGACCTCTGTCCCCAGGCCCGCCAGCGCGTCCGTGGCTGATCCGACCCGCACGACCCACGTGCTCGTGTCCTTCTCGGCTCCGTACGCCGCCTCGACACCGGGCACGTACGAGGCGAGCGCCGCGCATGCTTCCTCGACATGGCCTCCCATGCCCTTCGCGACCACAGGCGCCTCGAAGGCCCCGGCGAAGCTGATCGGGCGGGACGTCCGCAGCTTCACCACGACGGCGTCGGGGAGAGTGTGGTTACCGAACGTGTTGATCTTGCCGGTGGGGAGGGAGGTGATGAAGCCCTCCAGGAACGCTTCGACGGCCCTCCGTACCGGGTCGGTCGTGGGGCTCCCCTCGTTCGAACCCGCCCCGAGGTTGTCGTACAGCCGGTCCACATCCACCGCGGCATAGCGGTAGAGGGTGCTGGAGTTGAAGTCCACTGTGCCGATCATTCCCGCACCGGACTCGTCGGAGGCATTCCTGTCATCCACAGCGGTGAAGTAGTCGGACTCGGTCTCCACCGCATGCACCCCGATCGCGTGAGCAACCTGGGCGGCCGCGTCCACATTGATGTCGGTGGTGTCCGCGACCATGCGCCCGAAGAGCGCGATGTCAACGGAATGGCTGCTGTTGGCGAGAGCCTTGGCCCTGGCCTTCCTCTCCTTGTTCTTGAAGAACTCCTTGGCCGGCTCACCCGACCGCAGCCCTTCGGCCGCGAGGCCCGCGAGGGCGTTGATCTGACGGGCGCTCAAGAACAGCAGATAGGACGACTCCGGTGCCGGCTCCGAAGCCTCCTCTCCGTCCCCGGCCGCTCCCTTGGCCGCACTCGCCTTGCGCTTGGGAGCCTCGACCTTGGTGCCGGTCGCCGCGACGACCGTTTCCGCGGCGAAGGCGAGCACCTTCTCCCTCTGGTCGCTCAGTGTCTCGTCCTGGGCGATGATCCGCTCGGCCAGCGCCTCGGCCACCTTCCGGGTGCGCACACCCAGTTCGCTGGGGTCGAGGAGGTTCCTGAACGCCGTCCGGGTGGCCCGCTTCCATGCCTGGCTGGAGACGCGGGATCGCCGGACTCCCCCGTACACCGCGGATTTCGGCGATCCGGTGTCATCCCGGTTCAGGTTGCTGGGCGGCACGGTCTGGAGGATGTGCACGTCGAAAATGGTGCGGCTCACGAAGGGTCCTTGTCGGTCGTGCGGACGATCCGGCGGTGGATCACCCGGCAGGCAGGGGCGATGATGCGGGTTCCTGGAGCGCGTTACGGGGCGTCTTCCTCGGGCTTGACCGGCCCGTACGAGTGGAAGCTTCGGCCCCATGCGCGATGCACCTCGGCCCGGCCTCCCGGCCACTGCCAGGCGTACAGCTGCGAGGCGAGCTTCCCGTAGTCCATCCCGATGTCGTCGCGGCGTAGCAGGAGTACGAGTTCACGCAGCCGGGTGGCAAGTGCGTCGATGGATGTCGCAGTGCCGGCACGTACGAACCGCTTGCGGATGGGCTCGTCGATGGTGGCGTCCGGCATCAGCCGGCGGACGGCCTTGCCGAGGCCGGGACCGTCCTTGATGTGCATGTCTGCCGCGTGGTGCCCCTGTTGATGCAGTGCCCACAGGGTGACGGCCATGTGAACCGCGCTCTCGGCGCGCTCCGCGTCCTCCTCGCTCCACCCTCGTACGTACAGTGCTTCGGCCCCGATGAGGCCCCAGAGATCGGGGATCTCACCGGCCGGCTTCCCGGCGCCCCGCCTGATGCGCGCCACGGCGGCGACGGCCTCTGAGCGATCCTCTCGGTATCCCCACTGCAGGCGCGAGACATGGGCGTGCACCGTCTCGTTGATCAGGGCCGCGGCGGACAGGGGTTCGGTCTGTACGGGGGCGGGGGCGCCGGTCGACGCGTCGCTCCCTCGCTGGTCTGCGGTCACGCCTTCTCCTCCACCAAATCCTCTTCGCCGACCGGACCTTGCGATGTGGCGCCGCGCGGCGCGGGGATCGGAAGGGCCCTGGGAAGTGCCTTGCCCAACCGGATCCGGAACCACTTGTCGGCGCTCGTGTCGTCGAACCACTGAGGGCCCTTGCCCAGGTCCAGCACTCGACCCTCCCACGCGGCGGCGGTCGCGGAATCCAGCAGATCGTCGCCCAGATCCCTGATGATCCGGCCCGCCCGCATCTGCCACGCCTCACGCTCGCGCGCCGGGTCGTCGCTCTCCCCGAGCCGCCTCAGCCAGAGCCTGTAGGGGCCGTCCAGCTCGCCGTATCCGCGTTCGCTTGCGGCAGCCCGGTGCGCGTCGTGGTCGGATCCGGCCGCTCGGGCCAGGTCGGCCGCGAGGTCGCCCAGGGCTCTCACCGCGAGCTCCGCGTCACCCACCGCGTCGACGGCCGCATCGGCGTACCGCTTGTCCTGGGCGTGCAGAAGGACGACGGGCATGGTGACGCCGTCCTCGATCAACTCGTCGATCACCGACTGCTGCGTTCCGTATCGCGCCCCGACGATGCGCGTCCTGAAGAGAAAGCCTCTCGGCAAGGCCTGTTCGTAGACCAGTTGTGCCATCCAGGCCAGCAGGCCAGGCCGGAGAAGTGCCGCCGGCTCCCCGCTCTGCGCTCCGCCCTTCCCCGGCACGTTCTGGAGAAGGCCGGCCAGCCCGCGCCAGGCACTTCGGGCGGGGTTGTGCTCGCGGGGCATGTAGACGCGCGGCAGTCCGTGCTTCTTCTCCTGCGCCTCGCTGTGCCGCCAGCCCGTCATGGGCTCCAGCAGCTGCTTGTTCCTCGGCACGAGGGGGTCCCCGTAGCCGAGTACGACGCCGTACACACCGGTGTCGTCGTGGTGCAGGCGCACCCTTCGCGTCTGCCACGTGTAGAGATCCCGGGGGCCGGAGGGCCGGGAGGCGAGGTTCAGCGGCGACTCCGCGCCCGGTCCGCAGGGTTCGCGGCACCAGGCCGGAGTGTCGTCGTCCCTGAAACGCAAGGTGGAGTGGTCAGGGGCTACGAGGTTGAGAAGCAGCGATTCACGCAGGTTCACCCCCTCCGCCATCACCCCGCCCAGGTTGCCCGCCCAGCCGACTCCCTGCGGGTAGACCTTTCCGCCCTTGACCCGGTCGTCGCCCGCCATACCGGACTTGATGCCCGACGTGTCGAAGGCATGGGTGTGGACCAGCCATCTGGCGGCCTCAGCGAATCCGAGGCGCTCCGCCTCGGGCATACGCATGCTGAAGAAGGGGTCGCCGTTGGGCACATCGGCCACGATGCGGTTGAGGGAGAAGACTTCGTCCTTCTCCGTGTGCAACCCGGCGACCTGGAAGAAGGGCTGGTGCGGATGGAGAAGGTCGAAGCGGGCACGATGCCGCTCCAGGTAGGCCGGTACAGCCTCGAAAGCGTCCTCGCTCTCCCATAGCTCCGCCCAGTCGTCGACGTCCTCCGGCCCGTCCACGGCGTCGTGCAGGATCGCCAACAGCAGTCTGAGCAGCGCGAATTCCTGCGTCGGTACGTCACCCACCAGCCTCCGCAAACTGCTTGCCTGGGCGAAGACATCCAGCAAGGACAGCTCGGCAGTCGTGCCGTCGAGCCGCTGGACCGGCAGCCACGGGCGTGACACCAGATCGAACGACGGCACGTGTTCCACCAGCCTTACGTCAAGGGCGCCGGGGCGCCCGACCCTGAGTCCGTCAGTACTGCTGTACTCGATTTCATAGCCTGCCAGTTGGGTCTGACAGTGCTCGTCGAGCTCCAGAATCAGCTCCCCAGCCAGCCACGGGCACTCCTTCGCCTGCCAGGCCGGAATCAGCAACTCCTCCAGCTCGTCGATGGCCCGGTCCAGGACCCATGGCTTCGAAAAGTGGAACGGCAGCCGCATCGAGCTCTCGGCGAGGGCTCTTGCCGCCCTCGCCGGCGGAACCGCGTCGGTGGGCAGCGCCAGCCCTCCGCGCCCCCGGTCGAGCCAGGGAACCGTGGTCAGCGAACCGTCCGGCTGCCGCTGGACGACCATTACCTCAAGGCTCTCCTCACTGTCCCTGACCTGCGCCCGGCCGGCCCGGGAGTCGTCGGCGTCGCCCACACCCGCGTCGATCCAGCCGATCACCGGCCGCCCCGGCTTGCGAACCCGGTCCAGCCGGTAGACCTCCGCCTCGGTCTGCTGCTCCGCACGGCGGGTCCGGTGCTCCAGATCGGCGGCGGCCATCGCTTCCGCCCAGCTCGCCGGGCCGATCGGCTGTTCCCCGTATGCCGTCTGGACGAGCTGGAGGATGTCCTGCGGAAGGTGCAGCGTGCTGCCCGGCGCGTGCAGGTACGGGCGGAGCACGGCGAGGGACCGCAGCAGGGTGTGCCGTCCGTACACCCGTTCCGAACCCCGTACCGGTTCGGGCGGTGTGCCGTTCCAGTCCACACCCGTGACCAGGCACCGGGCCCGGCGCAGGGCCGGCGGCCGTTGGTTCTGGCCGGGCCCCCGCTGGTGCCGGTGCAGGCGCCCCATCCGCTGGAGCATGAGGTCCACGGGACAGAGGTCGGTGACCAGGAGATCGAAATCGACGTCAAGGGACTGCTCCGCGACCTGGCTCGCCACGACGATGTGCGGTTTCGGCCCGCTCGGACGATCGCCGTTCGGTCCGAAGAGTCTCAGGAGCCTCGCGTCCAGCGCGGCCCGGTCCAGGTCCATGAAGCGGGAGTGTGCGACGGTGACGTCCGCCGTGCCGTCGAAGCGGGAGCGCAGCCGTTCCGCCGTCTCCACCACCCGGTCGACGGTGTTCCGTACGACGAGTGCGCAGCCACCGCCGGACAGCGCGTCGGCCAATGTGTCGCCGAGCACGGACACATCGTCGTCGAGCGGTTCGAGTACGACGTCCGTACTCCGGTCGGCAGCCGCCGGCGGGCACTCGGTCAGTGGTGCGCTGCCCGGCGCGACGGCCGTCAGCACCGGATATCCCTGCGCGGCGGTGGCGTTGTCGGAGGGTCCCTCCGGAGAGGTGTCACCCCTGTATGCCCGGATCAGATCCCGACGTGTGGCGGCGGGCAGGGTCGCGGACAGTACGACGACGGGCACCCGGTAACTGCCCAGCCAGGACAGCACCCGCTCCAGATAGACGTTCATGTAGGCGTCGGAAGCGTGAGCTTCATCAATCACGACGACCTTGCCCGCCAGTGCGAGATGGCGCAGCGCCAGGTGGCGGCTCTTGAGCCCGGCGAACAGGAGTTGGTCGATCGTCCCGACCGCGAACGACGAGAGCATTCCCTTCTTGCGGCCTCGTAGCCACTGGTGGGCTATGAGCTCGGCCGAACCCGGCCTGCTGTCCCGCGATGCCCGGCGGGTGCCGGTGGGTCCGTCCACATCGACGGCCCGGACGCCACCTCCTCCGCCTGCACGCATCAGCCCCACGTACGCGTCGTTCAGCGCGGCCTTGGCATGCGCAAGGAAGACCGAGTGGCGCTCGGCGCCCGGCAGGTGGTCCAGCCACTTCAGGAGGCGCGGGAACATGGCGTTGCCCGTCGCCCGGGTCGGCAGGGCGACGAAGCACCCGCCGGCCCCGCTGCGGGCCGCGAATATCTCCACCGCGGCGAGGGCCGCCTCGGTCTTGCCCTCCCCCATCGGTGCCTCGATCACCATCAGCCCCGGCTCGGGAAGGGCACGCGCGAGCCGTACGGCGGCTTCCTGCACCGGCCGGATCTCGGCCCCGGCCGGCAGGTCGAACCGCGATGCGTACAACTCGGCCGGTGTCCCCTCCGGCTCTGCGGGCTCCCACGGGCCAGGCAGGTCAAGTCCGCGCCAGGCGGCCGCAATCCGTTCGTCCGGGGTACGGGGCACGTCCTCGGGAAAGTACGGAAAGAGGTCGGGATTGCTCGCGATCCAGTCGGAGACGATGACGAGGGCTGTCAGCAGCACCTGCACGGTCTGCGGCAGCTTCACCGAGCGCCAGGCGTCGAGTCGTTCGCGTACGCCGTAGGCCTCCGCGCAGACATCAAGCAACTCGTCCTGCACGCTGCGCCAAAGCGCCTCGCTCGCTCCCGGCGTACGCAGCAGCTCGGGGTGCCTGTCGAGATCGTGGATCTGCGCGTACCCGGGCGGCACCCCGTGGTGCCCGCCGGCTACCACCGCGAACTGCCCGGCCGCGCGCACCGTCCACCCGTGCCGCTCCACGAGCCATTCCTGCATCAGGAACTGCCCGGCCAGCCCGTGCGGCGCCATACGCCGGTCGTCCCCCCACTGCTTCTGGTGCGGCATGTCCAGCCCGGCCCTGCGCATGCCGTCGGCGAGCCCATCGACCTGGCAGGCGAAGGCGGGCGTCGCCTTGCCGATGTCGTGCGTACCAGCGAGCCAGACGACGAGGCGGCGGGCGTCGTCCGGGTGCGGGACCGCGTCAACAATCTGCTGCCGGATCAGGCGGGGAACCCACTCGTCCCAGAGGAGGCCGGCGACGGCAGCGCTGTCGGACATGTGCTGCCAGAGGGGCAACCAGCCTTCGGTGGGACGGTCGTGCTTGGCCCACACGGTGCGAGTGGGCCGGGTCAGCGCCGATCCGCGAAGTGGATGTATTCGGCTTGCGTGGGACATAGCGACATTGAATACAGCTCGGCGTTGGAATGTGTCCGGTCTTCTGAATCCGCATCGTAGAGGACGGGTTTGCGGTAGTGGGCGGGACTGCTTCCGGGGACTTGAGAAGTCGGCAGCTTCCGCCTCAGAGAGGGGGAGGGCGATGATCGGGCTGGGCGCTCGATTCGGCAACTTGGGGCTGCTTCCATCACAACATAGGCTGGACTTCGTTGGGCTCGCCAACCCTGGCGAGTTGCGCCGCGGGCGCAGGTGGGCTTCGTCCCCCAGTTCCCCACACATTGTGGGGATGTTCCCTGTATGGACTCCCGATGCGCGTCATCCAACGCTTGCTCCCCGCGCACGCGGGGGTGAATCACCGGGGCTGGACGACACCGACGATCCGTACACGGTTTCCCCCGTGCGCGGGGGAAACCGTGTACGGATGCCAGGCCCCAGCAAGCTCGCCGCGCTCAGCCTGCACCAGCATCAACTGTATTGACTCGCAATGATCGATGAGGATCTTTCAACGAGGATGTATCGAAATCGCCTCGCGTCGGGTCCTGCGTGTGTAGGGTCCGAAGCAAGCGAGAACACAAGGGAGTTGGGCAGGCGCTTGCGCCGGTACTGACGAGGACCCTCGCCCATCCGCCCTCCATGCCGAACCACTCTGCAGAACGGAATGAGTCATGACCGCAGCACATGGACCTGCAGCCGCACAGACTGAGTTCGACCAGCCGTTCATCCGACAGCTCTTACTGACAGTCATTGGAGCTGGCGCCGGCTCCATGTCCCCAGTCGACCCAGGGATTCGCGTGGTGGTAGTCATCGTCGTGCTGATCATTTTGGGTCGCTCGCTACGAGGCAGCCGCACATCAAACTGACTGAACCAACGGAGTGCGCGAATGCCACCTGCCAGGCTTCCGAAGGGTTGCCTCGACTCAAGGAGGGCGCACCCGATCCGGGTGGCGCGGTGGAGCATTTGACCGCACGGGCCGAGGTGCGGCCCCCGGCTCGTCGGTGCTACGCGGCGAGAAGGGCGTCTGAGGTGCGACCGGTGCGGCGGGAAAAAACAGAGCAGATAGGCGTGACGGGCTAACAGGACCAGCGGGCAGGTCTGCCAGGCGGGATGGCCAGCTGGACGTGGTGCAGGCCCCTGTCCAGCCTTCTGTCGTGGGGGCGTCTGGCTGCGTTCCGGATCACGTGAGGGGCCACACAGAAAGGGCCTTGCCCCATACCCTGACAGTGACGAGCTGTTCAGAGAGGGGCAAGGCCATGCCAGATGATGCTACCCCGGACCCGTACGCCGATCCGATCGCATTCGGTCAACGCATGCAGATCCTCCGTACGAAGCGGGGCATGTCGCGGCCGGTCGTGGCGGGGCTGCTGGGGATGTCGCAGTCGTGGGTGAAGCAAGTCGAGACGGGACAGATCGGTATGCCCAAGCTTCCCGTGATCCTGCGCATCGCCGAGTTGCTGCGCGTCCGCGACCTTTCGGACCTGACCGGCGATCAGTCCACCTCCGTCGATCTGTTCATCGGGCCGGGGCACTCACGGCTGCCGGAGGTGCGGGCGGCGGTGAATGCCTTGTCGCTGAGCGCGGACCGGCAGGCGCCGCCGGCCGAACACGTAGCGGCTCGACTGGCGAAGGCGTGGCAGGCACGGCACCGCGCGCCGAACCACCGCGAGGTGCTGGGCGAGCTACTACCGGGGCTGATCCGGGACGCGCAGTTAACAGTGCGGCAGGCAGACACGGCGGCTGAGCGGCGGGTGGGGCAGGCCATCCTGTCCGAGGTGTACAGCCTCAGCCAGTTCTTCGTGGCCTACCAGCCGGACAGTGCCCTGCTGTGGCGGGTAGCCGAGCGTGGCATGGTCGCGGCGCAGGAGTCCGAGGACCCGCACGCGATCGGTGTTGCAGCATGGCTGGCCGCGCAGGCACACCGCGACAGTGGGCCCGCGCACTTCGACGCGGCCGACGCCATGACGATGGAGGCCCTAAAGTTCATACAGCGGTTCCTCCCAGACGCCGACGACCGCACGATCGCCATCGCAGGCGCCCTCCAGTTCGAGGCGGGGTACACGGCGGCTCGGCGGGGGGCGAAGGGCGAGGCGTGGCGGTGGTGGGACAAGGCGAACGCCACCGCGGCCCGGCTTTCACCTGGCTACTACCACCCGGTTACGTCATTCTCCACCGCCATCATGGGCGCCCACGCCGTGACCGTGGCCGTGGAGCTGCGGGCTGGCGGGGAGTCAGTGCGGCAGGCCATCGACGCGGACAGCACAGCGATCCCGTCACGGCCGCGCCTGGCCCGACACCGCATCGAGGAGGCCCGCGCGTATCAGCTGGACGGGCAGCCTGAGACGGCCCTGGCCACGCTGGAGCGCGCCCACCGAGCAGCCCCGGAGACGATCCGCTACAACGGATACGCCCGCCGGATCGTGCTGGAGGAGACGGAGTCCCGAGTGCCAGCTCGCCGCCAGCGTGCCGCGGCCCTGGCCGAGCAAATCGGACTACTCGCGGCGTAGTTCGAACCCGTGAGCGAGGGGCAGGAATCCTGCCCCTCGCCTGCGCTGCCCGCTCGTACCGTCGGGATACCGACCGCCGACGAGCCGAGGATGCCGTGATCGTGAGAGCACTACCACCAGTCAGCACCTTGACCGAGCAGCAGGCCCGTGGTTGGCGCTGCATCTGGTGCGACCACCCCCTCGTGTCCGGGCTGGACGTCGACCTGGGCGAGCAGCGCACGCACCCGGCCGACGGAGCCGCGTACAGCTGGTTCCCCCGGGCATGCGCGGACACCGCGACCTGCGCGGCCCAGGCCACGCGGGCGAGCACATGAGCCTGGTGATGCGGTTCGTGGAGTGGACGATCGGCGCTCCCCGGGGTGAGGCACCGCAGACCGTCATCCTGATCCGCTGCCTCACCCCGGGCTGCGGCGAGGAGTCCGAGCCGAGCCGCTCACACATCACCCCTGACACCTGGGCGCTGAAGCACGCCGGGCGGATGGGGCACACCGAGTACGAAGAGGTCGCGCGCTGCCGCCTCGTCGCCACCCCTAAGGAGGCCCGGTGATCTGTGACCGCTGCGATCAGCTGATGCGGCCGGACGAGGCCGAGCAGATCTATATCGACGCGGCCTCAGGCGCTGGGGTCACGGTCAACGTCCACAGGGTGCTGTGCACCAGGTCGCGGACGCACCCTGCCTCGTACCCGCAGCAACCGGCCCGCTGATCTCCCGCCCGTACCCAAAGCCGGCAGCGGCCCAGGTGCGGCGGGCCTACTCCGGCACGAGGTCGGCAAGGGTTCCTCCCCGCACGTACGGGGAGCAGGATGTCTCGTTGTTGTATCCGTGGTCGGCGTAGGGTTCATCCCCGCACGCGCGGGGAGCAGCGGTACGGATGCGCATGGTCCCCCCAGGGATGGGGTTCATCCCCACATGCGCGGGGAGCAGCCGCGCCGCTGTTCGACCCATGCGAGCACAGAGGGTTCATCCCCGCATGCGACGGGGAGCAGTCGCGGAGAGCGCCGCACGGGACGAAAAGCGAGGGTTCATCCCCACATGCGCGGGGAGCAGTCCACGTCCCGGTTGAAGTCGGCTCCGCTCCCGGGTTCATCCCCGCATGCGCGGGGAGCAGCGGTCCTCGCAACGCGGGCAGTCCCGGCCGGAGGGTTCATCCCCGCACGCGCGGGGAGCAGCCTCCAGTCGACAGCGTCCTGGACCTGGTGCCGGGTTCATCCCCGCACTCGCAGGGAGCAGGAACTGGTACTTCGAGATCGCCAGCCACTACAGGGTTCATCCCCGCACGCACGGGGAGCAGGCCGCCCGACTCCTGGACGAACTGCAGGGCATGGGTTCATCCCCGCACGCGCGGGGAGCAGTCGGAGGCGGTGTCGTCAGCCAGCTCCTCGATGGGTTCATCCCCGCACGCGCGGGGAGCAGCGGTCCTTCGCCCTCAGCGTGCCGGCCGTACCGGGTTCATCCCCGCACGCGCGGGAAGCAGGTGCGGTAAGTGGCGTTGTCCAGCCCGGCCTTGGGTTCATCCCCGCACGCGCGGGGAGCAGTCGCCGATACCGGTCCGCGCGGCGGGAGTACCGGGTTCATCCCCGCACGCGCGGGGAGCAGCGGGACAGCGGGCTGGGCGACCGCCTTTCCGCACGCGCGGGTAGCAGGGCCGCGGCGGGCTTCTCCCACCACGGAGGCAGGGTTCATCCCCGCACGCGCGGGGAGCAGGCGGGCTTCCCGCGCGACGGGATTCTCGTCCGGGTTCATCCCCGCACGCGCGGGGAGCAGAGCTTGAGCCAGCCCTCCGCCTCGATCCGGTGGGGTTCATCCCCGCACGCGCGGGGAGCAGCTCGTCGCTGACGTCCGCCTCGGTGATCTTGGAGGTTCATCCCCGCACGCGCGGGGAGCAGATGTGCTTGCCGGTGCCGTACGGGTTGTCCTCGGGTTCATCCCCGCACGCGCGGGGAGCAGGCGGTGATGGGCTCACCGGCCGGCTCGGCATGGGGTTCATCCCCGCACGCGCGGGGAGCAGTGGCCAGGGTGAGGTTCGGGTGGGTCTTCCACGGGTTCATCCCCGCACGCGCGGGGAGCAGGACCGGGGCGACGTCTGGCTGGACGACCACCGGGGTTCATCCCCGTACGCGCGGGGAGCAGCAGGTGGAGGCGCTCGATGAGAGCCTCGCCGGGGGTTCATCCCCGCACGCGCGGGGAGCAGTGGGCCACCGGCTACCTCAACGAAGCGGCCATGGGTTCATCCCCGCACGCGCGGGGAGCAGCTGATCAGGTCGGTGACCGCCCAGAACAAGGCGGGTTCATCCCCGCACGCGCGGGGAGCAGCTGGTCGGTGGTGCGCAGCCGCAGGCCGAGACGGGTTCATCCCCGCACGCGCGGGGAGCAGAGTCGCTCGGAGGGGTGGAGACGTAGAGGAAAGGGTTCATCCCCGCACGCGCGGGGAGCAGAGTCGCTCGGAGGGGTGGAGACGTAGAGGAAAGGGTTCATCCCCGCACGCGCGGGGAGCAGCGCAGACCGAAGACTGGTCTGCGGCACACGTGGGGTTCATCCCCGCACGCGCGGGGAGCAGACACTACGCCTCATCAGGGCAGATGAATGGTTCGGTTCATCCCCGCACGCGCGGGGAGCAGCTCGGCGGTCCGCTGGGAGACCTGGAGGTCGCGGGTTCATCCCCGCACGCGCGGGGAGCAGCTTCGTGAGATCGGTCATTTCTTGCCTCCTTCGGGTTCATCCCCGCACGCGCGGGGAGCAGGCCGCCGCCCTTGCGGACGTTCCTGCGGAGTCGGGTTCATCCCCGCACGCGCGGGGAGCAGTGGCTGCCCTGGTCCGCTCGCAAGATCCGCGAGGGTTCATCCCCGCACGCGCGGGGAGCAGTCGCTGCCCGAGGCGGAAGGCCGCGTCGACTGGGGTTCATCCCCGCACGCGCGGGGAGCAGCGGAAGATGCTCCGGGCGAACCGGGCCACCCGGGGTTCATCCCCGCACGCGCGGGGAGCAGACTGCCTGACCTCGGGTTCTCTGGGCGCATCCTGCCATTTCGAAGCAGCTTCGTGAAGTCCGGCATACCTGGGGAAATCACCCAGCGCTGACCCGGGCCCCAACGTTCACCGCCCGAACCCCGCAAGCCGCGCTTCCCCGCCCCCCGGAGCGCAAGGCCCACCCGAGCAAGCCGCCCCCTCGCGGGCGGAACGCTGACCCGAGGTGACCCCCGAAGGGTCCGGTTAGGGTAATGCGGGACTAAAGAGATCACCAAGTGCGTTTCGTAAGCGTCGCGCTCCTCGGGAGGAAGTCATGGGAACCCACCGCACCACGCTGCCCGGAGTCGGAGTGCAGTACGACTACACCACCGAGACGGGGCAGCACATCTCCGTCGTCGTGCATCACGACGGGCGGCGGTTCATCGGGTTCTACGACCAGGACGATCCTGATTCGTGCCGGCTCTCCGTACCCCTGACTCCACAGGAGGCCACCGGGCTCGCGCATCTCATCGATGCCGCGCCGATCGACGCCGTGCGGACCGAGGGGATCGATCTGGTCACCGAGCACATACCGCTCGGGACGCGGTCGCCGTACGGCGGGCGGTTGCTCGGGGACACCCGGGCGCGGACGCGGACCGGGGCGTCGATCGTGGCGGTGTTGCGTACGCACAGTGCGCATCCGTCGCCGGGGCCGGACTTCCGGCTGGCCATCGGGGACACGCTTGTCGTCGTGGGTACGCGCGAGGGCGTGGACACGCTCTCCGAGATTATTGCGGAGGGCTGACCGTGCACGACACGACCGCACTGCTGGTGGAGTTCGGCTCCGTCATTCTGGGGCTCGGCATCATCGGCCGGTTCGCCGGCCGAATAGGCCTCTCCTCGATTCCCCTCTATCTGCTGGCCGGACTCGCCTTCGGTGAGGGCGGGCTGCTGCCGCTCGGCGCGAGCGAGGAGTTCACCGCCGTCGGCGCCGAGATCGGCGTCATCCTGCTGCTGCTCCTGCTGGGGCTGGAGTACAGCGCCAGCGAACTCGTCACCAGTCTGAAGACGCAGTATCCCTCCGGGGCCGTGGACTTCGTGCTCAATGCCACCCCCGGTGCCGTCGCAGCGCTGCTGCTCGGCTGGGGGCCCGTGGGGGCGGTGGCGCTGGCCGGGGTCACCTGGATCTCGTCGTCCGGGGTGATCGCCAAGGTCCTCGCGGATCTGGGGCGGCTCGGCAACCGGGAGACGCCCGTCATCCTCGGGGTGCTCGTCATCGAGGACCTGTCGATGGCCGTCTATCTGCCGCTGCTCACCGCGATGCTCGCGGGTGTGGGCTTCGCCGGGGGCAGCATCGCGCTGCTCGTCGCGCTCGGCACCGTCGGCTTCGTGCTCTACCTCGCGCTGCGGCACGGGCGGCTGATCAGCCGGGCCGTGTCCTCCGACAATCCCGAGCTGCTGCTGCTCGTCGTGCTCGGGCTGACCGTGCTGGTCGCCGGGGTCGCCCAGCAGTTGCAGGTGTCCGCGGCCGTCGGGGCGTTCCTCGTCGGCATCGCGCTCTCCGGCGAGGTCGCGGAGGGGGCGCGCAAGCTGCTGACCCCGTTGCGGGATCTCTTCGCCGCCGTCTTCTTCGTCTTCTTCGGGCTCTCCACCAACCCCGCGGAGATCCCGCCGGTGCTCCTCCCGGCCGCCCTGCTGGCCGTCGTCACCGTCTTCACCAAGATCGCCACCGGCTGGTACGCGGCACGGCGGGCCGGCATCGGTTCGCGCGGGCGCTGGCGGGCGGGCGGCACGCTCGTCGCACGGGGCGAGTTCTCCATCGTCATCGCCGGTCTGGCCGTGGCGACCGAGCCGCGCATCGGCCCCATCGCCACCGCGTACGTCCTGATCCTCGTCATCGTCGGCCCGCTCACCGCCCGCTGGACGCAGCCGATCGTCGAGAAGATCCAGGAGTGGCGGGGGAACGGCGGG
Source organism: Streptomyces sp. NPDC104307 (assembly GCF_055584045.1). Taxonomy (NCBI): domain Bacteria; kingdom Bacillati; phylum Actinomycetota; class Actinomycetes; order Kitasatosporales; family Streptomycetaceae; genus Streptomyces; species Streptomyces sp. NPDC104307. The sequence goes on from NZ_JBVJMU010000006.1 coordinate 297,695, forward strand.
GACAAGCCCGCCCCGTCGTCCGTCGACAGTAAGAGCGGCAGCGGCAGCCCCGCGACGGTGCCGGGCGCGCGCTTGCCCGCTCCGCAGGAGGAGCTGGCCCAGACCGACTGAGCAGCGCGGCGTCAGCCGTCCTGGGCGGCGGGCAGGTCGGGCAGCCAGCCCAGCGGGTACGCGTCCGCGCCGCCCCCGGGAGCGGCCGGCTCGCCGCCCGCCGCGGTGAACGCCGTCAGCGCCTCGATCAACGCGGACCGCTGCTCCGGCGCGAGGCGTTCGACGATCGAGGCGATCTCGCGGCGGCGGCCGGCCGTGACGTCCTCGACCAGTTGGAGCCCGTCCGGGGTCACCCGCAGTGCCGTCTCCCGGCGGTTGGCCGGGTTGACCTGGCGCTCGGCCAGACCGGCGACGATCAGCCGGTCCAGCATGCGCATCGCGGTCGACGGATTGACGCCGAGACGCTCCGCCAGCGAGACCAGCTTGGCGTCCCCGTGAGTGGCCAGGACCACGAGCAGCCGGAACTGCGGCAGCGTCACCCGGTCCTCGAACGCCGCCAGCGACCGGGCGGAAACGGCCACCAGCAGGCGCGACGCCGTCAGCACCGCCCGCGTCACCGCGTCGACGTCGTCCCTGCCGGTAGCGGAGGGGGTGGACGGAGTGGTCGGGGTACACGGGGCTGACGGACGTTTCTCAGATGCCTGTTCGTGCGCGGCCATGCCCCTTTTTACCGCGCCGGGCCGCGTACTCCCACTGCGGGAGCCCCACCGCGACGGTGGCGCACACCTTTGGATTGTGCAACGTTTGCACAGTGACACATCAATCCGCAGACTCGTCCGTGCCCCGGCGCCCCGCACCGCCGACCGGCTGGCGGCGTAACGTCGCCCGGCTCCCGGTCCATATGTTCCGGGCCGGGCTCGGGCCACTGTTCCGGGGGCGGCTGCTGCTCCTCGTCCACACCGGGCGCACCTCGGGACAGCCGCGCCGGACCGCCGTCGAGGTGGTCGAGTCCGCGACGGTGGACGGCCGGCGGAGCTGGACCGTGGCGTCCGGATACGGGTCCGCCGCCGACTGGTACCGCAATCTGCTGCGTACGCCGCAGGCCACCGTGCAGATCGGCCGCCGGTTCCACGCGGTGACGGCGGCGGAGCTGTCGGCCGGTGAGGGCGGCGAGCTGATGGTGCGGTACGCGCCCCGGCATCCCCGGGTCGCCCGGCGGCTCTGCTCGTACCTGGGGTTCACGGTCGACGGCAGCGCGGAGGGCTACCGGTCCGTGGGCGAGTCCATACCGTTCGTACGCCTCACCGAGGGCGCCCCGGCCCGCCGCGGCGAACGCTGAGGGCGCCCCGGCCCGCCGCGGCGAACGCTGAGGGCGCCCCGGCCCGCCGCGGCGAACGCTGAGGGCGCCGGACCCCGCGAGCTCAGCCTGATCCAAACGAAAGGCCCGAGGTCAGGCCCGTACCGGATCGGGCTCCTCCACCGGATGCGGCTGCGGTACGCCCCGGCGGTAGAGGATCACCGTGACCAGGAAGCCGACGGCGAAGAAGCCCGCGGACCACCAGTACGCGGTGGAGTAGCTCTCCAGCTGGGACTGGGCGATAGCGGCCGGGGTCGGGCGGCGGCCGACCAGGTAGTTGGTGGCCGCACTCGTGGCGAGCGTGTTCAGCAGCGCCGTACCGATGGAGCCGCCCACCTGCTGGCTGGTGTTGACCATCGCGGAGGCCACTCCGGCGTCGCGGGCGGAGACCCCGGCGGTGGCCAGATTCATCGCCGTCGCGAAGATCGAGCCCAGTCCGAGCCCCAGGCAGATCAGCGGGGGCAGCACATGGGCGGCATAGGTGCTGTTCAGGTCCAGGGTGGTGAGCCACACCATGCCGCCCGCGGCGATGCACATGCCGAGGGGCACGATCGGTTTGGGGCCGAACCTCGGCACCAGGACGTTCGTCGTCGTCACGGACGTCACGATCATGACGGCGATCATCGGCAGGAACGCCAGGCCCGTGCTGACCGGCGAGTAGAACAGGCTCTTCTGCAGGAAGTACGTGAGGAAGAGGAACACCCCGAACAGTCCGCCGCCGGAGATGAACATCGCGAGGAACGACGCGGCCCGGTCCCGGTCGAGCACCACCCGCATCGGCAGCAGCGGATGCGCGGCCCTGGTCTGCCACCAGGCGAACGCGGCGACGAGCACCACACCGGCCACCAGGAACCCCCAGACGTCCGGCGAACTCCACGGATGGGTCTCCGCCCTGGAGAATCCGAACACGATGCAGAAGAGGCCCGCCGAGACCAGCACGGTCCCCGGGATGTCGAGCTTCGGGCGGTCGACCGGCGCGCCTGCCGTGAGCAGCCGCCAGCCGCCGACGAACGCGAGGGACGCGAACAGCAGGTTCACGTACAGGCACCAGCGCCAGTCCAGGTATTCGGTGAGCACCCCGCCGAGCAGCAGCCCCACCGCGCCGCCCGCCCCCGCGATGGCCCCGTAGATACCGAAGGCCTTCGCCCGCTCCTTCGGGACGGTGAACGTGGTGGTGAGCAGGGAGAGCGCGGCCGGGGCCAGCAGCGCGCCGAACATGCCCTGGAGAGCGCGGGCCAGCACCAGGACCTCGAAGCTCGGGGCGGCGCCGCCGATCGCGGAGGCCACCGCGAAGCCGACCAGCCCGATCAGGAACACCACCCGACGGCCGACCAGGTCCGCGATCCGGCCGCCGAGCAGCAGCAGCGAGCCGAAGGCGAGGGCGTACGCCGTCACGATCCACTGGCGGTTGCCGTCGCTGAAGCCGAGCTCCTGCTGGGCGGAGGGCAGCGCGATGTTCACGATCGTCGCGTCGAGCACCACCATCAGCTGGGCGAGCCCGATCACTCCCAGTACCCACCACCGGTGGGACGGACCGCGCACCTCCCCGTTCTTGCCCTGCGTGCCCTTCTCGCCGTTCTCGGCAGGTTGCCCTGGCTCACGCGCGTGTCGGGCCATGGTGCGGATCTCCCTCGTTGCGCACACCGCCGGATCCCCCGAATGATCACGCTAAGGGGAGGTCGGCCCGTCCGCATGCGGGGAGCTTCGCCGGGGAGGCGAGGGGAAGGCGGCCTCACACCTCCTTCGCGGGCCAGTCCAGCAGCCGGGCCCCGATCACCGCCGTCTGAAGGGTGTAGCGGTGCATCGGGTCGGAGGGGTCGGAGCCGGTCAGCTGGTGGATGCGCTCCAGCCGGTAGGTGAGGGCGCGCACGCTCAGCGCGAGCCGGCGGGCCGTCTCTGCGGCGACGCAGCCCGACTCGAAGTACACGGACAACGTCTTGAGCAGCGGTTCCGCCCCGCCCCGCGCCTCCTGGAGCGGACCCAGCTCGCTGCGCACCAGATCGGACATCGCCTGTCTGTCCCGGGTCAGCACCGGGTAGACCAGCAGATCGGCGGAGTACAGCACCGGGTCGTCCAGGTCCATCCGGTCGGCGAGATCAAGGGCGTCGAGCGCCTCGTCGTACGACTGGACCACTCCGCCGGGGCCCCGGTGGGCACGGCCGACGGCGACCCGTCCGCCGTCCGTCGCCGCGTGCGCCTGCTTGGCGAAGTACCTCAGGACGTCGGGCTGACTGCCGGGCGCGATGCATATCAGCCGTCCGTCCTTCGTGGTGATGAGGATCTTCCGGCCGCTGAACCGGGCCAGCAGCGCCGACTCCACCTGCCGGGGCACGGCATCCGTCTCGGTGTACGCCTCCGGGCCCGCCGCCACCGCCACCGCATGGGCGCGCGAGAGCCGCAGCCCGAAGCGGGTGGCCCGCTCCGCGAGCCGGCCCAGGTCGCTGCGCCCGTACAGCAGGTCGTCGATGAACTCCCGGCGGGCCGCCTCCTCCCGCCGCACGGTGAGCCGCTGGGCCCGCTCGAAACCCTCCGCGAACGCGTCGACCGCCTGTTCCGCCGCGGCCAGCACGCACTCCGTGACCGCCGCCACGGTGGCCGCCGTGGCGCCGGGAGCGGCGCCCGGCCAGGCGGTACGGGTCTCGGCCAGGTGCATCCGGACCAGGGCGCGCAGCTGGTGTCCCGCCTCCGCGGCCTGCCTGCCCAGAGACCGGCGGACCTCCAGCTCCTCCCGGGTGAGCCGCCGCCCGGTGACGGCCACATCGCCCAGGATCTGGGCGTATCCCTCCAGAAAGCTGTCGGGAATCTCCGGCTCAGGCACAGCCCGCCTCCAGTTCTGACTCGTTGCTGACATATACCCAACGCCTACGGCCCGGTGCCGGTGCCCGGCATCGAGGACGGAGAAAGATTGCCGTACTCCGGCAATGCGACGGCCCGTCACCGGATGGCACGATCCAGTCAGCACCGACCGGGGGACCACGGGGGAAACACGGGGGTGCTACGGGGGACGGGGGACGACCCGGCTGCCGCGGTACCGCTCCGGCGGTGCCGCGGCACCGCGGTCTTCGCCGGACCGCGCGCAGACGCCGGCAAGTCCTGCCGGCGGGACGGCAGGGGGTGGAACGATGAGCGAGTTCCTGACAGCGACGTTGTCCTTCCCGGCCGTTCTCTTCGCCGCGGCGCTCGTCGTCGTGATCGCCTTCTGGCTGCTCGTGCTGGCCGGGGCCGCCGACCACCACGCGTTCGACGCGGACCTGGACGCCGATCTGGCCGGGGTCGGCGGTGTGCCGGTCACCGTCTCGGTGTCCGTCATGGTGACCGTCGCCTGGTTCGCCTCGCTGACCGGTTCGGTGCTGCTGCACCGCAGCACGGTCACCGGTACCCCCCGGGCCGCGCTCGCGCTCGGTATCCTCGTCGGCGCGCTGCTGATCGCCTGGGCCGTGGTGCGGGTGCTCGTGCACCACTTCCGCCGCTTCTTCCCGGACCAGCCTCCACCATCGCGCCAGGACTTCCTGGGCCGGGTGTGCACGATCCGCACCGGCTCCGTCGGTCCGGACTTCGGCCAGGCCGAGGTCGCCTCTGCCGACGGGTCCACCGCGATCGTCCAGGTCAGACAGTTGCGGCCGGCCGACGCGGAGCTGACCTCCGGGAGTTCCGGGCTGCTGTACGCGTACGACGAGGCGGGTGAGTTCTTCTGGGTCTCGCCGTACGACAAGGCGCTCGACCCGGGGCCGCCGCAGCCACTGCCCGCGCACCGGCGGCGCGCTGCCCCCGGCCACACCGGCTGAGCCGGCCGCGTCCGCGTGTCGCGTGTCGCGTATCGCGTATCGCGTATCGCACGGCTCGTCTCCAGCGACGCGTCCGTGCTGCGGGACCGCGCCGTCTGTCCGATACCTCAATCTCCGTACGGCATGTCCGTACCCCATGTCCGCACCGCATGTCCGCACCACCCGTGCGTGCTGCCGCGACCCGCTCGCCGGGGTGCTGAGCCGCGCGCCCCGCCTCCCCATACCTCTCATTTTCCGTACCACCAGCCGCCAAGGACTGTCATGGAAGCCATCTCCTTGGGCCTCGGCCTGCTCATCGCCGTGGTCCTGCTCATCGCGATCGCCCTGCTGCTGATCGTCACCCGGCTCTTCCGCAAGGTCGAGCAGGGCAAGGCCCTGATCATCTCCAAGACCAAGAAGGTCGACGTGACCTTCACCGGTGCCGTCGTCCTGCCGGTGCTGCACAAGGCCGAGTCGATGGACATCTCGGTGAAGACCATCGAGATCCGGCGCACCGGGCGCGAGGGCCTGATCTGCCAGGACAACATCCGCGCCGACATCCACATCACGTTCTTCGTACGGGTCAACAAGACCGTCGAGGACGTCATCAAGGTCGCCCAGGCCATCGGGACGGAACGGGCCAGCGACAAGGTCGCGATCCAGGAGTTCTTCGCCGCGAAGTTCTCCGAGGCGCTCAAGACCGTCGGCAAGCAGCTGGACTTCGTCGATCTGTACACCAAGCGCGAGGAGTTCCGGGACCGGATCATCCGGGTCATCGGCACCGATCTGAACGGCTACCACCTGGACGACGCCGCGATCGACTTCCTTGAGCAGACGCCGATGACGCAGCTGGACGGCGCCAACATCCTTGACGCGCAGGGCATTCGGAAGATCACCGAGCTGACCGCGATCGAGCACGTGCGCACCAACGAGTACCAGCGCACCGAGCAGAAGGAGATCACCCGGCAGGACGTGGACGCCCGGGAGACCATCCTGGAGCTGGAGCGCCGCCAGGCCGAGGCCGAGATCAAGCAGCGCCGCGAGGTCGAGACGCTGCGGGCCCGCGAGGAGGCGGTGACCGCCCGGGTCCAGGAGGAGGAACGCCTCGGCGCGCAGGGCGCGTTCATCAAGACCGAGGAGCAGCTCGGCATCCAGCGGGAGAACCAGGCGCGGGAGATCGCGGTCGCGCAGAAGAACCGCGAGCGGGTCATCGCGGTCGAGAACGAGCGCATCGAGAAGGACCGGATGATCGAGGTCATCGGGCGCGAGCGGCAGACCGAGCTGAACCGGATCGCCGCGACGAAGGAGGTCGAGGCCGAGCGCCGCGAGGTCGCGGACGTGATCCGGGAGCGGATCGCGGTGGACCGTACGGTCGCGGAGCAGGAGGAGTCCATCAAGACGCTGCGGTCCGTCGAGGAGTCCGAGCGCACCCGCAAGTCCGTGATCATCGCCGCGGAGGCGGAGGCGCAGGAGCTGCTGGTCAAGGACATCAAGGCGGCCGAGGCCGCAGAGGCCGCCGCCACCCACCGGGCGGCCGAGCAGCTCACGCTCGCGGAGGCCCGGCTGAAGACGGCCGATCTGGACGCCCGCGCGAAGCTGCGGCTGGCCGAGGGTGTCCAGGCGGAGTCGGCGGCGCCCGGTCTCGCGGATGTGCAGGTGCGGGACGCGGCGGCCGAGGTCATCGAGAAGACCGGCCTGGCCGAGGCCGAGGCGACGTCCGCCCGGCTCAGGGCAGAGGCGGAGGGCGCGCGGCTCAAGGCGCTGGCAGAGGCGGAGGGCACGCAGGCCCAGGCGAGCGCCGACGCGGCGATGATCGGCGAGAAGCTGAAGGCCGAGGCGGCGGGGCTCACCGACAAGGCGGCCGCGATGGCGGCGCTGGACGACGCCTCGCGCGGGCACGAGGAGTACCGGCTGCGCCTTGAGGCGGAGAAGGAGATCCGGCTCGCCGGGCTGGACGTGCAGCGGCAGGTCGCCGAGGCGCAGGCGACGATCGTGTCGGCCGGGCTGGAGAACGCGGACATCGACATCGTCGGCGGGGAGTCGGTCTTCTTCGACCGGCTGGTCTCGTCCATCTCCATGGGCAAGAGCCTCGACGGCTTCGTCGGTAACTCGGACACGGCGAAGGCCCTCGCGGGGCCGTGGCTGAACGGCACGTCGTCGTTCACGGACGACCTGACGAAGGTGCTGGGTTCTGTGTCGTCGGGTGATGTGCAGAACCTGACGGTCTCTGCGCTGCTGATGCGGATGATGGCGGCGCCGGGGGCGGGGGGCGTGGGTGCGGACCAGGTCCGCGAGCTGCTGGAGCACGCCCGCGCGCTGGGCCTCGCGGACATGCGCCTGGGCGACGTCCAGATCCCGGGCCCGGCCGGCCCGGCCGCCCGCAACGGTACGCCTGTGGCGTAGCCGCGCCACCTGAGCCAGGCCTTGTCCTCAATCGCCGGACGGGCTGGGATTGCCCCGGCCCGTCCGGTGACCGCCCACGCGCGAACCGTCCGGACAGTTCAAGCCCGTCCGGCGATTGAGGACGGACGGCCGCCACGGACAACCCGCACCCCCGCAGAAACCGACCCCCCACTCAAGCCCGTCCGGCGATTGAGGACAAAAGCCCGACGCCCCGGCGCCGTACATCCGCCCACCCCGCAAGGAGCCGTACCGCATGGACACCGGAACCCCGCCGCCCCCGGGCGGCCCCGTGGAGGCCGGGGCCTACGACGTGCTGCGGAGGCGGCTCGCCGCGCAGGCCACCGAGCTGACCCGCAGGGCCGAGGCGCTCAACTCCCGCCGTACCGAGGAGTTCGGCTCCACCGCGCTGCGCCTGCTCGGCGGCAACGAGCGGATCCGTACCGAGCAGCCGTCCACCCCCCGCGACCTCGTCGCGCTCCGCGGCCACCTGCTGTTCGGCTTCCAGCGCGGCCCGGGGCGGCGCGACGAGCCCGCCGTCGACGACGTACTCGCGCTGTACGAAGCTGAGTTGGACCCCGGCACGGACCCGCTCCTCACCGACGAGGCGTTCGTCCGCGAGTTCGACGGGCTGCACCGCTACTACCGGGACGCCCGGCTGCTGCGGCTGCGCCGTACCGAGGGCAGGCTTCTCGCGGTGTTCCGGACCGGCGAGAGCGCGAAGGACATCAGGGTCCTGCGCTGGGCGCTCAACGCGGACGGCTCGCCCGGCGCGTTCCTGGACGCCAGGGGCGAGCGCGACCACGTCTTCCCGCCGTCGCACGACTTCACCTGGACCGTCGCCGGGCGCGAGGCCCACATCGCGGGCCCGCATCCGCACATCGCGATCGGGGGGACGGGCGACGGCTGCGACGCGCGGCTGTTCGTCTCCACCCTCGGCGGCCACCTCACCGTCAAGACAGAGAACGACACGGACACCCCGGACGGGATCTACCAGGAGCCGGTCACCGAGCCGCTCCAGTCGCTCGCGGACGCCGAGGTCGAGTACGCGGAGCTGGGCCCGCTGGTCCTGCTCCGCATCCGCCCGTACAAGGAGGAGGCCGCGCGCCACCTCGTGTACAACGCGCTCCTCGGCACGGTGCTGCGGCTGGACGGCATCGGGCCGGCCTGCCACCGGCTCCCCGAGGACCAGGGGATCATCTTCCCCGGCGGCTTCTACCTGACCACCGGCGCCGCCAAGACCTTCGACATCGCGCGGCCGCTCACCGAGCCGGTCTTCGAGGGTGCCGTCCGCTCCCCCAACGGCGAGGACGTGCTGTACGCGTTCCGCTCCGGAGACGGGGACGGGGGCGGCGACGGGGACGACGGCCGCAGCCTGCTGCTCCCGTACAACGTGATCCGCCAGGAGGTCGCCACCCCGCTCCAGGGCCGGGGCCACGCCCTGCTCGACGACGGGACGCTCGTCCTCCTGCGGGAACCGGTGGAAGGCCCGGACGCCGGACCGGCGCGGGTCCACCTCCTCCAGCGCTGGCAGACGCCGTACGTCTCCGACACCTACGCCGCCTCCCGCCCCGCCGGCACCGGACCGCTGGCCCGGATCGGCAACGCGGACTTGGTGCGCGGCATCTCCGACTGCCTCGCGCTCGCGCACAGCGCGGACGGAACCACCCCGACCGCTGCGGTCTACGAGCGGCTGGTGGCCGACTGCACCCGCGCGACCGACCGTTACCACTGGCTGAGCGACACCGAACTGGGCGATCTGGCGCAGCCGTTGACCGCGCTCCGCGACACCGCGCAGCAGGTGCTCTCCGAGTTCGAGGGTGTCCAGGAACTGACCCGGCAGGCCGCCGAGGCGCTGGACGCGGGCGCGGAGCGGATCAGCGCGCTGGTGCGCCGGGTACGCGGCGAGGCCCCGCAGTCCGCCGCCGACTGGGTCACCCGTCTCACCGAACTCCGGGGCGCGCACGGCCATCTGGCCACGCTGGGCGAGATGCGGTACGCGGACACCGAGCGGATCACCGAGCTCACCGCCACCACCGCGGACGACCTCGCGTCCGCGGGCCGGCGCGCGGTCGCGTTCCTGGCCAGGGACGACGCGTTCGCCGGGTACCACGCGGACATCGCCCGCCTCGACGAGGAGGCGTCGGAACTCGCCACCGTGACGGACGCCGCCTCGCTCGGTGACCGGCTGACGGGGATGACGGACGGGCTGAGCACGGTCACGGACGTCGTCGCCGGGCTGGACATCGGTGACGGCGTGGTCCGCACCTCGATCCTGGAGCGGATCGCGGAGGTGCTCGGCGGGGTGAACCGGGTCCGTGCCGTCCTGGACGCCCGCCGCCGCGAGCTCCTGGACCACGAGGGCCGGGCCGAGTTCGCCGCCGAGTTCGCCCTGCTGGGGCAGGCGGTGACGGGTGCGCTGGCCGCCGCCTCCACGCCGGAGGCCTGCGACGAGCAGCTCGCACGGCTGCTGCTCCAGCTGGAGAACCTGGAGGCGCGGTTCACCGAGTTCGACGACTTCCTGACCGCGCTGGGCGAGCGGCGGACGGAGGTGTACGAGGCGTTCTCGGCCCGCAGGCAGACCCTCCAGGACGCCCTCGCCCGCCGTACCGAACGCCTCGCCCAGTCCGCCGCCCGGGTGCTGGACACGGTCTCCCGCCGCAGCGCCGCACTGCCCGACGTGGACGCCGTCCACACCTACTTCGCCTCCGACCCGATGGTCGCCAAGGTCCGCCGTACCGCCGCCGAACTGCGCGAACTCGGTGACGCGGTAAGGGCGGAGGAGCTGGACGGGCAGCTGCTCGCGGCCCGCCAGGAGGCCGGACGGGCGCTCCGCGACCGCAGCGAGCTGTACGCGGACGGTGGGGCGACCGTCCGCCTCGGCCGCCACCGGTTCGCGGTGAACACCCAGCCGTTCGATCTGACGCTGGTCCCGCAGGGCGACGGGCTCGCGTTCGCCGTCACCGGCACGGACTACCGGATGCCGGTGACGGACCCGGACTTCGGCGCGACCCGCCCGTACTGGGACCAGCAGCTGCCCTCCGAGTCCCCGTCCGTCTACCGGGGCGAGCACCTGGCGGCCCGGCTGCTGGCCGAGCACGGCGCGGACCGGCTGGCCTCGCTGGACCCGGTCGAACTCGGCTCTCTCGTACGGGAGTCGGCGGCGGAGGCGTACGACGAGGGGTATCAGCGCGGTGTCCACGACGAGGACGCCACCGCGATCCTGACCGTGCTGCTGCGGCTGCGCGCCGGGGCCGGGCTGCTGCGCTGCCCGCCCGCGGTCCGGGCCGCCGCCCAGCTGCTCTGGGCGCACGGTACGGACGACGCCCGGCGGACCTCCTGGACGCTCCGGGCCCGTTCGCTGGCCCGCGCCCGCGACACCTTCGGGCTCGCCCCGGCCGTCGCCGCGCTCCAGGAGGAGTGGGCGGACGCCATCGGGGGCGAGGGCGCGCGGGCGGTCGCCTCGTACCTCTTCGAGGAGCTGACGAGCGGCCCTGAGGGGTTCGTGACCAGCGCCTCGGTCCGCACCTTCCTGGACAAGTTCCGTCGTACGACCGGCACTTCGGCGTATGACGAGGAGCTCGCGGCCCTCGCGGACGATCTCCCCGCCCGCCGCCAGCTCGTCGAGGGCTGGCTCGCCTCCTACTCCCGCGCGAGCGGCGCGGAACTGGACGCGGGCGATCTCGCGGAGGCCGTCGCCGTGGAGCTGTGCCCGGAACCGGCCGTCCGCCGGTACGAGGGCGAGGCCCCGCTCACCGCGACCGTGGACGGGCTCCTCGGCGTCCACCCGCGCGTCGACCGGGGCCGGCTGCCGGTCCGGATCGACGAACTCCTCTCCCGTACCGATCAGTTCCGCGAATCCACCGTCCCCGGCTTCCGCGCCTACCAGCGCCGGCGCACCGCGCTCGCCTCGGCCGAGCGCGCCCGGCTGCGGCTGGACGACCACCGTCCGCGCGTGATGTCCGCGTTCGTCCGCAACCGGCTGCTCGACGAGGTGTACCTGCCGCTGATCGGGGACAGCCTCGCCAAACAGCTCGGCACGGCGGACGCCGACCGGCGCACGGATTCGCAGGGCCTGCTGCTGCTCGTGTCGCCGCCCGGCTACGGCAAGACGACGCTGATGGAGTACGTGGCAGACCGGCTCGGGATGGTCCTCGTGAAGATCAGCGGCCCGAACCTGGGCCACGACGTGACGTCACTGGACCCCGCGCAGGCGCGGAGCGCGACCGCGCGCCAGGAGATCGAGAAGATCAACTTCGCCCTGGAGGCGGGCAACAACACCCTCCTCTACCTCGACGACATCCAGCACACGTCACCGGAACTGCTCCAGAAGTTCATCCCGCTCTGCGACGCCACCCGCCGGATCGAAGGCGTGCGGGACGGCGAGCCGCGCAGCTACGACCTGCGGGGCAAGCGGTTCGCGGTGTGCATGGCGGGCAACCCGTACACCGAGTCCGGTGAGCAGTTCCGGATTCCCGACATGCTCGCCAACCGGGCCGACGTGTGGAACCTCGGCGAGGTGCTGAGCGGCCGCGAGGACGTCTTCGCGCTGAGCTTCGTGGAGAACGCGCTGACCGCGAACCCGGTACTGGCCCCGCTCGCCGGACGCTCCCGCGAGGACCTGGCGCTGCTGCTGCGGCTCGCCACCGGCACGGAACCCGCCACCGCCGCGCACCGGTTGCAGCACCCGTACACGCCCGCAGAGGTGGAACGCGTCGTGGCCGTGCTGCGCCATCTGCTCACCGCCCGGGACACCGTTCTCGCGGTCAACGCCGCCTACATCGCCTCTGCGGCGCAGACGGACGCGACGCGCACGGAGCCGCCGTTCCGGCTCCAGGGCTCGTACCGCAACATGAACCGGATCGCGGAGCGGATCGTGCCCGTGATGAACGACGCCGAACTGTCCGACGTCATCGACGACCACTACGCGGGCGAGGCCCAGACGCTCACCACGGGCGCGGAGGCCGCCCTGCTGAAGCTCGCCGCGCTGCGCGGCACCCTCGATCCGGAGCGGGCCGCCCGCTGGTCCGCGATCACCGCCGGATACGTCCGCAGCCAGGCGCTCGGCGGCCCGGACGGCGACCCCGTGACCCGTGCGGTGGCCGCGCTCGGACTGCTCGCGGACCGGATCGCGGCGGTGGAGACGGCGATCAGCCGGGCGGCCGATCCCCGCCAACTCCTCGCCCGGCCAACGCCCGGAACACCCGGGGATGCGCCCTAGGGTGTTCGGAAGGGAACAGGCATGCTGGGTCATGTGACCCCACTCCCGCAGCAGCCCCAACGCTCCCCGTTCTCCGGCCACATGGTCGTCTGCGGTGACGACGCGCTCGCCCAGCGGCTCGCCGTGGAACTGCGCTACGTCTACGGGGAGCGGGTCACCCTCGTCCTGCCGCCGGGGCCCGATCCGAGCCGGCCGGAGGTGGCGCTGACCGGGCGCGGGCGGGCGGCGGCCCTGTTCGGCCGGATGTCGTCGGCGATGAGCCGCAACGGCGGGAACGGCGGCGGTAACCCCGACAGCGACACCAACGCCGGGGTGGAGGCGGTGCGCATCCTCCAGGCGCACGAGCCGTCCGACGAGGCACTGGAGGAGGCCGGTGTCGACACGGCCGCCGCGCTCGCCCTGGTCTACGACGACGACGAGCGCAACATCCGCGCCGCGCTGACCGCCCGCCGGCTCAACCCCCGTGTCCGGCTGGTGATCCGGCTCTACAACCGCAAGCTCGGCCAGCATCTGGAGGCCCTGCTCGACCAGGCGGCCGCCGTCGCCTCTCCGGGGCTCGACCACACCGCGCTGGACGCCTCCACCACCGTCCTGTCCGACGCGGACACCGCCGCCCCCGCCCTCGCGGCGACCGCGCTCGCCGGATCCAGCAAGGTGATCCAGGCGGAGGGCCTGCTCCTGAGGGCGGCCGAACGCACCCCGCCCCGCGACGGCCAGGTCGCGGACCCGGGCCTGTGCACGCTGGCCCTGCTCTCCTCCACCACCCACGACCCGGCGGGCACCGAGGGCTCCGACAGCAGCGGCGACGAGGGCCCCCGGCTGCTGCCCGACCAGACCGAGGTGGCGGCGGCGACCGGGCGCGGCACCATCGTCCTGGAGGCCGTCAGCCGGAACGGCGCGAACGCGCGGACGCGGCGGATGGGTGGCAGGAGCGCCCCGCTGAGCCAGTTCTTCTCGCGCCGGCTGCGCTGGTCGGCGCTGGGTGTCGGCACGGCCGTCCTCGGGCTCGCGGTGGCGTCCACGTTCACCACCGGGGACAAGCCGCTGCACGCCGCGTATCTGACCCTGCTCGACCTGTTCGCCATGGGCGACCCGGCCATCGGTGACCCCACGGCCCGTCAGGTCATTCAAATCCTGTCCGGTGTCGCCGGGTTGATGCTGCTGCCGCTGCTGGTGGCTGGGGTGCTGGAGGCCTTCGGATCGCTCCGCACCGCCTCCTCGCTGCGCCGTCCGCCGCGCGGACTGTCCGGACACGTGGTGCTGCTGGGCCTCGGCAAGATCGGCACCCGCGTCCTGGTCCAGCTGCGCGAACTCGGCATCCCGGTGGTCTGCGTGGAGGACGACCCGGACGCGCGCGGCATTCCGGTGGCCCGGCGGCTGCACGTGCCGGTGGTCATCGGGGACGTCACGCAGGAAGGCGTGCTGGAGGCGGCGAAGATCCGGCGTTCCCGCGCCCTGCTCGCCCTGACCAGCATCGACACCACCAACCTGGAAGCCGCGCTGTACGCCCGCTCGGTCAAGCCGAACCTGCGGGTGACGCTGCGCCTGTTCGACGACGAGTTCGCCACCGCCGTCTACCGCACCCTGCGCACCGCCCACCCGCAGGCGCTGACCCGATCCCGCTCGGTCTCCCATCTGGCCGCGCCCTCGTTCGCGGTCGCCATGATGGGCCGGCAGATCCTGGGCGCGGTGCCGGTCGAGCGGAAGGTGATGCTGTTCGCCGCGGTCGAGGTGGCCGGGCACCCGCAGTTGGAGGGCCGGACGGTGGAGCAGGCGTTCCGCTCCGGCGCCTGGCGGGTCCTCGCCCTGGACGTCGCCCCGCCCGCCGACCGCCGCCCGGACCTGGCGGCGCCCGTCCCGCCCCCGCAGGCACCGGGCACCGGCACCGGCGCGGAGCAGCGGCCCGGCGGCCTCGTGTGGAACCTGCACCCCGGTTACGTACTCCAGCCCACCGACCGGGTGGTCATCGCCGCCACCCGACGCGGTCTCGCCGAACTGCTGCGCAGGCGGAGCTCGTTGACGAACCGCTGACACCGAGGCCCCCGGGCCCGTCGAGGCCCCTCACCGCCGCCCGCGACCCGCGTAATCTTGCTCACCCACCCATGGTGAGGGGAAGCGCAGAAGATGCTCAACCTGCAGAGTCTCGACCCGCACACGCCGATGTTGGCGCAGTTCAGGGAGAAGACCGGGCCCATCGTCCTGGCCAACACCTTCCTGGTCCCGGAGGAGAGCGCGGAGGCTTTCCTGCCCCTCTTCAGGAGGCAGGTGGAGTTCATGAAGGCTCAGCCGGGATTCGTCTCCCTGCGGATGCACCGGGGGACGGGGGACAGCCGGCTGCTGATGAACGTCGCGGTCTGGGAGTCGACGGAGGCGCTCGCCACGGCGTTCGGCAGTCCGGAGTTCCAGCGCATGGCGGCCGAGTTCCCCGACGATGTCGTGTCGTACCCGCACATCTTCGAGCAGGTCGACGTATGACACGGCAGCCCGCCTGACGCCGTCGGCCGAGGCGGCCGGCCCGCGGGCCGTCCCAGCCGACGGCGCTCATGGCTCACCCCGCGGTACGCGTCCCGGCCAAGGCCCCCATTACCTCCCGCACCTGCGTCAGAGTCGCGTCGGCGATGGCGTTGGCGCGCTCGTTGCCTGCCCGCAGCACGGACCGTACGTATCCCATGTCCCGTGCGTACTCGGCCCGTCGGGCGCGGATCGGGGCCAGCCGGGTGTTGACCGCGTCGGTCACCGTCCGCTTCAGGTCGGCCGCGCCCCCGCCGCCGATCTCCTCGGCCACGGTGTGCGGATCGCGGTCGAGGCAGAGGGCGGCCAGCAGCACCAGTCCGGACACGCCGGGCCGCCCCTCGGGGTCGTAGGTGATGTGCCGCTCCGCGTCCGTGGTGGCGCCCTTGACCAGGCGGGCCGTCTCGTCCGCATCGGCGCCGAGCGCGATGGAGTTGGCGCGGCTCTTGCTCATCTTGGTGCCGTCGGTACCGAGCAGCTGCGGCACGGCGGAGAGCAGCGCCTCGGGTTCCGGGAAGACGTGACCGTACCGCTCGTTGAACCGCCTGGCGACGGTCCGGGCCACTTCGAGGTGCGGCAGCTGGTCCTTGCCGACCGGCACCAGGTTGCCCTTGCAGAACAGGATGTCGGCCGCCTGATGGACCGGGTAGGTGAACATCAGCCCGCTGACGGAGTCCTGCCGGGAGTGCGCGATCTCGTCCTTGACCGTGGGGTTGCGGCCGAGTTCCGCGACCGAGACCAGGCTCAGGAACGGCAGCATCAGCTGGTTGAGCGCGGGCACGGCGCTGTGGTTGAAGATCACCGAGCGTTCCGGGTCGATGCCGACGGCCAGGTAGTCCAGCAGCAGCCCCTCCATGGTCGCGGTGAGCCGCTCGGCCACGTCCCGGTCGGTCAGCACCTGGTAGTCCGGAATGACGATGAACGTCTCCACCCCGAGATCCTGGAGCCGCACCCGGTTGTGGAGCGTGCCGAAGTAGTGCCCGAGGTGCAGCGCCCCGGTGGGCCGGTCGCCGGTCAGGACCCGGAATCTCTCCGGGTACCGCCGGATCCGGTCCTCCAGCGCGATGTCCGGTGCGGCGTCGGCGTCGGCCGCGGGCGTGGCCGTGATCGTGGTCGGGGCAGTGACCGTGGTCATGGTCATGAGTGGTCTCTCCTCGCGTCGGTGTGTGCGTGGAGGACGGCCCACCGGGCGGGAAGCCCGTACCGGAAGAGGGCAGAGAAAAAGGGCCGTCCGTATCGAACGGCCCTGGTCCCGCGCAGAAGAGGTGGCCGCTCCTAGAAGGAGCGCCACCAGTTCCGGCACGGTACGGAGGTCATGGCGCGATGGTAACGCGCCATAACCCCCGCGTCACGGCACTTCTCGCCACCGCGTCGGCGAAGCGGACTTCCCACTGCCCTTCCGGCGCGGGAGGCGCTGCCCGGTCGCCGCGACCCGCAGTCATGCGAGCTCCCGCGGGTCGGGCGCCTGGCCGTAGTCCTCCTCGTGGTCCCTGGTCAACGCGGCCAGCAGTTCGGGGTCGGAGTGGACCTCGGCGCTGTGCTGCCACGCGGTGAGCATCTGGGCGACTGAAGCGCTGTTGCCGATCGAGTCGGCGGCGCGCATGGTGTCGACCAGTTCGACGGCGAATGCGTGGACATCGGGTTCAGGCAGGAACCGGACCCAGGGGAACGCGTCCGGCAGTATGTCCAGGAGCAACTCCATGCTGCCGGGCTCGCGTCGCGCCATGGCGGCGAGCATCCGGGTGGCCGCCGACACCACGCTCCGGTCCTGTTCGGCCCGTACCGCCGTGGTGAGGACCAGATCCTCGCCGTCCCTGCGGTGCAGCAACAGCTGTGGTGACTCGTCCAGCCGGGCAAGGGTCTGCTTGTTCTTGTTCACCAGCTCGGAGAAGTTCACGGCAGCGCTCTGATTGCTCATGACTTTGAAAGTACTTCGAAAGTCCTGCTCCGGCTATCGCCCGCACGAGTGGCGCGGAATCAGTCCCCCTCACGCACTCCGCAGCAGCCCGACCGTCCCCGCCAGGCCCTCGTCGCCGTGGCCCTGGGCCACGCGGCGGCGCATCAGGTCCATGTACGGGGTGAGGAGCCGGGGGTCGACCGACTGGCCCGCCGCCGTGGCCAGGAGGGTGTCGTTGGCCGCCGCCATCATGGCGAGGTTGGAGGCGACCCCTTCCGTGTAGTCGCCGCTCTCCAGCTGGGCGGCCATCGCCTGGGCCGAGCCGGTCATGGCGCGCAGCCAGTCCGTGAGCAGGGCGGCGAACGCGGTCCGGTCGAGGTCCTTCTCGCCGTCCACCAGGGCGAAGGCGTGCGCGATACCCGCGAACATGCCGGTCATCGCGCTGAGCAGGGCGACATCGTGCAGCGCCGCGTGCCCGGGGTCGCCGCCGGTGAACTTCGCCCCGGCGGGGGCCTCCAGCGTTGCGCGGTGGCGCTCGAACAGCGCGTGGTCACCGCTGTAGAAGACGTAGCCGCCGGTCTCCGGGCGGCCGATCATCGGGGGTACGGCCATGATCCCGCCGTCCAGGAAGCGGGCCCCGCGCACCTCGGTCCGGCGGGCCAGCTCACGGGCCTGTTCCGGGGTGCTGGTGGTCAGGTTGACGAGGTCCTTGCCGCCGAGGTCGACGCCGTCCAGGACTTCGGCCACGGAAGTGTCGTCCAGCAGGCAGAGCACCACGGGCCCGGTGGCCGAGGCGATCGCGGCGGCCGGGGTGGGCGCCGTGCGGGCGCCCTCGCGGGTCAGCGCGTCGGCCCTGGCCGGTGTGCGGTTCCAGACGGTCAGCGGGTGCCCGGCGGCCAGCCAGGCGCGGGCGAGGGCGGTGCCCATGTCACCGAGACCGAGGAGGGTGACAGGGGCTTGGGAAGAGGTGTCGTGGTCCATGTCCCACAGGCTCGTATCCGCCCGTGAGGCGATCAAGTACGCACTATTTTGTGGGTGGTTACCCTAAACTCAGTGGGTGACCCGGCGAGACAGCTACGTGTGCGGCATCGACGCGGCGATCGACGTGGTCGGCGGCAAGTGGAAGGTGCTCATCCTGTGGGCGCTGGACGTCGAACCCTGCCGGTTCGGTGAGCTGCGGCGCGCGCTTCCCGGCGTCACGGAGAAGGTCCTCGCCTCGCATCTGCGGGAGCTGGAGGCGGCGGGCATCGTCTCCCGCGAGGAGGCCTTCGAGGGAGCGGTGCGCCGCGTCACGTACGGCCTCACCCCGCTCGGCACGTCCCTGAACGCGGCACTGGCTCCGCTCGGGGCCTGGGGCAGGGAACACCTGCTCGGCGGGGACCCACAGCACCCGCAGCACGCCGAAAGCACCGGCGAGCGGTCCTGATACCGGCATCCCGCTTGAGCGCAGCCGTCCGTAGCCGCTCGTAGCTCTTCGCGACCGTCCGTGTGCGATGGCTGGAACCCGTTCGATCCCGTGGAATAGGGAGGTGGGGCACTCCGTTGTAGGGTGTGTTCACATAGTTCAACGTTCAACAATATTGGAGGCGGGCGCCATGCAGTTCGGGATCTTCACCGTCGGGGACGTCACCACCGACCCGACGACCGGCCGGACGCCGAGCGAGCACGAGCGGATCAAGAACACGGTCGCCATCGCGCGGAAGGCGGAGGAGGTCGGCCTCGACGTCTTCGCGACCGGCGAGCACCACAACCCGCCGTTCGTCCCGTCCTCCCCCACGACCACCCTCGGCTACATCGCCGCCCGCACCGAGAACCTGATCCTGTCCACGTCCACGACGCTGATCACCACCAACGACCCGGTGAAGATCGCCGAGGACTACGCCACGCTCCAGCACCTCGCCGACGGCCGCGTCGACCTGATGATGGGCCGGGGGAACACCGGGCCGGTCTACCCCTGGTTCGGCAAGGACATCCGCCAGGGCATGCCGCTCGCCATCGAGAACTACGCCCTGCTGCACAAGCTGTGGCGCGAGGACGTCGTCGACTGGGAGGGGAAGTTCCGTACCCCGCTGCAGTCCTTCACCGCGACCCCGCGCCCGCTGGACGGTGTGCCGCCGTTCGTCTGGCACGGCTCGATCCGCTCCCCGGAGATCGCCGAGCAGGCCGCGTACTACGGCGACGGCTTCTTCCACAACAACATCTTCTGGCCCATCGAGCACACCGCGAAGATGGTGAACCTCTACCGGCAGCGCTACGCCCACTACGGGCACGGCACCGCAGAGCAGGCCATCGTCGGACTCGGCGGCCAGGTCTTCATGCGGAAGAACTCGCAGGACGCGGTACGGGAGTTCCGCCCGTACTTCGACAACGCGCCGGTCTACGGGCACGGCCCCTCGATGGAGGACTTCACCCAGCAGACGCCGCTGACCGTCGGCTCCCCGCAGGAGGTCATCGAGCGGACGCTGTCCTTCCGGGACACCGTCGGCGACTACCAGCGCCAGCTGTTCCTGATGGACCACGCGGGGCTGCCGCTGAAGACCGTCCTGGAGCAGCTCGACATCCTCGGCGAGGAGGTCGTACCGGTGCTGCGCAAGGAGTTCGCCGCCCTGCGGCCGGCCGGGGTCCCCGAGTCCGCGCCCCTGCACCCGGCGGTTCTCGCCGCCACCGCCGCAACTACCACCGCCCCTGCCGTCGCGAAGGAGAGCTGACCGTGTTCGCCACCGAACCACTGAGGATCGTCGCCGTCTCGGCCGGGCTGAGCAGCCCGTCCTCGACCCGGCTGCTGGCCGAGCGGCTGGCCGGGGCCGCCCGGGAGCGGCTGGACGCCGAGCAGGACCGCCCGGTCGAGATCCGGGTGATCGAGCTGCGCGACCTGGCCGTCGAGATCGCCAACCACCTGGTGACCGGGTTCCCCTCGGCCGCGCTGGAGGAAGCGATCGGCGCGGTGACGGGGTCGGACGGGCTGATCGCCGTCAGCCCGGTCTTCACCGCCTCCTACAGCGGACTGTTCAAGTCGTTCTTCGACCTGGTCGAGAACACCGCGCTGACCGGGAAGCCCGTCGTCGTCGCCGCGACCGGCGGCACCGCCCGGCACTCGCTGGTGCTGGAGCACGCCATGCGCCCGCTCTTCGCCTATCTGCGGGCCGTCACGCTGCCGACGTCGGTGTACGCGGCGTCGGAGGACTGGGGCTCTTCGGGCGATGAGTACGCCGACGGCCTGCCGGCCCGGATCCGGCGCGCGGGCGGCGAGCTGGCGAGCGCGATCACCGGCGGGCGGGCCGTCTCCGGGGCGTCCAGGGCCCTCGGCGTGGACGACGAGGTGGTCCCGTTCGAGCAGCAGCTCGCCGGTCTCGGGCAGGCCTGACCGGCCCGAGCGCTGTGGTTTCGTCCGGTTTGACTACAGTTGGGCGGGAGGGTGCGCCACGCGGCAGCCGCACGGCGCACCCCCGTACAACCGAGCAACGAGCAACGAGCAACGAGCAACCGAGCCGAACCGAGCTGGAGGCAGAGATGGGCAGGATCGTGGTGGGCGTTGACGGCTCAGAGTCGTCGATCAAGGCACTGCACTGGGCCGTACGCCAGGCGGAGCTGACCGGTGACACGGTCGAGGCCGTCAACAGCTGGGAGTACCCCGCCACCAGCTGGGCGTCCATGATGCCGGGCCTGCCGGAGGACTTCGACCCGCAGGCCATGGCCACCGTCTCGCTCACCGAGGCGCTGGAGGAGGCGCTCGGCGCCGTGGGGGCCGCCGCGATCAGCAAGGTCGTGGTGATCGGCAACCCGGCGCAGTCCCTGCTGGACCGGGCCGAGGGCGCGAACCTGCTGGTGGTCGGCGCGCGCGGATACAGCGGCTTCAAGGCCACCCTGCTCGGCTCGGTCAGCCTGCACGTCACCCAGCACGCGGCGTGCCCGGTGACGGTGGTCCGCAGCTGACGCCCGACGCCCGACGCGGACGGTGCCCGCGCGGCTGACGCCCGACGCGGCGCGAGTACGGGGCGGGCCCGCACGGTCATCACGACCGCGCGGGCCCGCCCCGTAACGCCGTCACGACCCCACGGCCCCGCCCCGTACCGTCACAGCGCCACCACGTCCGCCACCGCGCACGCCGCGTTGTCGGGGGCGCCCGCAGCGGCGGCCAGTCCGAGCAGCTCGCGCACCGCCGTGCCGGGGCCGTCCGCCCCGGCCAGCACCCGGGCCAGTTCCGTACCGGCCACGACCGCCGAGATCCCGTCGGAGCAGAGCAGGTAGCGGTCACCGGGGCGGGCGTCCCGCACGTCCAGATCGGGTCCGGAGCCGGCCGGTCCGCCGCCGCCCAGCGCCTTGAGCAGCAGCGCCCGCTGCGGGTGCGAGACGGCCTCCTCCTCGGTGAGCGAACCGTCGTCGATCATCGACTGGACCAGGCTGTGATCGTGCGTGATCCGGAACAGCTCGCCCCCGCGCAGCAGATACGCCCGCGAGTCCCCGATGTGCACGAGCCCCAGCTGCGCGCCCGTCCACATCAGCGCGGTCAGCGTGGTCCCCGACTCGTCGGGCGTTCCGCTTCCCGCGCTGCCCGCGAGCGCGTCCCGCACCGCCTGCGCGGCCTGCTCCGCCGCGTCGTGCAGGAGGTTCAGCAGCCCCGCGGCCGGTACCGCGCCCCGCGCCACCGGTTTCAGGGCCTCGATCGCCGCCGTGCTCGCCCCCGCACCGCCCGCGCCGAAGCCGTCGGCGACCGCGAGCAGCCGGGCACCGGCGTACACCGCGTCCTGGTTGGTCTCCCGCACCGCACCGGTCTCCGTGCGTGCCGCGTACCGGATTCCGAGCGTTCCCACCTGAGTCATAACTTCCTCCGTCGACAGCTGGTCGATGAGGAAGGCCGCGAGATCGCGCCGGGCCGCCGTTTCTGCCTCGACCTGCGCCCAGTACCCCCGGATCGCGGCGGCGGCCGCGCCGTCGTCCAGCGCGATCACCTCCGTGATCCGGGCGAGCGGCATGCCGATCCGGCGGAGCCAGGCCACCAGCCGGGCCGTCCGCGCCTGCGCCGGGTCGTAGTACCGGTAGCCGTTCACCGGGTCGACCAGGGCGGGCTCCAGCAGGCCCAGCTCGTCGTAGCGGCGCAGCGCCTTGGCGGACAGCCGGGAGAGCCGGGCGAACGCCCCGATCGTGATCAGTGCCGCTTCGGGCGGCCGCCCGTGCCCCTGGTCCGTCACCTCGTGCACCTCGTGCCTCCTCATACCGGGCGGTGCTCGCCCGGCACGCCGATCCTTGGCCTTCCCCCGCGGAGAAGGTCAAGGATCGTAGACGCAGGACACGGCGGAGGGGCGTGGCGGGCGCGCCCTCAGCTGCGGCGGGTGTAGAAGGCGTAGAACGAGGCCGCCAGCATGGCCGCCCCGGTCAGCAGCCCCAGCACGGAGGCCGCGAGCACGCTCTTGCCGGACAGGCTGTAGAGGAAGCCGATCGAGCCGCCGAAGAGGACTCCGTAGGCCGCCGCCGCCTGCTCGACCGGCAGCCGCTTCTGTACCCGGCCCAGTCCGAAGCAGAGGACGGCGAGAACAGCGCCGGAGATCAGTCCGAGGGCGAGCTGCCCGCCGGTGAGCACACCGCCGCCCCGGACGATGGACGTCGCGTACCAGCCGAGGACCACCCCGAGCGTGACGGGCAGCGCCCAGCTGGTGGTGGACCGGTGCTGGGCACGCGCTCGCACTCCGCGTGCCTGCACAGAAGCATGTGCGGCCATGACGGGAAGCTCCTTCCGTCGCCCCCGCTGTCCATTTCCGTCCCCCTCTGTCTCCCTCCAGAGCACACCTGGTCGCGCCTCCCGGCAACTCGAATGGCTCATGGCCCGAGCGTTCCCGGCGCATCCGGGATTCCCTGGTGAGGTGCGGACCTACTTCTCGACGGCACTCTCGGCGGTACTCCTGGTGCTGCTCGCCGTCCTGGTGCCGCTGAGCGCGCTCTCCGCCTGGGTCGATCTGGAGATCGACGACACCGACCGCTACGTCGCCGCCGTGGCGCCGCTCGCCTCCGACCCCGATGTGCAGAACACCGTGGCCGACCTGATCACCGACGAGGCGATGAAACAGATCGACGTCGGTCCGCTCGGGGACACCGTGCGCGGCTTCCTGCACCAGGCCGTGCGGTCCTTCACCACCACCGACGCCTTCCAGGCCGCCTGGAACGCCGCCAACCGCACCGCCCACGAGGCCGTCACCGCCGCACTGGACGGCGGCAGCGGCGAGAGCGTCACCATCGACCTGGCCCCCGTGACGGAACAGGTGAAGCAGAACCTGCTGGACAACGGGGTGCCGTTCGCCGACCGCATCCCCATCGAGCACACGGACATCCAGATCGTCTCCGCCGACCGGGCCGACCAGCTGCGGCAGAGCTTCCGGTGGCTGCGCGCCGCGAGCATCTGGCCCGCCGTCGGCACGCTGGTGTTCGCCCTGCTGGCCGTGGTCCTGGCCTGGGTGCGCGGCGGGCCCGGCCGCCGGGGCTCCGCGCTCGCCGCGCTGGCCGCCACCGCCGTCGCCGGTACCGGCTTCGCGGCCGGCGCGCTGCTGCTGCGCGGGGCGCTCGCCTACGCCCGCAACCGGGTGCTGGCCGAGGTGCCGGGCAACGAGACGGACGGGGCGGCCGCGGTCTACGACGCGCTGACGGCCTCCCTGCGCACCACGGTGTGGATCGTCTTCGGTACGGGGCTGGCCCTGGCGGTGTGCGCGGTCGCGGCACGGATCTGGGCCCAGCGGGTGCTGCCGCCCGCGCCACCTGTGACGCCTGTGCCGCCGCCCGACGTGTGACGGATGCGCCCCGTGGGCGCCGACGTGCGGGTGCGGGCGGGCCGGGGAAGAGTGGGTTGCGTGCACTGCCGGGGGCGACTGGAAGGTGTTCCGCATGCGAGCCATCGCCGTCGGCGCGTTCCGGTCCTACCCCGCGCTGGTGGAGCTCCCGAAGCCGGAACCGGCACCGGGCGAGGTACGCGTGCGGGTCGAATACGCCTCCCTCAACCCCTCCGACTGGCAGACGGCCGACGGCTCCCCGGACGGGCAGGCCCCGCCCGTGTTCCCGTTCATGGCCCCGCCCGTGTTCCCGTTCGTCGTCGGCGTGGACTTCGCGGGCCGGGTGGACATGATCGGCGGCGGCGACAACCGCTTCCGGGTCGGTGACCGGGTCTTCGGCCGGACCGGGCCGCCGGCCGGCGCCGGTACGTACTGCGACTACGTCTGTGTCCCGCAGGACGCCGCGATCACGCTCGTCCCGCTCGGTCTGGACGCCAGGACCGCCGCCGCGCTGCCCTCGGCCGGGATGGCGGCCGCGCAGATCCTGGAGACGGTGGTGCTGCGCGGCCACGAGAGCCTGCTGGTCATCGGCGCGGCGGGCGGTGTCGGAAGCTGCCTGACCCAGCTCGCCAGGGCCCGCGACCTACGCGTCGTCGCGGCGGTGCGCGGCGACGAGCGCTCCCGGATGGGCTCGCTGGGCGCCGCCACGACGATCGACACCACCCTGGGCCCGGCGGCCGAGTCGGTGCGCTCCGTCTGCCCGGACGGCATCGACGCGCTGGCCGACCTGGTCTCCGACACCCCGGAGGCCTTCGCCGCCCACGCCGCGGCGGTCAGGGCCGGCGGTATCGCGCTCAGCACCCGGGGCGTCGCGGGCGCGGCCGCGCTCCCCGAGGGCGTGTGCGGCATCGACTTCCGGCTCGACCCGAACCCCGTACTGCTGGACGTCCTGGCGGCGGGCGCGGCGGAAGGAGTGCTTCGCGTACCCATCGACATCGAACTCCCGCTGGAGAAGGCCCCGCAGGCCCTGGACCGCAACCGGACGGGCGGGGCCCGCGGCAAGACCGTCATCGTGCTGCGCCACCACGGCCACCGCTGAACCCCGGACGCTGAAGACCCCAGGAACCGGACCGCTGAAAACCCCAGGAAGAGGACGACACCATGAACGAGCAGGAGCACGACATCATCGGCGGCATCGACGGACTCGTCGCGGAGGAGCGGAGCCTGCGCGACCGGGGCGGCCGCGATCCGGGCCTCACCGCCGACGAGCAGAAGCGGCTGCGTACGGTGGAGGTCCGGCTCGACCAGTGCTGGGACCTGCTGCGGCAGCGTCGCGCGCTGAGCGAGTTCGGGGAGGACCCGTCACAGGCCCGGGTCCGCCCGGCCGACGAGGTCGAGGGATACCGCAGCTGACCGCTGAGCACCGACGAGGGGGCGCGTTGACCGACAGTGGCACCGGTAACGGCAGTGGCACCGGTCGTGGGAGTGGCACCGACACGGACACCAGCACCGGTTCCGGCACAGGTTCCGTCGCGGCACCGCGGCGGGGGATGCCGCCCGTCTGGCTCCGGTACGGGCTGCGCCCGCAGCCCACCCCCGTCCCGTGGGCCGCCGTCGGCCGCGCGTCCGTCGCCCTGGCCGCACCGCTCGCCGTCGGATTCGCCGTCGACCGGCCGGTGTACGGGGCGCTCGTCTCGATGGGCGCGCTCTCCGGCGTGATCGGTGACACCGCCGACGCGTACCGGATGCGCATCCTCAACATCGCCGTGCCGCAGGTGTTCGGCGCGCTCGGCATCATGACCGGCACCCTGGTGTACGGGACCGGCTGGGCCGCCGTCGCCGTGCTGACGGTCATCGGGCTCGTCTCCGGGATGATGTCGACGATCGGCGCCGTGGCCTCCGTATCCGGTCTGCTGCTCCTGCTCAACTCGGTGGTGGGCGCCGGACTTCCGATGCCTGACCCCTGGTGGGTGGCGCCGCTGCTGCTGACGCTCGGCGGACTGTTCGTCCTCGTACTCACCCTGCTGGCCTGGCCGCTGCGGCGGAAACTGCCGGAACGGGTCGCGGTCGCCGGGACGTACCGCACGGTCGCGGACCTGCTCGCCGCCGCCGGTACCGGCTCGTACGAGGAGAAGCGGCAGGCCGTCACCGACTCCCTCAACACCTCCTACGACCTGGTCCTGGCCCGGCGCGCCCGCTACCACGGCCGCAGCGGCGCGATGGTGCGGCTGCTGTCCCAGCTCAACGTCGTCATCCCGCTCGTCGAGGCCGCCCCCGCGGTGCACCTGCGGCGGCGGCCGCTGCCGCCCGAGATCCCGGCGGCGGTGCGTTCGCTGGCCGACGACATCGAGGAGAGCCGTACCGGCGGCGGCGAACCCGCCCTGCCCGCGCCCGAGTCACCCGCCACGCTCGCCGTGGACAGCGCGCTGCGGCACGCCGCCGTCGTCGTGCACAAGGCCGAGCCCGACCCGTACAACGTCGACGACCGGCTCGGCCGTCCGGCCGCGCTGGGCGTACGGGTCCGGCGCGCGACCCGCAACGTCCTGCTGTCCGGGCCCTCCTGGCGGTACGGGCTGCGCCTCGCGCTCTGCATCGGGCTGGCCCAGTCGCTGACCTCGCTGTTCGACGTCCCGCGCTCCTACTGGGTGGCGCTCACCGTCACCTTCGTCCTCAAGCCCGACTTCGGCTCGGTGTTCTCCCGCGCGGTGCTGCGCTCCGTGGGCACGGCGGCGGGCCTCGTCATCGCGGCGCCGGTGCTGGCGGAGGTGCCGCTCGGCTGGTGGGACGTGCCGGTGATGATGCTCCTCGCCGCGCTGATCCCGGCGTTCACGGCGAAGGGGTACGCCTTCCAGACGGCGGCCATCACGCCGGTCATCCTGCTCCTGTCTGACCTGCTGAACCACCAGGGCGTGCACCTGGTCTGGCCGCGCTTCCTGGACAGCCTGATCGGCTGCGGCATCGTGCTGGTGGCCGGATACCTGCTGTGGCCGGAGAGCTGGCACGCCCGGATCGGCCACCGGCTGGCCGACGCGGTGACGGACATCGCGGACTACGTGGCGTACGCCTTCGAGCCGGAGGCGCCCGGCGACCGGGCGGAGCGGGTCCGGGCGCGGCGCCGCATCTACCGCGATCTGTCCTCCGTACGCTCCGAGTTCCAGCGCGCCCTGACCGAGCCGCCCCCGACCGGCCGCCGGGCCGCCGCCTGGTGGCCCCTGGTCGTCGCGGTCGAACGCATCGTGGACGCCACGACCGCCGCCCGGGTACGCGTCAACCACGGTGCCCCGGAACCGGAACCCGCCGAGGTGGCCGAGGTGCAGCGGCAGCTGCGCGAACTGGCGTCGGGCATCAGGGCGAGCGAGGTCCTGGTGGAGGTACGCGCCGAACTCCCGGGCGACGAGGAGGGCGTACTGGCCCCGCTGCGCCAGGAGGTAGCGGCGGCAAGGGCGATCGCCTCCCCCGAGCCGTAGGAGAGTCCCTGACCGCCCGGCCACGAGCGGTCACTCGGCAGGCGGTTCTCCCCGCAGCCGCTCCATCTCGCGCCGGTCCCGCTTCGTCGGCCGCCCCGCCCCCCGGTCCCGTACCGGAACCTGGATCGCGGCCTCGCGCGGCGGCGGGGGAGGGCTGTTGTCGACGAAGCACTCCGCGGCCACCGGAGGACCGACCCGCTTCTTCACGATCTTCGACACGACCACCACCCGGTCCCGGCCCGCGTGCCGCAGCCGTACCTCGTCGCCGACGTGCAGCGCCTGGGCCGGCTTGGCCCGCTCGCCCGCCACCTTCACATGACCCGCGCGACACGCGGCGGCAGCCTGCGCCCGCGTCTTCGTCAGCCGGACCGACCAGATCCAGACGTCGACCCGAACACTGCCCGCCGCCTGCGGCGCCTCACCGGAAACCATGCTCGCGACTCTAGGGCCTATCCGACCCTGATCCGCCGGACAGGCCCTAGTGCGCCCGATGTCCACAGGCTCCGGACGTATCCGTCAACCAGGCAACTCGGCACTACAGAAATACATGTGAATGACGTACATCAGACCACCGCCGCGCAGTTGCAGGACTCGGTCCGGGATCGGTTTCGGCTCGGTTGTCCCTCAGGCGGGCCGCGCCACCGAACGGCCGGATCCGGCCGCTAACCTTACGTATCCGCCCTGGCCAGGGATCAATTCCCGCAGTACGGACATTCATCGCACCCAACTCACGTGAAAGGCCTCGCCCATGGGCATTCGGAGCTTGCTGCGCAAGGTGTTCGGCCGTGACGTCACGGAGCAGGACGGCCCGACGACGGCCACGGTCCCGCCCCAGGGCGAGCGCACCCGGCCCACGGAGTCGTCCTCGGTGGCGGTGGACGAACCGGTCGTGCGGGCCGAGTCGGAGCCCGAACCCGCCCCGGCCGCCAAGGCATCGGTCCCGGCCCCGGCCTCCTCCCGGTCCACCGCGTCCCGGTCCGCAGAGGACGACGACAACCTGGCGACGGATCTGGTGGCGGCCGCCTTCGACAAGGCCGCCGCCCCCGCGCCCAAGGCCACCCCCACGGTTCCGCCGCAGGGCTCAGGTCCCAGGACGAAGGCCACGGAGGCAAAGCCGGAACCGAAACCGGAACCGGAGATGAAGCCGGAGCCGGCCCCGGTCGAGGCGCCGGCGGCTGTCGTGGCCCCGGAGCCCGTTGAGACCCCGGCGGAAATCCCCGCTGCCGAGCCGGTCACTGTCGAGCCGGTCGCCGCCGAGGCCGCTCCCGAGCCGATCACCATCGACATGGACCCGGACCCCGAACCGGAACCGGAACCCATCACGGAACCGGAACCGGAACCCGCACCGGAGCCCATCGCCGCAACCACCGAGCCCGTCACAGAGCCCACCCCCACGCCCACCCCAGCCCCCGCACCCGTCACCGCCCCCGCCGGTGGCAAGCCCGCGCTCTCCCTCGCCCGGGTCAAGTCCCGCGCGCCCGAGCTCGTCGCCCCGTACAAGGCCGCCCAGGCCGGGCTGAAGGCGCACGGGCTGACCGGCCTGCGGGCCACCGTCTATCTGGTCCTGGACCGTTCCGGCTCCATGCGGCCGTTCTACAAGGACGGCAGCGCCCAGCACCTGGGCGACCGCACCCTCGCCCTCGCCGCGCACCTGGACGAGAGCGCCACCGTCCAGGTCGTCTTCTTCTCGACGGACATCGACGGCACCGGCACGGTCGGGCTGGACGGCCACGAGGGCCGGATCGACGAGCTGAACGCGGGCCTCGGCCGGCTCGGCCGGACGAACTACCACCGGGCCGTCGAAGAGGTCGTCGCCCACTACGAGAGCTCCGGGGCGAGCGGCCCGGCGCTGGTGATCTTCCAGGTGGACGGGCCGCCGGACGCCAAGCAGGCCGCCCGCCAGGCGCTGGCGGACGCGGCACGGCTGCCGCTGTTCTTCCAGTTCGTCGGGTTCGGCGAGCAGGACTCGAAGGGCTTCGACTTCCTGCGGAAGCTGGACGCCCCGAACGCCGGCTTCTTCCACGCGGGCCCCGCCCCGCGCGAGGTCGCGGACGCCGTGTTCTACCGCGAGGTGCTCGCCGCACTGCCCGCGTGGGTCGCCGCGGGCGCCTGACCGGCCGGCAAACGTACGGTCACGGCGAGGCCGCCCTCCGGGCCCGGCACCGCCGTGACCGTACCGCCGTGCGCCTCCGCGATGGACCGCACGATCGAGAGCCCCAGCCCCGAGCCCGGCCCCATCCGGTCCTTGCCCTCGCCCCGCCGGAACGGCTCGAACAGCCCCGGGATGTCCGCACCGTCCACCACCGGACCGGTGTTGGACACCCGCAGCACCCCGTCCCCGCCCGCGATGGCCAGCGACATCTGCACCGTCCCGCCGGGCACGTTGTACGTCACCGCGTTGGCCAGCAGGTTCGCCACCAGCTGGGCCAGCAGCATCCGGTTCCCCCGCACCGCGCACCCGGCCACCGCCACGGTCACCCCCGGGTGCCGGGCCGCCTCCTCCGCCACCACCCGGGCCAGGTCCACGTCCTCCCGCTCGCCGTTCGCGAGCCCCCGCTCGCTGCGCGCCAGCACCAGCAGCCCCTCGATGAGCCGCTCGCTGCGCCGGTTGTTGTCCAGGAGCGTCTGCCGGGTCCGTACGAGGTCGTCCGCGGTCGGGTCGTCCAGGCCGACCTGGATCGCCGCCCGCTGGGTGGCCAGCGGGGTCCGCAGCTCGTGCGAGGCGTTGGCGATGAACC
This sequence comes from Streptomyces sp. NPDC104307, assembly GCF_055584045.1. NCBI lineage: Bacteria > Bacillati > Actinomycetota > Actinomycetes > Kitasatosporales > Streptomycetaceae > Streptomyces > Streptomyces sp. NPDC104307. The sequence continues at coordinate 327,796 of NZ_JBVJMU010000006.1, forward strand.
GCCGCTGGCTGTCGAAGGCCTTCTCCAGCCGGGCGAGCAGCGCGTCGAGGGTGTCGCCCAGCTCCTTCAGCTCATCGTCGGGGCCGCTGGAGGCGATCCGTTCGTGCAGCGTGTGCTCGGAGAGCCGGCGCGCCTTGGCGGTCATGACGTGGACCGGCCGCAGGACCCGCCCCGCGGTCCACCAGCCGACGCCCACCGCGCAGGCCGTCATCACGAGCAGCGCGGCGGCGGACCAGATGAGCAGCTGGTGCCCGGCCGCGTCGCTGACGTGGTCGGTGAGGTCGTAGACGGTCGGCGGGCCGAGGCTCCGGCGGGTGACGAGGGGGCCGTTCACCGCGTAGCCGGGCTGGACGACCGCGGCGGTGCGGGCGATGGAGCGGGCCTGCGAGTCCGTACCGGCGCGGGAGGCCAGGTTGACGGTGACCATCAGGGCCGTGCCGAGCACCAGGAACACCCCGCCGTAGACGAGCGCGATCCGGGTCCTGATCGTGGAGTGCGGCACCCGGGCCGGCTGCCTCACAGGGCGTACCCGACACCCTGCACGGTGCGGATCACCGCCGGTTCACCGAGTTTGCCGCGCAGCTTGCTCATGCAGACGCGGACGGCCCCGGTGAACGGGTCGGCGTTGGCGTCCCAGGCGCGCTCCAGCAGCTCCTCCGCGCTGACCGTCGCGCCGTCGGCCTCCAGCAGCAGCTGCAGCACGGTGAACTCCTTCGGTGAGAGGTCCAGCTCCTGCCCGTCGCGGGACGCGGTACGCCGCACGGTGTCGAGCCGGATCCCGTACCGCACCAGCTGCGGCGGCACGGGGCGGGCGCTGCGCCGCCGCAGCGCGCGGACCCGCGAGACCAGCTCGGGGAACTCGAACGGCTTGCCCAGATAGTCGTCGGCGCCCAGGTCGAGTCCGGAGACCCGGTCCTCCATGGACCCGGCTGCGGTGAGCATCAGGATCCTGGTGCGGGAGCCGGAGGCGACCAGTCCGCGGGCGACGTCGTCGCCGTGCACCCGGGGCAGGTCCCGGTCCAGGACGACGACGTCGTAGTCGTGCAGTCCCAGGTAGGCCTGGGCGGCGTCGCCGCTGTACACGGTGTCGACGGCGAACCCCGCCCGGCGCAGCCCGGTGGCGACCAGCTCCGCCAGGATCTCCTCGTCCTCGGCGACCAGTACCCGCATCGTGATGTCCTCTGCCTCGTCCATGCGTGTCCACTCCATCCCAGGATGCGTCTTTGCTACCGGAAGGGATGTTTCGCAAAGCTCTCCGCCTCCGCCGCCGCGTCCGCCGCCGCGCTTATCGGTGTGAGTGGATCTTCGTCGGACCGTTAGGATTTCGACCATGGCGGCCACTGGATCAGAGAAGCAGGGGGGCGAGGACGTGAAGAGCTTCTACGTCTCGACCCCCATCTACTACGTGAACGACGCTCCTCACCTGGGCCACGCCTACACGACCGTCGCAGGCGACGTGCTCACCCGCTGGCACCGCCAGCGGGGCGAGAAGGTGTGGTACCTCACCGGCACGGACGAGCACGGTCAGAAGATCATGCGCACGGCCGAGGCGAACAACGTCACGCCCCAGGCGTGGTGCGACAAGCTCGTCGAGGAGTCCTGGAAGCCCCTCTGGGAGCACCTCGGCATCGGGAACGACGACTTCATCCGTACGACGGAGAAGCGTCACACCGACCGGGTGCAGGAGTTCGTTCAGGACCTGTACGACAAGGACGAGATCTACAAGGGCGGGTACGAGGGCCCGTACTGCGTGGGCTGCGAGGAGTACAAGCTCCCCGGCGACCTCATCGAGGCGGAGGACGGCACGAAGCTGTGCCCGATCCACAAGAAGCCGGTGGAAATCCTCAAGGAGGAGAACTACTTCTTCAAGCTGAGCCAGTACGGCCCGAAGCTGCTTGAGTTCTACGCGGCCAACCCCGGGTTCATCCAGCCCGAGTCGGCCCGCAACGAGGTCGTGAACTTCGTGAAGCAGGGCCTCCAGGACCTCTCGATCTCGCGCTCGACCTTCGACTGGGGCGTCCCGGTCCCGTGGGACGACAAGCACGTCATCTACGTATGGGTCGACGCGCTGCTCAACTACGCGACGGCGGTGGGCTACGGCGCCAACCAGGAGAAGTTCGACGCCACGTTCCCGGCGAACGTGCACCTGGTCGGCAAGGACATCCTGCGCTTCCACGCGGTGATCTGGCCCGCGATGCTGATGGCGCAGGGTCTGCCGCTGCCCGGCAAGGTCGTCGCCAACGGCTGGCTGATGGTCGGCGGCGAGAAGATGTCGAAGTCGAACCTGACGGGCATCAAGCCGCAGGACCTGACCTCGCACTTCGGCGTGGACGCCTACCGCTGGTACTTCCTGCGGGCCATCGCCTTCGGCAGTGACGGCTCGTTCTCCTGGGAGGACTTCACCGCCCGCTACACCTCCGAGCTGGCCAACGACTACGGCAACCTGGCCTCGCGCCTCGCGGCCATGGTCGGCAAGTACTACGGCGGTGCGCTCCCCGAGGCCACGGCGGCGGGCGAGCCCGAGCAGGCGGTGCGGGACGGGCTGACGAAGGCCGTCGCGGAGGCCGACCGGAAGATCGGCGAGGAGCTGGACTTCCAGGGCGGCATCCTGTCGATCTTCGACTTCGTGAAGCAGGTCAACGGCTACATCACGGAGCAGGAGCCGTGGAAGGTCGCCAAGGACGAGTCGCCGGAGGGCCGGGCCCGCCTCGCGACGATCCTGTACACGGCCGCCGAGGCGCTGCGCGGTGTCGCGGTCCTGCTGAACCCCGTCATGCCGGACACCTCGCAGAAGCTGTGGGAGTCCCTGGGCGCGGAGGAGTCCCTGGGCGCGCTCGCCGACCAGCGCATGCTGGAGGCCGCCGACTGGGGCCGGCTTTCGCCGGGCGCGACGGTGACGAAGGGCGCGGTGCTGTTCCCGCGCCTGGAGGAGAAGCCCGAGTAACGGACGCGACCACGGCGAAGGGGCGGGACCGCGCACACGGCGACGGTCCCGCCCCTTCGTCCGTGTCCGTCAGCGCACCCAGTCCTTGAGCGGCCCGGTGTCCAGCTCGATGCCCACCGGCTCGGGCAGCCGGACGGTCTTGCCGAACGGGACGGTGACCACCGTCTCGTACCGCACCCCGTCCGGCTGGGAGTGCACCTTGACCTCGCAGGTCTCGCGGTCGATGAGCAGATACACCGGAATGCCGGTCTCCGCGTAGGCGCGCGGCTTCTCGATCCGGTCCCGGCGGTCGGTGTCGTCGTCGTACGAGGTGACCTCGACGGTCATGAGGACGTGGGCCGGGTCAGCCCATTCGCCCTGGCCGACGAAGGCGTCGAGACGGGCCAACGCGCCGTCCGGACGGGCGTTGCCCTTCCGGTACGTCTCGATGTGCAGGCCCTGCTCGCCGAAGAGCCAGTTACCCGGATCCGATTGCATGCAGATCTGCGTAAGCCAGACGATGATCCGCCCGTGGTCCCCGTCCGGCACAGCCTTTACCCCCAGTTTCCCGTTCACGAATTCCAGACGCAGCGCTTCGTCCACGCGTATGGCATGACGGGCCAGATCCTCGAAGGTCTCCTGGGTCAGTACCTCGTTGTCGATCACGGTCACGCCAGCCTCCTCGAATCGGTCGGGCAGATCCAGATTACGGGCTGGCGCCGCGGCGCGCGGTCGCTTTCAGGCGCTCAGGGACGCGGAGTCACCCATCACGACGACAGGGTCCTTGGCCGGGTCGAGGAGGCCGAGGAGCTCCTTCATCCGGTCCTCCGCGAGCGAGACGCAGCCCTGGGTGGGGCCGCCGTGGTCGACGTGGATCCAGATGCCGCCGCCGCGCTCGGCGCCGAGCGGACGGGTGTGGTCCAGGGGGGAGGCGCCGGGGACGCGGTTGTAGTCGATGGCGATGACGTAGTCGAACGAGCCCTCCAGCGGCTCCCCGTGGAAGCCCTCGCCCTCCACCTTGAAGTCCGGGCTCAGGTCGTACGGGAACGCCGTGGCCGGGGGGTCGAGCCGGCCGCCGGCCGCGGTCAGGGTGAAGACGCCGACGGGTGAGCGGAGGTCGCCCTCCCAGTGCTCGTCCGTCCAGCCGTTCAGGGCGTTGTGGGCGGGCCAGGGCGCCATGGCCGCCCGCCAGTCCGCGGTGGGGGTGTCGCGGGTGTAGAGCACGGCGGTGGAGCGGTTGGAGTCCATGGCCTCGCCGGTGACGACGAACGCCTGGCGGGTACCGGCCGGGATCGCCGCCCTGGTCCGAGGGCCGAGCCCGGGGATCTCCCGGGGCGGGGCCGGTGACGGTCTGGGCCGGGCGGCGGCGGGTCCGGCCGACGACGGCGCGGGGGACGCCGCGGGCGACGGCACGGTGGTCCGGGGCGGGCCGGGGACACCGGAGGCGCCCGGGGCCCCCTTGAGGGCGGCGCTGTCCCCCGTACCGAGGAGGCCGCCCGATCCGCACCCGGTCAGCAGCAGGACGAGTACGGCACAGAGGACATACGGCAGTCGCAGGGGCACGCACGAACGGGGCACGGACACGGAGGAGCTCCTCAGCAGTCGGTGGCGAAGCCGCGGCGGCTCGGCGGACACGGCCTGGGGTCCACGGCCTGGGGTCCGCTGTGCCGATGTCGGCCCAGGCAGTCTTTGCCGCAGCAGGGACCGGCCAATCCGGCGCCGGGGCCATCCGGCTGTACCCGTTCAGGTGATTCGTGTACTTGTATGCCCGGAGTCCAGGTGTGGGCAGCTCCCGCCAGGACGTGAAACAGCCCCCGGCCGACCGGCCGGGGGCTGTTTCACGTGGAACCGAAGCGGAACCGCTGACGCTACTTCGCGCCGGTGTCCCTGACGACCGAGTCCTTGGCCTCGGCCTTCTCCTTCGTGGCCGCGACCGGCTTGCGGAGCTGGATGTTCAGCTCGCGCAGCCGCGTCTCGTCCAGCACCGTGGGCGCGCCCATCATCAGGTCCTGGGCGTTGCCGTTCAGCGGGAAGGCGATCGTCTCGCGGATGTTGGGCTCGTCGGCCAGCAGCATCACGATGCGGTCGACGCCGGGGGCGATGCCACCGTGCGGCGGGGCGCCGAGGCGGAAGGCCTTGAGCATGCCCGCGAACTCGTGCTCCACGGTCTCGCGGTCGTAGCCGGCGATCTCGAAGGCCTTGATCATCAGCTCGGGCTCGTGGTTACGGATGGCGCCGGAGGACAGCTCGATGCCGTTGCAGACGATGTCGTACTGCCAGGCGAGGATGGACAGCGGGTCCTTCTCCTCCAGGTCCTGCAGTCCGCCCTGGGGCATCGAGAAGGGGTTGTGCGAGAAGTCGATCTTCCCGGTCTCCTCGTCCTTCTCGTACATCGGGAAGTCGACGATCCAGCAGAACCGGAAGACGCCGTCCTCGAAGTGGCCGGCGCGCTTGGCTGCCTCGACGCGGACGACCGACATGATCTTGGAGACCTCGTCGAACTCGCCGGCGCCGAAGAACACGGCGTGGCCGGGAACGAGGGAGAGCCGCTCGGTGAGCGTCTTGACGTCCGCCTCGGTGAGGAACTTGGCGATCGGGCCAGCCAGCTTGCCGTCCTCGCCGACCCGGACCCAGGCCAGGCCCTTGGCGCCGTGCTCGACGGCGTAGTCACCGAGGCCGTCGAAGAACTTCCGGGACTGGCCCGCGGTGTCCGGCACCGGGAGCGCGCGGACGTGCTTGCCGGCGAAGGCCTTGAACTCCGAGTCCGCGAAGACGTCGGAGATGTCCACGAGCTCCAGCTTGGCGCGCAGGTCCGGCTTGTCGTTGCCGTACTTCAGCATCGACTCGCGGAACGGGATGCGCGGGAAGGGCGAGGTGACGTGGCGGCCGTTGCCGAACTCCTCGAAGAGCTCGGTCATCAGCTTCTCGATCGGGCGGAAGACGTCCTCCTGCTCGACGAACGACATCTCGACGTCGAGCTGGTAGAACTCGCCGGGCGAGCGGTCGGCGCGGGCGTCCTCGTCGCGGAAGCAGGGCGCGATCTGGAAGTAGCGGTCGAAACCGGAGATCATCAGCAGCTGCTTGAACTGCTGCGGAGCCTGCGGCAGCGCGTAGAACTTGCCGGGGTTCAGCCGGGACGGGACCACGAAGTCACGGGCGCCCTCGGGAGAGGTCGCGGTGAGGATCGGCGTCGCCATCTCGTTGAAGCCGAGGGCCACCATCTTGGAGCGGATCGAGGCGATCACGGAGGAGCGCAGCATGATGTTGCGGTGCATGCGCTCGCGGCGCAGGTCGAGGAAGCGGTACTCCAGGCGCCGCTCCTCGTTGACCCCGTCCTCGGCGTTGATCGTGAAGGGCAGCGGGGCGGCCTCGCCCAGCACCTCGACCTCGGTGACCTCGATCTCGATCTCGCCGGTCGGGAGCTCCGGGTTGACGTTGTCGGCGCCACGGGCGGAGACCTTGCCGTCGATCCGTACGACGGTCTCCTTGGTCAGCTTCGCCAGGGCGTCGTTGCCGGGGGTGCCGGGGCGGGCGACGAGCTGCACCAGACCGTAGTGGTCGCGCAGATCGATGAAGAGGATGCCACCCAGGTCTCGGCGATTGTGCAGCCAGCCGCTCAGCCGGACGTCGGTGCCGACGTCAGAGGCGCGGAGCTCGCCGCAGGTGTGGGACCTGTACCGATGCATCGTCGTTCATCCAGTCTTCGCGGTTGGGGGCACATACAGCCACCCCAGGCTACCGCCCGCGACCCGGCCGTTTCATTGCCATTGTCCCCGGCGAGGACGCCGGGGGGCGTGGCAGCCGGGACCGCCGGTGGCGTTCGGGCGCCACATCTTCTTAAAGTGGGGCAATGCGCACCGAGGAAGTCCTGGCCGCGACCGCGACCGGTCTCTGGCGCTGGGACAACGCCGCCGGGACGGTCTGGCTCGACGCCGAGGCGGCCCGGCTGCTGGAGCTGCCCTCCGACTCGGGCCTCCTGCGTGAGTCGGAGGTGCGCTCCCGCTTCCACCCCGTCGACTGGAACGAGATCTACGGGGTGGTCAACCTGGCCGTCGCGGAGGGCACGCTGGCCGAGGCCCGGCTGCGGATCGTGGACGGCCACGGATGGGTGATACGTACCGTACGGAGCCGTTCCCGGCCGCTGCCGCCCACGGAGGGCAGTGACGCGGACTACCTGCTGGTCGGCACCCTCCAGGAGGTGGCGGATCCGGAGCCGGGCGCCGACGGGGCGCAGAACCGGATCACCGGCGACTGGCGCCGGTCCCGGGAGGCGTTCCTGCTGGACGCGGGACGCGCACTGGCCGAGGCCCGGTCGACGGCGGAGGTGCTGCGGGTCGCCTACTCGCTCTCCATGCCGGGGTTCTCGCCCGAAGGGCTGGCCGTCTTCGGGGTCGAGGGCGAGCGGCTGACGATCGTCGGACACCACGGCCAGCACGCCGGTGACGAGGGACCGTTCAACGACATGCCGCTGGAGACCGACTACCCGGCCGCCGAGGTCGTGCGGACGGGGCGGGCGATCTACCTGCCCAGCCCCGAGGAGTACGTCCACCGCTACCCGGCCACCTGGCCGCTGGCCCGCCGGTTCGGGCGCCGTTCCTGGGCCTTTCTGCCGCTGATCGTGGCGGGCCGCACGATGGGCGCCTGGATGGCCGGCTTCCGGCACCCGGTGTCGTTCTCGCCGGACGAGCGGTCCGTGCTGACGACGGTGGCCAGGATGCTCGCGCAGGCGCTGGCCCGCGCCGGGATCGCCGAGACCGAGCGGGAGCTGTCCGAGGGGCTCCAGCGCACGATGATGCCGTCCCTGGGGACCGGCATCCCGGGGATGACGGTGGCCGCGCGGTACGTGCCGACCGGGGGCGGGCTCCAGGTCGGCGGCGACTGGTACGACATGATCCCGCTGCCCAACGGCCGGGTCGCCCTCGTCATCGGCGACGTCCAGGGCCATGACGTGCGGGCCGCGGGGCTGATGGGCCAGTTGCGGATCGCCCTGCGCGCGTACGCCTCCGAGGGGCACCGCCCGGACGCGGTGCTCTCGCGGGCCTCGCGCTTCCTCTCCGGGCTCACCGACGCGAACGAGGACGCGGAGCACACCGGACCGCGCTTCGCGACCTGCCTGTACGCCGAGGCTGACCCGGCCACCGGCACCCTCGACATCGCGCGGGCCGGGCACCCCGACCCCGTGGTGATGACGCCCGACGGCACCGCGTTCATCCGGCAGACCTCGGGCGGGCTCCCGCTGGGCATCGAGGCGGACACGGACTACCCGACGACCCGGTTCACCCTGGAGCCAGGAGAAACGATCATGCTCTGCACGGACGGGCTGATCGAGACCGGCGGGCACGACCTGGCCACCGGCTGGGTCCGGCTGCGGCCGATCCTGGAACGGCACACCAGCGATCTGGAGAAGCTCGCGGACGCCCTGGTGCAGGCGGTGCACGGGCCCACCTCGCACTACACGACGGGCCCGCTCTCGGACCGCCGCGAGGACGACGTCGCGGTGCTGCTGCTGCGCCGCGAGAGCCCGGCGACCCGGCTGACCCCGCCGAGGCGGACCGCGCTGACCATCGCCCAGGCCGAACCGGAACGGATCGCGGCGGCCCGGCAGCAGGTGCGCGAGATGCTGCACGACTGGGCGGACCCGGAGCAGGTCGACTCCGCCGTGCTGATGCTCTCCGAGATGGCCACGAACGTGCTGGTCCACACGGACGGCGACGCGCTGATGGTGGCGCAGGCCAGCGGGGAGCACGGGGAGCGGCGGCTGCGGGTGGAGGTGGCCGACGGCAGCGACGAGCTGCCGCACAAGCGGCGGCCCGGCGAGATGGCGTCCAGCGGGCGGGGACTGGTGCTGATGGAGATGCTCGCCGACGCGTGGGGGGTGGACCCGCGCGGTGAGGGCAAGTCGATCTGGTTCGAGCTGTACGAGTCGGCGGAGCCGGTGGAGTTGGCGGAGGTGGAGCCGGTTCCCTTCCCGGAGCCGTAGCCGGGGCCCGGCTCTGCGTGGGCGGTCTGTTCGGGCACTCCGGCGCGTTCGGGCACTCCGGCGCGAGGGTTCCGTCCTCAAGCGCCGGACGGGCTGGGTGTGCCCGGCGGGCTGGGTGTGCCCGGCGGGCTGGGTGTGCCCGGCGAGTCGGGTGTGCCCGGCGAGTCGGGTGTGCCCGGCGGGTCGGGTGTGTCCGGCGGGTCGGGTGGTTCGCCCGTTCCGCGCTTGCGCAGTTCACCGAGGACGCCGAACGCCGCCGCGCACACCGGGACCGCGAGCAGCATCCCCAGCAGGCCCGCCACGCTTGCGCCCGCCGTCAAGGCGATCATGATGGTGGCGGGGTGCATCTGGACCGTACGGCTCTGGATCACCGGCTGGAGGATGTGACCCTCCAGCACCTGCACGGCGAGCACGATCCCGAGCGCCCAGAGCGCGATCACGAAGCCCCGGTCCGCGAGCGCCACCAGGACCGCGACGGCCCCCGAGATGAACGCCCCCAGATACGGGATGTAGGCGCCGACCAGCACGAGCGCGCCCAGCCCCACCGCGCCGGGCACCCGCAGGATCAGCAGGCCGACCGTGATGCAGACGGCGTCGATGAGCGCGATGAACGTCGTACCGCGCATGAAGCCCTCGACGGCCTCGAACGCGCGCCTCCCCATCGCCTCGACCAGGTCACCTGCGCCGCGCGGGGCGACGGCGTGCGCGAGGTGCGCGGCCCGGTCGGCGTCGCGCAGGAAGAAGAAGGTCAGCAGGAGCGCGAGGACGCTCGTGGCGATGAGCGAACCGACCAGACTGAGGCCGCTCAGCAGCCCGCCCGCGGCGCTCGCGCCGAACTTCTCGACGAGCTTCTTGCCACTGTCGGCCAGGTTGTTCACGTCCGTGTTGCCGGTGACGCCGAAGTGGTCGACGACCCACTGACCGGCGTCCTTCAGCGACTGCACGATCTGCTCGCCGGTGTCGACGAGGGCTGCGACGACGATGTATCCGGCCCCGCCGACCACCGCGACGAGCAGCACGCAGGTGAACCCGGCCGCCACCGAACGGTTCACCCCGTGCTTGGTCAGCCGGCGGTGCACCGGGCCGAGCAGCGCCGTACCGAGCAGCGCGAGCAGGACGGGGGTGACGGCGGTCTTGAGCGCGACGCAGAGCCAGATGGCCACCGCGGCGACGCCGGTGACCAGCAGGACGACACCGCACCAGGCGGCCAGTCGCCGGGCACCCACGGGCAGGAGGGGCTTGGGGGTCTGCACCCTCCCCACCCGATCACGTCCCGGGGACGGTGTCCCGCCCGCGCCGCCGTACGAGTGACGAACCGTCATACGGCGGCGGCGCGGCTCACATCACGCGGACGGCGCGGCTCACATCCCGTGGACGGCGGGCACGGTGCCGAGGCGGCCGGCCTGGAAGTCCTCGAAGGCCTGCTTCAGTTCGGCCTGGCTGTTCATCACGAACGGCCCGTAGTGCGCCATCGGCTCCCGGATGGGACGCCCGCCGAGCAGGACGACCTCCAGATCCGGGGTGTTGCCGTCCTGCTGCTCGTCCGCCCGGACCGTCAGCGAGGAGCCCTCGCCGAAGACGGCGGTCTGGCCCATGTGGACGGGCCTGCGGTCCTCGCCCACGGTGCCCCGGCCGGCCAGCACGTAGGCGAGGCCGTTGAAGTCCTCGCGCCACGGCAGGGTCACCTCGGCGCCGGGGCGCACGGTCGCGTGGATCATCGTGATGGGGGTGTGGGTGGCACCGGGGCCCTGGTGTCCGTCGAGCTCGCCCGCGATCACCCGGAGCAGCGCGCCGCCGTCCGGGGAGGCGAGCAGCTGCACCTGGCCGCCGCGGATGTCCTGGTAGCGCGGGGCCATCATCTTGTCGGCCTTGGGCAGGTTCACCCAGAGCTGGAGGCCGTGGAAGAGGCCGCCGGAGGTGACGAGCGACTCCGGCGGGGCCTCGATGTGGAGCAGCCCGGACCCGGCGGTCATCCACTGGGTGTCGCCGTTCTGGATGGTGCCGCCGCCACCGTTGGAGTCCTGGTGCACGAAGGTGCCGTCGATCAGGTAGGTGACGGTCTCGAAGCCGCGGTGCGGGTGCCAGGGGGTGCCCTTCGGCTCACCGGCCGCGTACTCCACCTCACCCATCTGGTCCATCATGATGAACGGGTCGAGGTACTTGTAATTGATACCCGCGAAGGCGCGGCGCACGGGGAATCCCTCGCCCTCGAAGCCGCTGGGCGCCGTGGTCACGGCGAGCACCGGACGGGCGACGGCGTCGCCAGAGGCGGCGACCTTGGGCAGGGTCAGCGGGTTTTCGACGGTTACTGCGGGCATGGGAGCCACCTCCGGGGACTGTTCTGCGTTCAATTTAGTTGAATGGTGAACATCCTGCAAGGCGGCATCCATTCCCGCGCCCCCGCCGCGCACGAGGATCGGCCCCAGGAGGATCGGCCGCCAGGAGGATCGACCCCCCGGATGGGTGAGTGGTACCTATGGGTCAGCTCTGTCCCCTCTCGGCGGCCCACGGGGAGGCCGCGACGTCCCGCCGCGACGGAGGGGGAGCCGAGCCGACACCGAGGGGGACGAGTGAACGAGCTGACCGAACGGGTACGCCAGCGCTTCTACGGGCTGATCCACCGGAATCCCGGCTGGTCGCTCGAACAGATGGCGGCCGAGGCCCGCTGCTCCCTCGCCGAGGCGGATCAGGCCTGCGACGCGCTCTGCGCCGTCGGCCTGCTGGTCCCCTCGTGGTCGGCCCCCTGCGGCTACGTGACCGTCACCCCGGAGGCCGCGCTGACCCGGCTGTTCTCCGCCGAGGAACGCCAGACCGAGGCGCACCTGCAGCATCTGGCCAGGATCAGGGGCGCGGTCGCCTCGCTGATCGGCGGCTATCCGCGACTGCACGACGAGCGGCGGGAGTCCGTCGAGATCGAGACCCTGCCGACGCCGGCGCTGGTGAACGCCTTCCTGGAGGACGCGGGCAGCACCTGCGGCGTGCGCATGCGGTCGATGCACCCCGGCGGGCCGCCGCCGGAGGAACTCGTGGACGCGATGCTGCTGCGGGACAAGGAGATGGAGAGCCGGGGCATCCGGGTGGAAACGCTCTACTCGCGACGGACGGCCGAGGTCCCCTACATGGCGGCGTACCTGACCGACGCGGAACGGATCGGGCGCGAGACCCGCACGGCGGACTACCTGCCGCTGCGGATGATCCTCTTCGACGACGACCTCGCGGTGCTTCCGATCAACCCGCAGGACAGCAGCGAGGGAGCCTCCGCCATCCACGGCCAGGCGCTGGCCAGGTCCCTGCACGCGCTCTACGACTACTGCTGGCACACCTCCACGCCGCTGCGTCCCGCGGCCCCGGCGGCCGCCCTCGCGGAGGAACTCGACTCCCAGGACCTCATCGTGCTGCGCATGCTCGCCGACGGCGTCAAGGACGAGGCGATCGCCCGTCATCTGGGCATCTCCTCCCGGACGTTGAGCCGGTACATGACCGGCCTCACGGACCGGCTGGGAGTGCACACGCGCTTCCAGGTGGCCCTGCGTGTCGCGGAGCTCGGGCTGCTGGACTGAGACCGGCTCCGAGCCGCACCCCCCTACATAAGGCGGGACACCCCTTACGGGAGATTCTCACATTCTGAGACAAGGACGGGGTGTGGCGCCCTGTCGCCATGGCTGATGGCCGCCGCACGCAACGTCTTGCCCCGTGAACAGGCGCGGCAGCAGCATGGATTCCGCCGGCGACGAGCGGTTGCGACCGCCCTTCTCTCCGCCGGATTCCGCACTCGCCAGACGCACCGGGGGACAGCTATGCCTGCACGATTCCGCGCCTTCCTCTGTACCGCCTTCCTCTGTACCGCCCTCTCCTGTACCGCCCTCCTCACCGCGACGGGAACGGCCCACGCCTCGGCGGCGGAGCCGGCCGCCGGAGCGACCGTCGTGGACCGGCCCGAGGGCGACAACGGCTGGTGGTAGGTGCGCGCCCCGCGCCACCCGCCCACCCGCCCAGTCCGCGCACAGGAGAGTCCGATGGATGTCATCGCCGCCGCACCACCCGGTCCACCCGAGCCGGTCCTCACGAACGGCCTCGCCCTGGCCGCGCACCACGACCGCACCGTCGACGTCGCCGTCGTGGGCATCGGCTACGCGGGCCTGCCGCTCGCCGTGGCCGCCGCCGCGGGCGGACACCGCACCCGCGGACTGGATCTGAGCGACTTCCTGGTGGCTCAGGTCAACATCGGGCGACCGCCCGTCGACACGGTGACCCGTGCCGAACTGGACGCCGTGGGCCCGTTGCTCGACGCCACCACGGACCCCGCGTTCCTGAGCGAGTGCTCCGTCGTCGCCCTGTGCGTTCCCACGCCGGTGGACACCCACGGCGTGCCGGACCTGGAGCCCCTGCTCTCCGCGGTGCGCACGGTCCGCCAGCACCTGAGCCCCGGACAGCTGGTGATCATCGAGTCCACTACGTACCCCGGGACCACCGACGGCGTCATCCGCGACATCCTGGAGGAGTCCGGCCTGACCGCGGGCAGCGACTTCCACCTGGCCTTCTCGCCGGAGCGGGTGGACCCGGGCAACACCCGGTACGGCTTCCACAACACGCCCAAGGTGGTCGGCGGGCTGACCTCGGCGTGCGGTGCCCGCGCCGCCGCGTTCTACGCGGGACTGACCGAGCGGGTGCACGTCACCCGCTCCAGCCGTGAGGCCGAGGCCGCCAAGATCCTCGAAAACACCTACCGCCAGGTGAACCTGGCCCTGGTCAACGAGTTCGCGCAGATCTGCCACCGGCTGGGTGTCGACGTCTGGGAGACCATCGAGGCCGCCGCGACCAAACCCTTCGGCTTCACCCCGTTCCGTCCCGGCGCGGGGGTCGGGGGCCACTGCATTCCGGTCGACCCGCTCTACCTCGTGCACCGCGCGACACAGGCCGGGGTGCCGTTCCGGATGGCCGAACAGGCGCAGCGGATCAACGACTCGATTCCCGTCTGGGTCGCCTCCCGGGCGCAGGAACTGCTGACGGCGAACAGGATCAACGTCCGCGGGGCCAAGGTGCTGCTGCTGGGCGTCACCTACAAGCCGGACGTCGCCGACATCCGCCACTCGCCGGCCGAGCCGCTCGCCCTCGAACTGCTCGGCGCGGGCGCCGACGTGATGTTCCACGACCCCTACGTCACCACGTTCTCCGCACGCGGCCGCGCCGTGCCCGCCGGTCAGGACCTGGTGGCCGACCTCGCCGCCGCAGACCTGACGATCGTCGTGCAGCGGCACCGGATGTACGACGACGGGCTACTGGCCCACGCACGGCTCGTCCTCGACCCCGGCGGCCCCGGCACGACGGAGGAGGGCGGGAACGCATGACCCGGAACCCTGCCGTCGCGGACCTGATCCGCGGCCACGCGGCCGGCCGCCCCTCGGACATCGCCCTGCGGACCCCGGCGGGCACCGTGACCTACGCCCAGCTGTGGAATCGCGCCGAGCAGGCCGCGCTCGCCCTCGCGGGCCGCGGCGTACGGCGCGGCGACACCGTCCTGGTGCGCCTGCCCTCCGGTCCGGAGGCGGTCGTCGCCATGCTCGGCACCTGGCTCGCCGGCGCCGCGTTCGTACCCGTCGACACGGCGACCCCGGCGGAACGGCTCGCGTACGTGCTCCGCGACAGCGGCGCCACCGCGGTCCTCGACGACAGCACGGCGCTCCTGCCGCCCGCCGGGGACCCGGCGGAACCGGCCGGCCCGCACAGCGCGCGCACCGCCGACGACGAGCAGGGCGCGTACGTCATCTACACCTCCGGGTCCACCGGAGCGCCCAAGGGTGTCCTGGTCGGGCACGGGGCGCTGACGCGTCATGCCGGCGCGGCCGTGGACCTGTTCGGGCTCGGCCCGCACAGCACGGTGCTGCAGTTCGCGAGCCTCGGGTTCGATGTGGCCCAGGAGGAGATCTGGCCGACCCTCGCGGCGGGCGGAACCCTCGCCTTCCACGGCGCGGGCGGCGTCCCCGACACCGTCCGGCTCGCCTCGGCCGCCGAGGAGCTGGAGGTGACGGTCCTTCAACTCCCCACCGCCTACTGGCGCATGCTCTGCGCGGAGCTCGACGGCGAGCGGGAGCCCTCCTTCGCCGGGGTCCGCACGGTGGTCATCGGCGGCGAGAACGCCACGTCAGCCGACGCCCGCACCCACCGCCGCACCCCCCTCGCGCACACCGTGCTGGTGAACGGGTACGGCCCCACCGAGACCGTGGTCACCGCGACCGCCCTGGTGCTCGCCCCCGGCGACGAGGTGCCCGGCACCGACGGGCTGCCCATCGGGGAACCGGTCGGCGGCCGGGTGGCACGGGTGCTGGACGAGGACCGGCGGCCCGTCGCGGAGGGCGCACCGGGCGAACTGTGGATCGGCGGCGAGCCGCTGGCCCTGGGCTACCTCAACGACCCGGCGCGGACGCGGGAGCGCTTCCTGCCGGATCCGTACGCGGCGACGCCCGGCGCGCGGATGTACCGCACCGGCGACATGGTCGTGCGCCGGGAACACAGCGGCCTCGAATTCCTGGGGCGCGTCGACAACCAGGTGAAGGTACGCGGCCACCGCATCGAACTCGACGAGGTCGACCGCCACCTGCTCCAAGCCCCCGGGATCACCTCCGCCACCGCCTTCACCCTGGACGACGGGGCCGGCGGGAACGTGCTGGCGGCCGCCGTCGCCCGCGAAGGGGACGGCCCCGACCCCCGGGCGGTCCGGGAGCACCTGCGCGAGCGGGTCCCCGCCTACCTGGTGCCGGGCCGCATCGCCGTACTCGACCGGATGCCCCTCACCACCTCCGGCAAGACCGACCGGCGCGCGGCGGCGGAGGCCGCGGCGGCCGTCCTCGCCGCCGGGGTGACGCCGGAGCGCGAGGACGAGGCGCGCTCCCCGCTGGACACGGTTCTCGCCCTGCTCCGCGAACTGCTGCTCGCGCCGGGGCTCGGACCCGACGACGACTTCCTCGCCCAGGGCGGCGACTCCCTCATGGCGCTGCGCGTCTGCGGGCGGATGCGGGCACGGGGCATCTCCATGACCCCCGGCGACCTGCTCGCCGGACGCACCGCCCGCGCCGCCGTCTCCCGCGCGGAGGGCCGCCGCGCGCCGGCCGCCGTCGAGGAGGAGCCCGCAGGGCCGCTCGACCTGCTGCCCGCCCAGCACCGCTGGCTGGGCGACGGCGAACTGCCGGACCGCGACCACTTCTGCCTGAACGCGCTGTTCACCACCGACTCCGGAATGTCCGCGCACCGCCTCGCCCGGGTGGCCGGGGCGCTGCGCCGACGCCACCCCGCGCTGCGCACGGCGCTGCGCGCGGACGGCACGGCCGAGCTGCGTGAGACCGATCCTTCGGACGCCGTCCGCGTCGTCGACCTGTCCCCCGTCCCGCCGCGCGAGCGGGCCGCCCGGCTGGAGGAGGCGCTGGCCGAGGCGCAGACCTCGATGTCGCTCGCCGAGGGCCGGGTCCTTCAACTGCTGTACGTGGACGGCACGCCGGACGGGGCCAGACTGCTGCTGACGGTCCACCACTTCGTCCTCGACGGGGTGTCGATGGGCCTGCTCGTCGACGACCTCGAACTGCTGCTAGGCGACGGCCGGACGGGGACCGCCGCGACGGGGCCCCGGGCCGTCGGCGCCGCGCTGCGGGACTGGGTGTGCTCCGGGCAGGCCCGGCAGGACGCCGCCGAATGGGCCGGGAAAATCGTGGAGTTCGCCGCGATCCGGCCGGACGCGGAAGGCCCCGCACCGCTGTCCACGCTGCGCACCCACCGCTTCCGGCTGCCCCCGGACCTCACGGGGCAGGTGCTCCACCGCCTTCCCGCCGCCGGTGTCGCCCCGCACGACTTCGCCCTCGCCGCTCTCGTCGGCGGTCTGGCGGCCTGGACCGGGGAGCCCGTGCACGGGGTGGACGTCTACGCGCACAGCCGAGACGTGTCCCCCGGGGACCTCGACCTGTCCCGCACGGTCGGCTACGTACAGAGCACCTACCCGGCCGTACTGCGGTGGGAGGGCGAGGGCTTCGGCGCCCTGGCCGCCGCGCTCGACGGGCCGGCCGCGCTGCCCGAACGCCGCTACGGGTTCGACGCGTTGCGCTTCCTCTCGCCCGATCCCGAGGAGCGTGCCGCCCTGGCGGCCCGCCCCCGCCCCCGGGTCCGGCTCAACTTCCGGGGTCATCTGCTGCGGCTGGAACAGCGCGCGCCCGGTGCGGTGCTGCGGCCCGCGGACGAGAGCTTCGGCGCGCACCGCTCGCCGCTCCAGCGGGAGCGCTATCTGCTGATGGCCGAGGGGGACATCGTCGACGGGGAGCTGGAGATGAGCCTGAAGTACTCCACGGTCCACTGGAGCGCGGAACGGATCGAGGAGCTGGCCGGCCACATCGACCGCGTGATGCGGCAGGCCCTGGACTCCCCCGAAGGGCCTGGAGCCGCGACGGACACCGGCCGTCCGGTGAGCGGAGGTGTGCGATGACACCGCGCCCGCCCGTGGTTCCCGGCGTCCCGGCAGAGCACCAGCCCGCCCTGGGCAGTGCCCCGCGGTGGCCCCTGGTGCTGTACTTCCACCACGTGCACCCGGACGTGCGGCACTACACCGCGCTGTCCCCGGACGCGTTCGAGCGGGGCCTTGAGCAGGTGCTCGAACGGTTCGACCCGTACGATCCGGCGGACCTGCTGGCCGACGGGGGCCCTCGCCGGCCCGACCGCCCCACGGTGCTCGTCACCTTCGACGACGGCTACCGCGACAACACCACCCACGCACGGGACATCCTGGACCGGCTCGGCGTCCGTGCGGTGTTCTTCGCCTGCACCGGACTGCTCGGCCGGCGCAGCCCCCGTCCGCGCGAGGACCACCTGACGTACGAGGAGTGCGACGAACTGGCGCGGGAGGGGCACCTGATCGGCGCCCACACCCGCACCCACCCGCACCTCGACCGGATCCCGCCGGCCGAGGCCCGCACCCAGAGCCTGGGCTCGCTCGACGACATCCGCGAGCGGTACGGGCCCGGCCCCGCCCGGCTGTTCGCCTACCCCTACGGCGGAGTGCCCGACGAACCGCCGCTGCCCGACGACGTGCTGGCCTTCGGAACGGTCCGCTCGCCCGCCACACCGTGGACCGCGGACCAGCTGCGGATCCGCAGAACCTATCTGCCCTCGGGGGCGGCCGGCACCTGGGCCGGACTGGTCCGCCACTGGCGCACCGGGTGGGACGGACCGACCGCTTCCGGGAGGGAAGAGAGATGACCGAACAGAAGACCTGGCGCACCCGGTTGACCGGGGCGCTGCCCGCCACCAGGGAGTCCCGGATCATCGCGGTCAACGCGCTGATCGGCTCCATGGGAACCGGCATGTTCCTGGCGAGCTCCGCCCTCTACTTCACGCGGTTCGCCGGGATCAACGAGACACAGCTCGGCGTGGGGCTGGGGATCGCGGGCGTGGTCGGGCTCGCCACCACCGTGCCGATGGGCATGCTCGCCGACCGGTTCGGCCCCAGGAACATCATCCTGGTGGTCTGCCTGTGGCGGGCCATCGGCTACCTCGCCTACCTGAGGGTCGACGGGTTCAGCCAGTTCGTGGTGACGGCCAGCCTGCTGTACATCATGGACCGGGCCGGACAGCCCCTGAACCAGGCCCTGGTGGGCCGACTGATCACCGGAACCGAACGCAACCGCACGATGGGATTCATCCGGTCCCTGCGCAACCTCGGCTTCACCGTCGGGTTCTCGCTCGCCGGGATCGCCCTGACCACCAATTCGAAGACGGCGTTCCACTGGCTCTTCATCGGCAACGCGGTCAGCTTCCTGGTGGTGTTCGCCCTCGTCTGGATGCTGCCCCGGGTCGGCCCGGCGGTGGCCAAGGACAAGGGGGACGGGAAGAGCGCGAAGGCGGTGGTTCCGCCGATCCGCGACTGGCGGTTCGTGGCGGCCACGGCGGCCAACGGTGTGATGTTCCTGCACGACGCGATCCTGATCACCGTGCTGCCGCTCTGGGTGGCCGAGCACACCGAGTCACCGATCTGGATGATCACCGTCCTCGTCACCACCAACACGGTCCTCACGGTGCTGGCCCAGGTCAGGGTGACCCGCCATATCGCGGACCTGGCGACCGCGACCCGGGCCACCACCGTCTCGTCGGTCCTGTTGCTGTTCGCCTGCGTCGCCTTCGCGGCGAGCGGCTGGTCGGACACGTCCGGCTGGGCGATCGTGACGCTGGTGACCGCCCTGCTCCTGCTGACCTTCGGGGAACTGCTGCACTCGGCCTCGTCCTGGGAGATCTCCTTCGCGATGTCGCCGGAGGCGGCCCAGGGCCGGTACTTCGCCTTCTTCAACGTGGGCTTCTCGACGGCGGAGATCGCCGGCCCTGCCGTGGTGCTGTGGCTCCTCTCCCGGACCGGGCCGGGCGGCTGGCTGATCATCGCGGCCTGCTTCCCGCTGTCCGCGGCCCTGAGCTGGCTCGGCACCCGGCAGAAGCCCCAACCGGCCACCGCGGGGCCCACCACCACACCGCACGCGGAGCCCGTACCCGCGACAAACGGCTCCTGACCGACCGCACCGACCCATTCCCACCCCTCGGTGGAATGCGCACTGACGGAGGAAAAGCATGTCCGAGACACCCCCGCCCCAGCATCTCCTGATCGTCAGCGGCGGACGCGATCTGCCCGACCGCGCCCGCGACGCCTGGCCGGGACTGCGCACGACCGTCATCTGCCGGCCCGAGGTGGTGCCCCGGCTGCGCAGCCGGGAGAAGATCCAGCGCCTGATCGTGCTCCGCGAGGACGCCCCGGTCGAGGAATGGGTGGCCGCGGCGCGGTTCGTGCACGCGGTCGACCCGGTCGACCGGCTGACCAACTTCACCGAGAAGGACACCGAGAAGACCGCGGCCATCGGGCTCGACCTGGGTCTCGACTGGCACAGCGCGGAGACGGTACGGGCGGTGGCCGACAAGTACGCGATGCGCCGGGTGCTGGCCGAGGCCGGGATCGGCGGGGTCGTCGCCGAGACCGTCCACGACGCCGAGGGTGTCCTCAAGGTCGCGGAGCGGACCGGCTACCCGCTGATCTGCAAGCCCGTGCGCGGCGTCGCCAGCAAGGGCGTCACCCGTATCGACGGCCCTGCCGACATCCCCCGCGCCCTTGAGTGGGGCGCCGAGGGAGCCGGTGACCTGGACGCGCCGGACCTGCTCGTCGAGGAGTTCCTGAGCGGCGACGAGTACAGCGTGGAGTGCGTCAGCGAGGACGGCGAGCACCTGGCCGTGGGCGTCACCCTCAAGATCTCCGAGCACGATCACTTCGTCGAGGTCGGCCACGTCGTGCCGGCCCCCCTCCCGGACGCCGATGAGCGGCGGATCCGTACCGCCGTGACCGACATGCTGACGGCCCTCGGTGTCCGGCGGGGCGTCACGCACACCGAGGTCATCGTGGCCGAGGACGCCGTCCACATCGTGGAGACGCACCTGCGTCCGGCGGGCGACGAGATCCCCGAGCTGTGGGCGCGGGTCAGCGGCGTCGACCTGATCGACGTCGTCGCCCGCCAGGCCGTGGGCATCAAGGTCCTCGACGATCTCCGCGCCACTCTCGCCGCCCCGCACGACGGCCCCGGCGCGGCGGCCATCTGGTACGCCTGCCCGGACGCGGTGGGCGAGATCGTGGAGGTGGCGGGCGAGGAGGAGGCCCGCGCGCTGGAGGGCGTCGTCGACGTCGAGGTGCTGCGCGAGCCGGGCAAGCGCCTCAAGGGAGTCACCGGTTCCTTCGCCCGGGGTGCACATGTCTGCGCGGTGGGCACGTCACAGGACGAGGCGTTGCGGCGTGCCCAGGAAGGCGTACGGAAACTGTCGTTCACCGTACGCAGCGACGGCATGGCCGCGCGCCACGAGGCACTCACCTCGACCGGCTGACACCACGTCGGCCGATCCGTACAGCACCGGTCCGGCGTCCCCGGCGCCGGACCGGTGCCCGCACAACAGAGAGAAGAGAGAACAGACATGACAGAGCAGAACAACGAACAGACCGGCGCCGACTACGCGTTCGGGGGACTGCACCACGTCCAGCTGGCCATCCCGCCGGGCGGCGAGGACCAGTGCCGGGCGTTCTGGGGCGAGGTGCTCGGGATGACGGAGCTGGAGAAGCCCCCGGTCCTCGCGGCCCGCGGCGGGTGCTGGTTCCGCGGCGGCGGCCTGGAGGTCCACCTCGGTGTCGAGCAGGACTTCTCGCCCGCGCGCAAGGCGCACCCCGGGATCCTCGTCGAGTCGCTGAGCGGACTGGCCAAGCGGCTGGAGGAGGGCGGTCACGAGGTGACGTGGGACGACAACTTCCCGGGCCACGACCGTTTCTACGCGTTCGACAAGTTCGGCAACCGGCTGGAGTTCCTGGAGCCGACGGCCGCGTCGTAGGCCGTGTCCGAGGGCCTCTCCCCGAGGGCCGGTGGCTGTTTCACGTGAAACAGCCACCGCCGCCCAGGGCTCGCGCGGGGCCGTCCCGTGACACAGCGGGACGACCCCGCGCCAGGCGGTATTTGTCAGACACGGCCTAGCCCCGCCCCCGGACGACCCGGTGGTGTTCCGACCCGTACCACGGCATTTCGAGGAGCCAGCAATGACCGAATCAGCGGGCAGGCCGCCCGCATTCCGCATCGCGGACCTGATCGTGGCCGAGGGCCCGGAGGGCGCGGAGCGCATCCTGATCGCGGGGCTGACCGTCACCGTGGCCGCCGGCGAGATCATCGCGGTGCTCGCCGACGACACCGGGTCCGCGGCCGCCCTGATCCAGGTGCTCGCCGGACGACGGCGGGCCCAGTACGGGGCCATCGACGCGGGCGGGACCGGCCGGTCCCGGCGGATCAGGCCGTCCCTCCCGGCGGGCGTGAGCGTGGTGGCCGCGCACGAGCGCTGCCCGGCCGGCCCGGCCCCCGTCCTGGTCGTCGACGCCACCGGGCGGCGGCCGCAGGAGTCCGGCGCCGAACCGGCGCGCACCGCGGCCCGGCGGGGCGGCGCGGTGCTCCTGGTCACCACCGACGCCGAGGTGGCGGCGTCCGCCGACCGGACCGTCCACCTCAACCGCGCCCCCCGCCCGGAGCCCCGCCCGAAGGCGGCGGTCCGCTTCACCGCGGAGGCGCTGCGGGAGGCGGCGGCCGGATCGCTGACCGCCGCCGGCGTCGGCGCCGAGCGCGCCGCCCTGGTCGCCCGGGTCCTGGTGGACGCCGATGTGCGGGGTCACTTCTCGCACGGTGTCGGCCTGCTGCCGATGTACCTCGACCGGCTGCGCGAGGGAGGCATCGACCCCGCCGCCGAGCCCGAGTGGAGCCAGGAGGAGGGGTCCGTCGTACGCCTCGACGCCCGCGGCGGGTTCGGACAGGTGGCCGCGGACCTCGCGGCCGGCCGGTGCGCCGAGCGGGCCGCCCGCACCGGGCTGGCCGCCGTCGCCGTCCGGGGCAACAACCACGTCGGCATGCTCGCCGCCTACCGCGACCACTTCGTCCGCCACGGCGTGGTCGGCCTCGTCCTCAACGTCTCCGGTCCGAGCGTCGCCGCCCCCGGCGCGGGGCGCCCGACGCTCGGGAACGACGCCGTGTGCATGGTCGTCCCCCGTGGCGACGGGTCCCCGCTGGTCGTGGACTTCGCCACCGGGACGGTCGCCAGCGGAAAGATCCGGCATGCCGCGCACCGAGGCGAACAGGTGCCCGCGAACTGGCTGGTGGACCGCGAGGGCCGCCCCACCACCGATCCGGAGGAACTCGACCGGGGCGGCGCCGTCCCGGTCTTCGGCGGATACAAGGGCCTCGGGGTCGCGGTGATCACCGAGGTGCTGGCCGGCATCCTGGCCGGCGGCACGGTGAGCCCCCTCGTCCACAAGCAGCGTGCCGAGCCCGAGCGGACCATGGACTGCTCCCAGCTGTTCCTCGCACTGGCGCCGGACGCGTTCGGCGACCCTCCGGTGGAGGAACTCCTCGACGTCCTGTCGGGCGCGGTGGCCGCCGGCTACCCCCAGGGGCCGCCCGAGGTCCATCTGCCGGAACAGCAGGAGCGGCTGGCCGAGACCGTCGCCGCCGAACACGGCGTCCCCGTACCGGCGTCGGTCGTCGAACAGCTCGGCTGGGGCGCCCTCCACGCCGCCCCGGCCACCGCGGGAGGTGCCGCATGAGCCCGCGACTCGGGGTGGGCCTCGTCGGATTCGGCATCGCCGCCCAGCAGCACGCCGCCGCACTGGAGCAGCTGCCGGAGGCGGGGATCGTGTCCGTCCTGGAGCAGGACCCCGCGGTCGACACCGGCGATCACCACCGGGCCGGTTCCTGGAGGTCGCTCCTCGATGACCCACGCGTCGATCTGGTGGCCCTGTGCGTCCCGCCCGGCGGGCGGGCGCGGCTGGCGGTCGAGGCGCTGGAGGCGGGCAAGGCCGTCCTGCTGGAGAAGCCGCCCGCCGTGTCCGTGGACGAGATCGACATGGTCGCGGCCGCCGCCCGGCGGACCGGGCTGCCGGTCGGCGTCATGCTCCAGCACCGGATGCGGCTGCCGGCGGCGGCCCTCGCCGCCACCTGGTCGGCGTCCTCCGTCACCGGGGTACTGGAGGTGTCGCGGTTCCGGCCGCCGGCCCACTACCGGCGTGCCGGGTGGCGCAGCGATCCCACCATGGCCCTGGGCGGGATCTCCGCCCACCTGGGGGTCCACTATCTCGACCTGGCGTGTCAGCTGCTCGGGGAGCCGGAGTCGGTGCGCCTGACGCCGACCAGGGAGGTCGCTGCGGGCATCGACACCCGTGTCACGGGAATGGTCGCCTTCCGGTCCGGGGCCACCCTCGCGTTCACCGTGACCGCCGAGTCGACGGTCCGTACCGAACGGCTCCAGATCCTCGGACCCGACGGGGGGTTCAACATCACCGACGGCATGGTGATGACCCAGCTCGACGGCACGGAACAGACCTGGCCCACGGTGCCGACCTCACAACTGCGCACCGAGGTCTACCGGGAGATGGCCGAGGCGGTGGCGACGGGGCGTCCCCCGGTGCGCTGCCACCTCGACGGCGCCCGTGCGGTGACCGACATCCTCTCGTCGATCGCCACCACCGCCGCGGCGGTGGCCGCGTGAAGCCGCTGATCGGTGTCTCTTCCGGCTCCGCGCCGCGCCTCGACGCCGGGGCCCTGGCC
Organism: Streptomyces sp. NPDC104307; assembly: GCF_055584045.1. NCBI lineage: Bacteria > Bacillati > Actinomycetota > Actinomycetes > Kitasatosporales > Streptomycetaceae > Streptomyces > Streptomyces sp. NPDC104307. Next base: position 351,824 of record NZ_JBVJMU010000006.1, read on the forward strand.
GGCCTCACCCTCGCGTCCGGCGGCACGGCCGTCGACGTCAGGGAGGGCAAGGACCACGCGTGGGAGGCCGGCGGGCTCGGCGCCCTGCGCGCCGCCGGGGCCGAGGTCTGCTTCGTCGGCGTCTCCACCGTGCTGGGCTCCGCGGAGCACCCGCCCGGCTCCGTCGACGGACTGCGCGCGCCGGAGCGGGGCCTGCCGGTGAAGGTCTTCGCGGCCGCCGGGTGCACCGCCCCCGACCGTTTCGCCCTGACGCTCGCGCAGATCGAGGCGCTGGCCGCCAGGGTCGGTGACAGCTCCCTCGTCCTGGTGGAGACCCACCACGGATACGCGCCCGTGGCCGAACTCGACGAGCTGTGCCGCCGCGCGGGCACCTCGGTCCTGCTCGACACGATGGGCCTCGCCAGGATCGACGCCGATCCCGTCGCGGCGGCGGCCCGGCTCGCCCGCTGGATCCCCTACGCCCAGGTCAAGGGGTTCGACTGGGACGAGCCCGCCACCTCACGGCACCGGCCGCTCGCCTCCGCCCGGCCCGAGCTGACCCGGAGGGTCCTCGACGCGGCGGGTGAACTGCGCGCGGTCACCGTCGAGTCGAAGGCACCGTCCCTCACCGAGGACATCGCCCTCCTGCGCGAGTGGTACCCACCGGACCGACGCCTCCCCCAGGCCCTCAGCGAGGAGATCCTTTCGTGAGACTCGCCATCATCAACGACGAACTGTCCCAGGACATCGAGCAGGCGGCGGCCACGGCGTCCCGCCTCGGCTTCGGCGGGCTGGAGATCCGCTCCAGCGGCGGCGTGGCGCCGCATCGCATGGACGACGCCGCCCTGGCCCGAATACGGGCGACGGTGGCCCGGCACGGACTGCGGGTGGCCGGCTTCGACCCGCCGGCGCTGAAGTGCGAACTGCCCCGCACCGCCGCCGAGACGGACTCCGCCCGCGCGCTGGTGACGGACTCCGTGCGCCGGGCCGAGCTGCTCGGAGCACCGTTCGTCCGCATCTTCACCTTCTACCGGCAGGGCGATCCGGACCCGCGCGGGGCCGCCGCGGCCGCCCGGGAGGTCCTGGACGGCGTCCCCTTCGGACGCGTCCCCCTGCTCGTCGAGACGGGCATGCGGACCAACAGCCCGACCATGCGACACACCCTGGAGTTCCTGGACGCGCTGGGCGACGACCGGCTCGGCATCCTGTGGGATCCGGGCAACAGCGTCTTCAGCGGCTGGGACCCGGCCCCGTTCCCGCAGGACTACGCGCTCGGCCGCGAACGCATCCGGCACGTCCATGTGAAGGACCCGGACGGCCGGCGGGCCTATGTCCGCCTCGGCGACGGGGACCTGCCCTGGCCCGCGATCCTCGACCGGCTGGCCGAGGACGGATACCGGGACTGGATCTCCCTGGAGACGCACTGGCGCATCGGCCGGGTGCTGAACCAGGCGCAGCGCGACGAGCCGTGGGGCGAGGAGTTCACCGCCGGCGGATTCGAGGCCAGCAGCACCTGTATGCGGCTGCTCCGCGAGATGACGCGGGCCGCGGGCGAGGACGCCGTCCCCGCCGACCCCTACGCGCACACGGTGGAGGCCGGCGCATGAGCGACTCACCCGTAATCCTGCTCGGCGGCCAGCGCTGCGGCACCACCGCCCTCGCCTACGCGATGAACCTGGCCTTCCACGACGCGGGCGGCCACTTCACCGTCAACGGCAAACTCCCCTATCTGCTGCACCGCTGGCTGAACCGGCAGGACCTGGCCGACCACCATCTGCGCACGGACGAGATCCTGCACGCCCTGGACCGCCGGCCGCCGGACGGCTCGGGCGTCGAACGCTGGCGCGCCCGGGTGGAACAGAGCCTGCGGGCCGCCGCCAGGGACGTCGCGGAGGGCACGTGCGGAGACGACCCGGTGGACCTGGCACGGCGGATCCTGGCCGAGACCCAGGGCGAACTGCCGCACTCCGGGGACAAGTACAACGAGTACCTGCTGCATCTGCCCTGGTTCGGCGAGGTACTGCCGAACGCCCGCTACGTGATGCTGGTGCGCCACCCCGAGGAGGCGGCCCGCTCGATGCTGCGCTGGAAGGGCGACCGGCCCTATGTGCCGCGCACGCGGGAGGCCGCCCTCGCCAAGTGGACGTCCTGGAACCAGCACTGGCTCGACTTCGCACCGGCGGTGCCGGCCGGGAACGCCCTGGTCGTGGAGTACCACGCACTGTGCCGGGGCGAGGAGACCGAGCGCCTGTCCCGGTTCACCGGGCTCGACCTCGCGCCGTACCTCGCCGGACTGAAGCCCCGCTCCCCGGCGGCGGACACCGACGACGCACTCCCGGCGGACACCGCCTCCGTGTGGGAGGCGCTGCGTCTGGCCGCGCTCCCCACGCTCGCCCGCGCCTGATCCGCCGAACCCGCCTGATCCGCCTGATCCGCCTGATCCGCCGAACCCCAGACGAAGTCGAACCCCTAACGAAGGTGATTCCCTTGCCCGCAACCCGCGTTCTCGTCATCGGCGGAAAGGCCGGCATCGTCCGCAAGGCCGCAGCGCTCGGTCTCGACGTGGTGCACATCCAGAAGCCATCCGCGTTCGACCCGGATGTGGTGGAGCACTGCTCCCAGCTGCTGCTCGTCGACTACCAGGACGTTCCCACCGTCACCGCCCTGGTGCGCGCCCTGCACGAACAGCGTCCGTTCGCCCGGGTCTTCACCCAGACCGAGGCGGCCCAGGTGGTGGCGGGCCATCTCACCGACGCGCTCGGACTGCCCGGCAACGGCGAGCGGACCACCCGGCTGCTGCACGACAAGCCGGCCCTGCGCGCCCTGTTGAACGAACAGGGCATCGGACCGGTGCGGACGGTGACCCGGCCGACCGCCGCCGAGCTGCGCGACTTCGTGAAGGCGGCGGGGTCCGCCGTGCTCAAGCCGACCATGGGCTCCGGCAGCCTGGGTGTCCGCCGGATCGCGTCCGTCGACGAGGTCGAAGAGGCGTGGGCGTGGCGCGAGGGCTTCGGCCTCGACGACTTCATGGCCGAGGAGTGGCTGACCGGCGAGGAACTCAGCGTCGAGACGTTCTCCCGGGCCGGGGCACACACCGTCGTCGCGGTCACCGGCAAGGAGACCGGGCAGGGTGTGGTCGAGCTCGGCCATGTGGTGCCCGCGCCGCTGGACGGAGCCGACCGGCAGGCCGTCATCGCGACGGTCGAAGCCCTGCTGGACGCCGTGGGCCTCGTGGACGGGCCGGCCCACACCGAACTGATCCTCACCGCCGCCGGCCCCCGCGTCATCGAGTCGCACAGCCGTCGCGGCGGTGACCGCATCAACGAACTGGTCCGCCTGGTCCACGGCGTCGACCTGGAGGAGGCCGCCTACCGGCTCGCCCTGGACGGCGACCCGCTGCCGAGGCGGCAGGAGCCGGCGGGTGCGGCCGCCATCCGCTTCCTCGTCGCCGCCCCGGGAACCGTCACCTCGGTCACGGGCACGGCGGAGGCCGGTGCGATGGACGGCGTCGTCCAGGTCGACGTCCAGGTCGAGCCCGGGGACACGGTGCACGAACTGCGCTGGTCGGAGGACCGTTGCGGCCATGTCGTGGTCCGCGCGGCCGACGCGGAGGCCGCCGTGCGACTCGCCGCCGAGGCCGCGGCCCGCATCGTGATCACCACGGAGCCGGCCGCCGACGACGGGCACTCCGCCACGCTCGGCACGCTCCTCGACGAGGTGGACGAGGTCCTCGACCCGTTCGCCGCCGCACCCCGGTGACCGGCCGCGTCCCGCCGCACCCCACGACCCCCGCCCGGCCCACTCAGGTGGCCGCGGCGAATGTCCGCAAGGAGTAGAACCGCGATGAGTACGACATCCCCAGACGACGGCAAGCAGGTCTCCGTGGTGGTCGCCACCCGGAACCGCCCCACCGACATCGACGCACTGCTGACCTCGATCGCGGCGTGCGACACGGGCATCGTCCACGAGGTGATCCTGGTCGACGACGCCTCGGACACCCCGCTGCGCGTCGACGAGTCGGCCCACCGCTTCCCCGTCCGCCTGCTGCGCCACGGACGGCGCCGCGGTGCGGCGGCCGGCCGCAACCTCGCGGGCCAGGAGGCGACCGGCGATGTCCTGGCGTTCCTCGACGACGACGCCCGGCCCCTGCCCGACTGGTTCGACGTCCTCGACAAGGCGCTCACCCCCGGGCGGGCGGCGATCACCGGCCGGGTGCTGCCGTTCGACAGCAGTGTGGTGGCACGCGCCCGCCAGTACCGCTACGAGGTCCGCTACGCACAGCACGTCCCCGGCAGCGAGGTCACGTTCTTCGCGGGCGGCAACTCGGCGGTGTGGACTGAGGCGTTCCGCGCTGCCGAGGGCTTCCCCGACCAGGTCACCGCGAGCGACAACGGTCTGGTGGAGCGGCTCTCCGAGTCCGGTGGCCGGGTGCACTTCGTGCCGGGGCTCCGCGTGGCCCACCGCAACAGCAAAGGCGCCGGAATCGCGCTGCGCGAGGCCTGGCGCGCCGGCCGGCTGGCCCCGCGCAGCGCGCCCGCGTCCGCGCTGCGCCGGTTCGCGGCCAGCGCCCGGACCCAGCCCTGGTCGGACGACCCGGCGGCCGCGGGCCTCAACCTGGGTCTCCAGGCGGCGAATTCGCTGGCCACCGCCCTTCCGGCGGCCTGAGCGATGGCGAGTACGGGGGCAGTGCGCCAGGCGGACGCGGGAGCCACGCTCCGGCTCACCGGCCCGCCGAGTGCCCGGCTGCCGCACGCCGAGACGGACGGCCCGAGCACGCTCTCCCATCTGGACGTCCTGGAGTCGGAGGCGGTGCACATCTTCCGTGAGGTGGCGGGGGAGTTCGAGCGGCCGGTGATCCTGTTCTCCGGCGGCAAGGACTCGATCCTGATGCTGCACCTGGCGCTCAAGGCGTTCGCGCCCGCGCCGGTGCCGTTCACGCTGCTCCACGTGGACACCGGGCACAACTTCCCCGAGGTGCTCGACTTCCGCGACCGGGTGGTGGCGGAGCACGGGCTGCGGCTGCGGGTCGTCTCGGTGCAGGAGTACCTGGACCGGGGGGTGCTCCGCGAGCGCCCCGACGGGACCCGCAACCCGCTCCAGACCGTGCCGCTGACCGAGGCGATCCAGCAGCACCGCTTCGACGCGGTGTTCGGCGGCGGGCGGCGTGACGAGGAGAAGGCTCGCGCGAAAGAGCGGGTGTTCTCGCTGCGCGACGAGTTCTCCCAGTGGGACCCGCGCCGCCAGCGCCCCGAGCTGTGGCAGCTGTACAACGGCCGGCACGCCGCGGGTGAGCACGTCCGGGTGTTCCCGATCTCCAACTGGACCGAGCTGGACGTGTGGCAGTACATCGAGCGCGAGGGCATCGAGCTCCCGCAGATCTACTTCGCCCATGAGCGCGAGGTCTTCAGCCGCTCCGGCATGTGGCTGACCGCCGGCGACTGGGGCGGCCCCAAGGAGCACGAGACGGTCGAGACCCGCCAGGTCCGCTACCGCACGGTCGGGGACATGTCCTGCACCGGCGCCGTCGACTCCGACGCCACCACCCTGGACGCCGTCATCACCGAGATCGCCGCCTCCCGGCTCACCGAGCGAGGCGCGACCCGCGCCGACGACAAGATGTCAGAGGCCGCGATGGAAGACCGCAAGCGCGAGGGGTACTTCTAACATGACCACACCCACCCAGTCGGCCGAGCGGCTGTCGACCACCACCCTGCTGCGGTTCGCCACCGCCGGGTCCGTGGACGACGGCAAGTCCACCCTCGTCGGACGGCTCCTCCACGACTCCAAGTCGGTCCTCACCGACCAGCTGGAGGCCGTCGAGGACGCGTCCCGCAAGCGCGGCCAGGAAGCACCGGACCTGGCGCTGCTGACCGACGGACTGCGGGCCGAGCGCGAACAGGGCATCACCATCGACGTCGCCTACCGCTACTTCGCCACACCCCGGCGTCGGTTCATCCTGGCCGACACCCCGGGCCATGTGCAGTACACCCGCAACATGGTCACGGGCGCCTCCACCGCCGAGCTGACGGTGATCCTGGTCGACGCCCGCCACGGCGTGGTCGAGCAGACCCGCCGGCACGCGGCGCTGACCGCGCTGCTGCGGGTCCCGCAGGTGGTCCTCGCGGTCAACAAGATGGACCTGGCCGGCTACGCGGAGCCGGTGTTCGCCGCCATCGCCGAGGAGTTCACCGCCTACGCGGCCTCGCTCGGCGTCCCGGAAATCACCGCGATCCCGATCTCCGCACTGGCCGGCGACAACGTCGTGGAACCGTCCTCCCACATGGACTGGTACGGCGGCCCGACCGTACTGGAGCACCTGGAGACGGTCCCGGTCAGCCACGACCTCACCACCTGCCACGCCCGCTTCCCCGTCCAGTACGTGATCCGGCCGCAGACCGCAGCGCATCCCGACTACCGGGGCTACGCCGGCCGGATCGAGGCAGGGGCCTTCCGGGTGGGCGACCCGGTGACCGTACTGCCCTCCGGCCACACCTCGACCGTCTCTGGGATCGACCTGCTGGGCCGGTCCGTGCACACGGCGCGGGCGCCGCAGTCGGTCACCCTGCTGCTGGCGGACGACATCGACATCTCGCGCGGCGACCTCATCGTGGAGAGCGGCGACGCGCCACGCACCACGCAGGACGTCGAGGCGACCGTCTGCCACGTCGCGGACCGGCCCCTCACCGTCGGCCAGCGGGTACTGGTCAAACACACCACCCGCACCGTCAAGGCGATCGTCAAGGACATCCCCTCCCGCCTCACCCTGGACGACCTCTCCCAGCACCCGACCCCCGGACAGCTCGTCGCCAACGACATCGGCCGGGTCGTGGTGCGCACTGCCGAACCGCTCGCGCTCGACCCGTACGCCCGCTCCCGGCCGACCGGCTCGTTCCTGCTGATCGACCCGGCCGACGGAACCACGCTGTCGGCCGGCATGGCGGGCGGCTCCTTCGCCGCCGGGGCCACCGACGCCCCCGAACCCGACGACGCGGGCTGGGACTTCTGAGATGACCGGGCACAGCACCACGGCCGTCGAGGTCTGCGGCGTCACGAAGGAGTACGGCACGGGTGCGGCCCGCCGCGTCGTGCTGGAGGACGTCGGTCTGCGGCTCGCGAAGGGCGAGTTCGTGTGCCTCGTCGGTGCCTCCGGTTCGGGCAAGTCGACCCTGCTCCACCTGGTCGCCGGGCTGGAGACGGCGAGCGCGGGGAGGATCTCCGTCGCGGGCGGACGTCCCGCCGTGATGTTCCAGGACCACGCCCTGTTCCCGTGGCTCACGGCGGGCCGGAACATCGAACTGGCGCTCCGTCTCGCGGGCGTCTCCCTCGCCCGCCGCCGCGACCGGGCCCGGCGCCTGCTCACTCTGGTGGGGCTCCCCGAGAGCTACGGGCAGCGGGTGCACGAGCTGTCCGGCGGCATGCGCCAGCGGGTCGCCCTGGCCCGCGCCCTGGCGCAGGGCGCGGACGTCCTGCTGATGGACGAGCCGTTCGCGGCGCTCGACACCGTGACCCGGGGGACGCTGCACGGCGAGCTCGTCCGCGTCTGTGCGGAACAGGGGGCGACGGTGCTCTTCGTGACCCACGACGTCAGGGAGGCCGTGGCGCTGGGGGACCGCGTGGTGCTGATGGCGTCGGACCCAGGCCGGGTGGCGGCCGAGTGGTCCGTCGGCCCCCGCTCCGCGCGAGGCGCCGACGCCCCGGACGCGGCCCGTCTCGTCGACGAGATCACGGCCCGGCTCGGTGAGGAGGCTGACCGCCGTGCACGCTGTTGAGAGCCCGGCCCGTCCGGCGAACGCGCTGCCCACCGGAGCCGGGCGGACCGCCGCGCGCCGCACCCGGGAGCCGTCCGGCGGGGGCTTGCGCCGAGGCCTCGCCGGAGCGCGGCTGAGGCGCCTCGCGGCCCGCGTCGGGCCGGGCTGCTCCGCGGTCCTGCTGGTGGTGGGTGTCTGGCAGCTGGTCCACCTGCTCGGCCTGTCGCCGGTGCTGCCCGCACCGGCGGCGGTCCTGCGCGAACTGTCCGCCGCCTGGTCCGCGGGGACGCTCGGCCCCGGACTGCTGCACAGCCTGGGCCGCTGCCTCGCGGGGTTCGCGGCGTCCGCGGCGGTGGGGGTACCCCTCGGTCTGCTGCTGCACCGGTTCCGGTTCGTGCGGGTGCCCCTCGCCCCGACGCTGAGTGCCTTCCAGTCACTTCCGGCGGCGGTCCTGGTGCCCATCGCCGTGATCTGCCTCGGCACCTCGCAGGCCGCGGTCTACCTGGTGGTGCTCCTCGGCGCCGTCCCCTCGGTGGCGACCGGGGTCCTCACCGCGCTGGACCAGGTGCCGCCGCTCCTGGTGCGGGCGGGCCGGACCATGGGGGCGACGGGAGCGGCCGGGGTGCGCCACGTCCTGCTTCCGGCCGCCCTGCCCGGTGTGGTGGCCGCGCTCCGGCAGGGCTGGGCGTTCGGCTGGCGGGCCCTGATGACGGCGGAGCTCATGGCATCCACCCCGCTGCCCGGCCTCGGCCAGGTGCTCGACGCCGGTCGGCGCAGCGGCCGCCTCGGGCCGGTGCTGGCGGCCGCCCTGGTGATCCTGGCCGTCGGGGTGGTGGTCGAGACGGGCGTCTTCGGACCGGTGCAGCGCCGGGTGCTGCGCGCCCGCGGCCTGCCCGCCGCGAACGAGAGGCGCTGAGGGCTGTCCCGTACCCCTCAGCCGTACATCCGGCGCATCGCGAAGTCGACCATCTGCTCCACGGCCTTGGCGTCGAAGACCATGCGGTGCTCGCCCTCCATGTCGAGGACGAAGCCGTAGCCGGTGGGCAGCAGGTCGATCACCTCGGCGCCGGTGATCACGAAGTACTTGGACTCCTTGCCCGCGTAGAGCCGCAGCTCCTTGAGCGTGGTGAACATCGGGATGACGGGCTGCTGGGTGTTGTGCAGCGCGAGGAAGCCCGGGTTGTCACCGCGCGGGCAGTAGACCTTCGACGTCGCGAAGATCTGCTGGAAGTCCTCTGCGGCCAGCGAGCCGGTCGTGAAGGCCCGTACCGCGTCGCCCAGCGAGGGCGGCGAGGGTTCGGGATACAGCGGCTGCTCGCCGTAGCCGCCACCCATCGGCTGCTGTGCGCCCTGATTCTGGTCGTAGCCGTACATGGTGCAAAGAGTAATCGGACACATCTCTGCCTTGAGGGGTTGCGTCTTATTACTGACGGGTAGCATCATCGTATGGGGTCAGCTGACAACGACCCCGTCCGCGAGTCCGGGCCACCCCTCCACGGGGCGCTGCGCGCCACTGCTATTGATTACGGAGCCTTCCCATGGGGCACTACAAGTCGAATCTCCGCGACATCGAGTTCAACCTCTTCGAGGTCCTCGGGCGCGACAAGGTGTACGGCGCCGGACCGTTCGCGGAGATGGACGTCGAGACCGCGAAGAGCATCCTCGACGAGGTCACCCGCCTCGCGGAGAACGAGCTCGCCGACTCCTACGCCGACGCCGACCGCAACCCGCCGGTCTTCGACCCGGAGACCAGCACCGCACCGGTCCCGGACACCTTCAAGAAGTCGTACCAGGCCTTCATGGACTCCGAGTACTGGCGCCTGGGCCTCCCGGAGGAGATCGGCGGCACGACCTCCCCCCGCTCCCTGATCTGGGGTTACGCGGAGCTGCTGCTCGGCGCCAACCCGGCCGTGTGGATGTACTCCTCCGGCCCGGCCTTCGCCGGCATCCTCTTCGACGAGGGCAACGACGCGCAGAAGAAGATCGCCGAGATCGCCGTCGAGAAGCAGTGGGGCTCGACGATGGTGCTGACCGAGCCGGACGCCGGCTCCGACGTCGGCGCGGGCCGCACGAAGGCCGTCGAGCAGGAGGACGGCTCCTGGCACATCGAGGGTGTGAAGCGCTTCATCACCTCGGGCGAGCACGACATGTCCGAGAACATCATCCACTACGTGCTGGCCCGCCCCGAGGGCGCGGGACCGGGCACCAAGGGCCTCTCGCTCTTCATGGTCCCGAAGTTCCACTTCGACTGGACCACCGGCGAGCTGGCCGAGCGCAACGGCGTGTACGCGACGAACGTCGAGCACAAGATGGGCCTCAAGGCGTCCAACACCTGCGAGATGACGTTCGGCGACCAGCACCCCGCCAAGGGCTGGCTGATCGGTGACAAGCACGACGGCATCCGCCAGATGTTCCGCATCATCGAGTTCGCCCGCATGATGGTCGGCACGAAGGCCATCGCGGCGCTCTCGACCGGTTACCTCAACGCGCTGGAGTACGCCAAGGAGCGCGTCCAGGGCACCGACCTGTCGCAGTTCATGGACAAGACGGCCCCCAAGGTCACCATTACGCACCACCCCGACGTGCGCCGCTCGCTCATGACGCAGAAGGCGTACGCCGAGGGCATGCGCTCCCTGGTCCTCTACACCGCCTCCGTCCAGGACGCGATCCAGGAGAAGGAGTCCGCGGGCGAGGACGCGAAGGCGCTGCACGGCCTCAACGACCTGCTCCTCCCGATCGTGAAGGGCTACGGCTCGGAGAAGTCGTACGAGCAGCTGGCCCAGTCGCTCCAGACCTTCGGCGGCTCCGGGTACCTCCAGGAGTACCCGATCGAGCAGTACATCCGTGACGCCAAGATCGACACGCTGTACGAGGGCACGACGGCCATCCAGGGCCAGGACTTCTTCTTCCGGAAGATCGTCCGCGACCAGGGCGCCTCGCTCAACGCGCTCTCCGAGGAGATCAAGAAGTTCCTCGCGGGCGCCCAGGGCAACGAGGAGCTGTCCGGCGCGCTGGACTCGCTCGCCAAGGCCGCCGTGGACCTGGAGGCGATCGTCGGCACGATGATCACCGACCTCACCGCGACCGGCGAGGACGTGAAGAACATCTACAAGGTGGGCCTGAACACCACCCGCCTGCTGCTGGCCTCCGGCGATGTCGTCGTCGGCTACCTGCTGCTCAAGGGCGCGGCCGTGGCCGCCGAGAAGCTGCCGACGGCCTCCGCGAAGGACGTCGCCTTCTACCAGGGCAAGATCGCCGCCGCGAAGTTCTTCGCCGCGAACGTCCTGCCCGGCGTCGGCGCCGAGCGCGCGCTCGCCGAGTCCGTCGACAACTCCCTGATGGAGCTGGACGAGGCCGCGTTCTAGGCGTCACCGCTCAGGGCTTCACCGCCCATGATCGTCAACACGCACCGCCACCCGGACACGCTTTCGGGTGGCGGTGCTGTCGTATGGGGTGGGTACGCTGAGTGAAGGTCCGAGAATCCCGTCCATGGGAGGAACCATGACTGCCGAGGCACTGCCCGAAGCGTCGCAGCTGCGCCGCGACGATTCCACGTGGCCGGTCCCGCCGGAGGACGGCTACACCGTGGACGAATTCTTCACGCTTGACCTCCCGCCGCACACAGAGCTGATCGACGGGAGCCTGGTTTTCGTGAGTCCGCAGCGCGATTTTCACACGCTGGTGATGGACCTGCTGGTCAATGGTCTGCGAGTACACGTTCCAGAAGATTTGCGTGTCCGCCGAGAGATGGCGGTCGTCCTGAGTAAAAGGACCGTCCCCGAGCCAGACATCGTTCTGGTCAAGGCCGAAGCCATCACGGGCCGTCGCCAGACCCGGTACGAGGCGGCCGACGTCCTGCTCGCCGTCGAAGTCGTCTCGCCCGACTCCGAGGACCGCGACCGTGACACCAAACCGCACAAGTACGCGGCAGCGGGCATCCCGCACTTCTGGCGGGTCGAGATGAGCGGCGAGCACGACCGGCCCGCAGTGTGGACGTACGAGTACGACGCCACGCACAAGACCTACACCTCCACCGGCGTCCACCGCGACCGGCTCAAGCTCTCCGTTCCGTACGACATCGATATCGATCTGACAGCGATCGACACGCTGTAGCGGCCGCCGCCCGTGCCTTCCCTATGATCGGAGCCGATTCCGAGGGGGAGGCCGGCACATGAGTCGTCCGGGCGAGCGGTGGTACGTACGGGGCGCGGCGGTCGGGGCGGTGGCGCTGCTCCTCGCGGGCTGCGGCAGCGGGGACGGCGGCGACGGCAAGGGCGGTGCCGCGAAGGCGGTCGGCAGGGCGGAGCTGCTGTCGGTCATACCGGACGCGAAGGCCCTGCCGGGCTGGCGGACCGTGATGAAACCGGAGGCTCAGGAACCGGTGGCCGAGTACCCGCCGCCGGTCTGCCAGGTGCCCGACAAGAAGAAGCGGCAGGCCACCTGCGGGGAGATCACGTTCTGGGGCGCCTCCTCGTTCGTGCGCAAGCCCGACGTGACCTCGCTGAACTTCTGGGCCCTCGCCTACAAGGACGAGAAGACGGCCGACGCCGCCTATGACGCGCTGAACGCGTACTACGGCGGGGACAGGGTCGGGGTGGGCGCCAAACCGGTCGAGATCGGTGAGCCGGGGGCGGAGCGCGAGGCCAACCGGGCCGGCATGGGCACCATGGGCGGCCCCGCCACCATCACCCAACTCCGGGTCGGCACCCTCGTGCTGGGCATCAGCACCGGGACCCAGGGCAAGTCGGCCGTCCCCGACGCGGAGGTCAAGGCGCTGGCCGCCATGGTCGCGGACCGGGCCCAGCAGGCGCAGGACGGCGAGAAACCGTCCGCCGCGGTGACCGGACGATAGCGGCGCGTCACCGGGGACGGACGGTGAAACCTCCCGCTCTTGCCTGGTTAGAGTGAAGAACATGAGTTCTCCCCTCCGCTTCGACCGCGGGCACACCGACGATCTGATGGCCTTCCTGATGGACAGCCCCTCCCCGTACCACGCCGTGGCGACCGCCGCGTCGAGGCTGGAGAAGGCCGGATTCCGGAAGGTCGAGGAGACGGCGGCCTGGGACGGGTCCAGCGGCGGGAAGTACGTCCTGCGCGGCGGCGCGATCGTGGCCTGGTACGTGCCGGAGGGCGCCGAGGCCCACACCCCGTTCCGGATCGCGGGCGCACACACCGACTCACCGAACCTGCGCGTGAAGCCGCTGCCCGACACGGGCGCCCACGGCTGGCGGCAGGTCGCCGTGGAGGTCTACGGCGGCACGCTCCTCAACACCTGGCTGGACCGGGACCTCGGCCTCGCCGGGCGCATCTCGTTCCGGGACGGGACGCACAGGCTGGTCAACATCGACCGGCCGCTGCTGCGCGTCCCGCAGCTGGCCGTGCACCTGGACCGGTCGGCCAACCCCGACGGGCTCAAGCTCGACCGCCAGAAGCACATGCAGCCGATCTGGGGCCTGGGCGATGTGGAGGAGGGCGACCTCATCCGGTTCGTCGCGGAGGAGGCGGGGGTCGACGCCGAGGACATCACCGGCTGGGACCTGATGCCGCACCCCGTCGAGGCGCCGTCCTACCTGGGCCGTGACCGCGAGCTGGTGGCCGGGCCCCGGATGGACAACCTGCTCTCGGTGCACGCGGCGGTCGCCGCGCTCGCCGCCGTCGCCGGACAGCCCGACGCGGAGATCCCGTACATCCCGGTGCTGGCCGCCTTCGACCACGAGGAGAACGGCTCGCAGTCCGACACCGGAGCGGACGGACCGCTGCTCGGCACGGTCCTGGAGCGCTCGGTGTTCGCCCGCGGCGGTACGTACGAGGACCGGGCCCGCGCCTTCGCCGGGACCGTCTGCCTCTCCTCCGACACCGGCCACGCGATCCACCCCAACTACGCCGAGCGGCACGACCCGACGCACCACCCGGTCGTCAACGGCGGACCGATCCTCAAGACCAACGTCAACATGCGGTACGCCACCGACGGCAGCGGCCGGTCCGTGTTCGCGGCCTCGTGCGAGAAGGCGGGCGTGCCGTGGCAGACGTTCGTCTCCAACAACTCGATGCCGTGCGGCACCACGATCGGGCCGATCACCGCCGCCCGGCACGGCATCCAGACCGTCGACATCGGCGTCGCCATCCTGTCGATGCACAGCGCCCGCGAGCTGTGCGGCGCCGACGACCCGCACCTGCTGGCGACCGCCCTGGCGTCGTTCCTGGCGGGCTGAGCAGAACACCAACCGTCTTCTCGGACATGGTCGTTGCCGGGCCGGGTATCCGCTCGATACACGGCCCGGAGCTTCCGGGGCATCGAGGAGGCGGAACTCATGGGACTCGGAGGATGCATCATTCTCATCGGTGCGGGGGCGATTCTCGCCTTCGCGACCGACTGGGAGATGGACAGCGTCAACGTCGACCTGGTCGGCTGGATCATGATGATCGTCGGCATCATCGGCGTGTTCGTCTACGCGAGTGTCATGCGGCGCCGCCGCATGGTCGTACCCCCCACCACCACAGTGGTTTCCGAGGACGACCGCCACCTGTGACCCGGGCGGGTGCGCCCCGTGGACCGGGCGCACCCCCTCCCCGTCCCCGGGCGGCGCCGGATATTCTGGGGCCCTGTCCGTGACCCGGCACCGGGCGCGTCACACCCGGAAGGGGAGCCGCTCGTGGAGTTCCGGCTGCTCGGCACCGTCTGCGTCGACACGCTGACGGGTCCGCTGCCACTCGGCCCCGCCAAACGCCGCAGCCTGCTCGCCGCGCTGCTGCTGCGCGCCAACACCCCCGTGTCCGTGGCCCGGTTGACGGGTTCCCTCTGGGACGACACCCCGCCGCTGCACGCCCGTACGGTCATCCAGGGGCATGTGTCGCGGCTGCGCGCCCTGCTGACGGGCGCGGACGCGGAGGCCTACGGGGTCGAGCTGACCACGCTCGGGGACGCGTACGTGCTGCGGGTGCCGGAGACCCTGCTGGACTCCCAGCGGTTCGAGGAACTCCTGATGCTGGCCCGGGAGCAGCGCAGTCCGGCCGACAGCGTGCTGATGCTGAAGGAGGCCCTGTCCCTGTGGGAGGGGCCCGCGCTGACCGGTACGTATCCCAGCGCACCGCTCCAGGCCGCCGCGCAGGCGCTGGAGGAGTCCCGGCTCACGACGGTCGAGCAACTGGCCCACGCCTACGCCGAGCTGGGCGAGCACCACCGGGCGGCGGCGGTGCTCCGCGACGAGGCCGTGGCCCATCCGATGCGGGAGTCCCTCGCCGCGGCCCTGATGTCGGCGCTGCACGGCTCCGGGCGCCAGTCGGAGGCGCTGGACTGGTTCCACCGCACCCGGCGGCTGCTCGCGGACGAGCTGGGCATCGACCCCGGCCGCGAACTGGCGGACGCCTACGCCCGGATCCTGCGCGGCGACCCGCAGCCGGAGCCGGACGGGCCCGGTGGTGCGACGGGCACGGGCACGGCCGCGAAGGGCGGTCCCACGACGGGCGGTCCCACGACGGGAGTGCCCGCTGGCGGGGTGTCCGCTGTCGGGGTGTCTGCCCCGGGTTCGCCGGCCGCAGGCGCTCCGGGCGGCCTCCGGGGCGGCGAGCCCCACCCCGCCGATCTGCTGCCGCGCGCCCCACGTGGCTTCCAGGGCCGGGCCGCCGAGCTGGCCGCGCTCTCCCGGGCGGCGGCCGGCGAGGCGCCCATCTGCCTGGTCACCGGACCGGCCGGGGTGGGCAAGACCGCGCTGGCCCTGCACTGGGCGCGCCGGGCCCCCGCCGCGTTCCCGGACGGGCGGCTCTTCGCCGATCTGCGCGGGTTCGGTGACACGGGGCAGCCGACACCGCTGGAGGTGCTGCGGGAGTTCCTGCTGGCGCTCGGTGTCGCGCCCCGCCGGGTCCCGGAGTCCGTCCAGGGCGCCGCCGCGCTCTTCCGCTCCCTGACCGACCGGCGCAGCCTGCTCGTCGTGCTGGACAACGCCCGCGACTCGGCCCAGGTCAGGCCGTTGCTGCCGGGCGGCACCGACTGCGTCACGCTGGTCACCAGCAGGCACCGGCTGGACGGTCTCGTCGCCTCCGACGCCGCCCGCCCGGTGCCGCTGGACGTGCTCGAACCGCCGGACGGCACCGCGCTGCTGGCCGGGGTGCTGGGCGAGGAGCGGGTGCTCGCGGAACCGGTGGCGGCCGGTCGGCTGGCCGAGCTCTGCGGCGGACTGCCGCTCGCCCTGCGGGTCACGGCCGCCCGGCTGGCGGGCCGCCCGCACCGGACGCTCGCCGGGACGGCCGACGAACTGGCCGACGAGCGCAGCAGGCTGACCTATCTCGACGTGGAGGACACCGGAGTCTCCGCGGCGCTGCGGCTGACCGTGCAGCAGCTGCCGCCGGACGCCGTCCACCACTTCGCCCGGCTCGGCCACCACCCCGGCAGCCACTTCGACCGGTACACCGCCGCCGCGCTGGCCGGCAGCGATCCGGTCGTCGCGGCGGCGGCGCTGGAGCGGCTCGCCGCCGCCCACCTGGTCAGCGAGACGAGCCCCGGACGCTGGGAGCTGCACGATCTGGTGCGCCTCTACGCGCGGGAGATCGACCCCGAGTCCGGCCCCGACGCCCTGCTCGGCGTGCTCGACCACTGCATCGCGACCGCGCTCGCCGCCGCCGACACGGCGGAACCGGGCGGTGAGCCCTGCTTCGTGCTGCCGGAGGACTTCCGCAAGCCCGCCGCCGTACGGGACTTCACCGACCGGGCCGAGGCGATGAGCTGGCTGGCCACCGAGCGCGAGGACCTGTCCCTGGCGGCCGCCGCCGCGCGCGGTGCCGGTCTCGACGACCGCGCCTGGCGGATCATCCTGCTCCAGTGGCCGCACGTGGTGTGGCGGGTCAGGGACGGCTGGGCCCCGGCCCTGGGGCTGGCGCTGGACGCGGCGGTCGCTCGGGACGACCCGTACGCCGAGTCGCGGGTGCGCAACCTGCTGGGCTGGGTGCTGTCTGAGGAGGGCAGGACCACGGAGGCCGCCGCGTTGCTGGAGCCCTCGCCCGGTCTGGCGCGGCGGGCCGGGGACCGGCTGGGCGAGGCGACGGCACTGATCAACCTGGCGGTCGTCCAGGCTGAGCAGGGCGGCCTGGACGAGGCTCTGGAGGGCTGCGAGCAGGCCGTCGCGCTGGCCAGGCAGGAGCGCGACGCGCACACCGAGATGCTCGCCCTCCAGCACCTGGCCCGGCTGCGGCTCGTGGCCGGGCGGCCGCAGGAAGCGCTGGACTGCGCCCGGACCGCGTTCGACCTGGGCCCCGAGCACGAGGAGGCGGCCCGTCGCGTGCTCCTGCTGACCGTCAGCGGCGAGGCGCACCTGGCCCTGGGCACGGAGGGCGAGGGCGTCCGGCTGCTGGACCTGGCAGCGGCGGAGGCGGAGTGCGCCGGGTACGACGAGGGTGCGGTGCGGGCGCTGGAGGCGCTGCTTCGGGTGGCGTCGGGGACGGAGTACGTACGGCGGTACGAGCAGGCGGTGCGGCGGCTCGCCGAAGACGGCTGATCCCGGCGGCAGCCGGGGTGCGGACCACGTCAGCGGGACGTTAGCCGCACGTCAGCGGGACGTGAGCGGTGCCCGGAAGACTCATGACTGTCAGCACGCCGGGGCGACTCACCACCGCACCGGCCTCTCGTCTCACCGTCGTACTCGGGGGAACCATCCATGTCTGCCTTCCGGACCCGCGGCCGCGCCGCGGCCCTGGCCGCCACGACCACCGCCGTACTCGCCCTGGCGCTCACCGCCTGCGGCGGCGACAGCGGCACCGGCACCGGCACCAGGTCGGAGGGCCCGGCGAACAACTCCGCACCGGCCTCCGCCACGAAGCCCGCCACCGGCTCCGGCTCCGCCGCCAAGTCCGACGCGGGGGACGGCACCGCCGCCAAGACCTCCGTGGCCGCGAAGAGCACCACCGGAGGCAGCACCACCGGAGGCAGCACCACCGGCAGCAGCACCGGCGGCGCGGCGAAGTCCGCCACCGGGTCCGCGAGTGCCCCGCTCTGCACCACCGAGGACGTCAGGATCAGCGCCGCCACCCAGGACGGCCCGCCTTACACGCACATCGTCCTGACGGCCAAGAACACCTCGGGCCACAGGTGCGAGATGAAGGGCTTCCCGGAGATCCAGTTCCTGGAGAGCCACAAGCAGAACATCCCGTCGGTCGCCAAGAGCAAGCCGGCCACCCCCATCGTGCTCGCCGCGGGCGCACCGGCGTACGCGCTGGTGAAGCTGTCTGACGGCGGCGCCGACGAGGACGTGGAGCCCGTGACGGCGTTCGCCGTGTGGCTCCAGGGCGGCAGCGGCCAGGCCACCGTGCGGGCACCCGGCGCCGAGGGCATCGCCGTCGACCCGGCGGCGTACCGGACCGGCTACTGGACGTACGAGCTGCGCAACGGCGCCGACGACTTCTGAGCCGCCCGCCCCTGAGCCCGTCCCCCGATAGGGCCAGCCCCTGAGCCCGTCCCCGTCCCCCGGTACGGCTGTCAGCCCTGCTCGTCCATCCCCGCGAGCACGAGCGGCAGCCGGGGCGTCCCCTCCGCGACCACGCGGACGGGGACGCCCCAGTCCTGCTGGTGGACGTGGCAGGCCGGGTACTCGTTCGCGGGGTCGTCGTCGCAGGACGCGGCCATCGCCGAGACGTGCAGGACGCCCTCGGTGACCCCGTCCGCCAGGACCAGATCGCGGAACAGGTCGGTGCCCGCGCCCTCGCCCCCGGCCAGCAGCTCCGGCGGAGTCGAGGAGACCAGTAGCCGGGTCGAGGGCCCGTACCGGGTGTCCAGCTTCTGACCGGCGGGCGCCTGGAAGACCACGTCGAGCCGGAGCGTGCCCGGGGCGATCTCGGTGGCGGCGCGCTGGGTGCGGTGCGCCGAGTCGGCGACGCGTACCGCCTCCTCGGGCAGCCGCAGCCGGGTCAGCCGGTGCCGGGCGGACTCGACGACCACGAGATCGCCGTCCACCAGCACGGCGTCGCTGGGCTCACGCAGATCCGTGGCGAGCGTGCTGACCTCACCGCTCGCCGGGTCGTAGCGGCGCAGGGCGTGGTTGTACGTGTCGCAGACGGCGACCGATCCGTCGGGCAGCGCGGTGACGCCCAGCGGGTGCTGGAACAGCGCCTGCTCAGCGGCCCCGTCGCGGTGGCCGAAGTCGAAGAGCCCGGTGCCGACGGCGGTGTGGACGGCGCCCTCCAGGTCGACATAGCGCAGTGAGGACGTCTCGGAGTCCGCGACCCAGAGCCTGTCCGAGGTGGCGGCGAGCCCGGACGGCTGGGCGAACCAGGCCTCCGCTCCCGGACCGTCGACCAGCCCCTCGTTCGTCGTCCCGGCCGCGACCCGCACGGTGCCGTCCTCGGCGTCGTACGTCCACAGCTGGTGGACGCCCGCCATGGCGATCCAGAGCCTGCCGTCGAACCAGGCGACGTCCCACGGCGAGGAGAGGTCCACCTCACGCCCCGCACCACTGGTGGGCGCCCCCTGCCACCACTGGCGGCCGGTGCCCGCGAGGGTGGTCGTGGCACCGGTCGTGAGGTCGAGCGCGCGGATGGCGTGGTTCACGGTGTCCGCGACGGCGATCCGCCCGTCGGGCAGCACGGTCAGCCCCTGCGGCTCGCTGAACCGGACCTCTTCGGGCCCGCCGTCGATGAACCCCCGGTCGCCGGTGCCGAAGTGGCGCCGGACGGTCTCGCCGTCCGCGTCCAGCTCGACCAGCCGGTGGCGGGTGGTGTCGGAGACCAGGAAGCCGCCGTCGTCCAGCAGCAGCGCCTTGCCGGGGAACCGCAGATGCGTCGCCACCGGCTCGGGCGCCACGTAAGGACCGTCGCCGCGCCGCAGGGTGCCCTTCGCGGCGTGCTCGGCCTCCAGCTCCTCGACCAGCTTCTCGATGGCGTGGGCGTGGCCCTCGCCCGCGTGCTGGGCGACGACATAGCCCTCGGGGTCGACGACGACGAGCGTCGGCCAGGCGCGTACGGCGTACTGCTTCCAGGTCGCCAGCTCGGGATCGTCGAGCACCGGGTGGTGCACTTCGTACCGCTCGACGGCGTCGACCACTGCCTGGTGCTCCGCCTCGTGGACGAACTTCGGCGAGTGGACGCCGATGATCACCACGGTGTCGCGGTGCTTCTCCTCCAGCTCGCGCAGCTCATCGAGGACATGCAGGCAGTTCACACAGCAGAACGTCCAAAAATCCAAGATCACAATGCGCCCTCGCAGGTCAGCGAGGGTGTACTGCTGGTCGCCTGTATTGAGCCAGCCGCCCTTGCCGATCAGTTCGGGGGCCCTGACGCGCGCACGTGTTGCCATGTAAGCAGTCAACATCACCGTGGCGTCCACGCATTCCACAGGTACCTCGGGGAACCTGTGAGCCATGAGACTTCTCGTACGTGAACGACTCTTCAGCATCGGTGACGACTACTGGATCGAGGACGCGGACGGCCACAAGGTCTTCCTCGTCGACGGCAAGGCCATGCGGGTCCGTGACACCTTCGAGCTGAAGGACGCGCAGGGCCGGATCGTCGTCGAGATCAAGCAGAAGCTGCTGAGCCTGCGGGACACGATGCTCATCGAGCGGGACGGCGAGCAGCTCGCCAAGGTCAAGCGGAAGCATCTGTCGCTGCTGCGCAATCACTACCGGGTGACCCTGGCGGACGGCACCGAGCTGGATGTCAGCGGCAAGATCCTGGACCGCGAGTTCGCGGTGGACTACGACGGGGAGCTGCTGGCCCAGATCTCGCGCCGCTGGCTGTCCATCCGGGACACGTACGGGATCGACATCGTGCGGGACGACGCCGATGCGAGCCTGCTGATCGCGGTGGCGGTGTGCGTGATCGTCCTCGCGGAGAAGGACCACGAGGACTGAGCCGCATAGCCCCGTGTGGGCCGGTGCCTGTTTCACGTGAAACAGGCACCGGCCCACACGTGAAACAGCGAGCGGCCCGAAAAGGGTCCCCGGCTATCCGAGAACGGCCGGCGGCGCGAGTCCCAGTCGGCGGTCCTTGAGTGCCGGGAACTGCTCCCGGGTGGTGGCCACCCGGGACGGGTCGAACTCCACGTTCAGCACTTCCTCGTCCGCGCCCGCCTCCGCGAGCACCTCGCCCCAGGGGTCGACGACGATGCTGTGCCCGGCCTGCGGGACCCCGGCGTGGGTACCGGCGCAGCCGACGGCCAGCACGTACGCCTGGTTCTCGACGGCCCGCGCCTGGGCGAGCAGCGTCCAGTGGGCGCGGCGGCGCTCGGGCCAGCCCGCCGCGACGACCAGGGTCTCGGCGCCCGCGTCGACCAGCCCGCGGAACATCTCCGGGAAGCGCAGGTCGTAGCAGGTGGCGAGGCCGATCGTGGTCTGCGGCAGGGCGAGCGTGACCAGCTCGTCCCCGGCGCCCATCATGACCGCCTCGCCCTTGTCGAAGCCGAAGCGGTGGATCTTGCGGTAGGCGGCGGCCCGTTCGCCCTCTGGCGTGAAGACCAGGGTGGTGTTGTAGAGGGTGCCGTCGTCGGCCCGCTCGACGAAGGAACCGGCGTGCAGCCAGACCCCGGCGTCAGCCGCGGCCTTGGACATCGCCTCGTGCGTGGGGCCGAGCAGCGGTTCGGCCTCGCTCTCGAACGCCGGGTAGGCGAAGGCTCCGACCGGCCAGAGTTCGGGCAGGACCACCAGACCAGCGCCCCGCCGGTCCACGACCAGCGAAGCCGCCCGCTCTCTGCGCGCGTCGATGGATTCGTCCGGGTCTACTGCGATCTGGATGAGAGAGGCGCGCACACTACCACCGTCCTGGCATATGAGCCGTCAACACGGGCCTACGATCGTCACACGAAAGCACTGCCGGGGTGCCTGCTCGCAGCGTAACTTGGACCGACCGAACCTCATCGCAGCCCGCAGCCCGCAGCCCGCCGTCCGCGCCCAGTTCTCCAGCCCATGCACCGCAGAACCGCCCGAGGGGTCCCGTGACCGTCCATCCCAGCCTCCAGACCTACGCCGATGCCTGGACCCACTCCATCGAGTCGATAGCCGAGCTGGTGAGCCCACTCGCCGAGGGGGAGTGGAACGGCCGTACTCCATGCCCCAACTGGTCGGTGCGCGACATCGTGTCGCACATCATCGGCATGGAGTGTGAGCAGCTCGGTGACCCGCGCCCCATCCACACCCTGCCGCGCGATCTCTACCATGTGCAGAGCGACTTCGCCCGCTACATGGAGATGCAGGTCGATGTGCGGCGTCACCACACCGCACCGGAGATGACCTCCGAGCTGGAGTACACGATCATCCGGCGGTCCCGTCAGCTGCGCAACGAGACGCGTGACCCGGAGACCATGACGCGTGCGCCGCTCGGCGCCGAGCAGACCCTCGAACTGGCGCTGCGGATGCGCGCCTTCGACGTCTGGGTGCACGAGCAGGATCTGCGGACGACGCTGGGGAAGCCCGGCAATCTGGACTCCCCCGGTGCGGCGATCGTCCGGGACACGCTGCTGGCCGCACTGCCGAAGGTGGTCGCCAAGGACGCGGGCGCACCGCCCAACTCGGCCGTCGTGCTGGATGTGCACGGTCCGGTGGAGTTCCTGCGGACGGTCCGGGTCGACGCGGAGGGCCGCGGCTCGGTGGACGGTGCGCCGTCGCTGGGTCCCGCGGTGACGCTGGCGATGGACTGGGAGACGTACGTACGGCTGGCCTGCGGCCGGGTGCGGGCGAGCGCGGTCGCGGACGGCATCAAGACCGAGGGCGATCAGGAGCTGGCCGCCGCCATCCTGCGGAACTTCGCCGTCACCCCGTAGTCACGGCAATCGGCGCGCCCACCCCCGCGAGGGGACGGGCGCGCCGCCGCCGTTTTCGCGGTCACACAGCGCGGTCACGCAGCCGGTCACACAGCGCGGTCACACAGCGCGGTCACGCAGGCCGGTCACGCGGGCCGGTCACGCGGGCCGGTCACACAGGCCAATCACACAGGCCGGTCACGCGGGTACGTGCACGGCCTCCACGCGGCTGATCACGTGGTGCTCGCGCTCCCGGTGCGCGGCCCTGAGCCGTAGCCGCAGGATCTGCGTGATGCCGAGGGCCTCCAGGACGAAGACCGAGGCGAACGCGATGCGGTAGTTGTCGCCGGTCGCGTCCAGCAGCACGCCGACCGCGAACAGCGTGGTCATCGACGCGATGAAGCCGCCCATGTTGACGATCCCCGACGCGGTGCCCTGGCGCTCCGGCGGATTGGCCGGGCGGGCGAAGTCGAAGCCGATCATCGACGCGGGCCCACAGGCGCCGAGCACCACGCACAGCGTGATCAGCAGCCACATCGGCGCGTGGTCGCCGGGGTGCAGGATGACCGACGCCCACAGCAGCGCGGTCGCCGCGACCGTGCCCAGCGCGAGCGGGAGCCGGGCCGCGTGGTGCCGGGCGATGATCTGGCCGTAGACGAGGCCGACGGCCATGTTGGAGAGCACCACCAGGGTGAGCAGCTCCCCCGCCGTCCCCCGGCTCAGCCCCTGCGCCTCGACGAGGAACGGCATGCCCCACAGCAGCAGGAACACCATGGCCGGGAACTGCGTGGTGAAGTGCACCCACATCCCGAGCCGGGTGCCGGGCTCCCGCCAGGCGGCGGCGATCTGCTTGCGCACGTACGCCGCTCCGGCGTGCTCCGCGGGCGGCGGTTCGTGGCCCTCGGGGTGGTCCTTCAGGAAGAGCAGCAGCAGGACGAGCACCACGACCCCGGCCAGCGAGCTGCCGACGAAGGTGGTGGTCCAGCCGAGTCCGTGCAGCGAGCGGGCGATCACCAGCGTCGAGACGAGGTTGCCCGCCATCCCGAAGAGGGCGGCGACCTGACCGATCATCGGGCCGCGCCGGGCCGGGAACCATCGCGTCCCCAGCCGCAGCACGCTGATGAACGTCATCGCGTCGCCGCAGCCGAGCAGGGCGCGGGAGGCCAGCGCGGCGCCGTACGACGGGGAGAGCGCGAAGCCGAGCTGCCCGAGGGTGAACAGGACGGCGCCGATGGTGAGGACCTTCTTGGTGCCCAGCCGGTCCACCATCAGGCCCACGGGTATCTGCATGCCCGCGTAGACGAGCAGCTGGAGGATGGAGAAGGTGGAGAGGGCGGAGGCGTTGACGTGGAACCGGTCGGCGGCGTCGAGTCCCGCGACGCCCAGGCTGGTGCGGAAGATGATGGCGACGAAGTAGACGGCCACCCCGACGCCCCAGACCCGGGCGGCACGCCGGCCGCCGGGGGGATCGCCGGGCAGGGAGAGGGTGGGCGAGGCGGCGGAGCTCACCGGTCCTCCCCCCTGACCAGCACCTTGACCCGGCTCACATGACGGCGCACGACCAGCGCGGCACCGTCCGCGTCACCGGACCTGATCGCCTTCAGCAGCTCACCGTGCTCGGTGATGTTCGCGGCGATCCTGCCGGGGTGGGCCTCCATGACGGCGACGCCCATCCGCAGCTGCCGGTCCCGGAGCTGGTCGTAGAGGCGGGACAGGATCTCGTTGCCGGCGTGCCGGACGATCTCCGCGTGGAAGCAGCGGTCCTTCACCGAGACGGCCGCCAGATCACCCGCCTCCGACATCTGCCGCTGTTCATCGAGCAGCTCCTCCAGCCGGGCGATCAGCTTCGCGGAGGCGGGCACGGCCCGGCGCACGGCGAACTCCTCGACCAGCAGCCGGGTCTCCACGACGTCCGCGATCTCCTGCGCGGAGACGGCGAGCACCAGGGCGCCCTTCTTCGGGTAGAGCTTGATCAGCCCCTCCACCTCCAGCCGCAGCAAAGCCTCGCGCACGGGCGTCCGGGAGACCCCGACGGCGTCCGCGAGATCGCCCTCGGTGAGGAGCGTCCCGCCCTCGTAACGGCGGTCCAGGACCGCTTCCTTGATGTGGGTGTAGACGCGCTCTGCGGCGGGGGGACGCTTCACGGGCGGGCGGACGGGCGAGGAGGCTGGGGCAGGCATGCGCACAGCATAGATACAACATGGATGCAGACAACGGCGCGTCCGGATAATGGACTGCGCCGTGCGCGCCGCCAAAGGGCCGCGCGGGCGGCGCACGGCGCTCGGTACCGGCACCGGCACCGGCACCGGCACCGGCACCGGCACCGGCCACATGATCGACCTGGCCCACCTGTTCGAGAACGATCTCTTCGAGCCGCCCGACGCCGCCCAGGCCGACCTGTCGGACACGGTGGCCTCCTAGCTGGAGTCGGTTCGCCGCCACGGGACAGATGAACAGACATGACAGCCCCGCATGGAAGCCGTTCACGACGCGCGCCCCCTACGTACAGCGGCTCGCGTCCGACCGCGTCGGGCCCACCGACTTCGCGGCCGACCACCACCACGCCTTCCGGAAGGCGCTCGCCCCCTCGCGGTGAGGCGGCGGCGCACACCGGAGAATTCACCCCCCTCTTCCTACAACCCTTCATCCGACTCATACGTCTCACAACGCGCGGCACCCTCATGTGGCCGCATTCCAGGGGCATTTGGAGCTTTCAACATGAATATCGGCATTAAGGGCATAAGCCGCGTATCGGCCACCGCCACGGTCGCCCTCACCGCAGGTGCGGTCATCGCGGGAGGCGCGTTCGCCTCCCAGGCCCAGGCCGCCGCGCCGAAGCCGCCGACGCTCGTCGCCAAGGGCGGCTACGTGATGAACAACGGCACCGGGAAGTCCCTGTTCAGCAAGGCCGCGGACACCCGCCGTTCCACCGGCTCCACGACGAAGATCATGACCGCCCGGGTGGTGCTGGCCACGAAGGGCCTCAACCTGGACTCCAAGGTCACGATCCAGAAGGCGTACAGCGACTACATCGTCTCCAAGGGCGCGTCCTCGGCCCGCCTCATCGTGGGTGACAAGGTCACGGTCCGTCAGCTGCTGTACGGCCTGATGCTGCCGTCCGGCTGCGACGCCGCGTACGCCCTGGCCGACAAGTTCGGCTCCGGCTCCACGCGCGCGGCCCGGGTGAAGTCGTTCATCGGCAAGATGAACAGCACGGCCAAGACCCTCGGCCTGAAGAACACGCACTTCGACTCCTTCGACGGCATAGGGAACGGGTCCAACTACTCGACCCCGAAGGACCTCACGAAGATCGCGAGCAGCGCGATGAAGTACTCCACCTTCCGCAGCGTCGTCAAGACCAAGTCGACCAAGCAGAAGGTCACGACGAAGAGCGGTGGCTACCGCTACATGTCGTGGACCAACACCAACAAGCTGCTGGGTTCGTACAGCGGCGCGATCGGTGTGAAGACGGGCTCCGGCCCCTCGGCCAAGTACTGCCTGGTCTTCGCCGCGACCCGCAAGGGCAAGACGGTCATCGGCACGGTCCTGACGGCCACGTCCGAGTCCACCCGGACCTCGGACGCGAAGAAGCTCATGGACTACGGCTTCAAGAAGTAGCCCGGACGGGTCCTGCCCGACGTCACAGAAGCCCGACGTCACAGAAGAGGGGTCCTGCGGAAAGCCCGCAGGACCCCTCTTTCACCGTGACCCAGGCCGTGATCCGGCCTGACCAAAACACGCCCTAGCTGTCCTGCCGGTCCTCCGCCTCGGCCGCACGCGGACGGCGGCTGCGGAAGCGTTCCAGGACGGCTGCGCCGAGAATCACCAGCCCGATGGCGATGACTCTGGCCGTCTGGTAGCCGGCCGTCGTGTCGTCCATCGCGTCGGACCACACGAACACCCACAGCGTTCCGGCGATCCCGATGATGATGAGGAGGACGGCCCCCACCGGGCCGATGCCCCACCACCACGGTGCCTCGGGGTGCACGTCGGACCGGTCGTGTTCGTCGTTCGGCAAGATCGTTCTCCAGCTGGTGAAGCGGTATCGGCACCCGTCGCCTGCCCGGAACTCCCAGGCTAGTCCCCCGTTTCGGGAGGATCGGCGGCCGGCTCGGAGCGGGTCGACTGTCAGAGGCGCGCAGTACGGTCGTTCCATGGCAGCCACCATCGATCTGACGCTGGACGCCGCGGACGCGCAGCTGCTCGCGGCCTTCTGGAGGACGGCTCTCGGTTACGTCGACGAGCCACCGCCCGCTCCCTTCCGCACCCGCGAGGAGTGGCACGCGTCCTTCGACCTGCCGGAGGACGACTCCGTGGACGACGGCGCATGGCTCTGCGATCCCGACGGCAACGGCCCCCGCCTGGCCATCCTCAAGGTCCCCGAGCCCAAGACCGCGAAGAACCGACTCCACATGGACGTCCGGGTGCCGGGGCACGGCACCCCCGAAGAGCGCTGGGCCCGGATCAGCGCGGAGTCCGAACGCCTGGTGCGGGCGGGCGGCACCGTCCTGGAGGCGTTCGACGGGCACCACATCATGATGGCGGACCCGGAGGGCAACGAGTTCTGCGTGGGGGCCGGGCCCGCCTGAGAGCCCGTCGGCCGGCCGGCCGCGGAGAGCCTCAACGCCGCAGTGCCGCCACCGCCGCGTCGAACGCCGAGTCGCGGTTCTCCGCGAACTCCTCCTCGGTGAAGACCGGCGTACGGATGTGCGGCGGGATGCCCGCCCCGTCGAAGGTCCGGCCCGAGCGGGTCAGGAACTCCTCGTTCGGCAGCCACAGCGCCATGCCGTTCGGCAGCACCCGGTCCATCGTGTCCGAGAAGACGCCCTGGGTGGGCTCCCCGATCCTGATCGTCCGGCCGGGCCGGTCGATGAGCGCCTGGGTGAAGGTCTCACCCGCGCTGTACGTCGTCCCGGAGGTCAGTACGGCGACGGGACCGGTGTACCGGGGCTTCCCCTTCGCGGGCTGTACGGGGACGGGCCGGGGCCGGGTGTACCGGGTGCGCTTGCGGTAGGCGGCGTACGGGGTGTCCGTGAGGCGTTCCGCGATGTGCACGCCGAGCGCGTCGGAGCCGCCTCCGTTGATCCGTACGTCGATGACCAGCCCCTGGAGCGACGCCGTGCGCCCGGTGGTGAGGACGGTGTCCAGCACCGTGTCGAGCTGGGCCAACTGGGCGGCGTACGACGGGTCCTCGGGGTCGTACCCGGCGAATCCGGAGATCCGCAGATAGCCCAGGCCGTCCGGCAGATCCGCGTAGCTGATCCGGCCGTTCGCGAACTCCCGGGGCTTCTTGCCCTTGAGATCGCGCGCCACGATGTGGTTCTTGATCCTGGCGTCCAGTTCCGGACCGGGCACCGCCGTCCCCGGCCGGCTCTCCGCGAAGTAGCGGTCTCCGTCGAAGACGGCCACATGCGCGTCGTACAGCGGCTTCACCATGTCGCTGAACAGCGCGAACAGTTCGTCGCGCGTGGTGTCCGCGTGCACCTTCGGCCGGTACGTCTCGCGCACGGCGTGCCAGTCGATGCCCTTGGCGTCGAAGAACGGGTAGTTCTCCTCGAAGGACTGCCAGAAGACGTCGAACGTCGTCACCGGGTCCGTGCCGGTGGGGCGCTCGCACGCCTCCGGCAGCTTCCCGATCCGCCGCAGTTCCCTGCGCCCCACCGAACCGGACAGCTCCAGCGACCCGGCGTCAGGGCGCACGGTGAGGACCGTCCCGTCGCCGGCCCTGAACGTGCCCTGCCCCGTCTGCTCCGCGGACTCGCCCTCCAGGCAGCTCACCGAGGTCGTCTGGTACTCCCGCAACCGACCGTCCGCGATGCGCAGGACGGTGCCGTAACCCCTCACCCGCCACGTCCCGTCGGCGGACGCCGGTTGCGCTGCCGCAGCGGGGACGATCGCCCCGCCGGTGAGGGCCAGTGCCACGAGTGCCGTCGCGGCCTTGGAACTCCGAAGTCGCACAGTCTCCCCTTTCCCCGTACGCGATCTGCGTCACGGGACCGACGATCGCGCACGGCCCGCCGGGGCGACATCGGGCAGGCAGGCGGATCGGTAGGGGGGATATCCCCTCAGTCCTGGCGCTCGGCCTTCGCGCCCGGGTCCCCGGCCTCGAAGGCCCGTGCCACCGCGAGGCTGTCCTCGTAGACGTGGTGCCGGGTGACGAGACCGCCCGCGAAGGTGAGGTGCAGGGCGAACCGTGCGCGGTAGGCCCGTCCGGTGGACCGGGCCGTCTGCCGGATCTCCCCGAACACGACCGCGTCGTCGCCGTCCACCAGGACGCGCTCGATCTCGGTGGCGGCGGAACCGGGCACGTGGTGCTCGCCCAGCTCGCGGTAGTGCGCGGCGGCGTCGGCGCGGGTGGAGCGGTGCCGGATCCACGGAGTGGCGGCCCGGCCGTGCTCGGCCTCCGGCCAGTCCAGCTTCCAGTCACCGCGCTCCGCGTACAGCTCAGCGATGCGCTCGGGGTCCCCCGCGCCGATCCGGCGCAGCAGTTCCTCCACGGCGTCGCGGGTGGTCGTGGACGGGGATGCGGGCGCGTTGACTGCCATGACTGATCCTCCAGTTCGCCGATCCGCCCCGATCGGCGCGGTGATCGCCATCCTGGCCCGCACCGGCCGCCACCGCGATTACCTGCCGGGTAAAGCGCAGCCCCACGGCGAGGCCGGAAAACCAGTGGATCGCCGCCCCCGCACGCGATTACCGTGCTGCCGATCCCCGTCGTCCAGGCAAGGGCGTTCCGTTGTACACCGTTTGAGACCTCCCGACTGCTGATCTGTCGCGCGTCGCACCTGTGCGCCGTGCTGATTCCTGCTGCGGATTTCTCAGACTGAGAACGGTGTACCTCTGTGCTCACCCATTGGGTCGTCATGCCCACCTGCCTGCCACTCGTCCTGCGCCGCTGCCACGCGTGCGCGTCCGGGAGCTTCCGGGCGAACGGCAAGTTCCGTGTCAACGCCCACCACAAGCTCCTCGACGCCTGGCTCCTCGCGCTCTGCACCACATGCGGGGAGACCACGAAGCTCACGGTCCTGGAACGGGCGCACGTGCGCTCCATCCGGCCCGAACTGCTGGACCGGATGCACGAGAACGACCCGGCCCTCGCAGCCGAGTTGCTCCAGGACCCGGCGCTACGGCGGCGTAACCGCATCGCCCTCGACTGGACCGACGCCTGGCGCCTCGACACGGGCGAACCGGAAGCCCTGGACCGCGAGGCGATCGACGTATCGGTCCGATTCGCGGCCAGGATTCCGGTCCGTCCGCTGCGCCTGATCGCGGACGGTTTCGGCCTCTCGCGGGCCGAGACGGAACGCCTGCTGGCCGAAGGGAAACTCGTCTCACCGGTCCGCCTGGCCGGACGGGTCTCCGGCGACTTCGGCTTCCTGCTGAAGCGGTGAGGCGGCGGGGCGCCGGGGGCCGGGTCCTCCCGGGCTCGGCCCCCGGCGTTCCCGCACCCCAGGTGAACCCCCGTTCCCGGGGCATACGCGTCCCATGACCTCATCGTGGAACGAAGCGAAGGGCCGCACCGTCCGGGCCGGGTGCGCGCTGGTTCCGCTGCTGGTGCTGACGGCCTGCGGGCACGACGGCGCGGACCGGACGCTGCCCGGGACGGCGCACACCTCGTCCGACGGGGGATTCCGGACCGCCTCCCTCACGCAGGGGAGCCGGCTCGTCATCACCACCCAGGGCGGCGTCCGGGTCGTCGGGACGGACGACGGCCACCTGACGGTGGACGAGGCGGTCCTCGCCCATGGGGACGGGGACGAGCACGGGGGTACATACACCCTCGACCTGCCCTGCGACGAGGGCGACGACCGGGCGAAGGCGAATTGCGGCGGCATGCCGCTCGTACGCGTACCGAGCGGCGTCACGCTCACGGTGCGGGCGCGCAACGCCGGCGTCGATGTGAGCGATGTGCGGGGCGGGCTGAGCCTGAGCACCGTCAACGGCGACGTCACCGTGCAGGACGCGGGCACCAAGAGCGCCCGCCAGCACCTCGTGACGCGTAACGGGTCCGTCCGCGCGAGCGGCCTCAAGGGGGCCAGTGTCGAGGCGGAGACGGTCAACGGCGACGTCGATCTGGGGTGCGCCACCTCGCCCGGCACGCTCGACGGCGTGACCCGCAACGGCTCCGTGCGCGTGACACTGCCGGCCGACGCCCCCGCGTACGCGACCGACGCGCAGACCGTGAACGGCCGCTCGACCACGAACATCCCGTCCGAGGCCTCGGACCACAAGCACCGGCTGACCCTGCGCACCGTCAACGGCGACACCGAGGCCCGACGCGGTTAAGGGCTGTCCCGCAGGCCGTGTCTGACAGATACCGCCTGGCTCTATTTGTCAGACACGGCCTCGCGGCCATCCCGCACAGGGACGGACATGGCGGTGCTCGCGGTGCGGGTCACACGGCGCGGAGGGTGACGGATGGCCCGTGTTGCCGCCGCCGCAGACGGACTTGTACCGACGCACGTGGTCTACAGCTCCTTGAGCATTCCATCGGTGAGCTTGACCGAGTTGTGCTGAGCCGAGGCCAGCCGCGCGATACGGACGCAATGTCCGCCGCGTCGGGCCACATCGGTGTCGCTCAACCGCCGGAGAGAGTGGTCGAGATGCTGTCACCGGTCGGTACGAGCCCTGTTCGAGCTTCGCGACCGCTGCCGCCAGCGCCTCTGCAGCATATGACCGGAATCCACCGGCCATCGGCGCCCGCCCGGAGACCGGGGCCGGGAGCACATCAAGCTGAAAGATGGACAATGCACCCAACCGCTCGACGGCGGCGGTCCCATGGTCGAGAATCACGGCACCGGCCGCGTTCCGCATGTGGGTACAGGACCCCGAACGAGCGAAGGCGGTCCGCGGCTCTTGCCCCGGCGGGCAAGAGGTCTTCCCCACGGGTATGCCCAAACCGCCATACAGGAAAGAAGCACACATACATGAAGGCAAGAATCCGCCTCAGGATATCCGGGCTGATCACGTCCACGGCCCTCCTGGCCGGAGCCACGATGCTGTTCGGGGCGGGTCCGGCAAGCGCCGCACCCAACTTCACGTTCTCGGCTCCCCCCGGCAGCGCTGACGGACGATTCATTGGCATCTACGTCGACGGAAACAGCAGCAAGGGTGTCGGATGGGGCGAATGGAAGGCCTTCGGCGACACTCTCGTCGTTGAGGACGACTCGTCGGACGGATACGGAGTCGAGGCCCACCTCAGCACCGGCCGCGTCGCCTCAACCCGTGGTCACACTGCGGGATACCACAAGGAGGTGACGGGCAACCTGCCGGAGAAGCACTCGTACACCATGTGGGTCTGCGTGGTGAAGGGCAGCTATTCCAAGTGCTCGGGCCACTACACCGTCACGTCCTAGAAGTCCGCTGAAGGTCCCGGAGAACGGTTCATGAGTCGCGAACCCTGAACCCCTCCTGGGACGGGCGCCTGGCCCGCCAGATCGCGCCGGGCAGGCGCCCCACCACCGAGGAAGTCCTCCAGGATCTCGGTGAACCGCACCGGCTGCTCCTCGGCCGGATAATGGCCGCAGTCGTCGAGGATCACCCCGGTGACGTCGTCGGCCGCCAGTCGCATCGTCTGGGCGGCGTTGGCGCCGCTCCACAGCGCGCCGCCGACGGCGAGCACCGGCAGCGCCAGCCGGGTCCTGCTGCGCTGCTCGTTCTGCGCGATCGTCTCGTCCAGCGCCCGGTAGTACGCGAAGCTCGCCCGCAGCGCGCGCGGATCCTCGGCGATCGCGTCGACATAGACGTCGACGGCGTACGCGGGGATCGCGGCCGGGGTGGCGGCCTTGGTGGCGAACTGGTGGCCGAAGAAGAGCCGTTCACGCCCTCGGACCAGTTCCTCGTTGAGCTCGGTGAGCCGGTTGAAGCCGAACTGCCAGAGCTTCTGGTTGACCGCGGCGGGGCTGAAGACCGGCGGGGACGGCACGAGACCGGGGATCACGGCTTCGACGACGGCGAGCCGGCCCACCCGCTCGGGGTGATCGGCAGCGAGGGCGTATCCGGTCCACGTGCCGATGTCGTGGCCGACCACGTCGAACCGGTCGTGCCCGAGCGCGGCCATCAGCGCGACCAGATCGGCGGCCAGCGTGCCGGCGTCGTAACCGTCGTCGGGCTTGTCCGAGAGCCCGGCCCCGCGCGAGTCGACGGCGACGACGGTGTGCCCGTGGGCGAGCGCGGGCATCACCTCCCGCCAGGCGTACCAGGTCTGTGGCCACCCGCCGACCAGCAGCACCGGCGGGCCGTCCCCGCCGGTGACCGCGTGCAGCCGCAGCCCGTCCAGCTCCACGAGCCGGCTGGTGAAGACGTCGGTGAACCCGTCGGGCAGCTGCAGCGAATTCAAGCGTGCCGTGCTGTCGCCCGTACTCATCATGGAACGATCAGTGCAACTTGTCATGCCGGTGACCCTACACATCTTGAAACGATCGGTGCAAGATGTGTAGGCTGACGAACCATGGCAGGCCGCAAGCAATTCGACGTGGACGAGGCGCTACGACGTGCGATGCACGTCTTCTGGCGCTGGGGCTATTCAGAGGCCTCGATCGATCGCCTCACCGAGGGCACGGGCCTGGGCCGGAGCTCGCTCTACGGCACCTTCGGCGACAAGAGCGCCCTCTTCCAGAAAAGCCTCCAGCTGTACGCGCAGACCTACCACCCGCTGTACGACCAGGCACTGTCCGGCCTCCACCGGAGCCCCAGCGCCGCTGTGGCCGCCTACCTGCGGGTCACCCTGAACCGCATCGCCGACCCGACGGTCCCGGATGGCTGCCTGCTCACGGTGTCGGCAACACAGTTCCCGGCCCTCGACGCAACGGGCCAGGCGATGGTCCGCGCCATGATCGACGGTTTGCGGGCGATGCTGGAGCAGGCGTTGCTGGCGGCGGGGGCCGATGAGCAGGAGGCAGCAGAGCTGGCGTTGTGCACGCTGGCAACGAACAAGTCCCTGGCGGTGCTGAGCCGCGCCGGCTTCTCGGGCGAAGACCTGGCGACCGTCGCCGCAGCCGCCGCCCGGATCCCCGGGAGACCACATCCGCTGCCTTGAGCAGTGCGATGGACACCCGTGAAGAGCCCCTTCAGCAGCGAGACCGTCCGCTAGTGCCGCGTCAGTCAAGGTTTGCCCGTAAAGGAGCGGCGTCCGGTGTGTGCTCTCGGCTTGCCGGCCGGAAGCCCTCGTACTGGATGTACTTGGGCTTTCGGCCGGTGCGGCGAGAGTGCGTGCCGGGCGTCGCGACGGGGCGAACCTTGACTGACGCGGCACTAGGGCCTGCCGAGCCTGCTGGGCACTGGGAACCTCTCATCCTGATGTCGCGAGCCGGGGGCAGGTGTGGGGTGGGAGCGAACCGCCGACCATGCACGGAGTCGTTAGGATCCCTTCGTGAACACCGAACTCGGGGTCGCCGTACTCATCAGGGATCTGGACAGCGGCGACCCGGAGCGCGTGGCCCCGGCGGTCGAACGGCTGGCGGCATGGGGTGAGCGGGCGCTGCCGCGGTTGCTGACCGGGGTGTCCGCAGACTATTCGTCCCCGCGTCTCGCGGCGTACGCGAGTGTGCTGAGCCGTATCGGACCGCCGGCCTTCGACGCCGTTCTCGCGGCGTCACGCGGCGGGGAGTTGAACGGCTACTTCGCGGTCCGGCTGCTCCGCGTCTTCGACGAGCGTTGCGCCGGGCAGTACGCGGCACTGGCTCTCGACCTCGACCGCTCGCTTTCCGACTACGGCTTCGCGGGGCTGCTCAGGCTGCGCGTCGACTCCGAGGCCGGGTTGCGGGCGCTGGTGAACAGGGTTGTCCGGGTCGGTCACTTCCAGGGTGCGGCCGGTGACTACCTCCGGGCCATGTGGGATTCCTTCGCACCTCGGTTGCGGGAGCTGTGCCGAGATCCGGCTGCTGACCGGCCGGTACGGCGCGGGGCGCTCGGTGTCCTGGTCGAAGGCGGCGGGCTCGACGCACTCGGCGATCGCGACCGCATGCTGGTGGAGCGGCTGGTGCAAGTGAAGCTGCCGGGCAATGTCCGCAATGTTCCGGACACCCAGCTCAGTGCCTGGTGGCTGGCCGTGCCCGGGGCGACATACGAAGGCGTCTTCGAAGCGCTGGGCCTGCACCATCCCCGTCCGGTGACGATCGAGGCGGGTGTCGCGGCCGCGATGGCCGACGCGGTACGGATACCGAGCCCGAAGGATGCGGACCGCGGCATCAGCCGAGCCTTCGTCACGCCGGATCTGGACGGCTGGCGGCTGGTGTTCGGCCAGTTCACCCAGCTCGTCGGCGACGACGACTGGAACGACATGATCGAGACGGTGGAGCGCGTCAGTATCGCGTGCGGTCGGGCCCAGCTCTTCTACGTGGACGACGCCGGCGGCGCGGACATCTGGTTCGCAGCCGAGGACGGCTTGATGGTCCAGCAGTACGCGGCCGAGGGCGACCTGGAAGAGGAGGACGACGAGGACCCCGAAGCCGTAACCGGTGGCGTCCGCGAGGCCTGCGGAGAACTGTCGGTCGACCCGGACATGGTGGGTGTCCTGGACACGGTCGTACACGGCCACGGCTGGCTGGCGGTCACCGCGCCGGACATGGGGCACGGGCAGTTCCCGGGCCTGCTGCCCGTCTGAACCACCGCGCACCGTAGGCCCGTTCGCGTGACCGGCCACGACTCGCCGTCGCCCGCCAGGGCCACCCGCACATGCCGCCGAGCCACCCGCCCCGGGCCCCTCACGGACCGCCGCCCGTCAGAGGCTGCCCACACGGACGATCACGTGCCGGCGATCTCCGCCCGGATCTGCACAAGGACCACACCGCGACAGCGACCGTCAGCCGTTGTGCTCGCGGTCGTAGGCCGCCTGGGCGGCGGCGACGGAGCCGCCGTGCCGCTTGGCCCAGTCGGTGAGCTCCAGCAGCGACGTGTGGAGCTCCCGGGCCATTTCCGTCAGCGTGTACTCGACCTTGGGCGGAACGACCGGATGGACGGTGCGTACGAGCAGGCCGTCCCGCTCCAGCTTGCGCAGATTGAGCGTGAGCATGCGCCTGCTGATCCCGGTGATCGAACGCTCCAGCTCCGTGAACCGGACCGGGCCCTGCGCAGCCGCCACCAGGATGCCGATGCTCCACTTCCCGGAGACGTGATCGAGAACCTCCGAGACCGGGCACGCCTCGCTGGCCAGGGCTGTCACATCGATGTGCCTCTGGGACATGAAAGTGCCTTCTTCCGCCCGGTCCGACAGTTACCAATCATGTACTCGGTATCAAATCGTGCACCGACCCGGAAGGCGGCTCAATGCTCCAGGAACTCACCGACCGCGCTGCGATCGTGGACGCCGTCATCGCGTACGCGACAGCCCTGGACACCAGGGACTGGGAGGCGCTGGGCGCACTGTTCACGGACGACGCCCGCTGGGAGTACAGCGGCTCGGGAGAGCGGCTCCACGGGCCCGACGCGATCGTCGCCAGGATCCGCACCAGCCTGGAGCGGACCGACGCCACCCAGCACCTGAACGGCAACCATGTCGCCGCGGTGCACGGCGACGAGGCCGAGCACACGTGCTACTACCAAGCCCAGCACGTCCGCCACGGCCTGCCCGACGGCGAGAAGTTCCTCGGCGGAGGCCGCTACGAAGACCGACTGCGCCGCACCCCGGACGGCTGGCGGTTCACACACCGCAGGATCACCAACATCTGGAGCGACGGAAACCCCGCCGTGCTCGCCTCCTGACATCAGGCCGCGCAACGGAACCCGGGGCGGGCTACCCGGCGTGCCGCCCCAAGGTCCCCTGAAAGGCGTCCCACGCGGCGGGGGGCGAGGAGGAGTACGGCCTGCGTGATCAGCTGTTCGGGTACTCACGGGCGGCCCTGAGAGGCGCCCTACGCGGTCAGGCCAGGATCAAAATACCCAGGAGTGCGAAACAGGCCCGTGAACGTTCCAGGGCCGTGCCGCTCGTCCAACCACGCCCCCAGCTCACTGACATCGCCGCTGATCATGGCTGCGAGCAGACGCGTGTGACACGCGCTACCTTCTCCGGGGGCGAACTCTTCAAGGAATTGCGCGTACCGACGATTGACGCCCCTCTCGTAGCCGCTGAGTGCCGCCGCGTAGAGCGTCTGTTCCTGGCTTTGCGGCAATTCCACCACCCGCCGGGTGTCCGCTTCGGTCAGCGCACCCGTCACGTCCCTGAATGCGAGTGTGCCGAGAACGTCTGAGGGCTCCGTGACGCCGAAACGCTCTGCTGCCTGCCGGGTGATGGCGCGCGCTTCTTTGTCGCACGCACCTTCCATGACAATTCCAATGTTCCGGGTGTGCCGTGTCCCGTGCCGATCGGCTGCCGAGTAGGACTGACCGCCCGTGCGGCGATAATTGATTCCGTACTGAGTCCGGACCGGCATGCCTGCCACTTCCACGTATCGTCGACGCGATCCGTAGTGGAGGCAGTCGTGGGCGTACGCGCGAAGCAGATCGAGAAGTGCCAGCGCGGGGCGCTCGGGATTCCGGCGTTCCAGCGGCCCGTACATCGTGATGACGGCCACCATTTGAAGGTGTCGATATCCCTGGTCCGGGTGGTGGAATCCGCCGAAGGCTCCGGCGCGTGAGGATTCACAGCCGACCAGCACCCGATCGAACGGCAGCGTTCTCACCAGCCCATACTTGGCGTACCGGCGCTTGACGTTCTCTATGCCGGCATGAAACGGCGTGGTGTCGATTCCGTCAGCCGCCCACCGGGTGAGCATTTCCGACAGAGTCCGGAAGACGTGGGCTGGGTGCTTTCCGGTGAGCGACGACGCGTCGGCACGCATAGCCGCCAGTCCGGCCATTGCCCCGGCGCCGCTCACAGACTCGTTCGGGGCCAGCTCCGCTAGGTTGGGGTGCCTGACTTGATGAGCTGAATGTGACTCCCTTGCATTCCCTCCGGGAGTGCATCCGGACTGAACCATTTCGCCTCCAGAATCTCGAAGCCGTCAAGCTTGAGAGTTCCACCCACATGAAGGGCTTCGTACGCGATTTCCACGCGGAGCTTGTAGCCGCTGGTCACCTGAACCAGTCGTCCCGGCACAACGTCAAGTCCGGTTTCTTCCCGAACCTCTCGAACGACGGTGTCCGAGAATTCTTCGCTCTTGATCGCGTAGCCAGTAGGAAGCCCCCACGGCCGATCAGCGGGCCACATGCGATGCTTCAAAAGCAAGATCTCTCCTGCCTCATTCCGCACCACACCCGTTACGCCAACCATGAACTTGGCGTGCGCGAACCATAGGACGCGCCATTGCAGAGGGCCACGAATTAGTTTCCACACCCGGGCAATGATTCGCTTCATACGCACCTTTTCTGCAGGGCAAACGTTGGACGCTTGCGATGCCGGTTCAACTTATGGCGCGGGGTCCGGGTCACGCCCACGTTCCCGTCCAGGGCAGTTGGAACCCGGACAGGGGAGACGTCGTCTGCGTCCTGGTCATCGCCGCCCCCTCGCGTGGCTCGACGACGACCACGCTAGGCGGGCAAGACGACCAACTCACAGTTTTGTGCACGAGGTTGCACACCAGTTAGCCGAGCTCATCCATGGCCGAGTTGATCAACATACGAGCGTTCGCCCCGTAGACGGCCAGTGCTGCCAGTTCTGCGTACGTCTCGACGTACATGCCTACCTCGCTCGGCTGCGTGATCGTGAGGTAACCGGAGACCAGTTCGACGTTGACTTGCGTTGTGTCGTAAATCCAGAACCCTTCTGCCGGCCAGCGCTCCCGATCCGGCCTCATGGGGACAACTCCCAAGCTCGCATTGGGAAGTGAGGCAACTGCGATCAGGCGAGCCAGCTGACCGGTCATGACCTCGGCGCCGCCGATCCCGGCTCGCAACACCGATTCCTCCACGAGGAACGCGAAGCGTCGGTCACCCTCGTACAAGACGCGCTGACGTTCCATGCGCGCAGCCACCGCGTCCGCCACGTCGTCCACGAGGCCGCGCCGCTTCTGGATCGCCTGGAGTGCGGCAGTGGTGTACGCCCGCGTCTGGATCATGCCCGGTACGAGCCATGACGAGTAAGCCCGGAAGCGGCGAGTGCGCTCGTACAGCGGCAACCGCGCCTCCTGCGCCTGCCTGAGCCCACCCCGTTCCATGCGGCGCCAGCCCACCCACATGCCTTCCGCCGTCCGCAGCATGGCCGTGAGGTCTTCGGCCTGCTCCTCCACACCACAGGCCCGGCACCATGCCCGGATGTCTTCGGCAGACGGAGGAGTACGGGCGTTCATGATGCGGGACGACTTGGAACGGCTCCACCCGCAGCGCTCGGCAAGGTCGAGTCCGGACAGTCCGGCATCCCGGCAGACTTCCGCGAGCCGGTCCGCGAGAGCCTGCCGGGCCTGCTGGGCACTGGATGACGCAGAAAGAGCCATGGCGCGGGACCGTCAGGCAGGCCGGTATTCCGCGTGGGGAACGGCCCTCTCCCACGCTCCCTCGTACGCCGTCGCGTACTGCTCCGCCAACGCCGGATCGTGACGGGCTTCCATCCGCTCACCGGCCCACTGCCCGTCACCGCTGAAGTGATGGAGGATCACGGTCTCCGCGTCGATCACCCAACCCTCCAGCACGGGGAGCAACAGCCCGTGCGACCGGGCACGGGGCAACCAACGCACGTCCTCACCCGCTGCGACGTTCGTAAAGGTGCCGTCGTACTCGTAGCGCACGTAGTCACTCAGCGGCTCGGAGACGACGCGTAGCCGTCGCATGGAGACGCCCCTGCCGGTCGTCTCCTCCACCACGTCCAGCCACGATCGCCACCAGGACTCGCGGTCCGCCGGGTCGTGTCGGTGGCCTTCCTGCCAGCGGACGAATTCGGGATCGTCCCGCATGTAGCTGTCCCGCATCTCAAGGTGCATGGCCGAGTGCTGCGCCTTGGCGAGTGCTTCACGTACCGCTGTTGCCACCGTTGGCCTCACTGTCCGGACGCGGAATGAACTGGAGCATGTTGGCGGGCAGACGGATCATGCTCTCGTGATCTGGAACGTCGGTCGAGTGGCCGGGCACGGAACCGACCTCCTGCGCCTGCCGAACGGTCTCTTCGTCGGCAGTCCAAGACTGGATGATCAGGTCACCGGTCGCGTCGTCCAACCAGATCGTGGGTGACCCGTCGTCGGGGGTGTTCGGCCAAATTCCCAGAAACTGTAAGGCCATTGGGCTCTCCTGTACCAGGTCGGCTGCTCGTGAGTGTACGAGCGTCGTCCTCACGCGTGACCCACGTCAAGGATGCCTCCGCCCCTGCCGCGCGGCCGGCCCACGGCTGCCGCCCGAGCGTCTCCCGGAAGGCGTCCCACGCGGCGGGGCCGAGTAACCCTCGGGGGCGGGCAGCCCTCCTCCTCGCGAGGTAGACGAACGTACGGGTCTCCCTCCGAAGCCGCTTCCGTAGCCCGTCCTCAGGGGCGACGCCTCAGTGGCAACGCGCCGAGAGAATAGGGCACATGACGACCACACAGCTCGACGCGCGCAGTACGCACCCGCCCCGCTGGGCCATCCGTGCCGCCCACGTCGCCGCGCTCGTCACGCTGCCGTCCGGAATCTGGCGCCTGCTGCTGGCAGCCGGATTCACCGCCGGCTACACCGAGGCCGGGTACGAGGCGATGGGCTTCTCCGGCTGGGGCGCGGTGTACGTGGTCGGGCTCACCCTGGGCGGAGAGCTGCTCGCCCTGCTCACGCTCGGTCTGGTCCGGCCATGGGGTGAGGTACTGCCACGCTGGATTCCCCTGGTCGGCGGGCGTCGGCCGAACCCGCGTGCGGTGACCGCGGCGGCAGGCGTCGGCGCCGGGCTGCTGACGCTGCTTCTGGCCCAGTTCGCGTTCTGGTTCGCCTTCCCGCACCCGGACATGACTCCCCTCGGCAGCACCGTCGCCGGAATCCTCTACCTGCCGCTGATCGCCTGGGGGCCGCTCCTCGCCGCCGTCACCATCGCCCACCACCGGCGCCGCCGGTAGCGGGCCGGTGAGGGGGCCGCCCTACGCCTGTCGCCCCAGGTTTTCCCGGAAGGCGTCCCACGCGGCGGGGGCGAGGAGGAGGACGGGGCCGACCAGTTGCTTGGAGTCCCGGACGGCGACGGTACGGGGGATGTTGCGGGCCACTTCGACGCACTCGCCGTTCCCGCTGCTGTAGCTGGACTTGACGAACTCGAAGTGTGGCACGACGACTACAACTCCTTGCGAATACGCCCAATCAGAGCGACGGAATCGCGGGGAGCGAGCCCGTTTCTGGCGATACGACCGAACGTGACGTTGTGACGCGCGGCATCCGTCTCGCTCTCCAGCCACAGCGTAGACGACGTGGTGTCCATGTAGACCACGTCCATCGCCCCGGGTTCAGCGAATGACACCACGCTAAAAGCGCTGGTCATGCCCGGGTGCGAGCCTGCGAGGAAGGGGACAACCTGCACCGTGACATTTGGCTCGGCAGCCGCCTCCGCCAGGCGGTCCAGTTGCGTACGCATTACCTCGCGACCGCCCACCAGTTGCCGGAGGGCACCTTCCGCGACGATCGCCCACAGAGCGAGCGGGTTGCTGTCTGCCAGGCGCACCTGGCGGGCGACCTTCGCTTCGACGAAGCGCTCGATCTCCTCGGGTTCCTCCCAGTCCGCGTTGCCGACTGCCAGCGCCCTCGCGTAGTCCGGCGTCTGAAGCAGGCCGGGTACGAAGGCCCCTTGCCAGGTTCTGATCTCCGTCGCGATGTCTTCCAGCGCAACGTACTCAACCAGCGAGCGCAGCTCCGGGTACTGGTTCCACCAGCCCTTCGCCTTGCGGCGCTCCCTGTCGAGGCGAGCCACCTCCAGAAGACGGTTGATGAGCTTCACATCCGCGAGGCCATAGAACTCGCAGAGGGTGCGGACGTCCGGGTCCCTCATCGGAACCCATCCCCGCTCCATCTTCACGATCTTCGAGTTGGTCGCGCTGATGACCTGAGCGGCCTGCTGCTGCGTCTTTCCAGAGGCGTCGCGCAGGCGTAGCAGCTCGCTGCCAAGCCTGCGGCCGAGGACAGTTGACGTCCGGTTGCCCTGCTGAGTTGCTCGATTCACCGCCACAGTCTCTCGCCTGGGAGACAGACGCGTCGACCACTGTCACTCATTGGGGACAAGTGTCTCCGTTTCACTTGCGCCCACCGTTCATGGCTCGCTACGTTCGGCACCACGCCGCTCACACAGCGGCACCGCCCGGCGGAAGTGCACCGCCCTGCCCTACTCAGGTCCGGCATCGCCACCGCCCCCCACCCCGAGAGGCACGCGTCCATGACCGCAGCCCAGGAGAAGGCCCCCGCACCCACCCCCGAGCCCGTCCTCCAGGAGGACCAGCTCGACTACACGCCCACGGCGCGCAGCGTCCACCTCTGCCGGCTCCGGGCCGTGCGGCTGGTGACCAAGTGGGGGTATCCCAACCACGTCGCGGAAGTCGCGCTGCTGGTCAGCGAGTTGGCGACCAACGCCCTACTGCACGGCTCCGTGCGCGGTCGGCTCTTCCGCGTGCACCTCATCCTCTCGGCCACCACCCTCCGTATCGAGGTCAGCGACCCGCGCGGGGAGCGGCTGCCCGCCGTGCGCGAGGCGGGGGACGACGACTGCTACGGGCGCGGCCTGCTCATCGTCGACCGGCTCGCCGACCGCTGGGGCGTCGAGCCGCGCACCGTCGGCAAGACGGTCTTCGCCGAAGTCAACCTGCGCAGGCAGCCGCACGTGGAAGTACGCGACTGAGGCGCGGCGTTGGCCGGTACAGTGCACGGCCATGGGCGAACTGATCCTGATCAGGCACGGTCAGACCGAGTGGAGCCTGTCCGGGCAGCACGCCGGCCGGACCGACGTTCCGCTGACCGACGCGGGCCTCGACGCTTCGGCCGCCCGGCTCCTCGGTCACCCGCATCCGGGCACGCTCGGCTTCCTCGCCACCGAGGGCGGGCAGCCGGTCATCTCCGCGTGGAACGTCCCGTAACGCCTGACGCCCTACGCCCTACTCCTCCGGTTCCCAGGCGATGAGCTGGTCGAAGATGTCCAGGTCGCCGCTGACCTCCAAGGACTCCAGCCCGATGCGGCCGTAGAGGGCGAGGACCAGTTCACCGGCCTTGCCCGACACGGAGAGGCCCGCCGGTTCGAGGGTCTCTCCGGGGATGCGGGTGGAGCGGGCGCCGTCGCCGTCGACCGTGAGGCGCCAGGAGCGGCCCTCCGTGGCGTGGTAGTCGATGGTGGTGGGCTTGTGCGGCCAGGGGCTCGTGGTCGCGTTGCAGGTGAACAGGAACTCCTCGACTCCGTCGAGTGCCACCTCGTCCGGCAGCGGCTGCGGGGTGCCGACGGTGAGCTGTGCGTCGTACGTGTGCACCGCCATCTGCTGGAGTTGGTGGCGAGCGACCGCGCCACAGGTCGAGGGCGACTGCGACGCGCCCCACCAGGTCCAGCAGGCGCGGTCAGGCCCGGCCTCGCGCAGCGCGACCAGCAGCTCCCGCGTGGACGCGGCCAGCCAGTCCAGCATCGCCCGGCGCTCCCGGGGCGCGGGCGGGGCGTCCTCGCACCCGGCCTTGGCGACGGCGTCGGGCCCGGCGGCGACGGTCGCGGCCCAGGAGCGGCGCCCCTCGCCCAGGTGCTGGACCAGGTCGAACAGCGTCCACTCGGGGCAGGTCGGCACCTGCACGTCGAGGTCGGTCGCCGCAGCGACCGCCGCGCCGAAGGCAGTTGACCGTTCGTCGATCAGTCGCAGCAGGTCGGAGAAGTCCAGGGTCTTTTCCACTCCGAGTGTGTATCACTGTGATCCGGTGGTCGGACAGGGGATTTACCGGCCGTCCCGGCGGGCGGACATGGCAGTGGGCCCGCGCACACCTCGCACGGGCCCACCTCACACACGTACCTGATCAGCCGCCCTGGCCGGCGCTGCCGATCGGGCCGACCAGCACCTTGCCACCGTCGCTGCCGTCTCCTGCGGGCAGCGAGCTCCTGCCCGGCCAGTCGAGGGTGACCGACTTCGTCTCGTTCGGCGGGGTCACCACAAGACCCGTGATGCGGACGCCGGAGCCACCCGTCTTGTTGAGCGGGTAGTTGACGTTGGAGTCGATCTCCTTGCCGTTCTT
This sequence comes from Streptomyces sp. NPDC104307, assembly GCF_055584045.1. Classification (NCBI taxonomy): domain Bacteria; kingdom Bacillati; phylum Actinomycetota; class Actinomycetes; order Kitasatosporales; family Streptomycetaceae; genus Streptomyces; species Streptomyces sp. NPDC104307. The sequence continues at coordinate 395,324 of NZ_JBVJMU010000006.1, forward strand.
GAGGGTGTACGGGTCGCCGGGGTCACCCTTGCGCGTGGCGGAGATCGTCCCCGCGTTGGTCTTCAGGTCGACGCCAACGAACCCGGAGATCACGCAGTCCGCGCCGCTGGTGTTCGTCAGCGCCACCGCGATGCTGCCGTCGCGGTCGCCGTCGATGAAGGTGTCCAGCGCCGTGATCTTCAGCCCGTCGGTGGTGCACTTACCACCCTTGGAGCCGCTTCCGCTCCCGCCGGCGGAGTCCGGGGCTGCGGAGTCCGAGGCGGCGGAGTCCGGGGCGGGTGAATCCTTGCCACCGGACTCGTCCGTGCCACCGGAATCCGAGCCACCACCCGAGGAGGAGGCGGCGGAGGCGGACGAGCCGGACGACGGGTCGGCCTGGCCCGCGGCGTCGTCGTCGTTCTGGCAGGCCGTGAGCGAGAGACCCGCGGCGAGCGCCAGGGCTGCGAAGGTGAGCTTACGAGCGCGCATGGTTCCGTCCTCAGAATCGGTTGGTCAGTACCGGCCCACTCGGTACGGGTCGGTACCAGCGAGCGCTTCTGATCAAGAGGACCGTCCGGAGGGACTCAGCCGTTCCGCCCGTTCACGGGCTAATACATGGCTGTTACAACGCGGGAAACGGAAATGGGCCCGCGCAACACCTCGCGCGGGCCCACCTCACACACGTACCACAGGGGCGGCTACGCCCAGGTGATCAGCCGTTTCGGCTGTTCCAGGATCGCGGCGACGTCCGCCAGCACCTTCGAGCCGAGCTCGCCGTCGACCAGGCGGTGGTCGAAGGAGAGGGCCAGCGTGGTGACCTGACGGGGCTTCACCTTGCCCTTGTGGACCCACGGCTGGAGCTTGATCGCGCCGACCGCGAGGATCGCGGACTCGCCGGGGTTGAGGATCGGCGTGCCCGTGTCGACGCCGAAGACGCCGACGTTGGTGATGGTCACCGTGCCGCCCGCCATCGCCGCCGGGGACGTCTTGCCGTCGCGGGCCGTGGAGACCAGCTCGCCCAGGGACGCGGCCAGCTGCGGGAGCGTCTGCTCGTGCGCGTCCTTGATGTTCGGCACGATCAGTCCGCGCGGGGTGGCCGCAGCGATGCCCAGGTTCACGTAGTGCTTCCGCACGATCTCCTGGTTCGCCTCGTCCCAGGCCGCGTTGACCTCGGGGTGGCGCTTGATCGCGACCAGCAGGGCCTTGGCGATGATCAGGAGCGGATTGACCCGCACCCCGGCCATCTCCTTGTCCTCCTTCAGCTCCGCGACGAGCTTCATCGTGCGCGTCACGTCGACCGTCACGAACTCGGTCACGTGCGGCGCCGAGAACGCGCTGCCGACCATCGCCTGCGCGATGGCCTTCCGTACGCCCTTGACGGGGATACGGGTCTCGCGCGCACCCATGGAGGCGACCACGGCGGGGGGCGGGGAGTCCTCCGCCGCCGCCGGGGCCGGGATCTGCGGCTGCGCCCGCACCGGCTCGGGGGCCGGGGCGGGGGTCGCCGCCGCGTGCACGTCCTCGCGGGTGATGACGCCGCCCTCGCCGGTCGGGCTGACCGTCGCCAGGTCGATGCCCAGGTCCTTCGCCAGCTTGCGCACCGGAGGCTTCGCGAGCGGCCGGGTCTCGGGCACAGCGGACACGGCGGCGGTGCCGTGCCCGTTCATCTCGCCCTGGATCGCGGTCGCCGCAGCGGCCGGCGGTCCGGTCTCCGTGCCCTTGCGGGCGCGCCGCTTCGTGGAGGACTCGGCCACGCCGTAGCCGACCAGGACCGGGGTGCGGCCCTTCGGCGCCTCGGGCTCCGGTTCATCCTGAACCGGAGCAGAAGCCGGAGCGGGTTCCGGGGCCGCGTCGCCGCTGCCCGGTGCCACGTCCACGACGATGATCACCTGGCCGACGTCCACGGTCGTGCCCTCGCCGAAGCGCAGCTCGTGCACCACTCCGTCGAACGGGATCGGCAGCTCGACGGCCGCCTTCGCCGTCTCGACCTCGCAGACGACATGGCCGTCGGTGACGGTGTCGCCGGGCTGGACGAACCACTTGAGGATCTCGGCCTCGGTCAGTCCCTCGCCCACGTCGGGCATCTTGAACTCACGGAAGCGAGCGGCGTTCGTAGTTTCGGTCATCGTTGTCACGCCCCAGTCCTCAGTACGCCAGCGAGCGGTCGACGGCGTCGAGCACACGGTCAAGACCCGGCAGGTACTCGTCCTCAAGCCGGGCCGGCGGGTACGGCACGTGGTAGCCGCCGACCCGCAGCACGGGTGCCTCCAGGTGGTAGAAGCACCGCTCCGTGATGCGGGCGGCGATCTCCGCGCCGGAACCGTAGAACACCGGCGCCTCGTGCACCACGACCAGGCGGCGGGTCTTCTCCACCGAGGTCTGGATGGCGTCGAAGTCGATCGGGGACATCGAGCGCAGGTCCACGACCTCGACCGACTTGCCCTCCTCCTGCGCGGCCGCGGCGGCCTCCAGGCAGACCTTCACCATCGGGCCGTACGCGACGAGCGTGAGGTCCGTGCCGGTGCGGGCGACGGCGGCGCGGTGCAGCTGGCCGGGGATGGACTCGGTGTCCAGCTCGCCCTTGTCCCAGTAGCGCCGCTTCGGCTCGAAGAAGATGATCGGATCGTCGCTCTGGACGGCCTGCTGCATCATCCAGTACGCGTCGGACGCGTTGGACGGGGAGACCACCTTCAAGCCCGCGACGTGCGCGAACAGCGCCTCGGGCGATTCGCTGTGGTGCTCCACCGCGCCGATGCCGCCGCCGTAGGGAATCCGGACGACGACCGGGAGCTTGATCTTGCCGAGCGAGCGGGCGTGCATCTTCGCGAGCTGCGTGACGATCTGGTCGTACGCGGGGAAGACGAAGCCGTCGAACTGGATCTCCACGACCGGCCGGTAGCCGCGCAGCGCCAGGCCGATCGCGGTGCCGACGATGCCGGACTCCGCGAGCGGGGTGTCGATGACGCGGTCCTCGCCGAAGTCCTTCTGGAGGCCGTCGGTGATCCGGAAGACGCCGCCGAGCTTTCCGACGTCCTCACCCATGATGAGGACCTTGGGGTCGGTGTCGAGGGCCTTGCGCAGCGACTCGTTGAGCGCCTTCGCGATGGACATCTTTTCCATGGCCATGGCTACTTGCCCTCCTCGGCGAACGATGCCTGGTAGGCGGCGAACTGGGCGCGCTCCTCGTCGACGAGGGCGCTCCCGTCGGCGTAGGCGTGCTCGAAGATCGCCATCCGGTCCGGTTGCGGCATGGACCGTACCGCCTCGCGGACCCGCTTGCCGAGGGTCTCGCTCTCCTCTTCGAGGGCGGTGAAGAACGCCTCGTCGGCGATGCCCTCGTGTCCCAGGTAGGTGCGCAGGCGCAGGATCGGGTCCTTGGCCTCCCAGGAGGCGCGCTCCTCGTCGGCCCGGTACTTCGTCGGGTCGTCGGAGGTGGTGTGCGCGCCCATCCGGTAGGTGAAGGCCTCCACCAGGGTGGGGCCCTCGCCGCGGCGGGCCCGCTCCAGGGCGGAGCGGGTGACCGCCAGGCAGGCCAGTACGTCGTTGCCGTCGACCCGGACGCCGGGGAAGCCGAAGCCCTGGGCGCGCTGGTAGAGCGGCACCCGGGTCTGCTTCTCGGTCGGCTCCGAGATCGCCCACTGGTTGTTCTGGCAGAAGAACACGACCGGCGCGTTGTAGACCGCCGAGAAGGTGAACGCCTCCGCCACATCGCCCTGGCTGGAGGCGCCGTCACCGAAGTACGCGATCACGGCCGAGTCCGCGCCGTCCTTGGCGACGCCCATGGCGTAGCCGGTGGCGTGCAGCGTCTGCGAGCCGATGACGATCGTGTAGAGGTGGAAGTTGTTGGTGTTCGGGTCCCAGCCGCCGTGGTTCACACCCCGGAACATGCCGAGCAGATTGGTCGGGTCGACGCCCCGGCACCAGGCCACACCGTGCTCGCGGTAGGTCGGGAAGACGTAGTCGTCGTCGCGCAGGGCCCGGCCGGAGCCGATCTGGGCGGCCTCCTGGCCCAGCAGCGAGGCCCACAGGCCCAGCTCGCCCTGGCGCTGGAGGGCGGTGGCCTCCGCGTCGAAGCGGCGGGTGAGGACCATGTCCCGGTACAGGCCGCGCAGCTCGTCCGCGCTCAGGTCGATCGAGTAGTCCGGGTGCTCGACGCGCTCGCCCTCGGGCGTCAGCAGCTGTACGAGCTCGGGTCCGGAAGTCCCCGGTGTCTTCGCGGGCGTCTTCGCGGCGCTGGTCCGCTTGCTGCTGCGTCGCGGTTTACGCGCGGCAGCAGTGCTCTCCACGGTCACGTGCGTGCTCCTCCGTCGGTCCGGCCCCCGGGGTCTGCCGGGAGACCAGTGCGGCTCGCCTGTGTCCGTACCCGTGCACGGGGTGGGGTGCCGCTCGGTCCGGGAACAGGCGTGACAGGTGCCCCGGCGAGCGCCCTGTTATCAGGCACGTTACCCAGTGCCTCGCGTAACTGCGAAACCCTATCTGACCTGCGATTTTGCTTGGATATCCAAGTAAATCGAGGAATTCGGGAACTCTCGCTGGTCACAGCACTGGTAACAGCCTTGCAGGCTGCCGGAACAACGGCACGTTATCCCGCCGGACAGCGGCAGGGAAGGGGGGAGTGTGTGAGACTGCGTTTGTGCGCAAAGAAGGAAAAATCACGGTTTTTCTGCTGGATGACCATGAAGTCGTCCGCCGCGGAGTTCATGAGCTGCTCTCGGTGGAGGACGATATCGAGGTGGTCGGAGAGGCCGGTACGGCGGAGGACGCGCTGGTCCGCATCCCCGCGACCCGGCCCGATGTCGCCGTCCTCGACGTACGGCTGCCGGACGGCAGCGGGGTGGAGGTCTGCCGGGAGATCCGGTCCCGGGACGAGTCCATCAACTGCCTGATGCTGACCTCGTACGCCGATGACGAGGCACTTTTCGACGCGATCATGGCCGGCGCCTCCGGATACGTGCTCAAGGCGATCCGGGGCAACGAGCTGCTGACCGCCGTACGGGACGTGGCGGCCGGGAAGTCGCTGCTCGACCCGGTGGCCACCGCGCGGGTCCTGGAGCGGCTGCGCGACGGCAAGAATGGGCGCGGCGACGACAAACTCGCGGGCCTGACCGACCAGGAACGCAAGATCCTGGATCTGATCGGTGAAGGGCTGACCAACCGGGTGATCGGGGAGCGGCTGCATCTCGCGGAGAAGACGATCAAGAATTACGTCTCCAGCCTGCTCTCCAAACTCGGTATGGAGCGCCGCTCGCAGGCCGCCGCCTATGTGGCGCGGCTCCAGGCGGAGAAGCGCTGAGCCGTACGTCGGCGGGGGAGCCGAATTCGGGACTTTGGTCCCCCGGCACCGGGGGCTGCGGCCTCTTATCTACTCACGTTGCGGTCACGCACAGTGGAGGTCATGTCCACCGAGGAAGAACTCCACGCAATCGACCTGCTCGGCCGGGTCCCCTACGGCCGACTGGCGACGAGCATGCGTGCTCTTCCCTTCCTGACGGTGGCGCGCCACGTCGTGATCGACGGCCGGGTGGTCCTGCGGATGCACGGCGGACTCGGCTACCACGACGCCTGCAACGGCACCGTCGTCGCGTACGGCGCGGACAACTTCAATGCGGCCGCCGCGGCCGGCAGCCGGGATCTGTGGTCCGTGGAGTTCACCGGGCCCGCGCGGACCGTAGAGCCGACCTGCGCCCAGCGCGAGCTCTTCGGTCCCGCCCCCGTCGAGGTGAACGGGGAGCCCTTCACCCCGGCGTTCCTCCGGCTCGACCCGCATTTCGTCAAGGTGCACACTCTGGACTTCCACGCAACTCGTCACAGCCTGCAACACAGCGTGATCTAACATCTGGCGGGTGCCGCGCTCATCTGTAACCCTTACGCCTGTTCCCCCGGTCCGCGAAGTGCTCCGCCGTTACCCGCACGCAGGTGAGCCCCTCACCTGCGAACCGCTGGACCAGGGACTGCTCAACCATGGATACCGGGTCTCCACGACCCGGGGTTCCTACTTCCTCAAGCACCACCTGGACGATTCCACCGGCGACCGCGCCACGATCGTCCGCCAGCACCGGGCCACCCAGCGGCTCCAGTCACTCGGAGTGCCCGTCGCACCGCCCATCAAGGACGCCGAGGGCGGCACCGTCACCGAGATCGGCGGCCGCTGCTACGCCCTGCACCCCTGGGTCGACGGGCTGCACCGGGCCGGCGCCCAGCTCACCGTGGCCCAGTCGGTACGGCTCGGGGCGCTCCTCGGAGCCGTACACACAGGTCTTGAGCAGGTGATGGAGGCGGGCGCGGGGGCTGCGGGGGGTGCGGGCAGGCCGGCCGGTCATGCCAGCCCTGATCCCGCCGACACCTTCGCGGTGATCGACGAGCTGCTGGCCGCCGCCCGTGGCCGGCGGCCCCGGGACTCCTTCGACGAACTGGCCGAGCACCGGCTCCTGGAGCGGCGCACCCTGCTGGACCAGCACGCGGACCGCCGGCCACCCACGCCCGGGGTCCCGGCGACCGGCTGGGTGCACGGCGACTTCCACCCGCTGAACGTGCTCTACCGGGGCGCGGATCCGGTGGCGATCCTCGACTGGGACCGCCTCGGCGTGCAGCCGCGGGCGGAGGAGGCGGTACGGGCCGCCGCGATCTTCTTCGTCCAGCCGGCCGGTGAGCTGGAGCTGGCGAAGGTACGGGCCTACGCGCGCGCCTACCGGCGGGCGGCCGGGGCCGGGGCCGCGGAACTGGCCGCGGCGGTGCACCGGGTGTGGTGGGAGCGGCTCAACGACTTCTGGATACTGCGCTGGCGGTACTGCCTGAACGACCGGAGGGCCGACCCGCAGTTTCCCGCGGTGTCGGCCCTGGCGGTGTGGTGGACCCGTGAGTACGACGCGGTGTGCGAGGCCTTCACGGGGTGAGGGTGCTACGGCGTGCGGGCGCCGTTCACGGGGTGGTGCCCACCGGCCCCTCCGCGGTGCCGGTGCTGGCGCCCTCCGCCGTGCCGCCCGGCTCGCCGGCCGCGCCACCGGCCGGCGTCGTGCCGCCGTCCTGCTCGCCGTTGGTGCCGCCGTCGGTGGTCGTGCTGCCGGTGTCGCCGCCCGTGTTGTTGCTGCCGCCGTCCGTCGTCGTGCCGCCCGTGTCGGTGCTCGCGCCGCCGTCCGTCGTGGTGCCCGAGTCCGTTTCGGACGGGGTCGGCGGCTTGGGGGGCTCGTCCGTTTTGCTTGGGGTGGTGGACGGGGTGTAGGAGGGCCTGCGCGGCGTCTCCTGCTGATCGCCGGAGGAGCTCCCGGGCTGCTCGGTGTCCTGGGTCTGCTCGTCGGTAGGCGAGGACGAACTCTTCGTCGGGGACGACGGGGAGCTGGATGTCGGCGTCGGGTCCTTCTTGGGCTTCTCGCCGTCGCTCTTCGTCGCGTTCAGCGCGATGGCGACGCCCGCGCCGATCGCGATCAGTGCCAGCACGACGAACAGCCACAGCTTGCCCCGGCCCCGGCCGCCGCCGGCCTGGTGGCTGCCGTTGCCGTCGTAGCCGCCGTACCCGCCGTCGTCCGGGTTCATCGGCGGCAGGATCGGGCCCTGCGAGGTGTCCCCGTGCTGCGGGTGTCCCATCGCGCGGGTGGCGCCGGTCATGCCCTGGGGCGGGGTGGCGCCGCCCTCGTTCAGCACGACCGGTCCGGTGTTCCAGGTGCCGGTGTGGCCGCCCTGGACCTGGAGCATCTGCAGGCTGTACTGGACGAGCCCGCGCATCTCCTCCGCGCTCTGGAACCGGTCGTCCGGGTCCTTCGCGAGCGAGCGCATGACAAGCCCGTCCAGCTCCGGGGGCACCCCGCCGGAGACCTCGGAGGGCGGGACCGGAATGTCCTGAACGTGCTGGTACACGACGGAGAGCGGCGTCTCACCCGTGAACGGGGGCCGCAGCGCGAGGAGTTCGTACAGCAGACAACCGGTGGCGTACAGGTCGGAACGGTGGTCGACGGCCTTGCCGAGCGCCTGCTCGGGGGAGAGGTACTGCGGCGTCCCCATGACCATGCCGGTCTGGGTCATCGTCGACTGCGCGCCGTGCAGTGCGCGGGCGATGCCGAAGTCCATCACCTTGACCGCACCGGAGTGCGTGATGATCACGTTGGCGGGCTTGATGTCCCGGTGCACGATGCCGTGCTGGTGCGAGTAGGCGAGCGCCTCCAGCACCCCGGAGACAATGATCAGCGCCTGCTCCGGCGGCGGCGGCTCGGCGTTGAGCAGCAGGTCACGGATGGTGTGACCCTCGACGATCTCCATCACGATGTACGGGACGGTCTGCCCGCCCACGGTGTCCTCGCCGGAGTCGTACACCGCCACGACCGCATGGTGGTTGAGCCCTGCGACCGACTGGGCCTCGCGCGTGAACCGGGCCTTGGAGACCGGGTCCTCCGCGAGATCGGAGCGCAGCAGCTTCACCGCGACCGTGCGCCCGAGCCGGACGTCCTCGGCCGCGAAGACCTCGGCCATACCGCCTCGGCCGAGCCGGTGGGTCAGCCGGTAACGTCCGTCGCCGACAACACCGCCGATGCCCCAGGAATCGGTGCCATCCGGAACTCCGCCGCCGTTTGCTTCGGGTTCGGGTGCCATCAGTCCTCGCCGTCGTATCTGTCCGCGCGTCCGCGGTTCTCACGGTGTCCGGGGCCTTTCGTCCGAAAAGCCCCTACTGCCCTGCTGCATTGCCACGTCCGCATCGCACGCTCGCATTGCCACGTCACGCTACAGCCTTCGTCGGACACACCGATTTCGAGAGGGACCGGCCATCCAACCGGCTGGGAAGCCGCCCGCGCAAATTGCCTCCGGTTACATCCGGTTCCTGTAACGCTTCCGAGACGCTTCTTGTGCGTAGGGTCACGGAACGGGCACCTGGCTTGACGTGTCGTACCCCTCGGGCAGACTTGGCCCGTAATACGGATCTTCGCGTGAGTCACGCGCCCGAGGGGGAAGTCAAGTCATGAGCCAGGACGGCGCACAAGGGGCCCAGGGCCGCTACGCGGGCGGTTCGGTCGCCGGCGGCCGCTACCAGCTGCGTGACCTGCTCGGCGAAGGCGGGATGGCGTCCGTATATCTGGCGTACGACTCCGCGCTGGACCGGCAGGTCGCGATCAAGACGCTTCATACGGAACTCGGCCGCGAGCAGTCCTTCCGCGAGCGGTTCCGGCGCGAGGCGCAGGCGGTCGCGAAGCTCCAGCACACCAACATCGTCTCCGTCTTCGACACCGGCGAGGACGAGCTCGGTGGCGCGCTGATGCCGTACATCGTCATGGAGTACGTCGAGGGGCAGCCGCTCGGCTCCGTCCTCCAGGCGGACATCCGCAGTCACGGTGCGATGCCGGCCGACAAGGCGCTCAAGGTGACGGCCGATGTGCTGGCCGCCCTGGACACCAGCCACGAAATGGGCCTGGTCCACCGCGACATCAAGCCGGGCAATGTCATGGTGACCAAGCGCGGCATCGTGAAGGTCATGGACTTCGGCATCGCCCGCGCCATGCAGTCGGGCGTCACGTCGATGACGCAGACCGGCATGGTCGTCGGCACCCCTCAGTACCTCTCCCCCGAACAGGCCCTGGGCCGCGGGGTGGACGCGCGCTCCGACCTGTACTCGGTCGGCATCATGCTGTTCCAGCTGCTGACCGGCCGCATCCCGTTCGACGCCGACTCCCCGCTGGCCATCGCGTACGCGCATGTGCAGGAGGAGCCGGTCGCGCCGTCCACCATCAACCGGTCGATCACCCCGGCGATGGACGCGCTCGTCGCCCGCGCGCTGAAGAAGAACCCGAACGAGCGCTTCCCGAGCGCCGCCGCGATGCAGGACGAGATCCACCGGGTGCTGAGCGCCGGCGGCCGGACGGGCGCCCCGGTGATCGTCGGGGACGCCGGCGCACCGGCGAACAGCGGCTCCGGCGTCGGTTCCGCCGTCTTCCCGCCGGTCGACCAGTCCGCCCCGGCCCCGCAGCACGTCCAGACGCCGTACCAGCCCGGCCCGTACCAGTCGCAGCAGCAGCCCGGCCCCTACGGCACGCCGACGCCCGCGCCGTCGTACGGCTACCCCCAGTCGGCCCCGGCGTACCAGAGCCAGGCGCCGATGCAGCCGATGCAGCAGCAGACCCCTCCGCCGTACTCGGTGTCGCCGCAGACGGCGACCACCCCCGCGGGTGGCGGTTCCAACGGTGGTTCCAAGCGGAACGTTCCGGTGATCGTGGGCTCGATCGTGGTGGCGCTGATCGCGATCGGCGGACTGATCACGGTGCTCTCGATGAAGGGCGGCGACGAGGACAAGCCCACGACGAACCAGTCGGAGCCGGCCGCCGATCACAAGGGTCCGGAGCGGAACCGGACGATGGACACCGACAAGTGCACGGACGCGATGGAGGACAACGACGACCCGAACAAGGTCGACGCCCCGAGCTTCCTGTACAAGGACATCATCTCCGCGCGGCAGTGCGCGGACGCGGCCGGCTGGACGATCAAGAAGATCGAGGTGCCGGGTAACGCCTACGCGGAGGACCAGGTCGTCGACCAGTTCCCCACCGCCGGAACCGCGGTGCCCAAGACCGGCGCCCACTTCGAGCTCCGTATCGCTACCGGGGATCCGGCGTAGTACGTCCCTGTCCTGGTCGCGTCCTTCGTTGACCGCTTCGGTGGGCCGGTTCCGGGTCGGGCCTCGTGTGACCGGTTCGGTACGGCGATTCCGGGTCGGGCCATCCGTCCGCGTCACCTGAGATGCCGGACATATCGTCACATGTGACGCTGGCCACATGGCTTCAGGACGCTCCCCCTCGCGGCCCTCACGGCGCGCGGCCTGCCTCGCACTGACGGCGGCCGCGGCCCTGGGTGCCATGACGGGCGGGGAGGCACGGGCGGCGGGACCTTCCGTGGCCGCGCGCTCTTCTTCCGGCGCGCCGGGACCGGCCGGAACGTCGCCGGGACCAGCCGGCCCGTCGCCGGCGCCGTCGTCCGGGTCCGCCTCCGGGCCGCCGCAGGGCTCGTCGCCAGGCGTGACACCGTCCGCGACGCCCACCGTGCCGCCCTCGGAGCCCACGCCCGCCCCGCAGGGCCCCGGCGCATCCTCCGCCGCACCCGCACCGCCACCCCCCTCCACACCCCAGCCGTCCGACGCCACCGGATCACCCTCACCGAGCGCGGGATCGGCGCGGCCGGACGACGAACAGTCACCGCTCGCCGGGCTGCCCGCCGGGGAGGGGCGGCAGCGCCCCGGGCGGCAGCTGACGCCCCGGGAGATCGCACGGGCGGACGACGCCATCGAGGCCGAGGAGAACCGGTCCGACGCGACGGACCCCGCCGCCGTACCGGCCGCCACCCCGGACGCGAGCGCGTCGCCCGGGGTCGGCCGGACCACCCGGCAGGCCCTCGACGGACAGGCCGTACAACAGGTCAAGGAGATGTCGCTCGGCGTGGGAATCTGCCTGGTCGGGCTGGGTCTCGGCTTCCTCGCACTGCGCATGCGCCGCGCCGACTGACCGCCACACCCGAGGCGATCCGCCCCCTTCGCACCAGGTCACAGACTTGCGTTCAGCAACATACTCGGTATACATACTCAGTATGTCGATCCGCCACGGGCTACTCGCCCTCCTGGAACGGGGGCCGCGTTACGGCTCCCAGCTCCGCACCGAATTCGAGTCCCGCACCGGCTCCACCTGGCCGCTCAACGTCGGGCAGGTGTACACGACACTGAGCAGACTGGAGCGTGACGGCCTGGTCGTCCAGGACGGCGAGGACGACCAGGGGCACTCCCTGTACTCGATCAGCGACGAGGGGCGCACCGAGCTGCGCAGCTGGTTCGAGACCCCCGTGGACCGGAGCAGTCCGCCCCGCGACGAGCTGGCCATCAAGCTCGCCATGGCCGTCGGCGCACCCGGCGTGGACATCAGGGCCGTCATCCAGTCCCAGCGCCACCACACCGTGAAGGCGATGCAGGACTACACGCGTCTCAAGGCGCAGGCCCTCACCGATGTGCCCGCCAACCGCGACGAGGTCGCCTGGCTGCTCGTACTGGAACAGCTGATCTTCCAGGCCGAGGCGGAGGCCCGCTGGCTGGACCACTGCGAGGCCCGGCTGGTCCGGCTGGCAGAGGCCGCCGCCACGGAGCCGGAGACCAGCACGCCCGCTCCCGGCCCCGCCCGCCCCGCCCGCACCGTCAAGGCCCGCACCCGCCGCTGAGCCATGGCCGCCCGCCGCCCGCCACCGGAGACCGGCTCACCGACCACAGAACCTTTCCGTTCCGAGGGGGAACCACCCGTCATGTCATTGCACGCCCCGTCCCCGACCGCTCCGCCCCTGTCGGTGGACGCGCCGGTGCTCGAACTCCGCTCGCTCACCCGCACCCACGGCACCGGCATCGCGGAGGTGCACGCGCTGCGCGGCATCAACCTGTCGGTGCACGCCGGTGAACTCGTCGCCGTGATGGGCCCGTCCGGCTCGGGCAAGTCCACCCTGCTGACCATCGCCGGTGGCCTGGACACCGCCACGGCGGGCCAGGTCGTCATCGAGGGCCAGGACATCGCCTCGCTCGGCCGCAAGGGCGTGGCCGCGCTGCGCCGCCGCAGCGTCGGCTACGTCTTCCAGGACTACAACCTGATCCCCGCCCTGACCGCCGCGGAGAACGTCGCCCTGCCGCGTGAGCTGGACGGTGTCCCCGTCCGCAAGGCACGCAAGGAGGCCCGAGCCGCGCTGGAGGAGATGAACCTCCTGGAGATCGGTGACCGCTTCCCCGACGAGATGTCCGGCGGCCAGCAACAGCGCGTCGCGATCGCCCGCGCACTGGTGGGGGACCGGCGTCTGGTACTCGCCGACGAGCCGACCGGGGCGCTCGACTCCGAGACCGGCGAGACCGTCCTCGCGCTGCTGCGCAACCGCTGCGACCAGGGTGCGGCCGGGGTGATGGTGACGCACGAACCGCGCTACGCCGCCTGGGCGGACCGGGTCGTCTTCCTGCGGGACGGCTCGATCGTCGACCAGACGCTGAGCGTCGGCGCGGACTCGCTGCTCGCCGCCGGGGGCACCGAGTGAGCGTCTTCACGGGGTGGCGTGCCGCCCTGCGGATAGCCCGGCGCGACGCCATGCGTGCCAAGGGGCGCAGCGCGCTGGTGGTCGCGATGATCGCGATACCGGTGCTCGGCGTCACCGCCCTGGACGTGACGTACCGCAGTGTGGACAACACCACCACCGAGAAGCTCGCGGCTCAGCTGGGTTCGGCCGACGCGCTGTTCAAGGACCCCCAGGCCGGTCCGTTGGACCAGTCGGTCGACGGGGACGACTACGGCCCCCTCAGCGAAGAGCCGCAGCCGGACGGGGGCATTCCCGCCATCGACCTGCGGACCGCGTTCCCGAAGGGTTCGCGCTCCGTCAGCATCCAGTCGGTGCCCGCGAACGTCACCACCGGGTACGGCGTCGCGGACGTCGACATCGTCGAGTTCCGGACCTCGGACGCGATGGCGCGCGGCATGCTCGACCTGGTCGACGGCGCGTTCCCGAAGGGCACCGGCGAGATGGCCGCCACCGAGGCGTTCCTGAAGTCGGCCGGACTGCACATCGGCTCACACATCACCGTGCACGGACCGGACCGCGAGTACACCGTCACCGGCACGGTGGAGCAGCCGGACAACCTGTCGGCCAAGGCCCTGTACGCGGACCCGGGCGCGGTCATCGCCCCGTGGAAGGCCGACGCCGCCCGCGACAAGAAGGTGCTGCCGCCCAATCCCGGCGACCTGACCTGGCTGGTCAAGGCGGCCGGCGGAGCGGGAGTCACCTGGCCCGACGTCATGGCGGCCAACAAGAAGGGCGCGCTCGTCGTCTCGCGCCAGGTCGTCCTCGACCCGCCGCAGGACTCCGAGGTCCCGCTGATCAAGAAGCGCGGCAGCAACACGGCACCCGAATCCTCCGCCGAGCTGAGCGCGGCCCTCATCACGGTCGTCGCCATGGCGGTCCTGGAGATCGTGCTGCTCGCCGGACCGGCCTTCGCCGTCGGCGCGCGCCGCTCACGCCGTCAGCTCGGCCTCCTCGGTACCTGCGGCGGGGACCGGCGGCACGTACGGGCCGTGGTCCTCGCCGGCGGGCTGGTGCTCGGCGGTGCCGGAGCCGTGGTGGGGGTGGTGGCCGGACTGATCCTCACGGCGGTGTTCCGGCCGCTGATCGAGGAACAGGCCGGACACCGCTTCGGCTCGCTCGCCCTGGAGCCGACGGAACTGCTGGCCATCGCCGTGATCGGAATGATCACCGGAGTGCTGGCGGCGCTGGCCCCGGCGATCGTGGCGGGCCGGCAGTCCGTACTGGAGTCGCTCACCGGACACCGCGGTATCCGGCGGAGCTCCCGGGTCCTGCCGATCGTGGGCGCCTGCGCCCTGGCCGTCGGCGTCGCGATCGCCATCCTGGGCGGCACCACCGGCAACTCCACCGAGGTCGCCGCCGGTTCGGTGGTCGCCGAGCTGGGGCTCCTGTGCTGCATCCCGGTGATCGTCGGGTTCCTCGGACGGCTCGGCCGCGCGCTGCCGCTCTCGCCCCGGATGGCACTGCGTGACGCGGCCCGCAACCGGGGCAGGACCGCCCCGGCGGTCGCGGCGGTCATGGCCGCGGTCGCGGGCTCGGTCGCCATCGCCACGTTCGTGTCCAGCAAGGACGCCCAGGGGGAGTACGACTACACGCCGATGTTCAGCGCGACGTCGGTCGCGCTGTACGCCTATGACGACGACCCCAAGTCCGCCGAGCAGCTTCCGCTGGCACGCGCGGCCGTGGAACGGAACATGAACCCCATCGGCAAACCCGCCGAAGTCTCCCGGGTCTGGGCCGGCAGCGACTGCAACACCTACTACGAGGACGACGACACCTGCGGCTCGCTCGAACTGGTCAAGCCCACCGGCAGGGGGCACACCTGCCCGCTCCACACCACGGGTGCCAAGGAGCTCGCCCTCCGGATGAGCGACGAGGAGCACCGCAAGATGATGCACTCCCCCGAGTGCGTGGACGAGCGCTACACCATGGACGCGTTCAACGCCGGGGGGAGCAACATCGTCGTCGGTGACGCGTCGCTGCTGAAGGCCTACGTGAAGCTCGACGACCCGGCCGCCGCCAAGGCGCTGGAGGCGGGCACCCCCGTGCTGCTCAACCGGGCGTACGCGAAGGACGGGCAGGTCACGCTCAAGGCCGTCCACCAGTACAGCAAGAAGGACAAGAAGAACCTCACCCTGCACCCGGGCCCGGCCAGGACGACGAAGGACCGGCTGAAGGTCCACGTCACGGACGCGAAGTACGCCGAGACACCCGGAATCCGCATGATCATGCCGGAGAAGACCGCACAGCGGCTCGGCCTCCACACCGCCACGTACGCCAGCGTGTACAGCGTCGCCCACCCGCCGACGGACGCGGAGACGCAGCGGACGGATGCCGCGATCCAGCAGGCAGGTGCGAACGTCTACGTGCGCACCGGAACGGAGCCCGGCAACAGCGAGGACATCATGCTGCTGGTGCTGACGCTGTTCGCCGGGGTGGTGACGGTGGGTGCGGCCGCGATCACGACCGGACTGTCCAAGGCGGACGCGGAGGCCGACCTCACCACGCTCAGCGCGGTGGGTGCGCCCCCGCGGGTACGGCGGACGCTCTCCGGGTTCCAGTGCCTGGTGGTGGCGCTCACCGGGGTGCTGCTCGGGACGGCCGCGGGGCTGGTGCCCGCGGTGGCGCTGCGCCTGATCGACCTGCGCAACGCGCTGGAGGCGATGCGGCAGGACCCGATGGAGTCCGCGTACACCCCGATCGTGGTGCCCTGGGTGACCATCGGCTTGCTGGCCGTGGTCGTTCCGCTGCTGGCCGGCCTGCTGGCGGCGCTGTTCACCCGCTCCCGGCTGACGCTGTCACGGCGCGCGGGATGACCGGCCGGCGGGCCCCGGCAGCGGGCTGACCAGTCGCTCCGGCATTGTTCCGGTGCCCTCGGAAACGGTGGATCTCACGTTTCCGGGGGCACCACAGTGCTGTACCGCAGGTGTGCGAGACAATGGACGACATGGAGATGCCGAGGAATGAACGGTCGCAGGAGCACCCCCAAGTCCTCGTGGTGGGACAGGACGGAATGGCGATCGGCGGCGGTGGCACTGACGACGAGTCGCGCGAGATCCCGGTGACGGAGATGGTCGAGCAGCCCGCGAAGGTGATGCGCATCGGCAGCATGATCAAGCAGCTCCTGGAGGAGGTCAGGGCGGCTCCTCTCGACGAGGCCAGCCGCGTCCGCCTCAAGGAGATCCACGCCAGCTCGGTCAAGGAGCTGGAGGACGGCCTCGCGCCGGAGCTGGTGGAGGAGCTGGAGCGGCTCTCACTGCCGTTCACCGAGGAGTCGGTTCCCTCCGAGGCGGAACTGCGGATCGCGCAGGCCCAGTTGGTGGGCTGGCTGGAGGGCCTCTTCCACGGCATCCAGACGGCACTGTTCGCCCAGCAGATGGCGGCCCGCGCACAGCTGGAGTCGATGCGCCGCGCCCTGCCCCCGGGCACGGTCCACGAGGAGGAGGAAGGCGCCGGGGACCCGAACGGGGCGATCCGCTCCGGCCCGTACCTGTAACCCCGTACCCGTATCCGTACTGATCACCCCGAACCGGATGGGCCCGGCACACGGTCTCTGTGTGCCGGGCCCATCCGGTTCGGGGTCCTGCGGTTCTGGTCCGGGGTGCGGTGGCCGGCTCAGGCCGCTGCGGGTGAGCGCAGGAGCACCTTGCCGATGTGGGTGCTGGACTCCATCACCCGGTGCGCCTCCGCCGCGTCCGGCATCGGCAGCGTACGGTCCACCACCGGCCGTACGACGCCGTCGGCGAGGAGCGGCCAGACGTGCTCGCGTACGGCCGCGACGATCGCGGCCTTCTCCGCGAGCGGGCGGCCGCGCAGCGAGGTCGCGGTGACGGCGGCCCGCTTGCTCAGCAGGGCGCCGAGGTTCAGTTCGCCCTTGGCACCGCCCTGGAGGCCGATGATCGCGAGCCGGCCGTTGACGGCGAGCGCCTGCACGTTCCGGTCCAGGTACTTCGCGCCGATGATGTCGAGGATGACGTCGGCGCCCGCCCCGTCCGTCGCCCGGCCGATCTCCTTGACGAAGTCCTGCTCCCGGTAGTCGATCAGGATGTCGGCGCCCAGCTCCGCGCAGCGCGCCAGCTTCTCGGGCCCGCCCGCCGTCACCGCGACCCGGGCTCCGACCGCCTTGGCCAGCTGGATCGCCATCGTGCCGATGCCGCTGGACCCGCCGTGCACGAGCAGCGTCTCGGCGGGGCGCAGGTGCGCCACCATGAACACGTTCGACCAGACCGTCGCGGTCACCTCGGGCAGCGCCGCGGCGAGGACGAGGTCCAGTCCGGCCGGTACGGGGAGCAACTGCCCGACCGGGACGGCGACCTTCTCCGCGTAGCCGCCGCCCGCCAGCAGCGCGCACACCTCGTCGCCGACCGACCAGCCGGTGACACCGGCGCCGATGGCGGAGATCCGGCCCGAGCACTCCAGCCCCGGGTAGGGCGAGGCGCCGGGCGGCGGGTTGTAGAAGCCCTGCCGCTGGAGCACATCCGCACGGTTGACCGCGCTGGAGACGACATCGACGAGGACCTCGCCCTCGCCGGGGACGGGATCGGGCACCTCGGCCCAGACGAGCGCCTCGGGGCCACCGGGTTCGGGGATCGTGATCGCATGCATGGCCGCGAGGCTACTCCGTGCCGTGCGGACGAACGCCGCGAGGCGCGACGGGACGGGGCCGTTCGGCGCGGTGAGGTCCTGCGGGTCCTGCCGGGTCCTGCCGGGCCCCGTCCGATCAGGGGCGCGGGGCCGTCGGCGGGGTGTGGCTCGGGGGCGCTTCGTTCGTGGCCCGCACGATGGTGATCAGGCGGTCCGTCAGCTGGAGGGGGCTGGCAGCCGGATCGTCGTAACCGAGCAGCCGGTGACCGCGCAGAACGCTGACGACGAGATCGTCGGTCTCCCTGACGTTCTTGCCCACCTCGGCCTTTATCACCGGCCGTTCGACCAGATCGAGCCCGCTGCCCTGCTGGATCAGATCCTCCATCACCGTGCCCGCGCTGGGGCTGAGCACGGAGAGGCCGAGCAGCCGTCCGGCCGCGCTGGCACTGGTGATCACGGCGTCGGCACCGGACTGCCGCAGGAGCGGGGCGTTCTCCTCCTCGCGCACCGCAGCGACGATCTTCGCCCCTCGGTTGAGCTGGCGGGCGGTCAGCGCGACCAGTACCGCCGTGTCGTCGCGCTGGGTGGCGATGACGATCTGACGCGCCTTCTGCACCTCGGCCCGCAGCAGCACATCGCTGCGCGTCGCGTCACCGAGCACTCCGGTGAAACCCTCGGCGTTGGCGGCCTCTATCACCTTGGACGCCGGGTCGACGACAACGATCTGATCCTTGCTCAGTCCAGTGGCGCAGAGAGTCTGTATGGCCGAACGGCCCTTCGTGCCGAAGCCGACGACGACGGTGTGGTCACGCAAGTTGGTTCTCCAACGCTTCAGCCGGAAGTCCTCCCGGGTCCGCTCCGTGAGGACCTCAAGGGTGGTGCCGACCAGGATGATGAGGAAGAGCACGCGCAGTGGTGTCACGAACACCACATTGATGAGCCGGGCTCCGTCGCTGTACGGGGTGATGTCGCCGTACCCGGTGGTCGAGAGGGTGACCGTCGCGTAGTAGACCGCGTCCAGCAGATCGACGCTGTCGTCGGCCGCGTCGTGGTAGCCACCGCGGTCGACCCAGACGATCAGCACCGTGGCGGCCAGCACCATCAGAGCCATCATCAGCCGCTTGGCGACCTGTCGCGCCGGTCCGTCGACGACCCGGCGCGGGAGCATCACCCGGGTGGGTACGACATGCTCGTCGGCGCGCCTGGCCATCGCGTCATGGCCGGGAAGTTTCACGTGAAACACCCTTCAGTCCACGGCGTCGCCGGGGCCCACGGTAGATCGAGGATCTCCACCTCGGTGCCGGACCGTACCCCGCCCGGCTCCACGACGGCCAGCCCGTCCGCGGCGGCGATCCCGCGCAGCATGGCGGGACCGTTGTAATGGAGGGGTACGACGTGGTCTGCCCCACCACCGGTTCCGGCTGGTGCGAGCGTGCCGGTTCCGGCTGGTGCGAACGTGCTCGGGGCCTCGGCGCGGTGGACCACCGGCACCAGCCGGGTGTCGTGCGGGTGGCCGTGCACGTCGTCACGGACCGCGACGCGGTAGAGCTCCTGCGACGCCCGCCCCGCCAGCCCGCTGAGCAGCGGCTCGGCAAGCGTGAGGAGCCCGGACACGGCGGCCAGCGGGTTGCCGGGCAGCCCCACGAGATACGGCCCTCCGGCCCGCAGCCGGGCCAGCAGCATGGGATGACCGGGGCGGACGGCGACACCGTCGACGAGCAGTTCGGCCCCCAGATCGGCGAGTACGGGGTGCACATGGTCGACCGGCCCGGCGGCGGTGCCGCCGGTGGTGATGACCAGATCGGCCTCGGAGAGGACGAGCGCCTTACGGAGCGCCTCCGCGTCGTCACCCAGGCGGCGGGGCGCGGAGACCTCGGCGCCCAGGGCGTGCACCCAGGGGCCGATCATCGGGCCGAGCGCGTCACGGATCAGTCCGTCGCGGGGCAGCCCGGCCGTCAGCAGTTCGTCGCCCAGGACGAGGACGTCGACGCGCGGCCTGGGGCGGATGAGCAGTTCGTCGTACCCGGCGGCGGCGGCCAGCCCGAGGACGGCGGGCGTCACCAGCGTTCCGGCGGGGAGGAGCTGCTCCCCGGACCGGCACTCCTGGCCGCGCGGCCTGATGTCCTGCCCGGGGCTCACCTGCCGCCGCGCGTACAACAGCCCCTTCGACTCGTCGGCCGAGGCGTGTTCGCTGCGGATGACGGCGGTCGCGTCCGCCGGGATACGGGCGCCGGTGGCGATCCGTACGGCGTCGCCGTCCGGGAGCGGGGCGGGGGAGGCGTGGCCCGCGAGGACGCCTTCGTGCTGCCGGACGTGCCAGGGGCCCGGTCCCGCGACGGCCCATCCGTCCATGGCGGAGGTGTCGAAGGACGGGAGATCGGTGAGCGCGGCGAGCGGTTCGGCCAGCACATGTCCGAGCGCCTGATCAAGGGGGACGCGCCCGGTACGGGGAGGAGCCCCCAGCCCGGCACGGGCCGCGACGGCCCGCGCCTCGCCCCACTGGGTCGCCCGGATACGCCGGGGGGCGGGGTCCGGGTCAGGACGCAGGCCGGTGGCGGGGCTGCCGACAGGCGCGGCACCGGGGCCCGGGTCGAGGTAGGGGCCGGGGCGCGGGTCGGGGTACGGGCCGGGGCCCGGCTGTCGGCCGACCAGCGCGAGGGCCTGCGCGACCGCCCGCTCCTCGTCGGCCTCGGCCTCGGCCTTGGCCCTGGCTCTGGCCTTGGCCCTGGCTACCCGCCGCGCTTCGGTATCGGCGTCGGGATCGGCATCGGCATCGGCATCGGCGGAGTCGGGCGGCTCGGGGGATTGGAGGGATTCAGAGGGTTCGGCGTACTCAGCGGACTCAGCGGGGTCAGCGCCTCCGGACGGGCTCTTCGCGGCAGCCGGGGGCCGCCCGGTACTGCCGCTGCGGCCCGTCATGGCGTCCCGGTCTCGTCCGCCCAGCGGAGAGCGAGCGCGGCGGCCTTGCGGGCGGCCTCGGCCACCGCCTCGGCCCCGCCCCCGTCGCTGCTCGCCTTCGCCGCCGCGTACCCGACCAGGAAGGTCGTCAGGGGCGCGGCGGGCCTGGCGACACCGTGGGCGGCGTCACGGGCGAGGTCGAGCAGGACGGCGGTGTCGACGTCGAGTTCGATGGCCAGTTCGTTCTTGACTGCGGTGATCCATTCGTCCAGCACGCTCCCATGTTCTCTGATGCGGGCCCTGGCCGAAGCGATGTCCTCCCAGGTGTCGCAGTCGAACGAGGCGAGCGGGTCCGCCGCCACCCGGGAAAGCCGCAGCTCGTGCGTCAGCAACCGCAGCGGCAGTCCGGCGAGTCCACCGTGCTCCGCGGCGAGCAGCGCCAGCTCCCTGCGCAACGGCTCCGCACGGTAGACGGCCACCAGCGGCTGGTCGCGGCCCTCCCCGTCGGTACAGACGGCGCCCTCCGCGTCGCCCAGGCCGGCGGCTGCCAGCAGGGCCCCGACCGTGTCGGCCCCCAGGAAGGGCAGATCTGCGGAGAGCACCAGAAGGCGTTCCGCCCCGGTGTGCCGCACCCCGGCGTCGAGCGCGGCCAGCGGACCCCCGCCCGGCGGCTCTTCGCGTGCCCAGGTCACCGCACGCGCGGTGGGCCGCCTGCCCCCGACCACCACCGTGGTCCCGGCGCCGGAGCAGGCCGAGAGCACCCGGTCGAGCAGCGCACGGCCACCGACCCGGAGCCCCGGCTTGTCAGCACCGCCGAGCCGCTTCGCGGCACCCCCGGCGAGGACGATGGCGTCATACGCGGTCATGCCCCGAGTATGCGTGCCGCCCCGGCCGGGGAACCTTCCGGGCCGGGGGTGGAACCCTGGTTCCTGGGCCGGTTGCCGTCCGGCCCAGGAACCAACCGGCCGGAGAACCTACAACGTCCGCAGGAGCACCGCCGGCTGTTCCACGCAGTCGGCCACGTAGCGCAGGAAGCCTCCCGCCGTACCGCCGTCGCAGACCCGGTGGTCGAAGGTCAGCGAGAGCTGGACGACCCGTCGCACGGCCAGCTCGCCCTCGTGCACCCACGGCTTGGGGACGATGCGGCCGACGCCGAGCATCGCCGCCTCCGGGTGGTTGATGATCGGCGTGGATCCGTCCACCCCGAACACCCCGTAGTTGTTGAGCGTGAACGTGCCTCCGGTGAGCTCCGCCGGCTTCAGCGTTCCTGTCCTGGCGGCCTCGGTGAGCCTGGTGATCTCGGCCCCGATCGACTCGGTGCTGCGCACGTGCGCGTCCCGTACGACCGGGACGACGAGCCCCCGCTCGGTCTGGGCCGCGAACCCGAGGTGCACACCGGGCAGCCGCACGATCTCCCGCGCTTCCTGGTCCACCGTGGAGTTGAGTTCCGGGTACCGGGCCAGGGCGGCGGTGCAGATGCGGGCGAGCAGCGCGAGCACCGACACCTTCGGCCCGGCGCCGGGACCACCGGCGCCGTTCATCGCCGCTCTGGCTGCCATCAGCTCGGTGGCATCGGCGTCCACCCAGCAGGTGGCGTCGGGGATCTCGCGCCGGCTGCGCGCCAGCTTGTCGGCGACCGCGCCCCGTACGCCTCGCAGCGGAACCCGCTCACCGGCAGGGTGTACGGCTGCCCGGTCCGTCGCTTCGGCCTCCTGCGGGGTCTCGGGTCCGGACCGGATGGCGGACTCCACATCGGCGCGCAGGATCAGCCCGTCGGGCCCGGATCCGGCGAGCTGCCGCAGATCGAGGTCGTGCTGCCGCGCGAGCTTGCGCACCAGCGGGGAGACGACGGCGACCGGCCCCCGTGCCCCGTCCGACGCACCAGAATCACCAGAAGCAGAAACAGGAGGAACGACAGCAACAGCGGGAACAACAGGACCCGCGGGAGCAACAGACGCAACAGGAGCAACGGCAGGCACCGAGAGCCCCTCCGGCCGGACCCGCCTCCGGCGGACCGGCGGTGCGCCGGTCCCGTACCCCACCAGCACATTGCCGGACCCGGACGGCTCCGCCTCCGCGGCCTCCGTACTCCCGGACGGCTCCGGCTCGACGGACCCGACCGCGACCGTCAGCAACGGTGCCCCGACCGGCAGTTCCTTGCCCTCCTCACCGAACCGTGCGGTGACCACGCCCCCGTACGGGCACGGCACCTCCACCATCGCCTTGGCCGTCTCGACCTCGACGACCGGCTGATCGATGGCGACGACGTCACCGACCTCCACCAGCCAGCGCACGATCTCGGCCTCGGTCAGCCCCTCCCCGAGATCCGGAAGCTTGAATTCGAGTACCTGCGGCATCAGTGCTCCGCCTCCCACTGAAGTCGCGCGACGGCGTCGAGCACCCGGTCCACGCCCGGCAGGTGGTGCCGTTCCTGCATGGGCGGCGGATAAGGGATGTCGAATCCGGCGACGCGCAGCACCGGCGCCTCCAGGTGGTGGAAGCAGCGCTCGGTGATCCGGGCCGCGATCTCGCCGCCCGGACCGCCGAAACCGGTGGACTCGTGGACGACGACCGCCCGGCCGGTACGCCGCACGGACGCGGCCACCGTCTCGTCGTCGAACGGGACCAGCGAGCGCAGATCGACGACTTCGAGGTCCCAGCCCTCCGCGACCGCGGCCTCTGCGGCTTCCATGCAGACGGGCAGCGACGGCCCGTACGTGATCAGGGTCGCGCTGCGTCCGCTCCGGCGCACGACGGCCCGTCCGATGGGCTCCACGGCGGCGGGCGCCTGCGGCGACCAGTCAGCCTTCGACCAGTAGAGCCGCTTGGGCTCCAGGAAGACCACCGGGTCGTCGGAGGCGATCGAGGCCCTCAGCAGCCCGTAGGCGTCGTCGACCGTGGCGGGCGTGACGACATGGAGACCGGGCGTCGCCATGTAGTACGCCTCGGAGGAATCGCTGTGGTGCTCGACGCCACCGATGCCGCCGCCGTAGGGCACCCGGACGGTGATCGGCAGCGGCATGGCGCCCCCGGTCCGGTTCCGCATCTTGGCGACATGGCTGATGAGCTGCTCGAACGCCGGATAGGCGAAGGCGTCGAACTGCATCTCGACGACGGGCCGCAGCCCGTACATCGCCATGCCGACGGCCGCCCCGAGGATGCCGGCCTCGGCCAGCGGGGTGTCCGTGCAACGGTCCTCGCCGAACTCCTTCGCCAGGCCGTCGGTGATTCGGAAGACGCCGCCGAGCGTCCCGACGTCCTCCCCGAGGACGTGCACGGAGGGGTCCTCGGCCATCGAGTCGCGCAGCGCGCGCCCGAGGGCCTGCGCCATGGTGGCGGGTTTGGCCTTCGCCGCCCGCTCGGTGGCCGTGGCCGCTGCGGTGGTCATCGCCCTGCTCCCCCGTCGTCCGTGCCGTGCTGCTCGTTCTCCGCGTCCAGCTCGACGCGCAGGCGGGCCGCCTGCTCGCGCAGCTGCGGGGTCTGTTCCGCGTACACCTGGGCGAAGAGATCCATCGGGTCGAGCACCGGATCCGCGTTCATCCGCTCGCGCAGTGCGGCCGCCATCCGCTCCGCGGCCGACCGCGCCTCCTCGATGCCGTCGTCCCCGAGCAGACCGCGCCCGGTCAGCTCTCGCTCCATGAGCCGGACCGGATCGTGCGCCCGCCACGCCTCGACCTCGCTGTCGCCGCGGTAGCGGGTCGCGTCATCGGCGTTCGTATGCGCGTCCATGCGGTAGGTGATGGCCTCGACGAGCGTCGGGCCGCCGCCGCTCCTGGCCCGATCGACCGCTTCGGAGAGCACCTGGTGCACGGCCGCCGCGTCGTTCCCGTCGACCAGCCGGCCCGGCATCCCGTATCCCACGGCCTTGTGCGCCAGGGAGGGTGCCGCGGTCTGCTTGGCCAGCGGTACGGAGATGGCGAAGCCGTTGTTCTGCACGAGGAAGACGACCGGGGCCTTCCACACGGCGGCGAAATTCAGCGCCTCGTGGAAATCGCCCTCGCTGGTGCCGCCGTCGCCCACCATGGCGAGCGCGACCACGTCGTCACCCTTGAGCCGCGCCGCGTGCGCCAGACCCACCGCGTGCGGGAGCTGGGTGGCGAGCGGGGTGCAGAGCGGGGCGATGCGGTGCTCGCGCGGGTCGTAGCCGGTGTGCCGGTCACCACGCAGCAGCGTCAGCGCCTCGACCGGGTCCAGCCCGCGCGCCACGGCCGCGAGCGTGTCGCGGTAGCTGGGGAAGAGCCAGTCCCGCTCCTCCAGCACCAGGGCGGCCGCGATCTCGCAGGCCTCCTGGCCGGTGCTCGACGGGTAGACCGCGAGCCGCCCCTGCTTGGTGAGGGCGGTCGCCTGGGCGTTGTACCGCCGGCCGCGCACCAGCTCGGCGTAGAGCCGGAGCAGCAGCTCGGGGTCTGCGTCGGCCGCGGCATCCGTACCGAGCACGCGGTACGGCTCGGGGTCCGGGAGCAGCGGCGCCGGGTCGGTGAGCGGCTTCCACGCCGGGGGCGGGGTGGGCCGGTAGGCGGCCGCGCCGGGCAGCTCTTGGACCGTCATGACAAGCACCTCCTGGCATCGAGGGGTCTGGCATCGAGGGGTGTCGAAATATGTAGAAATATCAACGACTGCGTGAGGCGCGACTGTGGTGCGTCTCACCTACCGATTGTTCGGTCGCGAGCGCATTTTGGCTACAGGCACCATCAGCCTGTGGACAAACGGTTCTCCACAGCCTGGGATGGAGACAGCTCGTCCAGGACAGGGAGGCGCGGGAACATGGCAGCTGAACAAATGGCCGACGGGGGCGAGGACCCCGGCCGGACCCCTCCGGCACGGCCGCTCGACTCCACCGACCGCGCCATCGTCCGGTTGCTCCAGACGGACGGCCGGGCCTCGATACGGTCGGTGGCCGACCGCGTTCACGTGTCGCGCGCCAATGCCTACGCCCGGATCAACCGGCTCATCGACGACGGGGTGATCCGCGGTTTCAGCGCGCGGGTCAACCACGAGCGGGCGGGGCAGGGAGCCTCCGCCTACATCACGCTCAAGATCGTCCAGAACTCCTGGCGCACCGTCCGCGAGCAGCTCCAGGCGCTGCCAGGAGCCACCCACATCGCGCTGGTCAGCGGCGATTTCGATGTTCTGCTGCTGGTGCACACGCAGGACAACCAGTCACTGCGCGATCTGGTGCTGACCAGGATCCAGTCCATCCCGGAGGTGCTCTCCACCCGCACCCTGCTGGTGTTCGAGGAGACGGACCTGGCTCCGGGACCGGACCGCCCCACGGAGCTCACCTGAGGCCCGGCGACTTGGGCCCGGGAGGCCTCGGGCCTCCCTACGCCTTCATCCCGTCGAAGGCCAGACGCACAACGGTGTCCGCCAGCTGGTCCCGCTCCGCACCACCGTCGGGCAACGGCCGATACCACTCCACCAGCGAGTTGACCATGCCGAAGAGGAGCCGGGTCGCAAGGCGTATGTCCACGTCGGAGCGGAGATCGCCGTCCGCGACCGCGGCCTTCAGCAGATCGCCCACCCGCTGGTCGAACTCGCGCCGCCGCTCCAGCGCCCAGCGCTCCGTCTTCGTGTTGCCCCGCACCCGCAGCAGCAGCGTGACGTAGGGCAGTTCGGCTATCAGCACCTCGACCGTACGGCGGGTGACGTACTCGACGCGCGCGATCGCGCGACCACGCGTCGCACCCGGTTCGTCGAGGATTCCGAAGAGCCCGTCCAGCGCCCGGCTGACCGCTCGCCGCAGCAGCTCTTCCTTGCCGGACACGTGGTGGTAGATGGACGACTTGGAGATCCCCGCCGCCTTCGAGAGGTGCTCCATGGACGTGCCGTCGTAGCCGCGCTCGTTGAAGACACGGACGGCGACGGTGAGCAGAGTCTCCGGGGTGTACGTGTCCCGCTTGGCCGTGGTCATGCCAGCGATCCTCCCCTACGAGTTATCCACAGGTTTCGTGGGGCCCCTTGTCCCGACCGATCGTTCGGTTACTCTAACTCTGTCCGCCCGTCCCTGCCCAGCTCGATGAGGAGTTGGTCCGTCATGGCCGCCGAGCTCTCCCCGCACCTGCTGACCGAGAAGCACCGCCCCACGCTCGACCGGGCCCTCGACGCGACCCGCTCGCGTGCGTACTGGTCCCCGCACCCCGAGCACCCGAAGGCGTACGGCGAGGGCGGCGCCCCCGGCAGCCTGGGCGCCGCCGAGGGCAAGGCCGCCTTCGGCGCCGTGCTCAACACCCGTATCGACCTCGGTCAGCCGGGCACCGACGGGTGGACGGGCGGGGAGACCTCCCCGTACGGGCCGGAGCTCGGCGTCGAGTATCCGCACGCCGATCCGGACGTCCTGATCCCGGCGATGCGCGCGGGAATGCCGGCCTGGCGCGAGGCGGGCCCCGAGACCAGGGCCCTGGTCTGTCTGGAGATCCTGGCCCGGATCAGCGCCCGCACCCACGAGTTCGGCCACGCGGTGATGCACACCAGCGGCCAGGCCTTCATGATGGCGTTCCAGGCCGGCGGCCCGCACGCCCAGGACCGCGGCCTGGAGGCGGTGGCGTACGCGTACGAGGAGCAGACCCGCGCCCCGCGTACCGCGGACTGGTCCAAACCGCAGGGCAAGCGCGAACCGATCGAGCTGCACAAGACGTTCACCGCGGCGGGCCGTGGCATCTCGCTGCTGATCGGCTGCAACACCTTCCCCACGTGGAACGGCTACCCGGGCCTCTTCGCCTCCCTCGCCACCGGCAATCCCGTCCTGGTCAAGCCGCATCCCCGCGCGGTGCTTCCGCTGGCCCTCACGGTTCAACTGGCGCGTGAGGTGCTCACGGAGGCGGGCTTCGATCCCAACCTGGTCGCCCTGGCCGCCGAGCGGCCCGGCGAGGGCATCGCCAAGACCCTGGCGCTCCGCCCGGAGATCCGGATCATCGACTACACCGGGTCCACCGCGTTCGGTGACTGGCTGGAGGCCAACGCCCTTCAGGCGCAGGTCTACACGGAGAAGGCCGGGGTCAACACGATCGTTCTCGACTCCACGGACGACTACCGGGGCATGCTCTCCAACCTGGCGTTCTCGCTCTCCCTCTACAGCGGCCAGATGTGCACCACCCCGCAGAACCTGCTGATTCCCCGCAACGGCATCACGACGGACATCGGTGACAAGGCGTACGACGACGTGGTCGTCGACATCGCCGCGGCGGTCACCGGTCTCCTCGGTGACGACGCGCGTGCCAACGCCCTGCTCGGCGCCCTGGTCAACCCTGAGGTGCGGGCCCGTCTGGAGGCCGCCGCAGAGCTGGGCGAAGTCGCCCTGCCCTCCAGGGAGGTGGCCAACCCCGACTTCCCGGAGGCGGTGGTCCGTACGCCCCTGATCGTCAAGCTGGACGGCACCAAGCCGGACGAGGACTCCCCCTACCTGTCGGAGTGCTTCGGCCCGGTCTCGTTCGCCGTCGCGGTCGACTCGACGACCGACGCCGTGGAGCTCCTGCGCCGGACGATCCGCGACAAGGGCGCGATGACGGTGGGTGCGTACACCACGTCACCGGAGGTCGAGAGCGCACTGGTGGACGTCTGCCTGGACGAGTCGGCCCAGCTCTCGCTGAACCTGACGAGCGGGGTGTACGTGAACCAGACCGCGGCGTTCTCCGACTTCCACGGCTCGGGCGGCAACCCCGCGGCCAATGCGGCCCTGTGCGACGGAGCATTCGTCTCCAACCGCTTCCGCACCCTGGAAGTCCGCCGCCAACGCTGACCGCCCACCCGCACACACTCAGCCCACCCGCACACTCAGCCCGTCCGGCGTTCGAGGACCGGGGGCCCGGGGGCAGCGCCCCCGGTTACGGGAAGGGGCGGGTGGGGGAAGGCCGGCCGCAGGCCCCACCCGCACCCGCACCCGCCCCGACGCCCAAGCCCGCCCCCCGGGCCCCAGGCAGCCCCAGGCAGCCCCAGGCAGCCCCAGGCAGCCCCAGGCAGCCCTACACCCCCGCCCCAGGAATATCCGCATGCCGCTGCACCCACGCATGCATCGCAATCGCCGCAGCCGCCCCCGCGTTGATCGACCGCGTCGACCCGAACTGCGCGATCGAGCACACCATCGAGGCGTGCTCCCGGGCCTCCTCGGTCAGCCCCGGCCCCTCCTGACCGAACAGCAGCACGCACCGCCGCGGCAGCGCGGTCCGCTCCAGCGGCACGGCGCCCGGCAGATTGTCGATACCGATGATCGGCAGCCCCTCGGCCGCGGCCCAGGCGGTCAGATCCGCGGT
Organism: Streptomyces sp. NPDC104307; assembly: GCF_055584045.1. Classification (NCBI taxonomy): domain Bacteria; kingdom Bacillati; phylum Actinomycetota; class Actinomycetes; order Kitasatosporales; family Streptomycetaceae; genus Streptomyces; species Streptomyces sp. NPDC104307. The sequence continues at coordinate 424,087 of NZ_JBVJMU010000006.1, forward strand.
GTCGGGGTGGTGGCGGACATGCTGGTAGCGGTCGGTGACCATCGCCCCGCGCCGGTTCCAGCGCCGCCGCCCCACGATGTGGATCTCCTTGGCGAGGAAGGCGTTCGCGGTGCGCACCACGGAGCCGATATTGAAGTCGTGGCCCCAGTTCTCCACCGCCACATGGAAATCGTGCCGCCGTAGATCCAGATCGGCGACGATCGCCTCCCGGCTCCAGTACCGGTACGCGTCGCCCACATTGCGCCGGTCGCCGTGGGCGAGCAGCTCGGGGTCGTAACGCTCGCCCACGGGCCAGGGCAGCGGGTGCGGCCCGACACCGATCTCCGTGCCGAACCCGTCGTCGTACTGAGCCGGCTCGTCCACCACGGACGATTCGGCCACCACGGACTCATCGGTCGACGCATTCCTACTGGTACCGCTGGTATCGCCGGTACCGCTGGCACCACTCGTACTGCCGGTGTTACCGGTCTCGCTGCTCACCCGACGAGCGTATGGCCCCCGCTGCCACTGTGCTCCGGTGCCTCCCGGTCCTCGGCCCCGTCCCGGGGTGGCGGGACCTTGCCACGCCCCCGGGACAGCAGTTCCCGTCCGAGGGCCGCCCGGCCCCCCAGCCACACCAGGAAGACGGTCGGCAGGAAGACGGCGTCCGCGGCGATCATGGCCATCGAGAAGAAGGGCAGCCCCAGCAGCAGGGCGATACCGGCGTGCTCCCCGATCATCACGACGAGCAGGATGTTCTTGACCCGCCGGTTGAACAGGGTGAACGGGAACGCGACCTGCACGATGACCGTGGCGTACGTCAGCACCATCACCATCACCCCGCTTGAGGCGAGGAGGTCCGAGAGGGCGGGCCACGGCGTGAAGTAGTGGAGCTGGAGCGGGAAGTACAGCGCCGTGCCGTCCTGCCACCTCGACCCCTGGATCTTGTACCAGCCGGCGGTGGAGTAGATCAGACAGACCTCGGCCATGATCACGACGAGAGTGGCGTTGTGCGCGAGGTTGGCGATGACGTCGAGCAGGGTGCGTGGCTCGCTGTGCGGCGCGTACCGGTTCACGGCCCACCAGACGCCGTGCCCGGTCCACAGAATCCAGAACAGCACCGGCAGCCACACGGTTCCGCCCAGGTGGTCCGTCCCCGTGGCCCAGACGAGCACGGCCCCGAACGCCACCCACAGCAGCGGACCGGCCACGTCCCCACGCGGCGAGCGTCCGCCCTTGTCCGCGTCCGCGTCCGCGCCCCCGTCCGCCGTCAGCGCCGCTCGCGCTCGGCGCGCCGCACGGCGGGCGTCCAGCGACCAGACCTGCCCGCACCGGGTCAGCACCAGGTAGATCGCCATCAGGTGCAGGACGTTGTCGCCGCCGTCGCCCATGAAGATGCTGCGGTTCTGCAGCGACAGCACTCCTGCCATGAACAGGACGGACATGGCGCGGGTGTGCCAGCCCACCAGCAGCAGGGCTGCGGCGATCAGCGCCAGCGCGTACACGATCTCGAACCAGACAGTGCTGTCCGTCCACATGAGGGTGGTGAAGGCCTGGTTGTTCGAGATCAGCTGTTCCGCCATGTCCCAGCGCCACGGGGCATCGGGGCCGTACATCTCGTGCCGGTGCGGCAGCTCCCGCAGCAGGAACAGCAGGTACGTGGCGGAGAAGCCGATCCGGATGACGGCGCTCTGGTACGGGCCGAGGGACGAGGCGGTGATGCGCTGGATACCGCGGGCGAGCCCGTGCGCGTGGCGGGGCGTGCTCACTGGTCCGGGCGTGCTCACTGGTCCAGGTGTGCTCACTGGTCCGGCCGTGCTCACTGGTCCGTCTCCTTCGGATCCGCCGAGCCCTCGGGGAGGTCGGCCGCGGTGACGTTCCACCACGGCAGCACCCGGTAGGACGGTTTCGTGCTGATCTTCTCGTCACTCCACGCAGGCGCCGCGACGGAGCGCACCTCGGAGCGGACCTGGATCCGTTCGACGGTGCCGCCGTAGTCGTGTTCACCGAGGCGCAGCATGACGATCCGGCGGATGTACTGCTCGGAGAGGGTGCCGCGCAGTCCGTTGGCCCGGTTCTTGCTGTCGTGGGACCCGAGGTAGAAGTCCCAGCCCCGGCGGAGTTCGTTCTGCTGGACGTGACTGGGCAGCGGATTACCGCGTATCGCCTTGCCGTCCTCGCCCGAGAGGCTCATCCAGGGGGTGGTGCGACGGCCGTCGGGGCCTGCTATCTCGGCACGCACGTGCACGGCGACGTTCTGCTGGAGCGGATTGGGGGCGAAGAGCTTCCAGTTCTGCTCGAACTCCGGATAGATCCATTGGTCCACCCCCTTGCCGTGCTGCTTGGTCACCGTGTTGGAGGGGGCGACGTGCAGAAACACCATCGCCAGCTGAGTGCAGGTGACCAGCCCGATCACCGCGAGCGCCACAGCGGCGGCGACCTGGTACGGAAACGACAGCCCGGCCATTCCGGAACGGGACTCCGAACCAGCGTCTCCGCGAGGGTCCGTATCCGGAACCGGACCAGGTATCGGGCTCGGACCCGGCTCCGGATCGGGCTCCGCACGGGGATCGGGAACCGTTGGAACCGCCCCCGAATCGGGACCGGCAACGCGTCCGTCCCTGCCGCCGACGCCCCTGTCGTCGTACGAATCCATCCCGCCCCGATCCCCGTCGATCCCGGTCAGTTATCCACAGGGTTGACACCCTACGGGCCGCAGACTCACCATTGAAGTCATTGAACCGAACGATCGGTCGGTAGGGAGTCCGGGATGGCGGCATTGACTGCGGGCCAGGCGGCGCAGGCGACAGCGGGCAGCACCGAGGGGGCGGACGGGGCCCTGGTGGAAGCCTTCGACGCCGCAGTGGCGGCCGACGAGCGCATCGAGCCGCGCGACTGGATGCCCGATGCCTACCGCGCCTCGCTGGTCAGGCAAATGGCCCAGCACGCCCACTCCGAGATCATCGGCATGCAGCCCGAGGCCAACTGGATCACCCGTGCGCCCTCGCTGCGCCGCAAGGCGATCCTGATCGCCAAGGTGCAGGACGAGGCGGGACACGGCCTCTACCTCTACAGCGCGGCCGAGACCCTCGGCACCGGCCGCGAGGAGCTGCTCGACAAGCTCCACGCGGGCCGCCAGCGCTACTCGTCGATCTTCAACTACCCCACCTTGACCTGGGCGGACGTGGGCGCGATCGGCTGGCTCGTGGATGGGGCGGCGATCACCAACCAGGTGCCCCTGTGCCGCTGCTCCTACGGCCCCTACGCCCGCGCGATGGTCCGCATCTGCAAGGAGGAGTCCTTCCACCAGCGACAGGGATACGAGCTGCTGCTGGCCCTCAGCAGCGGCACGGCCGCCCAGCACGAGATGGCCCAGGACGCGGTGAACCGCTGGTGGTGGCCGTCCCTGATGATGTTCGGCCCGCCGGACGACGCCTCGTCGCACTCCGCCCAGTCGATGGCCTGGAAGATCAAGCGGCATTCCAACGACGAGCTGCGGCAGCGCTTCGTCGACATATGCGTCCCGCAGGCGGAGGTGCTGGGCCTCACCCTCCCCGACCCGGACCTCCGGTGGAACGAGGAGCGCGGTCAGCACGACTTCGGGGCGATCGACTGGACGGAGTTCCAGGAGGTCCTGAAGGGCAACGGTCCGTGCAACGAGGAGCGCCTCACCCAGCGCCGCCGGGCACACGAGGAAGGCGCCTGGGTCCGCGAGGCAGCCGCCGCCTACGCACAGAAACAACAGACGCAACAGTCGCAACGGGCGCATCGGGCGTCCACGACGCAGACGACGGTCGTACCGAACGGGGAGGCGACAGCATGAGCAGCTCGACCGAATGGCCACTGTGGGAGGTGTTCGTGCGCTCGCGGCGTGGCCTCTCCCACACCCACGCCGGCAGCCTGCACGCCCCGGACGCCGAGATGGCGCTGCGCAACGCACGCGATCTGTACACACGCCGGTCCGAAGGGGTCTCCGTCTGGGTGGTGCCGTCCACCCAGATCACGGCGTCCTCGCCGGACGAGAAGGACACGTTCTTCGAGCCGGCCGGTGACAAGCCCTACCGGAACCCCACGTTCTACAAGATCCCGGAAGGGGTGAAGCACCTGTGACCGCGGCCCTCGCCCTGGGCGACGACGCGCTGGTGCTGTCGCACCGGCTGGGGGAGTGGGCGGGCCACGCCCCCGTACTGGAGGAGGAGGTGGCCCTCGCCAACATCGCCCTGGACCTGCTGGGCCAGGCGCGACTGCTGCTCTCCCTCGTCGGGGACGAGGACGAGCTGGCGTATCTGCGCGAGGAGCGCGCCTTCCGCAACGTCCAGCTGGTCGAGCAGCCGAACGGCGACTTCGCCCACACCATCGCCCGCCAGCTCTTCTTCTCCGTCCACCAGCACGGGCTGTACGAGCGGCTGGCGGCCGGTGACGGCGAGTTCGCGGGCATCGCGGCGAAGGCGGTCAAAGAGGTCGCCTATCACCGGGACCACGCCGAGCAGTGGACCCTGCGCCTCGGGGACGGCACGCCGGAGAGCCACGACCGGATGCAGCACGCGGTGGACGCGCTGTGGCGCTTCACCGGTGAGCTGTCCCAGCCCGTCGAAGGCGTCGAGGTGGACTGGAACGCCCTGCGGAGCGACTGGCTGGCGTCCGTCACCACCGTTCTGGAGCGGGCCACGCTGACCGTACCGACCGGCCCGCAGTCCGGCGCCTGGACGGCCGGAGCGGGGCGCCAGGGCATCCACACGGAGCCCTTCGGCCGGATGATCGCCGAGATGCAGCATCTGCACCGCAGTCACCCGGGGGCGTCATGGTGACCCGTACGACGCTGGAGGACGAGCTGCGCGGCATCGCCGGCTCCGTCCCCGACCCGGAGCTGCCGGTGCTGACCCTGGAGGAGCTGGGCGTGCTCCGGGGTGTGGAGGTGCTGGCACCGGGCCGCGTCACGGTCCGGCTCACCCCCACCTACACCGGCTGCCCCGCCATAGAGACGATGTCCACGGACATCGAGCGCGTGCTGCTCGACCACGGCATGACCGAGGTCTCCGTGGTCACCGTCCTCACCCCGGCCTGGTCCACGGACGACATCAGCGCGGAAGGGCGCCGCAAGCTCACCGAGTTCGGCATAGCGCCTCCTCGGTCGCACAGCACGGCCTCGCCCGCCGCCGGGCCCGTGCCGCTCGCCCTGTCGGTGCGCTGCCCGCACTGCGGCTCCACCGATACGGAGCTGCTGAGCCGGTTCTCCTCCACCGCCTGCAAGGCGCTCCGCAGGTGTGTGTCATGCCGCGAACCGTTCGACCACTTCAAGGAGTTGTAGATGTTCCATCCGCTCCGGGTCAGCGCGATCGAACGGCTCACGGACGATTCGGTCGCTGTCGACTTCGCCGTGCCGCCGGATCTGCGCGAGACCTTCCGCCACAGACCCGGCCAGCACCTCAATGTCCGCTACACCGTCGACGGTGAGGAGGTCCGCCGCTCGTACTCGATCTGCGCACCGGCCACCGAGCAGCCGGCCGAGCCGCGCCTGCGGGTGGGCATCCGGCTCGTCGACGGCGGCGTCTTCTCCACCTACGCGCTGAAGGAGCTCGCGGTCGGCGACCAGGTCGAGGCGATGCCCCCGATGGGCCGCTTCGTACTCACCCCGCGCCCCGGGCAGTTCGCGGCGGTCGTGGGCGGCAGCGGGATCACCCCGGTGCTGTCCATCGCGGCGACGCTGCTGGCGCGGGAGCCCGACGCCTCGTTCTGCCTGATCCGCAGCGACCGGACCGCCGCGTCGACGATGTTCCTGGACGAGGTCGCTGACCTCAAGGACCGCTATCCGGACCGGTTCCAGCTGGTCACCGCGCTCTCACGGGAGGAGCAGCAGGCCGGCCTCCCCTCGGGTCGGCTGGACCGCGACCGGCTCACCGGGCTGCTGCCCGCGCTGCTCCCGGTGTCCGATGTGGACGGCTGGTATCTGTGCGGTCCGCTCGGCCTGGTCCGGGCCACCGAGGGCGCGCTGCACGGCCTGGGAGTCGAGCGGGCCCGGATCCACCAGGAGATCTTCCACGTCGACGACGGGCCCGGCGCCGCGGTCCGCCCCCGGATCGAGGCTCCTGCCGACAGCATGCTCACGGCGACTCTGGACGGCCGCTCGGGCAAGTGGCCCGTGCAGGAGGGCGAATCACTGCTGGAGACGGTGCTCCGCAGCCGCTCGGACGCGCCGTACGCCTGCAAGGGGGGCGTGTGCGGTACGTGCAGGGCCTTCCTGGTCTCGGGCGAGGTGCGGATGGACCGCAACTTCGCGCTCGAACCGGAAGAGACGGGCGCCGGCTACGTACTGGCCTGCCAGTCCCATCCGGTGACCGGGGAGGTGGAACTCGACTTCGACCGGTGAGCGCTCCACCGGCGCACCCGTACCCGCACCCCCGCACCCCCGCACCTGTTCCCTTCTTGTAGAACCTGTTCTATCTTGACGCTCCGTCAGGTCCGGTACGGGCAAAGCGGTTCGCGGGAGGCCAGGACAGTGGACTTCACCTACACCGAGGAACAGCAGGCAGCCGCAGAGGCGGCACGGGCCGTCTTCTCGGGCGTCGTGCCCGACGCGGTTCCCAGCCCCGCGCTCGTACCGGGTGCGGTGGCCGAGGACATCGACAGGCCGCTGTGGGCCGGGCTCGCCGCCGGGGACCTGCTGAGCCTGACACTCTCCCCCGAGCACGGCGGGGCCGGCCTCGACCTGATCGCGCTCTGCCTGGTGCTGCGCGAATCCGCGAAGGTCCTCGCCCGGGTCCCCCTGCTGGAGACGTGCGCGGTCGCGATGGCGCTCCAGCGGTACGGGGACCAGGGGCTGGCCGCCGAGCTACTGCCCGGCGTCGGCCGCGGTGAGCTCGTCCTCACCGTCGGAGCCAACGGGCGCACCGGCCACGATCCGGCCGAACTCGCCGTCACCGCCCGCCCGGACGACACCGGGCACGAGGGCGACAGCTCGGAAGCCGGCTGGGTGCTGGACGGTGTGCAGTCGGCCGTTCCGTGGGCGCGGACCGCCGACTGGATCGCGGTGCCCGCCCACACCGGGGACGGCCGCGCCGTTGTGGCCATGGTCCGGAGCGGCCACGACGGCCTCACCATCGCGGAGCAGGTCTCCACCAGCGGTGAACTGTTCGGTGAGGTACGGCTGGACGCGGTACGGATCGCGCCCCACGAGCTGATCGACGCCGCCGGCGCCTGGGAGTGGCTGCACGCGCTGCTCACCACCGGGACCTGCGCGCTCGCGCTGGGGCTGGGTGAGGCCGTGCTGGCCATGACGAGCGAATACACCGGGAAGCGCGAGCAGTTCGGCTTCCCGGTGGCGACCTTCCAGGCCGTCGCCGTACAGGCCGCTGACCGATACATCGACCTGCGGGCCATGGAGGTCACCCTCTGGCAGGCCGCCTGGCGGATCGCGACCGGCGGGAGTGGCGCGCTGCCCCCGGCGGGCGATGTCGCCGTCGCGAAGATCTGGGCGTCGGACGGGGTGCGCCGGGTCGTGCAGACGGCACAGCACCTGCACGGCGGCTTCGGCGCGGACACCGACTACCCCTTGCACCGCTTCCACGCCTGGGCGAAGCAGCTGGAGCTCTCCCTCGGCCCGGCCGCCGCCCACGAGGAGGCTCTGGGCGACCTGCTGGCCGCGCACTCCCTGGACTGACCCCCGCCACCCGCCACCCGCCGCCGGGGCCAGACAACACCCAGGAGGCACCCCGGGGACACCCGCGAGGCACCCACGAGGCACCCCAGGCCCCAGGCGGCGGACGATCAGGCGACGAAGGCCGGGTTTCCGCTGTCGGTGACCATCGGGCGACCGGCGGCGTCCCAGGCGAGCATTCCGCCGTCGATGTTCACGGCGTCGATGCCCTGCTGCACCAGGTACTGGGTGACCTGGGCGGACCGGCCGCCGACCCGGCACATCACATGCACGCGCCGACCGTCCTCCGCCGCCTCCGTCAGCTCACCGAAGCGGCCCACGAAGCCGCTCATCGGGATGTGCAGGGCGCCGTCGACGTGCCCGGCCGCCCATTCCTCGTCCTCCCGTACGTCCAGCACGAGGCCGTCCGCCGGCACCGCCGTCACATCGACCGTGGGGAGCGGGCCGAAATTCATGGGTCACGCCTTCTTTCGTTAGTTACGCTCCGAAATCTCCGGAAACGCTACTGCACCAGGGCTGCCAGCTCCGCCTCACGCTGCGACACCTCGCCCAGCAGCTGATCCGCGATCTCTTCGAGCAGGTGATCCGGATCGTCCGGAGCCATCCGCAGCATGGCGCCGATCGCGCTCTGCTCCAGCTCCTGCGCGAGCACCGTCAGCAGCTCCTTGCGCTGGGTCAGCCAGTTCAGCCGGGCGTAGAGCTCATCGGCCTCCCCCAGCTCCGCCTCCGGAGCGGCCGGTCCGGCCGCCCACTCCTGGGCCAGCTCCTTGAGCAGTTCCTCGTCCCCACGCCCGTACGCGGCGTTGACGCGGGTGATGAACTCGTCCCGGCGGGCCCGTTCCTCCTCGTCCTGGGCCAGATCCGGATGGGCCTTGCGCGCCAGCTCGCGGTACAGCTTGCGGGCCTCCTCGGTCGGCCGGACCCGCTTCGGCGGCCGGACGGGCTGCTCGGTCAGCATCGCGCTGGCCTCGGGGGAGAGCCCGTCGGAGTCCATCCAGTCGTGGAACAGCTCGTCCACACCCGGCATGGGCATCACGACCGCCCGCGCCTCCTGCGCCTTGCGCAGATCCTCGGGGTCGCCGGTCCTCGCGGCCCGTGCCTCCGCGATCTGCGCATCGAGCTCGTCGAGACGCGCGTACATCGGGCCCAGCCGCTGGTGATGCAGCCGGGAGAAGTTCTCCACCTCCACCCGGAAGGTCTCCACCGCGATCTCGAACTCGATCAGGGCCTGCTCGGCGACCCGCACGGCATGTGCGAGACGCGCCTCGGGCCGTGGCTGCTCAGCAGGCCCACCGCCGACGCCGTCGGCCGACGCCCCGGCGGGAGGAGCGGTCTCGGCGCGCGCGTCGTCCGAACGGCCGGGCCGCTCGTCCTGCCGGTCCTGGTCCTGCCGGTTCCGGTCCTGGTCCTGCGAGCCCAGGTCCTGCACGTCCTGGTCCTGCACGTCCTGGTCCAGCCGGTCGTCGTCCTGCCGGTCATCGTCGTTCCGGGTGGTCGGCACCCCGGCGGCTTCGTGGGTCACTCGTCCAGCGTATGGCCACGGCCAACGCCCCGGAGACGCGCGGTCCGCGCAACGGATGTCACACCCCCGGCTCCGCCTCCGTCCGACCGGCGGCGATCGCCCGCACGAGCTCGGCGTGATCCGCCTCCGTACGGTCCGCGTAGGTCACCGCGAACGCGGCCACCGCCTCGTCCAGCTCGTCGTTCTTGCCGCAGTAGCCCGCGATGAGCCTCGGGTCGGCGCTGTGCGCGTGCGCACGGGCCAGCAGCGCGCCGGTCATCCGGCCGTAGTCGTCGACCTGGTCTGCGGCGAGGGCCGCCGGATCGACGCTGCCCTTGCGGTTCCTGAACTGCCTCACCTGGAAGGGCCGCCCGTCCACGGTCGTCCAGCCGAGCAGGATGTCGCTGACGACCTGCATCCTCTTCTGCCCGAGCACCACCCGGCGCCCCTCGTGCGCCACCTCCGGCACCTCGAACCCGGCAGCGGGCAGATGGGGAGCCAGCACCGAGGGCCTGGCCTCCTTCACCTGAAGCACCAGCGGCTCGCCCCGGTGATCGAGCAGCAGCACCACATAGGACCGGGTGCCCACGCTCCCCGTGCCGACCACCCGGAACGCCACATCGTGGATCGCGTACCGGGCCAGCAGCGGCACCCGGTCCGGTGAGACGGTGCCCAGGTAGTCACCGAGCCCCGCCGCCACGGCCGCGGCCTCCGCGTCCGGCACCCGGCGCAGCACCGGCGGTGCGTCGACGAATCGGCGTCCGGCGTCCCCCGACTCCTCCGTGGACTTCGCCGCGAAGCGGGCACTGGTGTTGTTGCGGGCCTTCTCGGAGACCCGCTCCAGCGTGCCGAGCAGATCACGCGCGTCCGTGTGCGAGACGAGCTCCTCGTCCGCGATGGCGTTCCAGGCGTCGAGCGCGGGCAGCTTGGCCAGCAGCCGCATCGTCCGCCGGTAGGCACCCACCGTGTCGTACGCGCCCCTGCGGCACGTCTCCTCGTCCGCGCCGGCCTCACGGCCCGCGAGCACAAGTGAGGTGGCCAGGCGTTTGAGATCCCACTCCCACGGCCCGGTCACGGTCTCGTCGAAGTCGTTCAGGTCGATGACCAGGTTGCCGCGCGCATCGCCGTACAGACCGAAGTTGGCCGCGTGGGCGTCGCCGCAGAGCTGGGCCGCCACACCCGTGACGGGGGTGCCCACCAGATCGTGGGCCATCAGCCCGGCCGAACCCCGGAGAAAGGCGAACGGGGTGGCGGCCATCCGCCCCACCCGGATCGGCGTGAGCTCGGGCACCCGGCCCCGGTTCGACTCCTCGACCGCCCGGACCGCGTCGGGCCTGCCCCCGGGCAGGACCAGCGACGCGTGTGAGGACCGGGGTACCCGCTCACGCAGCGCCTTGCCCGCGTCCCGCGGCGACCGAGGGCCACCGGGCCCCTCCGGGTACCCGCGCCGGGCGAACCCGGGCACGACCGGAATGCGCGAATCCCCCTCCACGGCCCGCTGTACCGGCACCGTCGCTTCGATCCCACCCATGGCGCGCAGCTCCCCCGGCCTCGCCCGGAGCCGCCGCCCGGCGCCCCGGTCCAACATCAACTACCGACGAAGGTACCGCCGTTCACCGGCAGCCGTCTCCCCCTGTGGATGACCGCTCCGAGCACCTGTGGAAAACCCCCGGCGCGTCCGAAAGGCGCGGGCATGTCGTCAAACTGACGCCAGTCCCTAGCAGTCGCCCCCGCCGTCCGTCAGATGCGTCTCCGCCCAGCGCCCCAGCTCCTTGAGCGCGGGCTCCATCGCGGCGCCGGCCTCGGTCAGGCGGTACGAAACCCGCAGCGGCGGCCCCTCGTCCACCTCCCGGACCACCAGCCCCGCCGTCCCCAGTTCGGACAGCCGGTCCGAGAGCATGCGCTCACTGATGCCGGGAATCGCTCGCCGCAGATCGGCGAAGTGCACGGGCTGCTGCATCAGCACGGAGACGATCGGCCCCGTCCAGCGCTTGCCGAACAGCTCGAAGACGCGGCTGATGCTCACGTCGACCCGTCGGCACGCCTGCTCGCTGTGATCCGCCATACGCCCAGGGTACTGCGCCATCGCTAGGGACTTACGATTAGTAAGCCACTATGTTATTACTAGGTACATACGAAAACTAGGCCCGCCTCACCGGCCCGTCTGGCTACTGACATCCCTGGAGACCCCCATGGCCACCCTTCTTCACCTCGACTCCGCCGTCTTCCCCCAGGGTTCGGCGTCACGTGAGGTCACCGCCGCGTTCGTGGAGGCCTGGCGCGAGCAGCACCCCGACGGGCAGGTCATCTACCGCGACCTCGCCGTCACCCCGCTGCCGCACCTGGACGCCGCGGCCGCCGCCGCCGGCGCCGAGCACCCGCTGCGCAGCGAACTGGCCGCCGAGCTGATCGCCGCGGACGCGGTGCTGATCGGCGCACCGATGTACAACTTCTCGATTCCGTCGACCCTGAAGGCGTGGCTCGACCACGTGATCATCGCGGGCCACAACACCGGCCCCGACAGCCCGGTGGCCGGTACCCCGATCACGGTCGTCGCCAGCCGCGGCGGCTCCTACGCCCCCGGCACCCCGCGCGAGGGCGCCGAGTTCGTCCAGAACTATCTGGCGACGCTGCTGACGTCCATGTTCGCCGCCGAGGTCGACTTCATCGTCCCGGAGCTCACCCTGGCCCACAGCAATCCGGGGATGGCCGAGCTGATCCCGCTCGCCGAGGCCTCCCGCGCGAAGGCGCTCACCGACGCCACGGAGAAGGCCAAGAGCCTCGCATCCCGACTCGCCGCCTGAGACACCTCAAGCACCCCAAGCACCCCAAGCAACTGAACACCTGAGGCCCCCGAGAAACCCGGGGCGCCTGCATACATACGGAAGGTCCGGTCCCATGGGACCGGACCTTCCGCATAACGATCCCAGCACTCCCGCCCGACTCCCGCCCGACCCGCTCCCCCTGCGCGCCCGCGCCGACGGGCATCAATCGGGCGTTTCACGTGAAACCAAGACCGGCCGACCGACCCCGGGCCAAACTGAAGAAGCCCCGCAGACCAAGGTCTGCGGGGCTTCTTTCTTGTGCGCGAGGGGGGATTTGAACCCCCACGTCCCTAAGGACACTGGCACCTGAAGCCAGCGCGTCTGCCGTTCCGCCACTCGCGCATGAGTGGTGTTTCCAGAATCTCTCACTTTTCGGTGCGAGCCCCTGGCGACATCTGGAAGATTAGCACGCTGGACAGGGCGGATTCACATCCCTTTGTTTCGTCGAACGCCTGACGGGAACCGGGAACCCGGACCCGGCGCCCCCCACTCCTCCTGAGTGCACCCAAGGTGCGGGACACTGTGAGGAGACCGCCTCTACGATCCGTGTGAGGGGGGACACTCATCCGCAGTGCAGACAAGGGGAACCAGCCGATTTCCCGACGCGTGGATACGATCAGTAAGCAGTACAGGGACGACGACACCGGAGGAGGTGCCCCATGGGAGTCATGAAGCGTTTCGAGCAACGTCTCGAAGGTCTCGTCAATGGCACTTTCGCCAAGGTCTTCAAGTCCGAGGTGCAGCCGGTCGAGATCGCTGGAGCCCTCCAGCGGGAGTGCGACAACAACGCCACCATCTGGAACCGCGAGCGGACCGTCGTCCCCAACGACTTCATCGTCGAACTCAGCGCCCCCGACTACGAGCGGCTCAGCCCGTACTCGGGCCAGCTGGGCGACGAGCTCTCGGGCCTGGTCCGGGACTACGCCAAGCAGCAGCGGTACACCTTCATGGGCCCCATCAAGGTCCACCTGGAGAAGGCCGACGACCTCGACACCGGTCTCTACCGGGTACGCAGCCGCACGCTGGCATCGAGTTCGTCACAGCAGAGCCAGCCTGAGCAGCACGGTTTCCAGAACCAGCCCGGACAGCCCGCCGGCCCGCCCCGTTCCGGCCACGGGCGCCCCGCCGCCCCGCAGGCCCCCGGCGGCTACGGCTACCCGCCCACCTCCGCCCCGCCCATGCCCGCGGCCCCACCGCCGGGCGCGGGGCGTCCCGCAGCACCCGCATCCGACCGGCGCCCGCCGGCCAATCCCAGCCCCCTGCCGAACACGCAGGTGCGACGCTGGATCGAGATCAATGGCACCCGCCATCAGATCTCCCGCCCGACGTTGGTGATGGGCCGCAGCACCGACGCCGACGTGCGGATCGACGACCCCGGCGTTTCCCGCCGGCACTGTGAGATCCGGACCGGAACGCCCTCGACGATCCAGGATCTCGGGTCTACCAACGGCATCGTGGTAGACGGGCAGCACACAACCCGCGCTACGCTCCGCGACGGCTCGCGGATCGTCGTGGGCAACACCACCATCGTTTACCGGCAAGCCGAAGGGTGAAGCGGGGGCAATGTCAGAGCTGACCCTTACGGTCATGCGGCTAGGTTTCCTGGCTGTTCTGTGGCTGTTCGTGATCGTGGCCGTCCAGGTCATCCGCAGCGACCTGTTCGGAACGCGCGTGACGCAGCGCGGCTCACGCCGTACTGCGAACGACGCGCGCCCGCCACAGGCACGCCAAACCGCTGCGGCACCGCCGCAGCAACGCCAGCAGCCCGGCCGCCAGCGCCGGGGGGCGCCTACCAAGCTGGTCGTGTCCGAGGGCACCCTCACCGGCACCACGGTGGCGCTCCAGGGACAGACCATCTCGCTGGGCCGCGCCCATGATTCAACGATCGTGCTGGACGACGACTACGCGTCCAGCAGGCATGCCAGGATCTACCCCGACCGTGACGGCCAGTGGATCGTCGAGGATCTCGGGTCCACCAACGGCACGTATCTGGACCGGACCCGTCTCACCACCCCGACGCCTGTTCCGCTGGGCGCGCCGATCCGGATCGGCAAGACCGTCATCGAGCTGCGGAAGTAGTACGACAATGAGCGAGCGGAGCGAGCGAGCCGCGGTGACCCGGGCATCGGACCCGGCAGGGCTCCCGACCGGAGGGTGGGCAGTGTGGCGCGAGACCGGCTGTACCCCGAACCGACGGGCGAGGTGCGCATGAGTCTTTCCCTGCGCTTCGCCGCCGGATCGCACAAGGGCATGATCCGGGAAGGCAACGAGGACTCCGGCTACGCCGGTCCCCGCCTTCTCGCCATCGCCGACGGAATGGGCGGACAGGCCGCGGGTGAGGTCGCCAGTTCCGAGGTGATCTCCACACTCGTGCAGCTGGACGACGACGTACCCGGTTCCGACATCCTCACCTCGCTCGGTACGGCGGTGCAGCGGGCCAACGACCAGCTGCGCATGATGGTCGAGGAGGACCCGCAGCTGGAGGGCATGGGCACCACGCTCACCGCCCTCCTGTGGACCGGTCAGCGGCTCGGCCTCGTACACGTCGGTGACTCACGCGCGTACCTGCTGCGTGACGGCGTACTGACCCAGATCACGCAGGACCACACCTGGGTCCAACGGCTGGTCGACGAGGGCCGGATCACCGAGGAGGAGGCCACCACCCACCCGCAGCGCTCCCTGCTGATGCGCGCGCTGGGCAGTGGCGACCACGTCGAACCCGACCTCTCCATCCGCGAGGTCCGGGCCGGCGACCGTTATCTGATCTGCTCCGACGGCCTCTCCGGCGTCGTCTCCCACCAGACGATGGAGGAGACGCTCGCCAGCTACCAGGGGCCGCAGGAGACCATCCAGGACCTGATCCAGCTCGCTCTGCGCGGTGGTGGCCCGGACAACATCACCTGCATCGTCGCGGACGTCTTCGACGTCGACGGCAACGACACCCTGGCCGGGCAGCTCAACGACACCCCGGTCATCGTCGGCGCGGTGGCGGAGAACCAGGCCGCCCAGCTCAACGACGACGGCGCGATGCAGACCCCCGCCGGACGGGCGGCAGGCCTCGGCCGCCCCGTCCCGCCGCCCGCGGGTGGCTTCGGCCCGCCCGGCAGCGGTGACGACTCCGGGTACGACGGAATGCCGGACGGGTCCTTCGGGTCCTACTCCGACGAGGACTTCGTCAAGCCCGGCGGCCGCAAGTGGCTCAAGAGGTCGCTGTACGTCGTGCTCGCGCTGGCGGTCATCGGCGGCGGTCTGTACGGCGGCTACCGCTGGACGCAGACCCAGTTCTACGTGGGCGCCAAGAACGACAACGTCGCGCTGTACCGGGGCATCAGCCAGGACCTCGCCTGGGTCTCGCTCTCGAAGGTGGAGAACGACCACCCCGAGATCGAACTCAAGTACCTGCCGCCCTACCAGCGCAAGCAGGTCGAGGCGACCATCACCGAGGGCAACCTCGCGGACGCCCGCGAGAAGATCGACGAACTCTCCGCCCAGGCGACTGCCTGCAAGAAGGACGCACAGCGCCGCGCAGCCGAGAAGAACGCCCCCAGTGACGAGGGCCGGGCCGGCGGTACGGACACGGGCACCAACAAGTCGTCCGGAAAGTCCGGCACCACCAAGACCAACCAGACTTCAGCGACTCCCACTCCTGGTCCCAGCCTCTCGGAGGAAGAGAAGAAGCTGGTCCCGCAGTGCGGTAAGCAGTAAAGCCGTAGGGGGCCTTCAGCACTATGAGCGTTGTCACCAACACGACCACGATCGGCGCGATCGACGCACCGAGCCGGCGCAACACCGAACTGATGATGATGGTCTTCGCCATCGCCATCTCGGTGTTCGCCTACGCCAACGTGGGTCTCGCCATCGACGGCACACTCCCGTCCGGCATGTTCGGCTACAGCCTCGGCCTGATCCTGCTCGGCGGCGTGGCCCACTTCGTGGTGCGCAAGTTCGCGCCGTACGCGGACCCGCTGCTGCTGCCGCTGGCCACGTTGCTCAACGGCCTCGGCCTGGTACTGATCTGGCGGCTGGACCAGTCGCAGCGGCTGATCGACCGTGCCGAGAGCGCGTGGGGCAAGTTCACCCCTGACGCCCCCAAGCAGCTGATGTACTCCGCGATCGGCATCGCGCTGCTGGTCGCGGTGCTGATTGTCCTGAAGGACCACCGCATCCTGCAGCGGTACACCTACATCTCCATGGTGGCGGCGCTGGCCCTACTGGTCCTGCCGATGTTCTTCCCGGCGGTGAACGGCGCCAAGATCTGGGTCAGTATCGGCCCCCTCCACATCCAGCCCGGCGAGTTCGCAAAGATCATCATCGCGATCTTCTTCTCCGGCTATCTCATGGTGAAACGTGATGCCCTGGCCCTGGCCAGCCGCCGGTTCATGGGGCTCTACCTGCCCCGCGGCCGTGACCTCGGCCCGATTCTGGTCATCTGGGCGGTATCGATCCTGATCCTGGTCTTCGAGACCGACCTCGGGACCTCGCTGCTGTTCTTCGGTCTCTTCGTGATCATGCTGTACGTAGCCACGGAGCGGACCAGCTGGATTGTCTTCGGTCTGCTGATGTCCGCGGTCGGAGCGGTGGGTGTCTCGACGTTCGAATCCCACGTGCAACAGCGCGTGGACGCCTGGATGGACCCGTTCGCCTGCTATCAGACGGACGGCGCCTGCGAGCAAATCGGCAACGCCATCATGTCCTTCGGTTCCGGAGGAACCCTGGGCACCGGCTGGGGCCAGGGCCACTCCGACCTGATCGGCTTCGCCGCCAACGCCGACTTCATCCTCTCCACCGTCGGTGAGGAACTCGGACTCGCCGGAATGATGGCCGTCCTGCTGATCTACGGCCTCATCGTCGAGCGCGGCGTCCGTACGGCACTCGCCGCCCGTGACCCCTTCGGCAAGCTCCTCGCCATCGGCCTCTCCGGCGCCTTCGCCATCCAGGTCTTCGTCGTCGCCGGCGGTGTGATGGGCCTCATCCCGCTGACCGGTATGACGATGCCGTTCCTCGCCGCCGGTGGATCGTCCGTGATCGCCAACTGGGCACTGATCGGGATCCTCATCCGGATCAGCGACACCGCCCGCCGCCCCGCCCCGGCCCCCGCGCCTACCTCCGACGCCGAGATGACCCAGGTGGTCCGACCGTGAACAAGCCCCTGCGCCGGATCGCGATCTTCTGCGGCGTCCTCATCTTCGCCCTGCTCGCGCGGACCAACTACCTCCAGTACGTGAAGGCCGACGAGCTCAACACCCGCGACGAGAACCGCCGCGTCCGCATCGAGCGGTACGCCCACGAGCGCGGCGACATCATCGTCGACGGCGGCAAGGCCGTCACCGGGTCCAAGGAGACGGAGGACAGCGACTTCAAGTACAAGCGGGTCTGGCAGGACGGCCCCCTGTGGGCCCCGGTCACCGGCTACTCCTCGCAGGCCTTCGGGGCCACCCAGCTGGAAAGCATCGAGGACGGCATCCTCACCGGCAACGACGACCAGCTGTTCTTCGACCGCACCATGTCGATGTTCACCGGCGACAAGAAGCAGGGCGGCAACGTCGTCACCACGCTCAACTCCGCCGCGCAGAAGGCCGCCTTCACGGGGCTCGGTGACAAGAAGGGCGCCGTCGCCGCCCTCGACCCGCAGACCGGCGCCATCCTGGCACTCGCCAGCACGCCCTCGTACGACCCCTCGACCTTCGCGGGCAACTCGGACAAGGACTCCAAGGCCTGGCAGGCGCTCCAGAAGGACAAGGACAAGCCGATGCTCAACCGGGCGTTGCGCGAGACCTACCCGCCCGGTTCGACGTTCAAGATCGTCACCGCGGCCGCCGCCCTGGAGAACGGGCTGTACACCGACATCGACGCCAAGACGAATTCGCCGGTGCCCTTCCGCCTGCCCCAGACCAGCCAGGACCTGCCGAACGAGGGCAGCATCCAGTGTGAGAACGTCTCGCTCCGAGAAGCGCTGCGGATCTCCTGCAACACTGTCTTCGGCAAGATCAGCGATGACCTCGGCAACCAGAAGATGATCGACCAGGCCGATAAGTTCGGCTTCAACAAGGACGTCTTCACCCCGGTCCGCGCCACCGCGAGCATCTACCCCAAGGACGTTCCGCCGCAGAACGCGATGGCCGGCATCGGCCAGGCGTCCAACCGCGCCACCCCGCTCCAGATGGCCATGGTGGCCTCCGCGGTCGCCAACGACGGCAAGCTGATGCAGCCGTACATGGTCGCCAAGCGGCAGTCGCCCAGCCTGGACGACATCTACACCCACGAGCCGGAGCAGCTCAGCCAGCCCCTGTCGGGTGAGAACGCCCAGAAGATCCAGGAAATGATGAAGACCGTCGTCGAGTCGGGAACCGGCGGTAACGCCAAGATCCCCGGCGTCACCGTCGGCGGCAAGACGGGTACGGCCCAGCACGGTCTCGGCAACAGCGAGAACCCGTACGCCTGGTTCGTCTCGTACGCGAAGACCGACAGCGGCTCCCCCGTCGCCGTCGCCGTGGTCGTCGAGGACAGCAAGGCCACCCGCGACGACATCTCCGGTGGCGGCCTGGCGGCCCCCATCGCGAAGAAGGTCATGCAGGCGGTCATCGACAGCAAGAAGTGATGCCCGTCACGCCGGACGCCATATCCGCACGTTGGGATACCGGTCGGATATCAGGTAGGGGCTGCGGGCTGATCACGTAGTGCGCGGCCGGTAGCGTATGCGCGAACAGCACACCGCCGGACCGCACACCGGTGTGGTCAGGACTGACGGAGAGGGCTGGAACAGTTATGGAAGAGCCGCGTCGCCTCGGCGGCCGGTACGAGCTGGGCTCGGTGCTCGGCCGTGGTGGCATGGCCGAGGTATTCCTCGCCCACGACACCCGGCTCGGCCGCACCGTAGCTGTGAAGACGCTTCGGGCGGACCTCGCCCGCGACCCGTCCTTCCAGGCCCGGTTCCGCCGTGAGGCCCAGTCCGCCGCCTCCCTGAACCATCCGGCGATCGTCGCGGTGTACGACACGGGTGAGGACTACGTCGACGGGGTCTCGATCCCGTACATCGTCATGGAGTACGTCGACGGCTCGACGCTCAGAGAGCTGCTGCACTCGGGCCGCAGGCTGCTGCCGGAGCGCACCCTCGAAATGACGGTCGGCATCCTCCAGGCGCTGGAGTACTCGCACCGCGCGGGCATCGTCCACCGTGACATCAAGCCGGCCAACGTCATGCTGACGCGCACCGGCCAGGTCAAGGTCATGGACTTCGGCATCGCCCGTGCCATGGGCGACTCCGGTATGACGATGACCCAGACCTCGGCCGTCATCGGCACCGCTCAGTACCTCTCCCCGGAGCAGGCCAAGGGCGAGCAGGTCGACGCCAGGTCGGACCTTTATTCGACGGGTTGTCTGCTCTACGAGCTGCTGACGGTCCGGCCGCCGTTCATCGGTGACTCACCCGTCGCGGTCGCCTACCAGCACGTACGGGAAGAGCCGCAGACCCCGAGCAACTTCGACCCCGAGATCACGCCCGAGATGGACGCGATCGTGTTGAAGGCCCTGGTCAAGGACCCGGACTACCGCTACCAGTCGGCCGACGAGATGCGCGCCGACATCGAGGCCTGCCTCGACGGCCAGCCGGTCGCCGCCACCGCGGCGATGGGTGCGGCCGGCTACGGCGGCTACGACGGGTACGGCAACGACCAGCCCACCACCGCCATGCGCCCCGCGGACCAGAATGGCGCCCAGACCTCGATGCTGCCCCCGGTCAACCCGGACGACGGCGGCTACGGCTACGACGACCGGCCCGACCGCCGCCGTCAGAAGAAGAGCAACACCTCGACGATCCTGCTGATCGTCGCGGGCATCCTGGTGCTGATCGGGGCGGTCCTGATCGGCAAGTCGGTCTTCGGTGACACGAGCGGCGGCGGCGACAAGTTCGACGCTCCCAACATGGTCGGCAGCACCGTCAAGGAAGCGCAGAGGCTCGCCGACAACGCCACCATCGTGCTCAAGCAGGGCCCGAAGGAAGCGTGCAAGGACCAGCCCAAGAACAAGATCTGCCGGCAGACCCCGACGCCCGACGAGCAGATGTCGGAGAACGAGACCGTGACGGTCTTCGTCTCCACCGGTGCTCCGAAGGTCAGCGTCCCGGACGTCACGGAGAAGTCCGAGGACAGCGCGCGCAAGGTCCTTGAGGACCAGGGCTTCACGGTCAACGTGAAGTCGGTGGAGTCCGCCGACGCCCAGCCGGGCACCGTCCTGGACCAGTCGCCCAAGGGCAACGCCAAGGCCGAGAAGAACTCCGAGGTCGAGATCTCGGTCGCGACGGAGAAGCTGATCCTGGTGCCGGATGTGAGTGGCCGTAAGTACGAGGAAGCGGTCGCGCAGCTCACCGGCAACGGCTTCACGAACATCGGGAAGTCCGAGGTCGACAACGAAGAGAAGCCCGCGGGCGAGGTTGTCGGTCAGACCCCGGCGGCCCACGAGAAGGTCGGCAAGGACACCGCGATCCTCCTCAAGGTCTCCAAGGGCCCGCCGCAGCCGACGACAAAGCCCGTTCCCGAGGTCAGGACGAAGAAGGTCTCCGAGGCCAAGCAGATCCTGAACGACGCCGGCTTCACGAACATCCAGTTCGCGGAGGGCAGCTCCGACGACGACAACGCCATGGTCACCGGCATCGACCCGCAGCCGAACACCCAGGCCGACCCCGCCGGCACCACCATCACGCTCACCACCATGGGCGGCGGCGGGGACGGGGACGGGAACGGTTTCCTGGGCGGGAACAACGGCCACTAGCCGTCGCGCCACAGCACAACACAGCACGGGGCCCCGATCACCTCAACGGTGATCGGGGCCCCGTGTTCGTTGGTGCTCGACGTGCTTGTCGGTGCCCGGCTCAGCGCAGCTCCGCCGGCTTCGTACGGTCGCGGTCGACCTTCTCCGTGCGGACCAGCTCGCCCCAAACGATGTAGCGGTACTTCGAGGTGAAGACGGGCGTGCAGGTCGTCAGCGTGATGTAGCGGCCGGGCTTCTTCTTGCCCGAGCCCTTCGGGACCTCCTGAAGGACGTCGACGTTGTACTTCGACGTCTCCGGAAGCTCCTTGAAGACCTTGTAGACGTACCAGGTGTCCTTGGTCTCGAAGACGACCGCGTCCCCGGTCCGCACCTTGTCGATGTTGTGGAACTTCGCCCCGTGGCCGTCCCGGTGGGCGGCCAGGGTGAAGTTGCCCTTCTCTGCCGAGGGGAGCGCCGACTTCACCGGGTCGGTGTAGTAGCCGGCGATGCCGTCGTTGAGGTTCTCGGTGTCGGTGCCCTTCTTGACGAGCACCTCGCCGTTCTTCATCGACGGGACGTGCAGGAAGCCGATGCCGTCCTTGGTGTCCAGCGCCCCGGGTCCGTCGGCCCAGCGGTCGCGGACGGTGTGGCCCTGCTTGGTCGCCTCGCGGTCGGCGAGCACGTTGGTCCACCAGAGGGAGTAGACGACGAAGAGACCCAGCACCAGGCCCGCGGTGATCAGGAGTTCACCGAAGACGCTGACCGCGGTCGCGAAGGGATGGCGGCGCGTGCGCCGCACCACGGGTGCGGACTCGCCGATCTGCTCTTGGTCCTCGGTCCTCGCTGCCACCGCACCGTCCCTGTTCTGATGATGTTCGGCCCGTTCAGTCCACGAGCACGTCGGGCTTCCCCTTGCTGCGCGGCCGTTCGTCGACCATCTTGCCCCAGACGATCATTCGGTACGTACTCGTGAATTCGGGCGTACAGGTCGTCAGTGTGATGTACCGGCCGGGCTTGGTGAACCCGGACTGCGGCGGCACCGGGCCGATCACCGACACATTCGACGGCGAGGTCTGGGGCAGCACACTCGTCATCTCGTACGTGTAGTAGGCGTCCTGCGTCTCGACCACGATCGGGTCACCGGGCTTCAGCCGGTTGATGTAGCGGAACGGCTCACCGTGGGTGTTGCGGTGACCGGCCAGCGCGAAGTTGCCCTGCTTGTCCGACGGCATCGCCGTGCGCAGCGGCTTCTCGCCGTAGTGACCGACCATGCCCCGGTCCAGGACCTTCTCCTTGCTGGTGCCCTCTGCGATCGGTGTAACCACGTCCAGCTTCGGGATGTGGATGATGGCGAAGCCCTGGCCGGCCTCGAACATGCCGGGGGCACGCTTTCCGCTGGCCCAGTCGTCCTGGATCTTGTGCGTCTCGTTGCCGGCGATCTGGTCGGCGCGCACATTGGTCCACCACAGCTGGTACGTGACGAACAGCAGCATCAGCACGCCCAGCGAGATGAACAGCTCACCGACCACCCGGCTGACCACGACGGCCGGGCTGTCTTTGGCCGCCCGCGCGGCCCGTCGTGCCTCGACGCGCGACATCGGCTTCGCGGGGGCGGCGGGCTCCGACGCCGGACCCGTCCCCGTCCCCGTCCCCGTCCCCGTCCCCGGACGCTGGTCGCCGCGCCTGCGGCCGCGGCCCTTGGCCGCACGCCGCCGCTCGGCCCGGCCGCCGGTGCTGTTCGGCTCCCCTTCCGGGGAGTCCAGGGCATCCGTGTCGTCCGTGGCGTCCACGCGCCCCGCGGCCGGTACCACCGCCATGACCTCCGTGGCGTCCTCGGCCTCCGGCCCGCCTTCCGGCTCCGGGCGGCGCGGCGGCCGCGCCTGCGGCTGCGCGTGCGACGCTATTCGCCGGGTGTCCGACGTCCGCAGTGCGACCGTCTCGTCGTGGGCGGGTGACACCACGGCCGAGGCAGCAGGGGCGGACGGGGCAGCCGGGGCGGGCTCCTGGTGGCCGTACCAGTCCCGTTCGTACCCCTCGGGGTCGTACCACTCGCGCGGGGGTTCCTGAGCCGCCTGCGGCCCGTGTGGCGCCTGCGGCGACGGCGTACCGGCGACCCCCGGACCGCCGTCCGGACCGGCAGCCCTCCCGGGGGTGCCCTCCGCGCGGAACCAGGGGGAGGCGTGCTCCCCGGGCAGCGGGTCGTTCAGCGGGTCCGCCAGCTGGCCGACCGCCGCCTCGAACGCGCCCGCGGCCTCGTCCGTCCCCTCTTCGTGCGGGCCGTCCCGACCGGCGTCCCGACCGTGGCGCGGTGGGGTCACGCGACGGCCTTGCCCACCACCGGCGCGAGCCCCGCCGACCTCTCGACGGCTCCGGCGTCACCGCACTGCGCGAGCCAGTTGGCCAGCATCAGATGACCGTGCTCGGTGAGCACCGACTCCGGATGGAACTGCACTCCCTCGACCGCGAGCTCCCGGTGCCGCAACCCCATGATGATGCCGTCGGCCGTGCGCGCGGTGACCTCCAGCTCCTCGGGAACCGTGTCCGGCTCCGCGGCGAGCGAGTGGTAGCGGGTCGCGGTGAAGGGCGAGGGCAGATCGGCGAAGACCCCCTTGCCCTCATGGATCACCGCGGACGTCTTGCCGTGCAGCAGTTCGGGGGCGCGGTCCACGACACCGCCGTACGCCACCGCCATCGACTGCATCCCGAGGCAGACCCCGAAGACCGGGATACCGGTCCGCGCGCAGTGCCGCACCATGTCGACACAGACGCCCGCGTGCTCGGGGGTGCCGGGGCCCGGCGAGAGCAGGACGCCGTCGAAGCCGTCCTCGGCGTGGGCCGTGGTCACCTCGTCGTTGCGCAGCACCTCGCACTCGGCGCCGAGTTGGTAGAGGTACTGGACGAGGTTGAAGACGAAGCTGTCGTAGTTGTCGACGACCAGGATGCGGGCGCTCATCGGCCGGCCCCCGTCGCGGCCGCGCCGTCGACCGTCACGTCGCCGAACGGAAGCAGCGGCTCCGCCCACGGGAAGACGTACTGGAACAGCACGTAGACAACCGCCACTGCGAGCACGAGTGAGATGAACCCGCGCACCCACGCGTTGCCCGGCAGATGACGCCAGATCCAGCCGTACATGCTGACCCCTCCGTATTCGATACGGGACCAGAGTAGAGCCTGTCCGGCGCATCAGTTGTGGAAAGCCGCAGGCCTTCCGTCGGTGACGGGCTGGGTCGCGTCCAGGTGCGCCCAGGCGATCAGCCGGTGGCTGCTGCCCCATTCCGGGTCGCAGGTGGTCAGCGTGAGATAGCGGCCGGGCCCGTCGAAGCCGGACTTGCGCGGG
This sequence comes from Streptomyces sp. NPDC104307, assembly GCF_055584045.1. Lineage (NCBI taxonomy): Bacteria > Bacillati > Actinomycetota > Actinomycetes > Kitasatosporales > Streptomycetaceae > Streptomyces > Streptomyces sp. NPDC104307. The sequence continues at coordinate 448,128 of NZ_JBVJMU010000006.1, forward strand.
ACGGGATCGATGACGCCGATATCGCTCGGCACGGTGCGGTAGGGCTTCTTGTCGATGCGGTACGTGAACCACGTAGTCCCGTCCGTCACCAGCACCGGGTCCCCCGGGCGCAGCTTCGGGAAGTCCTTGAAGGGGTCACCGTACGTGCGTCGGTGGCCGGCCACCGCGAAGTTGCCGGTGGCTCCGGGGCGGGCGGTGCCCCGGTAGTGCCCCAGCCCCTTCTGCAGGGTCTTCACCTCGGTGTTCTCCAGAACGGGCCAGTCCCAGCCCTTTCCGAAGCGCGGTATGTAGAGCATCGCGAACGGCTTCCCGTCGCGGTACGCCTTCGGGGCCGGGGCCTTGGTGGCCGGGGACTTCGGGGCCTTCGGTGAGGCCGACTGCGACGGGGCGGGTGCGGGTGCGGAGATCGCGCCCTGGGCCCACTGGCGTTGCAGGTCGTCGATCTGCCCCTCGGTCGCACCGGCGGCCTTCACTCCGGTCCAGAACAGCACGTACACCACAAAGAGGATGATCAGGGCACCGATCGTGATGCACAGTTCGCTGAACGTCCTGACGATCAGTCGCACCGACACCGGTCGGCCTCCCCGCAGCTGTCGCTACTTCACCGGCTCCGCATAGTGGAGATCCACTGTGCCCGAGTAGCCGGGAAGAGTCACCGCCTGGCGCTCATCGACTTTCCAGCCGAGCCCGTACGCCTTCACGTACAGCAGGTAGTTCTGGATCGCCGGGGAGGCGTTCAGTGCCTGCTTGAGCTTTCCGGGGTCACCCACGGCCGTGATCTTGTACGGCGGTGAGTAGACCCGGCCCTGGAGGATCAGGGTGTTGCCGACGCAGCGCACCGCGCTGGTGGAGATCAGCCGCTGGTCCATGACCTCGATGCCGCCGGCCCCGCCCTGCCACAGGGCGTTGACGACCGCCTGCAGGTCCTGCTGGTGGATGACCAGGTCGTTGGGTTGCGGATCGGGGTAGCCGGGGTTGGCGGTGGCGTTCGGCGGGGCGTCGTCGAGGGTGACGGACACGGCCCGGCCGGAGAGCTTCGTGGTGCCGGCCGACCGCTCCAGCGCCTTGAGCCGGGCGTCCTCCGCCTTGGTGCTGCCGTCGTCGCGCTGGGCGAGGGCGTCGATGTCCCCGCGCACGGACGCGGCGGATTCCTCCAGGCCGGCGTTCTTGTCGCTGCGCTGCTGGATGAGGTCGGAGAGCTTCAGCAGCGAGGAGTCCGTGCGGATGTTGGTGCCCTTGGCCGTGTTCGCGCTGGTGACGAAGATCAGACCGGCCAGGGCGAAAACGGCAGCGGTGAGCACTCTGACCGGGTTCCGGAGGGAGCGCCGGACCGGCCCTGGGGGAGAGTCGGCAGAATTGCTCAACGTACCCTTATCTCCTTCGGCGCCACGGAAGCACTACGCTAACGGACGCCCGGGGGAGGCAGGATTTCCCCCTCGCGCCACGCCCGGCGTCAGCCAACAGTTCCCTGCGCGGTAACGCAGCGCATCGACAGGAGAGTTCCTCGTGCCGAAGTCACGTATCCGCAAGAAGGCCGATTTCACGCCCCCTCCGGCGAAGCAGGCAACGGCCATAAAGCTGACCAACCGCAGTTGGGTGGCGCCGGTCATGCTGGCGCTCTTCCTGGTCGGTCTGGCCTGGATCGTCGTTTTCTACGTGACCGACGGCGACCTGCCGATCGATGCGCTGGGGAACTGGAACATCGTCGTCGGCTTCGGCTTCATCGCCGGCGGCTTCGGCGTCTCCACCCAGTGGAAGTAGCCCCACCGAGCACGTAGCACCACAGCGGACCCCGGTTCCGCAACCCTTGCCCTGAGTTACCCACAGCGTTATCCACAGGCGGGGGAAAAGGTCAGACGATCTGTGGATAACTCCTTGACCGTTGACGCCGGTGTGACTGCAGCCGCCCCTCACTCGGGCGGTACGCCCCTTGTCCCAGCTGGAAAAACCCAGCTCAGCGGCAAGGGGCGCAGTTGTACCCACCGAATGCACAAGATCAGGTACACGCTGTGGACAACTTCGATCACAAACGGTCCGTATCGAGCTGACGGCGCACTTTCTACGTCAGTGAGGCTGTTCTGAGGACCACGATCAGGACCACCGCGACCAGGCCCACGGCGCAGGTGCCGTACTGCACCAGATTCCGCCGCTCGCGCGGAGCGTGCACCATGCCGATCGCGATCAGCGTGCCCGCGACCAGCCCGCCGACATGCGCCTGCCAGGCGATTCCGCCCCAGGGGTTGAAGGTGATGATCAGGTTGATCGCGAGGAGTGCGAAGACCGGGCGCATGTCGTAGTTGAGCCGGCGCATGAGCACCGCGGTGGCGCCGAGCAGACCGAAGATGGCGCCGGAGGCGCCCAGCGAGGGCTGGTTCGGCGCGGCGAGCCAGTAGGTCAGGGCACTGCCCGCCAGCCCCGAGAGCATGTAGAGCGCGAGGAAACGGGCGCGGCCGAGCGCCGCCTCCAGCGGACCGCCGAGCCACCACAGCCCCATCATGTTGAAGGCGATGTGCCACACCGCCTCGTGCAGGAACATCGACGTGACCAGCCGGTACCACTGGCCCTCCGCGATTCCCTCCAGCGGACCGCCGTAGTAGAAGTTTGCGCGGCCCAGCAGCTCCAGATCGTTGACCAGCGCGCTGTTGGCCAGCACCGCGACGAACACCGCGATGTTGATCCCGAGCAGGATCTTGGTGATCAGACGGGGGTCCGCCGCGACCGAGCCGCCGGCGATCGTGCGCGGCCGGCTGGCGGCCGGGCTGTGTCCCGTACCGGATCCCTGCCGGACGCAGTCCGGGCACTGGAAGCCGACCGAGGCGCTGACCATGCAGTCCGGGCAGATCGGGCGGTCGCAGCGGGTGCAGCGGACCCCGGCCTCCCGGCCCGGGTGGCGGTAGCAGGTGACCGGACCGTCCACGGGAGCGGACGCGTTCTGCTCGCCCGGCGGCTGCTGGTCCATCGGTCCCATCACTTCCCGGTCCCCTCGGTCCTCGTCATCACGGCGGGGCGCACCGAGCAGCCCCGCACGTCCGTTCTGTCATCAAGTACGGACGGGCGGGGCAGTTGGTTCCCGGACGGATCAGAGAGTGAGCGGCCGGCTACGTTCGGCGCTCCGCGCTCAGCGCTTCTCGACGACGACCGACTCGATGACCACGTCCTGCAGGGGGCGGTCGGTGCGCGTGTTGGTCGGGGCGGCCGCGATGGTGTCGACGACCTTCTGGCTCGCCGGGTCCGCCACCTCACCGAAGATGGTGTGCTTGCCGGTCAGCCAGGCGGTCGGCGACACGGTCACGAAGAACTGCGAGCCGTTGGTCCCCGGGCCGGCGTTCGCCATGGCCAGCAGGTACGGCTTGGTGAAGGCCAGATCGGGGTGGAACTCGTCACCGAACTCGTACCCGGGGCCGCCCGTGCCGTTGCCCAGCGGGTCGCCGCCCTGGATCATGAAGCCGCTGATGACGCGGTGGAAGACGGTGCCGTCGTACAGCCGGTCCGTGGACTTGTTCCCGGTCGCGGGGTGGGTCCACTCGCGCTCACCGGTGGCGAGCTCGACGAAGTTCCTGACCGTCTTGGGCGCGTGGTTCGGCAGAAGCCGGATCTCGATGTCGCCCTGATTGGTCTTCAAGGTGGCGTAAAGCTGCTCGGCCACGATCTGCCTTCCGTAAGTCTGCTCTGACGTCCACCGATCCTTGCACGGACCACACCCCGCGTCGCCCGTCCCGCCCGCGCCGCACGGGCGTCCCGACACACCCCGCACGGGCGTCCCGACACGGCCTCCGGCGAAACGAATGCGGCCAAGTGCGTGACGAACCGGCGCGTGCCGGGCCGAACCATGGCATTGTCGTCGACAGGCTCCCCCTTGCACCTCATTGCCCGAGGGTGTCCCTCATGACCTGAATAACCCGGATGCCCGCCCCGCGTGCCGCGCAGGCCCCGAGTAGGCATGATCTCGAATTGGGTGGACAGGCGGAGTACCAACCCGCCATCAAGGAGGAGGATCCCGTGACCCGCATCGACAGCGTGCGCGCCGCAACCGACTCGGCGAGGGACAGCGTGCAGCACGCCGCGGAAGTGGCGGCCCCCTACGCCGACACGGCCAGGGAACAGGCCGTTCACTACGCGCACGAGGCTCGTACGCTGCTCGCGCCGAAGGTTTCGAAGGCGGCTCAGCAGGCCCGCGTCCAGTACGGCGCGCACCTCGCACCACGTATCGAACTCGCCCGTACGCATGTGCCCCCCAAGGTCGACGAGGCCGCGCAGCGCGCCGCGGTGCGCACCCGTCAGGCGGCCCGGAGCGCGGCGGACTACACCGTGCCCCGCGTCGAGCACGCGATGGCCGCGGCCCAGCCGGTCGCTCAGGAGGCCAGTGCCCGCAGCGCCGCCGCACTGGCCGCTCTGCGCGGTCAGGTCACGGCGAAGGAGATCAGGAAGCTGACCCGCAAGCACGAGCGGCGGGCCAGGGCGGGCCGCACGTTCAAGGGGCTGGCCGTGGTCTCCGTACTCGCGGGCGGCGCCTACGTCGTCTGGCGCTGGTGGGACAAGCAGGCCAACCCCGACTGGCTGGTCGAGCCGCCCGCCCCCACCGAGGTCGACGACCGTGCCCCGCTGACCTCGGTCGACGGAAGCGGCTCGACGGTCCTCGACCCCGACGTCCAGGCCAAGCAGGCCGACGCGGAGGCGGACGGACCGGACGCCGTGGACGGCACGGACCTGGACGACCGTCCCTGACCTGCGACTGAGCAGTAGCAGAACACAAGCGGGCGCCGGAGGACCTCAGGGTCTTCCGGCGCCCGTCATTCGTTCCCCGCCCCTGCTCTGACCAGCCCGGTCTCGTAGGCGAGGACCACCGCCTGGACCCGGTCGCGCAGCTGGAGCTTGGCGAGGATGCGGGAGACGTGGGTCTTGACGGTGGTCTCGGAGAGGTGGAGACGGGCGGCGAGTTCGGTGTTGCTCAGGCCCTGGGCGAGCAGGTGCAGTACGTCCCGTTCGCGCGGGGTCAGGGCGTCCAGCCCCGGATGCGGTGCGGCGGGCTCCGCTTCGGGTGCCCGGCGGGCGTGGCGTTCGACGAGTCGGCGGGTGATGGCCGGAGCGAGGAGCGCGTCGCCGGTCCGTACGAGCCGGACGGCGGCGACGAGGTGTTCCGGGGTGACGTCCTTGAGGAGGAAGCCGCTGGCACCGGCCGACAGCGCCTCGTAGACGAGCTCGTCGAGGTCGAAGGTGGTCAGCATGATCACGCGGGGTACGGCGGCCGCGTCCGGGAAGTCGCGCAGGATGCGGCGCGTGGCCTCCAGTCCGTCGAGCTCGGGCATCCGGATGTCCATGAGGACGACATCGGGGCGGGTACGGAGCACGGCGTCCACGGCCTCGGCGCCGTCGGCCGCCTCCGCGACCACGTCGATGCCCTCGGCCATCAGGATCATGCGGAATCCGGTGCGCACGAGCGCCTGGTCGTCGACGACCACCACGCGCGGTGGGTGACTGGTCACGACGGCTCCAGAGGGATCACGACGGCGAGGCGGAACCCGCCGTCGGGGGTCGGTCCGGCGTGGAGGGTACCGCCGTAGACCGCGATTCTCTCCCGCAGTCCCAGCAGCCCGTGGCCTCCCCCTCGCACCACGCCGGGTCCCGGTGTGCCGCCGGTGTCCACGACCTCGGTGCGCAGGGCCTCGGGCCCGTAGTCGAGCGCCACCCGCGCGCTCGCGCCGTGCGCGTGCTTGGTGGTGTTGGTCAGTGCCTCCTGGACCACGCGGTAGACGGCGAGACCGATGCCGGACGGGACCGGACGGCGGTTTCCGGTCACCGTCAGCTGGACCATCAAGCCCGTCTTCCGCACCCGGCCGACGAGCGCGTCGAGCTGGTCGGGGCCGGGCTGCGGGGCGAGTTCCCCGACGGGGGCGGCGGGGTCTTCCCTGGCGTTCATGGTGAGCAGCCCCATCGTGTGCCGCAGTTCCGCCATCGCGGAGCGGCCGGCGGACTCCACGGCCAGGAGCGCCTCGCGGGCCATCGCGGGTTCGGCGTCCATGACCTTGCGGGCGGCGCCCGCCTGAATGATCATCATGCTGACGTTGTGGGTGACCACGTCGTGCAGGTCGCGCGCGATACGGGCCCGCTCGCGCTCGGTGGCGCGGCGCAGCTCCGCGGCCTGTTCCCGCTCCAGGGCCGCCATGCGTTCCTGGCGTGCGTCGGCGCGCGTCCGCCACTGCCGCATGCCGTCCGCGACGGCGGCGAGCGGCAGCACGATGAGCAGGGCGACGTACTCGTTCTGGACGGTGGGTACGTCCGGCGTCCTGGCCCCGTTCAGGACGAGCAGTGCGACGGCGACGCTCGCCAGGGTGGGTACGCGGTACGGGCTGTGCATGACAGCGGAGTACGTCGCGACCAGGGCCGTGTAGAGGATCATCCGCGCCTCGCTGCCCGGCGCGATCAGCCCTGCGGCGATCACCGCCCAGAGCACGGCCAGCGGGTAGCGGCGGCGCAGCGCGAGAGGCAGGGAGCACAGGAGCATCGGTGCCAGCGCGCCGACGTAGTTGCCGGAACCCTCGACCACCCGCACCGTGCCGTCGACGATCCGGTAGGTGCGGTCCATGCCGACGCTCAGCCCGGAGTTGACCGCGGCCACCACGGCGAACAGGGCGAGGCCCCCGTCCAGGACCAGGTCACGCCGGGTGGGCCGGGGTATCGGACCCGTCGGCCGCAGCAGCGCCGCGAGGCCGTCCCGCAGCCGGTACGCGGCCGGTACGTTCATCACCCGCCGATTGTCACAGTCCTCCCTCGCCCGCCGCGTCCTCCCTTCGGCCCGTGCCCACGCACCCGCCGTACTCCGCTCGTCTACATCGCGCGGAGGACCCCGGCCGGCGTCCTCCGCGCGGAGGAACGGAAAGGGTCCGGGCGCCGGACGCGGCCGCCCGCGCCGCGCTCGTAGCGTCCAGCGGTGCGGGTCAACGGGGCCCGCACCGAAGGGGGAGGACGACGCGTGACTGCCGTACTGAAAGCCCAGGGCCTGGGCAAGAGATACCGACGGCGGTGGGCCCTTTCGGACTGCACCCTCGATGTTCCCGCAGGCCGCGTCGTCGGTCTGGTCGGCCCCAACGGAGCGGGGAAATCAACCCTGCTGAACCTCGCCGCCGGTCTGCTCGCCCCGACCACGGGCACCATCGAGGTCTGCGGCGGCCGCCCGGCAACCGGCCCCGCACAGCTCGCCAAGGTGGGCTTCGTCGCCCAGGACACCCCGACCTACGCCGCCCTGTCCGTCGAGGACCACCTCGCGCTCGGTGCCCGGCTCAACCCCCGCTGGGACGCCGCGCTCGCCCGCGACCGGATCCGCCGCACCGGTCTCGACCCGGACCAGCGCGCCGGCCGGCTGTCCGGCGGGCAGCGCGCCCAGCTCGCCCTCACGCTGGGCCTGGCCAAACGCCCCGAACTCCTCGTTCTCGATGAGCCGGTCGCCGCCCTGGACCCGCTGGCCCGCCGCGAGTTCCTGGACGATGTCACGGAGGCGATCGCCGGGCGGGAGATGACCGTACTGCTCTCCTCCCACCTGGTCTCCGACGTCGAACGGGTCTGCGATCACGTCATCGTGCTCGTCGACTCACGCGTTCAGGTGAACGCCTCCATCGACGCCTTGCTGACCGGTCACCACCGCCTGACCGGTCCGTCCGGCGCCCCGGCAGGACTGCCCCTCGGCCACCACGTCCTCAGCACGTCCCGTACCGCCGACGGCCCCACACACGTCGTACGCGGCGATGCCCCGGCGCGGCTCCCGCAAGGCCCCGGGTGGACGGCCGAGCCGCTTCCGCTCGAAGACATCGTCCTGGCCTACATCGGCCGCCGCACCACAGCCGCCCCGGCCCCTGACACCGGCCCCGGCACCCCCGACCCCAGCCCCACTCCCAGCCCCGTCGATGATCCGGAGACCCGCCGATGATCTGGCTGACCTGGCGCCAGTTCCGCACCCAGGCAACGATGTTCACCGGCGCACTGGCTGTCCTCGCCGCCCTTCTCGCCGCAACCGGACCCCACCTGGCCGGACTGCACACCACCGCGGGGCGCGGCATCATCTCGCAGCTCACCGGCACCGACACCGCCCTCTACTTCGTCGGCGCCGTGACCGTCCTCCTCGCACCGGCCCTCATCGGCATGTTCTGGGGCGCCCCGCTCGTCGCCCGCGAACTGGAGAGCGGCACCCACCGCCTCGCCTGGAACCAGGGCGTGACCCGCACCCGCTGGCTGCTGACCAAAATCGGCCTCACCGGCCTCACCACCGTGGCCGCGAGCGGTCTGATCAGCCTCGCGGTCACCTGGTGGAGCGGCCCCGTCGACCGGGCCGTCGCCGCGGGCGGATCCGACAACACCGACAACTTCGTCCCCCGCATCGACCCGACGATCTTCAGCGCCCGAGGCATCGTTCCGCTCGGCTACGCCGTCTTCGCGTTCATCCTGGGCGTCACCTTCGGCATCCTCATCCGCCGCACGCTCCCGGCCATGGCCGCCACCCTCGCCACGTACACCGCGGTCTTCCTCCCGATGCCGCTGTGGATCCGCGCGCACCTGGCCCCCGCAAGCACTGTCACGGTCCCCTTCACCCCTGAACGGGGGGCGAACTACCTCCTCGACTCCGTCTCCCACGTCGACATCGGCAGACCCGACACCTGGACCGTCGCGGAGCAGACCCTCGACGCCACCGGCCACCCCGCCCAGTCCCTGCCACCCGCATACGCCGACTGCGACTCGATCAAGGCCTGCGTCGACGCCCTCGCCGGTGCCGGCTACCGGCAACGCGTCACCTACCAGGCCGCCGACAGCTTCTGGACCCTGCAATGGGCGGAGACCGGCATCTTCCTCGCCCTCGCCGTCGCCCTCGGTGCACTGTGCGTCTGGTGGACTCGCCACCGAATGAGCTGACGGGTCCGGATATGAAAACACCCCTCTGACCGCGTATTCGCAGGTCAGAGGGGTATATCAGGTGGAGCCTAGGAGATTCGAACTCCTGACATCTGCCTTGCAAAGGCAGCGCTCTACCAACTGAGCTAAGGCCCCGGATAGCGGGCACCACCGGACGCACCGGCACTGTGGTCACCGCCGCAGACCAGAGTACCCGCTGTCCCCCCGAATCCTCCAAAAATTGGGGCTCCCGGTCGACGACCACGCTCCGTAAGATGCTCGTCGGGGTTCGCAGCAGCGAAGCCTCAGCGAAGGGGAGACGCTATGGACGCGGCACAGCAAGAGGCGACAGCCAGAGCCAGGGAACTTCAACGCAGTTGGTACGGGGAACCGCTGGGGGCGCTCTTCCGTCGGCTGATCGATGATCTGGGCCTGAACCAGGCGCGGCTGGCGGCGGTGCTCGGGCTGTCCGCCCCCATGCTCTCCCAGCTCATGAGCGGTCAGCGGGCGAAGATCGGCAACCCGGCAGTGGTGCAGCGCGTCCAGGCACTCCAGGAGCTGGCCAGCCAGGTCGCGGACGGCAGTGTCAGCGCGGGAGAGGCCACCGACCGGATGGAAGAGATCAAGAAGTCCCAGGGCGGCTCCGTGCTCACCGGAACCGGCCAGACATCTTCGACCAGCGGAGCGCCCACCGTGCGCCGCGTGGTCCGCGAGATCCAGTCGCTGCTGCGGTCCGTCGCGGCGGCCGGTGACATCATCGATGCTGCGGACTCCCTCGCCCCGACCCACCCGGAACTGGCAGAGTTCCTCAAGGTGTACGGAGCAGGACGCACCGCGGACGCGGTGGCGCACTACGAGGGACACCAGAGCTAGTCCGGGCAACCGGCCGGACAGCCGCAGGATCCGGGCACGGGGCACACGCGCCGGCCGAGAGCAGGAACGGGGAGCGAGCGCAGCGCAATGGGTGAGGTCTTCGCTGGTCGGTACGAGCTGATCGATCCGATCGGACGTGGTGGGGTCGGGGCTGTCTGGCGTGCCTGGGATCACCGGCGCCGCCGCTATGTGGCGGCCAAGGTCCTCCAGCAGAGCGACGCACACACGTTGCTGCGCTTCGTCCGCGAACAGGCCCTGCGGATCGAGCATCCACATGTGCTCGCTCCGGCCAGCTGGGCCGCGGACGACGACAAGGTCCTGTTCACCATGGACCTCATCACCGGTGGTTCGCTGGCCCACGTCATCGGTGACTACGGACCGCTCCCCCCTCGGTTCGTCTGCACCCTGCTCGACCAGTTGCTGTCCGGACTGTCGACGGTGCATGCCGAGGGGGTCGTGCACCGGGACATCAAGCCCGCCAACATCCTCATGGAGGCCACCGGCACCGGCCGGCCGCACCTGCGGCTGTCCGACTTCGGCATCTCCATGCGCAAGGGCGAGCCGCGCCTCACCGAGACCAACTACGTGGTGGGGACGCCGGGTTACTTCGCTCCCGAGCAGATGATGGGCGCGGAGCCGGACTTCCCCGCAGACCTCTTCGCGGTCGGCCTCGTCGCCCTGTATCTGCTCCAGGGGAAGAAGCCCGACGCCCAGGCACTCATCGAGCACTTCGCCGCGCACGGCACACCCGGCGCTCCGCAGGGCATCCCCGAGCCTCTCTGGCAGGTGCTCGCGGGTCTGCTGCAGCCGGACCCGCAGGCCCGCTTCCGTACGGCCACGGGCGCGCGCAAGGCGCTGACCGCCGCCGTCGAGATGCTGCCCGAGCCCGGCGCGGACGACGAGCCGGTGGAGGTCTTCGACCAGATCGGCCCGCTGCCCGACGGCTTCGGTCCCACGGGCCCGGTGCCCGCCCCCCAGCAGCCCGGCCACCCCGGCTCCCCGACCGGACAGGCTCAGGGACAGGCAGCGCAGGTACCAGGGCAGCACACAGGCCCGCAGCACACGGGCCAACAGCCCACGGAGCAGTCGTACGCGCAGCCCCCGGCCTCGATGTCGGAGACGGGCAGCTTCCACCTCCCGCCACCCCCGCGGCAGCCCGAATCCGCGCCCCAGGCCCCGCAGCACGCTGCCCCCGCCGCTCACCAGCCGGCGCAGCCCGGCACTCCGGCCGTGCCTCCCGGTATCCCCGCCCCGCAGCATCCGGCGCATGCGGCATCCCCCTTCCCCTCCGCCGTGCCGAACCCCTCACAGGCCCCCACGGCGGCGGTGCTGCACGAACAAGCTCTCACTCGTCCATACACCGCTCAGCCGTCGCAGGTTCCCGCTCCCGGACCGGGAATTGCCGGGGCCGGGGCGCCGCCGCACTACGCGCAGTCGCCGTCGCCGCAGGTCATGACCGCTTCGCAGATCCCGGCGCGCGCCCCGCAAAAGCGTCCGGGACCGTCCACGAAGGTGGCGGTCCCGGTGTTGCTGGTCGCGCTGATCTGCTTCGCCGTGGGGATCTGGGCCCTGACCCAGGCCTGACCGAGGCGCTTCGGCACCCCGCGCTTCGGCACCCCGGCAGCCTTCGGCCCGTCCGGCTACCAGGCCTGCGGCGGGCCTCCGTACGGATGCTGCTGCCCGCCGTCGGCCGGCCCGCCCGGTGCCGCGGTCGCTGCCCGCCCGCGTCGGGCGAGCAGCATCCACGCACCGAGCCCGAGCACCAGCACGGCGCCCGCGCCGATGCCGGCCGCGCCGAGCAGCTTCATGTTGCCGCTCTTGCTCTCGGCGGCCTGGGCGCCGCTCTGGCCGCTCCTCGCCATGTCCTTGTCGTCCTGTGAAACGCCGAAGATCCCCGCGTCCCCCTGGTACGGCGAGTCCCCGGCCTTCCCCTCGACCTTGACCGTGAGGGTCAGCGGGAACGGCTTGGAACCGTATGCTTTGGCGACCTCCGGGCTCAGTGTCACGGACAGGTAGTACCAGCCCGCGAAGCGCATCGCGCTGACGCCGGTGGCGGAGGCGAACCTGTTCTCGTACGCCACCGGAGGCACCGGGTCCAGCGAGACCGAGGCCGGTTTGCCCGAGTAGGCCATCGGGGACGCGTTGTCGACATGGCCCTGCGCCGGGTTGTCCAGGGACAGGGCGAGCGCACCGCTGACGTACTCGTCCGCGTCCGGGACGGTGCTGTTGCCGAGCGCGGCGGTGGCGAAGATCTGCTGGCCCCAGTCCACCGGAACCCGGTAGAAGAGCGTCTGGCCGGGCTTGGCCTCGTCCTTCCACTCACCGGTCTGCAAACTCGTCGCTTCGTAGTAACTGCTGCCGCCGTGCCTGCGGTTGTCCTTCGCCGCCTCGGGCGGCTCCGGTGACGCGGACGGCCAGTCCTCCGGCGCCTCGGTCCGCGTCGCCCCGCCCTTCGCGAGCCCCGGCTCGGAGGCGTACCGGATCTCCAGGTCCCACTCCCCGCGCCCCGAGGTGTCCTCGCTCTGGCGCTCGATCAGGACGTTGTACACACCGGCGCCCTGGCAGCTGTTGCTGTCCTTGCGCACGCTGCGGTGGGCGTACGCGGCGATGGGACGCGGGTACTCCGCGGACCCGAAGCGCGCGCTCTCCGTGCTGCACGCCAGGTCCGACTTGTCCCTGATGCTGATCGAGATGCCGTCCCCGTAGGCGACCTTGCCGCCGTCCTTGGGCACGACGACGGCCGAGACGTACGCGTTCGTCGTCGCCTTCAGGTTCAGCCGGTAGTACAGCTTCTGGCCGAACTTGATCGAACTCCGGTAGACCGAACCGGCCGTGAGCTCGTTCGCATCGGTACTGACCTCGGCGCCACTGACCGTCTTGGCCTGCGGTTCGAAGGCGTACGCGGCTGCCGCGCCGGCTCCGTAGGCCTGCCCCGGCAGCGCCGCCACCGCGCACATCGCCGCGACCGCGGCCAGTATCGCCCGGCCCCTGCTGCGCTGCCTCATCACGCGCTTCCCCTCGTCGTCCGTGCGGCTGCCCCGCGGCGGTTGCGTACATATACGAACACGGCGATGAGCACAGCCATGACGGCCGCCCCGGCAGCAGCCGCGATGCCGGTCCATCCTGCCCCTCCAGCACCACCGCTGTCTGCGGACGCGGTCGACTCGCCCTCCTTGTCCGCATCCTTGCCGGTGGCCTTGCCGTTACTGCCCCCGGATCCGGCCGCCACGGGCGCCCCGTGCTGCGGGCCGGTCCGCTCCGCACCGAGCACCGACACCCGCAGCACCAGGCCGATCTGCGGGTTCTCCGCGATCTCCGCGGCCCGCGCGCCGAGCGTCACCGAGATGTAGAAGCCGCCCCTGGCGTGCACCGGCTGGACATTGCTCCGGTCCTCGTAGCGGTTGGTCCAGGAGACCGGGACACCGCCCATCGGAAGCGCCGAAGGCCGCCCGTTGTACATCGTGGTCGAGGTGAACTCGCCGCCCCCGGTGAGGGGATAGCGAGCCGGGGTGTAGAGCTGGGTCGCCCCGTAGGAGTAGGTGGCGGAGGTGCGGTCCACCGTGGGCTCGTTGGCGAACTCCACTTCGTAGCGCACCTGCTGGCCCCAGCCGGCCGGGACCTTGTACCAGAGCGTCTGGGACGGCAGGATCCGGTCGCGCCAGACGCCCTGCCCGATCTTCCGGGCATCGTTGAATCCGGTGCCGCCCCGCACATCGCGGGGATCGTCCGTCGGCAGCACGGCCTCCTTGCCGCCACGTCCGTACTCCGCCTCCGACTGGGCGGGCAGCACGCCCTTGTCCAGTGGCGCCTCGACCCCGTACACGAGCTCCAGCGGCCAACGTGCCGCGTCGGAGCCCTTCTTGCTCTGCCGCTCCACCACCAGCCGGTAGCGGCCCGCACGGTCGCAGGGGCGGCTTCCCTCCTCCGAGCGGATCCGGGCGACCGCCGATGTCAGCGGGGCCGCCCCCTCCTTCTGCAGGAAGCGCGCGGTGTCCGTCCCGCAGGAGCCGTGCTCGTCGTACTCGATCCTGGTGCTCAGCGCGTCGAACGTGTCGACGGCCGCACCCGGCTGCGGCACTGCCGTAGCCGCGAAGTCCGCCGTGGACACCGCGTCCAGATCCACCGCGTAGTACCGCTTCTCGCCGGGCCCGATGGTGTCCAGGTACTGCCCGGGTACCAGCACGGGGGCCCGGTCCGCCGTGGCCGCGCCCGTCACCCGCTCGCCCCGGAAGCGGTACCCGTCGGCGGAGAGCTGCGCGGCGCGCTGGAGCTGACGAGCAAGCGCCTTGGCGTCCGGGGCGTCGTAGTAACGCCCGTTGCCCGCCCGCGCGATGCATTCGAGCTGTTCGCGGGCCGCGCCCTTCACCTGGAAGCCGACGGTGTCGATCCGCAGCCCGATGCCCTCCTTGCCGAGCTGCTCGGCGACCTCGCAGGGCTGCGGGGTACCGCAGTTGTCCTCGCCGTCGGAGATCAGCAGGATCGTGCGCGTACCGATGGCGCCGGCCGCGGGCTGCGGCAGATCCCGCTCGGCCTTCCGGAGCGACAGGCCGATGGGGGTGTCACCCCTGGGCCGTACCGCCGCTACCGCCCGCTTCAGCGCGGTCCGGTCGAGCCCCCGCACCGGGCGCACGAGGCGGGTGTCCGTGCAGCCCTGCGGCCGGTCGGCGCCGTATACCCGCAGGCCCGTCGGATGGCCGTCGGGAAGGGCGTCCACGACCGTGCCGACGGCCGTGCGGGCGCTCTCCATCCGGGTCCGGCCCGTACCGTCGTCGTCCCCCATGGAGCCGGACGAGTCGAGCACCATGACCAGGCTGCCGCTCCCGCCGGTTGCGGCCGCGTCCGCCGCCGCACCGGTCCCCCCGGGGGCCGCCACAGCGGGCAGCGCGCCCGCAACCAGGGCGAACAGCGCCCCGCCGATCAATGTCCCCGCCCGCACCGTGCGGCAATGGCTGCCAGCCCTCATCCGTTCCCCCAGACCGAAATCCCCGGCTTCTTTGCTCACGCAACCTATTGATTTGCGCAGGTGAACTCAAGAGCACAGGTGTCACGGTCCCGCAACAGCACGAAGCCCCGGCCGCTCAGGCGGCCGGGGCTCTCGCGAACAGGCTGTTCTGTCTCACACACCCGAACCTGCGGGCACGGAGTCAGTCGCCTCCGTCCACAGATCCTGCTCGGCGCGATCCGCCTGGATCTGGCGGTACACGAGGAGCCCGCCGATGGCGGCCAGTGCGACCAGGAGAAGCTTCTTCACCGCGCGACCTCGTCTTTCGTTGGCGTAGGGGACTTCTGCCGCCCGACTATACACACCGGCCGATATCGACCGGTGACCTCCCCGCAACCCAACTGGGGCCTGCGGAAAAGCGATCGTCGGAGGATCGGGCCACCCCCGCCGACGCCCTGTCACCACCCCGTCACCGACGCCTGTGAAGGGCCCCGCTCCGGCCGATCGGGCCCGGTTGCACCATACGAGTGGTGTTCATCCGAACATCGGCACATCGGCAGCGTCGGTCCGTGAAATCGCGCCCCGAATCCACATCATCAGGAAGGTAAGCAAAACGGACCACCTGAAAGTGAGTGAGGGGCCATGAGCACCTACCGGGCCAAGAACATCTGGACCGCCTTCATCACCGCGTTCTTCGCACTTCTCGCGGCACTGGGCCTCGCGGGCTCCACCGCTTCGGCCACGGAAGCCACGGTCACGGAGCCGGCGACCACGACCCACGAGCACACGGGTGCGACCGCGGCAACCGCGACCACCCCGTCGGTGCGATGGACCCTTCCGCGTGACCGGGCGCTGCCGCCCACGATGAAGCAGCGCATCCGCGCCGAGGCACACGGCTCCTCACCCTCCACCCGGCATCTGTCCGCCAACACCACGGACAGCACAGACACCACGAACACCACCAGTACCGCCCGCGCCTCGCACGGAGCCCCGGCGGGGGACGCGTCCCTGCTGCCCCCCTGAGAGCGGCGCACCTGACTCCCAGAGCCCCCGGGCCGGTTCACACCGGACGGGGGCTTTCCCGTGCGCCCGGCCACGCAGAAGGCCACAGCACAGGTCACAGCAGGGGGGCCACAGCAGAGGTCACGGCAGGGGGCCGCAGCAGGGGCCACTGCAGTCACGCGCCCGTACCGGACGGGACACCTGGACGCACCCGGAGCACGCGGAGCACCCGTCCCCGACGGTGCGACCGGAGCAGGCCAACACCACCGGAACGACCGGAGCAAGCCCCCTACCACCGCAGCAGGCCCGGTACCACCGGAGCGACCCCCCGACCCCCCGTCCCCCAGCCCAACACCGCGCCCCCGCCCACGCAGAAGGCCCGGTCCCTCCGAAGAGGAACCGGGCCTTCTGTTTGTCGCTGTGGGGCTAACAGGATTTGAACCTGTGGCCTCATCCTTATCAGGTCGATCACGAGGTCTCTGGAACGTCGGCAAACCCGGCTTCCGCTTCTGCTGGCAGCCCATCGGCGTTCGGCTGTATCCGTCGTTGTCCGGCCCTGTTGGTGTCAGGCGCTGATGTCAGCGATGGGAGGCGTTCTTGACGCGCGACCACCGGTGCCACTGCCCGAACAGGAACCGATGACAAGCCATGAGAAGAGCAAGGCACAGCACCAGCAAGCCGAAGGCTTGGAATAGCTCAAGGCTCAAGCCCCGCTGACGGACAACTAGGACGCCGCACACCAGAAACAGCACCACGAAGGCCAGGGTTAGGACTCTTGCGAAGAACAAAACAAGTGAACGTAGTGCGTACATGCTTGCCTCTCTGTTCGCCTCAGAGACGGGGACGCTAGCAGTTCGACTACCTGCCTTTGCTACCCGACCTCACCCACCACTCGCCCCAGCTCCCATCCCGTCCGCCTTCGACCCACACACCGTGGAGCGGTCGTGGTTCAGGGCGTCAAGGTGGAGCGCGCCACTGTACGAACGACCTTGACGCCCTGGGCCGCGACTGCTCGGCTCTGCCTGGGTCGAAGGTGGTCGGGATGGGAGCCCCACGACGCTCACCACGAATCCGCCGGCACTCGCGAACGGCGCCCCGACCCATCCCGGAGTCTGAGCGCCCCCGCCGGAGGCATGTCCTTGGCCCGCGGATCGGTCTCGACTCATGCCCTTCGGCCTATCCACTGCGGGCGCGCGTCGGCGGCGGCAGCGACGAGCGGGCCGAAGGCAGGAGCGCGGGAGCGGCCAGAGCCGGGAAGCGCGCCCGGCGGAGCGGAGCGCAGCCGGGTGCCTTGATGAGGTAGAGAAACCTGTAACAGCTCGCGTTGTCAGGCGGGTGCCACGAAGCAGGCCGCGTCAAAGCTCTCCCCGGAAAAGGTGTGCGTTGCCTCATCGAACCGCTGCCAGCCAAGTCGCTCGTACAGGCGGATCGCTGCGGCATCCTTCGCCAGCACCTCAAGAACCAAGCGCAGGTTGTTCGCTCTGGCGTAGGACACTGCGGCGTTCACCAGGTGCTTCCCTGCGGAGCCCTTGCGTGCGTCACTGACGACGAAGAGCCTTGCTAGTACAGCGACCTGCGAGGAGTTGGCGCCGCTCTTCTTGCTCCAGAGGCGCGCAACCTCGTCTTCTGCCTGCGGACTGTTGACTGCGACATGCCCCACCACATGTCCATCCAGCTCGGCAATCCACGCCGCCAGAAGCCCGCCGGGAGAGAGCCATCCTTGAGGGTCTTCCACACCTTCAACGGGATAGCCATCGGATTCGTGCACTGCGGTCAAAACCTTTGCGGCTTCGGCAAGGTCGCGGGCTTCGCGCCGGCGGATCACAGGCTTCGGCATAGTGTCCCCTTCGCCTTCTTACTCAACTGGCAGTTCATAGAGCAGGCCGGTTTGGTCAGCCCGGTGCACGTACCTGGACACTTCGAAGGGCTTGAGGTCCTGGTCGAGGCTGGTGTGCAGCACTTCGAGGATCGGAACACCCGGCAGAAGTTGAAGAATCGCGGCTTCTTCCGGTGAGGGCATCCGAGCGCTGATCTCGTCGCGTACCCGCGTCATGACGTGTCCGAGCTCCTCAAGCCGCCCGTAGATCCCGTCTTTGCCGGTCTTGGGCAGCATGAGAAGGGTGTCCCTGGCTTCGTCCCAGCGCAGGTAGGTGGACACGATCTGCACGGGTTCGTCATCCGCGAAGTAGTGGTTTTCCCGGTGCAGGACGCTCTGCTCGTCGGCCGGCACACCGAGACGCTCCGCTACGTCGAGGGGAGGGGTCTCGCGGGCAATGGATGGGACGTCGATCCTCGGGGTTTTGCCCTGTCGCTTGGCTTCGAGTCTGAACGGCGTCAGCCCGGTCTCGCGATTCTTGATCGAGTAGCGATCACTACCGAACCTGAACAGCCTCCGTGGCTCCCGAACGAACACGCCCCGCCCGTGCTTGGCGGTGACGAGACCCTGTTCGGCAAGCAGGCGAACGGCCTCGCGCGCCGTGTTGCGCGCCGCCCCGTACCTCTCCGCCAGCACGCGCTCGGAAGGCAACTTCTCCCCGATTGGGATGTCACCGGCGTGGATCTGCCGACGCAGTTCCTCTGCGATGCGTCTGCTTGCTGGCTGCTGAGTAGGGGACTCGGACGGGGTCATGGGAACAGCGTAGCAACTGGCTCAAGCCAGAAGCTTGACGGCGCTCACGACGCATGTTCAACTGGCTTAAGCCAGTAAGTGGCTCAAGCCAGTTGGGGCTGGCAATTCTGATGCTGCCCCGATGCGACTAGGAGACTGCTATGCCGTCGTTCAAGATCGATGTTTCGACCGCTGTCGTGTTCGTTGCGACGCCTCCGACCCCGAAGCTCGTAAGCAAGCAGACCGGTGAGATCGCGATGGACCGGGAGACCGGCGCTCCGCTCGCGACCGTGGGTCTTCTGATCTCGGACGACGGGGAGGGCAACCTCTACCAGGTGACCGTGCCGAGCACGGGTGTCCCGGAGAGCCTGACCCCGGGGACGCCGGTCACGGTGATCGGCCTCAAGGCCCGCGACTGGGAGAACACGTTCAACGGTCAGACCCGGCACGGCATCAGCTTCCGCGCGGTAGCGATCACGGCGGGTGCCTGATCATGCCGGACCTGTCCATGATGATCGAGACGGCCGGGGCCTTATCGGCTGCCGGCGGCCTCGGATACGCGAAGGGTCACGCGCCTCGGGTGTTCTGGTCGCTGGTGGGTCTGCCGGTGGCTCGGGTCCGGTTCGCGGCTACGTACCGCTCGACGATGGATGTATGCGGTCTGACGGTTCAGCCGTCCCGGCTGCGGGCGTTCATGGTCCGCAACGTGACCCGTCGCCAGGATGTGCAGCCGGTCCCTCCGAGGGTGCGCCGGGTCCGTGGTTCCTCGACCGGGATGCGGGCAACCCTCCGTCTCCCCGCCGGCCTGGAGCCTGCGGACGTGGCTGCGGCATCGGAGCGGCTGCGGCACGCCTGGGGTGTCCACTCCGTCCACGTGGTCGAGGTGAAGCCCGGGTTCGTCGAACTGCGGATGACCGGGTACGACGTGCTGCGGCGGGTGAAGATGCCGCGCCGGCTGCCGCGCAAGGTCGCCTCGGGCCCGCTGGTGGTTCCGGTGGCGTTGCGGGAGGACGGGACCGCGTTCGTCCGCGACTACCAGAAGATCCCGCACGGCCTGACCCTGGGCGCGAATCAGTCGGGCAAGTCGATGTATCAGCGCAACCTGATCACCGGACTGGCCAAGCTCCCGGTCGCCCTGGTCGGGATCGACTGCAAGCGCGGTGTCGAACAGCGCGGCTACGCACCCCGCCTCTCCGCCCTGGCCACCACCCCGGACGAAGCCTCCAGCCTGCTTGAGGTCCTCGTGCGGGAGATGGAGGACCGGTTCGACATCCTGAGCGCCCACGGGGTTTCGGACCTGTGGGATCTGCCCGCCAAGCTGCGGCCGGTGCCGTTGGTCGTCCTGGTCGATGAGGTGGCCGAGCTGTTCCTGACAGCGGTCAAGAAGGATGAGGAACGGCGCGATCAGATGGTGATGCGCCTGGTCCGTCTCGCACAGATGGCCCGCGCGGTCGGCATCTATCTGGAGATCTGCGGGCAGCGTTTCGGCTCGGAACTCGGCAAGGGCGCAACGATGCTCCGTGCCCAGCTCACCGGCCGTGTGGTGCACCGCGTGAACGACAAACAGACCGCCGATATGGGCCTGGGCGACATCGCCCCGGACGCGGTCTTCGCGGTCACCACGATCCCGCCGGACCGTCCCGGTGTGGCGGTGGCCGGCGACTCCTCGGGCGGCTGGTCCCGCATCCGCACCCCGGAGCTGAGCGCCGCCGACGCGGTCGCGATCTGCCGCGAGTACGCGCACCTGACCCCGGACATCGAGGCACTGGCCCCGTTCCGCCCGGTCGTCCGCACCACCCCGACCCCGGCTGCGCCGCTGGTCAGCCCGGTGCCGGTCACCGAGTAGCACCCCGCACCCCCGGTTGGCGTGACCTCTCGCGCCAGGTCCCTACCCCGCCCATGCCCGGAACCGAAAGGAATCCAGCGCCATGGCCACCACCCAACGGACCACCAAGAAGCCCCTCCCGACGAACCCCGCCCCCGTCGCACCCGGTGACTGCAAGCCGTGCGGGGGGACCGGAAACGTCCCCACCACGGTCCGCGTCGGCCGCAAGCGCCGCCCGGTCGGCCAGCAGGACGGGCTCTGCCTCAACTGCTTCGGCGCCGGCACCGACCCGGATGCCTGAACCCCGCTGCTCCGGGTGCTGGGCGGTGAACCCCATATCCCGCCCGGCCCCGGCACCACCCCGAACCGGAGGTGAAATCTGATGTCTCGAACCATCCGCCTGGACGCCGTGCTGGTCCAGGCTGTCATCGCCGGGGCCCTGTCGTTCTCGCACCTGCATGACCTTGCCGAAGCAGCCGGACAGGACGGCTGGAAGGCCTGGGCGTATCCGATCAGCGTGGATTTGCTGCTGGTCGCTGCCTGGCGCCGGATGCGCGTCACGGCGGGCAACCGCCCGGCCTGGGTCTGGTTCGTCATCGCCCTGACCGCATCCCTCGGCGCGAACATCGCGACCGCCGGAATGCTCAACCTCGACAACGCCCCTGCCTGGCTCCGCATCCTCGTCGCCGGCTGGCCCGCCCTCGCCTTCCTCGGCGGAACCCTCCTCGCCCACACCCCCACACCGGCCCCGGTCGGATCCGAACCGCTACCCGAACCGGCTGCACCGCTGCCTGCTCCGGCACCCGAACCGGTCCCGGACGTCACGGTGGAGCGCGCCCCGGAACCGGCCCCCGAACTCCCGCCGGCCCTCGACCCGGCCCCGGGCCCGGTCTCGGCCGCTGTGGCAACTGCGGTTCCTCCAGCGCTGCTCGATCACGCCCGGAAGCTCGCCAACACCCACCACGCCACGACCGGCAACCACATCGACACGGAGACCCTGCGCGCCCGCCTCGGTGTCCCCGCACCGCTGGCCGACTCCATCGTCGCCCAACTCGCCTGACAGGAAAGGAAGTTCACGCTATGGCGCGTCCGAACCGCTTCACCAACGTGATCCGTATCGGCCCCGTCCAGGTCGGCACCCACTACGACGGCCGGGGCCGCACCAAGCACACCGCCGCCTGCACCGCCCCCGGCTGCAACTTCTCCGCCGACTACCACGGCCGGGCCGCCGCCGAACTCGCCGCCCGCACCCACCGCTGCAACCCCTGACCGGAGGTGACCCCATGCGCTACCCCGAGGACCAGTTCAACGCCGGTCACATCCCGGCGGACCTGCTCGGACAGCTCCCGGCCGGCACCGACCCGAAACAGATCGTCATCGTCCGGACCGCACCGCGCAACTACACCGGACCCATCCTGCTCGCTCTCGCGACGACCGGCGGAATCGCTCTGGTCATTTTGATGATCGCCGTGACGATCCACGTGTTCGCCGCCGCGACCGTTGCGGTTCTCTCCGCCAGCGGTGGCCTCGGCCTCACGCTCAAGCGCTCCTCGCATCACAGCAAGTAGCCCCCGGGGCGGCCTCAACCGCCAAGTTTCCGCCGCCCCGGGCGCCTCAACACCTTCCAGATCACGCAGACCCGAAAGGGAAATCCCATCATGCACCAGCACACCCTGCCCCGGCCGATCTGCGGCCACTGCGACGGCTTCCCCACCGTCGCCATCACCACCGGCCAGACCACCCCGGACGGCCACCGCGAGACCGTCACCGCGACGTGCCGCCCCTGCAACGGCACCGGCCACACCATCCCCGCCCGCACCTACACCCACGCCGGGGCGTGACCGGCATGGCTGACCTGACTCCCACCCCTGACCGCCCCGGCCTGCACGTCAGCAAGCCGTCCCCGAACACCCCCGCCACCGGGTCCGCCGTGTGCCACTGCGGCGCCTCGGCCACCGCCACCGGAGACGCACAGGTCCGTGCCCTCGTCGAGGGCTACACCGCCAACCACGGCCCCGCACACCGTGACGGGGGTGCCCGCCGATGAACACCGCCCCGCTCCGCGCACTGCGCGTGCTGGACCTGTTCTGCTGTCAGGGCGGCGCCGGCATGGGCTACCACCGCACCGGATTCGACGTCACCGGCATTGACCTCGCCCCGCAGCCCCGCTACCCCTTCCGCTTCATCCAGGCCAACGCGCTCGACTACGTCCGCGAGCACGGCGCTGAGTTCGACTTCATCCACGCGTCCCCGCCGTGTCAGCGCTACAGCCGCGCGCAGAAGATCCAGCACCGCGAACACCCCGACCTGATCGCCCCCACCCGGGCAGCCCTCGAAGCAACCGGCCGCCCCTGGGTCATCGAGAACGTCGAGGAAGCGGCCCCCGAACTCCGTGACCCGGTGACGTTGTGTGCTGCCGCGTTCGGGATGCGGACCTACCGCCACCGCCTCTTCGAGACCGGCGGCGGTTTCACCTTCGCCCCGCCCCTGCACCCCGCGCACTGGGCGCCCTTGACCAAGATGGGCCGCCCCCGGGCCGCCGGGCACTTCGCGCACTACGTCGGCAACTTCTCCGGGGTCCAGGA
>NZ_JBVJMU010000007.1:0-376415 GCF_055584045.1 Streptomyces sp. NPDC104307
ACCGGCTTCGACCGCTGGAACGAACAGATCCGCCGCACCGGAGGATGCGCCCAGCCCATCCACCTCACCGGCGCCACCAAGACCACCGACCGGGCCACCGGCACCCTGCTGCACCACTACACGACCGACAACGAGCCCGGCGGCCGGTTACGTATCGCCTGCGGCAACCGCCGCGCCTCCCGCTGCCCCGCCTGCGCCTGGACCTACGCCGGCGACACCTACCACCTCATCCGAGCCGGCCTCACCGGAGACCCAGACAAAGGCACCCCCCACACCATCCGCAACCACCCCCGCGTCTTCGCCACCCTCACCGCCCCCTCCTTCGGACCGGTCCACAACCGCCCCGGGAACCGGCCCTGCCGCTGCGGCACCCACCACCCGGAGACCGCCCCCGAACTCGGCACCCCGCTCGACCCCGACCGGTACGACTACGCGGGCGCGGTGCTGTGGAACAACCACGCCTCCGACCTGTGGCGCTACTTCACGATCTACCTCCGCCGCGAAATCGCCAAGCGTGCCGGCCTCACCCAGAAAGCGGCCCGCGAACAGTCCCGGCTCTCCTTCGGGAAGGTCGCGGAGTATCAAAAGCGCGGAGCAGTTCACTTCCACGCCGTGATCCGCTTCGACGGACCGGACGGCCCTGACTCACCGCCCCCGGCCTGGGCCACCCTCGATCTCCTCGACGACGCCATCCGCGCCGCCGCTGCCCGGGTTGAGGTCACCGTGCCCGCGAACGAGGAAGCCGGGTTCCCCACGCCCTGGGTGCTGCACTGGGGCACCCAGCTCGACGTCCAGCCCATCGGCGCGTTCGGCAACGGCGAAGACCTCACCGAACAAGCCGTGGCCTCCTACGTCGCCAAGTACGCCACGAAAGCCGCCGAGACCACCGGGACCGTGGATCACCGCGTCGGCAACAAGGAGTCGCTGATCCTCCTCGGCGTCCCTGAGCACCCGCGCCGGCTGATCGAAGCATGCCTGGATCTCCACCACTTCTACCCCGATCGCAAGCTCCGCGACTGGGCGCACATGCTCGGCTTCCGCGGCCACTTCTCCACCAAATCCCGCGCCTACTCCACCACCCTCGGCGCCCTCCGCCAGGTCCGCGCCGACTACCGCGCCGCCCAGCAACGCGCCGCCCTCGGCCTCCCCGACCCCGACGACCACCCCGAGGCCACGACCCTCACGCTCGCGCACTGGACCTACGCCGGCCACGGCCACACCCCCGGCGAATCCTGGCTCGCCGCCAACATCCACCGCGACCTCCAACACAACCGCGACACCGCCCGCGAAGCACGAGCCGAACTCGAAGCCCTCGACGGTGGTGACTGGGATGTCTGACGAGCTGCTAACGGTGCCTGAGGTGATGTCCCGGCTCAAGGTCGGCCGGACCACCGTCTACGACCTGATCCGTACGCGCCGCCTGCCCTCGCTGACGATCGGCAGCAGCCGCCGAATCCCGGCGGACGGCCTGCGCACGTTCCTCGCATCCCGGCTTGAGGAGGCTGCCTGATGGCCAAACGTCGCCCCAACGGTGGGGGAACCATCACCAAGCGCAAGGACGGCCGCTATCAGGGGGCTGCGTACGTCACCAACACGGAGGGGCATCGGGTCCGGAAGTTCGTCTACGGCGCGACGTACGACGAAGCGAACGAGAAGCTGGGCAAGCTCCAGGACCAGGAGCGCAACGGCGTACCGGTGCCCTCGCGGACCTGGTCGCTCGGTGAGTGGCTGGCCTACTGGCTTGAGCACATCGTGAAGCCGAACCGGGAGCACAACACGTACGTGAAGTACGAGTCCAAGGTGAGGCTGTACCTGGTCCCCCATCTGGGCAAGAAGCCGTTGGTTCGGCTGACCCCGGCTCAGCTCCGCTCGTTCATGGCCGAGCTGAAGCGCACGGAGGTTCCGCCGGCCGCCCGCTTCGAGGTGCTGCGGGTCCTGCGGAACGCGCTGAACCGGGCCGTTCGTGAGGAGCTGCTGACGCGAAACGTCGCTGAGCTGGTGGACATGCCGAAGGTGACCAAGAAGGAGGCCAAGCCGTGGAACGCGCGGGAAGCGATCTCGTTCCTGCGCTCGGCTCGGGCGCACCGCCTTTACGCGGCCTGCGTCCTGGTGCTCGTCCTGGGCCTGCGTCGCAGCGAGGTACTGGGCCTGCGCTGGCAGGACGTCGACTTCGATCAGCGGCAGTTCACACCGCTCAAGCAGGTGCAGCGGGTCAAGGGCGTCGGCCTGGTCCTCAAGGACCTCAAAACCGAGTCCTCGCACGCGGTGCTGCCGCTGCCCGAGTTCTGTGCCCGTGCCCTGGAGGAGCGCCGGACGCTGCAAGACCTGGAACGGAAGATCGTGGGGGACCACTGGAACCAGAATCCGGGGGAAGAACTGATCTTCTCTTCCGAGCGCGGCGGCCTGATCGATCCCGTGGGCTTCTCCCGCAGCTTCAACGCCCTGGTGAAGCGGGCCGGTGTCCGCCGGATCACCGTGCGGCTGGCTCGCCATACCTGCGGCACCCTGCTGGCCTTCTTGAAGGTGCACCCCAAGGTCGCGCAAGCGATCCTCCGGCACAGCCAGATCAGCATGACCATGGACGTCTACACCCACGTGGTGGGCGACGGTGAGCGGGAAGCCGTGACGCTGCTCGCGGAACTTCTGGAAGATCCCCTGATCGGCTGATGTCAGCCGGAGATGTCAAAGGCCAGTGACTCACGTGAGTCACTGGCCTTTGAGCTGGTGGGGCTAACAGGATTTGAACCTGTGGCCTCATCCTTATCAGGGATGCGCTCTAACCAACTGAGCTATAGCCCCGCCGCGCTTTTGTGTCGCGCTGACGTGAAGAAGATTAGCGCACGTCGGGGCCAGTCCCAAAATCGATAGATGCGCCGCTACTCGTCCTCGGCCAGCGTGAGCTCGACACCGCCCACGAAGCCGGCCGACAAGTTGTAGATGAAGGCGCCCAGCGTCGCCAGCGCGGTCGCCAGCACCACATCGATCACGGCGATGACCGACGTGAAGATGAGGACCCTGGGCAGCGACAGGAACGCCTGCAGGTCGAAGCCGCTGCCCTCGTTGGAGCCGGTCGCCTCGCTGATCGTGCCGCCCACGGTGGAGAAGACGCCCATCGCGTCCATCACCATCCACAGGACCGCCGACGCCACCACCGTGCAGATGCCGAGCGCGATGGACAGCAGGAAGCTGACCTTCATCACCGACCACGGATCGGCCTTGGCCACCCGCAGGCGCGCCTTGCGGGTACGCGGAGTGGTCCGCGCCCCCGTCCGCGGCTTGCGGGCCGCCTGAGCCGCGCCCGCGCCCTGCGGGGCCCCCTGGGGGCGGCCCCCGTGGGTCCCGCCCGGAGGCGAGGGGTAGGCCTGCGGCGGGTGGTAGGGCCCCGCCTGGCCCGGTGCGGGCTCACGCTCGCCGGGCAGGGGCCCGGCCGCGTAGCCCTCGTACTGGGGTTGAGGACCCCGGGTATCCGTCACAGTGCCCCCTTGGGAGTCCGTGGCAGGGCCACGGGCACCGTTCGCGCCGGCTCCGGAAGCGGCCGAACCGGCGCCCGTGGCTCCACTCACGCTCTACTCCTCGTGCTCCCCGGTCGAGGACGTCGTGCCCTCGACAGTGCTCTCACCAGCCGCGTCGGCCGTCTCGGCCTCAGCTGTCACTGCCTCGGCCGCGTCGCCGTCGGCGTCGACGGGACCGTCGACCTCTTCGGCCTCACGACCCGCCTCGGCGTTACGGGCGATGCCGACCACGGCATCACGCTTGCCCAGGTTGATCAGTTGGACGCCCATGGTGTCACGGCCCGTCTCCCTGACTTCATTGACTCGCGTACGAATCACACCACCGCCGAGCGTGATGGCAAGGATCTCATCCGTAGCCTCGACCACCAGCGCACCGACCAGTGAGCCCCGGTCCTCCACGATCTTGGCGGCCTTGATGCCCAGGCCGCCGCGACCCTGGACGCGGTACTCGTCGACGGGGGTCCGCTTCGCGTACCCGCCGTCAGTGGCAGTGAACACGAAAGTACCGGGCCTGACGACATTCATCGAGAGGAGTTCGTCTCCCTCGCGGAAACTCATGCCCTTGACACCCGAGGTGGCACGGCCCATCGGGCGCAGCGCGTCGTCCGTCGCGGTGAACCTGATCGACTGGGCCTTCTTGCTGATGAGCAGCAGATCGTCCTCCGACGACACCAGCTCCGCGCCGATCAGCTCGTCGTCCGAGCCGTCCGCCGTCTCGCGCAGGTTGATGGCGATGACGCCACCGGAGCGCGGGGAGTCGTAGTCCTTCAGCGCGGTCTTCTTCACGAGACCGCCCTTCGTGGCCAGGATCAGGTACGGCGCGGCGTCGTAGTCACGGATCGCCAGGATCTGCGCGATCTGCTCGTCCGGCTGGAAGGCCAGCAGGTTGGCGACGTGCTGACCGCGTGCGTCACGGCCGGCGTCCGGGAGCTCGTACGCCTTCGCCCGGTAGACGCGGCCCTTGTTCGTGAAGAACAGCAGCCAGTGGTGCGTGGTCGACACGAAGAAGTGGTCGACGATGTCGTCCTGCTTCAGCTTCGTGCCGCGCACGCCCTTGCCGCCGCGCTTCTGCGAGCGGTAGTCCTCGGTCTTCGTACGCTTCACATAGCCGCCGCGGGAGATCGTGACGACGATGTCCTCCTCGGCGATCAGGTCCTCCACGGACATGTCACCGTCGAAGGGCACCAGCTTGGAGCGCCGGTCGTCGCCGAACTTGTCGACGATCGCCGCCAGCTCCTCGCTGACGATCTGCCGCTGCCGCTCGGGCGAGGACAGGATCGCGTTGTACTCGTTGATCTTCGCCTGGAGCTCGTCGTGCTCGGCGGTGATCTTCTGGTGCTCCAGCGCGGCCAGCCGGCGCAGCTGCATCTCCAGGATCGCGTTCGCCTGGATGTCGTCGATCTCCAGGAGGCCCATCAGGCCCTCCCGCGCGATCTCCACGGTGTTGCTGCGCCGGATGAGGGCGATGACCTCGTCGATGGCGTCCAGGGCCTTGAGGAGGCCGCGCAGGATGTGCGCCCGCTCCTCCGCCTTGCGCAGCCGGAACCGCGTGCGCCGGACGATGACCTCGATCTGGTGCGTCACCCAGTGGCGGATGAAGGCGTCGATCGACAGGGTGCGCGGCACCCCGTCCACCAGCGCCAGCATGTTGGCGCCGAAGTTGGACTGCAGGTCGGTGTGCTTGTACAGGTTGTTCAGGACGACCTTGGCGACCGCGTCCCGCTTGAGCACGACGACCAGGCGCTGGCCGGTGCGCGACGAGGTCTCGTCACGGACGTCGGCGATGCCGCCGACCTTGCCGTCCTTGACCAGGTCGGCGATCTTCTGCGCGAGGTTGTCGGGGTTGGTCTGGTACGGAAGCTCCGTGACCACCAGGCACTGGCGGTTCTGGATCTCCTCGACCGCGACGACCGCGCGCATCGTGATCGAGCCACGGCCCGTGCGGTACGCCTCCTCGATGCCCTTGCGGCCCACGACGAGGGCGCCGGTCGGGAAGTCCGGGCCCTTGATCCGCTCGATCAGGGCTTCCAGGAGCTCCTCCTGCGAGGCCTCCGGGTGCTCCAGGTACCACTGCGCACCGGAGGCGACCTCGCGCAGGTTGTGCGGCGGGATGTTGGTCGCCATGCCGACCGCGATGCCCGCGGAACCGTTCACCAGCAGGTTCGGGAAGCGCGCCGGCAGGACCGTCGGCTCCTGGTTGCGGCCGTCGTAGTTGTCCTGGAAGTCGACGGTCTCCTCGTCGATGTCGCGGACCATCTCCATGGACAGCGGCATCATCTTGCACTCGGTGTACCGCATGGCGGCGGCCGGGTCGTTGCCCGGGGAACCGAAGTTGCCGTTGGAGTCGACCAGCGGCATGCGCATCGACCAGTGCTGCGCCAGGCGCACCAGGGCGTCGTAGATCGATGAGTCGCCGTGCGGGTGGTACGTACCCATGACGTCACCGACGACGCGGGCGCACTTGTAGAAGCCCTTCTCGGGCCGGTAGCCGCCGTCGTACATCGCGTACAGCACCCGGCGGTGGACGGGCTTGAGGCCGTCCCGCACGTCGGGCAGGGCACGCGAGACGATGACGGACATCGCGTAGTCGAGGTAGGAGCGTTGCATCTCCGTTTCGAGCCCGACGGGCTCGACACGCATGCCCACGCCCTCGACGGGCGGAACCTCTTCTGGCGTCACGGGGGCGGGGGTGTTCTCGTCGGCCATTGCTGGTCAAAGTCCTTTCGCGCTGCGGCTGCGGCTGCGGCTTGGAGGGTCCGGACAGTCACCGGACCCTCCTCCTTGTACGGCCGACTCAGATGTCGAGGAAGCGGACGTCCTTGGCGTTGCGCTGGATGAAGGAGCGCCGCGCCTCGACGTCCTCACCCATCAGCACCGAGAACAGGTCGTCGGCCTGCGCCGCGTCGTCGAGCGTGACCTGGCCGAGCACGCGGTGGTCGACGTCCATCGTGGTCACGCGCAGTTCCTCGGCGTTCATCTCGCCGAGGCCCTTGAAGCGCTGGATCGAGTCTTCCTTGATCCGCTTGCCGTTCTGCTTGCCGAGCGCCACGAGGGCGTCGCGCTCGCGGTCCGAGTACGCGTACTCGAAGTCGTCCCGGCCCCACTTGATCTTGTAGAGCGGCGGGCGCGAGAGGTAGACGTGCCCGGCCTCGACCAGCGGCCGCATGAAGCGGAAGAGGAACGTGAGCAGCAGGGTGTTGATGTGCTGCCCGTCGACGTCGGCGTCCGCCATCAGAATGATCTTGTGATAGCGGAGCTTCTCGATGTCGAAGTCCTCGTGGACCCCGGTGCCGAAGGCCGAGATCAGCGCCTGGACCTCGGTGTTCTGGAGGATCTTGTCGATCCGGGCCTTCTCGACGTTCAGGATCTTGCCTCGGATCGGCAGGATGGCCTGGTACATCGGGTTACGGCCGGACTTCGCCGAACCACCGGCGGAGTCACCCTCGACGATGAAGATCTCGCACTTCGTCGGGTCGTTGGACTGGCAGTCGCTCAGCTTGCCCGGCAGCGAGGCGCTCTCCAGGAGCCCCTTGCGGCGGGTCAGGTCACGCGCCTTGCGGGCCGCCACCCGGGCGGTCGACGCGGCGATGCCCTTGCGGATGATGTCGGCGGCCTCGTTGGGGTTCCGGTCGAACCAGTCCGTGAGCTGCTCGTGGACGACCTTCTGCACGAAGGTCTTGGCCTCCGTGTTGCCCAGCTTGGTCTTCGTCTGGCCCTCGAACTGCGGCTCGCCCAGCTTCACCGAGATGATCGCGGTCAGGCCCTCGCGGACGTCCTCGCCGGTGAGGTTGTCGTCCTTCTCGCGCAGCAGCTTCTTGTCGCGCGCGTACCGGTTGACCAGCGAGGTCAGCGCCGCGCGGAAGCCCTCCTCGTGCGTGCCGCCCTCGTGGGTGTGGATCGCGTTGGCGAAGGAGTAGACACCCTCGCTGTACTGCGTGTTCCACTGCATGGCGATCTCGGCCGAGAGGAGCCGGTCCTTGTCCTCTGCCTCGATGTCGATCACCGACTGGTGGATGACATCGCCCTTGCGGGAGTTGAGGTACTTGACGAAGTCGACGATGCCGTTCTCGTAGTGGTACGTGACCGTCCGGGTCGTCTCCTCCTCCGGGACCTCGGTCACCTCCGCGCTGTCCGCGCCCGCCGTCGCCTTCGCGGACTCCCGCTCGTCCGTCAGCTTGAGGGTGAGGCCCTTGTTGAGGAAGGCCATCTCCTGGAAGCGGCGCGAGAGCGTCTCGAAGGAGTACTCGGTCGTCTCAAAGATGTCGCCGTCGGCCCAGAAGGTGACGGACGTACCCGTCTCGTCGGTCTCCTCGTTCTGCTTCAGCGGGGCGGTCGGGACGCCGAACTTGTAGTCCTGGGTCCAGCGGTAGCCGTCGGTCTTGACCTCGACGGCGACCCGGGTGGACAGGGCGTTGACGACGGAGACACCGACGCCGTGCAGGCCGCCGGAGACCGCGTAGCCGCCGCCGCCGAACTTTCCGCCCGCGTGCAGCACGGTGAGCACGACCTCGACGGCCGGCTTGCCCTCGGACGGCACGATGCCGACCGGGATGCCGCGGCCGTTGTCGATCACGCGTACCCCGCCGTCGGCGAGGATCGTGACGTCGATCGTGTCCGCGTGACCGGCCATGGCCTCGTCGACGGAGTTGTCGACGACCTCTTGGACGAGGTGGTGGAGACCGCGGTCACCGGTCGAGCCGATGTACATGCCGGGCCGCTTGCGGACCGCGTCCAGGCCCTCCAGCACGGTGATCGCGCTGGCGTCGTACGAGGCGGTCACCTCGCCCGGGGCGGGAGAAGTCACCTCGCCCGGCGCGGGAGCGGCGTCGCTCCCGTCGGGGATGGACGGAATGTTCTCGTTGGGGTTGCCGGAATCGGCCACGAAGCGCCCTTTCTGGCACAGCACAGGCCGTTCTCCGGGCAGGCGGGAGCGGCTGCGTCGTTCGGCTTGTATCGACGAATCCCGCAAGGACGCGGGATTGTCCACCAGTCTACCGGTAGCGCCGACCCGAATGGGGGTTTGCCGGTACCTGAGTCCGCATGTGCCGCCCTGAAGCCACGCCTGACGACTCCCCATATTCGGGAAGGGGCCTCAAGGGGCTCACACGGGCGTTGAGCGCTTCGGCCTGTCAACCTCTCGCTACGGTGAGGGACGTCCGCTCCGCACCCCGCGGTTTCCACCACCGCGCACCCGTGCAGGACGGCGTCCACAGGCATCGGGAACACACGGGACAGACCTCACCGCGGTCCCCCTCGACAGCACCGCCGCACCGGCCTCGAAAATGGGTAAAAGCCCAGCTCAGCCGTAGGTGTCGCCCGGTCCCCTACTGCCCGGCGCACGCAGCGGACCGAACCTTCGCTGCGGTCCGCCCGGTCCCAGGACCTTGATCATCCGTACCGTGCCGTGCCCCAGATCCGCGTTCAGCCGGGCCACCAGCTGAGGCGCCAGCAGCCGCAGCTGGGTCGCCCACGCCGTCGAGTCGCACTGCACCGTCAGCACCCGCTCTTCGGGATCCTCGTCGTAGCGCAGCGGCACACAATGATTGGCCAGATCATCACCAACGATCTGCGGCCAGCGGCCCATCACGCCGCCCACCGCCGCGGGCGCCTCCCAGCCGCGTTCGGTGATCAGCCGGTTGATCGCCGCACCCAGTGGCAGCGGATCCCGGCCGTCCGCCCGCGCCCCGGACCGCAGCCCGCCGCCCCGCCGGGCCTGCTTCTTCTGCTGTGCCGCCGCGCCGCGGGCCCGCGCCTGCTCCTTCGCCGCGCGCAGGGCCACCCGGGCCAGGTCCACCCCGGAGGGCTCCGGCTGCTTCGCCGCCCCGGACGGCGGTTGCGGCGGTGTGCCGTCCCTGCCGCCCTCCGGGAGCGGCTCCGGGCTGCCCGCGGCGCCGCTCACAGCCGCTCCACCCCGCCCGCGGACACCGCGTACCGCGTCCCCGCGAGCACCCCCGGGACGTCGTCGTCCACCGCGGCCGTCACCAGCACCTGCTCGCCCGGCGCCACCAGCTCGGCAAGGCGCTCACGCCGCCGGGCGTCCAGCTCGGCGAAGACGTCGTCCAGGACCAGCACGGGCTCGTTGCCCTCACTGCGCAGCAGATCGTACGAGGCCAGCCGCAGGGCCAGCGCGTAGGACCAGGACTCCCCGTGGCTCGCGTACCCCTTGGCCGGCATGCCGCGCAGCCCGAGCACCAGGTCGTCCCGGTGCGGGCCGACCAGCGTGACGCCCCGCTCGATCTCCTGCTTGCGCACCTCGGCCAGGGCCGCGATCAGCTGCGCGTACAGCTCCTCGCGGGTACGGGCGGGACTCACGTCCGCGCCCACCGAACTGCGGTACTCCAGCGTCACGGGGCCGCCGCCGGGCGCCACGTCCGCGTACGCCTTGTCCGTCAGCGGCTGCATCGTCGCGATCAGGTCCAGCCGCTGCGCCAGCAGCTCGGCGCCCACCCGGCCCAGATGCTGGTCCCAGACGTCGAGCGTCGACAGGTCCATCGAACGGCCACCATGCCTGCGCGCCATCGCCGCCGACTTCAGGAGCGTGTTGCGCTGCTTCAGCACCCGCTCGTAGTCGGAGCGGACCCCGGCCATCCGCGGCGACCGGGCCGTGACCAGCTCGTCCAGGAACCGGCGGCGCTCGCCCGGATCGCCCTTCACCAGCGCCAGATCCTCCGGAGCGAACAGCACCGTCCGTACGATGCCGAGCACGTCACGGGGCCTGACCTGCGACGATCTATTGATCCGGGCGCGATTGGCCTTGCCCGGATTCAGTTCGAGCTCGACCAGCTGCGAACGCTCGCCCTGGGTGACGGCGGCCCTGATGACGGCTCGCTCCGCGCCCATGCGCACCAGCGGCGCGTCCGAGGAGACCCGGTGGCTGCCGAGCGACGCGAGGTAGCCGACGGCCTCGACCAGATTGGTCTTGCCCTGGCCGTTGGCCCCCACGAACGCGGTGACGCCCGGGTCGAGAGGCACCTCGACCCGGGCGTACGAGCGGAAGTCGGCCAGCGACAGATGCGTGACATGCATGGTGTACGCCGACCTTCCCGGCTTCCTGCTCCGTGCTGTGTGGTGCGGGCGGACAACCGGTCCGGCCCGCTCCTCTTCGCTGCTACTTCTTGTTCTCGACCGCGTGGCCGCCGAACTGGTTGCGCAGTGCGGCGATCATCTTCATCTGCGGGGAGTCGTCCTGGCGCGAG
The DNA here is from genome assembly GCF_055584045.1 of Streptomyces sp. NPDC104307. Lineage (NCBI taxonomy): Bacteria > Bacillati > Actinomycetota > Actinomycetes > Kitasatosporales > Streptomycetaceae > Streptomyces > Streptomyces sp. NPDC104307. Next base: position 10,709 of record NZ_JBVJMU010000007.1, read on the forward strand.
GCGAACCGGGCGAAGAGCGACGCCGTGATCGCGGGCAGCGGGACGGCGTTGTCGATCGCGGCCTCCACCGTCCACCGGCCCTCGCCGGAGTCGGCGGCGAAACCGCGGAGCTGGTCCAGGTGCTCGTCGTCGTCCAGCGCGTTGACCGCCAGGTCGAGCAGCCAGGAACGGATGACCGTGCCCTCCTGCCAGGAGCGGAAGACCTCGCGCACGTCGGTGACGGAGTCGACCTTCTCCAGGAGCTCCCAGCCCTCGGCGTAGGCCTGCATCATGGCGTACTCAATGCCGTTGTGAACCATCTTCGCGAAGTGGCCGGCGCCGACCTTGCCCGCGTGGACGGAACCGAAGTCGCCCTCGGGCTTCAGTGCGTCGAAGACCGGCTGGACCTTCGCGACGTTCTCGGCGTCGCCGCCGTACATCAGCGCGTAGCCGTTCTCCAGGCCCCAGACACCGCCGGAGACGCCGCAGTCGACGAAGCCGATGCCCTTGATGCCGAGCTCGACCGCGTGCTTCTCGTCGTCGGTCCAGCGGGAGTTCCCGCCGTCCACGACGACGTCACCGGCCGACAGCAGCTCGGCCAGCTCGTCGATCGTCGACTGGGTCGCGGCACCGGCCGGGACCATCACCCATACGACCCGGGGGCCCTTCAGCTTGCCCACAAGCTCTTCGAGGCTGTGGACATCGGCGACGTCCGCGTTGCGGTCGTAACCGATGACGGTGTGGCCTGCGCGGCGGATGCGCTCGCGCATGTTGCCGCCCATCTTGCCGAGGCCGACGAGACCGATCTCCATCAGAGATTCCTTAAGCGTTGTGCCGATTCGTACCCAGGACCGAGCCTACGCCCGGCCGGGGACAGGGCGACGGGCATGCTCAGCGCTGAGCGTGCCCGTCGGGGCCTGCCGTGACAGGACCGGTGACCGGATCAGCCGGAGAGGCGGACCGGCATGATCAGGTACTTGTACGCGTCATCCGCCTCGGCATCCACGGCGGCGCGGCCGCTGAGCAGCGCGGGCTTGGTGGACGTCGTGAAGGAGAGCTGGGCGACGGGGGAGTCGATCGCGCTCAGGCCGTCCAGCAGGAAGGTCGGGTTGAAGGCGATCGAGATGTCGTCGCCCTCCAGCACGGCGTCGACGCGCTCCACAGCCTGTGCGTCGTCGCTGGAACCCGCCTCCAGGATCAGCACGCCCTGCTCGAAGCTGAGCCGGACCGGGGTGTTCCGCTCGGCCACCAGCGCGACGCGCTTGACGGCCTCGACGAACGGGGCGGTCTCGATGACCGCGACCGTGTTGAACTCGGTCGGGAAAAGCGTGCGGTACTTCGGCAGGTCGCCTTCGAGCAGCCGGGTGGTCGTCCGCCGCCCTGCGCCCTCGAAGCCGATGAGACCTTCACCCGCGCCGGAGCCCGACAGCGCCAGCGTGACCGTGTCGCCGCTGGTGAGCGCCTTGGCGGTGTCCAGCAGCGTCTTGGCGGGGACCAGGGCGACGGCGGAGGCGTCGGCGTTCTCCGGCTTCCAGAGGAACTCGCGGACCGCGAAGCGGTAGCGGTCGGTGGAGGCCAGGGTGACGGTGTCGCCCTCGATCTCGATGCGCACACCGGTGAGGACGGGCAGCGTGTCGTCACGGCCCGCCGCGATGGCCACCTGGGCGGCGGCGGAGGCGAAGACCTCACCGGGGACCGTCCCGGTCGCCGTCGGCATCTCGGGGAGTGCGGGGTACTCCTCCACAGGAAGGGTGTGGAGTGTGAACCGCGAGGAGCCGCAGGCCACCGTCGCCCGTACACCGTCTGTGGAAATCTCCACCGGCCGGTTGGGCAGGGCGCGGCAGATGTCGGCGAGCAGCCGGCCGGAGACCAGCACCGTGCCGTCCTCCTCGATCTCGGCATCCACCGAGACCCGGGCCGAGACCTCGTAGTCGAAGCTGGAGAAGCTGAGGGCGCCGTCCTCCGCCTTCAGCAGCAGCCCCGCGAGAACGGGCGCCGGAGGCCGGGCCGGGAGGCTACGGGCCACCCAGGCCACAGCCTCCGCGAGTACATCGCGCTCCACCCGGATCTTCACCGGAACCGCCTCCTGCTGTTGCTCGCTCGCCCTGCTGGCCTTCGTCGTCTGGACGGGTCGCTCCACCGATGGGACGGGGAGGACGCCGGGGTCCAGTCTGACCTACCGCACCGACACTCGGTGCTGCTCGGGGTCAAGTCGCGACAAGCGGTCCGCGGAGCTCCGGCGCCGAGTTGTGCACAGGCCCCACTTCGAAGCGGATTCCGGGCTAACTAGAGGTAGTAGTAGTAGTAGGGCCTGTGGAAACCGTGGATAACGTCGTTTCCGCAGGTCAGGCCCTGTTTTTTGTCCACCGGTCCTGTGGGCGGAACCGGTGGACAACCCGGGGTTTCTGTGGACACCCGAAAGTTCTGCACAACCGGTACACAGGGCAGGGGGGTTTCTCCCCAGGTCTGTCCCCAGCTTTACCCAGCTTCCCCACAGCCCAACCGACCCTCTTGGTGTGACGCCTTTCACTCGGGGCGGTGAGAGCGGGTGTCGTGTTGCCGAACAGTGGACAGAGGTGTGGAGAAGCCCGCCGAACCTGGGGACAAGAAGGCCAGTCCTGTGGGCTGCCGGTGGACAACGCTGACGCGACCCTGTGGACGAAAAACTTGTCCACAGGCTGTGGATCATTGTTGACCACAAATCCCCAGGCCTCTGAGCAGGCCTGATGGAGTATCGGCTGCCGTGCCTGTGGAAGCAGTATGGACAACTTTTCAATCCCCAGGCTGTGGAGGGGAGATTGTGCCCAGATCTGTGGAGAACGGCCCCTCCGCGGCAGGTATTCGAACAGCGGGGACGGGCCTGCGCCACGAGAACCTCGTGCACAGCGGCTCCTGACCCAACTGAAAAGGGCGCTCCGGGACCCGATTCGGTTCCCGGAGCGCCCTTTCGGTGCTCGCGGAGGCGCGGCTGTGTGACGAGGTGGTGGGTCGTCAGCCGTTCTTGATGCGGTTGGTGAGCTCGGTGACCTGGTTGTAGATGGAGCGCCGCTCCGCCATCAGCGCCCGGATCTTGCGGTCGGCGTGCATCACGGTCGTGTGGTCGCGGCCGCCGAACTGGGCGCCGATCTTGGGCAGCGAGAGGTCCGTCAGCTCACGGCACAGGTACATCGCGATCTGGCGCGCCGTCACGAGCACCCGGCTGCGGGACGATCCGCAGAGATCCTCCACCGTCAGCCCGAAGTAGTCGGCGGTCGCCGCCATGATGGCCGGCGCCGTGATCTCCGGGGCGGCGTCCTCGCCGCCCGGGATCAGGTCCTTCAGCACGATCTCGGTCAGCCCGAGGTCCACCGGCTGGCGGTTGAGACTGGCGAAGGCCGTGACCCGGATGAGCGCGCCCTCAAGCTCCCGGATGTTGCGGGAGATACGGGAGGCGATGAACTCCAGCACCTCCGGCGGAGCGTTGAGCTGCTCCTGCACCGCCTTCTTACGGAGGATCGCGATACGCGTCTCCAGCTCCGGCGGCTGCACATCGGTGGTGAGACCCCACTCGAAACGATTCCGCAGCCGGTCCTCCAGGGTCACCAGCTGCTTGGGCGGCCGGTCGGAGGACAGCACGATCTGCTTGTTGGCGTTGTGAAGCGTATTGAAGGTGTGGAAGAACTCCTCCTGCGTCGACTCCTTGCTCGCCAGGAACTGGATGTCGTCGACCAGCAGGATGTCGACGTCGCGGTACCGCTTGCGGAAGGTGTCGCCCTTGCCGTCGCGGATCGAGTTGATGAACTCGTTGGTGAACTCCTCCGAGCTCACGTACCGCACCCGGGTGCCCGGGTAGAGGCTGCGGGCGTAGTGCCCGATGGCGTGCAGCAGGTGGGTCTTGCCGAGTCCCGACTCCCCGTAGATGAAGAGCGGGTTGTACGCCTTGGCGGGCGCCTCTGCGACGGCGACGGCCGCGGCGTGCGCGAAGCGGTTCGAGGCTCCGATGACGAAGGTGTCGAAGAGGTACTTCGGGTTCAGCCGGGCGTGCGGCTCACCGGGCCCTGGCGCGGGTGCCGGCTGTGCGCCCATCGGTCCCGGGACGCCGCCGGGCCGGCCCGTGCCGCCGCCCTGCCGGTGCTGGGGCTCCTGCATGTCGCGCCGCTCGGACCGCTGGGAGTCGTAGCCCTGGTGCTCGGGGGGCTGCTGGCGGTAGTCGTGCTGGGGCTGCTGCTGGGGACGGCCGCCGCCGTACGGCTCGCGCCAGTGCTCGCCGGAGGCGTCGCGGTCCTGGTAGCCGCCGAGCCGGGGCTGCTGCCAGGAGAGGTCCTCCTGGGTGCGCGGCCAGGCGCCGGGTTCGGGGCGCTGCTGCTGGTAGTCGGGGTAGGCGGGTCGGGCGGTCGGCATGCCGTCGTCCGAGGGGCGGTGCCCGTAGCTGTCGTAGGAGTCGTTGTGCTGCCGCTCGTCGTGCTGCGGTCCCTGATAGCGGTGCTGCTGCTGGGACTGGTGCTGCTGCGACTGGTGCATCGGGGGCGCCGGCGGGTTCGGCGGCTCGCCCGCGGAGTCGTCGACCGTGATCGCGATCCGGATCGGGCGGCCGCACTCGCGGGTCAGCGTCTCGCTGATGAGCGGAGCGAGCCGGCCCTCCAGGACGCGCTTGCCCCATTCATTGGGGACGGCGAGCAGCGCGGTGTCGGCGACCAGGGCGAGCGGCTGGCAGCGCTCGATCCACTGTTTGTCCTTCGGCTCGATGCCCTGCTGGCCCTCCCCGAGGAGTTGCTCCAGCACTCGTGGCCACACTGCGGCAAGATCGGCAGGTACGTCAGCCACAAGGCACGCTCTCTCGCTGGTCCCACGAATGTGTGTTTCTCGGGACGTATGGGTCGGGATGGGTGAGGACCGGCAGGCGGGAAGAAAAAGAACCGGGGTTCGGCCACGGTAGGCGGGCCGACCCGTGCGGTTCAAGTCGTTGTCCACAGGCTGTGCACAATGGAAGGCCCGACAGGGTCGGTTTGACCGGATGGCGTAGCCGCGCGTACCGTGACCAGGTCGAGTTGTCGATGGCTGCTGCCGCCTGCCTCCGATGGGCAAAGATCACGATCTGTGATTGTGAAGCGGTGCACTAGGGCGTTTACGCGAGTCTCTCGTGGGCGCACGGTGACAGCCAGGCGATGTCCCGCCAATACACGATCATTTCTGGAGCCCCCGAGTGAGCAAGCGCACCTTCCAGCCGAACAACCGTCGTCGCGCGAAGACCCACGGTTTCCGTCTGCGCATGCGGACCCGCGCCGGCCGCGCGATTCTCGCGTCCCGCCGTGGCAAGGGCCGCGCCAGCCTGTCCGCCTGATCGCGTACAGGTCGTCATGACGTGCTGCCTACCGAGAATCGGCTGAGGCGGCGCGAGGACTTCGCGACCGCGGTACGACGAGGACGCAGGGCCGGCCGCCCGCTACTCGTCGTCCATCTACGTAGCGGTGCAACGGACCCGCACGTGACTGGGGAGAATGCTCCCCCGCCGCGTGCGGGTTTCGTTGTCAGCAAAGCCGTGGGTGGCGCGGTCGTCCGCACAGCGGTGAAGCGAAGGCTTCGCCATCTGGTCCGAGAGCGACTCGCCCTGCTGCCCCCCGGTAGCCTGGTTGTCGTACGAGCGTTGCCCGGTGCGGGCGACGCCGACCATGAACAGCTGGCCCGAGACCTGGATGCCGCCCTTCAGCGGCTGCTGGGAGGGGGCGCGCGATGAAGTACCCGCTGCTGGCTCTCATCAAGCTGTACCAGTGGACGATCAGCCCACTTCTCGGGCCTGTCTGCCGTTACTACCCGTCGTGTTCCCACTATGGATATACGGCGATCGACCGGCACGGAGCGATCAAGGGAACGGCGCTGACAGCCTGGCGCATCCTGCGATGCAATCCGTGGTCACCCGGCGGCGTGGATTACGTACCACCACGCAAACGTCCGCGTTGGCACGAACTGCTGCGAGATCTCTTCCGCGGCGGTAAGGGCGGGGACTCCGCCGCTGATGTGCCTCCCGGGGGATCGGCCACCGATCTTCCGAGCTCGGCCGCAGAGACTTCGCCCAATGCTCAAGGAGCCTGATTAGTGGACACGATTGCCAGTCTGTTCAGCTTCATCACATGGCCTGTTTCCTGGGTCATCGTCCAGTTCCACAAGTTGTACGGGGCGATCTTCGGCCCCGACACGGGATGGGCCTGGGGTCTGTCCATCGTGTCCCTCGTGGTGCTGATCCGTATCTGTCTCGTTCCGCTGTTCGTCAAGCAGATCAAGTCGACGCGGAACATGCAGGTGCTCCAGCCGAAGATGAAGGCGATCCAGGAGCGCTACAAGAGCGACAAGCAGCGTCAGTCCGAAGAGATGATGAAGCTCTACAAGGAGACGGGTACCAACCCGTTGTCCTCGTGCCTTCCCATCCTGGCGCAGTCACCGTTCTTCTTCGCCCTGTACCACGTGCTCTCGGCCATCGCGTCGAACAAGAAGATCGGTGTGATCGACCAGTCGCTGCTGGACAGCGCGCGTCAGGCACACATCTTCGGTGCCCCGCTGGCCGCCAAGTTCATGGACAGCGCGGACAAGGTCCAGGCGCTCGGCGCCTCGCTGGTGGATGTCCGGGTCGTCACCGCGGTCATGATCGTGATGATGTCGGCCTCGCAGTTCTTCACCCAGCGCCAGCTGATGACGAAGAACGTCGACCTGACGGTCAAGACGCCGTACATGCAGCAGCAGAAGATGCTGATGTACATCTTCCCGCTGATCTTCGCCGTCATGGGCATCAACTTCCCCGTCGGTGTCCTCGTCTACTGGCTGACCACCAACGTCTGGACCATGGGTCAGCAGATGTACGTGATCAACCAGAACCCCACGCCGGGCAGCAAGGCGCAGGACCAGTACCTGGGACGTCTGCTGAAGAGCGTCACCACCCACGGTGAGGTGCGCGGCAGGACCAAGCGCAATACGGTCAAGCGGATCGTGTCCAAGGGCCCGGACCGCAATGACATCGAGCGCAAGTTCGTCACGGGACTGGCCAAGCTCGGCCTCGCTCCGCAGGAGGACGGATCGGTGGTCAAGAGTGACACCGCTGTCGCCGACGCCGAGGGCGGAGCCGCGCAGCGACGCCAGCAGCCCAAGCGCCAGAGCAAGGCGCAGCGTCACACCGGCGCAGGTCAGCAGAGCGGGACCAAGGACACCGACTCCAGCGCGTCGGAGACCACTCCCTCCCTGCAGAAGAAGGCACCGCAGGACGACAAGCCCAAGCCGGCGGGCGGCAAGTCCGCGTCCGGCTCCTCACGCCAAGCCAAGTCCGGACAGCGCAAGGGTCCGCAGCGGCCCAAGCACCCGTCCAAGAAGTAAGAAGGAGTCCATCCGTGACGGAAGGCACCACCTCCACGGCCGCTGAGGGCAGCGACACCTTGACCCGCCTTGAGCAGGAAGGGGAGATCGCAGCGGACTACCTTGAGGGCCTGCTCGACATCGCCGATCTCGACGGCGACATCGACATGGACGTCGAGGCGGACCGGGCCGCGGTCTCGATCATCAGTGAGTCGGCACGTGAACTGCAGAAGCTCGTGGGCCGCGACGGTGAGGTGCTGGAGGCGCTCCAGGAGCTGACGCGGCTGGCCGTGCACCGGGAGACCGGCGACCGGAGCCGTCTGATGCTCGACATCGGGGGTTTCCGGGCGCAGAAGCGTACGGAGCTGGCCGAACTGGGTGCCAAGGCCGCGGACGAGGTCAAGAGCTCCGGTGAGCCCGTGAAGCTGGATCCGATGACGCCGTTCGAGCGCAAGGTCGTGCACGACGCGGTCGCGGCCGCGGGTCTGCGCAGCGAATCGGAGGGCGAGGAGCCGCAGCGCTTCGTCGTCGTCCTGCCGGCCTGACCGGCTCTTCTCCTGTCGGCCCCGTCTGTTCGCAGGCGGGGCCGATCTTTGTCAGCCTGATAGTCAGCCACCATGGTGCGGTAATGCGGTATGGAAGGACGGTTCCCGTGACGGAGGAAGTAGAGCTTCCCCAGGCGCCCGACGAGGCCCGGGAGGTGTTCGGTGAGTGCTTTCCCGAGGCTGTCCGGTACGCGGAACTGCTGGCCGACGCGGGGGTCAAGCGCGGGCTGATCGGTCCGCGTGAGGTGCCGCGGCTGTGGGAACGGCACCTACTGAACTGCGCGGTGCTCTCCGAGGTCGTCCCCGATGGCGTCACGGTCTGCGATGTGGGCTCGGGTGCCGGGCTTCCGGGCATCCCGCTGGCGTTGGTGCGGCCGGATCTGAAGATCACCCTGCTGGAGCCGTTGCTGCGGCGGACGAACTTCCTCCAGGAGGTCGTCGAGCTCCTGGGACTCGATCATGTGACGGTCGTCCGGGGCCGGGCCGAGGAGGTCCTGGGGACGCTTCAGCCGGTCCATGTGGTGACGGCTCGGGCGGTGGCCCCGCTGGACCGCTTGGCCGGCTGGGGAGTGCCACTGCTTCGCCCGTACGGCGAGATGCTGGCGCTCAAGGGCGATACCGCAGAGGAGGAGATCAACGGTGCGCGGGCGGCCCTGAGCAAGCTCGGTGTGCTGGAGACCGAGGTGTTGCAGGTGGGTGAGGGCATCGTTGATCCGATGTCCACCGTGGTGCGCGTGGTGGTGGGTGAGAGTCCCGGTGGTGTGAGGTTCGCCGCAAAGAGGGCCAAGGCCGCGAGGGTCAGCCGGACACGTCGTCGTCGCTAACCCCGTCCGATCACGCTGTGCGCATGACCGTTACGCACCGTTTGGTGGGTGTATCGGGGATGCCTCGCACGGGGAGGTGTACGTACCCCGCGCGGAGTGTCGTGCCCCTGTAGCTACGCTGCAGGGGCATCGTGTTTCACGTGAAACGTCGCTCTCTGCTGCATGGAATTATCAGCCGCGGTCGTGCGGCTGCCGCGCCTCGCCATCGCAGGCCCGTTAGGGCTACGGAGTTGTCCACAGAAGTGGATTCGTCCACAGAAGAGCGGGCCTCGCTGGTTCGCGACCCCGAAAGCATGGCAGGCTCTGCTCATTGCGAGCCTGAAGTCGAGGAGAGTGAATCCTTGCGGTCCGACGCCAACATCGCGGGACCGATGACCGACCCGGTCCCCGGTCCCCGATCCGAATCGGCGGTGGACGGTGTTTCACGTGAAACACCGCCACCGATGGACGACACACCCATCGGCCGCGCGGCCCAGCTGGCGGTCGAGGCCCTTGGCCGCGCCGGCGAGGGGCTGCCGCGACCTGACCAGACGCGCGTCATGGTGGTGGCCAACCAGAAGGGCGGGGTGGGTAAGACCACCTCGACGGTCAACCTTGCCGCGTCACTAGCCCTCCACGGTGCTCGTGTCCTGGTGGTCGACCTGGATCCGCAGGGGAACGCCTCCACGGCACTGGGCATCGACCACCACGCCGAAGTCCCCTCGATCTATGACGTCCTGGTGGAGAGCAAGCCGCTCTCCGACGTGGTTCAGCCCGTCCCGGACGTCGAAGGTCTCTTCTGCGCCCCAGCGACCATCGATCTCGCCGGTGCGGAGATCGAGCTGGTGTCGCTGGTGGCGCGGGAGAGTCGACTCCAGCGGGCGATCCAGGCCTACGAACAGCCGCTGGACTACATCCTCATCGACTGCCCGCCCTCGCTCGGTCTCCTGACCGTCAACGCCCTGGTGGCCGGTGCGGAGGTGTTGATCCCGATCCAGTGCGAGTACTACGCGCTGGAAGGGCTCGGGCAGCTGCTGCGCAATGTCGATCTCGTACGGGGTCACCTCAACCCCGAGCTCCATGTGTCGACGATCCTGCTCACCATGTACGACGGCCGGACCAGGCTCGCGTCGCAGGTCGCGGAGGAGGTGCGCACGCACTTCGGCAAGGAGGTGCTGCGCACCAGCATTCCGCGCTCGGTGCGGATCTCCGAGGCGCCGAGCTACGGGCAGACCGTACTCACCTACGACCCCGGGTCCAGTGGCTCCTTGTCGTACCTTGAGGCGGCACGTGAGATCGCTCTGCGCGGGGTGGGATTGCATTACGAGGCGCAGCAGGCCCACACGGGCAGTCGGAACAGCCAGCAGCAGAACACTTCGGAGGGGATCCAGTGAGTGAGCGTCGTAGAGGGTTGGGGCGAGGGCTCGGTGCCCTGATTCCCGCCGCTCCGCAGGAGAAGCCGGTCTCGTCGCCCCGGTCCGGTGCGTCCCCTGCCGGGACGGGCCCGGTCATGACGGCCGAGCGGGGAGTTGCTGCCGCCAAGGTGACGTCGCTCGGTGCCGTGCCGGAGCCGAGTGCTCCTGTTTCGGATTCGGCCGTGGCCGGTGGACCGAGCGAGGTGGCAGGGGCGTACTTCGCCGAGATCCTGCTCGACTCCATCACGCCGAACCCTCGCCAGCCCCGCGAGGTCTTCGACGAGGACGCGCTTGCCGAGCTGGTGACCTCCATCAAGGAGGTCGGTCTCCTTCAGCCGGTCGTTGTGCGGCAGACCGGCGCCGACCGCTTTGAGCTCATCATGGGCGAGCGGCGCTGGAGGGCCTGCCGTGAAGCAGGTCTGGAGCGGATCCCCTCCATCGTCCGGGCCACGGATGACGAGAAGCTCCTCCTGGACGCGCTCCTGGAGAACCTTCACCGGGCTCAGCTCAACCCGTTGGAGGAGGCGGCTGCGTACGATCAGCTGCTCAAGGAGTTCAAGTGCACGCATGACCAGCTGGCCGACCGCATCGGGCGATCCCGGCCGCAGGTGTCCAACACCTTGCGTCTGCTGAGGCTGTCGCCTCCGGTGCAGCGAAGGGTCGCTGCCGGGGTGCTCTCGGCGGGACACGCACGTGCGCTGCTCTCGGTGGACGACTCCGAGGAGCAGGACAAGCTGGCACATCGCATCGTGGCCGAGGGCCTCTCGGTGCGCGCGGTCGAGGAGATCGTGACGCTCCTGAGCTCCAGGCCCACGAGCGCCTCCAAGGCCAAGGGGCCGCGAGCCGGCGGCCGGCTGTCACCGGCGCTGTCCGATCTGGCATCCAGGCTCTCGGACCGCTTCGAGACCCGGGTGAAGGTCGACCTCGGTCAGAAGAAGGGAAAGATCGTCGTCGAGTTCGCCTCGATGGAGGATCTGGACCGCATCCTCGGCAGCCTCGCTCCCGGCGAAGGCCGTGTGCTGGACCGCAGTCCGGCGGAGGAGTCGGCGGAGGAGCAGGCTGAGGACGACGAGAGCTGACTTCTGAGCAACGGAGGGCGGGCTGTGTTCCGGTAGGACGGAACAGAGCCCGCCCTTTGCTTTCTCTCGGTGTCAGCTTGATCCCTTCGTGGATACGATGCGTTCAGGTAGGCCACATCCTGTTGATCCGTCTCCGCGAACGGAGTGCACCGTCCGTCGCACGCGATGCGGTGGACGAGGGAAGTGAGGAACAGCCTTCATGGGGCGTCGGCTCGCACCGCTCACACTGGACAACCTCTCTGATCTACCCGAGCGCTGTCGTTCCTGTGTGTTCTGGGAACTTGATCCGGTGCGCGGGGCGGCCGCGGTCAAGGCCGGCAGGCCCGGTGCGGAGAAGGAGGCCTGGATCTCTGGTGTCCTGCTGGAGTGGGGGTCCTGCGGCCGCGTTGTCTACGTCGATGACGTTCCGGTCGGCTTCGTCCTCTATGCACCGCCGGCCTATGTCCCGCGGGCCGCGTCCTTTCCGACCAGCCCGGTCTCCCCCGATGCCGTTCAGCTGATGACTGCCCTGATCCTGCCGGGGTACCAGGGACAAGGCCTGGGTCGGGTCATGGTGCAGACCGTTGCCAAGGATCTGCTCAGCCGCGGATTCAAGGCGATCGAGGCGTTCGCGGACGCCCGCTGGAAGGAACCGGCCTGCGTGCTGCCTGCGGATCATCTGCTGGCAGTGGGCTTCAAGACCGTACGAACACATCCGTCTCATCCGCGGCTGCGGCTGGAGCTGCGTACGACCCTTTCGTGGAAAGAGGATGTAGAGCTGGCCCTGGACCGGCTGCTGGGTGCGGTCCAGAAGGAGCCCGTGCTGCGACCGCTGTGATGCGGGTGGCGCACCTAGGTGTCGTATGTACGTGCCGTGAAACGTGAAACGGGCCCACCCCTCGGGGTGGGCCCGTTTCACGTGAAACATCGGGCAGCGGTTCCGCCTTATTAGGCGATGAAGCCTTCGAGGTCGCGAAGGATCGCGGCCTTCGGCTTGGCGCCGACGATGGTCTTGGCTACCTCGCCGCCCTGGTAGACGTTCAGCGTCGGGATGGACATGACGCCGTACTTGGCAGCGGTGGCCGGGTTCTCGTCGATGTTGAGCTTGACGATCTCGATCTCGCCGTGCTCAGCCGCGATGGCCTCCAGAGAGGGGGCGATCTGACGGCACGGTCCGCACCAGGCAGCCCAGAAGTCCACCAGTACGGGCTTGTCACTCTTCAGGACGACCTCGTCGAACGAGTCGTCAGTCACGTTCTTCAGCGCGCCGGCCACGGCGGCCTCCTTAACTTCGCGGGGGTGTGGGTGAGGCTTGGATCAGACGGTGGCTGCGGCGGCGTTCTCGTCGTCGGCGAGCGCGGCAAGGAAGCGCTCGGAGTCGAGTGCGGCGGAGCAGCCGGTGCCGGCAGCGGTGATGGCCTGCCGGTAGGTGTGGTCGACGACATCGCCTGCGCCGAAGACACCGGTGAGGTTCGTGCGCGTCGAGGGGGCCTGGACCTTGAGGTAGCCCTCGTCGTCGAGGTCGAGCTGGCCCTTGAAGAGCTCGGTGCGCGGGTCATGGCCGACTGCGATGAACAGGCCGGTAACGGGGAGCTCGGAGGTCTCACCGGTCTTGGTGTTGCGCAGGGTCAGCCCGGACAGCTTCTGCTCGCCGTGCACCCCGGCGACCTCGCTGTCCCAGGCGAACTTGATCTTCGGATCTGCGAAGGCGCGGTCCTGCATGGCCTTGGAGGCTCGCAGCGAGTCGCGGCGGTGGACGATGGTGACCGACTTGGCGAAGCGGGAGAGGAACGTTGCCTCCTCCATCGCGGTGTCGCCGCCGCCGACCACGGCGATGTCCTGGTCCTTGAAGAAGAACCCGTCGCAGGTCGCGCACCAGGAGACGCCGCGCCCGGAGAGAGCGTCCTCGTTGGGCAGGCCCAGCTTGCGGTGCTGCGAGCCGGTGGTGACGATGACGGCCTTGGCGCGGTGCACCGTGCCCGCGGTGTCGGTGACGGTCTTGATGTCACCGGTGAGGTCGACGGAGACCACGTCGTCGGGGACCAGCTCGGCACCGAACCGCTCGGCCTGGGCGCGCATGTTGTCCATGAGCTCCGGGCCCATGATTCCGTCCTGGAATCCGGGGAAGTTCTCCACGTCGGTCGTGTTCATCAGCGCGCCACCGGCGGTGACGGCACCCTCGAAGACCAGCGGCTTCAGAGAGGCGCGCGCGGTGTACAGCGCGGCCGTGTAGCCCGCTGGGCCGGAGCCGATGATGATCACATTACGCACGTCGCTCACGGGTTTCTTCCTCGTCTCTGCAGACTGCCTACTGTCCACGCCTACTGGGGCCGGTTCAACGACTCTCACCCCACCCAACGGATCCTACGGGGGATGCATTCCCGACGTGCCCGGGGCGGTACCCGGCGTGATGCTCAGGGGCGGGCGTAGGCGTGTGTCAGCAGGAGCTTCCCCTTGACCCCAGGGTCCGCGCCGACGCATGCGGCATCGACGACGTAGGCCTCGACCCGGGTCGCGTCGGTGGGATGCGGGAGGACGACGAGGAAGGCATCCGCGCCTTGATAGGTGCCCTTCTCGACAGCGAGGACGGCAGCGTTCCGTCCTATCCCCTGCTCCACACACGAAGGGACGGTCACTGCGGGAGCGCGAAGCGGTGCCTGCGGGGACGCCGAGCCGGGAGGCTCGGTCTCCGGCGAGGACTTCGTGTCGATGGAGGGTGCCTGATTCTGGCCGGCCGACTTCTCTGGATCCGACGGTTCCGTGCCGGAGCTCAGCAGACTCTGGACACGCTCTTGGACCGTGGACTGCGAGAACGCCTGCGAGTCGGATTTCTTGGCGCTGGTTCCGTGGTCCGATGCACTGACATCGGCGGAGTTGTGTGACGTGGGGATGTTCTGCAGCAGGAAGACGCTCACACCGACTACGGCGGCGCCCAGTGTGGCGCCGAACACCGCCCTGCGGCGGCGTCGGCGCACCGGGCGGCGGCCGGGACCGGTGGCGGCACGTGCGTGCCCGGCAGGGCGGTCCGCGAGCTCCTGCCCGGCAGCGGCCTGCTCTGTTTCACGTGAAACATCTGCCTCCGCGTGTGAACCGTCCGCCTGCGCCTCGGCAGCGGTGGCAACGGCGCGGGCTTCGTCGGCCAGTGCGGCGTCGATGCGGTCCGCTATATCGATGGGCATGGCCTGCGGGGCAGGCACGGAGCCCAGCAGGCTGCGGATCTCCTCCAAGGAGGCCTGGACATCGGAGCAGAGCTCGCAGCCGTCCACGTGGCGGCGGACATCAGCGGTGCGCGGCGGCGAGAGGACGCCCTCTGTGAGGTCGGAGATCTCTGAGACGTCCGGGTGCTGGGGCGTGTCGGTTGTCGATGTCATGTTCGCCCACCTCCGCCCTTCACTCCAGCTGGATCGCTTGTTCCCGCGTCTCTTGGCCCCGCTGCCGGTGGGACGGATGTTCTCGCCGTCCGGTTCCTTCCCGTATCCCGCTCACCGCTGTCTCCGGCTTCCCGGAGATGGGTGAGCAGCGGGGCCAGCCTGGCGCGGCCCCGGGCGCAGCGGCTTTTCACGGTGCCGACCGGCACGTCGAGGATGCGACCCGCCTCGGCCACCGGATACCCCTGCATATCGACGAGGACGAGGGCCGCACGCTGCTCGGCGGGGAGAGTGGCGAGGGCCGCGAACAGTTCGCGGTGCAGGTCCTGCCGCTCGGCCGGCGCCTCGGCGGACTCGTGCGGCTCCAGAAGCTGGTCGAGCCGCTCCGGGTCGTTGACGGGCGAGGTCTTCCGGGAGGACGCCTTCCGGACCCGGTCGAGACAGGCGTTGACGGTGATGCGGTGCAGCCAGGTGGTCACGGCGGACTGGCCGCGGAAGGTGTGGGCGGCGCGGAAGGCGGAGACGAGGGCATCCTGCACGGCGTCGGCCGCTTCCTCGCGGTCGCCCAGGGTGCGCAGGGCCACGGCCCACAGCCGGTCGCGATGACGTCGCGCGAGCTCACCGAAGGCGTCCGGCTCACCGGCTACGTGGCTGGCCAGAAGGTCCTGATCAGTCGAGTCGGTGAATCTGGTGTCGTCCAACGGTGAGCCCCCTCCCTTGGTGCCGTCAGCCGGTGACCTTGATGTCCGAGATCTTGCCCCGGAAGGTCCCCTCGCTCGCCGGCAGCTTGGTGAGCCAGACCAGAAGGTACCGCGCCTGAACGGATTCGCCGGGCTTGAGTGACACGTTTGTGCCTGAACCTTCGGCAACCTTGGTGAAGTTGTTCGGCATCGTCGGTGCCGTGGCGTCGCTGGACGTGCGCAACTCGGCCGATGTGGTGCCGCCCAGGAACGTGACGTCCACCGTGCGGACCCGCTGGACCTTGCCGAGGTCGAGTACGACCCCGACGCCTTCCTTCAAGTTCCCGAAGTTGGCGGAGTAGTAGCCGTCGGTGTGCCAGTACGTGTTCGGGTCTCCGTCGTAGACGTGAGCTATGTCCTGAGGCTTCTCCGTCCCGTCGCCGAGCGGGTCGAAGTCCTTGGCGCTGACGATCTGGACTGGCTTGCTCTGCTCGACCGGCGGGGTGTTGCCGTTCTCCGGGTTGCTCTGCGTGGTACCCGGGTCGCCCGACTTGCTGTCGTGGTCCAGGAGGGTTTCCGCGAGCTGCCAGCTGCCGAGGCCCAGCGCGGCGATGAGCAGCGCGGAGACGGCCCACTTGAGCGCCTTGCCGGTGCGGCTCTGCAGCGGGGCGGGCGGTACGACATGCGCGGACTGGGTGGTCGGGGCGCCGGGGGCTGCAGGACGTCCGTAGGTGCCCTGCTGGTAGGTGGTCCGCTGGTACTCGGGCGGAGCGGTGAACGTGGGCTCGGGCGGGCGGATGCGCGGCATTGCCGCGACTGCCTTGGCCAGCTCGTCGGGCGTGGTGCACGGCTGCTCCTGGCGGGAGGCCGTGGCGCCGTCGTTGGCGAGCGCCCGCATGGCGATCTCGGAGAGGCCGCGGTGCACGCCGGCCCGTACCTGGTCGGGCGGGATCAGGCCCACGCCCTTGGGGAGCCCGGTGAGGCCGTAGGCGTCGCTCTCGTACGGCCAGCGCTGGGTCAGCGCGGCGTAGAGCAGGGCGCCGATCGCTTCGGTGTCGGCGCGCTGGGGGCCCTCGGAGGTGATGCCGCGCAGTGCCGCGTTCACCGCGAGACCGCGGATCCGGTACTGACCGGAGGAGCTGCGGAGCACCGCGCCGGGAGTGAGCCGCAGATGGGCCAGTCCCTCGCGATGCGCGGCCGCCATGGCCTGGGAGATCTGGCTGACGAGCTGGTAGGCGTCGTGGGCGTCCATCGGGCCCGCGCCGAGCAGCGCGGTGAGCTCGGTGGCGTCCGGAAGCCATTCGTGGACGACGTAGACGAGGTCGTTCTCCTCCACGGCGTCGAGGACCTGCACGAAGCGGGGGTCGCCGAGCAGTGCGGAGGAACGGGCTGCGGCCAGCACCGAGCGGGCTCGCGGGTGGTCGGCGGGGAGGAGATGGACGCCCACCGCGCGACGCAGTTTCTCATCGACGGCGCGCCAGCTGCTGAAACCGTCCAGCCGGGTGACGCACTCCTCCAGCCGGTAGCGTCCGGCGAGTTTGTGACCGCTGTGCAGATCGGGGGAAGACACGGTGGCATCGGCGTCCGCCGGTTCGTCCACCGCTTCCTGGGGGCCTGCGCCCGTTGATTCCTGGGCTTCTGCCGTGCCGTCGGTCGTGGCCTCGTCCGCCTTGGCGGACAGCGGCTTGTCGCCGCTGTTGTCGGCCACGTCAACGGCAGCCGTGCTACGTTCCGCCACCGTCGTTCCTGCCTCCCCATCCGTTGCGCGATGCCAGCCAGCTCTGCACAGTCACGCCAATTGTGCCCATACTCCGGCACCATGCACGACACGCAGGAACCGGAGATGGTTGTGCGGGCCGGTGATCTTCAGCGGCCGAGCCGTCCCCGGACCATGCCGACCATGCCGTTGATCTCTTCGATCCGCATCCGCTTCGCCGCGACGACGAAAACACCCAGCAGCACGATCCCGCCGCAGACCAGCGCGAGGAGCGAGCCCGATGCGCCGTCGCCGAGCGCGTGGAGAAGTGCGAACCCCACACCGCCGCCGATCAGTGCCGCGGGGATCGCGGCGAGGCAGAGCCGGGCATAGGTACGCAGGACGTGGGCGCCGTCCAGATCGCCGCCGAGTCGGTTCCGCAGCCGGCGCCACGCGATACCGACGCCGACGGCGTAGGCGAGGCCGTACGAGGCGGCCATGCCTACCACCGCCCACTGGGCGGGCAGGGCGACGTAGCAGATGGCCGAGGCAGCCGCGTTGACCAGCGCGACGATGACGGTGTTGTAGAAGGGTGTGCGGGTGTCCTCGTAGGCGTAGAACCCTCGCAGCACCACGTACTGCACCGAGTAGGGGATCAGCCCGAGGCCGAAGGCCATCAGGATGTAGCCCATGGAACGGGCGGCCTCCGGGCCGGTGGAGGCGTACAGCAGGGTGGAGATCGGAACGCCCAGGGCGAGGAAGGTGAAGGCGACCGGCACGATGGCCACGGCGGAGTTGCGCAGGCCCTGTGAGATGTCGTCGCGGACCGCGCCCGGGTCGTTGTCGTGGGCGGCACGGGAGATACGGGGCAGCAGAGCGGCCATGACCGAGACGGTGATGATCGCCTGCGGCATGCCCCAGATCAGCTGGGCGTTGGAGTAGGCGAGGAAGCCCGCTCCGTCCCGGCCGGACGCCTTGCCGGCTGCGGTCGCCAGCTGGGTGACGACGATGACACCGGCCTGGTTGGCGAAGACGAACAGGACCGTCCACTTGGCCAGGCTGACCGTCTTGCCCAGCCCGTGGCCCTTCCAGTCGAAGCGGGGGCGGAAACGGAACCCGGCCTCGCGCAGGTACGGGATCATCGCCAGTGCCTGGACGATCAGACCGAGCAGGGTGCCGACACCGAGCAGCCGAACGCCCTCCGGTGGGATCGTCTGGACACCCATGTGGGATTCGGCGGAGGTGCCGTAGACCCAGATGAACAGGCCGAAGGTGAAGATCATGACGATGTTGTTGAGGACCGGGGTCCACATCATCGCGCCGAACTTGCCGCGAGCGTTGAGGATCTGGCCCATCACGACGTGCACACCCATGAAGAAGATCGTGGGCAGGCAGTAGCGGGCGAAGGTGGTGGCTACGTTGTTGGCTGCCGCATCGTTGGCGATCGTAGGCGACATCAGATGAATGAGCCACGGGGCCGCGAAGACCGCCAGGGCGACGATCACGCCGAGCGCGACCATCACCAGGGTCAGCAGCCGGTTCGCGTAGGCCTCGCCGCCGTCCTCGTCGTCCTTCATGGAGCGGACGAGCTGGGGGACGAACACCGAGTTGAGGCCGCCTCCCACGGTGAGGATGTAGATCATCGTCGGCAGCGTGTAGGCGATGGTGAAGCTGTCGCCGAGCAGGGCCGCGCCGAGGGCCGCGGTGATCACCAGGCTGCGTACGAATCCGGTGAGCCGTGAGACGAGGGTGCCGGCCGCCATGACCGCACTGGACTTCAGCAGCCCGGAGGCCCGGCCGCCGGACTTCGGCGGTACGGGTGCGGGGGCCGGTTCCGGCCGTTCAGGGACGGGGGAGCCCGCCGGGCCCTCCTGGTCCCGGAAGAGGTGGGCGAACGCGTCGGGTTCGTCGCGCCCCGCCGAGGCCTGGGTGACGAGATCGTCCACACCGACGAACTGGGTGGTCGCCGCGTCGTCGCCGTACGGCAGGTGCCGGGACGGGCCGTCGGGCTCGGGGGGCGGGGTCTGTGCCCAGATCCGTGGGTCGGGGGCGTACGGGGCGGCAGGCGGCTGCTGGTAGAGCGGCTGCGGCTGCTGGTAGGTGCCGGGAGGCGGTGGCGGATGCGCCGCCCGGTCGTACAGGGCCTCGTTCACCGGATCCTGTGCCGAGAGGTCCTGCGCCCGGTAGGGGTCGTAGTCGTACGCGGCCTGCAGATACGGATCGGGTGCTGGTGGCACCTGCGCCGGATCAGAGGGCACCGGAGGACCGCCGGAAGAACCGGCTCCGCCCGTACCCTGACCGCGATCACCGTCGTACGGCGCGTTCATCGAAACCCCACCTCATCGTCCCCGGCCGACCGGCCACGACAGACATCGCTCAACGGTCCACTTTCTCACCCGTGCCCGACGGCTCCGTGCTTTCGGGACCGGTGTCCGGCGTCGGGTCACTCGGCTGCTCGGGTTCACTGCCGTCGTCGCCCGCCGCGCCGCCCGCGTTGGCGCGCTTGCGATGTGCATACATCCTGATGCCGGCGAGGACCAGGAGCAGCAGTCCGCCGGCGATCACGAGAAGGACGGTCGGCGTCAGCTCGGACACCTTCACGGTGAAGTTCATCTCCGCGCCGTACGGGGTGCCGTCCTCCGTGTACAGCTGGGCGGTCATCTGGACCTGGCCGTTGATGTTGGCCGCGGCGTCGAACTTCACGGACTGGCTGTGACCGCCGGCGATCTGGATCGGCTGCTCCGCCACGGCACCGCCGTCGTTCAGCTTGAGCCGCGTCGCGTTCTCCGACTTCAGCCGCAGCACCAGGTGGTCGGCGTCCTGCAACAGCCTGTTCTGCACCGTCACCGGGATCGTGGCGCTCCGCCCGGACAGGGTGACATCCGACTTCGAGATCAGCTGGACCTCGTTGACGAGACCCTGCAGATAGGTGCGCACCGAGTCCCGGTACTGCTGGGCCTCCAGCGGCCTGCCCCGCCACGACGTCGACATGGAGCGGTTGACCGCGTTGCCGAAGGGGGTCACCACGCGCTCGGGCTGGGTGAGGATGACCTGGAAGTTGTTGAGGGAGGCCTGAGTGGACTTGATGTCCTGGAAGGCCTGGGTGGGCAGCTCCTGGCTGCGCAGTTTCTTCGGATACTGGGACGTCCGGGGGACCTGTGTGGTCGCCTTCGCGTCGGGCTTCCCCTCGGCCGCCTGGATCAGCCCCTGGGACTGCGTCCAGCGATCGTCGTCGAGGGCGTGCAGGGCACGGGCCATCGTCTGGGCCTGGGCGACGGTCGGCATCCGCTGGGGCGCGACGACGACGCTCCGGTCCTTGTCCGTGTCCTGCTCGGCCAGGGAGAGCGTGAGGGCGAGGAATTTCTGCACGGCGAGCGTGGAGTCCCCGGCCTTCGTCATATCGCCCTGGAAGGCCGTGGAGAGCCGGGAGTCGGAGACCACGGCGGTGGTGCCGCCGCCGATCGGCCGGGCGGCGGTGGGCGTGTACACCAGGCCGCCGTTCTCCTGGAGGCTGTCGCTGCGGGAGATCACGTTGTGGGCGCCGGCCGATGTGGCCACGTCCACGATCGACGGGTCGATGGCACCGTCGACCGGCCACGCGAAGTCCGTCGAGGGCTTCAGGTGCAGGATTGTCTGCACCGTCGTCACGGCCACCTCACTGGCGTTCTGGAGGTGGCTCAGGGTGCCCGACACGTTCTTGCCGCGGTGCGCGATCGATGCCAGATCGGGATCACCGAACGGCAGCGCGATGACCTTGCCCTCGGTCACCGCCGCTTCCAGCGAGCTCAGCCACTGCTTGGCCACGTTCTGATTCGTACCGGCGATCGTGGTGTCACCGGACTTGACCCGGTAGTCCCGTGTCATCGCGTCCACGCTGGCCAGCAGGTCCGGGTCGATGACCCACGTCACGGGCAGCTGCCTGCCCAGCGACACCATCTGTTCCAGGCGGCCGCCCGGCGCGATCTCGGCGGCCAGCTCGTCGTCGGCGAACACCGGGGTCTGCTGGGAGTCGGAGCCGGTCTCTGCGGTGAGGTGCGCCGGTGCGATCAGGGGCCAGGCGTAACTGATCCGGGGCTTGGAGTCGCGGTCCTCGCTCTGCCAGGGGAGGAACGTGCGCTTGATCCCGAGCACCTGGTCGTAGAGGGCGTGGGACGTCTGGCCCGACAGGGTGACGCCGAGCTGGTACACGCCGTCGTCGCCGAGCCCCAGCTTGCTGACCGGCACGGACAGGGTGAAGTCCTGGCTGATCCCGGAGGGCAGCTTGGCGATCTTGACCGTGTACTTGCCGCCGACCGGAGACGGGTCGGCACCCGGCAGATATCCCGTGCGCCGGTTTGCCGCGTCGATCGACGTCCTGCTGTAGAGCCGGGGGCCCACGCGCAGATCGACCTGGGCCGCGGTGACGGTCTCCTTGCTCTTGTTGGTCAGGGTGCCGGAGACGGTGAGGGTGTCCCCCTTCACCGGGGCACTCGGGGTCACGGTGTCCAGGGACACCGCGACTGTCCCGGAGCCCGTCGGGGCCTTGTCCGGCACGCCGGCCTGTGCCGCCGGCGCGGCCGCCCCGGCCAGCAGGGCGGCGAAGAGCGGAGCCCCGGCGAGCACGGCGGCTGTGCGCCGCAGCCACCGGCGGGCAGGAGAGGGACTCATCCCCTGGAAGTCTGCCGCCTCGGCCACGCGCCTACCCGTCCCTCGTCGTCATGAGCTGCTGTCGATCGTCGTCCGTTGCTGCGTCCACGCATGGTAACGATGTGCGCGACGGCTAAGTGCTGGGGTGTACGGCACATGATCGGGAGAGTCTCGCAGGGCTGAAGGAAACCATGACGTCCGGGCCGGTCCGGGCACGTACCCTTTTCTGTTGTGCCGAATGCCAATGAAGACAACGCCAGTGTCCTGACCCAGGTGCAGCACCGCGCAGTCAGTGAACTGCTCCGGGTGTCCCCGGTCGCCGACGATCTCGCCCGCCGATTCCAGGATGCCGGATTCAGTCTCGCCCTGGTCGGCGGCTCGGTCCGGGACGTACTTCTGGGCAGGCTCGGGAACGACCTGGACTTCACTACCGATGCCCGCCCCGAGGACGTCCTGAAGATCGTCCGGCCCTGGGCGGACTCGGTGTGGGAAGTCGGGATCGCCTTCGGCACGGTGGGCGCCCAGAAGGACGGTTACCAGATCGAAGTCACCACATACCGGTCCGAGGCGTACGACCGAACCTCGCGCAAGCCGGAAGTTTCCTACGGCGACTCCATCGAGGACGACCTCGTTCGACGTGATTTCACGGTCAACGCGATGGCTGTCGCGCTGCCGCAGAAGGCCTTCATCGACCCCCACGGTGGCATCGAGGACCTGTCGGAGCGGGTCCTGCGCACTCCCGGTACCCCCGAGGAATCGTTCTCCGACGACCCGCTGCGCATGCTGCGAGCCGCGCGCTTCGCCGCGCAGCTGGACTTCGAAGTGGCTCCCGATGTGGTCGAGGCGATGACGGAAATGGCGGGGCGGATCGAGATCGTCTCCGCCGAGCGGGTCCGTGAGGAGCTCAACAAGCTCCTTCTCTCCTCGCACCCACGGAAGGGGCTGGCGCTTCTTGTCGACACGGGGCTGGCACAACAGGTCCTTCCCGAGCTCCCCGCGCTCCGGCTCGAAAGTGATGAGCATCACCGCCACAAGGATGTGTACGAGCACTCCCTGACCGTTCTGGAGCAGGCGATCGACCTGGAGGAGGACGGCCCGGACCTCGTTCTGCGGCTTGCCGCGCTTCTCCATGACATCGGCAAGCCGAGGACGCGGCGCTTCGAGAAGGACGGCCGGGTCTCGTTCCATCACCACGAGGTGGTGGGCGCCAAGATGGTCAAGAAGCGGATGACCGACCTCAAGTACTCCAACGACATGGTCAAGGACGTCTCGAAGCTGGTGGAGCTGCATCTGCGCTTCCACGGGTACGGCGACGGGGAGTGGACCGACTCGGCCGTCCGCCGCTATGTGCGTGACGCCGGCCCGCTGCTGGAGCGGCTGCACAAGCTCACCCGCTCGGACTGCACCACGCGCAATAAGCGCAAGGCGTCAGCCCTCTCGCGTACCTATGACGCACTGGAGGAGCGCATCGCGCAGCTGCAGGACAAGGAAGAGCTCGACGCGATCCGGCCGGACCTGGACGGCAACGAGATCATGCAGATCCTGAACGTCGGGCCCGGACCGGTCATCGGCAAGGCATACGCGTTTCTGCTGGAACTGCGCCTGGAGAACGGGCCGATGGAGCATGACGAGGCAGTGGCAGAGCTCAAGAAGTGGTGGGAATCGCAGGACTGAGTCCCGCCGGGCGGTACGGACGGGAGGGCTGCCGGTCATGTTTCACGTGAAACATGACCGGCAGCCCATACGGCGAGGGCGCTGTTTCACGTGAAACAGCGCCCTCGCCCGGTTCTGCTTCCGTTCCGGAGGATCAGCCGCCGGGCTTGATCGGCATGAGGCAGAGCACCACGCTGCTCCGGCTCTTCCGGCTGCCCGAGGTCTCGGTGTACGCCACGTACTTCTTCGCGTCACAGAGATCGGTGTCGGAGGTGTTGTCGTGTACTGCGACGACCTTGAACTCGGCAGCGTTCGAACCGCAGTCAGCCGATTTCATGTCTGGGCTGAAGCTGGTGCCCTTGTTCTCCAGGCAGTCGCCCACCGCTGCGGCCTTGGCGTCGGACTCGAATATCTTGTCCCAGCCGAACTTCAGTCCCGCCAGTGCGCCGAGAGCCACCACGATGATGATGAGGTTGCGCACCGCGAGGAAGGCCTTCTTGCCGCCGGACGCGTTCTGCGGCGGGCCCTGCGGGGGCATTCCCTGTGGAGGCATTCCCTGCGGTGCCGGGCCGCCGGGCTGGCCTCCCCAGGGCTGCTGTCCCTGATGCGGCGGGTAGGGCTGCTGAGGTGCGGCGTACCCCTGCTGCTGAGGGGCGCCGTACCCCGGCTGCTGCGGGTAGCCATATCCGGGCTGTTGCTGCGGCGGGTAGGGCTGCTGTGGAGGCTGCTGCCCGTATGGTCCAGGGCCCTGCTGAGGCGGATAGGTCATGCGCGTACCCCCGTGAATCCTGCACTGCTTTCTTTGACGCGCGCACGCTATACGACCTCGCGGGTGCGGCTCCAGCGGTACAGGGCCACGGCCACCAGGGCGTAGAGCGCGGCCACTCCGATCACCACCGCGGCCGACCTGCCGTCAGGAGGCAGCATGAGGGCGGCGGCACCGGCTGCGCCCACGAAGGCCACGTTGAACAGCACGTCGTAGAGCGAGAACACCCGGCCGCGGAAGGCGTCGTCCACCGAGGTCTGCACCACCGTGTCCGTCGCGATCTTCGCCCCCTGGGTGACGAGGCCGAGCACGAACGCGGCGACGAGCATCGGAGTGGGGGTGAACCAGAGCCCCAGCGCCGGTACGAGGGCGGCTGCGGCGGCGGCGCACACCGTCATCCAGCGGAACCGCCCGAGCCGCGCCACGGCCCACGGGGACAGCACCGCCGCGGCGAAGAATCCCGCCCCGGACACCCCCACCGCCAGCCCGAGCAGCGCCAGCCCATGGGCCTCGGTGTCCGCCCAGGCGTACCGGCACAGCATCAGAACCGTCACCGTCAGCGCCCCGTAGCAGAAGCGGATCACCGTCATGGCGGCCAGCGCCCGTGCGGCGTGCCTGCGTTCCGCCAGATGGCGCAGCCCGTCACCGAGACCGCGGGCGGTCGTGGCCAGAGCCCTGCGCAGGGGCAGGGGGCCGCTGCCCCGCTCCGGGCCGAGGAGCCCGGCGGCAAGGGTCAGGGACGCCACCGCCGAGGCGAGGTAGAGCCCGGCGCCCAGCAGCACCACCGCCGCGTCGGAGTCGGACAGCAGTAGCCGTACGACGAAGGCGAGGCCACCGCCTGCCGTCGCGGCGAGCGTGCCGGCGGTCGGGGAGAGGGAGTTGGCCAGCACCAGCCGTTCCTGGTCGACGACGCGCGGCAGCGCGGCGGAGAGGCCGGCCAGGACGAAGCGGTTGACGGCGGTGACGCACAGGGCCGATGTGTAGAAGAGCCAGTCCGGGGCGGAGCCCAGGATCAGGAGTGCGGTGCAGCAGGCGAGCCCGGCGCGCAGCAGATTGCCGTAGAGGAAGACCTGGCGGCGGGGCCAGCGGTCCAGCAGCACTCCGGCGAACGGGCCGATGAGCGAGTAGGGCAGCAGGAGCACGGCCATGGCGGAGGCGATGGCGCCCGCCGATGTCTGTTTCTCCGGGGAGAAGACCACATGCGTCGCGAGCGCCACCTGGTAGACGCCATCGGCCGACTGGGACAGCACCCGTACGGCCAGCAGGCGGCGGAAGTTCCGAAGGCGCAGGAGAACGCGCAGGTCGCGCACGACGGGCATGGGAGCAAGGGTCACATACGTTGAGGGTCCCCGGGCGGATTGCCCGGGGACCCTCAACAGTGCGGGAGCTCAGGAGCGTTACCGCTCCCGGCTGTGCCGCGCCGACATACCTGGGGCCGATCGTCCGGATTCAGCCTGAACCGGACACCGGACCCTGTTCAGGTGGCGTCAGTTGGAGACGTCGCCCCGGATGAACTTCTCGACGTTCTCGCGGGCCTCGTCGTCGAAGTACTGGACCGGCGGGGACTTCATGAAGTACGAGGACGCGGAGAGGATCGGACCACCGATGCCGCGGTCCTTGGCGATCTTCGCGGCGCGGACGGCGTCGATGATGACACCGGCCGAGTTCGGGGAGTCCCAGACCTCAAGCTTGTACTCAAGGTTCAGCGGAACGTCACCGAAGGCGCGGCCCTCAAGGCGCACGTACGCCCACTTGCGGTCGTCCAGCCAGGCCACGTAGTCCGACGGGCCGATGTGGACGTTGTCCGCACCGAGGTCGCGGTCGCGGATCTGCGAGGTGACGGCCTGCGTCTTGGAGATCTTCTTGGACTCAAGGCGCTCACGCTCAAGCATGTTCTTGAAGTCCATGTTGCCGCCGACGTTCAGCTGCATCGTGCGGTCCAGGACGACGCCCCGGTCCTCGAAGAGCTTCGCCATCACGCGGTGCGTGATGGTGGCGCCGACCTGGGACTTGATGTCGTCGCCGACGATCGGGACACCGGCCTCGGTGAACTTGTCCGCCCACTCCTTGGTGCCGGCGATGAAGACCGGGAGGGCGTTGACGAACGCGACCTTGGCGTCGATGGCGCACTGCGCGTAGAACTTCGCAGCGACCTCGGAGCCGACGGGCAGGTAGCAGACCAGAACGTCGACCTTGCGGTCCTTGAGGATCTGGACGATGTCGACCGGGGCCTCGGCGGACTCCTCGATGGTCTCCCGGTAGTACTTGCCGAGACCGTCGTGGGTGTGGCCGCGCTGGACGGTCACGCCGGCGTTCGGCACGTCGCAGAGCTTGATGGTGTTGTTCTCGCTGGCGCCGATGGCGTCCGAGAGGTCGAGACCGACCTTCTTCGCGTCGACGTCGAAGGCGGCGACGAACTCGACGTCCGACACGTGGTAGTCGCCGAACTGGACGTGCATCAGGCCGGGCACCTTGCCGGCCGGATCGGCGTCCTTGTAGTACTCGACGCCCTGGACCAGCGAGGCGGCGCAGTTGCCCACGCCGACGATGGCTACGCGAACCGAACCCATTCCGGTTGCTCCCTGTGTGTAATGGATGTTCCTGATGAGGGCCCCGCGGATCTGCGGGGATCTCACTTGGCGGTGTCGCCGGACGGATCCGGCGGGTTGTTACCCCGCCGGGGCAGGCCGTCCGGCTCTCCTGCGGTGTTCTGCTGAGCTGAGCCCTCGGGCGAGGATCGTCGCTGATCCCGTCCCGACCGCTCGCTCTCGATGAGCTCGTTCAGCCAGCGCACTTCGCGCTCCACGGACTCCATGCCGTGTCGCTGAAGCTCAAGTGTGTAGTCGTCGAGACGCTCGCGGGTGCGGGCCAGAGAGGCGCTCATCTTCTCAAGACGCTCCTCCAGCCGGCTGCGACGGCCTTCCAGCACCCGCATCCGCACCCCGTGCTCCGTCTGTCCGAAGAAGGCGAAACGAGCAGCGAAGTGCTCGTCCTCCCAGGAGTCCGGGCCGGTCTGCGAGAGCAGCTCTTCGAAGTGTTCCTTACCTTCCGCCGTCAATCGGTAGACGATCTTGGCGCGGCGCCCTGCCAGAGAAGAGGAAGGGGCCACCGCGCGGCCGGAGCCGGGCGGAAGGTCTGCCGGAGCGTTTTCCGGCTCCTCGATCAACCAGCCGTTGGCGACCAGCGTCTTGAGGCACGGGTAGAGGGTTCCGTAGCTGAACGCACGGAAGATCCCCAGTGATGTGTTGAGACGTTTACGCAGCTCGTAGCCGTGCATCGGAGACTCGCGGAGCAGCCCGAGGACAGCGAACTCAAGGATGCCGGAGCGTCTGCTCAACCTCGCCTCCTCCTTCTCCGAGTGTTCTCGTCCGTCCCTGTGCCGGGCTGTTATGCCGAGTCGATGTACCGAGCTGATGTATCGACTCGATACATCAGCACGATAGATCGGAGTGTCCGCCGGGGCAAGGGGGGCCTTAGTGAACGGCGTCACATAACTAATTCTTGGGAACCGACTTGCGTAATTTGAGGTGAAGTTCGGTCCTAGGAGGGTTTTGACCGTGCGTAGTCTGTCCGGCATGCAGACCACCGGGAACCGCGTGACGCCCGACCGCGTCAGTCCCCGCGGACTGACCGGATGCGCTGCGGACGTGCCCGTCGCAGGGCTGGTCCGTAATGCGGGGGGACCGGATCTCAACTGCCGCTTCCAGGCGTTCTCGCCTGCCCGAGGAGTAGTCGTTCGATGAGCGAGCACCGTCGCAAAGCACCGCAGCCGCAAGGTGGCGGGCGCGCAGCGACCAGACGAGCCACCCAGCAGTCCTCAGGACGCCGCGCAGCACCGTCACGTAGCGTGACTTCCGAATCACCTTCCGGTCCGCACGGCGGGGAGACCCCGCACGGCGGGGACACCCCGTACGGCGGGCGAGCCGCCGCGAGACGGGCCGCCCAGCGCGGTTCCGGCGGCCGTGGTGGTTCCGACGGCGGAGGACGGCGCCGGGGCGGCGGTGGCGACGACGGGGCCGAGGGCCCCGGCCGGGGCCGAGGGCGCGGCAACCAGCGCCCGGCCAAGAAGCGCTTCATCGACTACCCGCGCGCCGGCAAGCACGGCGTGCGGCGCTGGGTGCCGTCGTGGAAGCTCGTCTCCGGCCTGTGCATCGGCTTCGTGGGCCTTCTGATGGGCGTTGCCAGCCTCGCGTACGCGATGGTGACGATGCCCAAGGTGAACGATGCCGCGAAGGCGGAGAACAACGTCTACTACTGGTCCGACAACACACAGATGGTCGCGACCGGCGGGGCGGCCAACCGCCAGGTCATCGCCTACGAGCAGATCCCAGAGGCGATGCGCAACGCCGTCATCTCGGCGGAGAACAAGTCCTTCGAGCACGACAAGGGCATCGACCCGATGGGCATCGGCCGTGCCGTGTGGAACATGGCCAAGGGCGGCCAGACGCAGGGTGGCTCGACCATCACGCAGCAGTACGTGAAGAACTCGCGGCTCTCCCAGGAACAGACCCTGAGCCGGAAGGTCGAGGAGCTCTTCATCACGCTGAAGGTCGGCGAGCAGGGGAAGAAGAAGGAGGTCATGGCCGGGTACCTCAACGTCTCGTACTACGGACGTGGCGCTTCGGGTATCCAGGCGGCCGCCCGCACGTACTACGGCAAGGACGCCACGGAGCTGAACCCGAGCGAGTGCGCCTTCCTGGCGACGCTGCTCAAGGGCGCCAGCTACTACGACCCGGCAGGCGCTCCGGACGTCGACCCGCAGCAGGCGACGGCGGCGAAGAACCTGGACCGGGCGAAGAAGCGCTGGCGGTGGATCCTCGACGAGGAGTTCAAGGACGGCCGGCTGTCGAAGGCCGATCACGACAAGTACCGGACGTTCCCCATGCCCAAGCCGCTCAAGAAGGACGCCCAGCTGGGCGGGCAGACGGGCTACCTGGTCGAGCTCGCCCGGAAGTACTTCCTCGCGAACAACGACCGCGGTGTCACCGCCGAGATGCTCAACCAGGGCGGGTACGAGATCCACACGACCTTCGACAAGAAGAAGGTCGCGCAGCTCAACAAGGCCGTCAAGAAGGTCTACGACGAGAAGATCGACCCCAAGAAGCGCCCCGACAAGGACACTCACGTCCAGTTCGGTGGCGGCTCCGTCGATCCGGAGACCGGCGCCATCAAGGCGATCTACGGCGGCAAGGACGCGACCCAGCACTACACCAACAACGCCGACCCGACCGGGGCCGCGGTGGGTTCGACCTTCAAGCCGTTCGTGCTGGCCGCCGCGATGGAACACGGAAGACGGGACCCCGAGCTCGGCGCGGATCAGAACGATTCGCAGCGCGAGAAGGTCTCGCCGCTGAGCGTCTACAACGGCGACAACAAGCTGAAGATCAAGAAGTACAACGGCCAGATCTGGACGAACGAGAAGGGTGAGGAGTGGCTGCAGACCAACGACGGCAACCACTCCGAGGGCAACATCACGCTTCGTAAGGCGATGGAGGTCTCCGCCAACTCCCCCTACGTCCAGCTCGGTATGGACGTGGGCACGGACAAGGTGAAGGAGGCGGCGATGGCCGCCGGCCTGAAGGACGACGACAACATGGCGAACTCGACCGTTCCGTCGTTCTCCATCGGTACGTCCTCGCCGAGCGTGATCCGGATGGCCGGCGCGTACGCCACGTTCGCGGCCAGCGGCCAGCAGCGAGAACCGTTCTCGGTCACCCAGGTGAAGAAGCTCGGCAAGGTGATCTACCAGCACGAGACGGTCACCAAGCGCGCCTTCGACAACAACGTGGCCGACAACGTGACCGACGTGCTCAAGAACGTCGTCGATCACGGTACGGGTACGCCCGCCAGACTCCCGGGCCGCGATGTGGCGGGTAAGACGGGTACGACGGACGACAACCTCTCCGCCTGGTTCGTCGGCTACACCCCGCAGCTCTCGACGGCGATCAGCATGTACCGGCTGGACGACAACGAGAAGCACAAGGGCCGCAAGTTCGAGAAGATGTACGGGACCGGCGGCGAGGAGAAGATCCACGGCGCCTCGTTCCCGGCGCAGATCTGGCACGACTACATGGCCGATGCCATGGAGGGCCAGAAGGTCGTGGACTTCCCGAAGGCGGAGCCGATCGGCGACAAGCTCTACGGCGGCGGCGCGAGCAGCCCCAAGCCGACGCCCAGCTACACGCCCCCGCCGAGTCCGTCCACGACGCCGTCCGACACGTCCTCGCCGAGCGCTCCGGCCTCGCCTCCGTCGCCGCCCGACCCGACGGAGAGCTGCGACACCTGGAGCTGGAACTGCCAGGACGACACCGGCGGTACGTCCGACGGAGGGGACAACGGTGGCGCCGACGCCGGTGCGACCGGCGGGCAGGACGGCGGCACGACCGGTGCCACGGACGGGACAACGGCCGGCAACGGCGATCCCGGCGGCGCCAGCCCGCCCGCCGGTGACGGGGGCAACAGCGACGGAGGCAATGGCAACGGGAACGGCAACGGGAACGGCAACGGCACCATCTTCGGAGGTGCCAACGGGTAGCGGTCTCCGCCCGGCCGGGCAGCCCGGCGCGAGGCAGTCCGACAGCCACGGCGAGGGCCGCCGCACCACAGGGTGCGGCGGCCCTCGCCGTTCGCACAGTCCGGTACGGCAGGATGTGCGGCATGCCAAGTGCAGAGGACACGAGCGTGCAGCAGGAACGGTCCGTCGTACGGCCCACGCGTGAGGACGAGGTCGCCGCGGCCGGCAGCGAGCTGATCGGCGGGAGGTCGGGCCGCTGGTCGCGGCTCGGGAGTACCGCACTCACCCCGGTGGGTGCCGTGGCGCTGGTCGCGCTGGGGATGTTCGCGCTCGGCATGGTGCAGAAGCTGCCCTGCTACAACTGGGCCTGGTTCCAGGGCGCGGGCTCCCAGTACACCCACGCCTGCTATTCCGATATTCCGCATCTGTACGCCGGGCGCGGCTTCTCCGACGGCCTGGTGCCGTACTTCGACCGGCTGCCCGGCGATATGCAGTACCTGGAGTACCCCGTGCTCACGGGGGTGTTCATGCAGATCGCGTCCTGGCTGACCCCGGGCGGCTCGATCCAGCACCAGGAGCAGGTGTACTGGCTGGTGAACGCGGGCATGCTGATGATCTGCACCGCGATCATCGCCGTCTGTGTCGCGCGCACGCACCGGCGCCGCCCCTGGGACGGCCTCCTGGTGGCTCTCGCACCCGCCTTCGCCCTCACCGCCACGATCAACTGGGACCTGCTGGCCGTCGCCCTCACGGCCGCGGCGATGCTGATGTGGTCCAGGAGCCGTCCGCTGGCGTTCGGCATCCTGATCGGGCTGGCCACGGCCGCCAAGCTGTATCCCGTGCTGCTACTGGGCCCGGCCTTCGTGCTGTGCTGGCGGGCCGCGAAATGGCGGGCGTTCTGGGTCGCGACGCTCGGCGCCGCGGCCTCCTGGCTGGTCGTCAACCTGCCGGTGATGGTGTTCGCCCCCGAGGGCTGGAAGAAGTTCTACACCTTCAGCGAGGAACGCTCGATCGACTTCGGCTCGTTCTGGCTGATCATCACGCAGCGCACCGGTGAGTCCATCGACGTCAGCACGGTCAACACCGTCTCGACACTGGCGACGGTCGGGCTGTGCGCCGCCATCGGCGCGCTGACGCTGACGGCGCCGCGCAGGCCCCGGTTCGCGCAGCTCGCGTTCCTCGTCGTCGCGGTGTTCATCCTCGTCAACAAGGTCTACTCACCGCAGTACGTGCTCTGGCTGATCCCCCTCGCCGCACTGGCCCGGCCGCGCTGGCGGGACTTCCTGATCTGGCAGGCGTGCGAGGTCATGTACTTCCTGGGGATCTGGATGTACCTCGCCTACACGACGAGCGGCGACAAGCACCAGGGCCTGCCGACGGAGGGCTACCAGCTCGCCATCGCCCTGCATCTGCTGGGCACGCTGTACCTCTGCGCCGTGGTCGTGCGGGACATCCTGATGCCGGAGCGGGACGGCGTACGGCGCGACGGTTCGGACGATCCCTCCGGCGGGGTGCTCGACGGGGCGCCGGACGCCTTCGTGCTGGGCCGTGCGGCCGCGCGTCCGCCACGCCATGCCGCGCTCACGGTCGAGGGACCGCGCGTGGAGTGGGGCGCCGGCGGCTCGCCGGCCGCCGACTGAGCGACGGGGACGGGTGAGGCGCTCCGGGGCCGCCGCGATGCGGCGGCCCCGGGCGGCTCAGCGGTCTACGAGGCGGTCGAACTGCGTGGTGGTGTGGCGCAGGTGGGCCACCAGCTCGTCGCCGACCCTCGGCTCCTCCGCGTCCGAGGGCACGAACAGGATCGACACCTGCATGTGCGGCGGTTCGGCGAACCAGCGCTGCTTGCCGGCCCAGACGAACGGCGACAGGTTGCGGTTGACGGTCGCCAGGCCCGCGCGGGCGACGCCCTTGGCGCGCGGCATCACGCCGTGCAGCGCCTTCGGGGCCTCCAGGCCCACCCCGTGCGACGTGCCGCCCGCGACGACCACCAGCCAGCCGTCGGACGCGGCCTTCTGCTGCCGGTAGCCGAACCGGTCGCCCTTGGCGACGCGCGTGACGTCGAGCACCGCGCCCCGGTACTCCGTCGCCTCGTGGTCGCCGAGCCAGAGCCGGGTCCCGATGCGGGCGCGGAAACGGGTCTGCGGGAACTGCTGCTGGAGCCGTCCCAGCTCCTCGGCCCGCAGGTGGCTGACGAACATCGTGTGCAGCGGCAGCCGGGCCGCCCTGAGGCGGTCCATCCAGGCGATGACCTCCTCGACCGCGTCCGAGCCGTCCGTGCGGTCCAGCGGCAGGTGCAGGGCGAAGCCTTCGAGACGTACGTCCTCGATGGCGGCGTGCAGCTGCCCGAGCTCCTCCTCCTTGACGCCGTGCCGCCTCATCGAGCTCATGCACTCGATGACGACCCGGGCGCCCACCAGGGCGTGCACCCCGTCCACGGACGACACGGAACGGACCACCCGGTCGGGCAGGGGCACCGGCTCCTCACCCCGCCGGAACGGCGTGAGCACCAGCAGATCGCCGCTGAACCAGTCCTTGATCCGGGCTGCTTCGTAGGTGGTGCCGACCGCGAGCGTGTCGGAGCCGAAGCGGATCGCCTCGTCGGCCAGCCGTTCGTGACCGAAGCCGTACCCGTTGCCCTTGCAGACCGGTACGAGCCCGGGGAACTGATCGAGCACGGATTTCTGGTGCGCCCGCCAGCGCGCGGTGTCGACGTACAGGGAGAGCGCCATGGCCGGTCCGGAACCTTTCTGGTGGCTGCGGTGTATCAGAGGTGTGAAGAGCTACTTGAAGAGCCCATTGAAACGAATGAAGCCGGTTTCGTCAGCCGTGCACCACGGATCGTTGTGTCATGGATCCGCGCGCCACGGATTCAGGTGCCACGGATCCATGTGCCCCGGATCAGCGGCGGGACATGTAGATGTCGAGCGCCTTGTGCAGCAGCTTGTTGAGTGGGAAGTCCCACTCACCGAGGTACTCCGCGGCCTGACCGCCGGTGCCGACCTTGAACTGGATCAGGCCGAAGAGGTGGTCGGTCTCGTCCAGCGAATCGGAGATGCCGCGCAGGTCGTAGACGGTGGCGCCCATGGCGTAAGAGTCGCGGAGCATCCGCCACTGCATCGCGTTCGAGGGCCTGACCTCGCGCTTGTGGTTGGCCGACGCACCGTAGGAGTACCAGACGTGACCGCCGACGATCAGCATGGTCGCGGCCGCGACGTTCTCGCCCTCGTGACGGGCGAAGTACAGCCGCATCCGGTTGGGGTCCTCGTTGTTGAGGGCCGTCCACATGCGCTGGAAGTAGCCGAGCGGGCGCGGCCGGAAGTGGTCGCGCTCGGCCGTGATCTCGTACAGCCGCTGCCACTCGGCGAGCTCGGCATAGCTGCCCTGGACGACCTCGACGCCGGCCTTCTCGGCCTTCTTGATGTTGCGCCGCCAGAGCTGGTTGAAGCCCTTGTGGACGTCTTCGAGCGAACGGTTCGCCAGCGGCACCTGGAAGATGTAGCGGGGCTGTACGTCACCGAAGCCGGCCCCACCGTCCTCGCCCTGCTGCCATCCCATCTTCCGCAGCCGGTCCGCGACTTCGAAGGCGCGGGGCTCGATGTGGGTTGCCTCGACGTCGCGCAGGCGCTTCACGTCGGGGTCCTGGATACCGGCCTTGATCGCGTGGGCGTCCCAGCGGCGGATGACGACCGGCGGACCCATCTTCACCGAGAAGGCGCCCTGCTGCTTGAGGTGCGTCAGCATCGGCTGCAGCCAGTCGGCCAGGTTCGGGGCGTACCAGTTGATGACCGGGCCCTCGGGAAGATATGCGAGGTATCGCTTGATCTTGGGGAGCTGCCGGTAGAGCACCAGGCCGGCGCCGACGAGCTCGCCGCTCTTGTCGAACCAGCCCAGGCTCTCCGAGCGCCATTCGGCCTTCACATCCGCCCAGGCCGGGACCTGCATGTGACTCGCCGCGGGCAGACTCTGGATGTACGCCAGATGCTGCTCTCGGCTGATGGTCCTCAGGGTCAGGCTCATGCGGGGCGCTCCTCGGCAGGTGTGTCCCCATCGGTCAGGGGCTCCGGCTCTCGCGCCGAAGCCTACTGTGACCGGGAAGCGCGCGGTCTGGCCCTGTCGCACCGGGACGGTTCCGGCAGGTGGTGCGGGGGGCAGCGCCGGGCTGCGACGCCGCCCCGGGCCCCTGCCGGGACCGTCGGACGACGGCGCGCTCAGCCCACCACGCCGCCGAAGAGGCCGCCGTGCGCCATACCGAGGAAGAACCCGATGGCGGAGGCCCCGATACCGAGGATCAGCGGGAACCTCTCCCGCGTCGTCACGGAGATGTACTGCCCGTACGCGCCTACGAGAATTCCGATGAGCCCGGCCCAGGAGCTGATCAGATGCAGGCCGTGGAACCACGCCGTGACGAAGGCGAGGATGCCGAGGGCCAGCGTTACCGCCACCAGGGCGTCCTGGAGTGGATGAGCCTTTCCGTCCGTGGCGAAGAGGGAGACGGACGAACGGGGTCGCACTGCGTGTGCCATGGAGTACCTCCTGGCCGAAAGGCGGCGCGTCGTGGCGCCGCTCACACCCGATGTGTACAGATTGCGTCTCCTGACCACCGGATTTCAACCGGAAGCCCGTCTACAGGTACTCTGGACGGTCTGCACCGGTGTCTGCCCCGGCCACCCCATCTCGGCCCCCTCTCAACCGAGGGCGTTGTCAGTGGCGGCTGTTTTACTCGGAGACACTGTTGCTTACGCATCACGACCCTCCTGCCACGGAACGACCGTGGCCGCTGAGTCCAAAGGAGGTGGGTTCCACATGCGTCACTACGAGGTGATGGTCATCCTCGACCCCGATCTCGAGGAGCGAGCAGTCTCCCCGCTGATCGAGAACTTCCTCTCCGTCGTCCGTGAGGGCGAAGGAAAGGTTGAGAAGGTCGACACCTGGGGCCGTCGTCGGCTCGCTTACGAGATCAAGAAGAAGCCCGAGGGCATCTACTCGGTCATCGACCTGCAGGCCGAGCCTGCGGTCGTCAAGGAGCTCGACCGCCAGATGAACCTGAACGAGTCGGTCCTCCGGACCAAGGTCCTCCGTCCCGAGATCCACTGAGCTTCTAGCTCAGTGGTCATCGGGTTCGAGTAGCAGCAAGCAGCCAGAAGCAATCCCCGCCGAGAGGTTCATCCATGGCAGGCGAGACCGTCATCACGGTCGTCGGCAATCTCGTCGACGACCCCGAGCTGCGCTTCACCCCGTCCGGTGCGGCGGTCGCGAAGTTCCGCGTCGCGTCCACTCCCCGCATCTTCGACCGGCAGACCAATGAGTGGAAGGACGGCGAAGGCCTGTTCCTCACCTGCTCGGTCTGGCGGCAGGCGGCGGAGAACGTCGCCGAGTCGCTCACGCGAGGCATGCGCGTTGTCGTGCAGGGCCGGCTGAAGCAGCGGTCGTACGAAGACCGCGAGGGCGTCAAGCGCACGGTCTACGAGCTGGACGTCGAGGAAGTCGGCCCCAGTCTCAAGAGCGCCACCGCCAAGGTCACCAAGACCACCGGTCGCGGTGGCCAGGGCGGCCAGGGCCAGGGTGGATACGGCGGCGGTCAGCAGGGTGGCGGTAACTGGGGCGGCGGTCCCGGTGCTGGTGGCCAGCAGGGTGGTGGCGGCGCTCCCGCCGACGACCCGTGGGCCACGAGCGCGCCGGCCGGCGGCCAGCAGGGCGGGGGCCAGCAGGGCGGCGGAGGCGGCTGGGGCGGAAGCTCCGGCGGTTCCGGCGGCTCTTCTGGAACGTCTGGCGGCGGCTACTCGGACGAGCCGCCCTTCTAAGGGCAGCTCGTACCCCCACTTCTTGATCACACAGGAGAAACACCATGGCGAAGCCGCCTGTGCGCAAGCCTAAGAAGAAGGTCTGCGCGTTCTGCAAGGACAAGACCCAGTACGTGGACTACAAGGACACGAACATGCTGCGGAAGTTCATTTCCGACCGTGGCAAGATCCGTGCCCGCCGCGTCACCGGCAACTGCACGCAGCATCAGCGTGACGTCGCCACGGCTGTCAAGAACAGCCGTGAGATGGCGCTGCTGCCCTACACGTCCACCGCGCGATAAGGGAAGGGTGACCGAATCATGAAGATCATCCTCACCCACGAGGTCTCCGGCCTCGGTGCTGCTGGCGACGTCGTTGACGTCAAGGACGGGTACGCCCGTAACTACCTGGTTCCGCGTGGCTTCGCCATTCGCTGGACCAAGGGTGGCGAGAAGGACGTGGCGCAGATCCGCCGCGCCCGCAAGATCCACGAGATCGCCACGATCGAGCAGGCCAACGAGATCAAGTCCAAGCTTGAGGCCGTGAAGGTCCGTCTGGCCGTTCGCTCCGGCGACGCCGGCCGTCTCTTCGGCTCCGTCACCCCGGCCGACATCGCCTCGGCGATCAAGGCTGCCGGTGGTCCGGACGTCGACAAGCGTCGTGTCGAGCTCGGCTCGCCGATCAAGACGCTCGGCGGACACCAGGTGTCCGTGCGTCTGCACCCCGAGGTCGCTGCGAAGCTCGGCGTCGAGGTTGTTGCTGCCTGATCAGGCCGTATCTCAGCAGAACAGTGAAGGGCCGCACCTCTTGAGGTGCGGCCCTTCGCCGTTTCTCGCCGATTCCCGGTGGACCTCTGTCTGTTTCACGTGAAACAGACAGAGGTGTGGCAGGAGGCTCAGCGAGAGAGGCTCAGCGAGCGGCGCCGGTGACCAGCCACTTGCCCGAGCGGGTCCGCAGCCAGAGCGTCGCCATGCGGACGGCCATCATCAGTGTCATCGCGCACCACAGTGCCGTCAGCCCGCCTCCGACAGCGGGAACCAGCAGGGCCACCGGGGCGAAGACGGCCAGGGTTGCGAGCATGGCCCAGGCCAGATACGGGCCGTCGCCGGCGCCCATCAGTACACCGTCCAGAACGAAGACGACCCCGGCGATCGGCTGGGTCAGGGCCACCACCAGCAAGGCGGGGAAGAGGGTGTCCTGGACGGACTGGTCGCTGGTGAACAGCGGCACGAACAGCGGTCGGGCGAGAACGATCAGTACCCCGAACAGGACGCCGGACGCGATGCCCCACTGCACCATGCGGCGGCAGGCCTCGCGCGCGCCCTTCGCGTCATCGGCCCCCAGATACCGTCCGATGATGGCCTGCCCGGCGATGGCGATGGCGTCCAGCGCGAAGGCCATCAGGCTCCAGAGCGAGAGGATGATCTGGTGCGCGGCTATGTCGGTGTCGCCGAGCCGGGCGGCGACGGCGGTGGCGATGAGCAGGACGGCGCGCAGCGACATCGTACGGACCAGGAGGGGGACGCCGGCCTGGGCGCTGGCCTTGATGCCGGCGGCGTCGGGCCGTAGCGAGGCGCCGTGCCGTCGGGCGCCGCGGACCACCACGACGAGATAGGCCGCGGCCATCGAGATCTGGGCGATCACCGTGCCCCAGGCCGATCCGGCGATGCCGAGGCCGGCGCCGTAGACGAGGCCCACGTTGAGGACTCCGTTGGCTGTGAAACCGCCGATGGCGACATAGAGCGGGGTGCGGGTGTTCTGCAGGCCTCGAAGCACGCCGGTTGCGGCCATCACGACGAGCATGGCGGGGATGCCGAGGCTGGAGATCCGCAGATAGGTGGTGGCGTAGGGGGCCGCGGTGTCGGATGCGCCGAAGATCTCCACGAGCCAGGGGGACAGGGGGAGCGTCAGGGCGATGACCGCGAGGCCGAGCAGGATCGCCAGCCAGATGCCGTCCATTCCCTGGCGGATCGCGGAGGACAGGTCCCCGGCTCCGACCCGGCGGGCGACCGCCGCTGTGGTGGCGTACGCGAGGAAGACGAAGATGCTCACGCCGGTCGTCAGGAGGGCTGCCGCGACGGCCAGGCCGGCCAGTTGCGGGGTCCCGAGATGGCCGACGATGGCGCTGTCGACCATGACGAAAAGGGGCTCGGCCACGAGCGCGCCGAAGGCGGGAACCGCGAGTGCGATGATCTCGCGGTCGTGCCGACGGCGACTGGGTGGCGGGCTCGCCGGTGCCTGGGTCATAGGGGCCAATCTAATCTTCCACAGGTAACAGATGCAATCCCTGATTGATCCTTACATCTAGAGGAGTTCGGTGTTCCGCTGTGCGTGTGTTGCCGTGATCTTGCGCCGACTCGGAAAGTTTTTCTCCCCCACAGTCGGTGGATGAGAAACGTGCAGGTCAGGATGGTGATGGTGGGGGTGCTATGAGTTTTTCCACAGTGCTGTCCCCCGGTCCGTGCACAGGTTCCGCGTGGTTCTCCACAGCATCTGGTCCGTCGTCCACATGCCCTGTGGATAACCAGATTGGCTGACGGTGCTCGGAGGCCTAACGTGGGGCGGCGCCCCCACCCTGTTTCGGCCTGGAAACCGGCAGAACCCGACACACCGCAACCGGAGTCGGGCGTCTTGTTTGTCGGTGCCGTGCCGTAAGAAAGAGTGGCACGGCTATGTCCGCGGAGCGGACGGGAGGAGGTGGCCGGATGAGTATCCCCGAGCCTTTGGACGACCCCTGGGCCGACACCGGCCCCAGCGACCGGCTGCCCGTCTCCCGCCAGCGCCGGGGCGAGGGCCGTGACCGCGGTGAGCAGCACGACCGCGGCCGGGAGAGCGGCGGCTGGGAAGGCGGTTCCCGGGAATTCGAGCGGGTGCCGCCCCAGGATCTCGACGCGGAGCAGTCGGTCCTCGGCGGCATGCTGCTGTCCAAGGACGCCATCGCCGATGTCGTGGAGATCATCAAGGGCCACGATTTCTACCGCCCCGCCCACGAGACCGTCTTCCAGGCGATCCTCGACCTCTACGCCAAGGGCGAGCCGGCCGACCCGATCACCGTAGCGGCCGAACTCGTCAAGCGCGGCGAGATCACCAAGGTCGGCGGAGCCCCGTATCTGCACACCCTGGTCCAGTCGGTGCCGACCGCGGCCAACGCCTCGTACTACGCGGAGATCGTTCACGAGCGTGCCGTCCTGCGGCGGCTCGTCGAGGCGGGCACGAAGATCACGCAGATGGGATACGCGGCCGACGGCGATGTGGACGACATCGTCAACTCCGCACAGGCCGAGATCTACGCCGTCACCGAGCAGCGGACCAGCGAGGACTACCTGCCGCTCGGCGACATCATGGAAGGCGCGCTCGACGAGATCGAGGCGATCGGGTCCCGCAGCGGAGAGATGACCGGCGTGCCGACCGGCTTCACCGATCTCGACGCCCTGACCAATGGCCTCCACCCGGGCCAGATGGTCGTCATCGCGGCCCGGCCCGCCATGGGTAAGTCCACGCTCGCCCTGGACTTCGCGCGGGCATGCTCGATCAAGAGCAACCTGCCCAGCGTGATCTTCTCCCTGGAAATGGGCCGCAACGAGATCGCGATGCGACTGCTGTCCGCCGAGGCGCGGGTGGCGCTCCACCACATGCGCTCCGGCACGATGACCGACGAGGACTGGACGCGGCTGGCGCGACGGATGCCGGACGTCTCCGCCGCCCCGCTCTACATCGACGACTCCCCGAACCTCTCCATGATGGAGATCCGGGCCAAGTGCCGCCGCCTCAAGCAGCGCAACGACCTCAAACTGGTGGTCATCGACTACCTGCAGCTGATGCAGTCCGGTGGCTCGAAGCGCGCCGAGAGCCGTCAGCAAGAGGTCTCGGACATGTCCCGAAACCTCAAGCTCCTCGCCAAGGAGCTGCAGCTGCCGGTCATCGCGCTCTCCCAGCTGAACCGTGGGCCGGAGCAGCGCACGGACAAGAAGCCGATGGTCTCCGACCTCCGTGAGTCCGGTTCCATCGAGCAGGACGCCGACATGGTGATCCTGCTGCACCGTGAGGACGCCTACGAGAAGGAGTCACCGCGGGCGGGCGAGGCGGACCTGATCGTGGCCAAGCACCGTAACGGTCCGACGGCGACGATCACCGTCGCCTTCCAGGGGCACTACTCGCGCTTCGTGGACATGGCGCAGACCTGACCGGTGGTGTTGCGGCTGTAGGAGGGGCTCCGATCTCGCGAGACCTCAGTCGTGCCGGCGGATTCTCATGTCATCGTGCTCGGAGCGGCGCCGCGCCGCCGACTGGTAGGGGCTGTGCATGGTGAGAAAGCGGATGTCGAGGTCGCTCTCCAGGTAGTCCATGCGCCGCTCCCAGAAGGCTTGCATGTGGGGGAGGGCGAGGTGGGCGTCGAGATCGGCCCGGGAGCGCCAGGCCTCGTAGAAGACGAAGACGCCGGGGTCGTCGCGATCTTCGTGGAAGTGGTATTCGAGGCAGCCGGACTCCTGCCGGGTCGGCTCGACGAACGAGAGCAGAAGCTGCTTCAACTCCTCGGCGCGTTCGGGTTTCGGATGAGCGGTGCCGACGAGGGCGAGTAGCTGAGTCATGCGGGGCCCCTCTCCCATAGGTACAACCAATCTCGTACCTATGGGACGCTATCGAACTCATAGGTATGATGCAATCCATACCTGAAAGGGGTTGTCGCGGATGCCCGACGATGAAGGCCACCCGGGCGTCGAGGAGATCGAGCTCGGCCCCGTACTCTCCGCGCTGGCGGATCCGCTGCGCCGCCGAGTGGTGCGTGAGCTGGCAGCCGAACCCGACGGTGCGGCGCGGACGTGCAGCTCCTTCGGGCTGCCGGTCTCCAAGGCGACTGTCACGCACCACTTCCGCGCACTGCGCGAGGCCGGCCTGATCCGGCAGGTCGACCGGGGCAACAGCCGGATGGCCAGCCTGCGCCGGGCCGACATCGAGCAGAGGTTCCCTGGACTGCTGGGCATCGTGGCAGCCGAGCCGGAGGGGTAGTTCAGGGGCCGGCCTGCGTCACGCCGCGAGATCCTGCAGGGGCTCGGGCGGGCGCGCCGGGCGGGTGGCGGGTCCGTCGCCCTGGAGATCGGCCGGCCATGACGGTTCACGCTCAGGCGGTAGCGTGCGCCCATGACTTGGCGTGGACCGACGTACAGGATGGTGGACGGCGAGAGGATCGACGGTGCCTGGACTCACATCTGGCGGAGGTATTCACCGGACGGTGAGTACTACCTCGACGACCTGATTGTCTTCGCGGACGGAACGATCACCTGCGGAGAATGTACGGACCTGGCCGGTCTGGAGACGTTGCTCGCGACGGGCCGGCTGGCCGTGAGCAACTCCACGACTCCGGCGCTTCCCGAAGAACCGTCGAAGTGGGCCTCTCGTCATGGCGGGCCGCTGACTCCGGAGGGACTTCTTCTGGAGGTCGCGGACCGCATCGAAGCACTCAACCAGCGGCCGACTGCCGGAGACCGTTGCCGGGACGCGATCCGCAGCTTTCAGCAGGAGCCGACCGAATCCCGTCGAGCGCTGCTCCGGGCGGCGTACCTGGCGGTGCCGTCGCATCTGCGGACCTATGTGCTCGGGGACATGGACCGTCAGGACCGTCCTCTGCGGGTCCTGTTCACCGACATCGGTGAGGCCGTCGACGGTGATGGGCCCGTAGTGACGGCGGAGATGCACCGGGACGTCCTGGATTACTTCAACCGCGGTGACCAAGGCGTCCGGAGCGACCAGAAACGGCGGGCCGTCTGGTATGCCGATGATCCTTCGGAGCCGGGCCGAGCGGTGCTCACCTCGCACGAGACCGTCTACCCGCGGGGCTGGCCCGAGCAGCCGGGGCTGTTCATGCTCCGCAACGAATTCCCGGCGCAGATCACGTTCGGCGGCGAGTCCTACGCGTCCGTGCTCCACGGGTACTGGGCGCTGTCGGCGGCCGATGCCTCCGACAGCGCCGCGATCCGGGACGCGGAGTCCGGTCGGGACGCGCGTGAGCTGGGCGGCCGGGCGGCGCACCGGAACGACTGGCCGAACGTACGGCTCGCCGTCATGGCAGGGCTGCTTCGCGCGAAGTTCATCCAGCACCCCGAAGCCGCCCAGGTCCTCCTCTCCACGGGGGACGCCAGGATCAGCTACACCGGCCTCTCGGACTCGCCCTTCTGGCGGGATGTTTCCGACGGCCGGGGACGGAACTGGATGGGGCGGCTGCTTGAGCTCACCCGCTCCGAGCTCGTTGCCCAGCAGGCTCTCCGGTCTTGAGGAGCCGCCGTGCGGACCGCGTCCGCCCGCTACGGCGACTTCTGCTGCGGCGCTTTCTGCGACGGCGCTTTCTGTGACGGAGGCTTCTGCTACGGCGCTTTCTGTGGCGGAGGCTTCTGCGACGGGGGCAGGCCGGCGTACGGAGTCGGCCACGCCACGTCGTCGAACCCGAGCCACGGCGCGGCGGCAACGGCCGTGGGGGTCACGCCGGTGAACGCTCTGACCTCGCGGTGGAGGTGGGACTGGTCGACGTAGCCGGTCGCGGCCGCCACCGTAGCGGCGGCGTCCCCGGCCGCGAGCAGGTGAGCGGCGTGGTCGAAGCGCACCAGCCGGGCGGCGAGCTTGGGGTTGAGGCCGATCTGGGACCGGAAGCGGGACCAGAGGCGTTTACGGCTCCACCCCACCTCGTTCGCCAGGTCGCCGACCCGCACCTGCCCCCGGCCGCTGAGTATCCGCGACCAGGCGGCAGTGACCTCCGGGTCGCGCGGAGGGCGGGCGCCCAGCCGCCGGCCGAGGACGTCCGCGGCGATCGCGAACCGCTCGTCCCACGACGTGGCGGCGCGCAGTCTGCCCTCGGTCCTTCCGGCGTCGCGACCCCAGACGTCTGCCAGCGGGACCACTGAGCCGACGAGTTCGGTCGATGCGCCGAACACGGCGGCCGCCACGACCGGCGACAGCCGAATCTGGAGGCACCGGCATCGTTCGGTCTCCGGGCCGCTGACCCGGAGGACGCCCGGGGTCAGTCCGACGACGACGCTGCCGCGTTCGCGCCGTCCGTGGGCGGCGTAAGCGGGGCCTTCTCCCTCGCTCAGGTCCACGAACAGGGTGACCGAGGGGTGGGCGACCATGGTGATGTCCACGAGCGCGGGGACGCGTTGGGCGAACCCGGCCATGGTGATACCTGGAAGCCGCTCGGGTTTCCGCGGGACGGCGACTTCCACTGACGTCCAGTCGGGTGCCCCGGTGGTCCACACGGCATCAGGGTAGCGATCGGCGTCAGCGGCGGGCAGCCGCGAAGGACAGCAGCAATGCGCCGGTCTTCTCGGGCGCTTCGAACATGGGAAGGTGCCCGACATCGGGCAGTTGCTCGACACGCGCGTTCGGCACCGTCTCGTAGCCGTGTACCGAGGACGGTTCCCAGCGGCGGTCGGCCGCGCCGAAGATCACCAGGACCGGGACGCCGAGGGCGGCGAGTCGCTCGGGGACGCTCCGCTCGGCGATGTACGCGGTGTTACGGCGCAGCACGGTCCTGAACGTGCGGTAGCCGAGGCCCCGGGCCTCGGTGATCAGGTCGTCCGGGATGTCCACCGGGCGGTCGCACACAGAGGTCATGCCCCTGCGGAGCATCGAGTCCGAACGGACCGGCCAGAGGAGCGGGCCCAGCGGTGGGGCGATCAGGGCCCGGAGCACGGCGGGTTGCGGAAGGAGCGCGTCGGGACTCGGGCCGCTGCTGATCAGCGCGAGCGCACCGACCAGGTCCGGGCGCTGTTCGGCGAGCGCGGTGGCGATGTACCCGCCGCTGGAGTGCCCGACCGCGGTGACCGGACCGAGGGTGAG
Organism: Streptomyces sp. NPDC104307; assembly: GCF_055584045.1. Classification (NCBI taxonomy): domain Bacteria; kingdom Bacillati; phylum Actinomycetota; class Actinomycetes; order Kitasatosporales; family Streptomycetaceae; genus Streptomyces; species Streptomyces sp. NPDC104307. Next base: position 54,736 of record NZ_JBVJMU010000007.1, read on the forward strand.
CTCGTCGAGCACGGCGGCCAGGCGGCCCGCCTGCTCAGGCACGTCGTACGACGGCGCGGGCGGGGAGTGGCCGTGACCCGGGAGGTCGACCCGGATGACGTGATGCCGCGCGGAGAGGGCCGGCACGATCGGTCTCCAGGAGCCGCCGGAGAATCCTGATCCGTGGATGAGCAGCAGTGGCGGGGCCTGCCGCGGGCCGTGGCGGACCAGGTGCATTCCGTGCGAGTGCGTGACGTCTTCATGTCCCATGTACGGGGACGATGCCTGCGCGTACGGCGATCGGTCTTGTACGAATGTCGCCGCTGGGGCGTGTCGTCAAACTGCCGTCGTCGCCCGGACGGCAGACGTCAGTTGGACGACATTCCCTAGGGCTGGGGCGTGTCCGCAAAGTCCCGTCTGGCCCGTGACGCCTGGCAAGCACTCTGGGCGGTACCGCCCACGCCGCCTCGTCATCCAGTGGCTGAGGGCGGCATGGACGGTACCCCTCAGCCGGGCTGGAAGAACTCAAGCATCCGCCGGCCGGCGTCCGGTGACATCAGCAGGTCCTGCATCTTCGCGGACATCCGGGCGGCGGCGCCGGTGCGTTCGAACATCTCGCGTTCGTACTCCTTGACGGCGGCGGGTACGTCGTCCCGGTGCGCGGCCAGCGCGAGGCCGAGCAGTGCGCCGTCGACCAGCGCCATGTTGGCGCCCTCACCCACCGGCGGCATCAGATGCGCGGCATCACCGAGCAGTGTGACGTCCGGCGCCGACGGCCAGGTCAGGCCGGCCGGGAGCGTGGTGATCGAGCGCGGTACGACCGTGTCGTCGCAGGCCGCGATCAGCGCGGTGAACCGTGCGTCCCAGCCGGGGAGCAGGTCGATCAGCCGTGCACGGGCGGTGGCCGGGTCGTCGAACGGGATACCGCTGGTGGCGAACCAGTCCTCGGCGGTGTTGTAGAAGCTGATGCCGATGCGAACGCGGCCGTCGCCGTTGCGCTGCGCCGCCAGGGAGATTCCGTTGCCGAGCACCCAGTAGTTGCCGCGCCCGACCATCGCCGCGAGGTCGGGGTGCGTGCGGTCGATGTCGGGAATGCCGATCTCGACGACGTTCTGGCCTATGTGCGCCGGGCGGGCGTCGGTGAGCAGGGCGCGGACCCGGGACCGCGCGCCGTCCGCGCCCACCAGCAGGTCGTACGGTGCGCTGCCGCCTCCCGCGAAGCGCAGCAGGCCGTCGCCGGCGGACTCGTAGGTGTGTCCCCAGCGCACTGTGCCCTCGGGGAGGGAGTCCAGCAGCAGGTCGCGCAGATCGGCGCGGTCGATCTCGGGGCGTTCGGACGGGGCGTCGTCGGGCGTGTCCTCCTGGAAGAGCAGGGTGCCGTCCGGCTCCAGGAGACGCATGTCCTGCCCCTCGCCCCGGGCGAGGGTGTGGAACCGGTCGATCAGACCGGCCTCACGGAGCGCCCGCTGGCCGGAGTGGATGTCGAGCATGCCGCCCTGACCGCGTGCCTCCCGTGACGGTTCCCGCTCGTACACGGTGGCGTCGATCCCGTTGACGTGCAGCACCCGGGCAAGGGCCAGGCCGCCTGGGCCGGCTCCGACGATGGCGATGGCGATGGTCATGCTCTTCCCCTTCGATACACGAACACGCTGATAGACGAACATGCTGATAGACGAATGGCGCTGATACACGAACGGCTCCGATACGCCGTACTGGTCGATACACTGTATCGCTCGATGCGATGTATGGTGAGCGGCATGTTGGTGTGGGAGAGGCCGGAGCCCCCGAATCGCCCGGTACCGGTGCCGTTGAGCCGGGAGGACATCGTGCGGGCGGCGATCCGGCTGGCCGACGCGGACGGCCTGGACGCGGTGTCGCTGCGCAAGGTAGCTACCGCGCTGGATGTCCGTCCGATGCGGCTGTACAAATACATCGCCGGCAAGGATGAGCTGCTCGACCTGATGGTCGACGCCGTCCACGCCGAGATCCGGCCGGCCGGAGACGGCTGGCGCGAGATGCTCCGCTCTCTTGCCGAAGCCACTCGGCACGCCGCTCACGAGCACGAATGGCTCGCGGATCTGCTGGGCGGCCGGCCCCAGCTCGGACCGAACGCCCTGGCCGGCGGCGAGACCGTGGTGGCCGCTCTGGGAGACGTCGGCCTGGACGCCACCATGCCGGTGGTCGCCGCGGTCAACGCGTACGTGATCGGCGCGGTGCGCCGGGAGAACGCCGAGCGGCGTGCCGAACGGGCCACCGGGATGGACGAGAAGCGCTGGCAGGCATCGCTCGGGCCCTATCTGGAGCGGACCTTCGCCACCGGACGGTTCCCCGCGCTGGCCACGGTGGTGCGCGATGCCGCCCACCTGGACGCCGACCAGACCTTCCGGCTCGGCCTCGACTTCCTGCTCGACGGCATCGAGGTCCGCCTCTCGCGGTGAGGCGCGGCCGGCGGGCACGACGGTTCGCCGCAACTCCGCCCTGTCCCCCGTCCGGCCTGTCCTCGGCTGCCCGCCCCTGTATGCCGTCGGCCCTGTACGCCCCCGTACGCCGTCGGCCCTGTACGCCGTCGGCAAACACCCCTGGGACGGCGGTAGTTCCCTGCCAGGCTGACGGGATGAGCAACAACACGGCGGTTCGTCGCCTCGACCTGGGGTACTTCGTCCGACCCGCGTCGGAGACCGGTGGCCCTCAGCCGCGAGTTGAAGCCGTACTCGCCTACCTGGTCCGACGTGACGAGGGACTGATCCTCTTCGACACGGGTATCGGGGACGCCGGCCCTGATACCGAAGCCCACTACCGCCCACAGCGCCGAGAACTGCGGAGGGCGCTCGCAGCCTCCGGAGTCTCCCTCTCGGATGTGTCCCTGGTGGTGAACTGTCATCTTCACTTCGACCACTGCGGGGGCAATCCGCTGCTGGGCGGCAGACCGATCCTGGTGCAGGACGTGGAGCTGGCCGCCGCACGTCGGGGCGACTACACCGTGGACGAACTCGTCGACTTCCCTGGTGCGAGCTACGAGGAGATCTCCGGAGAAGCGGAGGTCTGGCCAGGAGTGTGGATCATCCCCACCCCTGGCCACACCGACGGCCATCAGTCACTGGTGGTCCGGCAGGATGACGGCACCGTCATCCTCGCCGGACAGGCACACGATTTCGCGTCCCACTTCGCAGCCGACCAGCTGGCTCACCTCGCTGGGCTCCAGGGCCTGGAGCAGCCGCTTCCCAACTGCCGGCCGTGGCTGGGGCGGCTCCTGGAGTTCGACCCGCGACGCGTGCTGTTCGCGCACGACTGCTCGGTCTGGGAACCGCCCCGCTGAGCAGCCGGGGGTACGGGGCTCAATCGATGACGGCGGCGACGGCTTCGATCTCGACGAGCTGGTCCTTGTAGCCGAGCACGGTGACACCCATCAAGGTGCTGGGGACGTCATGGTCCGCGAACGAGTCGCGGACTACCTGCCACGCGGTCACCAGGTCCTCCTGGCGGGCCGACGCGACGAGCACCCGGGTGCTGATCACGTCCTGGAGTGACGCGCCCGCGGCGGCGAGAGCGGTCCGCATGTTCTCGATCGCTTTCGCCGCCTGGCCCGCGTAGTCCCCGATCGCCGCCGTGGAGCCGTCATCGTTCAGCGGACACGACCCGGCGAGGAAGATCAGGCGGGCCTCGGCGGGTGCCGTCGCCGCGTAGGCGTACTCGGCGACGTCGGAGAGGGAGTCGGAGCGGATCAGGGTGATGGCACGAGCCATGGTTGCGGGGTCCTTTCCCGGTCGGTGTGTCGGGGCGGGCGCCCCGTCTGCCGTGTCATGCCGCCGGCCGTCCCGCCGCCGTGGCCGGCTCCCCCAGCGGCAGGCATTCGGCGAGCAGGTCGAGGACGTCGCGCCAGGCTCGCCCCGCGTGCAGCGGATGGTGGCCGACGCCGGGGAGCACGGTGTGGGCGACCGTCGGATGGTGGAACGCGTGCAGGGCTCCGCCATAGACGACGAAGCGCCAGTCGGCGCCCGCCGCCTGCATCTCGGCGGTGAACGCGTCGCGTTGGGCAGACGACATGATGGGGTCCTCCGAACCGACGCCGGCCCATACCGGGCAGTGAATGCGTGCCGCCTCGCCCGGCCGGCCCGTGTTCAGTCCGTTGACCGTCCCGATCGCGCGGAGGTCGACTCCGTCGCGTCCGAGTTCCAGCGCGATGATGCCTCCGGTGCCGTAGCCGACGGCGGCGATCCGGTCGGGATCGGTCCGTGGTTCGGCGCGCAGCACATCCAGCGCCGCGTGCCCGATGTCCCGCATCCTGTCGGGGGCGGCGAGCAGTGGGGTCACGTGCGCCAGCATCTGCTGGGGGTCCTCGAAACAGCGCCCGCCGTTGATGTCGAAGGCCAGCGCCACGTAACCCAGCTCGGCCAGGGCGTCGGCCCGGCGGCGCTCGATGTCGGTCAGGCCGAGCCCCTCGGGCCCGAGCAGGACCGCGGGCGCGCGGTCGGTGCCGGTCGGGAGTGCGAGGTATCCGATCATCGTCAGTCCGTCGGCCGGGTACTCGACCGTGCGCGTGGTAACCGTCGTCATATGGCTGGACTGTAGTGATCCCCGGGCCCGGCCGGGCGGGACTTCACCCTCGGCGGAACACCGCCGGACGCCCTGTCGTAGAAGGCTCCAACGGCTGTCGGGGGCCCTCCGGGCCCGGGAATGCGGTGGCCCCGGGGCGGGCCGGGGCGGTAGTTGTTGACGATGACCACTCCTGCTGAACAGTTGCTCCCGGCTACGCAGCGCGCTCTGCTGCACCGCATCGCCACCGCCCAGTCCGACGGGCGTTCACCTTCCGTCGTCGCCGCTGTCCGGCGGCAGGGGCAGACCGTCTGGAACGGCGCCCGCACCTGTGTCGACGGCCATGCCCCCGATGACGACACGCAGTTCAGAATCGGATCCCTCACCAAGACGTTCACCGCGGTGCTGGTCCTGCGGCTGCGTGACGAGGGGCTGGTGGACCTGGCCGATCCGCTGGAGAAGTACCTGCCCGGAACGGGGGTGGGCGAGGTCACCATTCACCAGCTGCTGGGTCACAGCGCGGGGCTCGGCGCGGAGGCGCCCGCTCCGTGGTGGGAACGGACGCCGGGCAGTCTGCGGCCCGAACTCGCGGATGTGCTCGGTGAGCAGACCCGGATGCACACACCCGGTCGTCGTCACCACTACTCCAACCCCGGATACACCTTGCTCGGAGCGCTGATCGAGGCCGTACGCGGGGCGTCCTGGGCGCAGGTCCTGAAGCGTGAGCTGCTGGAGCCGCTGGGTATGCGCCGTACGAGTCCCGGGCCGGAGGCACCCCATGCCGGTGGCTGGGCCGTCCACCCGTGGGCGGACGCGATGCTGCCCGAGCCGGCCGAGGATCTCGGGCTGATGGCACCGGCCGGGCAGCTCTGGTCCACCACCGCCGATCTTCTCCGGTTCGCCGCCTTCCTTGCTGAGGGAGACGACCGGGTGCTCTGCGCCGCCTCCGTGGCGGAGATGAAGACGCCGTCCGCACCCCCCGAGCCGGGGGACTGGGAAGGGGGTTACGGTCTGGGGCTCCAGTTGATCCGCAGCAAGGGCCGCACGCTCGTCGGGCACACCGGCTCGCTCCCCGGGTTCCTGGCCACCCTGTGGTTCTGCGCAGAGGAGGACGTGGCGGCGGTGGTGTTCGCCAACGCCACCTCCGGGCCGCTGGTCGGTGAGGTGGCCGCTGACCTCGTGAACATCGTCGCGGAGGCCGAGCCCCGCATCCCGGAGCCCTGGCGCCCGCTGCCCGAGGCGGACGTGGACGCGGAGCTGCTCGCGCTGACCGGTCCCTGGTACTGGGGTACGCGTACCAACATCCTGCGCTTGAACGCCGATCGCGGACTGGAACTCCGAGGCCTGCGCGGCGACGGCCGCGGCGCCCGGTTCACCGCCCGGCCGGACGGCACCTGGATCGGGCTGGACGGCTATTACGCGGGGGAGACGCTGCGGATCGTCCGGAACGACGACGGCAGCGTGAACCACCTGGACCTGGGCTCGTTCGTCTTCACTCGCGAACCGTACGATCCCACAGCGTCCGTTCCGGGCGGAGTCGACGAGAACGGGTGGCGTGGCCTGGGAAGTTGAGCGTCCTGTTTCACGTGAAACATGGCAGCGGGCGGACGGCTCAGGCGGTCAACTCCCGCTCCAGCGGGGTGCGGAAGCGCGGTGTGATCCGCGCTTCCCCCACCCAGCCCGCCAGCCGGGATGCCTCTTCCTCGATCGCCGAGGCGGCATCCCGGCCGGTGTCGGTCAGGAGCCGCCACACGGGTTCGCCATCGGCGCGCTGTGCCCAGCCTCCGACGATGCGGCCGTCCCACCACACCGTGGGGCCGATGTTGCCGGAGCGGTCGAAGAGGGCTGCCCGGTGTTCGGCGTGGAGATGGAAGCCGCGGTCGGCCCAGCCCATCGCGCTCGGGTCGAGCGCGGGAAGCAGCGCCGCCCAGGGCTCCGGCGCCGGTTCGGGCGCGGTGTCTCCGGGCGCGACCCAGGCGGCTGAGCCGTCGTCGAGCCGCACCTCCTCGGCTCCGACGGCTGCCAGCGCCTTGCGGACCTGGCCGAGTCCCCAGCCCGTCCACCACTTGAGGTCGGCCTCGGAAGCGGGTCCGTAGGAGCGGAGCCAGTGCAGGGCCAGCTCCGCCTGCGCCTCTGCGGGCGCCGGAACCGGTCGCGGCTCGGCCGCCGTCCAGCGGAACTGGCTGGACGTCCAGGACCCGCGGGGCCGGTCCCGGCGGATCCGGCCTTCGGCGGCCATGATGCGGATGACCCGGGTCGTCACGCCCTGCACCGCTTCGTATTTCTTGCCGGGGAAGACCGTGATCTTCGTGCGCAGGGCAGGTACGGCTGCGGAGAGTTCGCTGCCCGTGGCTGTCCCGCGGGCGGTCAGGGCCGCCAGGGTGGCCTGCTCCGTGGCGTCGAGCCAGCGCTCGTCCAGGCCCTGGCCGTCCTCCGCCAGGTGCTTCAGGAGGGTCCGGCGCTCCTTGGCCGCGACCGCGCGGGCGTTCGTCGCCTCGATCCGCGGGGCCAGCGCTTCCGGCACGACGAAGAGCGTGTTGCGCATGGAGAGGAGCCGGACCAGCGAGACGTCCTCGTACAGGGCTTTTTCCACCGCGGCGACGTCCGGAGTGCGGAGCCGGGCGCACACGGACAGGAAGACGGTGGCCGCGTCGGTGGCGTGCAGCGCCACCAGGGCGTCGGCCACGGCCACCGGGGAACCGGTCCGCGTGGCGGGTGCCAGGAGATGGCGCCCGGCCAGCCTGATGCGGCGTTGTTCGTCGCTGATGTGGTGCATCGTCGGCCCCCTCGGCTGCCGGGTGCGGTCAGAGAGCGAGCTTGAAGCCCACATGGCTGGCGACGAAGCCGAGCCGTTCGTAGAAGCGGTGCGCGTCGGTCCGGCTCGCATCCGATGTCAGCTGGACCAGCCGGCACCCCTGGCGCCGGGATTCGTCCACCGCCCACCGCATCAGCAGGGTGCCGAGTCCGCTGCCGCGTTCGTCCTTGTGGACGCGGACGCCCTCGACGACGGAGCGCGTGGAGCCGCGCCGGGACAGGCCGGGGATCACCGTCAGCTGGAGTGTGCCGACGATCCGGTCCGCGCGCACGGCGACCATCAGGTGCTGGTTCGGGTCCCCGGCCAGCTGCCGGAAGGCCGTCAGGTAAGGCGTGAGGTCGTCCGGCGACTCGCGTTCGGCGCCCAGCGGATCGTCGGCCAGCATGGCGACGATCTCGGAGAGGTCGTCGATGGCCGCCGCACGTATGTCCAGATCGCTCATGATCAGCAGCCTACGCAGTGGCCTCGGGCCGTGCGGCGGCATCGGCCTACACGGGGACCTTCAGCTCCTCGACCGCCCGCACGAGCGGCACCAGCTCGGGGTCCTTGGCGGCCTCGTCGAGTGCGGCGCGCAGGGCGGTGTCATTGGTCGGCCTCGCCTCGGCGAGCAGGGTGAGACCGGCCTCGGTCACATCGGTGTAGATGCCCCTGCGGTCGGTGTCGCAGAGGTACCGGGTCAGCAGACCGCGGTCCTCCAGGCGGGTGACCAGGCGAGTGGTGGCGCTCTGGCTCAGCACGACGGCGTCGGCCACCTGCTTCATCTGCAGATGCCCGCCCGGACCGCTGTGCTGCCGGCTCAACACGTCCAGCAGCGAGTACTCCCGCACGCTGAGGTCGTGCCGGCTCTGCAGAGCACGCTCGATATGGGCCTCGATCTTCCCGTGGAGCAGGGAGAGCGCGCACCAGCCCTGGGAGAGGGCGGTCAGTGCCGGGTCCGTCGCGGTCATGGGTGTCTCTCCTCCGGTGCTGGAGCTGCTTACCTACAGGATAGGCGACCCACGCAATAGCCCGCGCTTGCAATTAATCAGCGCCTGCAATTATTGTGAACGCTCGTAAGGCGCATACGCAATCTCCAGGGAAGGGGTCACCCATGCCGCTCGCGCTCCTCGCTCTCGCCATCGGGGCATTCGGTATCGGAACCACCGAGTTCGTGATCATGGGGCTGCTCCCCGAGGTGGCTGCGGACTTCCAGGTCTCCATCCCGACCGCCGGATACCTCGTCTCGGGCTACGCGCTGGGGGTCGTCCTCGGCGCCCCGCTGATGTCCGTGCTCGGTACCCGGGTCACCCGCAAACGCATGCTGATGCTCCTCATGGGGCTGTTCGTCATCGGCAACGTGGTCTCCGCGACCGCTCCCGTCTTCGGTGTCATGCTCGCCGGCCGCGTGATCGCCTCGCTCGCCCACGGAGCTTTCTTCGGCATCGGATCGGTCGTGGCGGCCGATCTGGTCGCCCCGCACAAGAAGGCCGGTGCCATCGCCATGATGTTCACCGGACTCACCGTCGCCAACGTTGTCGGCGTCCCGCTGGGCACCTACATCGGGCAGAGCGCCGGCTGGCGCACCACGTTCTTCCTCGTCGCTGCCCTCGGAGTCATCGGCCTGCTCGGCGTCGCCAAGCTCGTTCCCGAGCAGCCCAGAACCGAAGGCGTCCGGCTGCGCCACGAGCTCGCCGCCTTCCGCAACGTGCAGGTACTCCTCGCCATGGCGATGACGGTGCTGGGCTTCGGCGGCGTCTTCGCCGCGATCACCTACATCACGCCGATGATGACCGACATTGCCGGCTACTCGGCCTCGTCCGTCACCTGGCTGCTGGTCCTGTTCGGCCTCGGCATGGTCGGCGGCAACCTGCTCGGCGGCAAATTCGCCGACCGCCACCTGATGCCCCTGCTGTACGTGTCGCTGAGCGCTCTCACCGTGGTCCTGGCCCTGTTCACCCTGACCGCCCACAACAAGATCGCGGCAGCCGTCACCCTCGTCCTGATCGGCGGCCTCGGTTTCGCGACCGTGCCCCCGCTCCAGAAGAGGGTGCTCGACCAGGCGGCCGGTGCTCCCACCCTCGCCTCCGCCGTGAACATCGGTGCCTTCAACCTCGGCAACGCGTTGTCGTCGTGGATCGGCGGCATCGTCATCGCCGCCGGTCTCGGCTACACCGCGCCCAACTGGGTCGGCGCGGTCCTGGCCGCCTCCGCGCTGGTCCTGGCCTTCGTCTCCAGCACCTTGGAGCGCCGTACGGCGACCCGGGGCCGGACCGTCACCGCCCACCTCCCGGAACCGGCCGCTGCACCCGCGGCCCGGCGCTGACCTCGCCCCCCGCGTCATGCAAGTCCTCATCTGCCCTGAGGGCCACCGTAATTCAGTGGTGCCGGCTCCCCTGCGTCCGGAGAATCTCCGCACATGGGAGCTGACATTCACGGGTTCATCGAGTGCCGGTCCCGGTGGTCGGATCCGGAAGACGTGTGGTCCGGGGCCGTCGATCTCGACCTGCTGTACCTGGGCCGGGACTACGACGCGTTCGGCTGCCTGTTCGGGGTGCGCAACCACGCGGGCTTCGCTCCGCTCGCGGCGGAACGCGGACTGCCGGAGCTGGTGTCAGAGGCGGTACGCACGGAATTCGACGCGTGGGGCGACACGGCGCACAGCCCCAGCTGGATCGGCTGGGACGAGCTGAAGTCCGTCGACTGGGCCGAACCGGCCGAGACGACGGACCGCCGTATCCACGAGTACGAAGAGGTGGACGGTGCCTGGGTGCTCGTCTCCAAGGCGGCCTGGAGCCCACGGTTCGCCGCGGTGGCCGGGCTGCCGGTCGATCCCGCGGTGGGTGCGGCGGGCGGCTACGGCGGCGCGGAGTGGCCGCAGGGCACGGAGTGGCGGGACGGCGAACGCCGCTACCGGGTGGAGCGGATGCTCCGGCGTGACGCGGTGCCGGCGGAGGGCGAGTGGAAGCCGGTGTGGTCCGTGATGGAAGCCCTCGCCGCCGTGCACGGCGGCGAGAACGTCCGGCTCACCGTCTGGTTCGACAACTGACTCGCTGCGAATGCTGCCCCGGCGTCAGCCGGTCGCCACGCTCAGCGGTGCGAAGCACTGCGTCCAGTCCCCCGGCTGCCGGTCCCCGAGGCTCATCACCGTGGTCTCGGAACCAGGCTGAAGGCCGCGTTCGCCGAGCCAGCCCAGGAGCTCCTGGTGACGGGCGTCGATGTCGGCACGGAGCGGCCGCTCGGTCGCCCCCGCCAGCGAGGCCACGAGCAGCTTCGCCGCCGCTGTGTCCCGTGCGACCAGCGGGCCGACGACATGGCTGCCCGCGCTCGGCCAGAGCGCCGCGTAGCCGATCAGCTCACCGTCGTCCTCGGCCACCCGCAGATGGTCGGCGAAGGCGGGGAGGCGGGTCAGGAGGTGTGTCCGGTCGAGCCCGAAGGCGTCCGCGTCCAGCCTGAGCATGGACTGGAGATCCCCGGCCGAGGCGGGACGGACCGTTCGCCCCGGCCGAGCCGTCGCGTCCGGGCCGCCGGAGCCGGCAGCCGGCCGGAAATGCCCGCTCACGCGCTGAGCGCTGCCCACCGCGGTGAATCCGAGCTTCTCGTAGAGCGGCCGGCCCGCAGCCGTCGCGTAGAGGCTGAGCGGGACGCCGCCGGTCGTCCCGATCGTCTCGTGCATGAGGTGCCGGGCGACCCCCTGCCCGGCGTACCGTTCGGCGACCAGCATCATGCCGATGGCGGCCATGCGGGGACCGTAGGAGGTCACCACACAGGTGGCCATCAGGCCCTTGCCGTCCGGATCGTCGATACCGAGTGCGGTTCCCGCCGCCAGGAGCAGCCCCCAGCGGTGTTCGTCACGCGGCCAGCCGCGGTCCTCGCTGAGGTCGGCGCAGGGGACCAGATCGTCCCGGGTGAGGCGCCGGACGGGCAGACCGGCGAGCGGGCGGGGCAGTGAGCTGGGCATGAGGGTCAGGCTGTCCGACGCGATGATCGCGCGTCCACCGCTTTAACGGAACTGGCCGAGATCCGCAGCCTCCGGCCGCGCCGGGTCGGGCCCCACGGCTTCAGTACCGAGACGGCCGTGATGAAGAGATAGGTCGCCGTGGCCACCGACGGGGCGACGACCAGGTTGATATCGGCTCTGCCGAGCTCCGCTGCCTCGTTGATGGCGGGGCGCAAGGACAGGACGGAAAGCGCCGTCGTCATCAGGGTGAGCCAGAACTTCGTCCAGACCCAGCGGTGCCGCGCCAGCCCCCATGGGGTGCGGAGCGACAGGACCAGGCCGCTGATGAGGGAGAGCAGCGCGACCGGTACGACGAGCCAGTCGCTGAAGATCTTCATGGCGCGGGTGGCGGCCTGAGCGGTGGCCGGGTCCCCGGTCGAGAATGCGGCGACGGCCAGCGTCAGCAGACCAACGGTGAGTCCGAGCCAGCTGACGGAGACCGCGACGTGTGCGACAAGGAGGCTTCTGCGGGGGCGGCGCTTGAGTGGTTTCACGTGAAACACGGTGCCGGGGGCCCCCGGCCGGTCATCTGCCCAGGGGAGTATCCGTCCGTACCCGCCTCGGCGTAGCCGGCCGCTTGGGGCCCCGATCAGCCCAGGTCAGTCGCGTGCATCGCCCGGACGCCCTCGATGTTGCCGTCCAGGTAATGCCGCAGCGACAGGGGTACGAGGTGTACGGCGGCGATGCCGACCCGGCTGAACGGCACCCGGACGACGTCGTACTCCCCGCAGGGGGCGTCGATCTCGGGTCCGTGACGCAGGGAGAGGTCCATCGAGTCGAGCCGGCAGACGAAGAAGTGCTGGACCTTGACGCCCTTCACCCCGCTGCCCTCGATGTGTTCCACGGTGTCGACGAAACAGGGGACCACATCGGTGATCTTGGCGCCGAGCTCCTCGTCCACCTCGCGGTGCAGGGCGTCTACTACGGTCGCGTCCTCGGGCTCGACCCCGCCGCCCGGCGTGACCCAGTAGGGGTCGACCCCCGGCTTGGTGCGCTTGATCAGGATGAGGTCGTTGCCGTCGAGCAGGATGGCGCGTGCGGTGCGCTTGACCACGGGGCGTTCGGTCATGGCAAGAGAGTGGCCCGCTGGACCCCTTCTGAAACACCTGAGGGCTGCCGGACCGCTCTGCGGTCACCAGTCGGCTGCGGCGCGCAGCAGCCACTCGTGCGCGCGAGCGAGATGCGGCAGCGCGAGCGTGCCGGTCCGGGCGGCGAGGAAGTAGGTGCGCAGCGGCGGTACCGGAGGGTCGAGGAGTGCCACCACCTCGCCCCGTTCCAGCGCGCCCTCGCAGAGATAGCGGGGCAGGACGGCCAGCCCGGCGCCCGCTGCCGTGCATTCCAGGACGGCGCGGAGATCCGGGACGATGACGGCCCCGGCGGCTGCGGGCCGGGTGTCGAAGACCGCGGCCCAGTAGCGGGAGACGAGCGGCAGGCTCTCGTGCACCTCCACGACCGGCAGCTGTTCCAGGACCACCGGGCCGTTTCGCCGCAAGGTCCCCGGACCGAGCCGCCCGGCCCAGCGGGGCGCGGCGATCAGCACGTGCTCCTCGTCGCAGAGCGGGGTCGCGGTGAGCAGTCCGCCGCGCGGGCGGGCCGTCACGATGGCCAGGTCGTGGTGTCCGGCGGCCAGGCCCTCCAGCGTCTCGTCGGTGTCTGCGGAGAACGAGCTGCGCAGGGCGAGGCCCTGGGTGATCAGCGGGGTGAGCGCGGGCAGCGCCCGTAGTGAGGTGAACTCCGGCGGACCCGCCAGATGAAGCGTCCGGACCCCCGACTCCTCGCCCAGCTCCGTCTCGGCGATCTCCACCAGCGCGTCCAGATGGGGAGCGGCCCGGTGCGCGAGCTCGTCCCCGATGGTGGTGGGGGTCACGCCGCGGGCCCGGCGCAGGAAGAGAGGGCGGCCCAACTGCCGCTCCAGCGTGCGTATCTGCGAGGTCACCGCGGGCTGGGAGAGGCCGAGCAGAGCGGCGGCCCGGGTGAACGAACCGGCCCGGTGCACGGTGACGAACGTGCGCAGCAGGGCCAGGTCCATGTCCTGTCCCCTCCCACCGCTGCGACGTGTCGGGCTCCGACAACCATAAATATGTCGATAGGCCGCTGCGGCTACTGTGATTGGACACTGACTCAGAGTCAACTAGCCTTGTCGTGACGGTGCTTCGCGTGGGAACGCGGAGGGCCGGGACGGTCCGAGCCACGAGGGGGGAGGCTCGGGCCGTCCGTACCGCACAGGCTGCCGCCGGTGCGGTCGCTCAGTTTCCGTCGACCGCCTCGGCCAGCGCCCGTTCCACGTCGGCCAGCAGGTCCGCCGGGTTCTCGACGCCCACCGAGAAGCGGATGAAGCCCTCCGGCACCGCGTCACCGCCCCAGCGGGCCCGCCGCTCGGCGGTGGAGCGCACCCCGCCGAAGCTGGTCGCGTCATCAACCAGCCGGAGCGCGGAGAGGAAGCGTTCGGCGGTCTCCCGGTCGGCCAGCACGAACGAGACCACGGAGCCGAAGCGCCGCATCTGCCGCGCGGCCTTCTGGTGCGAGGGGTCGGTGGGCAGTCCGGGGTAGCGCAGCCCGGTCACTTCCGGGTGCTCGGTGAGCGCCTCGGCCAGCGCGAGGGCGTTCGCGCACTGGCGCTCGATCCGCAGTTCCAGGGTGGCCAGCGAGCGGTGTGCGAGCCAGGCCTCCATCGGCCCCGGGATCGCGCCGGCCACCTTGCGCCAGCGCCGCACCCCGGCCGCCAGCTCGGGATCGAGGCAGGCCACGTGGCCGAACAGGATGTCGCCATGCCCGGTCAGGCCCTTGGTGTCGCTGGCAACAGAGAAGTCCGCGCCCAGCTCCAGCGGCCGCTGGCCGAGCGGGGTGGCGAGCGTGTTGTCCACGGCCACCAGCGTCCCGCCCGCGTGGGCGGCCTCCACGAGCCGCCGCACGTCACAGACGTCGAGCCCGGGGTTGGACGGGGTCTCGACCCACAGGAGCCTGGCGCCCTCCAGGGCGGCCAGCTGGGCATCGCCGCCGGTCGGAGCGGTCCGCACCTCGACCCCGTACGCCTCCAGCTGCGCCCGTGCCAGGGGGAGTGCCTGGTAACCGTCGTCGGGCAGCACGATCACGTCACCGCTGCGCGCCTGGGACAGCAGTACGGCCGAGATCGCCGCCATTCCGGAGGCGAAGACCGTGGTCTCGACGCTCTCCCCCGGCGCTTCGAGCTCACCTATGGCCCGTTCCAGATGGGTCCAGGTCGGGTTGGTGTCCCGGCCGTAGGTGTACGGGCCGGTCGGCTCGCCGGAGAGGTGGAAGTGCGCGGCGAAGACCGGACCGGGGAGAGCTGGTTCGTACTGCTGCGGTTCCGGCAGTCCTGCCCGTACCGCGCGGGTTCCGTCGCCCATGGTGCTCATGCTGCGTCCTCGTTTCTCTCCCCGGTCCGTCACCGGTACTGCCTGCACTGTTCCAGGTGTACGTGAATCAGTCCTCGTCGGGCAGGACCACGTTCAGCGCCCAGGACACGATCGAGATGATCAGTCCGCCGAGGACGGCGGTCCAGAAGCCGTGGACGTGGAAGCTCAGATCGAGCTGGCCGGCCAGCCAGGAGGTGAGCATCAGCATCAGTGCGTTCACCACCAGGGTGAACAGCCCCAGCGTGAGGAGGAAGAGCGGCAGGGTGAGCAGCTTCAGGACCGGCTTTACACAGAAGTTGACCAGGCCGAAGATCAGAGCGACCAAGATCAGGGTCAGGACCTTGCGGCCGGTGCTTCCGCCGGTCAGCGTGATGTCCTGGAGCAGCCAGATGGCCACTGCCAGCGCACCCGCGTTGGCGATCGTCTTGACTACGAAATTCTTCATGTGTCTGATCGTGGCAGACATGATCGGTGGCGGACACCGGCTGGGCAGAGGCAAGGGACGGGCAGGCCATGAAGGCATTCAGACTGGACGAACTGGAGGCGGAGCGGGCCGCCAACGACGGCGCGTATCTGCAGTTCGTCCGTGAACGGAACATGTCTGTCGGCCTGTACGCGCTGAACGCCGGTGAGCTCGATCCGCAGCAGCCGCACAAGCAGGACGAGGTCTACCTGGTCGTCAGCGGGCGCGCGTCGATCACCGTGGGCATGGAAACCACGCAGGTGGGCAGAGGAAGTGTCGTGTATGTACCTGCCGGCACGGCTCACAAGTTCCACCACATCACCGAGGACCTGCGGGTGATGGTGGTCTTCTCGCCGCCCGAGGGCTGAGGAGTCCGGGAGACGGAGCGGTCTCTCGGGGATCCCTAAGGGTTCGATCAGGGGAGTTCAAGGGATGCGAGGCCCCCGCCGGCCACCCCCGCCCCTCTAGCATCGGAGCAGGAACTCACAGAGACGAGGTAGGACAGATGGCCGTGCGGGAGATATTCGCGGGAATGCCCTGGTGGGTGAAGTGGATCGCGGTGCCCGTCATCGCGATCGTCGTGTTCGGTGGTCTGATCGCCAGCGTGGTCGGCTTCGTCGTCTGGCTGCTCTTCAAGATCCTGATCTTCGTGGTGCTGGTCGGCGGGATCGTCTTCCTCGTGCGGAAGTTCATGTCGTCCTCGTCCTCGCGCGGCGACTGGTAGGCGACCGGCGGACGACCGGTGGCCGCACCACCGGTCGCACGGTTAGCCCAGGTGAGCTAAGCGGAAGACGAAACCGCAACCCTTCCGGACGCTGCGGATACAGTGGAAATTCGCTGCCGCCGCCTGGGAGAGCACTGTCAGTCACCACCTGACCAGTGGTGGACAGGCATCCGGCCTCCGGACCCGAACCTGCGGCAGACATGTGGGGGCGGCCTCCACAGGCGGGCTGACTGCCCGTCACCATGCCTGGGGGTGACCGTTGACCACGGCATCGAGTACCGCTGTGCCGACGTTGATCGGATCGGTGCAGCGGGCGCTGAGACTGCTGGAGGCCGTGGGCGCCCATCGCGACGGGGCGCCGGCCAAACAGCTTGCGCGTGAGGCGGGACTCCCGCTGCCCACCGCCTACCACCTGCTGCGCACCCTCACCCACGAGGGATATCTGCGCCGGGAGAACGGCGTTTTCCTCTTCGGCGCGGCCGCCGAGCGGCTGGTGGGCGACGGCGCTCTGCAGAACCGGCGCAGCCGGATGACCCAGTCCCTGGACCGCTGGCGGGACATCATCGGGGCCCCGGTGTACTGCGCCGTCTACCGCGACGGCGAGATCGAGCTCGTCGCGGTCGCCGACACCCCGGCCACGCCCGCGGTCGACGAATGGGCAGCCTTCCAGGAGACCGGGCACGCCCACGCGATCGGCCAGTGCCTGCTGAGCCAGCTCGACGAGAAGGCCCGCGAGGACCACCTGGACCGGCATCCGGTGCGTCCGCTGACCCGGTACTCCGTACGCGACCGCGCGGCACTTCTTGAACGGCTGCGATCCCTGGAGCGAACGGAACCCGTCATCGAGCGGCAGGAATACGCCCTCGGGACGGTCTGCGCCGCCATCCCGATCGCGGCCGGTTTCACGGCTGCGGCGATGGCCATTTCGGTACCCCTCGACCAGGAAGATCGGTTGCTCCCCGCAGTCGAACGACTACGTGGCGAAGTGGCCAGCCTCTTGCGTTCGTTCGTGTTCTCTATCAGTATCTGAAAAATCACTCCTTGTGATCTGCTATCGCGTGCACCACGATGGCGTCAATAGGGCCATGGGGGATCATTCCTGGCCAGATTCATCTACTGCGGGGTTGAACGATGCGCGAGTCGGTTCAAGCTGAGGTCATGATGAGCTTCCTCGTCTCCGAGGAGCTCTCATTCCGTATCCCGGTGGAGCTCCGGTACGAAGTGTGCGATCCGTACGCGATCCGGATGACCTTCCATCTCCCCGGCGATGCCCCGGTCACCTGGGCTTTTGGCCGCGAGCTGCTGCTCGACGGCCTCAACAGCCCCAGTGGCGACGGGGACGTACACATCGGGCCGACCGAGCCCGAAGGACTGTGCGACGTCCACATCCGGCTCCAGGTGGGGGCGGACCGCGCTCTCTTCAGGGCGGGTACGGCACCCCTTGTGGCGTTTCTCGACCGGACGGACAAGCTCGTCCCGCTCGGCCAGGAGTGCACGCTGGGTGACTTCGAGGGCAATCTGGAAGAGGCATTGGGGCGAATTCTGGCCGAGGAACAGAACGCCGGCTGACGGGAGCCGCCTTATCGGGGCCAGGGTGCCGGTCGAACACCACACCTGCCGAACGGGTGAATCACTCTCCGTGTGTGACCGTTCAGGCCTTCGCCCGTCGCCGTCGTCCTCTGCCACTCCGTACGGGTGCCGAAGCCCCGGCTTCCGCGCCGACCCCCGTACGGTCCGCGGAGACGACCAGCGCCGCGAGCGCGGTGGTCACCGGCACCGAGGCGACCAGCCCGATCGAGCCGACCAGCGTCCGCACGATCTCCTCCGCCACCAGCTCGCTGTTGGCCACCGTGCCCACGCCGCTCTGGGCGATCGAGAACAGCAGCAGCAACGGCAGCGCCGCGCCCGCATAGGCGAGCACCAGGGTGTTGACCACTGAGGCGATGTGATCCCTTCCGATTCTGATACCTGCCCGGTAAAGCTGCTTCGCACTCATCACCGGGTCCGCCTGGTGCAGTTCCCAGACGGCCGACGTCTGGGTGACCGTCACATCGTCGAGCACCCCCAGGGAGCCGATGATGACGCCGGCCAGAAGCAGACCGCTCATGTCGATGTGCGGATACAGGCCGTGGATGAGGCCGGTGCTGTCGTCGGTGTTCCCGCTCAGGCTCGCCCAGCCGATGAAGAGCGAGCCGAGCAGCCCGATCAGCAGGAGCGAGACCAGGGTGCCGACGACGGCGACGGAGGTGCGGGCGGTCAGCCCGTGGCAGATGTAGAGGGCGATCAGCATGATGGCGCTGGCCCCGACCACCGCCACGAGCAGCGGATTCGAGCCCTGCAGGATGGCCGGAAGGATGAACAGGGTCAGCACGGCGAACGACAGGGCGAGCGCCACCAATGCCATGACCCCGCGCAGTCTCCCCACGACGACCACCGCGACGGCGAAGATCCCGGCCAGCAGCGCCATGGGGAACTTCCGGTTCACGTCCGTCACGGAGTACTGGAGGTCATGGGGCGCGTCGGGGGCGTACGCGACCACCACTTCCTGCCCCTCCCGCAGCTGTCGCGGTGCGCCGGGCTGCACCACCTCGATGAAGGTGCGCCCCTTGTCCTTGCCGCTCGTGACCTCGACCGTGGCTTTCTCACAGGGCACGGTCCCGCCGCCACCGGTCGCCGGGTCCTTCACCGGCGGGGTCTCGCCATCGACCGGCAGCTGGGCCGCGTTCACGTCCTTGCAGTCGACCTTGTCGACGTTCACCACCTTCGCCTGCTGGGTCTGCCGGTCGAAACCGACACCGGTTCGTTCGTGCGCCGGCGCACCACCGGGCCAGAGCACCACGAGCCCGACGGCGACCGCGGCCGCGAACGGGATCAGTACGGCGGCGATCACCTTGCGCAGGTGCTTGGACACGGGTGCGGCAGGGCCGTGCGCGTGGCTGTGGGTGTGCTGAGGGGACGGCTGCTCGGGAACGATATGGGGGGACGTCACCGGCCGATCATCGCAAGACGAGCGGGGCCCACTGTTCAGCACACCCGTGAGGGCGTTAGCGTGGTGGGACCTTTGCACACGCGGGAGCTCGGAGCACCGGGCTGAGAGGGCGCTGATCTCCGTACATCCGTACGGGACAAGCTGCGCCGACCGCCGAACCTGTTACCGGGTAATGCCGGCGTAGGGAGTAGGTCTCATGACCACAGCGGATGCACGCATGCCTGCCTCCAGTCAGAACGACGAAGGCGGTCGGAGCGACGGGGCCGGTCGGAGCGACAAGGCCGGTCCGAGCGACAAGGCCGGGAAGTCCATCGGCTGGCACAAGGGGTACGTCCAGGGCTCGCGCCCGGACCTCCGGGTGCCGGTCCGTCAGGTGCACCTCACCAACGGCAAGGACGTGACGCTGTACGACACGTCGGGGCCGTACACCGATCCCGCCATCGACACCGATGTCCGCCGCGGACTCGCGCCGCTGCGGGAGAACTGGATCATCGCCCGCGGTGACACCGAGGAGTACGCCGGCCGCGCCGCGCGTCCCGAGGACGACGGGCTCAAGCACACCTCGCCGCGCGGCGGGCTGCGCAATCTGGACGCGGTTTTCCCAGGCCGCCCGCGCCAGCCGAGGCGCAGCCGGGACGGGCGCCCGGTGACCCAGCTCGGGTACGCCCGGCGCGGCGAGATCACCCCGGAGATGGAGTACGTGGCGATCCGGGAGAACGTCACGCCCGAGGTGGTGCGCGAGGAGATCGCCGCGGGCCGGGCCGTGCTGCCGGCCAACGTCAACCACCCGGAGATCGAGCCGATGATCATCGGTAAGCGGTTCCTGGTGAAGGTGAACGCCAACATCGGCAACTCCGCGGTGACGTCCTCCATCGAGGAGGAGGTGGACAAGATGACCTGGGCGACCAAGTGGGGCGCCGACACGGTCATGGACCTTTCCACCGGCCGCAACATCCACACCACCCGTGAGTGGGTACTTCGCAACTCCCCGGTGCCGATCGGCACCGTGCCCCTCTACCAGGCGCTCGAAAAGGTCGACGGCAGGGCGGAGGAGCTGACCTGGGAGATCTACAAGGACACCGTCATCGAGCAGGCCGAGCAGGGCGTCGACTACATGACGGTCCACGCCGGCGTACGCCTCCCATACGTGCCGCTGACGGCCCGTCGGAAGACCGGCATCGTCTCCCGGGGCGGCTCGATCATGGCCGCCTGGTGCCTCGCGCACCACAAGGAGTCGTTCCTGTACGAGCACTTCGAGGAGCTCTGCGCGATTCTCGCCTCCTACGACGTGACGTACTCCCTGGGCGACGGGCTGCGCCCCGGATCGATCGCGGACGCCAACGACGAGGCGCAGTTCGCCGAACTGCGCACGCTCGGCGAACTGAACACCGTTGCCAAGCGGTTCGGCGTCCAGACGATGATCGAGGGTCCGGGGCACGTCCCGATGCACAAGATCAAGGAGAACATCGACCTCCAGCAGGAGATCTGCGAGGAGGCGCCGTTCTACACCCTCGGCCCGCTGACCACCGATGTCGCTCCGGCGTACGACCACATCACCTCGGGCATCGGCGCCGCGATGATCGCCTGGTGGGGGACGGCGATGCTCTGCTACGTCACGCCCAAGGAGCACCTGGGCCTGCCCAACCGGGACGACGTGAAGACCGGTGTGATCACGTACCGGATCGCGGCGCATGCGGCGGACCTCGCCAAGGGGCACCCGGGGGCGCAGGAGTGGGACGACGCGCTGTCGGACGCCCGCTTCGAGTTCCGGTGGGAGGACCAGTTCAATCTGGCGCTCGACCCGGACACGGCACGGGAGTTCCACGACGAGACGCTGCCGGCCGAGCCGGCGAAGACGGCGCACTTCTGCTCGATGTGCGGGCCGAAGTTCTGCTCGATGAAGATCTCGCACGACATCCGGCGTGAGCACGGCGGTTCGCAGGCGGAGATCGAGGCGGGCATGGCGGAGAAGTCCAAGGAGTTCGCGGCTGCGGGCAACCGGGTCTACCTGCCGATCGCGGACTGAGGGCGGCGCGCGTCGTACCGGCAGGCTCGCACCGACCGGTACGACGCGCCCGCGCTCCCCTCCCCCTGGCCCCGGTCAGTCCATCTCGTGTTCCGGACCGCCGAAGTCGGGGCTGGTGAAGTCCGGGCTGGTGAAGGTCGGCCGGGGCGCGGCCGCCGGGCCGTCGTCCGGGCTGGAGAAGTCCGGCCTGCTGTAGCCGATCTTCGGGATGCGGTTGGCCGAGGGATAGGGGGTACGGGCCGCGGGAGCGGCGCCCGGGTCGGCCAGCGCGTCCCGCAGGAACGGCAGGATGCCCCGTTCCAGCAGCGCGTGCCGCCACGCCTCTCTGGCCCGCGCCACGTCCTCGGGCAGTTCCTCGCCGGGATCTTCTGCGGCCAGCGAGGTGGAGCCGTTGCGCAGCGCGGCGATGAGGAGGCCGGCGGCGGCGATCAGGATGGCGGCCGCGGTGAGCGCCACGAAGACCCAGCCGACGCTCACCATGGTCCCCGCGAAGGACGGCGGCGAGCTGAGCATCTTCAGGATGTAGCCGACCAGCAGGAAGATCACCGCGGCCGTGCCCGCCAGCACCGGGGCCAGCACGGTGACGACAGCTCCCAGTCCGGCCCCAGAGCCGCCTGGACCGTCGGCGCCGATGAGTCCGGCGGCGTCCTGGTCGGCGCCGGCCGTGGCGGCCCGCAGTTCCTCGCGGGCCTTCACGTAGTGCTCGTACTCGGTAGCGGCCGTGGCGGTTATCAGGGCGGTGGCGGCCATCGCCATGGTGCGCAGCTGGACCGGGTTGAGCCGTTCGCCGACTGCGGCCAGATCTGGTCGTTCATGGGCGTGACGCAGCGCGTCGTCGAGGATCCGCTCGTACTCGGGGCGGTCCTCGGTCAGCAGGTGCGGAGCGCTGTTCATGTGCATCCCCCGATGCTCCGTAGGGCCTGTGTGCCCGATTCAACCGGGCAGTCGGGCGGAAACGGAGGAGAGCCTGCTACTGGTACGCCGATGGTAGAGCGCCCACGGCACAGGGTGACAGGGGGTTTCCGGAAATAGGCCCAGTGGTCGGCACGGTCAGGTCGTTGATGCGTCTTCCCCGAAGAGCGTCAGTCATGCAGGGGGAGTTGGACGACCAGTAGCTTTCCGGCCATGGTCACTCCGCCGTCCATGGCGATGGCGAGCCCGTCCGCGTACACGTGCGGGCCGTCCACCAGCGGTCCGGCACTGTCCTCGCCGTCCTCGGAACCGACCTCGCCGAGCAGATACGGAATGGGGCTGTGGCCATGGACGACGCGTCGGCCGCCGTAGGCCGCCATCAGCTGCTGCACGGCCTGCGGTCCCGATTCGTCGCGGAAGGCGAAGCGCTTGGTGAGCTTGCGGAAGAGGTCCCAGCACTCGTCGGCGTCGTTCCGCGTCAGGATGGCGTGCACCGTGTCGTTGACGTCCTCGATGGTGGAGCCGTAGTCGAGGTAGGCCGTGGTGTCCGAGTGCATCAGCAGATGCCCGTCCTCCTCGACGACCGCGTCGAGCCGGGACATCCACTGGAGGTGGACGTCCTGGAGCCGCTCCATGTCGCTCTTCTGGCCGCCGTTGAGCAGCCAGGCGGCCTGGAAGGTGGCGGTGCCCGCGCCCGAGTTCACCGGGGTGTCGGCGAACCGCTTGGCGCCGAGGAGCAGCAGCTCGTGGTTGCCCATCAGGGCCTTGCAGTAGCCGCCGGCGGCCGCTGCCTCCGCGGACAGCCGCATCACGAGGTCGATGACGCCGATGCCGTCGGGCCCCCGGTCGGTGAAGTCACCGAGGAACCAGAGCCGTGCGTTGCCCGCGGACCAGTTGCCGTCACCGTCGATCAGGCCCTGTTCGGTGAGGGCGGCGTGCAGCTCGTCCAGATAGCCGTGGACGTCACCGACCACGTACAGCGGGCCGAGCTCCGGATCCTGGGCGGGCCGCGGTTCGGGAACGGCCCGCACCTGGACGGTGGCCTCGCGGGTGATCACCGGAAGGTCACGCGCGGTGGGGGTGTACCCCTCCGGCGCCTCGCCCTCCGGGAAGGCGTTGCCCGGGTGCGGAGACGCCGGCGGTGCCGGGGACTGCGCATAGGGCGGTACGCGGAAGTCGCGCAACGTCGCCGTCCGCACCGCGGGTTCCTGACCGGCCCCCTGTGTCATCGACCCCTCCACCACCGTCGCGCCGCCGTACACCTGACGGGCCCTGCTGGTCGGGGCAGTCCGCGGTGTCGTCCGCCCATCATAGGAATGCGAATCGTGCTCTGTGACGCACCAGGGGTGGTGAATCCGAACGCACGCCGGGTTCGTCGGTCGATTGATCCCAATTGGTCTGATCAATCCCCTGCCGGAGAGCGCGGCGCGCTGACCGTGGTGCGGGGCGGACGGCGTTGGGAGGAGGTCCGGACGATGAGTTCCGTCGGTATCACCTGCTCCACCGGGCCGTCGTGCTCGACGCCTTCGATGGCGTCGATGAGCAACTGCACGACCGCCGTACCGATCCTGCGCGGTTTGAGCGAGAGGGTGGTGATGGGTGGTTCGGTCGTCGCGTAGACGGTGGACTCGCTGCAGCAGACCAGCAGCAGGTCCTCAGGGACGCGCAGACCGTACCGGCGGGCCGCCGCGAGCAGATCGGTGCCGTTGGGGTCGAAGAGCCCGTAGACGGCGTCAGGGCGGTCCGGACGGGCCAGCAGTCGGTCGGCGGCCACCGCGCCCGCGCACGGGTCGTGGGCGGGGTAGGACTCGTACACCGGGTCCTGGCCGACCCGCTCGCACCAGTGGAGGTACGCGGTGGTGGACAGCCGGGTGTACGTGTCCGTGGTGGTGCCGGTGAGCAGCCCGATCCGGCGGGCTCCGGCGGCGGCGAGATGGTCGAGGAGGTCGAGCACGGCGGCCCTGTGGTCGTTGTCCACCCAGGCGGTGACCGGGAGGGTCCCGGCCGGTCTGCCGTCGGAGACGACGGGCAGCCCCTGGCGGACGAGTTCGGTGACGACCGGGTCCTGGTCGGAGGGGTCGATGACGACGGTGCCGTCGAGGGCTACGTTCGACCAGACGTCGTGGCGTGAGGTGGCGGGCAGGATGACGAGGGCGTAGCCGCGGGCCAGCGCGGCGGAGGTGGCCGCTCTGGCCATCTCCGCGAAGTACGCGAATTCGGTGAAGGTGAAGGGTTCGTCCCCGTAGGTCGTCACGGTCAGGCCGATCAGGCCGGACTTGCCGGTACGGAGGGTTCGGGCCGCGGCGGAAGGGCGGTAGCCCAGGCGCTCAGCGACCTCGCGGACATGGCGGCGGGTGGCGTCCGGGAGCCTGCCCTTGCCGTTGAGCGCGTCGGAGACGGTCGTGATGGAGACTCCGGCGGCGGCGGCCACATCCCGGATTCCTGCTCGGCCCCGCCTGCCGCCGCGCCGGGGGGTCTCCGTCCGGCTCACCTGGTGCTTCCCTGCTGCTGTCATGGCGAGCCGATAGTAGGGCTCGCACGGGCAGTTGGTCCGATCGCATATGCACGCGTTGACAGGCACGTTTCTGCATGATCATTTAATGCCAATGCCCTTGTTAATAAAGGGGGTTGTGGGCCGGGACCATCATGTGTCGGGTGTCGGACCGGATGGGCCTGTCGTAGGTGCGATGTCTCGAAGAGGTCTCAACTCACCTCTTCGGGGGACGCGCGCCACGGAGTGAGCCACCGGCGCGCGCCAGGGGGCGGAGCGCTCCCCCTCATTCCGGGGCCCACCGGACGAATCCCCGGTCCCGCCATTCGCAGCGGCGCCCAATCCTCATAAGGTGAGCAGTATTGATGTGTACGGACGGTCGAGGAGGACCCGCGGTGAGCGAGACGAGCCCCAAGTTGCGTGCCGAGCTGGACGGCGTTCCCGCCTATGTGCCGGGCAAGCCGGCCGCGGCGGACGGACCGGCCGCGTTCAAGCTGTCCTCCAACGAGAACCCGTATCCGCCGCTGCCGGGGGTGATGGAGTCCGCGATGGCCGCGGCCGCGCACCTCAACCGCTACCCGGACCTGGCCTGCACCGGCCTGATGAACGAGCTGTCCGACCGTTTCGGTGTGCCGGTCTCGCACCTGGCCACCGGCACCGGCTCGGTCGGTGTGGCGCAGCAGCTGCTCCAGGCGACCTCGGGGCCGGGTGACGAGGTCATCTACGCCTGGCGCTCCTTCGAGGCGTACCCGATCATCACCCAGGTCAGCGGCGCGACGTCGGTGAAGGTGCCGCTGACCAGCGGCGAGGTGCACGATCTGGACGCAATGGCGGACGCGATCACGGACCGGACCCGGATGATCCTCGTCTGCAATCCGAACAACCCGACCGGCACCGTGGTGCGCAGGGCAGAGCTGGAGCGCTTCCTGGACCGGGTGCCGGGCGATGTGCTCGTGGTGCTGGACGAGGCGTACAAGGAGTTCATCCGCGACGCGGACGTGCCGGACGGCATCGAGATCTACCGGGACCGGCCCAATGTGGCGGTGCTGCGGACGTTCTCCAAGGCCTACGGGCTGGCGGGGCTGCGGGTCGGCTTCGCGGTGGCCCACGAGCCGGTGGCGGCCGCGCTGCGCAAGACGGCGGTGCCGTTCGGCGTGAGCCAGCTCGCCCAGGACGCGGCGGTGGCCTCGCTGCGTGCCGAGGACGAACTCCTGGGCCGGGTGGGGTCTTTGGTGTGCGAGCGGGAGCGGGTGCACAAGGCGCTGGTGGGGCAGGGGTGGACGGTGCCGGAGTCCCAGGCGAACTTCGTCTGGCTGCGGCTGGGGGACCGCACCGTCGACTTCGCCGCGGTCTGCGAGAAGGCCGGTGTGGTGGTCCGGCCGTTCGCGGGCGAGGGCGTGCGGGTCACGATCGGTGAGGACGAGGCGAACGACCTGTTCCTGAGGGTCGCGGAGTCGTACCGCAAGGAGCTGTAGCCCCGGGAAGCCCAGCCCCGGAAACGAGCCCGTCGGGCCCCGTATCTCGCGCGATCCCGTGCGCGAGGTGCGGGGCCCGTTCGCGTCTCCCTGCCGGACGCCGCTTTGCCGGCCTGGCGCGGACGTGTCCGTTTCGAGGGAAATGGCCGCTGCCTCCCGAAGGGGGTACCCCGCCGAAGATCCCGAAAGTCTGTGCGCCATAATTGCTTGTGAATGTGAACGCGTTCACAAGCGTGTCCTGGTTTCTCCCATGATCAGTCGGATTCAAGGGACAAAATGCCGGTGACACCACGGCGACGTAAGGAGAAGACGACGTGGAGCTAGCTCTGGCGCCGGAGACCCTGGCGCGATGGCAGTTCGGAACGACCACCGTCTACCACTTCCTCTTCGTTCCCCTGACGATCTCGCTCGCCGCGCTCACCGCGGGCCTGCAGACCGCCTGGGTGCGGACGAACAACGAGAAGTACCTCAGGGCCACGAAGTTCTGGGGGAAGCTCTTCCTGATCAACATCGCCATGGGCGTCGTCACCGGCATCGTCCAGGAGTTCCAGTTCGGGATGAACTGGTCGGACTACTCGCGGTTCGTCGGGGACATCTTCGGAGCCCCGCTGGCGTTCGAGGCGCTGATCGCGTTCTTCTTCGAGTCGACCTTCATCGGTCTGTGGATCTTCGGCTGGGACAAGCTGCCGAAGAAGATCCACCTCGCCTGCATCTGGATGGTCTCGATCGGCACCATCCTCTCCGCGTACTTCATCCTGGCGGCCAACTCCTGGATGCAGCACCCGGTCGGCTACCGCATCAACAAGGAACGCGGACGGGCCGAGCTCACCGACTTCTGGCACGTGCTCACGCAGAACACCGCGCTCGCCCAGTTCTTCCACACCATCACGGCGGCCTTCCTGGTCGGCGGCGCGTTCATGGTCGGCATCGCCGCCTTCCACCTGGCCCGCAAGAAGCACATCCCGGTGATGCGGACCTCGTTGCGGCTGGGGCTGATCACCGTGGTGATCGCCGGCCTGCTCACCGCCGTCAGCGGTGACCA
Source organism: Streptomyces sp. NPDC104307 (assembly GCF_055584045.1). Taxonomy (NCBI): domain Bacteria; kingdom Bacillati; phylum Actinomycetota; class Actinomycetes; order Kitasatosporales; family Streptomycetaceae; genus Streptomyces; species Streptomyces sp. NPDC104307. Next base: position 81,538 of record NZ_JBVJMU010000007.1, read on the forward strand.
ACTGGGCAAGGTGATGTTCAAGCAGCAGCCGATGAAGATGGCGGCAGCCGAGGCACTGTGGGACGGCCAGAACTCCGCGCCCTTCTCGATCTTCGCGTACGGAGATGTCAGCAAGGGCCACAACTCCGTCGAGATCTCGATCCCCGGAATACTGTCCTTCCTCGCCGACGACAACTTCAACTCCTACGTCCCCGGCATCAACGACATCAACAAGGCGGAGCAGGAGAAGTACGGGCCCGGCGACTACCGGCCCAACATCCCGGTCGCCTTCTGGAGCTTCCGCTGGATGATCGGCTTCGGGATGGCGTCCTTCGCCCTCGGCATCCTGGGACTGTGGCTGACCCGGAAGAAGTTCATGCTGCCACCGGGGATGCGGACCGGTGAGGACGAAGTGCCGCATCTGGTCCTGTTCAGGAACAAGGCGCTGAGCCCCAAGCTCGCCAAGTGCTACTGGATCGTCGCCCTGTGGACCCTGCTCTTCCCGCTGATCGCCAACTCCTGGGGCTGGATCTTCACCGAGATGGGCCGTCAGCCCTGGGTCGTCTACGGCGTGTTCCAGACCCGCAACGCGGTTTCCCCCGGAGTCTCGCAGGGCGAGGTGCTCACCTCGATGATCCTCTTCACCCTGCTCTACGCGGCACTCGCCGTGGTCGAGGTCAAGCTGCTCGTGAAGTACATCAAGGCCGGGCCCCCGGAGCTCACGGACGACGACCTCAACCCACCCACCAGGATCGGCGGCGACCATGACGACGCCGACCGGCCCATGGCCTTCTCCTACTGAGAGCGCAGGAGCCGAGAGATGGAACTCCACGACGTCTGGTTCGTGCTCATCGCCGTCCTCTGGACCGGCTACTTCTTCCTGGAGGGATTCGACTTCGGGATCGGTGTGCTCACCAAGCTGCTGGCCCGCGACCGCAAGGAACGACGGGTCCTGATCAACACGATCGGGCCCGTCTGGGACGGCAATGAGGTCTGGCTGCTCAGTGCGGGCGGAGCGACCTTCGCCGCGTTCCCCGAGTGGTACGCCACGCTGTTCTCCGGGTTCTACCTGCCGCTGCTGATCATCCTGCTCTGCCTGATCGTGCGCGGTGTCGCCTTCGAGTACCGGGCGAAGCGGCCCGAGGAGAAGTGGCAGAACAACTGGGAGAACGCGATCTTCTGGACCTCGCTGATCCCCGCCCTGCTCTGGGGTGTGGCCTTCGGGAACATCGTGCGCGGCGTGAAGGTCGACGCGGACATGGAGTACGTGGGCAACTTCTGGGACCTGCTCAATCCGTACTCGATCCTCGGCGGGCTGGTCACGCTCTCCCTCTTCACCTTCCACGGGACGGTGTTCGCGGGGCTCAAGACGGTCGGCGACATCCGGGTCAGGGCTCGCTCGCTGGCCCTGAAACTGGGTGCGGTCACCGCGGTGCTGGCTCTGGGCTTCCTGATCTGGACCCAGGCCGACAACGGCGACGGCTGGAGCCTGATCGCGATGATCATCGCCGTGGTCTCCCTGGTCGGGGCGATCGGCGCCGTCGCGGCGGGCCGCGAGGGGTGGTCCTTCGCCCTCTCCGGTGTGACCGTCACGGCCGCGGTCGCGATGCTCTTCCTGACGCTCTTCCCGAACGTCATGCCGTCCTCGCTGAACGATGCCTGGAGCCTCACGGTCACCAATGCCTCGTCCACCCCGTACACGCTGAAGATCATGACCTGGTGCGCGGGGATCGCCACTCCTGTGGTGCTGCTGTACCAGGGGTGGACCTACTGGGTGTTCCGCAAGCGGATCGGTACGCACCACATCGCTGACGCGCACTGAACGCACCACATCGCTGTGCGCGTTGAGCGTGGTGCATGCGACGCGGTGAATGCCTTCCTGACCGAGCCGAGTTCCATGGGGTGTTTCACGTGAAACCGATCGACCCGCGTCTGCTCCGCCACGCTCGTGCCACCCGCCTCTTCCTGGTGGCTGTGGTGGTACTCGGACTGGCCGGAGCGGCGCTGGTCATCGCCCAGGCCATGCTCGTCGCCGAAGTGGTGGTGGGCGGTTTCGAGGACGGGCTCACCGGGTCCGGACTGCGTACACCGCTCCTGCTGCTCGCGGCGGTCGCGCTCGGCCGGGCCCTGGTCGCCTGGCTCACCGAACTGGCCGCCCACCGGGCCGGAGCGGCCGTCAAGTCGGAGCTGCGCGGCCGGCTGCTCGACCGGGCGGCCGCGCTGGGCCCGGAATGGCTGAGCGGCCAGCGCACCGGCTCACTGGTGACGCTCGCCACCCGGGGCATCGATGCGCTGGACGACTACTTCGCCCGGTATCTGCCGCAGCTCGGGCTCGCCGTGGTGGTGCCGGTTGCGGTGCTCGCCAGGGTGGTCACGGAGGACTGGATCTCGGCGGCGATCATCGTCGTCACCCTGCCTCTCATCCCGCTCTTCATGATCCTGATCGGCTGGGCGACCCAGTCGCGGATGGACCGCCAGTGGCGGCTGCTCTCGCGGCTCTCCGGCCACTTCCTCGACGTGGTCGCCGGGCTGCCGACGCTGAAGGTCTTCGGCCGGGCCAAGGCGCAGGCCGAGTCCATCCGCACCATCACCTCGCAGTACCGGCTGGCGACCGTGCGCACGCTGCGGATCGCCTTCCTGTCGTCCTTCGCGCTGGAGCTGCTGGCGACGCTCTCGGTGGCCCTCGTCGCCGTCACCATCGGCATGCGGCTGGTCCACGGCGAACTCGACCTCTACACCGGCCTGGTGGTGCTGATCCTCGCGCCGGAGGCCTATCTGCCGCTCCGGCAGGTCGGGGCGCAGTACCACGCCGCCGCCGAGGGCCTCTCGGCCGCGGAGGAGATCTTCTCGGTCCTGGAGACCGAGCCGCGTGCGGGCGGTACGCGGGAGGTCCCGAAGTCGCTGCGGCTGGAGCTGGACGGGGTGACCGTCCGGCACGGGGGGCGTACCGAGCCCTCGCTCGCCGGGGCCTCGCTGGTGGTGGAGGAGGGGGAGACCGTCGCCCTGGTCGGCCCGAGCGGCGTGGGCAAGTCCACCTTGCTGAACGTGGTCCTGGGATTCGCCGCACCCGACGAGGGGCGGGTGCGGGTCGGCGGAACCGACCTGGCGGACCTCTCCCCCGAACGCTGGCGGGAGCGGATCGCCTGGGTCCCGCAGCGCCCGCACCTCTTCGCCGGCACGATCGCGGAGAACGTACGGCTGGCCCGGCCGGAGGCGGACGACAGCGCGGTGACGGACGCGCTGCGCGACGCCGGGGCGTACGACTTCGTGGCGGCCCTGCCGGACGGCGCCGCGACCCTCCTCGGTGAGGACGGCGCGGGCCTCTCCGCAGGACAGCGGCAGCGTCTCGCGCTCGCCCGCGCGTTCCTCGCCGACCGGCCGGTGCTGCTGCTCGACGAGCCGACCGCGAGCCTGGACGGGGAGACGGAGGCGGGCATCGTCGAGGCGGTACGCCGACTGGCGGCCGGCCGGACCGTGCTGCTGGTGGTGCACCGGCCGGCGCTCCTCTCGGTCGCCGACCGGGTGGTGACGCTGGAGCCGGGCGCGACGGCCGGACCGGCCGGGTCCGCTGTCGCCGCCGTGGTGCCGCGTCCGGCCGGTGCCCCTGACGACCTCATCGGCGGCGAGGCGGCGCGGGAGCCCGAGGTGTTGCGGGACACCGCGGCCCGGACCGGACATGTGCTGGCCCGGGTCAGGGAGGCCGCCGGTGCACAGCACGGCCGGCTCGCGCTCGCCCTGCTGCTGGGCAGTCTCGCGCTGGGCTCCGCGGTCGGCCTCATGGCCGTCTCCGGCTGGCTGATCTCCCGCGCCTCGGAACAGCCCCCGGTGCTCTACCTGATGGTCGCGGTGACGGCGACCCGCGCCTTCGGCATCGGACGGGCGGTCTTCCGCTACGCCGAACGCCTCGTCTCGCACGACGCGGTGCTCAGGATGCTCGCCGCGCTGCGCGTCGATGTCTACCGGGGTCTGGAGCGCATCGCGCCCGCAGGACTGCGCCGGACCCGGCGCGGGGATCTGCTTTCCCGGCTCGTCGCCGACGTGGACGCCCTTCAGGACTACTGGCTGCGCTGGCTGCTGCCCGCCGGAACCGCGCTCCTCGTCGGCGCGGCAGCCGCCGGGTTCACCGGCTGGCTGCTGCCGGAGGCGGGCGTCGTGCTCGCCGCCGGACTGCTGCTCGCCGGGGTCGGGGTCCCGCTCGTCAGCGGCGCCTGCGCCCGGCGCACCGAGCGCAGGCTGGCGCCCGCCCGCGCCGATCTGGCGACCCGGATCACCGACCTGCTCGGCGGGCCGGCCGAACTGACCGTCGCGGGTGCGCTGCCCGGCCGCTCGGCCAGGACCCGGGAGGCCGACGGCGTCCTCACCCGGATCGCTTCCCGGGCGGCGACCGCCACCGCGCTCGGCGGCGGGCTCACCGCGCTGATCGGCGGCCTCACCGTGGTCGCCGCCGCACTCGTCGCCCTCCCCGCCGTGGCCGACGGGCGGCTGGCCGGGGTGGAGCTCGCCGTCGTCGTCCTCACCCCGCTGGCCGCCTTCGAGGCCGTCACCGGTCTCCCGCTCGCCGTCCAGTACCGGCAACGGGTCAAGCGCAGCGCGGAGCGGGTGTACGAGGTGCTCGACGCCCCGGTGCCGGTACGCGAACCCGCCGCACCCGCCGAGGCGCCCGCGTCGCCCTTCCCGCTGGAGGTACGGGGGCTCTCTGCCCGGTACGCGGGAGCGGAGCACGACGCCCTGGACCGCGTGGACCTCACGCTGGAGGCCGGCAAGCGCATCGCGGTCGTGGGTCCCTCGGGTTCCGGGAAGACCACGCTCGCCCAGGTCCTGCTCCGCTTCCTGGACGCGCGGGCGGGGGCGTACCGGATCGGCGGTGTGGAGGCGTCCGCGCTGGACGGGGACACGGTGAGGCGTTTCGTCGGGCTGTGCGCGCAGGACGCTCACATCTTCGACAGCTCCATCCGGGAGAACCTGCGTCTCGCCCGTACCGGAGCGACCGACGCGGAGCTGCGCGACGCCCTCGCACGGGCCCGGCTGCTCGACTGGGCCGAGGCGCTGCCGGACGGGCTGGACACCCTGGTCGGTGAGCACGGCGCCCGCCTCTCCGGAGGCCAGCGCCAGCGGCTCGCGCTGGCCCGAGCGCTGCTGGCGGACTTCCCCGTGCTCGTTCTGGACGAGCCCGCGGAGCACCTCGACCTGCCGACCGCCGACGCCCTGACGGCCGACCTGCTGGCGGCCACCCGGGGACGCACGACGGTGCTGATCACCCACCGGCTCGAAGGCTTGGACGCCGTCGACGAGGTGGTGGTCCTGGACGCGGGAGCGGTGGTGCAGCGTGGCCCGTACGCGGCTCTCGTGGCGGTGGACGGTCCGCTGAGCCGGATGCTGGCGCGCGAGCGCGCGACCGTACGGGACGTACGGGAGCCGGCGGGGGCGTCGCCGGGCGTGCGGGTCTGAGGGGTCCCCGCCGGGCTTCGACTTTCCCCAACAAAAGGGACTAACTACGCTCTGGGTATGTCAGAGCAGGGTCCGAGGGACTCGAAGGATTCGAAGCACCGGGAGTGCCGGGAGCACGGGGAGCACCGGGAGCACGGGGAGCACCAGGGGCAGCGGGAGTACCCCGAGGACACTGTGCGCCCGGAGGGGCCGCTCGAAGCCGCGACGGAGGCGACCCGCAGTCTGCGGGGTCTGTCCACCGAACTCACCGCCCGCGTACCGCAGCTGCTGGAAGCCATGCGTTCCGTCGGCACAGGGCTCGAACTGCACACCACCCTCGACCGGATCTGCGAGACGGCGGCCGAACTGGCCCACGCCCGCTACGCGGCCATCGGCGTCGTGGACGAAGAGGGCAGGGGCCTCTCGGACTTCGTCACCTATGGAGTCCCGGAGCCGGTGGCGCGCGAGATCGGACACCGGCCGGACGGACACCGGGGCCTGCTCGGCGCACTGATCCACGACCCCCGGCCCGTGCGGCTCGCGGATCTGACGGCCGATCCGCGGTTCGCCGGATTCCCGCCGGGCCACCCCCCGATGCGGACGTTCCTCGGCGTACCGATCCGGGTGCAGGGCGAGATCTTCGGCAATCTCTATCTGGCCGGGAAGGACGGCGGGGGCGAGTTCACCGACTACGACCTGCACATGGTGCGGGTGCTGGCCACCGAGGCGGGCATCGCCATCGGCAACGCCCGGCTGTACGAGGCCGCCCGGCAGCGGGAGCGGTGGATCGACGGCTCGGTGGCCGTGACCACCGCCCTGCTCTCCGGCGGGGACGCCGACGACGCGCTCGCGGTCGTGGCCGAACAGGCCCGCCACCTCGCCGCCTCCGCCGCCGGGATCGTGCTGCTGCCCGCGGAGGACGGCGGACTGGAGATCGTCGCGGTGTCCGAGACGGAGCCGACCGGGGCGCTCGGGGTGATCATCCCGGCGCAGAGTCCGGTGGTGGGAATGCTGCTGGGCGGCGAGGCCGTCTTCGTGGACGACTCGGCCACCGACCCCCGCATGATCACCACGCTGGCGGACCGGTTCGGGCCGAGCATGCTGCTCCCGTTGCACAGCGGCGGCCGGGTGCTCGGCGCGCTCGCCACCCCGCGGGCCAGGGGCGGCCGGCCGTTCACGGAGACGGAGCGGACCCTCGCCGCCCAGTTCGCCTCGCAGGCGGCGCTGGCGCTGATGATGGCGGAGGCGCAGCGGGACCGGGAGCGGCTCGCGGTCTACGAGGACCGCGACCGGATCGCCCGCGATCTGCACGACCTGGTCATTCAGCGGCTGTTCGCCACCGGGATGATGCTGGAGAGCGCTCAGCGCCGGTCGGACGTGCCGGAGGTAGAGACCGGCGTCGGCCGGGCGGTCGACGAGCTGGACGTGACCATCCAGGAGATCCGTACCGCCATCTTCGCGCTGCAGCAGGAACCGGCCGAGGCGCCGTCGGGGCTGCGCACCCGGGTGCTGCGCGAGATCAACATGGCGGCGGTCCCCCTGGGCTTCAAGCCGTCGCACCACTTCGTCGGTGCGGTCGACGCGGCGGTCGGCGAGCTGGCCGGGAAAAACCTGATCGCGGCGTTGCGGGAGGCCCTCTCCAACGCCTTCCGGCATGCCGTGGCGTCCCGGATCGACGTGGTCGTGGACGCGACCGCCACGCTTCCCGACGGACGGGACGCGGTGCGGCTCACGGTCGCGGACGACGGCGTGGGCATCCCGCCGGGCGGCCGGCGCAGCGGACTGCGGAATCTGGCCCGCCGGGCGGAGTCGCTGGGCGGGGCCAGCTGCTTCGGACCCGGCATGGGGGAGGACGGCGGCGGCACGGCGGTGGTGTGGCAGGCACCCCTGTGACGGCCCGGTGCGAACCGGGGTGCGGGCGGTCCGCGTTCGTTCGGTGGTACCCGCGGTGCGGGCGGGTTCGCTGCGGTGAAGGGGGTTCGCGTTCGGTCAGCGGTCACTGCGGGACAGCGCCCGCTCGGCGATGATCCGCTCGATGACGACCGCGACGCCGTCCTCGTTGTTGGTGACCGTACGGCCGGTGGCCGCCGCCAGCGCGGCCGGGTGGGCGTTGCCCATCGCGTAGGAGGTGCCGGCCCAGCTCAGCATCTCCACGTCGTTGGGCATGTCCCCGAACGCGACGACCTCGGCGGGCGAGACGCCACGCTCGGCGCAGCACAGCTCCAGCGTGCTGGCCTTGGAGACGCCGGGTCCGCTGACCTCCAGGAGGGCGCTCGGACTGGACCGGGTGAACGAGGCCCGGTCGCCCGCAGCGGTACGGGCCAGGGCCAGGAAGTCGTCCGGGGCCAGTTCGCCGTGGTGGGCGAGGAGCTTCAGCACGGGGGCTCCGGTGCCGGGCAGCTCCTCGCGGAGCAGCTTCTCCGCGAGGGCTACGGTGGCGCCGGGGTCGAGGTGGAAGGCCGGGTAGGCCGGCTCGTAGTGGATACCGGTGGTCAGCTCGACGGCGAAGGAGGTACCGGGGGCGGCCGCGCGCAGCGTGTGCACGACGTCGAGGGCGGCCTCTCGCTCCAGCGCGCGGACCTTCACCAGCCGGCCGTCGTCGTGCAGGTCCGCGACTGCGGCGCCGTTGGCGCAGATCGCCAGTCCGTGGCCGTGGACGTGGTCGCTGACGACACCCATCCAGCGGGCCGGCCGGCCGGTGACGAAGAAGACCTCGATCCCGGCCTCCTCGGCGGCGGCGAGCGCCGCGACCGTACGGTCAGAGACGGTCTTGTCATCGCGCAGGAGGGTGCCGTCCAGATCGGTGGCGATCAGCCGGGGAGCGGCGGGGAGAGGGTGATCGGTAGCTGAGGTCACCGTTCCATTCTCGCGTACCAGGGCGCACGGGCGTGCGCAGGGGCGCACATCTGAGTGGGTGCGCCCCTGAACAGGTGGTATCCCTCTGGCATATGCCAAGGGTTCCGCCTTGCGTCGCGACAGCCGGACTGGACATCCTGCCGGGACGATCCGAGTGCCTGCTTCCGAGGACCTGATGGGGAGAGTTAAGAATGCGACTGTCTTTGAGCGAGCTGCAGTCCAGGGGCGCCGCGTTCCGGGAACTGCACAACGGGCCCGAACCCTTCGTGATCCCCAACCCGTGGAACGCGGGCACCGCCCGGATTCTGGCCGGGCTCGGCTTCTCGGCGCTCGCGACGACCAGTGCCGGTCTCGCCGTCGCTCTCGGTCTGCCGGACGGCGCGAATCTGCTGGACCGCGACATGGTGCTCGCGAACGCCGCGGAGATCGCAGCCGCGACGCCGCTGCCGGTCTCCGCCGACCTGGAGAGCGGTTTCGCGCAGACCCCGGAGGGCGTTGCCGAGACCATTCGCGCGGCGGCGGAGGCGGGGCTGGTGGGCGGCTCGGTCGAGGATGCCACCGGGCTTCACGATGACCCGGTCCGTCCGCTCGCGGCGGCGGTGGACCGGGTGACGGCGGCGGTGGAGGCGGCGCGCGCCCTGCCCTTCCCGTTCACCGTCACCGCACGCGCCGAGAACTTCCTCTACGGGCGCCCCGACCTCGACGACACGGTCCGCCGACTGCAGGCGTACGAGGAGGCGGGTGCCGACGTCCTGTACGCGCCCGGCCTGCCGTCGGCCGAGGCGGTGCGCACCGTGTGCGCCTCGGTCGGCCGGCCGGTCAACGTCCTCGCGGGGAGCCAGCAGCCCGCACTGGACGTGGCCGCGCTCGCCGACTGCGGGGTGCGCCGGATCAGCCTCGGTTCGACCCTGTCCCGGGCTGCGCTGGGCGGATTCGTCCGGGCAGCCCGTGAGGTGCTCGACCAGGGGACCTTCGACTTCGCGGCACAGGCCCCGCCGTACGGAGACGTGAACCGGTGGATGACAGGTCCGCGTGATGTCTAGCCGCGCCTAGCGACGTCCGGCGCGCGACTTCGCAGGGGGAGGGCGTTCACCCGATCTGGGCGGCGGCCTCGACGGCGATCTTCTCGAAGACGGACTGGTCGGCGGCGAAGTCCGAGTCGGGGATGGGCCAGTGAATCACGATCTCGGTGATCCCCAGGGCCGCATAACGGCCGGCGAAGTCGACGAACGCGTCGACGGACTCAAGCGGACTCCTGCGGTCCGGGGTGAAGCCGGTGAGCATGATCTTGTCGAGCTCGTCCACATCGCGGCCGATACCGGCGCACGCGTCCGCGAGCCGGTCGATCTGTCCGCGCACGGCCTGCACCGACTGCTCGGGCGTGCCGCTCTCGTAGAGCTTCGGATCCCCCGTGGTCACCCAGGCCTGCCCGTGCCGTGCGGCGAGGCGCATCCCGCGCGGACCGGTGGCGGCCACGGCGAACGGCAGCCGGGGCCGCTGGACGCAGCCCGGGATGGTGCGGGCCTCGTGCGCCGTGTAGTGGTCGCCTTCCCAGGAGACGGAGTCCTCGGTCAGCAGCCGGTCGAGCAGAGGCACGAACTCCCCGAAGCGGTCGGCCCTCTCACGCGGCGTCCACGGCTCCTGGCCGAGCGCCGTCGCGTCGAATCCGGTGCCGCCGGCGCCGATTCCCAGGGTGATCCGCCCGCCCGAGACGTCATCGAGGGCGATCAGTTCCTTGGCGAGCGTCACCGGGTGACGGAAATTCGGCGATGTCACGAGGGTGCCCAGGCGCAAACGCTCGGTGGCGGTCGCCGCCGCGGTCAGAGTGGGCAGCGCTCCGAACCACGGTCCGTCCCGGAAGGTGCGCCAGGACAGGTGGTCGTAGGTGTAGGCGGCGTGGAACCCGAGCTCCTCAGCCGCCCGCCACTTCGCGCGCCCTCCCTCGTGCCACCGGTCGATGGGCAGGATGACGGTGCTGAGGCGAAGGTCCATGGCACGGAGCCTACGGTGCTTCGGATTCGGTTTCAGGCTCGGCGCCGCGTCACCGATTCCTCCAGGTTCACCGAATGGGGGGAATGAAGACCCCATCCATGGTCTCAGCGAGATCCCATCGACTACTCTCCGTTACATCTGGTCGGGATGCTGCCGCTGGAGGTGGCGTGCGAAGGAGGTAACGACCGGCCCGGTCTGCGTGGCGAGGCCGGACCCTGCCGGGCCTCGTCACTGTCTCAGGGGCACGGGGCCGTCGAGTTACAGAGAGGTACCGCTCACCATGGACGCCATCCTTCGTGCGACGGGTGTGGAGCTGCTCTACGGCTCACAAAGGGCCGTGAGCGGAGTGGACTTCGCACTGAGCCCCGGAGAGGTCTGCGCGATCATGGGCAGCAGTGGGTCGGGAAAGTCGTCGCTGCTCTACTGCCTGGCCGGGGTCGTGGCGCCGACTCGCGGTCAAGTCTCCTTCGAGGGAGTGCCGTTCCACGGGCTCGGTGACGATGAGCTGAGTACGGTTCGCAGAGAGCGGTTCGGGTTCGTTTTTCAGTACGGAGAGCTGCTACCGGAGTTGACCGTGGAGGAGAATGCGGCGCTGCCGCTGCGCCTGGCCGGTCGGTGCAAGGCGCAGGCGCATGAGGCGGCCGGCGAGATTCTCGGTCGACTGGGTCTTGACGGGTTGCGGCAGCGCAGGACGTCGCAGATCTCCGGGGGCCAGAGTCAGCGAGTCGCGGTGGCAAGGGCTCTCGTCCACCGGCCCGCCGTGGTCTTCGCGGACGAACCGACGGGTGCCCTCGACAGCGCCAACGCCGACGCTGTGCTGCAGGAGTTCCTGGCCCTCGCGCGGTCCCAGGGCACTGCCGTGATCATGGTGACGCATGATGGCTCAGTGGCTGCCCGTGCGGACAGCCGTTACACGATGGCCGACGGGGCGCTGGCCAGGCGGGCAGTGGCGTGACCGCAAGCTCCGTGACCACGTTCCTGATCGGGCTGCGGCTTCTGCGCGGTACCGGCCGCGCGGGGCAGGCCCGTTTCCTCCTGATGTCCCTCGGCTGCGCGATGGGCGTCGCCTGCCTCGCCGCAGTGCTGACCATCCCCGCGATCCTGTCGGCGCACGACAGCCGGGCCGCGGCCCGCGAACCGCAGCCGGTGACCGGCGTTCTGCATGCCCGGTCCGCTGAGGACACCGTCTTCCTGACCCGCCAGGACCCCTACGGATCGCAACCGTTCACCCGGGTCTTTCTCAGTCATCCGGCGGGCGGCAACACCTCCCGCCCGCCCGGCGTCGAGCATCTGCCGAAGGCCGGCGAGGTGCTCGTCTCCCCGCGGCTGCGCGAGACCCTGGCGCAACAGCCCGGCCTCGCCGGTCTCCTCCCCGGCCGGGTCACCGGCACCATCGGGCCCGAAGGCCTCACCGGCCCCGACGAGCTGTACGCCTACATCGGCCGCTCCCCCGGCCAACTGCCTCCCTCCGCACGTCCGCTGGAGAGCTTCGGCTCCGCCTGGGCCCCGACTCCCGCCGTGGACTCCTCTACCCTCGACATCCTCCGCTTCGCCCTGGGCTGCCTGGTGTTGCTGCCCCTGGCCGTCTTCCTGTCCGTGTGCGCCAGGCTTTCCGCCGAGGCCAGAGCACGCCGGCTCGCCGCGCTGCGTCTGCTCGGGCTGAGCGTGAAAGGAACCCTGCGGGTCAACGCCGTGGAGACGGTGGCCGCCGCCCTTCTCGGCGCACTCCTCGGCGTTGGTGTGTACGCACTGGCCAACGAGCTTCTCGCGCAGGTCGGCCTGCCGGGACTTCAGTGGTACCCGCCCGACGGACGGCCCTCCACCACCGTCCTTGCCATCTGTCTGCTCGTCTGCCCCGGCCTGGCCTGGTTCGTCGGACGTCATCGTGCCCGCGAGGCCGCGCTCCGCCCGCTGCAGGTGCGCCGAGGTTCCCAGCCCCGCGCCCCGAGGAAGTACGGGATGCTACTGCTCCTGCCGGGGCTCGGCGTCATCTGTGGCTACTGCGCCCTCGGAGCCCTCGGCCGGGACACCTCCGACGGGCCGGCCAACTCGGTGCTCGTACCCGCCGCCGTCCTGCTGACGGGGGCCGGGCTCGTTCTCGCACTCGCGCCGGTCACCGCCTGGCTCGCCCGTCGGCTCGCGGGCACCACTCAGTCGCTCCCCCTGGCACTCGCCATGCGCCGCAACGAAGTCGAACCCGGCAGCTCACTGCGTGTGGTCACCGGCCTCGTCCTCCTTGTCTACGCCGGGTCTCTCGCCCAGGGCGTCCTTGTCGAACTCGCCCACATCAGCCGGCCCACCTCTCCCACCCAGGAATACGTTCTCCCCTTCAGCGATCTGAGTGACGGGCAGCGCACCCGCATGCGCCAGGTCGAGGGCGTCCGGTCACAGGCTCTCGCGATGGACTCATGGATCGCGGAGGCAAGCTCCACCACTCCCCGCGTCACTGCCGTGGTCGCCGACTGCGACCAGCTCGCGGCCTTCACCGCGGCGCCGCCCCGAGGCTGCGTGGACGGCAGGGTCCAGCGCCTGACCGACTCCGACATGGCCGAAGACCTCGATGCCCGGCCCGGTAGTACCTATCCGTTCCTCCTGCGCACGGACAGTGGGCAAGGGGCGAAGACGGAGCTGTTCCGCGTCACCCTGCCACGCGACAGCCTCGCCATCAGGGCGCGTCAGCCCTCGGCCTTCGCCGGCGCGGACGTCCTCATCCCACCCTCCTTGCTCCCGGCAGGACAGCAGCCCGCGACAGGACAGTTCCTCCTGATGTCGAGTTCCACACCGGACACCGTGCGGACGGCACTGGACGGTCTCGGCGCCGTCGCTCCCACCGCGGAGATCGAGGCAGTGGGCGTCAACATCGAGTCACTGCAGCAGATCACCGTCGTCAAGAGTCTCCTCGCAGCCGGCATGGTCCTCGGCCTCGCCATCGGCGTCGCCGCCTTCGCCGTGTCCGCAGCGGACCGCGCCATGGAACGTCGCGGCCGGCTCGCCACGCTCAATCTTCTCGGTGCCCGCCCCCTGACGGTCCGCGCGGCCCAGTGCATCCAGGTTCTGCTCCCGCTCACCGTCGGCCTCGTCGGAGCCGTGGTCTCCGGCCGCCTCGCCGAATCCAGCTACCTGATCACCGGAGGCGGAACCGTCCACTGGGACGGCGACGGCCTGCCCCTCCTCGTGGGCTCCACCATCGGAATCCTGCTCATCGCCGCCCTGGCCTCGCTTCCCCTCACCCACCGGCACGTCGAACTCGAACACATCCGACGCGACTGACCAGGCTCTGCGTCAGCCGGGCAGGCGCAGGAACTCCGGGGGCACCGCGTCGGTGAGCCAGACCCCGTTGGCGCTGACGCGGAAAATGTGGCCGGCCAGGTGCATCGCGCCGGTGTCCACGGACAGCACGACGGGCCGGCCGCGCCGGGCTCCGACGCGGGTGGCCGTCTCACGGTCCGGCGAGAGGTGTACGTGGGTGCGGTTCATCGGCCGCAGCCCCTCGCTCCGGATCGCGTCCAGGAACCGGCCGACCGTGCCGTGGTAGAGGTACGCGGGCGGCTCGGCCGGCGGCAGGTCCAGGTCCACATCGACGGTGTGCCCCTGGCTCGCCCGGATGCGGCCGCCCTCGACGGCGAATCGCTGCTTGTCGTTCGAGGCGACCACCTGGTCGAGCTCGGCCCGGGTGAGCGGGAAGCGGTGGCGGGCCGTGGCCCGTAGCAGGTCGTCGATGGCCACCCAGCCGTGTGCGTCGAGCTGGAGTCCGATCCGTTCCGGCTGATGCCGCAGATGCTTCGAGAGGTACTTCGACACCTTCACGGTGCGTCTTTCGTCCATCCGTTCAGGGTGCCCGCGGGGCCTTCTCCGGCGCATCCGGATTTCGTTCCGGATCCACAGCGGCAATTCTTGTGCACAGGTTTGATCCACAGCCAACTCAGGTTATCCACAGGTAATTTGGCGTTTCTGTGGACAAGTGGCGTACTTTTTAATTTACTTGGCCAATTTTCTCTGTTTTTGCGTGAGATGAGGCAAGTGTATCCAATGTCCTTGTCTGTACCTCGCGTTCGGTGGCTGCGGTGATGAAGGCGGCGGCCTGTTGCCGACCAACGAGGCGCTCCACGGCCGTGATTGTCTCGGGTGGCAGAGCCACCGGCACTGGCGGATGCGCGCAGGCCCCCGAGGCGAAGGGCTCCTCGGTGGTGAGGTGGTGCTCCAGGTGGCGGGTGGCGAACGTCCGCATTGCCCGCGCGAGTTCGGCGTCCACCGTCTGCTGGGCCAGCGGGCGGAGCCTGCGCACCAGTGACGCGGCCTCGGCGGCGTCCGCGTCGGTCGGCGGCCGATGACCGAGATAGCGGGCGAAGACATGCTCCGTCGTGAACTCCAGGAAGCGGGAGGCTATCTGTTCGACCTGGCCCCGAAGCTCCCTCAGATGGCCGGAGATCGCGCTGAGCGGAACGCCCGCCGCATGCAACTCCACCGCTACCGCCAGCTCCTGGGGGCTCGGCACCAGGAACTCGTCGTCGCGGCCGGGGATCCGTTCCAGCACCCCGAGGTCCACCGCCTCCGCGACGGCCTGTTCGTCCTGGGCGCCGCCGAACTTCACATCCAGCTCGGCCCGCGTGATCCGGTCCGCCCGCTCATCGGTCCACGGCCCGTGGACCTCCGCGACGAGCCCGAGCACTCCTCCGAGACCCCGCCCGGTGTCCCACGCCTCCAGCAGCTCCTTGATGCTGGCCAGGGTGTAGCCGCGGTCGAGCAGGCCGGCGATCTGCCGGAGCCGGGCGAGATGGGTGTCCCGGTACACATTGGCCCGGCCCCGCCGTTCCGGAGTCGGCAGCAGCCCTCGGTCCTGATAGGCACGGATCGTGCGGACCGTGGCACCGCTGGCATGCGCCAGGTCCTCGATCCGGTACTCCGCGGCCGCCCGTCCGGCCGACGGTCCTGGGCCGCTCACAGCGGCGGCTTCAGCCGGGCGATGCCGCGCAGGGCGCCGGGGCTGAGCCGGGACAGGAACCGGGCCGCGTGCGACTCCGGCGTCACCGGTACGACGGCCTGGTTGCGGACGACCGCCCGCAGGACCGCCTCTGCGACCTTCTCCGGCGGGTAGTTGCGGGCTCCGTACAGCTTGCTCGTCCGCTTCCGCAGCCGCTGCTCCTCCGCCGCGTCGGCCCCGGCGAAATGGGTGGTCGCGGTGATGTTCGTGTTCACGATGCCGGGGCAGACCGCGCTCACCCCGATCGACTTCTCGGCGAGCTCTGCGCGCAGGCATTCGCTGAGCATCAGAACGGCGGCCTTCGACGTGCTGTACGCCGGGAGCGCGCGTGACGGCTGATATGCGGCCGCGGAGGCCGTGTTGACGATATGGCCCCCCTGTCCGCGCTCGGCCATCTGTTTGCCGAAGAGCCGGCAGCCGTGGATGACACCCCAGAGGTTGACGTCCAGGACCTGCTTCCAGTCCTCGACGGTCGTGTCCAGGAACGAGCCGGACAGCCCGATCCCGGCGTTGTTGACCAGCACGTCGACGATCCCGTACTCGGTGGCGACCTTCTCTGCCAGCTTCTCCATGGCCGCCTCGTCACTGACGTCGACGGTTTCCGCCCAGGCGGCCGGGGCGCCGATCAGCCTGGCCAGTTCTGCGGTACGGGCCGCCCCGTCCGCGTCCCGGTCCACGGCAACCACCCGGGCCCCGGCTTCCGCGAAGGCGAACGCGGTGGCCCGCCCGATCCCGCCGGCCGCGCCCGTCACCAGGACGAGCTGCCCGCCGAACCGTTCCGCGTGCGCACCCTTCGGGGCGGTGTCCCGCACCGGGATGCCGCCCTGCGAGGCGGACTCGTTGGCGGCGGCGAACTCGTTGATCCAGGAGGCCAGCTGGTCCGGCCTGGTGCGCGGCACCCAGTGCTTGGCCGGCAGCGACCGGCGGGTCAACTGCGGTACCCATGCGTCGAGTCCGTCGTAGAGCTGCTCCGAGAGGAAGATGTCACCCGTCGGGGTGATCAGCTGGACCGGCACGTGCGCGTAGGCGTCGGCGCGGGGCCTGCGCAGCCGGGCCCGGACGTTGTCGCGGTAGAGCCAGGCCCCGTGCGCCGCGTCGTCGGGCAGGGAGGCCGTCGGGTAGTCGCCCGGCGGCACCTTCTCCAGCCGCTCCAGGATGCCGGGCCACCGTTTGCCGAGCGGCCCGCGCCAGGCGAGCTCCGGCAGGACCGGGGTGTGCAGCATGTACACGTACCAGGACTTGGCGCCCTGGCCCAGCAACTGGCCGACCCGGCGGGGAGTGGGCCGGGCCATCCGCTGCTTGATCCAGTGCCCGAAGTGGTCCAGGGAGGGTCCTGACATCGAGGTGAAGGACGCGATCCGGCCCTCGGTACGGCTGACCGTCGCGAACTCCCAGGACTGGACCGAACCCCAGTCGTGCCCGACCACGTGCACCGGCCGGTCCGGGCTCACCGCGTCGGCGACGGCCAGGAAATCGTCGGTCAGCTTCTCCAGGGTGAAGCCGCCGCGCAGCGGAACGGGCGCCGTCGAGCTGCCGTGGCCGCGCACGTCGTACAGCACGACGTGCCACCGCTCGGCCAGTTGCCGCGCGACCTGCGTCCAGACCTCCTTGCTGTCCGGGTAGCCGTGCACGAGCACGATCGTCGGACGCGTCGCCTCGCCCAGCTCGACGACGCACAGCTCGATACCGCCCGTGGCCACCCGGCGCTCGCGCGCCCCCGGCAGATCCAGCAGACTCATGCCGCCACCCTCTCCTCGGCCCAGCGCCGCACATGCGGCAGATCGTCGTCCAGCCAGAAGGCGCTCTGCTCGGGGTCCCGTGAGTCCGTGACGACCAGGATCTCCTCGAACTTCGCGCCGGTACCCCGGAATCCGAGATGGGGCTCGACCGCCCACAGTCCCGGCTGCGGCGGATGGCCGGAGAAACGGTACGGACTCCAGAGCGGCGACCAGCCTTCCCGGTGCCCGTGGACCGCGTCACTCAGCAGCCCCTTGAGGGACTGGCTGCCGAATCCGAACACCCGTGGTGACCAGCGTCGTTCGGTGACCCGGTCGACCTTGTGGGCGATCACGCCGAACGGATACGCGCGGTGCCGGTTGGCATAACCCTGCCTGATCATCAGGCGGTCGACGTCCTCGTATATCTCGCGCAGCGGGCGGTGCTCGCGCACCTCGCGCAGGATCAGCTCGCGGTGCGTCTCCAGATCGGCGAGCAGCCTGTCGTGCAGTGGGTTCAGCCCCAGGCAGCCCGAGTAGCCGACGTCAGCGGTGAATCCTCTGTACACAGGCGCCATGTCGAGTATGAACGGCATCCCCGGCTCCAGCCGCCGGTCGGTCGGGAAGAACTGCAGCGGCACCTTGAAGCCGGTGAACGCCGTGCGGTCCCCGAACCAGGCGAAGGGGAGATGGAACCAGTCCCGCACCCCGCGCCGGCTCAGCCACTCGCGCTGCATCCGGGCCGCCTCCCGCTCGGTCACCCCCGGCCGCAGGCGGGCGGCGACCGCTTCCGCGCAGGCGTACGCGAGGCGTTGTACGTCTCTGAACCCCTGGAGCTCCGGGGCCTGTTGGCCGATCACTCGCGAAGCCATGCCACCGTCCGTTCCCTGCCGTGTGCGGTACGTGCCCGTAACGTGACACTGATGAATGTGACAATGTCCGGCGGCTACGTCAAGAGGTCCGCCGGACCTGTGGACAAGTCCACGAATCCGCCGGGCCGTGGACAACTCCAGAGATCCGCCGGACCTGTGGACTCCTCCTTCCTGGGGTCCCCCTACGGGTCCGTACATCTGGAGTCTGACGAGAATCCAGCCGCCAGGTCTGACGACCGGTGTGGCCCGCGCCACTAACGTCATTGATGTGACAGTCATTGCGACCGAAAGCCTGAGCAAGCGGTTCCCACGGGTGACCGCTCTTGACCGGCTCTCCTTGGACATCGGCCCCGGTGTGACCGGGCTGGTGGGCGCCAACGGAGCCGGCAAGTCCACGTTGATCAAGATCCTGCTGGGTCTGTCTCCCGCCACCGAGGGCCGGGCCGCGGTGCTCGGGCTCGATGTCTCGACCAGCGGCGCCGCCATCCGGGAACGGGTCGGGTACATGCCCGAGCACGACTGCCTGCCGCCCGACGTCTCGGCCACCGAGTTCGTCGTCCACATGGCACGGATGTCCGGGCTGCCGCCCACCGCGGCGCGCGAACGCACCGCGGACACCCTGCGCCACGTCGGTCTGTACGAGGAGCGCTACCGGCCCATCGGCGGCTACTCGACCGGTATGAAGCAACGGGTGAAGCTGGCCCAGGCGCTGGTCCACGACCCACAGCTGGTCCTCCTCGACGAGCCGACCAACGGGCTGGACCCGGTCGGCCGCGACGAGATGCTCGGCCTGATCCGGCGGGTGCACACGGACTTCGGCATCTCGGTCCTGGTCACCTCGCACCTCCTGGGCGAACTGGAACGCACCTGCGACCACGTCGTCGTCATCGACGGCGGAGCACTCCTGCGCTCCAGCTCCACCAGCGACTTCACCCAGACCACCACGACCCTCGCGGTCGAGGTCACCGACAGCGACACCCACCCCGACGGCACCGACGCCCTGCGCCGGGCCCTCACGGACACGGGGATCAAACTGGTGGGCCTCGACGGGCTGGACGCGGAGGGGCTGCCGGGTGCTGGCCACATCCTGCTGATCGAGGCGACCGGCGAGGAGACGTACGACACCGTCCGCGACAGCGTCGCCGCCCTCGGCCTCGGCCTCGTCCGGATGGAACAGCGCCGCCACCACATCGCCGAGGTCTTCCGTACCGAAGAGGCTTCGGCGGCGCAGGCCTTGGCGCAGCACGCGTCCGTGGCCGCCGGAGCCGTACAGCAGAAGGGGAGCGGTAGCGATGAGCACTGAGACCGGCGCCGCGATCGGGAGCGAGACCTCCCGGATCCACAACATCGGCTACCGCGCCTACGACGGCCCCCGCCTCGGCCGGGCCTACGCGCGCCGCTCCCTCTACTCGCAGTCCCTGCGCGGTTCCTTCGGGCTCGGCCGGTCGGCCAAGTCCAAGGTGCTGCCCATGCTGCTGTTCGGCGTGATGTGCCTGGTTGCCGCGATCATCGTGGCGGTGGCCATCAACATCCCCGACTCGACGAAGCTGCCGGTCAAGTACACCTCCTACGCGATCTTCCTGCAGGCGGTCATCGGGCTGTTCCTGGCCTCGCAGGCACCGCAGTCGGTCTCCAGGGACCTTCGCTTCAAGAGCGTGCCGCTGTACTTCTCCCGGCCGATCGAACGGGGCGACTACGTCATCGCGAAGTTCGCCGCCATGGCTTCCGCGCTCTTCGTCCTCACCGGAGCGCCGCTCGTGATCCTCTACGCGGGTGCTCTGCTGGGGAAGTTCGACTTCGGCGACCAGACCAAGTGGTTCGCCCAGGGGATGGTCTCGGTGGCGCTGCTCTCCGTGCTCTTCGCCGGTCTCGGCCTCGTGATGGCCGCGCTCACCCCGCGCCGGGGTTTCGGCGTCGCCGCGGTGATCGCCGTACTCACCATCTCCTACGGTGCGGTCTCCACCGTCCAGGGCATCGCCTGGTCGACGGGGTCCACCGGAGCCGTCCCGTGGCTGGGGCTGTTCTCGCCGATCACGCTGATCGACGGGGTACAGACAGCCTTCCTCGGAGCCGACTCCGCCTTCCCCGGAGGGGAAGGCCCGGGGGCCGGTGCCGGAATGGTCTATCTGATCGTTGTTCTCGCGCTCGTCGCCGGCTCGTACGCCGTACTGATGCGCCGCTACCGGAAGGTCGGGCTGTGACCACCATCGAGATCGACCACACCTCCCGCTGGTTCGGCAACGTGGTCGCCGTCAACGACGTGAGCATGACCGTGGGGCCGGGGGTCACCGGTCTGCTGGGTCCCAACGGCGCCGGCAAGTCCACGCTGATCAACATGATGGCCGGATTCCTCGCCCCGTCCACGGGCACCGTCACGCTCGACGGAAAGGCGATCTGGCGCAACGAGGCCGTCTACCGGGACATCGGCATCGTGCCCGAGCGGGAGGGCATGTACGACTTCCTGACCGGCCGCGAGTTCGTGGTGGCCAATGCCGAACTGCACGGTCTGGGCGACGCGGAGGCGGCCGCCTCGCTGGCCACGGTCCAGATGGAGTACGCGCAGGACCGCAAGATCTCGACGTACAGCAAGGGCATGCGCCAGCGCGTGAAGATGGCCTCCGCGCTGGTTCACGACCCGTCCGTGCTGCTGCTCGACGAGCCGTTCAACGGGATGGACCCGCGCCAGCGGATGCAGCTGATGGAACTGCTGCGACGGATGGGGGCGGAGGGCCGTACGGTCCTCTTCTCCTCCCACATCCTCGAAGAGGTCGAGCAACTCGCTTCGCACATCGAGGTGATCGTGGCCGGCCGGCACGCCGCGTCCGGTGACTTCCGGAAGATCCGCCGGCTGATGACGGACCGCCCGCACCGCTATCTCGTTCGGTCCAGCGACGACCGCGCGCTCGCCGCCGCGCTCATCGCGGATCCGTCGACAGCGGGCATCGAGGTGGACCTGGGCGAGAACGCCCTGCGCATCCAGGCGGTCGACTTCGGACGTTTCACCACGCTGCTGCCGAAGGTCGCACGTGATCAGGGCATTCGCCTTTTGACCGTTTCGCCGTCCGACGAGTCCCTCGAATCGGTCTTTTCCTATCTCGTAGCGGCCTGAGTAGTGGCCTGAAAGGAGCTGTGACGTCATGTACGACCCCACAGTCGCCCGGCTCACCTACCGGGCCCTGCTCGGCCGGCGCCGGGCCGCCATCCTCTTCATCCTGCCCGCACTGCTGGTGGTCATCGCGGTGGCGGTCCGGATGTTCGCGGGGGCCGATGACCAGGTCGCCTCGGATGTGCTGGGCGGCTTCGCCATCGCCACCATGGTGCCGCTGATCGGCGTGATCGCCGGAACCGGAGCCATCGGGCCGGAGATCGACGACGGCTCGATCGTCTACCTGCTGGCCAAGCCGGTGACCCGGCCGACGATCATCTTCACCAAGCTGATCGTGGCGATCGCCGTGACGATGGTCTTCTCGGCGGTGCCCACCATGATCGCCGGTCTGATCCTCAACGGCAACGGCCAGCAGATCGCGGTGGCGTACACGATCGCCGCCCTGGTCGCCTCGATCGCCTACAGCGCGCTGTTCCTCCTGCTGGGCACGGTCAGCCGGCACGCGGTGGTCCTCGGACTCGTCTACGCCCTGGTCTGGGAAGCCCTCTTCGGTAGCCTGGTCCCCGGTGCACGCACGCTCAGCGTCCAGCAGTGGTCCCTCGCGCTGGCGGAGAAGGTCGGCGGGGGCGGCGCCATCTCCTCCGACGTCGGACTGCCGCTCGCGACCGTACTGCTGATCGCGGTCACCGTGGTGGCGACCTGGTACGCGGGCCAGAAGCTGCGCACCCTGAAGCTCGCCGGCGAGGAGTGAGCACGGACATCCTGTGATTGCGACAACCCCCGTCCGATGGACGGGGGTTGTCGCATGTCGGACAGTATTACGCGTAACTGTACGGATATCGGTTCGTTGTTCCGGGTGCGTGGAGGCAACTGGAATCTGAGACGTCGAGCTTTCGTGAATTCGGGGATTGCCGATGCCGGTGGGGCACGCCTGAGGGCGACACCCATCGGGTCGGCCGTAGAGCAGGTGGCAACCGTGAGCGTCCTCCGCCCCTGAAGCCCGGGGAGAGGGCTGTCCCCGTAGCTCTCACGATCGGAAGGCATGCTCATGCCCACGGAAATCGCCCTGCTCGAATCGCGCGCGCTGCGCGTCGAGCAGATGGGGCGGGTCGACGCTCTGGACAAGGTGAAGAGCCTTGTCATGCTCCCGGACGGAATTCACCTCCGCACCGAGGACGTGGCTCGGTACTTCGAAGTATCCACAAGTGTCGTCAGGAGGCTCACCGACCGGCATTCCGACGAGCTCGTACAGAACGGCATGCGAGTGCTGCGCGGCGCTGAGCTGCGCTCTTTCCATAGCGACATGCTGTCGCTATGGAGTGGTGAAGGGGTGGAAAGTTATCCACAGGCGGTGACCCAGCTCCGCCTCTACACCCGCAGGACCGTCCTCAACGTCGCGATGCTTCTTCGCGACAGCGACATCGCGCGCTGCGTCCGTACGTACCTCCTCGACGCCGAGCAGGACCTGCGGGCGGGATACGCCTCGCTCGAACACCGCGTCACCCGGGTCGAGAGCTGCCTGGCCGGTGTCGGCACCGCCCTCCAGGAGCTGGGACCGGTCCTCAACCGGATGTCGCTCCGGCTCGACAGCCTCGACCGGAGGCTTGAGGTCACCCAGCAGGTGATCGGTGCCCTGAGCGTGCGGCTGGGCGGAGTGTCGGAGGACATCGTCCGGCTGGACGGGCGGATGGACGAGCTCGCGCGGAACCTGAAGGATCTCAGCCGCCGCAACAGGAACCGCTGAGCAGCTCCGAGGGACTGCCTGAGTAGTTCCGAGGGACTGCGGAAGAACGCGAGAGGCTCCGAGGGGCTGTGAGGAAGCCCTGATGTCCGGTGTCACCGCCCGTAAATGAGTGGCACCGGACATCGGGTGCGCGGCACAGTAAGCGGTACGGCACCCGCCGGGAACGGCACCGCAGACCGGGAGAGGAGCGCGGCGATGACCGAGAGTGCGAGTCCGTCGAGCTCCCAGCGAGGCGTGCCCGAGCGGGCCGCGGAGTAGTCAGCGACTGCTCCGTACAGGCCGCTTCGAGCAGCACGCCGGGGCGGCCGTTCATGCGCATCGCGCGCGGCCGCCCTCCCCTGGAGGATTGGCCGAGTGGTAAGGCAGCGGCTTGCTAAGCCGTCGTCGGGGTGCGAACCCCGCGCGCGTTCGATCCGCGCATCCTCCGCGTCACACGGGTCCAGGACGAGCGGCCGGTCAGGCAGCCGGTCCCCTAAGGCTGCTGGAGCAGTCGCTCCAGCACCACGGCGATCCCGTCGTCCTGGTTCGACGTGGTGACCTCGTGGGCCACTGTCTTCAGGTCCTCGTGCGCGTTGGCCATCGCCACACCGTGCCGCGACCACGCGAACATCGGGATGTCGTTCGGCATGTCACCGAAGGCGATCGTGTCCGCCGCCTTCATACCCAGGCGGCGCGCGGCCAGTGAGAGGCCGGTGGCCTTGCTGAGCCCGAGCGGCAGGATCTCCACGACCCCCGGTCCTGCCATGACCACGTCGACCAGATTGCCGACCGCCGCCCGCGCTGCCTTCGCCAGCGCGTCGTCGTCCAGATCCGGGTGCTGTATGTAGACCTTGTTGAGCGGGGCCGCCCACATCTCGGCCGGGTCCCGGACGTAGTGGGCCGGCAGCGGGCCCTCCTGAACGCGGTAGCCCGGACCGACCAGCACCTCGCCGTCCAGCCCGTCGCGGCTGGCCGCCAGCGCCAGCGGACCGATCTCCGCTTCCACCTTGGACAGGGCGAGACCGGCGAGCTGCCGGTCCAGCGTCAGCGAGGTCAGCAGCTTGTGCTCGCCCGCGTGGTAGACCTGCGCGCCCTGACCGCAGACGGCCAGACCCTCGTAGCCCAGGTCGTCCAGGATGTGCCGGGTCCAGGGGACGGCGCGGCCGGTGACGATGATGTGCGCCGCACCGGCCGCGGTGACCGCGGCCAGTGCCTCGCGCGTGCGCCCGGAGACCGTGTCGTCGTCACGCAGCAGCGTGCCGTCGAGGTCGGTCGCGACGAGCTTGTAGGGAAAGGTCACTTGGCGACCGGCTCCAGGACCTCGCGCCCGCCCAGGTACGGGCGGAGCACCTCGGGAACCCGTACCGAACCGTCGGCCAGCTGGTGGTTCTCCAGGATCGCCACAATGGTCCGCGGGACGGCGCAGAGCGTGCCGTTCAGCGTGGACAGCGGCTGGAGCACCTTCTTGCCGTCGCGGTTGTCACGCATCCTGACGGACAGTCGGCGCGCCTGGAAACCGTCGCAGTTGGACGCGGAGGTCAGCTCGCGGTACTTGCCCTGGGTCGGGATCCACGCCTCGCAGTCGAACTTCCTGGAGGCCGAGGAGCCCAGGTCGCCGGTGGCGACATCGATCACCTGGAAGGGCAGCCCGAGAGCGGTGAGCCACTGCTTCTCCCAGTCCAGCAGCCGCTGGTGCTCGGCCTGGGCCTCCGCCGGGTCGACGTACGAGAACATCTCGACCTTGTCGAACTGGTGGACCCGGAAGATGCCCCGGGTGTCCTTGCCGTACGTACCGGCCTCGCGGCGGAAGCACGGCGAGAAGCCCGCGTAGCGCAGCGGCAGCTTGTCCGCGTCGATGATCTCGTCCATGTGGTACGCCGCGAGCGGTACCTCGGAGGTGCCGACCAGGTAGTAGTCGTCCTTCTCCAGGTGGTACACGTTCTCCGCGGCCTGGCCGAGGAAGCCGGTGCCCTCCATGGCGCGCGGGCGGACCAGCGCCGGCGTGAGCATCGGGATGAAGCCGGCCTCGGTGGCCTGGGCGATCGCCGCGTTGACGAGAGCGAGCTCCAGCAGCGCGCCGACGCCCGTCAGGTAGTAGAAGCGCGAGCCGGACACCTTGGCGCCGCGCTCCATGTCGATCGCGCCGAGCGCCTCGCCCAGCTCCAGGTGGTCCTTGGGCTCGAAGCCCTCCGCACCGAAGTCGCGGATGGTGCCGTGCGTCTCCAGGACGACGAAGTCCTCCTCGCCGCCGACCGGCACGTCCTCGTGGACGATGTTGCCGAGCCGCAGCAGCAGGCTCTTGGTCTCCTCGTCGGCCTCGCCCTGCGCCGCGTCGGCCGCCTTGACGTCGACCTTGAGCTGTTCGGCCTTCTTCAGGAGCTCGGCGCGCTCCTCCGGAGAGGCCTTGGGGATGAGCTTGCCGAGCGATTTCTGCTCGGAACGGAGCTCGTCGAACCGAACCCCGGACGACCGGCGCCGCTCGTCGGCGGAGAGCAGGGCGTCGACGAGCGCGACGTCCTCTCCACGGGCGCGCTGGGAGGCGCGAACACGGTCGGGGTCCTCACGGAGCAGGCGAAGGTCAATCACCCCTCCAGGCTACCGGTGTCGGCTTCCGTAGCTCGAACCGATATTGACAAGCGTGTCACTTTGCCCGAATTGCCGGTATTGGTAATGCTGGAGAGGAATCCACCGCGCGTGCGTGAGTGACTGTGAGCGGCAGCGTCAATAAAAAGGCCCTATTCCCCTAAATGGGGCAGAAGGGTTCATGAGTCTTGACGTACCGGCCTTGCCTGGAAGGGGAGTTGACCCTCGCTTGTCCACAGGGATGGACAGCTCCAGAAAGTTATCCACAGGCTGTGAAGAAGATCTGTGGACGCGGGAGAGATCATTCCGAAAGTGGCGCGAGAGCTCGCGGAATCGCTCTTCAAACCCGCCCTGCACGCTCGTTCGGGTGGGAATTCCTCGCCTAAAGAGTTGATCAATGGAATTGAGGTGACACCGGCCGTCCTGCCGGTCTGTGGACGGGTCTGGGGCGACTGGGGAGATTTGTCGACCATGTCGCATTGCGGTGTCGACTTGTCCCCAGGTCGAGACGCGTGCCTGTGGATAACTTTTCCGATGATGACAATCCGCTGATCTCACCGGAACCGTGGGTGCGCGAAAGCGCCGACGCCCCGAGAACGACAGCTGCCGACGCCCCGAGAACGACAGCCGGAGGGCGCCGGTGAGCGGCGGGACCGTCAGGCCCGCCCGTCCAGGTTCCGGGCCAGCCAGTCCGAGGCCACCGTGAACTCCGCGTCCGACGTGCCCGCCCGCAACGGGCCCACGTCCGCAGGCGTCACACCCGCCCGCGGATACGAGCCGAGGAAGCGGACGTTCGGGCAGATCCGCTTCAGCCCCATCAACGCCTCGCCCACCCGGCGGTCGGAGATATGGCCCTCGGCGTCCACCGCGAAGCAGTAGTTGCCGATCCCCGCACCCGTCGGCCGGGACTGGATCAGCATCAGGTTCACCCCGCGCACCGCGAACTCCTGGAGCAGTTCGAGCAGCGCACCGGGATGGTCGTCGCCCAGCCAGATGACCACCGACGTCTTGTCCGCGCCGGTCGGCGCCGCCGGCCGGGCCGGGCGCCCCACCAGAACGAAACGGGTCTGGGCGTTCTCCGCGTCGTGGATCTCGGTCACCAGCGGTTCGAGCCCGTACGTCGCCGCGGCGAACTCGCCGGCGAACGCGGCGTCGTACCGGCCCTCCTGCACGAGCCGGGCGCCGTCCGCGTTGGATGCCGCCGACTCCCATACGGCCTGCGGAAGATGGGCGGCCATCCAGTTGCGGACCTGCGGCTGCGCGGCCGGGTGAGCGGTGACCGTCTTGACGTCGGACAGCTTGGTGCCGGGGCGCACGAGCAGCGCGAAGGTGATGGAGAGCAGCACCTCGCGGTAGATCATCAGCGGTTCACCGCTGGTGAGCTGGTCGAGGGTGGTGGTGATGCCGCCCTCGACGGAGTTCTCGATCGGTACGAGTGCCGCGGCGGCCGTGCCGTTGCGCACCGCGTCCAGGGCCGCCGGCACGGAGACCATCGGGACGAGTTCGCGGGTGGCGGCTTCCGGGAGCGTACGGAGGGCGACCTCGGTGAAGGTGCCTTCTGGGCCGAGATAGGCGTAGCGCGTGGCGGACATACCGTCACCCTAATGCGCCGTGACGGCTCAAAAGTCCAGGACTGTTGAGCCGTTCCGGCTCAGGACTCCAGCAGCCGCTGCCCCACGTACTCCCCGGCCGCCGCCCCGCCCGGCACCGCGAACAGCCCGCT
The DNA here is from genome assembly GCF_055584045.1 of Streptomyces sp. NPDC104307. NCBI lineage: Bacteria > Bacillati > Actinomycetota > Actinomycetes > Kitasatosporales > Streptomycetaceae > Streptomyces > Streptomyces sp. NPDC104307. The sequence goes on from NZ_JBVJMU010000007.1 coordinate 108,495, forward strand.
CGCCTCGTGGCGCAGGAAGGGGGAGAGCGCGTCTCCCCGGTCGAGTTTGCGCTGTACCGGTACGAAGCCCCGCAGCGGATCCGCCTGCCAGCAGATGAACAGCAGCCCGGCGTCCGGGGTGCCGTCCGTGGCGATGCCGTCGTGGTACGAGAACGGGCGGCGGAGCATGGCCGCGCCACTGTTGCGCTCGGGGGAGGAGATCCGGGCGTGCGCGTTGTCGGGGATCAGGAGTTTCCCGTCGGGGCCCGCCTTGTCGAGATCCATGGCGGTGGTCTCGGTGCCGCCGCTCAGCGGGGCGCCGTCCGCCTTGCGCCTGCCGATGACGCGTTCCTGACGTTCCACCGGGAGCTTCTCCCAGTCGTCGAGCAGCATCCTGATCCGGCGGACGACCGCGTACGAGCCGCCGGCCAGCCATTCGTGCTTCGCGTCACCGCCGCCGGACGGGACGAAGACGCGCCGGTCGAAGTCGCTGTCGGCCGGTTTCGGGTTGCCGGTGCCGTCGATCTGGCCCATCAGATTGCGGGCGGTCATCGGCTTGGCGGTGGCGCCGGGTGTGCGGTTGAAGCCGTTCATCTGCCAGCGCACGGTGGCCGTCGAAGCGGCCTCCTTCTGTACGGCTCGCAGTGCGTGGAACGCGACGAGCGCGTCGTCGGCGCCGATCTGCACCCAGAGGTCGCCGTCGGAGCGGGCGCTGTCGAGGTGGTCGGCGGAGAACGGCGGCAGCGGGTCGAGTCCCGGCGGACGGCGGTCGGCCAGGCCCGTGCGTTCGAAGAAGGTGGCGCCGAAGCCGAAGGTGACGGTCAGCGAGGACGGCCCGGCATCCAGCGCGATGCCGGTGTCGTGCCCCGTGCCGTCTGCCGCTCCACCGGCGGTGGGCTCGCCAGCCATCAGCCGCTGTGCGGCGGCTGACCAGCGGCGCATCAGGGCGGCCGCCTCCTTCCGGCCGGCGCCGGGGGCCAGGTCGAAGGCGATGAGATGGCCGCTCGCCTGGAGCGGGGTGGTGATCCCCGGCTGATGTTTCCCGTGAAACATCACCTCGGAGGAGCCGACGGAGGTCAGCGCGGTCGGTGCGTCGTCCCGCGTCGCGGCGTAGCCGGTCGCACCTCCGGCCGCCCCGAGCACCAGCCCGGTGGCCCCGGCCGCTCCGGCGGTGCCGAGCAGCCGTCGCCGCGAGAGGGCGCCGGGCTGGTGTGGACCGGCGCCCCCGGATCCGCCGCTTCCCTTCTCCGTTCTAACTGCTTTGCCCGCATTACCTGCGTTGCCTGTGATGTTCGAACTTTTTGCGCTCACGGTCCTGCTCAGCCGATCTTCACGTTCTTGTCGACGGTCGTCTGGTCGATGTCCGACGTCCGCACAGTCGCCGCGACGGTCCAGTCGCCCGCCATCGGGATCTGCAGGCCGGTGGATGTCCAGTGCCCCTCGGTCAGCCGGACCGGAACCACGGGAAGGGGGCCGATGTCCTTGGACTTCAGGGTGAGGGCGAGTTTCACCTCGGGGACGTCCATGGCCTTCCCGTTGGCGTCCTCGATCCAGAGGTGGATCGCATTGGTGCCGGTACGGCCCGGGTCTATGTCCATCCGGACCGTGCCCTTGCCGTTCTTGCCGCCGGTGTCGAACGGCAGCGTGAGGTTGACGGGACCGCTCGCCGCGGGAGCGGCGGCCGCGTTCGACGCACGGGCCGCCTCCTCCTCGGTACGGCCGGGCTCGGTCGACGTCAGGATGGTGGTCACCGCCAGCAGGACCACCGCGACGCCGACTTCGGCCAGCACCGAGCGGCGGAGGCCGGAGCGGTCGGGGTCGGCGTCACGTACCCGCTTCTTCTCCGCGGTGGCCACGGCGGCCTTCTGCCGGGCGAGCTGGACGGCCCGCGCGGGGTCCTGCGCCGTCGAACGGCCCGAAGGCGAGGCCGGTGCGGTGTCGGCTTCCGCCCCGGCCACAGCTTCCGTCCCGGCCTCTGCGTCAGCTTCCGTCCCGGCCTCTGCGTCAGCCTCCGCCCCGGTTTCGGCAGCTCGGGTCTCCGTCTTCGCCACCGCGCCGCCGCCGGACGCCAGCCTCCCCGTCCACCGGCGGGAGAACGACGCGACCCCGACCAGCACCGCGACGAGCCCCACCTTCACGAGCAGCAGCTGCCCGTACCCCGTATCGGTCAGCGCGGACCAGGAGCCGAGCTGGCGCCAGGACTGGTAGATCCCGGTGGCGACGACCACGAGCACCCCGCAGAACGCGATCCGGGAGAAGCGGCGCACGGCGTCGGCGGTGACGTCGGGGGTGCGGTACAGCGCGACCAGCAGGGCCGCGAGCCCGCCGAGCCAGGTCGCCACGGCCAGCAGGTGGAGCACGTCGACCGGCATGGCGATCCCCGGCTGGATGCCGGTCGAGGCGTGCTCGGCGAGCGCCCACGTCCCGGCGATCCCGGCGGCGATGACCGTGCCCCCGGCGGCGAGGCCGAAGGTGAGGTCCTTCTTCTCGCGCTCGTCCTCGCGCTTCGCGTACGTTCCGAACAGCACCGCGATGAACAGCGCACTCGCACCGAGCAGCAGCAGCCGTGAGACGAGCGCGGCGCCGGGCTTGGTGTCGAGGACCGCCTGGAGCCCGTCGAGGTCGAAGGCGTCCGCGAGCTTCCCCGAGCCGGTGTAGGGGTTGCGCAGCAGCAGCATGACGAGGGTGGCAGCGGTGAGGGTCATCCAGCCGCGCACCACGAGGCGTTGCAGGGGGCGCGCGCCCGCCCCGCGCTGCCAGCAGGCCAGCACGAAGGCGGCGCCGCCCGCGAGCACGATGAATCCGGCGTACGCGGCGTAGCGCGCGATGTCGTAGAGCGTGCCGACGAGTCCGCCCCCGGCCTCGTTGTCCGGGAGGGCGACGGTCGTCTTGGAGGGCGCGCCGATGGAGAAGGTGAAGGCGCCGGAGACCGGATGGCTGTCGGCGGAGACGGCCTGCCAGGCGACGGTGTACGTGCCGTCGGGCAGGCCGGTGTGCAGGGCGACGCCGTATTTCACGGTGGAGCCGCTGTGCAGATCGAGCGGGGCGCCCTCGGTGTCGGCGCGCTTGCCGTTCGGGTCGAGGATCCGGATGGATCCCTTGCCCACGGCCACCTGCTCGGAGAAGGTCAGCGTGACCTGTTTGGGGGCGGTGGCGACCACCGCCCCGTCCTGTGGATCGCTCCCGGTGAGTGCGGCGTGGGCCGACGCGGGACCCGCGACCGCCAGCAGCAGACCGAAGACCACGCCGAGCAGAGCGGCGAGGAGTCCGGCCGCGGCGAGCGGCCTGCGTATGGCGGGTACGGACGGGGGCGGCCCGAAGGGCGGGGCGGTGGCTGTCATGGTCTGTCAGTCCCTCACTGCTTCTTCGGGTTGTGGGTGGTCTCCTTCACGGGAAGGTCGACCTTGATGGGGTCGGCCTTCTCGAAGTGCAGCTCCACGGACACCTTCTCGCCCTGCTTCGGCTGCTGCTTGAGCTTCATGAACATGATGTGGTTTCCACCGCGTTCCAGGTCCAGCTCACCGCCTGCGGGTACCGCGAAGGACGTCACCATGCGCATCGCCTGGTTCTTCGTCTCGTGGATCGTGACGTCGTCCGAGAGCGGGCTGGTGACGGAGGTGAGCCGGTCGGAACCGCCGCCGCTGTTGTGCACGACGAGGAAGGCGGCCGCCATGTCGTTGACGGGCTGCGGCATGAACGCGCCGGTGACCTTCAGTTCCGGCTTGCCGCCCGTGGCGGAACACCCCGCCAGCGCCAGCCCCGTCGAGAGGGCCAGGACGCCGGCGAGGGCGGTGCGGCGGTTCACGGAGTCTTCCCCTCGATGAGCTTGGGGAGGTCCTTGGTGTAGTCGTCGGGCGTGGTGTCCTCGCTGTACAGCACGTACCCCTTGTCGGTCTTCGGGGAGAACGCCATGACCTGCGAGCCGTGCATCGAGACGATCGTGCCGTCCTTCTCCTTCTTCGGCGCGTCGATGCCGATGCCGATCTGCCGGGCGCCCGCCTGGATGGTCGGGAAGTCGCCGGTGAGACCGATGAAGGACGGGTCCTGGGACTTGAGCCAGCTGCCCAGCGAGGACGGGGTGTCGCGTTCCGGGTCGGTGGTGACGAAGACGACCTGGAGCTTGTCCCGCTCGGCCTGTGGGAGGGACTTCTTGGCGATCGCGATGTTGCTCATGATGAGCGGGCAGACGTCGGGGCAGTTGGTGTAGCCGAAGTAGATGAGTGTCGGCTTGCCCTTGGTCTTCTCACGGAGGTCGTACTTCTTGCCGTGGGTGTCGGTCAGGACGAGGTTCGGCTTGGTGAACGGGTCGTCGAGCACCGTCGCGGCCTTGGCCTTCGCCTCCACAGAGACGTCGGCGATCGGCTTCTTGCTGTCGTTGTCACTGCCGCCGCAGGCGGACAGGGTGAGTGCGGCCGCGGCGACGAGCGCCGCGGCCAGCACAGACTTCTTAACCATGGAGCACTGATTCCTGATGGGTCGGTGTGGCGGGTGGGGCCAGGGCCTGTCGTCGCGCGGCAGACGGCAGTGTGACGACGGGCCCTGGGGCGTGTTTCGAGACACGCCCTGGTGGACGGTCAGGCGGTGCGCCGTCGGCCGGCCAGGACGCCGAAGGCGACACCTGCGACGCCGATGACGATGCCGACGATGCCGAGAACGCGGGCGGTGGTGTCACTGGAGGAGGAAGAGGACGCCGATGCCGTCGTCTTCTCGTCCTTCGACTGGTCCGCGGCGGCGTTCTTGTCGTCGGAGTCCGTAGCCGCCGCGCCGTGCGCCTCGTCGGCGGCGGCGGTCAGCTTGAGGACCGGAGCGGGGCTCTCGGGCTCCTCCGCCCCGTCCTTCTGCTCCTCGATCCAGCGGACGACTTCCTTGTTGTCGTACGTCTGGATGGCCTTGAACACCAGCTGGTCGGCGTCCTCCGGGAGCTGGCCGACGGAGAGCGGGAACTGCTGGAAACGGCCGGGCTCGATCTTGCCGCCGTCGGCGGTCCAGGTGACCTTGGAGACAGCCTCGTTGATCTTCTTGCCGTGCATGTCGAGCGGCTTGGCCAGCTTGCTCGTGGTCACCTTGATGTTCCAGCCGGGTACGGGCTGCGGCATGACGGAGGCCAGCGGGTGGTCGGTCGGGAAGTTGACCTCAAGCTTGGTGGTGGCGGCGTCGTCGCGCTCGTTGGGGACCTTGAAGTTGATGACGGCGTAACCGCCCTTGGCGGCCTCGCCCTCCGGCTGGACGCTGACGTGGGCGGAGGCCGTACCGGCGAGGATCAGCACGGTGGACGCGGCGACGCCGCCGGCGAGGGCGATGCGGGAAACGTTCATGTCAGGGATCACTCCACAAAGCACGAAGGAAAGGTGCTCCGCCGCGCGGGTGCGCGACGGCATCGCGACACCTCTTCCCCTCACGAGCGGTGTGTGTGCGCAGCCCCGCGTTCGCACCGGTGAGGTGTCTGCGAGGGTCGTGCGCGCGTCGTGTGGAGGGTGTCGCGTCAGGCTGCGAGAGCGAACGCGGGTGGCGGCCCGCGCCTGATCACCATGTGCTGAAGGGGGTCCCCGGTGGCCGGGGCCGGTGCGTCGGCCGCCGTACGGAGCGTGCGCGGCCCGGTCGCCGGACCGTCCGGAAGACCGGCCCGCAGGGCGGATACGAGGACGAGCGCCGCGCGCAGCGCCCGCAGCCGGGCTCCGGCCGCGACCTGCTGGGCGCCGTGCGCCGAGAGCCGGGCGAGCCGGAACAGGGCGATCTCGCCGCGCCGCAGCAGCCAGCCGGTGGCCAGCGCCGCCAGCAGGTGACCCAGCAGCATCGGCAGACTGGGGAACATTCCGGCGAGGCCGGCCGCTCCGGAGCCGGCCATGCCGCCGGAGGGGGTGGTGGCCATGTGCTGATGCGCCTGCGCGGTCACCGACGCGGGGTCGATGCCCGCGGTGGTGACGATGCGATGGGCGTCTGCGGCGTTCAACTGAGCGGGGCCCGCGCCGCAGACGAGGCTCGCCGCGAACCGGATCAGCGAGTCGTCACCGGCCGAGGGCTGCGGCGTCGCGGCGTGCGTCCCGACACCGAAGAGCGTGTGCAGGGCGATCTGTCCGCCGGCCAGGGCCACGGCGATCGACGGCAGCGAGCGTTCGCGGCCGGCCAGTACCACCGCCACCGCCAGGATCCCGAGGAATCCGGCGAGCAGGGTCCACCCGGGCACCGCCGCGCAGGCTGCCATCGCGTGTCCGGCCGCGGACAGCGCGACGCAGACCGCGGCGAACACCGCGGCCCTCAGCAGCCGTAGACCGGCTCCGGCGCGTCCCACAGACGTAGACATGGCCGGGTCATCATCGCACTGCGGCCCCGGCCGCCGTACGGCAGGTCCGGAAGGTCACCTTCCGCCCGATTGGCTGCGCGCCGGGCTGTTGGGGATGGTTGCGGACGGGGTAGGAGACGTCCTGTGGGCCGGGACATGCACAGGTGCGGCGAGCCCGGGTATCCGCCGAATGAGCGGTCTCACATCCCGTCCGTGCTTACGAACGGCATCGGGCGGCAATACGTATCGGTATGTCGAGCCGCAGCCAGGAGGCTGGAGCATGAGCATGTGGTGGTCACTCCATCTGCGGCGCGAAGCTGCGAGCGTTCCGCTCGCCCGTCGTTTCCTGCTCGGCAGCATGGAATCCGCGGGCGTGGACCCGGACATCTCCTTCGACCTGTCGGTCGCGCTCAGCGAGGCCTGCGCGAACGCCGTCGAGCACGGCGGGGCCAACGGAGGCCCGGACAGGGCCGGGGAACACCGGGACGCGATGGATGCTCTGGACGCGTGGGAGGAGCCGTCCGGTACGGCCTGCGGGCAGTACCGGGTCACCGCGTACCTGGACGGTGAGAAGTGCCGTATCGAAGTCGCCGATTCAGGTCCCGGCTTTCCCACGCGACGCACGCTTCGCGACGCCGCACAGCAAGAGCGGCAACCGCAGTACCAACAGCAACCGCAGAATCAACAGCAACCGCAGTACCAACAGCAGTACCAACTTCAGCAGTGCCAGTCGAAGCAGGCCGGGCACCCGCCGCTGGCCGCCGAGGGCGGGCGCGGCCTCTGCCTGATCGAGGAGCTCTCCGACCACGTCCACTTCGGCAACCGGCCGGGGCGCGGCGGCGCGGTGGTGAGCTTCGACAAGATCCTCAAATGGCGGGAGGGCGCCCTGCTCATGGTGTCCTGAGCGGGGCGCCCTCCGGCGCGGGTGAGGGGGCGGAAGGTCAGCCCTTGACCCGGGCCATCCAGGCCTCGACCTCGTCGGCCTGACGCGGCAGCTTGTCCGAGAGGTTCCGGTTGCCGTCCTCGGTGACGAGGATGTCGTCCTCGATCCGGACGCCGATGCCGCGGTACTCCTCGGGGACGGTCAGATCGTCGGCCTGGAAGTAGAGACCGGGCTCGACGGTGAGGCAGACGCCGGGCTCCAGCGTTCCGTTCACGTACGACTCAGTCCGCGCGGCGGCGCAGTCGTGGACGTCCATGCCGAGCATGTGACCGGTGCCGTGCAGGGTCCAGCGGCGCTGCAGCCCCAGCTCCAGGACCTCGTCCACGGTCCGGTCTCCGAGCAGGCCCCACTCGACGAGCTTCTCGGTCAGGACGCGCTGCGCGGCGTCGTGGAAGTCCCGGAAGCCCGCGCCGGGCTTGACCGCCGCGATACCGGCGACCTGGGCCTCGTACACCGCGTCGTAGATCTTCCGCTGCAGCGGCGTGAACGTGCCGTTGATGGGAAGGGTGCGGGTCACGTCGGCGGTGTAGAGGTCGTTGGTTTCCACGCCGGCGTCGAGCAGCAGCAGTTCGCCGGAGCGGACCGCTCCGTCGTTGCGCACCCAGTGAAGGGTGGTGGCGTGCGGGCCCGCGGCGCAGATCGACCCGTAGCCGATGTCGTTGCCCTCGATGCGGGCGCGCAGGAAGAACGTTCCCTCGATGTAGCGCTCGCTCGTCGCCTCCGCCTTGTCGAGGACCTTCACGACGTCCTCGAAACCGCGCGCGGTGATGTCGCAGGCCTTCGCCAGCTCGGAGATCTCGAAGGCGTCCTTGACCAGGCGTGCCTCGGAGAGGAAGACCCGGAGCTCCTCGTCGCGCTCCGCGGTGACCTTGTCGGTCAGCGCGGCCTCGATGACGGCGTCGTGGCCGCGGACGTTACGGACCGGGCCGGTGGCCCCGGTCAGTGCGGCGGGCAGCTCCCGTACGTCCTTCGCCGGGATGCCGAGCAGCTGCTCGGCCTCGGTGAGGGAGTGGCGGCGGCCGACCCACAGCTCGCCCTGGCCGTCGAGCCAGAACTCGCCGTTCTCACGGTCGGAACGCGGCAGCAGATAGACGGTCGCCTCGTGGCCGCCGTTCACCGGCTCCAGGACCAGGACGCCGTCCTGGGTCTGGTCGCCGGTGAGGTACGCGTACTCGGTGGAGGCGCGGAAGGCGTACTCGGTGTCATTGGAACGGGTCTTCAGCCGGCCGGCCGGGATGACCAGCCGCTCGCCGGGGAAGCGCGCGCAGAGCGCGGCGCGGCGCTCCGCGGTGTGCGCGGCCTGTGCGATCGGCTCCAGCCCGTGCAGCTCGGTGTCGGCCCAGCCGGACTTCATGCTCGCGGCGAGCTCGTCGGATACGCCCGGGTACAGGCCGTTCTTCCGCTGCTTGACCGGCTCTGCCTCTTCGGTCTCCGGGTTCTCCGGGGTGAGCTCCTCAGACACGACTCTGTCTCTCCTTGATACGACACTGGACCCCCTCCATCGTACGGGCGTACGGAAGGGGGCCCAGGGCCGGAAGACCTGTTACCGGAAGACCTGTTACCGGAAGACCTCGTACCGGAACGGTCCGGGGCGCGGGACGGCTCAGTCGAACCGTGCCGCCAGGAGGACCACGTCCTCGGTGTCTTCGCCCTGCCCGGGTCCGTCGGGCAGCACGGTGCGCAGCACGTGGTCGGCAACCGCGGCGGCGTCGTGGCGCAGCGCCTTCGGGACGCTCGCCGCCGCCGAGTGGAGCCGGGTGAACGCCCGGTCCATCGAGTCCCCGGCCCGGTGCAGCAGTCCGTCGGTGTACAGCAGGACGGTCTCGCCGGGCGCCGGTTCGATCTCCACGCTCGGCGCCTCCCAGCAGGCGAGCATGCCCAGCGGCGCGGACAGGGTGGTCTCGACGTACTCGGTGCGCCGGTCACCGATGATCAGCGGCGGGGCGTGCCCGGCCCCGGCCAGCAGGATCTTGCGACGGGCGGGCTCGCAGTAGGCGAAGAGCGCGGTCGCGGACCGGGCCGGCTCGGTCAGCCGCAGCAGGAGCTCAAGATCGGAGAGTACGGCGACCGGGTCCTCGCCCTCCATCACCGCGTACGCCCGCAGGCCGGCCCGCAGCCGGCCCATCGCGGCCAGGGCGTTCGGCCCGGAGCCGCTCACCGAGCCGACGGCGAGGCCGAGCGCACCCTCGGGCAGGGCCAGGGCGTCGTACCAGTCGTTGCCGCCCTGCGGTGCGGCGTGGTGGCGTACTGCCAGCTCCACGCCGGGAATCCGGGGCATCCGGCTGGGCAGCAGCTCCTCGGTGACGGTGGCGACATCGGTCCTGGCCCGTTCCAGCTCCAGCAGCCGGGCCAGGTGTTCGGCGGCGTACCCGGTGTACAGACCGGCCAGGTGGCGCTGGCGCTCCAGCGGCTCGGCGGGCTCGTCGTAGAGCCAGACGGCGGCGGCGAGCCGGCCGGTCCGGTCGGTGGTGATCGGCAGCGCGTAACTGGCGGCGTAGCCGAGCCGGGCGGCGACCTCGCGCCTGCGGGGGTCCAGGCCGGTGTCGCCGAGCAGATCGGGGGTGGTCAGCGAGTCTTCGGAGGCGGGCAGACCTTCAAGGATGCGGCCGTAGGACGTGGCGCTGCGCGGCACCGTCTCGATCTGGCCGAGCTCCGCGTGGGCCAGTCCGAGACCGATGGTGCTGACGGGGCCACGGCGGTCCGAGGGTTCGAACACGATCAGCCCGCGACGGGCACCCAGCAGAGCGGCTCCGGCTTCGAGCAGCTCGTGGAGTGCGTCGTCCAGGGTGTTGGTTCTGGCCAGCCGCTCGGTGAGTTCGTGCAGCGTGGTGAGGTCGGAGACCCAGCCCGCCAGACGGTCCTGGATGAAGGCAGAGGGGACGGCGGGCACTTCGGAGAGAGACCCGTCAGTGTGTGTCGAAACCGGAACCGTGGGATCGATTCCAGCCACTTTCGGCAGGTGCGGGGCGCTCATGGTCGCCAGCTTTCCGACTGGTGTGATTCGTCGAATAGCATCGCAAACCCCCATGTCATTCTGCGCCGCTATCAATGCATCCACATGTACACGCACAAGTAACGTGATGTCCAGCATTGTCCCCACGGGATTTGTGGTGTCCAAGTGATAACTAACTTGGCCAAAAAATGCACCCTGCGGAAGCTATTTGCGGTCGACTGGGTCTGCTTGGCAGGGGGTGCTCACGGGGTGAAGTCCCGGGGGGAGCGTCATCGCGGGCATGCTGGGTACGTAATCGATGGATGGCCAGGGGTGGTTCCGACCGCCCCCGGAACCTGGCAGCGGGCCCGGACGTCCTCATCTGTGACGGCCACGCCCCACCCCCGAGTGGCGAGGTTGTACGCACGGACGGCAGGCGCGATACGTGCTCTGCGCCTGGCCACGATTTTCGACTGGAACCGGCTCGATTCGGCTCAGCACAGCTCACGCTCGGTAGCGACGACCAACCCGTACCGCAGGCTCGACGAGCATGTACACACAGTGAAATTCCGCACACGCGATGTGACGCACGCGTGGTGTGATGTGGACCCTCGGCGTTCAACGGAAAGGAACGAGCGCTCATGCGCGAGATCCTCGGAAGGCGACGCAGGCTCCGGTTCCGGGGCAGGACCGCCCAGCTCGACGCGGCCCTGACCTGTGCTACCGAGTGGCAGTGGCCCGTACTCCCCGGAGTGGGGCTGCGGACGGCCGACGGCCGCGGTGAGGGCGGCTGCGCCTGCCCCGATCCCGAGTGCGCCGTGCCCGGCGCACACCCCCTCGATCCCGGACTGCTCGCGGCGACCACGGAACCGCGGATGGTGCGCTGGTGGTGGACGAACCGGCCCACCGCGCCGGTGGTACTGGCCACCGGCGGGCGAGCGCCGTGCGCGCTGAGCCTGCCGGCGGCGGTCGGCGCCGGAGCGCTGGCCGAACTCGACCGGATGGGGGTGCGGCTGGGCCCCGTGGTGGCGACGCCGACCCGGTGGTCGCTGCTGGTCGCCCCGTACACCCTCGAACGGCTCGGTGAACTGCTGCACGCGCAGGACTGGGTGCCCAGCTCGCTGCGGTTCCACGGCGAGGGGGGCTACCTCGTCCTTCCGCCGTCCGGTACCGGTGCGGGGCAGGTGCGCTGGGTGCGGGCGCCGGCCCGGGTCTCCGGGCTGCGGCTGACGGGCGGAGCGCCCGTCGCGGCGGCCGCCTCGCCGTGGCTGCCGGACGTGGGGGCGGTCCTGGACGCGCTGGTCGAGGCGAGCACCAGCGCTCCGGACGGTGGGAGCCGGCTCGCGTACTGACGGGGCCAACCGGCTGCCTGCTGGCAGGGGAGAGGCGGCGGCAAGGGCGATGTGCGCGGAATTCCGGCGCACCGTCAGGAATTCCGTACGCCGGGAAGGCGCGCGTCCAGCAGGAAATGCCTGACATCCGCAACGGTGTGCTGCCGGATCTCCCGGTTCCGCTGGCCGCCTGTCCTGGCTCGTGCCGGCCGCGCGCAAAGCCGGTCGCTACAAAGACGTTCGGCAGTCGGTTTTCTGATGCCTCATCCGAATCACGTTCGAGGAATGTTCGAGTTCTTCTTTAGGAGAACCAGGGGATCGCCCGGGTGCCGTCCGGGTGCCGTCCGGGTGTCGGGGCGGCACCGGTCGGAACCGTTGGGGGTGCGGCGAGACGCCAGGCGGGCAGGGTGATGCCGGGGAAGTCAGGGGGGATTGACGAGACGGAGCCGTTGTCGCCGGGGGCTCGTCCGGGGACCTGCATCAGGTCTGTGCGCGGTGCGTGCGCCGTGCGGCGCGCTGTTGGGCGCCGTACCCGGAAATGAGGATGCCCGATCGCTGGCGACGGGGGATGCACCAGCGACCGGGCTTCTAGAACGGTAACAAGAGATCTGCCGTTCGCAAATTCGATCTCGCGTATTCGGACAGCGATTTACCTGTCAGTACGGCGAGTTGTGACGCGAGTCACCGTACGGCCCCGGTAGTGGTCACTGTCAGCTGAGTGTCACCTGGCGGTTGGTGAGCCCGCCGCGCGCCCGGCGCTCCTCGGGGGTGAGGGGCGCGTCCGAAGCGAGCGCCGTGGCCAGCCGCTCCGCGAACACCGCCGCGGGCTTCTCGCACTCCTCTGCCCCCATCGCGCTCGGCAGATCCCAGACCGGGACCATCAGGCCGTGCGCGCGGAAGGAGCCGACCAGCCGGGTCCCCTCGCCGAGCGACGAGACACCCGCCGCGTGCAGCCGGGCGAGGGCGTCGAGGAGCTGCTCCTCGGGGTGCGGCATGACCCACCGCAGGTGGTTCTTGTCCGGCGTCTCGCACCAGTACGCTCCATCCACCCCGGTGAGCAGGACGGTCGGGATCGCGGCTTCGTTCGCGCGCTCCAGGGAAGCGGACACCTCGGCCGTGGCGTTCTCCGAGTCCGGCACCCAGAACTCGAAGCCGGAGTGCACGACGGGCGCGAAAGGCGCATCCGGGTCCAGGACATCCTGCAGCCTGGGACCGTCGGCCGGAACCCGCCGGGCGGTGACGGGAGAGCCGGGCTCGGTCTCCAGCGCGCGCTGCAGGGTGTCGGCGAGGTCCCGGCTGAGGTCACCGGAAGAGGTGTCGTTCTGCAGGGCGAGCAGGACCGAGCCGTCGTCACGACGCAGCGCGGGCCAGGCCATCGGGAGCACGGTCGCGAGCGTCACGGACGGCACGCCCTCGGGCAGCCCGCCCTTCAGCGTCAGCTCGACCGTGGCGGCCGGGACCAGCTCGCGCAGCGCGACCCAGTCGCATTCGCCGGCCAGTCCCTCGAAGGGGCGCTGGACGAGCTCGGTCACGGCCTGGGCGGCGGCGCGGCCGTGGCAGGCCTTGTACCGGCGGCCGGAACCGCACGGGCAGGGCTCGCGAGCCCCGACCACCGGGATCTCGCCGTCCGTGAGCTGCTGCTTCCCGGCCTTGGTCTGAGGGCGCTTCTTGGCCATGGTGGGCTTTCTCCCGGTTGCGACGGTTGCGACAGTGCGGTCTGGGCCGCGAGCCTAGCCGTCCTTGCGGTGCCCGGTGCGCAGCTGCCCGGCCACGGGCCGGCGAGCTGGTCAGCTGCAGGCGGGCACGGGCGCGGGGAGGGGGCCTGCACGGGTGCGCGGACCGGTCAGCGAGACACTCTCGGCGTCAGCCCGCGTCGTCGAAGGCGTCGGCGAGATCCAGCCCGTCGAGTCCCGGTACGACGGGAACGGGCACTCCGATCGCGTCCGCCGGCCCGGTCGCGCCTGTGGCTCGTCCGTTGCCCCGTTCGGTACCCCGTCCGCCGGGACGCTGCGGCCCTTCGTCGACCAGCACCCAGACCGTGACCTCGCCGGACGAGTCGTCGCGTACGCCCCATTTCTCGGCGAGCGCGCTGATGATGTTGAGCCCCCGGCCGCCGCGAGCGGTGACCGACGGAGTGGCCGGAACCGGTCGGGTCGGACCGCCTCCGTCCGTCACCTCGACCGTCAGCCCGCCGGTCCGGTCGACGCGCCAGGCGGCGCGCACGTCGCCCTCCCCCACGTCGCTGTGCCGGCCCAGCGGCCTGCCGTGACGGCAGGCGTTGCTGAGCAGTTCGGAAAGGATCAATACGGCATCGTCGACGACCGAATCCGACACCCCGTGACTGCGCAACTGCTCACGCATCCGGCGTCGTGCCTGACCCACGCCCGCAGGGCCATGGGGTACGGCCATGCTCGACGACGTGGGCACTTCCTGTGCCACCACCAACGCCACCCCCGAGACCTCCTTTGCCCCACGCCACGATGTGGATGCCCCCCTGGGCTGAGCCGGAAACCGGCCAGTGGTCTGACAGTGACGCACTCGCGACGATCGAGTACAGCCCGAATGCGCCGGTGTACTCCCCGTCACTGATATGAAGAGCGGCCCAACTGGGAGAGGACCTGCTTCGGGCGGTTCGTGATGATCGCCTCCACTCCGAGCCGGACGCACAGGTCGACGTCCTCCGGTTCGTTGACCGTCCAGACGTGGGCCCGGTGGCCCGCGCGGTGCAGGCGGTCGATGTAGCCAGGGTGGCTGCGCACGATCCGCATCCCGGGGCCGGCGATCCGGGCGCCGGCCGGCAGCCGTCCGTCCCGCAGCCGGGGCGAGACGAACTGCATCAGGTACACGGTGGGCAGCTCCGGTGCAGCGTCCTGGACGCGGTGCAGGGAGCGGGCGGAAAAGCTCATGATGCGGACCGGTGAGGGGCCCTCGGCCGGTGGTGCGTCGAGCTCGAAGCGCTTCAGCAGATGCAGCAGCCGCTCCTCGACCTGGCCCGCCCAGCGGGTCGGGTGCTTGGTTTCGATGGCGAGCTGGAGCGGACGCCCGGCGGCTCTTGTCTCGACGAGCAGTTCGAGCAGCCGTTCCAGGGTGAGTACGGAGGTGAGCTCGCCCGGCACCGGGTCCCAGTCGGGGGACTCCGACTCGTCCCGGTCCTTCCACGAGCCGAAGTCGAGCGCGGCGAGCTCGGAGAGCTCCAGGGCGGAGACCGCGCCGCGTCCGTTGGACGTACGGTTCACCCGGCGGTCGTGCACGCATACGAGGTGGCCGTCGGCGGTGAGCCGTACGTCGCACTCCAGGGCGTCGGCGCCGTCCTCGATCGCCTTCCGGTACGCGGCCAGGGTGTGCTCGGGGGCGTCGTCGGACGCGCCTCGGTGTGCGATGACCTGGATGGGATGCTGCGTGGTGTGCTGCTGCCGTGCTTGGGTCACCGCGTCATGGTGTCACCGGGGGGCCCGGGTGCGCGAACCTCGCGAAGCGAGGTCGTTTTGTCCGGTGTAAAGGCCCGTGCGCGGATGCACAGGTCCTGCTTACAGTGGTCTGACGTGCTGTGGGAAAAGCTGACTCCAGACACGTACACAGCGGATCTCTTGCCGAACGATGATGTGGAACCGAGGAGTATAGAGCTGTGAGCACAGAGAACGAGGGCAACGAGGGCAACGCGGCCGAGGCCGCCCCGTCCGTTCCGTCCGCACCTCCAGTGCCGGCCGATGCTCCCCAGGGGTCCCCTGGAAGCACGCCCCCGGCCCCTCCGCGGCCGGACGTGACCGCCGAGCAGCCGCAGGTCCCGTCGGCGCACGACCCGGCGACCACGCCCATGGCCCAGGTCCCCCCGACGCCGCAGCCCCACACCCCTCCTCCCGTACCTCCCGTACCGCAGTCGGCGGCGGATGCAGGCTGGCCCCCGCCTCCGCCCGCGGTCCCCGCGTACGCCCACGGCGGCCACGGTGCGCACGGCGGTGGCCACGGTGCGCACGGCGGTGGCCCGGTGTGGGGCCCGCCCGGCCAGCTGCAGACGCCCGACGCACCCCGCAAGCGGGGTGCGGGCGGTCTGGTGGCCGCGGCGGTCGTGGCAGCGCTCGTGGCGGGCGGCGTCGGCGGCGCCCTCGGCTACTGGGCCGCTGACAGCAACGACAGCTCCGGCTCATCGGGTTCGACCACCGTCGCGGCGTCGGCCAACCCGCAGGACCTCAAGCGCGACCCGGGCACGGTCGCGGGCGTGGCGGCCAAGGCGCTGCCGAGCGTCGTCACCATCGACGCGCAGGGCGGCGACGGGGAGGGCGGCACGGGCACGGGCTTCGTGTACGACAAGGAGGGCCACATCCTCACGAACAACCACGTGGTGGCCTCCGCGGCGGACAACGGTCAGCTCACGGCGACGTTCTCGAACGGCAAGAAGTACGGCGCAGAGGTGGTCGGCCGGGCCGAGGGCTACGACGTCGCGGTCCTGAAGCTGAAGGACCCGCCGAAGGGGCTCACGCCGCTGTCGCTGGGCAACTCGGAACAGGTGGCGGTGGGCGATTCGACGATCGCGATCGGTGCCCCGTTCGGTCTGTCCAACACGGTCACCACGGGCATCATCAGCGCGAAGAACCGCCCGGTCGCCTCCGGTGACGGCTCCGGCGGCAGCAACTCGTACATGAGCGCCCTGCAGACCGACGCCTCGATCAACCCGGGCAACTCCGGCGGCCCGCTGCTGAGCGCCGGTGGCGCGGTCATCGGGATCAACTCGGCGATCCAGTCGACCGGCAGCAGCACCGGCCAGAGCCAGGCGGGCTCCATCGGCCTCGGCTTCGCGATCCCGATCAACCAGGCGAAGAACGTCGCCGAGCAGCTGATCAAGACCGGCCAGCCGGTCTACCCGGTCATCGGCGCCACGGTGACCATGGACGAGAAGACCGGCGGCGCGGTCATCTCGGACCAGGGCGCGAGCGGCACGGAAGCGGTGACGAAGGGCGGCCCCGCAGCCCAGGCGGGCCTCAAGCCGGGTGACGTCATCACGAAGTTCAACGACACCGTGGTCGACAGCGGCCCGACCCTGATCGGTGAGATCTGGACCCACAAGCCGGGCGACAAGGTCACGCTGACGTACAAGCGCGACGGCAAGACGTCGACCGCCGAAGTCACCCTGGGCGAGCGCAAGGGCGACAGCTGACCGGCTAGGCTGTCCTCGCGTCGAAGCGGGCCGTTGCCCGCCGGTGCGAGGTGGGTTGCCCGAGCGGCCTAAGGGAACGGTCTTGAAAACCGTCGTGGCAGCGATGTCACCGTGGGTTCAAATCCCACACCCACCGCCAGGTCAGAGAAGTAGCAGCTCAGAGGGCGGGTCCCCGGCGAGGGGGCCCGCCCTCTGCGTTCACCTTGTCTCACCCCATGCCCCTGTTTCCCGGTGCTGACCAGGGCGTGTGGGCCATGCATGGGCCAGGATCGGTCCTACTCCTCTGCACGAAGTCCCTGCTCAACGAGGAGATTTGCCGCTGCCGAACCACCCTTGAGGAGCTTGGCGTAGAAGCGGTAGAGCACCGCGAGGCTGTGGCCAGCGCGGTACGCGGCTTCCACCGGGTCCATGCCGGACTTGATCCACAGGGAAATAGCCGCATGGCGCAGTGTGTACGGAACGTCTGCCAAGCGGGTGCCCTGGTCCTGCTCGCTGAGCACAGCCTTGCGCGCTTCGTTCCAGACGTCGGAGTACTCGTTCGAGGTGAGGCGGCCGCCGCGCGCCGCACGAAACAGCCGACCGTCCGGGGCCACACCGAAGCGGGCGATGTGGGAACGAACCATGCGGACGTACACCGGCGGGACGGGTACGGCACGTACGGCCTTGCGCGCACGGTGCTTGAGGCCGCGCTCGTCGTGAGACTTCCCGCTGTCGGTCCAGCCACTTCCCACCTCAGGATGGCTCTCCGACACGAGTACTTCTCCCCATGCCTCCGGCTCGTTCTCCGGCGGCAGGATGAAATCCGACTGCCGCAGGGCGACCGCTTCGCCGGGACGTGTCGCCACGTAATAGACGGCGCCGAAAAACGCCTCCAGATGCTCGCCTCTGCTTCCCTGCGTAACCACGGCGGCGAGCAGGGTCTGAGCGAGCCGGGGGCCCGGCACCCAACGGAAGTCGACCTCATCCGAAGTCTGCGGGGCCGCCCAGTCCACGGACAGGAACGGGTGTCGGGTGAGGAGGGCTCGCTCTTCCACCGCGTAACGGAAGGCGTTGCTCAACACCATGCGTTTTCGGTTTGCGGTGTTCTCTGCCGCAGGCTTCCCGCTTAGAAGCTTGGAGAGGGCCGACAGCGCCGCGCGGACGTTCTCTGGCCTCGCGGCTTCGTCCACCCGCATCGAGTGCTTGGCCACCCAATCCAGGGCCTCTCGAAGGTCGTCGGGGAGCTCTTCGGTATCGGCTCGCGAGACGGTCTGATCCCCAGGTCCGTCGACGGCCCGGAATGCCCACTGGTACAGGGCAGTCCGCAGCACCCGGGGGTCTGGCCGGGGGCCGGTCGTTTTGGTGAAGACCGGCGTTACGACAGCGAGGGATTCCGCGATGCTCGCTCGATGCTTCGCGGCCGCGCCGGGCCACTTCATCAGCGTGTAGGCCCTGGCATGTTCGTACCACGTAGGCATCGCGAGCGCGGCAAGTTCCTTCTCGGGAAGGCCCGTCTCCTCGTCGAACTGCTGCCCCTTTCGGAGAGCGACCATCAGCTGCGAACGGCGTCCGTCTGCCTGCGGCTTCGTCATGTAGCTCTTGGAGTGCCCCTCGTCTCCGACTCGCCAGCGGAGCTCCCAGGGCTTCGGCCGGCCTTTCCTCTGCCGGATGGACCAGATGACAACGTCGAAGGTGAGCATGTCTCTCCATGACGAGAGGGCCCGCCGTAGCGGGCCCTCTCAGAGGTGGTTGGCGCGGACTCAGGCGGCTTCTTCGTACCTCGCTAGCCATGCGTCGAGGTCAGACCGGCGTACGCGAACCTGGTGGTTCGGGAGCTTGATGAGCTTCGGCGCGAGGCCGCGGGCACGCATGCGGTAGAAGGCAGCTCGGGACATGTTGAGTTCGTCGAGGACTTCGGGGAGCTTGAGCATCTGGGGGCGGGCCGCCACGATCGGCTCCTTCACGCTGAGGGGCTGGAATCGCTGACAGAACTGACAGAACCTCGCCGCTAGGCCGCTGACCTGTGGTTTCCCCGGTTTCGAGTGGCGTGACAAAACCTCCGGAAACTCTGACAGAACCTCCGGGTGGGGGGTTCTGTCAGAGCGCCCGGCTGGGGCGGGGAGGTTCTGTCAGAGTTTCCGGAGGTTTTGTCACAGCCGTGATCTTGACTGTTTATGCAGGTCAGCGGAGTGGGGCGGGGGTTGTGTCAGTTCTGTCAGCGGATTGGGGGTTGTGTCACGCGCCGACGATGGGCGGGGTGAGGGTGGGGTGGGTGTCGTAGCGGGGCGAGGGCGGCCGGCCGCCGCGTCCGGTGCGCGGGGGCAGAGGCTGTTGCCGGACCCATCCGTGTTCTTCGAGCAGGGCCAGTGCCGGGTCCAGATCGGTCATCGCGGGGAAGTCGCCGCGTGACAGGCCCCGGAACAGCTCCCGCTTCGTGAACCCCTCCAGCCGCTGGTCCCGGATGTGGGTGAGGAGTTGGTGGGCGGTTTCCTGCGCGGGGTCGGATCCCATGTCGTCGAAGACTTCGAGCGCGTGCGCGGTGAAGTAGTCACCGAGCTCTGTTGCCGCAGCCATGGTCGCGGCCTCGATCGGCAGAGCCCATCCGTTGTCGGGGTGGGCGGCGAGGTGAAGCAGCCCGGCGATACGGGCCACTGCCCCGTCCCGCTTGGATGCCCACTTCACGATCGGGGCGAGGGAGCCGCCCTTGCCGAGCCGGGATTCGGTGACCCGCTGATAGGCGAGCATCACCGTGTCCGCCTCGGGGGTCAGGGTCAGGACTGCCGGGTCGGTCCAGTCGGCGAGGGCGAGGGTGAGCCCACCGAGCTGTTGGGCGTAGGCGGCGGTGGTCTCTTCGGTGATGAGGTCGGGGGTGAGGTTGCGGCGCCCGACCAGGGACGGGGGTTTGGCGTAGAGGAAGCGGGCGAGCAGGCCGCGCCCGTCGGCGCCTTTGACGCGGCCGATGGAGTCGAGGACTTCGGGCTGGATCGCCAGTGCCATCGTGACGGCGGGGTGCTCGATGTGCTGGGGGTCGCGGCCCTGTCGGTTGACGCGGGCCATGTCGCCTGCGTGGCCCTTGAGGAACACGCCCATGTTCGGGGCCCCGGAGTAGCGTCCGGCGATGATGTCGAAGATCTCGCCTTCGGCCGACATGACGCTGATCCGGCCGCCCTGCTCGGCCAGCAGCGTGGCCAGGCTCTCCGGTGTCACGTCGTCCGCGACCAGTTGGGGTTTAGCGGGGACGGTGAGTTCGTCGGCCTGCTGGGCGAGATGGACGGCTTCCGCGGTGAGTTGGTCGCGCAGTCCGGGTTCGGCCGCCGCTGCTTTCTGCGCGGCCTTGTCCGCCGCGGATTTGGCGAGCCGGGCGGTGGTCTCGGCTTCGGCCCGCTGCGGTCCGGAGAGCTCGACGAGTGCCTTCTCGGCGGCGAGCAGGGGACCAGTCATGAGGGCGAAGACGGCGGACTTGCGGTTGCCGGGGGGCAGGGCGACGGCGGTGTAGAGGTTCACCGGTTCCCGCCAGTGCCCGCGTACGCAGACGGTGGCGCGTCCGCCGGCCGCTGTCGCGAGGACTCCGAGGGCGAGGCACCCGGCGAGGTCGGGCGGCGTCTGTGTCTCTTCCGCGACGGCGGAGACCATGTCGCGCAGCCATGCCGGGAGCGTGTGGACGGGGAAGTCCGGGAGGGTGCGGCGGTGGTTGAGGGGAACGGGTTCGTCCCACACCGGGCCGGTGATGCTCTCGGGGTCCAGGGCGTTGAATCCCTCCCACAGATCGGCGGTCATGCGGCCTTGCTCCCTTCCGCGTGGCTGGTCTGCGGGCAGTGCTCGGGGTGGTGGTTGTGGGCTTCGATCAGGGCCAGGACCCCGGCTCGGCCCCGTGCGGTGCGGTCGTATCCGCACCGGCACCAGGACCGTGCCGACGGTGCCGCGTTGAACGAGGGTGGGGCCACGATGTGCAGCCACCGCACCGGCACCGGCTGCGGGTCCGAGCGAACAGCAGCAAGGACGCCCTTGCGGGCGGCGACTTTCGCGCCCACGCCCGGCGCGGGTACGGCCTGCAGGGCGGCTGTCGGGCCGGTGGTGCTCATGAGACCCGCCCGGGGGTGGGTGTGCTGTAGAGGCCGTTGGTTACGGCCCGGTGCGCGTAGGGCTCGGGGACGCCGACGGAGACGGCCGTGGCGACCACCTGCCAGCCGAGGGCTTCGAGCCCGCACGGTCCGGGGCAGGCGGTGTGCTGCGTGGCGAGGAACTGCGCGACGCCGAACGCCTGCGATCCGGCACCGGACTCCGTACGGGCCCGTACCAGGGCCAGGCCGCGTTCCAGGCCGGTGCGGACGAAGCGTTCGGTGTGGCGGCAGCCCGTGGCCACGCTGCGGTCCCACTCGGTGCGGCCGGAGGAAGAGACCACCTCCCCGCGGGCGGGGGTGGTCTCTTCCCTCTCCACCAACGCGCGGACGACGGCCGGTAGGCGGGTCATGGTGCCGCTGCCGGGCCCGAGCCAACGTGTGTAGGCCATGAGCGACTTGATGTCGACACCGGGGCGGACGGCATTCGCGGACCGCATCGCACCTTGGTAGATCCAGTGTTCGCCGCGGGTGGTGGGCACGGTCCGCGTGGCGGGGAGCGTCTCGCGGGCCCAGGTGACGGCGTGGGCGTTGTCGAGGTCGACGACGGTCAGCCCGGCCCCTCCCGGGTGGTAGGCGAGTGCCTGCGCGTGACGCCACGGCCCTGCCCATGCGGCGGAGGTGAGCACGGCGGTGCCGGTCGTGGCGGCGGCCCAGCCGTGGCACACGGCGGGGCACTGGCACGATCCGGGCCGCTTCATGTTCGGCCGGCCGCCGCACGCGTTGTCGGCGCAGGCGCGGCAGTTCCCGAATGGGATCTTCCCCGCCCGCAGGGGCAGCACGGGCACCCCTGCGGTGGCGAGGGACAGGGCGGTACTCACACGGTCGCGGTAGGGCTCGGGGATGCTGAGCGTCGCTGCTGGCGACGCGGGGTTGTGCTGATGCGTCATGCTGGTAGTTCTCCTGTTTCTGCGAAGGGACAGTGGAGCCGGGGCGGTCGCGGTCTTGTGGTGAGAGGCGACCGCCCCGGGCGTATCTACTGGTCCTTGGCCCAGCGGGCGTACTGCTGGCGGACGTAGTGGCGGGGGTCGCAGATGACACTGCTGTCGTCGAAGTCCCTCAGCCGTCCGGCCGCCTCAATGGCGAGTTGAACGGCGCCTCGATCGGCCGGGGCGTCCGGGTCTCCGAGCGCGATGCGGTCCAGGAGTGCGGCCTTGCGAAGCCAGAACTCCCGTACCGTCTCGGTGCCGAGCGCCCGGTTCGCGGCGTAGTGAGCGACCCAGCCGATCTCGTAGACCACGCCCGGCGCCTCGGCGTACGCGGTATCCGGGCCGGGCCACTGCTCGCCGCCGGACGTATCGGCCATGTCGCCGATCTGCCTGAGCAGGTCTCCGAGCTGCTCGCGAGTGATGTCACGGCTGTAGGCCGTGGACATCAATCCGCAGACGTCCCAGCGCATTTCAACGGTGACGATCTCGTGCGGGTCGATGCTCATGTCAGTGCTCCTTGCCGGTGGTGAGTGCGGTGAGTTCGGGCAGGCCCGCGTCCGTGAGCGCCTGCGGGTCGAAGCCGGGCAGGGCAGCGCGGGTGACAAGCGCAGTGGCGAGCTGCTCGGCGTAGGCGGCCCCTGCGCGAGCGGTCTCGATCTGTGCCCCGGCGCGCAGGGCTTCGACGCGCTCAATGTGGCCGTGTTCCTCGCGCCGGACGCTGGTCTGCCGGGCGTGGGCGATGATGTCGCGGCGGTCGGTCCGCCAGTAGCGGGCGGCGATCCCGTACGCGACGGCGGTGGCCACACCCCACAGCAGGATCGGCAGCGACCATCCGTCGGCGTATCCAGCGACCCCGGCGAGGGCGAGGGCGCCGGACGTCGCGAACGCGGTCGCGGCGAGGACCCCGTCACCGCCGCCACGGCCCCCGGCGGCGAACGCGCCGGCCGTTGCCGCACCGGCCGCAAGCACGATCATCAATGCCGCGTTGCCGGTGCTGTGTTCGGCGCCGTTGGCGTTCCAGATCCGGCCCAGGATGAGCACGGTCGACGTGGCGAGCGCGGGGGCTACCCTCGGGGCCGCGAGCGACACCCAGTGGTGCTGAATCAGGGGTTCGTTCATGGCGGCGCCTCCTACAGGTTGGGGACGGCGTTGATGACGGCGGTGGTGAGTTCGTTGATGGGGCCGGAGGCGCCGGTGGAGGCGAGGAAGAACCCGAACATGACGGCGATGAACGCGGCGCCCCAGCCGAGGGTGTTGGAGCGGAGCAGGAAGAACAGGACCAGTCCGAAGAGCAGGACCAGGGAGACGGTGACGGCCACGACGGGCCCCTTTCCGGTGCGTGTGGCGGGGTGGGTTAGCGGGTGCCGTCGCGGTGGAGTCGGGCGGCGACGTTGTAGAGGTGGCGGCCGATGCGGATGCGTTTGCCGGTGGCCTTGCAGCGGCGGCAGTCCTTGCCGCGCTTGGCCCGGCCCTTGCGGTCGGTCTTCGTCGCGAAGCCCCAGCCGCGGCACTTGCGGCAGTCCCCGAACGGCGAGGCCACACACAAACCGCTATAACAGAGCGTGACGAGCAGGAGGAGTGCGCTAGCGAGCAGGGCAGGGGTCATGAAGGGCCTCCCGGGCCTGTTTCGGGGGTTTTCGCAGGTGGGGCGCTAGTAGCTAGCTCCCTGATCAATGCGGGTTTGGGGTGCTAGCGGGGCCGCTAGACCTAGCGGGGTGTGCTGCTAGGTCTAGCGGCCGGATCGGCTAGCCCGCGTCTCGATTTCCGTCACGCTCCGCAATTACGGTGAGGATGCGGGAGCGCTCGATACCGCGCCGGTTGGCGCCCTTCCCGGCCTCGGTCTTGCCCCACACCTGACCGGTGTTGACGCCGTGCGGCTTGAGAGCGGCGGCCAGCTGCTCGGGCTCCCACCCGCCGTAGACGTCCGGCCGAAGCTCAGCCAGACGCGCTACGACGACTTCGGACCACAGCTTGGGTTCCTCGGCCGGCACGACCGCGAGGATGTCCGCGAGCAGATCGAACCCGGACGACTCACGCTCTTCGAACGACTCGCCCGCGGCATGTCCGGTGAGGCGTCCGGCGGCCTCGCGCAAGCGGCGGGCCCGCAGCCCGATGACCTCGGCCATGGGCGCGTCGATGTAGACGGAGGAGACGATCCGTGCGTCGGCGCCTTCACCGACGAAGTAGTGGATGCCCTTGTCCTTCCAGGAGAACATCGTGGCTCGGATGCCCCGCTTGTAGCTGCTGGTGCCCAGGACCATGTCGTTCTCCAGCTGGCCCATGACCTTGAGGCACCACCGGGCCGACGCGTTCGCGGAGATGCCGGTGGGCAGGGCCTTTGCGTCGGGGCGCTGTGTGGCGAGCAGGAGGACGATGCCGGTGGCGGGGCCGCGCTTGACCAGGTCGGTGCAGATCTCTTCGAACTCGGCCCCGTGCTTGGGGTGCTCGAACCAGACCTGGCACTCATCCACCCCGATCACGATCGGGTGCAAACCCAGCTTCGGCTTGTCCGCCAGCTCGGATGTCACCTTCGACTCGGGGCAGATGTCGCGGGGCAGGGAGCGGATCATCTTGGCCCGGCGGCGCAGCTCGGCCCGCAGTTCCCGCAGATCAGCGAGCGCGTACTCAATGTCCTCGTCGTCGTCACCGGCCCGGTGGCGGTGCGAGACGCGCTCGCCCACGGGGTCGAGGTCGCCGGTGCCCTTGAGGTCGTAGGTGTGGACTTCGGCCCGGGAGTCGAGGGCGGCGATGAGCAGGAGCAGGCGCAGCAGGAACGTCTTGCCCATCCGGGGGATGGCTCCGATGACGCCTGCGATGTACATCAGGGTGATGTCGACCCAGCGTCCGCGCTGGTCAGTGCCGAAGGAAACCGGCTTGAACAGGTCCACCGAGCCACCCTTGATGAGCGGCCATGCGGGCTTCGTCGCGGTTGACATGTCCTGATCCCCGACCCAGATCACCAGGCGCCCGGTGTGCTCGTCCGGGACGGGCTCGGGCCACACGCACCCGAGCTTGCGGCGTAGCCCGGAGGCCAGCTTGTCCCGGCGCTCGATCACATCGGTAGCCGTGACGCCGTAGGGGAGGTCACCCTCCGCACGCCACCCCGGCCCGTCCCGCGTGATCGGGGCGGTGAACGTGAACCCGTCCCGCCCCTTGCCCTGCGCCTGGTTGATCGCCGGAATCCCCAGCGCACCCAGGGCACGCAGCACGATGTCAGAGGTGAGCTTGGGCGCCTTCGTCATCTCCACGGCCCGGGTGATGACCGGTGCGTCGGCCTGCGTGCCGGCCGACCCCAACGCCAGCAGCAGCGCCCCGACCGAGAGAGCCTGGAGCCACCCGGGGGCCAGGACGTAGATGGCGAGCGCGGCACCGACTCCGACGAACATGCCGAGCACGGTCACCAGGGTCCGCAGCCTCACCCTGCCGTCCCGCTGCCGGGACAGCTTCAGGTACTCGGCCGCGTCCTCGCGCCGGACGGACGCGAGCCGGACCGGCTCGCCCTCCCGGTCGGACACCCACCGCGCCGTCCCGCCTACCACCTTCGCAGCCCCGCGCGGGGCCTGGAACGCGAGCCTGGTCGCGTAGTACGGCGAGCGCAGCGAGTGGTACCCGGCAAGGTGCCCGTAGTGGCCTGTGGCCCACCGGGCAGCGGTCTTGAACTCCGTGGTGGAGTGCAGCCACGCCGGGAGGATCGACCGGCGCTTGGCGCCCATGAGTCGGCCCAGGAACCCGGGGCCGACCATGGCCGGACCGTCGACCATCATCGGCTCGGTCGGGTCGCCCGACTCGTCAACCGACTGTGCCGGATGCGGGTCGGCCGACCGGCCGGTGAACGAGTCGGCCGACTCGGAACGGGCGGTGCGGGCCTTGTCGAGGTCGACCACGTCCCCGCCCGAGTCGGGTCCGGCGGGGGTGTTCATGTCGGCTTCGAGTCGGTGGAAGAGTTCACTTTCGTCGTCGTGATTCACTGACGGTCCTTCCCGGACAGCTGGGGTTGGAAAAGGGTCCGGACGGCGCTTTGGACGGCAGATCGTCCGGACCCTGTTGAGCGGTGCGTGCCCCGCACGGGAGTCGAACCTCTGCTGCGACCATCGGGGCGGACGTGCTGCTCAGGCGGCGAGGATGCGGCGCGCGGCCTCGCGGACGGGCCGCTGGTTGTCCTCAAACGACGCCTTGAGGTTCTTCGCGAAGCCGAGCGCGAACGTGGCCTCGGCCTCGGTGATCGGGACACCCTTGAGGTAGCCGCCGTACATGGCCTCGGTCTGGCTGACGACGTCCTCCGGCGTCGCGGCGGGTTCGTCGCCGTCCCACCGGCCGTACCTGATGAGCTCGCTCGCGGCGTGCCGGGCCATACGTAGTCGGCCCTCTATGCGGCGCTGGTCACGGCGGCGCCGGTTACGGTCCTCGCGGGCCTGCTCGGACGTGGTGGGGGTGGCAGTCGTGATGTCCATGAACGCGTCCTCAGCTGGTCGGGGTGGTGTGGTGCGTGCCCCGGGCCGGATCTGATCCGGCGCCCTCGCGGCATGGGTGCCGAGGCGGTGCGCTGTTCAGGAGGGGTAGGCGCAGGACACGCACATGCCGAGCGACGTCGGGATGCAGTACCCGGCATCCGTCCGGCACTCCGGGCAGGTGCGGCGCGCGGTCATCGCCTTGGCGAGCGCGGAGGCGCGGCCCGGGGTCATCGGGCGGACCGGCTTGGCGTGCTCGATGCGGTAGAGGTAAGCGACCAGCACCCCGGACTTCCGTCCGCGGGAGCGGCGCATCAACTGCGCCTGCACCTCCTGGCCTCCGGGCCGAAGCCCGCGGGCCCTGAGCTGGCGTCGCGTCGCGTATCCATCCGGGGCGAGCCACCACGGATACGTCGGTATCCCGTGCCGGGCCCCGGTCGGGTCAAAGCACTTGGCGTAGGTCATGGCCGTCATGCCGACCGCCGCAACTGGCCGGCGCCTCGGTCTCTATTGAGGTGCTGGAGTGCGGCGATGGCCTGCTGGGGTACGACCCCGTTGCCCAGCGCTTTGAGCTGCGCGGTGCGGCCGAGGTCGGGGACCTCGGTGACGTGGCCGGCGGGCAGGCCCATCAGCCACTCAACGAACGCTGGGCTCAGTCGATTTCGATCGTCAGTTGCCCATGGGGCTCGGCGCCCGGTGACGGACTCCCAACGGTGGATGGCGGGGCTGAAACGGCCCCACGCAGCGTTGGGTTCCCCCGCCCGTAGGTAAGGCTCGCCCGGTCCCCATCCGACGCTGTCGGCGTGGGCAGCAGTGTCCGTGCCGCGTCGAGGAGCGTCGGTCCGTACCCC
Source organism: Streptomyces sp. NPDC104307 (assembly GCF_055584045.1). Lineage (NCBI taxonomy): Bacteria > Bacillati > Actinomycetota > Actinomycetes > Kitasatosporales > Streptomycetaceae > Streptomyces > Streptomyces sp. NPDC104307. The sequence continues at coordinate 135,437 of NZ_JBVJMU010000007.1, forward strand.
TCGCTGTACGGGGTGCCGTCCGGCCGGAAGTTCGCCGTGTTCGCTGAGTCCGTGGCGGCTGGTGTCGGCAGCAGCGTGGGAGCCAGCGAGTTCAAGGATGGCCGGACCGCGGCGCCGGGGCTCGGCGACTGGTTGTTCCCGTAGGGCGTGGCCGTCGGGGTGGGCAGCAGGTGCTCCACCTCGTCCGCCAACGTCGGACCGTGCCCGCCCGCCTTCCGCTTGTCCGGGTGTTGCGAACCCCCATTGATCGCGAGGTTCGCGGTCGGCGTCTTGAGCAGTGGCGACGATGATGAGGCGGCGCCGTTGGTGGGGAGCGCCGACCTCCGACGCGCGTACAACGTCCCATTCAACATCGAACCCGAGGCGGGCAAGGTCAGCGAGGACGATGTCGAATCCGAGTCGAAGGTGTCCGCCGACGTTCTCAAAGACTGCGACTCGGGGTCGTAGAACCCCAAGGGCACGGGCAATGTCGGGCCAGATGTGCCGCTCATCCTTGGTTCCCTTCCTTTTGCCGGCGGTGCTGAACGGCTGGCACGGGTAGCCGCCGCAGTAGATGTCGACCGGCTCGACCTGGTGCCAGTCGACGGTTGTGATGTCGCCCAGGTTCGGGACGTGGGGGAGGTGGTGGGCCAGGATGCGGGCGGCGCCCGGGTCGTTGTCCGCGACCCAGGCGGGAGTCCCGCCGTACACGGCTTCCACGGCCACGTCCAGGCCCCGGTATCCGGAGCACACCGAGCCGATCCGCAGGCCGCTCATGCGACTGCCCCAGGCCTCGATGCACCGCGGCGACCCGAGCGGCGTCCGGCGACGCTCGCGAACAGCTTGCCGAGCCCGGCCCGGCGTACCCCGGCCCGGCCCTGCTTCGCCGCGTACATCGCCTCATCGGCCCGGCGCAGCAGTGCGGAGAGGTCTTCGCCGGGGTGGTCTTCGGCGCGGACCCAGCCGAGCGACACCGTGGTGTGTACGTCCGGTGCCGTGTTGCTGGCCGGTCGGGCGAGCACACCGTGCAGGACGGCGAGCAGGTCCGAGACGGTGCCGTGGTCGTCGATGACAACGGCGGCGAACTCGTCGCCCCCGAGCCGTCCCGCGACGCCGGTCCGGCCGACGTAGTGGGCCAGCCGGGACGCGGTCACCTGCAACAGCGCGTCCCCCGCCGCGTGGCCGAAGCGGTCGTTGATCTGCTTGAAGTGGTCGACGTCCGCGAGGACCACCACCGCCCGCGGGTCCTTGAGCAGGGCAGTGGCCCGGCGGGTGAAACCATCGCGGGTGTGCAGCCCGGTCAGCGGATCGCGGCGGGCGGTGTGCAGGCGACGGCGCATCCACATGGTGTGGACGGACCACCCGGCAGCAAGCGGACCGGCAGCGGCGAACATGGATAAGAGCGTGTTCATGCCGCCACCGCCCCGGGGCCGTCACCGTGGTCTGCCTGCTCGGTGTCGACGGAGCGCAGCGGGGTCGCGGCGCGCTCGGCCTTGAGGGTGTCGCGCAGGGTGCGGGCGGTTGCCTGCGAGACGTGCAGCTCGGTACGGATGCGGTCCGCGGTCAGTGCTGCGTCCGGCCATGCCGTGGTGACCTCACGCGCCTCGGACAAGATCTCTTCCGGGGTCCGCTTCCCCTTCGCCTTGCCCGCGGCGCGGCGGGCGGGCCGCTTGGCGGTCGGCTTCGCCTTGCTCTCGGGTTCAGCTCCGGGCTGGGGCTGGGGCTCGTCGGCCGGTGTCTCCTGCTCGGCCTCGGGGCTGCTCTCCCCGAGCTTGAGCAGGACCCGGGCGCGTCGTGGTGTCTTCGACCTCCACCGCCGTCCGTGCTGCTCGCGGAGCTCCGCGCGGGCCAGCACGCGTTCCCGTTCCCGGGCCAGTGCATCGGCGTAGGAGGTGATCTCCCACAACGTCATCCGCCGCCACAACGCGAAGGTGGAGGGGAAGGCGAGCAGCCACCGGGAGGCGCGGATCTTGTCCATGCGCCGACCGGTCACCGCGCCGATGCGGGAGGCGTAGATGTGCGCGCCGATCTCGGAAAACACCACCCACAGCAGCGGCATCGTCCCGTGCGCGACCTTCGCCCACAGCCCATGCCCTGCGGAGACGTTCAATCCGCAGGTGACCAGGGTCAGGATCCAGGGCACGAACCGCACCCACGCCAGCCCCATATCCATCCGGATCAGCAGCAGGTTCGCCACCGAGAACACCGGGATAGAGACGTCCATCCCGACCGGCACCATCCACGGCTCACCGAACCCCCACCGCGCTGCTGCCTCGGACACCGCGTCGAAGGAAGAGATCAGCCCCAGGGCGCCGACACCCGCCGCGGCGAGCGCACCGACACCGGCCAGACCGAGTTCCGGGCGGGTCAGAGGCGGAACCGCCGGCCGATCCGTGTTCAGCGTCGGGGCGCTCATGCCGCCACACCGCCCCGGTACTGCCGGCGGCGAACCGGCCGACGGGCGGGGAGCGGAACGACGTTGAACAGCTCCGGCGCGAACGCCTCGATCGCCTCAGCGGCGATCCGGCTCACGCGGTCGGGGAGGTTGGGGCTGTCGGCGAGGATGTCGCGGGCCGCGTCCATCCGGGCCGCGGCCTCCATCTCGCTTTCCCCCTCGACACCCAGCCACAGCTCCAGCGGGGTACCCAGGGCCAGTTCGATGAACTCGGTGGTGCTGGTCGCGATGCGACCGGCCACAATGTTCTTCATGGGTCGTTTTCTCCTAGTCGTGAGACGGCCTGTAAGCGGCCCCGGTGTTAGAGCACCGGGGCCGCGCCGTTGTGTGAGGAAGGCCGCCCATGCGGGCGCCCAGTGCCCCGGGCCGGATCTGGTCCGGCGTCGTCACGGCTCCCGCAGTGCGGGTCCGGGGCTGAGGTGGTGGGGGTCAGCGCTGGACGACGGCCTTGGCCAGGTCCCGGTGGCGGACGACCACCGAGTGTCCGGCGGCGGTGAGCCGGTCGGCCAGAGCGCGGGCGAAGGTGGGAGCCCGGTGACGTCCGCCGGCGCATCCGTCGGCCACCGTCACGACACCGGCACTGGGGCCGGACGCGAACGCGTTCACGGATGCGGCGGCGGCCTCGACCAGCGCGGTGATACCGGGGGTGTTCAGTACCGCGGTGCGGACCGGCTCGTCGTCGGCGGTCATGTACCGCAGCTCCGGGCTGACGTGCGGGTCACGGAAGTGATGACGCAGGTCGATGGTCAGGTGTGCGGCCGGCGGCTCGCCGTGCAGGTAACCGAAAGAGACGATCTCAACTTCACTCACGACGGCTCCCAGGGGGAAGGGGTGGATGATCCGGCTCCCCTCTGCCCCGCCCGTACAGTGCCGCGCTAGGCAGCCTGGACGGGCGGAGGAGGCAACCAGCCGCACAAGCGGCATATCAGGCGATGACGCGAGGGGCTTACCGCTCCGGCCGGTCCAGCACGGACGGCGCCCACGTACTTCGCTGGCTCATGGGGTTCCTTCCTGGTGTTCGGACTAGGGCAATCACTGCAAGGGGGATCTGTGTCCCCACTCGCCGGCCGTTGCTCGCGGTCACCGGGCCACCTCGCCAGTTGGGCCGAAGCCCTGTCCCCTGGCCTTTAGCGGGATTGCAGCGTCCCCGCCCTCTGCTTGCGGCAGCCCAAAGAGGAGCCACCCCTATACATGACACCCCGTACGACTTGTCTGGAGGAGTGCTGTGACATGAGTTTGCCCACGCAAGGTTGGCGCGTCAAGCCTTCTCGTCTAACTTGTACGGAGGAGTTGGAGCAGAGGGGTTGGAGATGCCCGTGCGACGCGGAATGACCAAAGCGCAGGAGATCGCTGCTGACCTGCGCAGGCAGATTGAAACCGGGGATCTTGAGGCCGGGGCGGTGCTGCCCAGCGAGTCGAAGCTGATGAGTCAGTACGGCTACAGCCGCGAGACCGTACGTGCCGGCGTCAGGGCCCTTGTCGAGGAGGGGCTAGTAGTCACCGGGTGGGGGCAGGGAAAGTACGTCCGTGAGGACTTCCCGCCTGTCGTCTGGAACTGGACGACGCTGGAAAGCCGGAGCCGTCACGCGAACGCGGTGGACGGGAAGACGGCCGGTGACCAGTGGGCAAGCGTGGTGGCGGGCGAGGGCAAGGAGCCCCGTCAAGACATCACGGTGTCCATCGTTGAGCCGCCCTCTCATGTACGAGATGCGCTTGCCCTGCCGGATGGCGGCCTTGCGGTGGCGCGTAAGCGTGTCCGGTATGTCGACAACCGTCCCTACGCGCTGGCGGACTCGTACTTTCCGCAGGAACTGGTGACCGGCACCCTGCTCATGGAACCGCGCGACGTGGCAGCACCGGGCGGCGTTCTCGCCTCGATCGGGCTCATCCAGACTAAGTACAGGGACGAAATCGCCGTTCGCATGCCAACACGGCAGGAAGCCGAACTGCTTGCTCTACCTGCGGCAACCCCTGTAGCCGAGCACACCCGCACGGGCTATGACGCAGACGGTAAGCCGTTGCGTTGCATGGTCACCATCCTCCCCGGAGACAGGCACAAGATCCTCTATGAAGTCGACACCGACTGAGTTCATCCGCCCGGCACGGGCGGATGACGTACCGGTCCTCATGAAGCTGAGGACGGAAGCCGAGCAGTGGCTTGGGTCCAAAGGGACCGACCAGTGGAGCGATCCCGAGACTGGCGGGAAGGCGATCACGAAGTGGCGGGCCTCGATCGACGAAGGGCGTGCTTGGGTTGTCGTCGACCGTGCCGGCGAAGTTCTGGCCACGGTGAGCCGCGGCCCCGTCGACAGAGACTTCTGGACCGATGACGACCGGCCAGAGTCCGCGCTCTACCTTTACAAGCTGATCGTTGCCCGGCGAGCATCCGGGCGGCAGCTTGGTGCACGCCTCGTCGACTGGACTTCTCGGCTGGCGACGTTGGAGGGGCGCGACTGGGTGCGGATCGACACGTGGCGAACCAACGAGGATCTTCACGCCTACTACGAGCGGCTCGGCTTCACTCATGTACGGACTGAGAGCCCGTCGCATCGGCGGTCCGGGTGGCTCGCACAGCGTCCGGTCGGCTCACTGAGCCTGCCGAAATCACCCCTGGCTGTTGTAGCTCCCCGGACAGCCGACCTGACGAGCTGACACCGCCGTTTCGGACCGCCGTGGCTTGGGCGCGTAGCGAAGACGACGTCGGCACCCCGGTCCTGTCCTTGTGGCCTGCCGCCAAGAGGGCCGGGGCCGTGTCAGCTGCGGGAGAATGCAGGCCACCGCACGCTACGGCCTGGCTGGAGACAATGGGGAGCCCGTTACAGGTTTCTCTACCTCATCAAGGCACCCGGCTCTGGCTGCGCCCGCGCTCCTGCCTTCGGCCCGCTCGGCGCTGCCGCCGCCGACGCGCGCCCGCTGTGTAGGCCCGAGGGTATGAGTCGAGAACCAAGCCCGCGGCTTCAAGATGCGACCACCTTCGACCCAGGCAGAGCCGAGCAGACGCGGCCCAGGGCGTCAAGGTCGGTCGTAGAGCGGCGCTCTCCACCTTGACGCCCTGAACCACGCCCGCTCCACGATGTATGGGTCGAGGCGGACAAAATGGGAGCTGAGGTGATTGTTGGCTGACCTCTATGAGCTTCAGCTCATGCAGGCCGTACGAGCACATGCAAGCCTCATGAGTGTCCAGGCGACCTCATGCGGGTTGCTAGACCTGCATGAGGCTACCCTTGGCTACCACAGTAACCAGGAGGTAGGTCAGTGACGGAGAACGAGCTGCATGACTTGCTAGCGAAACTTCGCCGCTTCGGTGGGGATCACTTCACCTGCGAGGTCAAACGCTCACAGGGTGGCCTGCCAACCTCTATGTGGGAAACGGTTAGCGCTTTCGCGAACGCGCAAGGCGGACTTATTGTCCTTGGCGTGGATGAAAAATCCTGCTTCACCATTGTCGGCGTGAATGAACCCGCGAAGGTTGAAGCGCATCTTGCTGCGGTATGCAGCGAAATGGAGCCGCCGGTACGTGCCGAGATGGCTACCGTGGAGGTTAACGGCTCCCACGTGATTCTCTGTCAGATCCCTCCTACGCCGCGAGACCAGCGCCCATGCTACAAAAAGGATCGAGGCCCTTGGGCGGGATCCCGTCTCCGCGTAAGCGATGGAGACCGGAAGCTAACGGACTATGAGGTATCCGTCCTCCTTTCGAACCGAAGCGAGCAGCGGCAGGACCTACGCCCAATTACAGAAGCTTCTCTCTCTGACCTCGACGAAGAAACTATTCGTGGGTTTTTGCGCCGCGTACGCGAAACAAAGTCTCAGATCTTCACTAGGATCAGCGACGAAGAGGCATTGCGAATGCTCAATGTCCTTGTCAGGCACGAGGGCACGCTGGTCCCATCCTTGGCCGGGCTGCTCGTATTCGGGTCCTACCCTCAGCAATTTGAGCCTCAGCTCGATATCACCTTCGTCGCCTACCCAACGCCCGAGGCCGGCGTTCTTGGACCCTCAGGCGAACGCTTTACGGAGAACCGCTCAATCGACGGGCCCATCCCGCAGATGGTAAGCGAATGCATTCGTATTCTTAAACGCAACATGAAGCGTCGAAGTATCGTTTCCGGACTATACCGCACAGACGAGTGGGAATATCCAGAAGAAGTCTTGCGCGAAGCCTTGGTGAACGCACTAGTGCACAGGGACTACTCCGAGTTCGCCCGGGGAATGCAAGTGCAGGTAGAGATGTACCCGGACAGGCTTATGATCCGGAATCCCGGTGGGCTCTACGGCCCCGTGGAGGTGAACAGCCTAGGCACGGAAACTGTTTCCTCCTCACGAAATAGAGCGCTGCTCAAGATCTTGGAAGATACCCCCTACAGCGACAATAGGATGGTTTGCGAAAATCGAGGTAGCGGAATTGCGCGGATTCGCATTTCGTTGACCGAAGCAGGCATGGAGCCTCCGCGATTCATCGATGATATCTCTTCCTTTACGGCAGAATTCCCTAACCATACTTTGATCGATGATGACGCACTCGCCTGGCTGGGGGGTCTGGGCACGGGCCCGCTATCCAGGCCTCAGATGACTGCGCTTGTGATGATGCGCAACGGCCAAACGATGACGAACAGCTCATACAGAGCAGCGACCGGCGTCCACGACAGCAGGGCTGCCAGCCGAGATCTAAAGGATCTCGTGGACAGGGGCATCGCTGAGCAGTTCGGCAATCGCGGCTCTGCCTCCTACGCACTTGAGGCCGGGCACCACCCAGATCCCGAGGAAGACCTGTTTGGCAGCCTGGCCGAAGGAGCGGTAGTCCCGGTTGCGTCCGCGGAGACTGCGCAGATCGAGGCGGTACCGGCCAACCTCGCCCCTCCGAATTTGACCGATCTCCAGAGAGCGGTCCTCGCATCCCTCTCCGAGAGAGATTTGCAAAGGCACGAGATCGAATCGAAGACAGGCTTTGATGCGGTCCAAGTACGGGGGGCGCTCCAAGCTCTTCGCGAGAAGAATCTTGTTGTGTTGGTAGGTAAGCCTCGGGCGCGAAATGCACGCTGGCAGGCGCGGCGGGTATGAACCACGCTAACGCGCAGCAGTGCACGAGCACGGACTCCGACAGGTGGACGCAAGAGCAGTCGAGACAGGGCGGACGGTTGCTGCAATACTGGCGCGGCGCTGCGTTGAGCCCAGCACTGCTGGGTTCCGGACTGTGTGCACTCGTAGCACTTGCGTGCCGTCGTGTCGCTCGCGCCAACCGTGACGAGATGTCTCAGACCACGTGCGAGAGGGTGATGGCTATGGTGACTTCCCTGATGGCTGCTGGCCGCCTAGTGGCTGCTGGCTCCTGTGAAGGCGTCGTTGGCGGACTTTTCTTCGCTTTGATGACGGGTGCAGCAGTGCCGGGCTGAGTGCAGCGCCAGCTGGAGTGCTGACATCTACCGCTGACATCAACAGCGGCGGATGTCAGCACTCTCGCGCAACCCTGGGACGGCGTCGCGAAGGCTTCGTATCCACTATGACTGAGCAGCCGATCGAACTCCCAAAGCGGTGGTCACAGGGCGAGGTAGTCGGCGGTAGAGCCTCCACGGCCGCGGACAGAAGCACCGCTCGATGGCCCGGTCCTAGCGGGATGGGTGGATCTGCAGAGCACGGCCACGGCTGAACTGGAGGTGTATCGCTGAACATGGCAGCTGAGAGGCCGACTTGCTGTAGACATGCACGACGAAGCGGTGGCGCCCAGGCCAGACGGAGGTTCAGTATGCGCGGACGAGAGCTGCCCTATACCAGTGCATCTAGCCAACGTGATGCGATGGAGTACATGCAGGCGTGCTACGCAGACGAGGGTGTCGACCGCTCCGGGGAACCAGCAGTGCTGGTGCGCGCCAGCGCTGCCGGAAGCCGCGAGGTCTTCCACGGTAACGAGCACTGCGGCCTCATGGCCGGCGACGGACGACGCCTAGATGAGGCCAGTTGGATGCTGTTGGGCGACGCCCAGGGTGCGTGGTATCGACCGTGCGAGCGCTGTGGATCTTCTGCCATGTTGCGATCACTGAGTGAGTCAGCGGCACGAAGCGAGTGTCTAACTGCGTGACAACGCCAGCGAACAACGGCGGACCGATCAGCGCAGGTGGCCACGGCACCGGTCCAAGGTCGGACGCCCGCTCAAGTTGCTTCGGGAAGAAGCGGTCTCGTAGGGGGCCGGGCTTGCCGGATCGGCCGTGGGCCATGTACGGGCCAAGAGAGGTCCGAAAACGATCGCGTAGGCCATAAGAGCAGGTCCGCGCGGCTCTAACTGGGTTGGCTGAGCGGTCTTGAAAACCGTCGTGGCAGCGATGTCACCGTGGGTTCAAATCCCACACCCACCGCCAGGTGAACGGCCCCTGACCAGTAAGCATGGTCGGGGGCCGTTGCCATGCCCGGTCCCTGCCGGGCATCGCTCTTCCCCTGGATCCCGCTCTATCGGGCACGGAAGGGGCACGCGGGGGGCACGGCTGGGCACTGCTTTTTGTAGCTGCTGGGGTCGGCCGGTCAGCGGCTGATTGGGATCTCGTAGACGATCTCGCAGTGCGCGGCGGGCACCACGATGCCCGCCGTCTCCACGGGGTGGCCTTGGCCGTTGTAGTACGTCCGTCGGGTGTGGGTCACGAGTGCGGCCTTCTGGATGCCGAGTAACGACGCTTCCTCGGTGGTCGCCTGCCGTGGCTCTGGCTGCTCCACCGCATGGCTGACGAACACTCCGACCGCCGCCATGCGGTTCACGACCTTCGCCCCGGCGAGCGGCCTTCCCTTGGGGAGGACGACGAGTGTGCTGGCAGTGAGGTCGTAGGGCTCCCGACTCGTCGACAACTGCACTGGCCTGCCGTCTTCCGGGAACTCGTACGTCGTACATACGCTCAGCTCGGCTTCGGCGATCCCGAGTCGCGTCGTCATGTCTCAGGTGCCGACACCTTGGCGTCGTCCGACTCTCCCAATCGCCTTTGCCTGCTTGCGGCCTCTATGTCGGCCAGGAAGGGCGTCCCGGTCGGCTGTTCGCGTGCCGACGAGTCCGCCAACCTGCAAGGGGTTGCTTGGCTTGCCCGGGGGGTTGCAACATCCCAGGGAAGCTGCAACGGTCCATAGCTGGACACTCAGGACAGCTTCAACTTGATCTGTCCACCCGACTAGTGCAGGTCAAGAATCAGTACCAGACAATGGGGACACTTTCGCCCGCTGGGGGCTCGCAGTGCTGTCGCCGCCGCAACACTCCGCTATTGGGGCTGACTTACTTATTGAGACGCAGGATCGGCGTTTGGTCCCTGACTGACGACACGGATTGCTTACGTGCATCTGGCGACGGAAGAGTATGAGACTGCCGCTTGCCTTGCGCGTCCTGTCTCCGCTGTTTGAACCTGTTGAACTGGGCGTTAAGAACATGCAGGTAGTCGAGGAGAGCCTCTGCTAGAGCAAGGCCGTCAGGAGCGTTCTCACGTGTCACCGAAATACTGCTGTAGTGGGCTCCCTCATTACCGAGGCTGCGGAGGTCATGTGCCCACTCAGATAGACGGCCGTCAATCTTTCCTTGATCCCGCATTTCTTCGAGCATCTTGAAAAGGGGCTTGGGCCGTCCAAGAGCATCCCCGACTATTCCCTGGTCGATGCACACGGCCTCTAGTATCCGACGGACCATCACAGCAGTCGCTGTGTATGCCTTTGAGGAAAAACATCATCTTCCTTAAGCGTGGGTTCGAAGTAGGTCCTCAGGTACGTGCAGCCTCAAAGGCCGCTGCTGATATGGCCACAGAACACCAGGTTCTCTATCCCGGCCTTCTCCATAGTCCTCCTCGATCAACTAGGTGGGGCCTTGCGCACTTACCGCAGCGGACAAGTTCAAGCATGTAGGGAGGGCTCCCGTCGTCATCTAGCCCCTTGGCCTCCCCGACCACTTTGCTAGGGCGGGCTGCTCGCAGCGTGGACAGGTGATAAGCAGGTCTGTGCCAACTCGTACGCTTATGGAGGCGATCCCTTCACCATGCCCCTGCACGAGTAGGCAGTTTGATCAACAGGGCAGACATGTCCGCCCTCGGCCCATGCAGCGTGGAAACGGAGGTCAGGGTGTCAGAGTGAGGCGCCCCAGCGAACGAGCGACCCCTGACACCTTGGGTCCGCGACTACCCAGCTCGCACTTACGACGCTCATCCGCCGGCACCACACCTAACCAGGCATATGTGGACCCCGCTGCGCGGGTGAGGTGCACGGGCTGTCTATGGGACCGTGCCAGCAGCGCACCAGAGGAGTACCGGATGCTGATTCAAGCTCTAGGCCGACGGCACAGTGCGCGCGAGCGGCGCGGTACCCCGGACCACGGTGCTGCCCCTTGCCGCCAATCTGGTGCAAACTATGGTTCTCACAACTAGAGTTGGTGCACTGAGTCCGGTACAGAGCCAGGAGTAGTCGATGGAACATGGCGGAGATGACCTGGGGGAGCAGACGCTCTCCTTTTGGGTGACGGCTGACGAAGAAGCCGATGGGGGTGACGCGATGGGAATATTCGGGAATGATCGTGACAGAGCCGTCTTGCGCTCTATCCCTGTAGGTCCGCTACGCAAAAACCTTGCCGAGACAGTGGATAGTCTCCAGCAGATTTTTGCTGACATTTCCGCCAGGCCGGGAGCACTCTCCCTGACTGAGGCACAACTAACCTTTCAAGTTACTGCCACTGGCGGCGTTCAATTGATTGGAACGGGCCAGCTGCAAAGTGGGCGTGGTCTCACTCTGACCTTCAAGCGACAGTAGGAATAGTGATTCGCCACAAGGCCCTGCTGATCGGTGCCAGCGATTACGATGACCCGGCAATCGCACCCCTTCCATTCGTTCCGGGAGATCTCGAGCGAATGAAGGTGGCACTCCTACAGCGTGGATTTAGTGCGGCTGAGATCGCGTCCTCTCGGCGTGGCATAACTCCCAACTTTGTCAATGGTAGGGTCGCTGATTTTCTTTGGAGAGCTCAAGCAGGAGATGCCCTTCTGGTGATGTTGAGTGGGCACGGAGTACATTTCGAGGGTGCGGACTATCTCGTCCCTGAGGATTCACATTTCAGTTCTGTATCCATTGATAAGAGCTGCATTAAGATTGATTGGGTCAAGGAGCTTGAGAGTTCGCCCGCAGGGCAAATTATATTTCTAATTGATGCTTGCCGAGAGGGCATCGACCGCTCCTCCATGGCCCCGCCGCCAGGAGTTAGGCAGTGGGGAAATCGCAAAGTAGCCGCTTCATTGCGGCGAAAAGTGGCATATATGTACGCTTGTTCTCCGGCGCAGGTGGCATTGTTTGTGAGGGCATCCGATGTGCGGTCCACTGGAAATGCTGGTGTCATTTCGGGGGAATCGTTTAGTATCTTTTCGCGCGCAGTCAGTGACCTTGTTAGTGATGCAGGTTTGGTGAACCTGGCAGAGTTTGAGGAGGCGGTGCAGGAGCGAATTGAAGCGACACATCGAGGATTTGGGAAAAGTGGTGTTGCTCAAAGAGTCCGCATTGTGACCGATGTAGATAAGCGATCATTTTCCATCCTTCCAGGATCATTGACGGTTACCGAAAATCCTGTGCAATTGCAATCCCGGTCCGATCGCAGAGCCGAAATGGGTTCGCCGTCTGGTGTCGAACCGGGAGAGGGGAATTTCGACTCCACTACCCCGTCCCAGCCTGTGGTTGAAGCCAGGTCGCCTTCACAACACCCTCGATCGTCAGCGACGCGTGCGCCTAGCCCGCCGCCGCATCCTGGTGCGGCAGCAGTGCGAGCTAGCCTATCGCTCTCCTCGCGGCCGACGATGCGGGCCATAACCCCCTCACCTACGCACAAGTTGGGGCCGATATCGATACCTACTGCCGACTCGCTCTCTGACTTCCGAAGTCCGGCGCATCGCACTGAGCGGGAACTTCTAAAGCTTGCTCTCCAAAAGCCGGATTTGGTTCCCGAATTCGACCAGTATGTCGAAGCAGAGTTTACGGCAGCACCATACTCAGCCGTATACCGTTGCATCTCTGCCGTGGGGGGCGTGAAAAGTGGGCAGAGGGATTATCTGGCGCGTATCCGAAATGCTGCACCTAACGAGCGGGTTCGAGACTTGCTCTTCGAGTTGACGGTGGAGCCAATGCTCGGAAAGAAAATAGGTCGAAGTTATGCCGGGATGCAACTTGCGCAGGTTCGCATTCGCTCAGTTCAGCGTAGAATTGATGAATTGCAAGTGAAATTTTCACAACTTAAGAATGAATCCTATGAAGCCACAGCGGGCTTGATGGAAGAAACTTGGAAACTTCAAAAATATCTGCAATCCTTGCGCCAGGCGGGTGTTGAGGCGCTTTGAGTGGCGTTAACGTTTTCCACCTCCAGGAGATAATAGCTGGGCGTGATCCGTTCTGGGTTCGATGTGCGGGTAGGGCGTGACTTGATGGTTGAAGGAATAATGTAGAGCCCTTTGAAACCCTTCCCCTCGACCAGATCATCGTGTCCCTTGTCCCTTCCTACTCTGAACGGCTCAATGCTTGCCATTGTGGCCGAGACCGCCATCGCCGAGAGCTATCGACTCCTAAATGCCATTCTTGAGACCGCCGCCCAGGATGAGCTGATCCGGGGCAACCTGCACTGTATCCGGGGCGCCGGACAATAGACGGCGGCCGAACGTCCCGTCGCTCCCGTAGACACACTCGCCGATGCTCTCGGCTCACCGACGTTAAGCCCCAAAACCTCCGCGCTTCGCACGGAAGATGGGTTGCCGACCAGTACGGCGTGATGACGGCCGCGCACCGGGTTGGATACGCGAGCGCCAGCGTGACCACTCGGCACTACGCTCGGCCTGTGGCTGGTCGCAACGACCAGGTGGTGGAGGCGTCGGACTCCTGGCTCAGCGGTCGGACGCCGAGCACGGCGGCTCTGCGTCCGCCGCATCGGACTGGCTGACACGGCACACAGGCTCAGTCCGGCGACTTCTGATCATGAAGCAGGGTGTCTTCGGGCGCCGGGTCTTGGGGCGGTCTACGGTAGTGGCCCATGCTGGCCATGATCAGAACAGCTCCGGCGGGGGCTGCGAGCCCGTAGGCCAAGGGGAAGCGGTCTTTCACCACATTGAACAGGACTAGCACGCCGATGAGGCCAGCGATCAGTAGGGGACGTCGGATGACGTGACGCGCGGCAATCTTCACGCGCCGACCCGCCCGAGTGCGCGTGAGCCGTTCCCACTCTGACGCTGCCATGCCATCACCCTAGGACTGTTCTGCGTGTTCGGGTGCCCGGATCGGACCGCTTGATGAGATGTTCCAGGGAATTGAGGCAGGTGCTCGGCGGGAGTTCCCGGCCGTCGCCATTGCCCAGCTCCCTGCCGGTCACGTTGCTCCACGCTGGGTTCCCGCTCCATCGGGCGCGGAAGCGACACGCGGAGCACGGGTGAGCACGGTTGGCACAGTTTGGAGGCTGCCGGGAGCCGGCCCGTCAGCGGCCGGCCAGGATCTCGTCACCCGGCCTTGGCCGGGTCGATGCCGTACAGCGGCGCGGCGGCCACCGCCCGGTCCGCCTCGCAGGTCTCCTGTTCGTCGGCGGGTGCGAGCCACAGGGGGATCAAGCGGGACGCGGAGGACGCGGCGTCCATGCGCAGGTAGTGGCAGCCGTCGTTGATGCGCAGCGCGAGGACGTAGACGCCGCTGCCGGCGGATTTCCCCGCGACCACATGCACGGTGTCCCCGGCGGAGACCAGCCGCTTGTCCTTCAGCAGGTCCACGGCGCCTGCCGGGGTGTGCGGATGTCCGGCGGTCGGTGTCTGCCGGTACATGTTCGTCCCGGTTGGCTGCTGTGCGAGCAGCACGCCCATCTGTGCCACGAGGCTGCCGGGCTTGTTGTCGGTGCGTGTGGTGGGGCAGTCCATCGTGGACTGACGCACGCTGTGGGCGCCGAAGGCGAAGGTGTAGCGGTAGCAGCGAACGGGATACGCGTTTGCGTCCACGGTCTTCGTGCCGGGCGGCAGCAGGCCCAGCATCATCTGTGCGGTGTGGACGTTGCCGCCGGACTTCTCCCGCTCCGTGCCCGCGCTCAGCAGTACTCCGCCGTGTGCTTCGGCGTGGGAGACGAGCGTGCCCTCGGTGAACTGCCCTCCGTAGGTGCGGCCCGGCGACCGGAAGCCCACGTTCAGGTCGTGGCGCAGGTCCTCGGCGAGCTCGGCGGCCTGGGCGTCGACGGCCGAGGCGTCCGGAGCGGAGAGCCGTTGCTGGAGCAGGGTGCCCGCCACTCCAGTGGCGCCGGCGACGAGCGCTGTCACCGTGAGGAGCAGGATCTGCCGCCCGATGCCGCGTCTTCCTGTCTGCCGGGCGGGACCGGCCGAACGGTGCCGGGCATCCACAGTGTGCGTCGTCATGTCATGTCCCCCGTTGGCAGGAGGCCTCGATCGAACGCCTCGTCGTCGACGTATATTGCCAGCCGCGCCGGGCCCCGGCGGGCGTGCTGGGGATGCCCGGATTCAACTCGGGGGTTCGCAGCGGGTCGTGGTGAGGCGGGACGCCGATGCGATGGTCGCGCGGGCCTCGTGTTCGGGCAGGCCGGTGCGGACGGCGGCATCGGTGAGAGCGCTCGCCAGGCTGTCGCCGAAGCCGTGTTCATAGGCGCGGCAGGCGGCCCAGAAGAGCCGGGTGTTGCGCTGGCCCTCGGCTGCCGCGAGGACGAACCGGATCAGTCCCCGGCCCCGGTCGTCGAGGTGGCTGGACCGGCGATGCGTGGGGGCCGGGGGCGTCAGCAGCTGGAGGAGGGCGTCGGGGCAGGGGGCCGGCGGGAGGCTGCCGGTGCCCGGCACGAGCCGGTAGGCGCCGTGGGCGGTGGACGAGCCGGGGCCGACCAGGTAGCCGCCCGTGCCGCGGATGTCGATGCCGGGGGCGAGGCGCCCCGCGGAGTTCGGTACGGCCACTCCCGGCGGTCCGGACAGCCAGATGTGGCGGCCACCGCTGGGAGTGAGCACCGTGACGGTCGGCGGGATGGTGAACAGGTGCTGAAGCGCCAGCTGTTGCAGGGCGGACTCGGAGTCGTTGCGGCCGGTGGTGTCGATGTCGAGGTCGATGCCGATGAGGTGGTGCGGGGCGCGCCCGCACGCGATGCCGTAGCCGCTGGCCCAGGGGGCGGCGGCGAAGAGACCGCGTACGGCGACGGGGTCGGTGGTGGCGTCGTGGACGCCGTGTCCGGGCAGGCCGCAGGCGCCCCGGCAGTGGCTCGGCCGCTCCTCGTCGCGGTGCGGGGAGCGCAGGGCGGGGAGCTTGGAGGCGGACAACGGGATGACGGGTAGCCCGTGTTCGGCCGCGGACAGTGCGTGGGCCAGGGCCAGGGTGAAGGTTCGGCGGTCGCGGATGGCCATGGATCTATTTTCGTACTAACGTTCGAATAAAGGAAGAGGAGGGAGGGGTGGCAGGCGGAGTGCGAGGTGTAGTGGCGGAACGCTTCTTCTCCTGTGGGGCAAGGGTCGTCGGTGCATACGGGACTGACCTGGCAGTTTGGTTCGTCTGGGGGTTTATCCGCTCTTCCTCACGCGTGCGAGGGAATCGAAAAGTGTGGGCGGTTCGCCGGGATGGCGGTGGGCAACCTTGATCTCGCGACGTCGTGACCACCACCCGGGCGGTCGGCCAACTGGCCCGGGGCAGGCCTTACTTTCGGTTCCTGGAGGAATAGACATGGCAAGCATCCGTACCGCTCGTGCCCTCGCCGTTGTTGCCGCTCTGCCCCTCGTCGCCGCGTTCTTCGGCGGTGTGGCCCAGGCCGACAACGGCTCGTTCGCGAACGACGGATCGAACGCGGGTGTGGCCGCTATCAGCGGCAGTGGCGTGGGCGGGGCCAACCTCGGCAATTCGTCCACCTCGCAGCAGCAGGCCATCGGCGACGGGGCGTCGAACCACAGCAACTCCGCGCAGGTGAACGGTTCCGCGTTCACCGCCATCGACCAGTCCAGCCACACCGTCGCGGTGAACTTCACCAATCTCTGGTGATCCGGTACCTGCCGCGTGCCGGGCGGGGGGCCGGGTCGCGGTCGGGGGGAACGGCGGTCCGCGTGGCGTCACTTCGGTGGCGGCGCGCGGGCCGTTCGTCGTTCCGCCGGGTCGAGGGTCGGTGACGGCCCCGCTGTCGGGTGCCTTGACAGGTGAACGGAATCTGACGGACAGTCAGAAACCCTGATCCGCAGGCCCTTCCCGGGAGGCAGCCGCCGTGCATCTGGCCCCTACGGACCGCCAGCTACAGCTGCGCGCCGAACTCCGCACGTACTTCCGTGATGTGATGCCGGAGTCCGGCGACCGGACCGGCCCTGTGGGCGGGAGCCCGGCCGAGCAGCGGCGGCTGCTGCGCCGTATCGGCGCGGACGGAATGCTGGGGCTCGGCTGGCCCGTCGAGTACGGCGGCCAGGGCCGCGGGGCGGACGAGCAGTTCGTGTTCTTCGACGAGGCCTACCGGGCGGGCGCGCCGGTTTCGATGGTCACCCTCAACACGGTGGGCCCCACCCTGATGAAGTACGGGACCGAGGCACAGAAGGGGTACTTTCTGCCTCGGATCCTGGCCGGGGAGATCGTCTTCGCCATCGGCTACAGCGAACCGGAGGCCGGTACCGACCTGGCGGCGCTGCGGACCAGAGCGGTACGGCAGGGTGACTCGTGGGTCATCGACGGTCAGAAGATCTTCACCAGCAACGCGCAGAACGCGGACTGGATCTGGCTCGCCTGCCGCACGGATCCGACGGCGCCCAAGCACCGGGGCATCTCGATCATCCTGGTGCCGACGGACGCGCCCGGCTTCTCCTGGACGCCCATCGAGACCGTCGGCGGGCTGACCACGACCACCACCTACTACGACGGCGTCCAGGTGCCCGCCACCGGTCTGGTCGGCGCGGAGAACGGCGGCTGGGGGCTGATCACCAACCAGCTGAACCACGAACGGGTCGCGCTGGCCGCGATCGGGATGCAGGCCGAGGACTTCTACGATGCGGCGCTCAGCTTCGCCCGTACGCCCGATCCGGTGACCGGTCGGCGTCCGGTTGACGAGCCGTGGATTCGGTCCAGGCTGGCCGAGGCCTATGCCCGGCTGGCGGCAACACGCCTGCTCAACTGGCGTTTGGTGGGGGACGTCGGGGCGGGCGCGCTGGCCCCCGGCGACGCGAGCGGCGTGAAATTCGTGGGAACCGAAAGCGCCGTGGAGGTGTATCGAATGTGCCAGGAAATCACGGGGCACGCCGGAACGATCCGGGGCGGTTCGCCCGGCTCCTTCGGGGACGGGGAGCTGGAACGGATGAACAGGGCGGCACAGATCAACACCTTCGGGGGCGGAGTGAGCGAGGTGCAGCGGGAGATCGTCGCGACGATGCGGCTCGGAATGAAGAGGGGGAAACGGTGATGGAGGGGCAGGACGGGCGGAGCGGGCGGCACGTGCAGGACGTGCGAGATGTACGGGACGGGCAGACCCTGCAGGACGGGCGAGGTGCGGGGGATGTCCCCCATCTGCGGCACGTGGGGGACGAACTGTACGAGCGGCTCAGGGCGTACGAGGGGCGGGCGGCCGCCGTCGCCGGCAGCGGCAAGGATCCGGTCAACGAGCCCATGATCAGGCACTGGTGCGAGGCCATGGGGGATACGAACCCCGCGTACACCGGCCCCGATGCCGTGGCCCCTCCGGCCATGCTGCAGGCGTGGACGATGGGCGGGCTGTCGGGGCACACGGACAGGGGCGAGGCCTACGACGAGCTCTTCGGCCTGCTCGACGAGGCGGGGTACGTCTCGGTGGTCGCGACCGACTGCGAGCAGGAGTATCTGCGGCCGCTGCGGCCCGGAGACCGGATCACCTTCGACGCGGTGATCGAGGCGGTGTCCGAGCGGAAGACGACGAAGCTGGGAACGGGCTACTTCATCACCACGCGTATGAACGTCCGGGTACAGGACGAACCGGCGGGGACGCACCGCTTCCGGATCCTGAAGTACCGCCCCACGGTGAAGGGGAAGGTGGATGGTCCGGCGCCAACGGACAAGGGGACGGCGCGGTCCGGAACAGACAAGGGGACGGCGCCGTCCGGGGAGCGGCGGGCCGGCCGGAGCCTGCGGCCGAGGCCGGTGATCAACCGGGACAATGCCGGGTTCTGGCAGGGCATCTCCGCGCACCGGCTGCTGATCCAGCGCTGCGGGGCCTGCGGCACCCTGCGCTTCCCCTGGCTGCCCGGCTGCAATGCCTGCGGTTCTTCCGAATGGGAGGCGGTCGAGGCATCGGGCGAGGGCACCGTCTTCTCGTACGTGGTGATGCATCACCCGCCGTTCCCCGCGTTCAGCACCTCCGGGGAGGCCGGTCCGTACGCGGTGGCGCTGGTGGAGCTCGCCGAGGGGGTCCGGATGATCAGCAACGTGATCGGGGTGCCGTACGACAAGGTGCGGGTCGGCATGCCGGTCCGCCTCGAATTCCTGCGTACGGACCCAGAGTTGGAACTGCCGGTCTTCCGGGGGAGTGAGGGCTGAGATGGATTTCACACCCACTGAGGAGCAGGCCGCCGCCCAGGGGCTCGCGGCCCGGATCTTCGGTGATCTGTCGACGCACGAGCGTCTGGTCGTGGCCGGTACCGGTACGGACGCCGAGCTGTGGAAGGAGCTCTGTGCGGCCGGACTACCGGGGGCGGTCGAGGAGATCGGACTCCTCGGACTGGTCCTCCTCCTGGAGGAACAGGGCCGCAGAACGGCGCAGGTGCCCTTCGCGTCGACCTGTGTGTACGGGCTCCTCGCCGTCTCCGGACACGGTACGGAGGAACAGCGCGAGCGGCTGCTGCCACGGTTCCGGGACGGCGCGGCGGTGGCGACGGGGGCCTTTCCGGCAGCCGGCTCCGTACGGGCCGGGCCGGAGGGGGGATTGAGCGGCACGGTGCCGCTGGTGCCGTGGCTGAGGGAGGCCAGCCATGTCCTGGTCGCGGCCGCGGACCGGTCGTTGTGGGTCGTCAGGACCGGAGACGCCGGGGTGCTGGCCGAGTCCGTGGAGACCACGGCCCCATGGTCGGCGGGACGGCTCGTGCTCGACGGGGCGCCCGGCGAACCGCTCGGCGGGGCAGGGGCGTACGAGGAGATTCTGGCGACGGCCCGCACAGCGTTCGCGGGACTCCAGGCGGGGGTGTGCGCTGGTGCGGTGGCACGCGCTGTCGAATACACGGGTACACGGGAGCAGTTCGGGCGACCGCTCTCGACCAATCAGGGCGTGCTGCTGCGAGCCGCCGACGCCCATATGGACACCGAGGCGATACGTGTCACGGCGTACGAGGCCGCCTGGCTGCACGACCGGTCGCTGCCCTGTGCGGCGCAGGCGCTGACCGCCGCGTGGTGGGCGTCGGAGGCGGGAAAGCGGGTCGTGCACACGGTGCAGCATCTGCACGGAGGTACGGGCGCCGATCTCGACCACCCCGTGCACCGGCACTTCCTCTGGGGGCGCCAGCTCGACGCCTATCTCGGCTGCGGCAGCGAAGTGCTTCAGGAACTCGGCGGACTGCTCGTGGAGGAGGGATCGCAATGAACGTCGGAGAAGAGCTGGCACCGCTGGAGATCGCGGTGACCCGCACCCTGATCGTGGCGGGTGCAGTCGCCTCCCGCGACTACCAGGACGTGCACCATGACGCGGAGCTGGCCCGGGAGAAGGGGTCTCCGGACATCTTCATGAACATCCTGACGACCAACGGCCTGGTCGGTCGGTACGTCACCGACCACTTCGGGCCCTCGGCAGTGCTCAGGAAGGTCGCCATCAGGCTGGGCGTTCCGAACTACCCCGGGGACACGATGGTGCTGAGCGGCAAGGTGACCGCTCTCGGCAGTGACGGCACGGCCGAGGTGTCGATAGCCGGTGCGAACGGGCTCGGCAGGCATGTCACCGGCACGGTGACCATCAGCGTTGCGGGGGGATCCGCATGAGCGTGCGCAGGGCCGATTCACTCGGCGGACGGGCGGCCGTGGCCGGGATCGGGGCGACCGAGTTCTCCAAGGACTCGGGCCGCAGCGAGCTGAAGCTGGCCGTCGAGGCGGTGCGGGCGGCGCTCGACGACGCGGGGCTGAGCCCTGCCGACGTCGACGGGATGGTCACCTTCACCATGGACACCAGCCCGGAGATCACCGTCGCCCAGGCGGCCGGTATCGGCGAGCTGTCGTTCTTCTCCCGTATCCACTACGGCGGCGGGGCGGCCTGCGCCACGGTCCAGCAGGCGGCGCTCGCCGTCGCCTGCGGGGTGGCCGAGGTGGTCGTCTGCTACCGGGCGTTCAACGAGCGGTCGGGGCGGCGCTTCGGCTCCGGGGTGCAGCAGCGGGAGCCCACCGCGGAGGGCGCGGCGCTCGGCTGGAACCTGCCCTTCGGGCTGCTCACCCCCGCCTCCTGGGTGGCCATGGCGGCTCAGCGGTATCTGCATACGTACGGGCTCACGCCGGAGGCCTTCGGCCATGTCGCGGTCACCGACCGGCGCCATGCCGCGCGCAACCCGGCGGCGTACTTCTACGAGAAGCCGATCACCCTGGCCGAGCATGCCGCGTCCCGGTGGATCGTCGAGCCCCTGCGACTGCTCGACTGCTGCCAGGAGACCGACGGCGGACAGGCGATCGTCGTCACCAGCGCGGAGCGGGCCAGGGACCTGCGGCAGCCACCCGCGGTGATCGTCGCCGCCGCCCAGGGTGCCGGGCGGGCACAGGAGCAGATGACCAGCTTCTACCGTGACGGGCTGACCGGGCTGCCGGAGATGGACGTCGTCGCCCGCCAGCTCTGGCGGAACTCAGGCCTCTCCCCCGCGGACATCGACGTGGCGATCCTGTACGACCACTTCACCCCGTTCGTGCTGATGCAGTTGGAGGAGTTCGGATTCTGCGGACCGGGCGAGGCCGCCGACTTCGTGG
Source organism: Streptomyces sp. NPDC104307 (assembly GCF_055584045.1). Classification (NCBI taxonomy): domain Bacteria; kingdom Bacillati; phylum Actinomycetota; class Actinomycetes; order Kitasatosporales; family Streptomycetaceae; genus Streptomyces; species Streptomyces sp. NPDC104307. The sequence continues at coordinate 156,735 of NZ_JBVJMU010000007.1, forward strand.
CTGCGGACGCGCTGCCCCTGAACACCCATGGCGGCCAGCTGGGGGAGGCGTACCTGCACGGTATGAACGGCATCGCGGAGGCGGTCAGGCAGATCCGTGGCACCTCGGTGAACCAGATATCCGGTGCGACCCGGTCCCTGGTCACGGCCGGAACGGGGGTGCCCACCTCGGGCCTGATCCTGGGCCGGGGGGAGTGAGCGGCGCAGCCGGCCGGGCCGGCGCGGTCCGGGGGGCGCGGTCGGTCGGCCCGGCGGGGGCTGGGGGCGCGGTCTCCGGGGCGACCCTGAGTCCCGCCGTGCGGCCCCTCCACCTACAGGAGGTGGAGGGAGGACCGGCCCTACACCCTGAGGCGGACCCGGTTTCGGGACCTGGGGGCGATCCCCGGGGCGGCGCCCGCTCCTAGCGTGGAGGCATGACCACGCCAGTCTGCACGGACACCTCCAGGGGAGCCGCTGCCAACGCCGGACGCACGCCGCACCACCCGCATGCGCCGCTCGCCGGACACCCGCCGCACGCGTCGACGAACGTATCGCCGTACGTGACGCCACACGCGTCGACGAACGTATCGCCGTACGTGGCGCCGCCCGTATCGCCGTACGTGGCGCGTACGCCGGCTGCCGCGCGCACGCCGTACGGTGCGGGCGCTCCGTACGTCCCGTACGCGTCGTTCACGTCGTTCGTGAAGGCCCGCGGTCCTGTGCTGTTGCGTGCGGCCCGCTCGCTCACCGCGAACCCCAGCGATGCCGAGGACCTGCTGCAGACGGCCCTCACCAAGACGTATGTCGCCTGGGAACGGATCGAGGACCACCGGGCCCTCGACGGCTATGTCCGCCGGGCCCTGCTGAACACCAGGACCTCGCAGTGGCGCAAGCGCAAGGTCGATGAGTTCGCGTGCGACGAGGTGCCCGAGCAGGAGACGGCTCCGGGGCCCGACCCCGCGGAGCAGCAGTCCCTGCACGATGCGATGTGGCGGGCGGTGCTGAAACTCCCCGACCGCCAGCGGGCGATGGTCGTCCTGCGCTACTACGAGGACCTCAGCGAGGCGCAGACGGCCGAGGTGCTGGGAGTCTCCATCGGCACGGTGAAGAGCGCCGTGTCGCGGGCGCTCGGCAAGCTGCGCCAGGACCCGGAGCTGACACCGGTCAGGTGAGGTGCCGGCTCAGGTGAGGTGCCGGCGCCGCCCGGGGGGAACGCACCGGGAGGGACCACCGACGAGGGTGCGGTCATTGCATACGGATGGTGTGATTTTGTCGCACCACACCGATCCGTACGCCCCGGAGTAGTGACATACCGCTCGGTATGTGCGCAGAATCAGCGGAACCTTACTGCCGCGTAGCGCCCACCGGGAGGACGCAGTGCTCAGCACCATGCAGGACGTACCGCTGACTGTCACCCGCATCCTGCACCACGGGATGACCATCCACGGGAAGTCACAGGTAACGACCTGGACCGGAGAGCCCGAGCCGCAGCGGCGCAGTTTCGCCGAGATCGGCCGACGGGCCACCCAGCTCGCCCATGCCCTGCGTGACGAGCTCGGTATCGACGGGGACCAGCGCGTCGCCACACTGATGTGGAACAACGCCGAACACGTGGAGGCGTACCTCGCCATCCCTTCCATGGGCGCTGTGCTCCACACCCTCAACCTGCGGCTCCCCGCCGAACAGCTCGTCTGGATCGTCCAGCACGCCGACGACAAGGTCCTCATCGTCAACGGCTCCGTGCTGCCTCTCCTCGCGCCGCTGCTCCCCCGGCTGACGTCGCTGGAGCACGTGGTCGTGACCGGGCCGGGTGACCGGTCCGTGCTGGACGGTGCCGTGCCCCGGGTGCACGAGTACGAGGAGCTGATCGCAGGCCGGCCCACCAGCTACGACTGGCCCGAGCTGGACGAACGCCAGGCCGCCGCCATGTGCTACACCTCCGGCACCACCGGGGACCCGAAGGGCGTCGTCTACTCCCACCGTTCGGTCTACCTGCACTCCATGCAGGTCAACATGTCCGAGTCGATGGGCCTCACCGACCGGGACACCACCCTGGTGGTCGTCCCCCAGTTCCATGTGAACGCCTGGGGCCTGCCGCACGCGACGTTCATGTCCGGCGTCAACATGCTGATGCCCGACCGCTTCCTCCAGCCCGCCCCGCTCGCCGACATGATCGAGCGCGAGAGGCCGACCCACGCCGCCGCCGTCCCCACCATCTGGCAGGGGCTGCTGGCCGAGGTCACCGCCAACCCCCGCGACCTCACCTCCATGGCCCGCGTCACCATCGGCGGCGCCGCCTGCCCGCCCTCCCTCATGGAGGCGTACGACAAGCTCGGCGTCCGGCTCTGCCACGCCTGGGGCATGACGGAGACCTCGCCGCTCGGCACCATGGCCAACCCGCCCGGCGGGCTGACCGAGGAGCAGGAGTGGCCGTACCGCATCACGCAGGGCCGGTTCCCGGCCGGTGTCGAGGCCCGGCTGGTCGGGCCCGGCGGCGAGCACCTGCCGTGGGACGGCGAGTCGGCCGGTGAGCTGGAGGTACGGGGCGCCTGGATCGCCGGCGCGTACTACGGCGGTGCGGACGGCGAGGCGCTGCGGCCCGAGGACAAGTTCAGCGAGGACGGCTGGCTGAAGACCGGCGACGTCGGCGTGATCAGCGACGACGGCTTCCTCACGCTCACCGACCGCGCCAAGGACGTCATCAAGTCCGGCGGCGAGTGGATCTCCAGTGTCGAGCTGGAGAACGCCCTGATGGGGCACCCGGATGTGGCAGAGGCGGCGGTGGTGGCCGTTCCGGACGAGAAGTGGGGCGAGCGCCCGCTGGCCACCGTCGTCCTCAAGGAGGGCGCGAGCGCCGACTACCTGGCGCTGAAGGCGTTCCTCGCGGAACAGGGCATCGCCAAGTGGCAGCTACCCGAGCGCTGGTCGGTCATCGCGTCCGTACCGAAGACGAGCGTCGGGAAGTTCGACAAGAAGGTGATCCGCAAGCAGTACGCGGCAGGCGAGCTGGACGTCACGCAGCTCTGAGCCCGCGGCCACGCGCCGTGGGGACGACGAGGGCGGTACGGGATCACTCTTCCCGTACCGCCCTCGCCATGTCCGTACCCCTGCGGTCAGCGCCGCCTGGGCCGTACGGCGGTCAGTTCGTGCCGATCTTCGCGAGCAGGTCGACGATGCGGGCCTGCACCTCTTCGCTCGTCGAACGCTCGGCGAGGAAGAGCACGGTCTCGCCCGAGCTCAGTTTCGGCAGGTCGGACCGGCTCATGTCGGCCGAGGTGTAGACGACCAGCGGGGTGCGGTTCAGCTGGCCGTTGGCGCGCAGCCAGTCGACGATCCCGGCCCGGCGGCGGCGTACCTGCATCAGGTCCATCACCACCAGGTTCGGCCGCATCCGGGTCGCGAGCGAGACCGCCTCGCTGTCCGTGGCGGCGCAGGCGACCTGCATGCCCCGGCGCTCCAGCGTCTGCGTCAGCGCGTCCGCGATGTCCTCGTGCTCCTCGATCAGGAGGACCCGGGGCGGGTGCTGCTCGCTGTCGCGCGGGGCGAGCGCCTTCAGGAGCACGGCCGGGTCGGCGCCGTACGCCGCCTCCCGCGAGGCCTGCCCCAGACCGGCCGTCACCAGCACCGGCACCTCGGCGGCCACCGCTGCCTGGCGCAGTGACTGGAGTGCCTTACGGGTGATGGGACCGGTCAGCGGGTCCACGAAGAGCGCGGCGGGGAACGCCGCGATCTGCGCGTCGACCTCCTCGCGCGAGTGCACGATCACCGGCCGGTAGCCGCGGTCGCTCAGTGCCTGCTGGGTGGACACATCGGGCGCCGGCCAGACGAGCAGCCGACGCGGGTTGTCCAGCGGTTCCGGAGGCAGCTCGTCGTCCACGGGCTGCGGGGAGGGGCGGTTGGCGACCTCGACCGCGCCACCCGGGCCGTCCAGCGGCTCCGGCCCTTCGGCGGCCCCCTCGTCGGGCGCGCCGATGGCGTACGCGCGTCCTGCGGCCGCCTGAGCGGGCAGCAGCGTGCCCGAACCCGAGCCCTGCACCGTGCCGCCCGGGCCACCCGTACCGCCGGGGCCGGGGCCGGCCGCGGCGGGCTGCGGGTTCGCCTGCTGCGGTGCCGCGGCGGCGGGCGCCGACGGGGTAGTCCGGTCGGCCTCGGACGGGTCGCTCTCGGGCGGTGCGGCGAGCTTGCGGCGCCGGCCGGCGCCGCCGAGCGTCTGGTTCTGCTGGTGCGCGATGTGCTGGGCGAACGGCACACCCTGCCCGAGCGTCCGCACGCTGAACGCCCGCCCGTGCGTCGAGTCCGAGGACCCTCCGGGCATCGGCGCCTCGGCCGGCAGGGGCTGCCTCCGCGCGTCCGGCCCGGGTACGAGGGTCCGAGGACGGGTCTCGTCGGGTCCGGGGGGACCGTCGGGACCCATGGGCCCCGTGGGGGCACCGGTACGGCTGCCGCCGGAACCGCGGGCGTTGCCGGCGGCCGTAGCCGCGGCCGTGCCGGTCGTGTGCGTGGTGTGACCTGTGACGGGCCACTCCGCGTCGCTTTCGGGCTGCTCCTCGGAAGCGCCGGAGGCGCCCGGAATCCCGGAGGCGCCCGGAACCCCGGGAGCCGCAGGAGCAGCCGGGCCCTGGCCGGGGACCTGGCCCTGGCCGGGGACCTGGCCCTGTGCCTGGGCCGGTAGGCCGTCCTGCTCCCAGTCACCGTCCTGCTCCCAGCCATGGCCAGGTGCGACGGACGGCGCCGGCTGTGCGGTCGGGGCAGCGGGTGCGACTGGAACACCCGGGACACCCGGGACAGCCTGGGCTGCTGCTGCGTCGGCCGCGTTCGCGTCGGCCTCGGCGTTCGCGTCGGCGTTCGCGTCCGAGTGCCGGGCTCGGCGGCGTCCGGTCGGGAGCGGGTGGGGCTGCGGCGGGGTGTGGTCATGGTCCGCCGGACCGGACACGGCGTCGTGCTGCCCCGGCAGCGAGGCATCGACGTCGGGAGCCAGTGGCATCCGGTCGGCGGCGGCGGGCGGCAGTGCGAAGGGGACCCGGGGGCCCGTCGGCTCGGCCTGAGCGGCCCGGTCCTGTGCGGCGGAGAGCGCGCGCCGGGCCCGTCGCCCGGTCGGCTGCCGGCGCGCGGGTACGGGTGCGGATTCCGGAGCAGGCGGCGCGGGACGGGCCTCCTGCGATGTCGCCCGGCTCCGGGTGGCGTCGTCGAGGTCGGAGTACGCCATGGAACCCTCGGACTCGATGGCGTTCCCCGGTGGCATGGCGGCCGGAAGAGCCAGCCGGCCCGCCCCGCCCTGGTTCTCGCCGCCCCGGCGCGCCCGGTGCCCGCCGGCCGGTACCGGTGCTGGAGCCTCGGCCGGAACGCCCCGCGGCGGCACGGTCTGCCCGCGCTGCGGACGGCCCCCGCCTCCCTGAGCGCCCTCGGCAGCCGTCACCACGGACCCCTCGGACGGGGCCCCCGCCGCAGCGGGCAGCGCCAGGGCCTGCCCCGGTCCCTGCTGCGCGTCGGCGGCCTGAGCGCCGGTCTCCGCCGGACTGGGACGGCCACGCCTGCGCCCGGAGCCGCCGCCACGCTCAGCCGGGCTCAGCCCGTTCGGGTTCGCCCCGCCCTGGTCCACGGCAACCGCACCCGCACCCGCACCCGCATCAGCAACCGCACCCGCATCAGCAGTCGCGGTGCCGGCGGTGTATGGGTCCACTGGCGAGCCCGCCGCCGGATCGACGTAGGGCGCCGCGGACCCGTCCACGCCTTCCTCCACGGGCCGACGCCGGGCCCGTCGCCGGCCGGTCGGCTCGGCCGCCCCGGTGTCCCCGGTCGCCGCTCCGGGCACGCCCACACCCTCGGAATCGCCCACAGGGCTCTCCAGGAAGGCATCGGTGGAGGCCCTGCGCGCCCGGCGCCGCCCCCCGCCGCCCGTGCTCCCCGCAGCCCCGGGAGCCGCCTCAACCTGAGAAACCTCAGGAACCTGCGGAACCTCAAGAGCCCGAGAAACCTGAGGAACCTCCAGCGCCTGCCCCTCCGGAGAAGCCAGGGCCACGGCCGGGTCCATAGCCGGAGCCGGATCCATGACGGGGGCCGGGGCCATGGGAGGCACCACTGCCCCCGAGCCGGCGCCCAGCGGCACTTCGAGCACGTACGCGCTGCCGCTCATGCCCGGCATCTCGTGTGTCTGGAGCACGCCGCCGTGCGCCCGCACGATCCCGCGCACGATCGGCTCGTGCACCGGGTCTCCCCCGGCGAACGGTCCGCGCACCTCGATCCGTACGACGTCACCGCGCTGTGCGGCCGCGACGACGACCGTGGAGTCGACGTAGCCGCCGCCCGGCACCAGCCGGGCCTTGCCGGTCGAGTCGACCCCGGCGACGTCCGCGACGAGGTGTGCGAGCGCGGTCACGAGCCGTCCCGCGTCGACCTCGGCCTCGATCGGCGGGGCGTGCACCGCGAACTGGGCGCGGCCGGGGCCGATCAGCTCGACCGCCGCGTCGATACCGGCGGTCACCACGCCGTCGAGCAGCACGTTCGTCTTGACGAGCGTCTCCGAGCCGGCGTCCAGACGCTGGTAGCTCAGTACGTTGTCGACGAGCGTCGTCATCCGCGCGTAGCCGGCGGCCAGGTGGTGCAGGATCTGGTTGGCCTCTGGCCACAGCTGGCCCGCGGGGTCGGCGGCCAGCGTGGACAGTTCGCCGCGCAGCTCTTCGAGCGGTCCGCGCAGCGACTCGCCCAGGACGGCGGTCAGCTGGGTGTGACGGGCGGACAGCTCCGCCAGCTGCCCGGCCTGTTCCTGCATCCGGTCGGCCTGCTCCTCCAGCGCGGAGGCGTAGCGCTCGGTCCGGTCGGCCAGCTCGGCCGCGTGCTGTTCCGTCAGCCCGGTGATCTCGGCGGCGTGGTTCGCGGTCAGCTCGGCGACGGCGGCGGTATGACGTGCGGCAAGCTCGCTGACCTCGGCCGAGTGCTGTTCGCCGAGCTCCTCGTACGGCCTGCGGTCGGTGAACGTCATCACCGCGCCGACCAGCTGGTCGCCGTCCCGCACGGGCGCCGTGGTCAGGTCGACCGGTACCTGCGCGCCGCTCTTGGACCACAGGACCTGCCCGCGCACCCGGTGCTTGCGACCCGACCTGAGCGTGTCGGCCAGCGGCGATTCCTCGTACGGGAACGGCTCGCCCTCGGCCCGCGAGTGCAGGATCAGCGGATGCAGCTCCTGGCCGCCGAGGTCGGTGGCGCGGAAGCCGAGGATCTGGGCGGCGGCGGGGTTGACCAGGACGACCCGGCCGTCCGTGTCGGTGCCGACGACGCCCTCGGACGCGGCCCGCAGGATCATCTCGGTCTGCCGCTGCGAGCGGGCCAGCTCGGCCTCTGTGTCGACGGTGCCCGAGAGGTCGCGCACGACGAGCATCAGCAGCTCGTCACCCGTATACGTGCCGTTGTAACTGGTCTGGACGTCGTTGTACGCGGCCTGCCCGTCCTCCAGGCTGGCGCTCGTCACCTCGACGGGGTACTCGTTGCCGTCGGTCCGCCGCGCGGTCATCCGCGTGGGCTTGGTACGGCCCCGCTCGTCCGCAGCCTCCGGCCTCCGCATCGACCCCGGGATCAGCTTGGAGTCGAACTCCGGCAGCAGATCGAGCAGTCCGCGTCCGACGAGCGCGGTGCCCGGCGTCTCGAACATTTCGAGGGCGATGGTGTTGGCGTTGACGACCGTACCGTTGCAGTTGACGAGCAGAAGCCCGTCCGGCAGTGCGTCGAGTATGGCTGCGAGGCGAGCAGCGCCTCGGGATGGCCTGCTGCTCACGACGACGCTTCCTCCCTGATTACTGCACCTTGCCGACAGCGGCCCCATCTTGCCCCTCGGGCCTCAGGCTGTCACTGGAGGAGTCTAAAGGCAGGGGAGGGGCAAGGGGCGGCGGATGAGGGGGAGCTCTCACCAAGGTTCTGTGCACGCGGTGTACGACTCTGGCCCATTACGTGCCCCGCGCGCCCCTCCCGCGCCCTGTGCGGCCGCTGCTCAGCGGACGTTCGGGAGCACCGGACGCAGACTGTTCCAGCGCCCGATCTCGCACCCGTTGGTCCGGTCGAACGCGGCATCGATGCTTCGCCCGCGCCAGCTACCGGTGATCCGTGCGGTGGCGGGTCCGCCGAACTGCTGCGTGCACATCGCGTCCCGGGACACCGGCGAGAACGGATCCGTGCTCTCGCCGGGCAGCTGCGCCAGCCGCTCGCAGGCCTGCTGCGCCACGGGGTGGCTGCCGCGCGCCGGCTCGCACTCCAGCTCGTAGCTGCCATCCGCCTCCGGGTTCCCGGAGCCCGAGACGACCACGGTCAGGTGCGTCGGGCCGTCCGTGCCCTGGAGCACCGGCAGCGACAGCAACGGCCGCGGCAGCGGACCCTCCGAAGCCATGGCGCCGGGCGCGGCGGCGGACAGGACAGCGAGGGACACGCCAGTGGTGAGGGCGAGACGACGCAGCATGCGGGCTCCTGTGGTCGTGCACGTCGGCGTCAGCGGCCGGCGACCGAGAAGAACGGCGGGGGCGGCGCCCCCGCATGACTAACGCTCCGCACGCCACGGGGTTGCGCAACCGCAGGCGCTTTGCCCTCGCGGCCGACTGCCTAGTACCGTAGGCACCGATTGGTGACGCGGCTCGCTGCTGTGACATCATCTGCACGCACCACCCGCGCTCGCGTGGGTGTGCTGGAGGCGTCGCCTAGTCCGGTCTATGGCGCCGCACTGCTAATGCGGTTTGGGTCTTAAAGCCCATCGAGGGTTCAAATCCCTCCGCCTCCGCGTGACACCGAAGCCCCGAGCCACTCGCTCGGGGCTTCGGCCGTATCCGGGCCGGGATCGCCCGGCACAGGCCTGCGCCCCGACGCCGCCGAACGGGTGTTTCCCCAGCTCAGCAGCAGTACGGCTAATGGATTTCGCGTGACGCCGCAGGTCATGTAATGTTGTTCTCGCAACGCCGACGGGGCACAAAAGCCCAGGACGCCAAGCACTCGTAGCTTAACGGATAGAGCATCTGACTACGGATCAGAAGGTTGCAGGTTCGAATCCTGCCGAGTGCACAACGCCAGAGGCCCCCAGGAGAAATCCTGGGGGCCTCTGGCGTTGTGCGTACAGCAGCGAAGTACAGCAACGGGATCGAACCCGCCTGGTTCCATACCCCCGTGGATAAGGTGTCCGCTCATGTCGCGTCGGCTGTGATGCCGGGGCGGTGCGTACGCCTGGAGGGGGCCATATGTGGTTGAGGGTCGGGGTAGCGGGCCTGACGGCTGTAGTGCTGGTGGCGATGGCGGGGTGTGGGACACGGTCGGCCCGGGGCTCGGGTGGCACGGAGGGACCGGCGTCGAGGAGCACCGCGCCGGTGACGGAGAACGGGAACATTCCTTCCGCAGAGCTACAGGGCCGATGGTGGACATGGGCTGCCTCGGAGCCCGAGGCGACCAGTCCTGTCGCTGACGCGGACGGGCGCGTGTGCGGACGGAATCAACCGCCCGACGTGTGGTTTCTGGCCGGCACTCTTGGCGGTCGGGTTGTACGCGCGTGCGAAATTCCCAACGGTCGTCCGATCGCTGTGCCTGTGGTCAATCTTGTCGGAGACCACCAGGGCTGTGCGGCCTTCATGAAGGGCGCGCAAGGGACTGTGGCGCTCGACGGTAAGCCGGTGAAACCGGAGGCTTACATAGATGACTCGATCATGGTGGAAGGGGTTCAGGGCAACCAGGTCACCGGGGAGGAAGGTCGCTTCACGGGTACGGGGTGCGGCCTTTGGGTGCAGCTGCCTCCCCTGGCTCCCGGCGCACACTCACTGAAAATCCACGGTCGGTCGGACGACTTCTACGTCGACGTGGACTACGCGTTGACCGTCGGCGCCTCATCGGTCTGAGGGAACTGTGGGGAGGCCGTTCAGTTGCGCTCGGCCGCCGCGACGGGCCCCGGGCTGGTGCTTGCCGCCCTGGAGAACCTCGGCGAGAGGATCCGTACAACGCGACGACAGAGACGAGGAAGAGCCCGTGAAGAGAGTGAAGAGACAGGCCCCGCGCAGCGCTACGGCTTTGTACGCGATAGCCGCGACCTGCGCCGCCATAGGCGCTCTGCTGTGGTTGCGAAGCCGGACCAGCACGGGGCTCACGCTCTCCAGCGTCTCCATGTACGGATCCTCCATGGACGCCGACAGCCACAGCCCCTCGGCCTGGCGGGTGTGGTCACCCGTAGTGCCCGAGGAGCGTCTTGGTCTCTATCTCCTGGCGGCCGCGCTGGTAATGGCTCTGGTCGCGCGGCTGGTCGCCGTTTGGCGCGAATGACGCCGCGCGTCAGGCCTCGGCGTTGACGGCCGGGGGTTCCTGGGTGCTCGCCCGGACGACCGGGCGGCGGCGGGTCGGCATGCCAAAGGTCGGGTTGGCGACGCCCCAGGCCGCGCCCTTGCAGACCAGTTCCTTGTAGAGGGCGGCGAGCCGTCCTGTCAGGGCCGCCCGGACCGAGCGGTCGTCGGCGGTGACGTACTGGATCACGCCCTCCTTGCGGCCCAGCGAGACGCACTGGTTGAAGTAGCGGAGCGGTGTGTGCGGGGGCTTCGTGCCCGTCAGGCGGGACGCGATGCCGTCGGCGGCCTGCCAGGCCATGGGGATGCCCGAGGCGCAGGACATGCGTAGGGGCTTGTCGTTGGGGCCCATTGCCAGGGCCGCGTCGCCCACGGCGTACACGTCCGGGTGGGAGACTGAGCGCATGGCTCCGTCGACCACGATCCGGCCGGTGGCGGTGACTTCCAGGGCGGTGGCCTTCGCGATCGGGTGGACGGCGAAGCCGGTGGTCCACACGGTGACCTCGGCCGGGATGGACGTGCCGTCGGCGGTGGTGACGTGGTCGGGCCCGACGCCCGTGACGGCGGTGTTCTCGTGCACCGTGATGCCGAGCTTGCCGACCACGTGGCGCAGGTGCCGGCGGCCCTTGGGCGAGAGCCAGTCGCCCAGCGCGCCCCGGGCGGCGAGGGCGACGTCGAGGTCCGGGCGGGCCTCGGCGATCTCGGTCGCCGCCTCCAGCCCGGTGAGGCCGCCGCCGACGACGACCACGGGCCGGCCGGGTTCCAGTCGGGCCAGCCGTTCGCGCAGCCGGAGTGCGCCGGGGCGGCCGGCGATCTCGTGGGCGTGCTCGGCGGTGCCGGGGACGCCGTGGGGGTCCCAGCCGCTGCCGAGGGCGTACACGAGGGTGTCGTAGGGCAGTTCCCCCCGCGCGCCGGCCGCGTCCGTGACGGCGACCGTCCTGCGGTCGACGTCGATGCCGGTGACCTTCGCGAGCCTCGGCTCGACCCCGGTCCCGGCGAACATCTCGCTGAAGGGCCGGGACCGGAGGTCCTGGCCGGTCGCCAGCTGGTGCATCCTGACCCGCTCGACGAAGTCGGGCTCGGCGTTGACGAGGGTGATGGAGACGTCTTCGCGGCGCAGCCGCCTGGCGAGGCGACCGGCGGCGGTGGCTCCGGCGTATCCGGCTCCGAGGACGATGATTCGGTGCTGCATTTCGCTGCTCCTGTCTGGCGCGGGCCCGAGCGCGGGTTCGCCCCTTGAACCGGGCAGACCGTCGTTTCCTGACAGGGGTGAAGTGTGATCGGGGTCACATGAGGCTAGAAGGCGGTGAACAGGGGGTTTCCGTGGTCGCCGGTGGCCGCCCAGTGCCGGGTCGCGCGTTCGAGCTTGTCGGGGTTGACCTGGTTGAGGATCGCGGTGATGCCCTCTGTGGTGATCTCCAGGCACATGATCCCGACGATCCGGCCCTCGAAGACCGCCACGATGGCGGGGGCGCCGTTGGCGGTCGTGACGTGGACGTCGGGCGAGCCGCCGACCAGGGCGCGCTTGGCCTTGCCGGGTTTGAACAGTCCCCGCATGAACGTGGCGACCGCCACGGCACCCTCGAACGCCTTGGCGCGGGCCGGGACCTTTCCGCCGCCGTCACCGACGGAGACGGCGTCCTCGGTGAGCAGCCGCACGAGCGGCTCGGTCCGGCCGCTGGTGGCGGCGGCGAGGAACTCCCCGACGATCCGGCGGGCGGTCGCCTCGTCGACCTCGGAGCGGGTCCTGCCGTCCGCGACGTGCTTCTTGGCACGGTGCAGGATCTGCTGGCAGGAGGCTTCGGTGAGGTCCAGGATCTCCGCGATCTCACGGTGCCGGTAGCCGAAGGCCTCCCGGAGCACGTACACGGCCCGCTCGTTGGGGGAGAGGCGTTCCATGAGGACGAGCACCGCGTACGAGACCGATTCGCGCTGTTCCGCGCTGGCGGCGGGGCCGAGCATCGTGTCCCCGGCGAGCAGGGGTTCGGGCAGCCACTGGCCCACGTAGGTCTCGCGCCGGGCGCGGGCCGAGGTGAGCTGGTTGAGGCACAGGTTGGTGAGGACCTTCGTCAGCCAGGCCTCGGGGACCTCGATACGGCCGACATCGGCGGCCTGCCAGCGCAGGAACGTGTCCTGCACGGCGTCCTCGGCCTCGCTCGCGGAACCGAGGAGGCGGTAGGCGATGGCCTCCAGGCGAGACCTTGAGGCCTCGAACCGCTCGACGTCGTTCGCGCTCAGGGGCATGGCCGAATCCTAGTCCCGCGCCCGTTGTCGGTGTCCGGTGTCGGTGTCCGGTGTGAGCGCCCGTTGTCAGTGTCCGGTCGTAGGGTTTCCCGCATGGAATGGCAGTGCACCGGGCTTCGGTGGCCGGAGGAGCGGGGTGGTCCCGTGCTCGGGTGGCGGAAGGGGCGCGAGGTCCGGGGGAGCGTGCTGGCGTACGGGAGCGCGTTCGGGTTCCGCGCCGAGGGGGTACGGGGCTGCGCCGGGGCGCGGGGGAACGTGTGTCCGGTGGCGGCCGTGGTGCCGGCGCGGAGCACCGGGGGCCGGTGTCCCGAGTGCGGGCGGCTGGACCGGGCGCATTCGGTGGCGGCCGACACGATCCCCGATGACCCGCGCACCTACCGCGTGTACCTGGCCTGGTCCGGGCCCGGGATGGTGAAGGTGGGGATCACCGCGGAGGAGCGCGGCGCGGCCCGGCTGCGGGAGCAGGGGGCGGTGGTCTTCAGCTGGCTGGGGCGCGGTCCGCTGATGGCGGCGCGCCGGGCGGAGGAGCTGCTGCGGGCCGCGCTCGGGGTACCGGACCGGATTCCGTACGCCCGGAAGCGGGCGGTGCGGGCGCGGCTCCCGGGGGCGGAGGAGCGGGCCGGTGAGGTGGCCGAGCTGTACGGGCGGGCCGTGGCGCTCGACGGGGGCGGCTGGCCGGAGGCGCTGGAGCGGCTGCCGTTCGAGGCCGTCGACCATGCGGGGATCTTCGGGATCGTCGAGTCGGGTGCGTCGGGTGCGTCGGGTGCGTCGGGTGCGTCGGGTGCGTCGGGCGGGGTGGTGCGGGTGGTGACCGGGCTGGTGGGCGGAGGCGCGGTCGCGGGGCGGCTGGTCGCGGCGGCCGGGCCGGATCTGCACCTGGAGACCGGCGCGGACGGTGTCGTCGTGCTGGACACCCGGCTGATGACCGGCTGGGCGCTGGCGGCGGCCAGCCCGGAGGCCGGGGTGAGTGTGCCGACCGCCGGCATCGGGGGCACTGTCTCGCAGGACGGGCTGTTCTGAGATCGTCGGGGGCGATCCGAGGAGGAATGCATGGCGGAGCGTATGGCTGACGAACGCGACGACGTGGTGCGGTTCCGGGAGCGGCTCGGGCTGCCCGGACTCATCGACGTCCACACGCACTTCATGCCGGAACAGGTGCTGCGCAAGGTCTGGGCCTACTTCGACGCCGTCGGTCCGCTGACCGGGATGGAGTGGCCGATCACCTACCGGCAGGACGAGGACGAACGGCTCGCGCTGCTGCGCTCGTTCGGCGTGCTCCGGTTCACCTCGATGCTCTACCCGCACAAGGCGGGCATGGCGGCCTGGCTGAACGGCTGGGCGGCCGGGTTCGCGGAGCGGGTGCCCGACTGTCTGCACACCGCCACGTTCTTCCCGGAGGAGGGCGTGGAGACGTACGTGACGCAGGCCCTCGAAGGGGGCGCGCGGGTCTTCAAGTCGCACCTCCAGGTCGGTGCGTACGACCCGAACGATCCGCTGCTGGACCCCGTGTGGGGGCTGCTCGCGGAGGCGGGCGTCCCGGTCGTCATGCACTGCGGGTCCGGGCCCGCCCCGGGGAAGCACACCGGGCCGGAACCGGTCGGCCGGCTGCTCGCCAGGCATCCCCGGCTGCCGCTGATCGTGGCGCACATGGGGATGCCGGAGTACGCGGAGTTCCTGGCGCTCGCCGAGGCGTACCCGGGGGTGCGGCTCGACACGACGATGGCGTTCACCGATTTCACCGAGGCCTTCACCCCGTTCCCGGCCGCGGAACGGGGGCGGCTGGCGGCGCTCGGGGACCGGATCCTGCTGGGGACGGACTTCCCGAACATCCCGTACCCGTACGCCCACCAGCTGCACGCCCTGGAGCGGCTGGAGCTCGGGGACGACTGGCTGCGGGCGGTCTGCCACGACAACGCGAAGGCGCTGTTCGACTGCTGAGGCGGCGTGCGAACACGTGAGCCCGTCGCCGGGGCGGCGCGCTCACACGTTCGCGCGTCTTTCTCAGGGAATTCACAGAATCGGAAAAGAACTCTCTCAGGGGCGTCTCACAGGGTGGGGCCATGACGACGACGACCTCGCCCCAGGGGCGTACCGAACTGCTCAGGCCGGACCACAGCCCCGTCCGGGTGCTGGTCGTGGACGACGAGGCACCGCTCGCCGAGCTGCTCTCCATGGCGTTGCGCTACGAGGGCTGGGAGGTGCGCAGCGCCGGGGACGGTGCCGGTGCCGTGCGTACCGCCCGTGACTTCCGGCCCGACGCGGTGGTCCTCGATGTGATGCTGCCCGACACGGACGGGCTCTCCGTCCTCGGCAGGCTGCGCCGGGAGCTCTCGGACGTACCGGTGCTGTTCCTGACCGCGCGGGACTCCGTCGAGGACCGGATCGCCGGGCTCACGGCCGGCGGCGACGACTACGTCACGAAGCCGTTCAGCCTGGAGGAGGTCGTGGCCCGGCTGCGCGGGCTGATCCGGCGCTCCGGTACGGCGGCGGTGCGCAGCGAGTCGACGCTCGCCGTCGGGGACCTGCTGCTGGACGAGGACAGCCATGAGGTGAGCCGGGGCGGTGCCAACATCCACCTCACGGCGACCGAGTTCGAGCTGCTGCGCTTCCTGATGCGCAATCCGCGCCGGGTGCTGAGCAAGGCGCAGATCCTGGACCGGGTCTGGAACTACGACTTCGGCGGCCAGGCCAACGTCGTCGAGCTGTACATCTCCTACCTGCGCAAGAAGATCGACGCGGGCCGGACGCCGATGATCCACACCCGGCGCGGGGCGGGGTATCTCATCAAGCCCGGTGAGTAGTCGTACGGGCCGGCGGTGGACGCTGCGGACCCGGCTCGTCGTCTCCGCGGTGTCGCTGATCGCGGTCGTCGCGGCCGTCATCGGCTCGGTCACCGCCATCGCCTTCCACAGCTACATGTACGGGAAGCTCGACGACCAGCTGCGCGATATCGCGGTCCGGGCCGAGCACCTGCCGGGGGCGCCCGTCCCCGGTGGGCTCAAGGACAAGCAGCCGCTCGGCTTCATAGGGGGCGGGGGCCAGCCGCTCAAGACGTTCGGCGCGGTCCTCACGGACGGTGCCGTCACCTCCTCCCTGGTCGTGCAGGCGGGCCGGCCGGAGGCGCAGCCGAGCAACGAGCCGCTGACCGGCGCCCAGAGGGACGTCCTGGAGTCGGCCGGGGTCCGCGCGGACCGGCACGCGCACGATGTCGAGCTGCCCGGACTCGGCGGCTACCGGGTGGAGGCCGTCCCCATGAGCGACGGCACGACCGTGCTCGTCGGCATCCCCACCGCAGAGGTGAGCAAGGCGCTCAGCACCCTGATCCTCGTCGAGGTCTGCGTGACCGCGGCCGGGCTCATCGCCGCCGGGATCGCGGGCGCCGCCATGGTCACGGTCGCCCTGCGCCCGCTGCGCCGGGTGGCCGCCACCGCGACCCGGGTCTCCGAGATACCGCTGCACAGCGGCGAGGTCGCCCTGTTCGAGCGGGTCCCGGGGGCGGAGGCCGATCCGCGTACCGAGGTCGGGCAGGTCGGCGCGGCGCTCAACCGGATGCTGGGCCATGTCGGTTCGGCCCTGGACGCGCGGCAGAAGAGCGAGATGCGGGTCCGCCAGTTCGTCGCGGACGCCAGCCACGAGCTGCGCACCCCGCTCGCCTCGATCCGCGGATACGCGGAACTGACCCGGCGTGGCCGGGAGGACGCCGGACCCGACACCCGGCACGCGCTGGGCCGGATCGAGTCGGAGGCGGAACGCATGACGGGCATGGTGGAGGATCTGCTGCTGCTCGCCCGGCTGGACGCCGGACGGCCGCTCAGTTACGAGAGCACTGATCTGTCACCGCTCGTCATAGACGCGGTGAGCGATGCCCGGGTCGCGGGGCCGTCCGGTTCCCCGGACGGGCCGGGGCCCGCTCACCAGCCCACCCACCAGTCCACCCACCACTGGCGCCTGGATCTGCCGGAGACGCCGGCCGCCGTCCGGGCCGATCCGACCAGGATCCAGCAGGTGCTGGTCAACCTGCTGGCCAACGCCCGTACGCACACCCCGCCGGGGACCACGGTCACCGCCCGGGTGCGCGCCGGGGCCGGCCGCCCGTGGGTCACGCTGGAGGTCCAGGACAACGGGCCCGGGATCCCGGCGCGGTTGCTGCCGCACGTCTTCGAACGGTTCGCGCGCGGGGACGCCTCGCGCTCCCGGCACGCCGGGTCCACCGGACTCGGCCTCGCCATCGTGCAGGCGGTGGTGGCCGCGCACGACGGTGTCGTCGAGGTGCGTTCGGTGCCGGGTGACACGGTCTTCGCCGTCCACCTGCCGGCGGACCCGGTCCGGACAGCCGCGAACCCGTTCCACTCACAGCGGGACCACAGGCTCAGCACACAGGCGTGACAGGGCGGTTGGCGAGTGTCGGTGTCATGCGAACCGACACTCCCTGGAGCGCCCTGCCGGCCCGGGACCACCTCCTGGCGGCCCAGGCCGATGCGGCGGGTGCCCCCGTCCTCGATGTGGTGGTACCCGTCTACAACGAGGAGAAGGACCTCGAACCGTGCGTGCTGCGGCTGCACGACCATCTCGCGCGCACCTTCCCGTACGCCTTCCGGATCACCGTCGCGGACAACGCGAGCACCGACCGGACGCCGGAGGTGGCGCGGCGGCTCGCGCGGACGCTTCCCGGGGTGCGCTCCCACCGGCTGGAGGAGAAGGGGCGGGGGCGGGCCCTGCGGACCGTCTGGTCGCACTCCGACGCGCCGGTCCTCGCCTATATGGACGTGGACCTCTCCACCGACCTGAACGCGCTGCTCCCGCTGGTCGCGCCGCTGATCTCCGGCCACTCGGACCTGGCCATCGGCTCGCGTCTCGCCCGTAGTTCGCGGGTGGTGCGGGGGACGAAGCGGGAGTTCATCTCGCGGGCGTACAACATCATCCTGCGCTCGTCGCTCGCCGCCCGGTTCAGCGACGCGCAGTGCGGGTTCAAGGCCATCCGCCGCGAGGTCGCGCAGCGGCTGCTGCCGATGGTGGAGGACACCGGCTGGTTCTTCGACACGGAGCTGCTGGTGCTCGCGGAGCGGGCCGGGCTGCGCATCCACGAGGTGCCGGTCGACTGGGTGGACGACCCCGACTCGACCGTACACATCGTGCGGACCGCGACCGAGGACCTGAAGGGCGTCTGGCGCGTCGGGCGGGCCCTGGCCGTCGGCGCGCTGCCGCTGGACCGGCTGGCCCGGCCCTTCGGTGACGATCCGCGTGACCGGGGGATCGGCGGGGTGCCGCGTGGACTGGCCCGGCAGCTGGTCGGGTTCTGTGTCGTGGGGGCCCTCTCGACGCTCTTCTACCTCGCCCTGTACTCGCTCTTCCGGCTGGGCGTCGGGCCGCAGTTGGCCAACGGCGGCGCGCTGCTGGTCTCCGCCGTCGCCAATACGTCGGCCAACCGGAGGCTCACCTTCGGCGTACGCGGCCGGGGCGGGGCCGTACGCCACCAGGCGCAGGGGCTCGTGGTCTTCGCCATCGGTCTCGCCCTGACCAGCGGCTCGCTGGCGGCCCTGGGCGCGGCCTCCGGATCGCCGTCCCACTCCACCGAACTCGCCGTGCTGATCGCGGCCAACCTCGCGGCGACCGTCCTGCGCTTCCTGCTCTTCCGCGCCTGGGTCTTCCCGGACCGCGACCGCGACCGGGGTGCTGACGCGGACGGCCCGGCGCACGCCCCAGCGCCCCGCCCGTCCGCAGAGCCGGCCGACGCCACCCACGCCGAGCCCGCCGACGACACCCACCACGAACTGAGGAACGCCCGATGACCACGCTCGACCACCTCCCGGCACCGCCCCGGGGCGCGACCGGACACGCGCGCTCCGCCCGCTCACTCCCGCAGCGCGTGTGGCGGGGGCGGCCCGAGGACCCCCGGTGGGCGCGGCCGGCCTTCCTCGGCATGCTGCTGGCCATCACGGCGGCCTACCTGTGGAACCTCAGCGCCTCCGGCTACGCCAACTCCTTCTACTCCGCCGCCGCGCAGGCCGGCAGCCAGAGCTGGAAGGCCTTCTTCTTCGGCTCGCTGGACTCGGCCAACGCCATCACCGTCGACAAGCCCCCGGCGACCCTCTGGCCGATGGCCCTGTCGGTGCGGGTGTTCGGCCTCGGCTCCTGGGCGATCCTGTTCCCGCAGGTGCTGATGGGCGTCGCGACGGCCGGGGTGCTGTACGCCTCCGTACGGCGCCGCTTCAGCGCCGCCGCCGGGCTGATCACCATGGCGGTGTTCGCGCTGACGCCCGTCGCCGCACTGATGTTCCGCTTCAACAACCCGGACGCGCTGCTCGCGCTGCTGATGACCGTGACCGTCTACTGCGTGCTGCGCGCGATGGAGGACGGCCGCACCAAGTGGCTGGTGTGGGCGGGTGTCGCGGTCGGTCTGGCGTTCCTGTCCAAGACGCTCCAGGCGTTCCTGATCCTGCCGCCGCTGGCGGTGCTGTACGCGGTGTTCGCACCGGTCTCCGTACGCAGGAGGTTCGGCCAACTGGGGCTCTCGGCGCTGTCGATGCTGGTCGCGGGCGGCTGGTGGGTGGCGATCGTCGAGCTGTGGCCCGCCTCCTCCCGCCCGTACATCGGTGGCTCGCAGAACAACTCGTTCCTTGAGCTGACCTTCGGCTACAACGGGCTCGGCCGGATCAACGGCGACGAGACCGGCAGCGTCGGCGGCGGGGGCGGTCCCGGTGGCGGCGCGGGCGGTCAGTGGGGCGAGACCGGGATCGGCCGGATGTTCAACTCCGAGATCGGCAGCCAGATCTCCTGGCTGCTGCCCGCCGCGCTGATCCTGCTGGTCGCGGGCGTCTGGCTGACCTGGCGGGCGAAGAGGACGGACCCGGTCCGGGCGGCCTTCCTCGCCTGGGGCAGCTCGCTGCTGATGACGGCGGGCGTGTTCAGCTTCATGGCCGGGATCTTCCACCAGTACTACACGGTGGCCCTGGTCCCCTACATCGCGGCGCTGATCGGCATGGGCGTCTCGGTCCTGTGGGAGGAGCGGTCCCGCTGGTGGGCGGGGGCCGCGCTCGCGCTGACGGTGGCGGTGACGGCGTGGTGGGCGTACGTGCTGCTGGGGCGGACCCCGGACTACCTGCCGTGGCTGCGCACGACGGTCCTGGCCGCCGGGCTGCTGGGCGCGGTGGGCCTGCTGCTCGCGGCCCGGCTGGGGCGTCAACTGGCGCTCGCCGCTGTGGGGCTCGGGTTCGCCGCCTCGTTGGCCGGGCCGGTCGCGTACACCCTGAACACGCTGAACACCGGGCACCAGGGCTCGATCGTGACGGCCGGCCCGTCCGCCGGCGGGATGGGCGGATTCGGCGGCGGCGGCCGGGGCGGACCGGGCGGCGGCATGCGGCCCCCGACCGGCAACCAACAGGGCGCGGGTACGGGCATGGGCATGCCGCCCACGGGTGGTCAGCAGGGCCAACCCCAGCCCGGCACCTCGCAACAGGGCCAGCAACAGGGCCGGCAGCAGGGCGGGCAGCAAGGTCAGCAGCCCGGCGGCATGCCCGGTATGCCCGGCGCGGGGGAACGATTCCGCGGAGCCGGAGGCCGTGGCGGTGGCGGCGGCATGGGCGGGCTGCTCAACGGCGCGTCCGTCGACGCGGCGGCCAAGAAGCTGCTGACGGCGAACGCCGACGACTACACCTGGAGCGCCGCGGCCATCGGCTCGCAGAACGCCGCCAGCTACCAGCTCGCCACCGGCGACCCGGTGATGGCGATCGGCGGGTTCAACGGCAGCGACCCGTCCCCGACGCTCTCCCAGTTCAAGAAGTACGTCGAGGACGGCCGCGTCCACTACTTCATCTCCAGTGGAGAAGGCGGCGAAGGTGGCGGTGGCGGCATGGGTGGAATGGGCGGCAGCAGCGGTACCTCGTCGAAGATCTCCACCTGGGTGGAGGCCAACTTCAAGAAGGTCACGGCGGGCAGCGCCACCTTCTACGACCTGACCCGGCCGGAGACCAAGAGCGGCGACTGAGGCTCAGCGCCGCAGCAGCAGGTCCGCGACGACGGGGCGGTGGTCGGAGGCGAGGGTCTCCGCCACCGCCGCGTCGCGCACCCGCACGGTGTCCTTGGACACCGCCACGTAGTCGATCCGCTGCACCGGGTCCTCGGCCGGGAAGGTCGGGGCGCCCGGTTCGATGTCCGTCAGCTCCTCCCACAGCGGGGCCAGCTCCGGAGCGGCCGGGGCCGCGTTGAAGTCGCCGAGCAGGATCTGCCGCACCGGACCCCGCCCCTCCTTCCGGTCCTCGGCCATGATCCGGCGGGTATCGGCCACCTGGGCGATCCGTACGGACGGGTCGCCTCGGTAGTCGAGGTGCGTCGCGTAGACGTGCACGGGCAGCCCCTTCACCCGCAGCACCACCTCACCGAAGCCGGGCCCGGGGGCCGGTACCGGGTTCGGGTCCTGGGTGGAGAGCCGGGTGATGTCGTGGTTCTCGGCGCCGACGACGCGGTACCGGGACAGCACCGCGACCCCGAACTCGCGGCGCGGCGCCCCGGGCGTCGCCGGATCGAGGCTGTAGATCGGGGCGAACGAGACCCGCATGCCGAGCCGCCGGCCCAGCTCGCCCGCCAGGTCCCGCCACTCGCTGCGCGCGTCCCAGTGGACGTCGACCTCCTGGAGCCCGATGACGTCGGCGTGCAACGAGCGGAGCTCGGCCACCTGCCGGTCGAGATCGAATACGTTGTCCATGCCCGCACCCGCGTGGATGTTGTACGTGGCGACACGCAGGGGTACAGAGCGCTCCGGGCCGTGCCCGGCAGCCGTCGCCGGGGGCGCGAGCGCCGCTCCCAACAGGCCTGCGGCAACCAGGACTTCCACCGTACGACGACGCAGTGACATACCACTCCAGCCCTTGTCGGATCAGCGATCGGCACCGTACCGCGGGAAAGTCGGTTGTAGGCGGCGGAAGGGTAGCTATACGGTGTACAACCGCTTCCCTGTACGCCGTATAGCTACCTGACCGAACACCCCTGACCGAACGCCCCTGACCGAACGCCCGGGAGTCCGAATGACGGCGTCCGCCGCCGAGCAGAACCACCTCGCGCAGACGAGCCATCCGCAGCGCTGGCTGATCCTCGGAGTCATCTGCCTCGCCCAGCTGACCGTCGTACTCGACAACACCGTCCTCAACATCGCGATCCCCTCGCTCACCCGCGAACTGGACGCCTCCACCGCCGATGTGCAGTGGATGATCAACGCCTACTCGCTCGTCCAGTCGGGCCTGCTGCTGACCGCCGGGAGTTCGGCCGACCGCTACGGCCGCAAGAAGATGCTGATCGCCGGGCTGGCGCTCTTCGGTATCGGCTCATTGGTGGCCGGGCTCGCCCAGACCTCCGCACAACTGATCGCCGCACGGGCCGGGATGGGCATCGGCGGCGCACTCCTGATGACCACCACGCTGGCCGTCGTCGTCCAGATCTTCGACGACACCGAGCGGGTGAAGGCGATCGGCGTCTGGTCGACCGTCGGTTCGCTCGGATTCGCGGTCGGCCCGCTGATCGGCGGGGTCATGCTCGACCACTTCTGGTGGGGCGCGATCTTCCTGGTCAACATCCCGGTCGCGGTGCTCGGACTGGTGGCCGTGGCGCGGCTGGTGCCGGAGTCCAGGAGCGGCACCGGGGACCGCCCCGACCTGCTCGGCGCGCTGCTCTCCACCATCGGCATGGCCGCGGTCGTCTACGCGATCATCTCCGGCCCCGGGCACGGCTGGACCTCCGGCCAGGTGCTGCTGACCGCGTTCACCGGGGTCGCCGTCCTCACCGGGTTCGTGCTGTGGGAGCTGCACATCCCGTACCCGATGCTGGACATGCACTTCTTCCGGAACCAGCGGTTCGTCGGCGCGGTCGCGGGCGCGATCCTGGTCGCGTTCGGGATGGGCGGCTCGCTGTTCCTGCTCACCCAGCAGCTCCAGTTCGTGCTCGGCTACGGACCGCTGGAGGCCGGTCTGCGGACGGCCCCGCTGGCGGTGAGCGTCATCGTGCTCAACCTCGCGGGGCTGGGCGCCCGGCTGCTGCCCAGGCTCGGCACGCCCGTCACCATCGCCTCCGGGATGGCGCTGCTCGCCGCCGGTCTGGCCTCGATCGCGCTGCTCGGCGGCAGCGGCTACGGCGGCATGCTGCTCGGCCTGGTCGTGATGGGCGCGGGCATCTCGCTCGCCGCGCCCGCCATGGCCAACGCGATCATGAGCGCGATCCCGCCGGAGAAGGCGGGCGTCGGCGCCGGGGTCAACGGCACCCTCGCCGAATGCGGCAACGGCCTCGGGGTCGCGGTGCTCGGCGCGGTGCTGAACTCCCGGTTCTCCGCGCTCGTCCCGACGGCCGTGGGCGCCGCCTCGCTGCCCGCCGCGCTGGCCGCCGCGAGCGGCGCGGGGGAGCGGCAGCGCATCACGGACGCCTTCGCCTCGGGCCTGGAGGCGAGTCAGCTGACCGGTGCGGTGGCGGTGCTGGTGGGCGGGCTGCTGGCTGCGGTGCTGCTGCGCCGTGCGGAGCGGGGAGAATCGGCGCAGGCTGATACCGCCGCGGCGGCGGCATAGCATCGGGCGAGACGTTGCGGACCGTACGACTCCGGTTTTTGGGCGCGGAGTGGGCATGGGGTACGTATCCGGTTCGTCCCGCCGGCGAGACGAGGGAGTGCGCCATGGTGTCCGCGGCCGATCGCGTGAAGAACCCTGCCAGGACCAGTGTGTGGCTGGACGGCAGGTCACCGGCGCGCACCCGCAAGGCCGACCAGCCGGACGGTCTCGACCGGGAGCGGATCACGGCGGCGTCGGTCCGGCTGCTGGACGCCGAGGGCCTCGCCAAGTTCTCCATGCGCCGCCTCGCCGCCGAGCTGAACGTGACGGCGATGTCCCTCTACTGGTACGTCGACACCAAGGACGACCTGCTGGAGCTGGCCCTGGACTCGGTCTTCGCCGAGATCGCGCCCCCGCCCGCGGACGCCGACTGGCGTGACCGGCTGCGTGAACTGGCCGCCAGCTACCGGAGCATGCTCGTCCGGCACCCCTGGGCCTCCGCGCTGGCCGGGAACTACCTGAACATCGGCCCGCACTCGCTGCTGTTCTCTTACGCCATGCAGGACGCCGTCCGGGCCACCGGGCTGCCCCTCAGGCATCAGACGGGCGCGATGTCGGCGGTCTTCCAGTTCGTGTACGGGTTCGGCACCATCGAGGGCCATGTCGTGCAGCGCTCCGCGGACGCGGGACTCAGCCAGGACGAGTTCTACCGGCAGGCGCTGGGCACGATCCGCACCCAGCCGCAGCTGAAGGAGCTGATGGCGGCCTCGCAGAGCCTGATCGACGCACGCGGCGCCGACACCGTGGAGGAGATGCGCGAGCGCGACTTCACCTTCGCCCTGGATCTGCTGATCGCGGGCATCGAGGCGATGCGCGCACGCGCGGAGCGTTCCTCCGGGTCCGTTCAGTAGCCGCGGGCCGGGTCCACGGCGAGTGCCGGGACGCGGCCCGCCGCGAGGTCGAGGAGGCAGGACGTGAAGTCCGTGACCACGTCCTCGTCGGCCGTGATGCCCGCCGAGTGCGAGGTGACGACCGTACGGGGCAGCCGCCAGCAGGGGTCGTCCGGCGCGGCGGGCTCGTCCGCCAGCACGTCGAGCACCGCCCGCCCCACCGTCCCCGCGTGCAGCGCGGTCTCCAGCGCCGCCAGGTCCACCGTCGCGCCCCGCCCCACGTTGACGAACGAGGCGCCGCCCATCGCCGCGAACCGGTCCGCCCCGAAGTAGCCCTCCGTCGCCCCGGTCAGCGGAAGGGCCGCGATCACCCAGCGGGCGTCCACCGGCTCGTCCGGCCCGGCCACCGCGTCGAAGCCGGGCGGGAGCTCGCGCGGGGTGCGCGCCACGCCCACCGTCCGGATGCCGCAGGCCCGCAGCAGCCCGGCGACGGCCGAGCCGATCCGTCCGGTCCCGTGGATCAACGCGGTCTGCCCGGCCACGAGTTCGGAGGGGATACGGCGCCACTCGGCCCGCCCGTGCAGCGCGGCGAACTCCGGTACCGACTGGCACTCGGCGAGCACCCAGGCCAGCACGTACTGCGCGATCCGCTCGCCCATCCGGCCCACCGTCCGGGTGAGCAGTGCCCCCGGCGGCCACGGCCCGGCGTCCAGCAGGGCGTCGGTACCGGCGTTCACGCTGTGGAGCCAGAGCAGCCCGTCCCCGCGCAGGGGTTCGGGCAGCGTGGCCCCCACGTACACGAAGGGGCCGCCGCCGGTGGCCGGGGCGCGCTCCACGGGACGCCCGGCGGCCCGCGCCAGGGCCTCCACCGCGGCGTCGGCCACCTCGGGCCCGGCCAGCAGCCGGGCACGGGCCAGCTCGTCGGGCCGGGGCGGAGGAACAGTCACGGGATCAGGCCTCCGGGACGGAGCGGGGCGGTGGTCACGGGATCAGGCCTCCGGGACGAAACGGGGCGGAGGAACAGTCACGGGATCAGGCCTCCGGGGCGAGATGCGCAGGGAAGCCGCCCGTGGCGACCGGGCTCCACCGCTCGGGAGTGATCCGGATGATGGACTTGCCCTGCTTGACCATCGCCGCCCGGTACTCGTCCCAGTCGGGGTGCTCGCCCGAGATGTTGCGGAAGTACTCGACGAGCGGCTCGACCGAATCCGGTGAGTCGATCACCTCGGCCGAGCCGTCGATCTGTACCCAGGGCCCGTTCCACTCGTCGGACAGCACGATGACGCTCACCCGCTCGTCCCGCTTGGCGTTGCGGGTCTTGGCGCGTTCGGGGTACGTCGAGACGACGATCCGGCCCGCGTCGTCCACGCCGCAGCTGAGCGGGGAGCCCTGGGGGCGGCCGTCGGACCGGGTGGTCAGCAGGATCGCCCGGTGCCGGGGCCGTACGAAGGCCAGCAGTTCGTCGAGTTCCACGGCGGTGTTGGTCGCGATGTTGGATGCCATGGAACAGACCCTACGGCCGGGGGAGGTCAGGCGGCCGGAACGGAATCGCCCTGCACGGCCTGGATGTCGAGCTCCACCCGCAGCGTCGTGCCGATCGCGGAGATGCCGGCCTGGACCACCTGGTTGTAGTTCATGGCGAAGTCCTCGCGGCGCAGCTCGGCCGTCGCCCGGAACGCCGCGCGCACGCCGCCCCACGGGTCGGGGCCGGTGCCGAGGTAGCTCAGGTCGAGGTCGATGGGGCGCGCTACCCCGTGCAGCGCGAGCTCGCCGTGCACGGTCCACCGGTCGGGTCCGGCCGGAGTCAGTCCGCTGGAGCGGTAGGTGATCTCCGGGAACCGGTCCGTGTCGAGGAAGTCCGGGGACCGCAGGTGCTTGTCCCGCATGCCGTTGCCGGTGTCGATGCTGGTCGCGCTGATGACCGCGTCCACCCGGGAGAGCTGCACGTCCTCCGCGATCTCGATCCGGCCGCCGAACTCGGTGAACCGGCCGTGCACGCTGGAGATGCCCAGGTGCTGGGCGACCGCGCCCACGGAGGAGTGCGCCGGGTCCAGCGACCAGACGCCCGGCGGCGGCAGCTCCACCCCGCCCTGGCGGGCCAGTACCACCGTGCCGGCCTCGACCCGGCCGCTCGCCGTGACGAGGGCGGTCGAGGCGGCGGGGGCGTACCCGACCGCCGTCACGATGACCGTGTACGCGCCCGCGGACAGCGGTTCCTCCGCCCGCACGGCCCCGTCCTCGTCGGCGGCGGCCCGCAGCACCTGCGTACCGGTCATGTCGGTGACCGTCACGACCGCGTGCTGGACGGCCCAGCCGTCCCGCGTCCGTACCTGTGCGCGAAGTCCCATCCCGTTTTCTCTCCTTGCCCGTTGCTCAATGGCCCATCCGCTCTGGCTGAACGGGTCACTTCATGAGTCGGGCCCCGGGGCGGGGACGGCAGGCCGTCCCCTGCCTGCCGTCCCCGCCACCGGGGCCCATTTCCACTGGCCCGGACAGCCTCTCCGCTAGAAGCGCCGTCCTGCCAGGGTCTTGCCTGTCCGTACCCGGACTGATTACTCGCCCGGGTGGGCGAGCTCGATGTCGTGGCCGTCGACCCCGTGACCGGCCACGGTCAGGGCGCCCGCCACCGGCGGGTAGCCGGTCGCGATGACCGAGTACTCGCCCGCGTCCAGGTCGGTGAAGGCGTACGCCCCGTCCTCCCCGGTCGTCGAGTTGGCGATCACGTTGCCCGCCGCGTCGATCAGCGTGACGCGGGCGTCCGGCAGCGGCCGCAGAGCAGAGCCGGCCCGCACGACGCCCTGGACCAGCGCACCGGCCCGCAGTGCGGCGTCGACCCGGGTGACACCCTGGCCGCCGACCTCCACGGGCAGCGCCATCGGGCGGAACCCGGCCGCGTTCACCGCGACGGTCACCGAACCGGGGACCAGCTCACCGAAGGTGAACTCGCCGGCCTCGCCGGACTTGCCGGTGGCCAGCACGTCGCCGCGGACATCGGTCACGATGATCATGGCGCCCTCGACCGGCGTACCGCCCTCGGCGGCCCGCACGGTTCCGGCCAGCCCGCTCGTACCGGCGAGCAGGATGTCGTACGAGAGCGGCTCCTCGCCGACGACCACGGTGGACGCCTGCGGCTGGAAGCCGTCGGCGGACGCGATCAGTACGTACGAGCCGGCGCCCGGGGCGTCCAGACCGTAGGAGCCGTCGGCCTGCGCGGCCGAGATGCCCAGCTGCCGGCCGCCCAGCGAGATCAGCGTGACGGCGGCGTGCCCGACGGGCGCGCCCTCGGCGCCGCGCACCACACCGCGTACCGCGGTGCCCTGCACGGTCGCCACCGGAGCGGACTGGAGGGTGTCGACCGAGGTGACCCCGGCCGTTCCCTCGGAGACCTCGGAGACCAGCGCGGCGGAACCGGACGGGACGCCGGCGAGGACCGCCGCGTCGACCGGAGCCGCCTCGACCGGGGCTGCCTCGGCCGGGGCCGGGGCGTCCTTCCCCGCGTTCGTCCGCAGCGCGACCTCCTTGATGAAGATCGTGATCAGGAAGGCGAGCAGTGCGGCCGGAGCCGCGTAGAGGAAGACGTCACCGACGCCGTGTCCGTAGGCGGCCTCGACGACCGTACGGAGCGGCGCGGGGAGCGCGTCCAGGTTGGGGATGCCCCCGCCGCCGGTGCCCATGGACGCGCCCTGGGGACCGAGGTCGGTGAGGCCGTCCTTGACGTAGTGCGTGACGCGGTTCGCCAGCACGGCGCCCAGTGCCGAGACACCGATGGCACCACCGAGGGAACGGAAGAACGTGACGACGGAGCTGGCCGAACCGAGGTCCTTGGGGTCGACCTGGTTCTGGGTGGCGAGCACCAGGTTCTGCATCATCATGCCGATGCCGAGACCCATCACGAACATGAAGATCGCGATGTGCCAGTACGTGGTGTCGTACCGGATCGTGCCGAGCATCCCGAGACCGGCGGTGAGCAGGAAGCCACCGCTGACCAGCCAGACCTTCCAGCGGCCCGTCTTGGTGATGATCTGGCCCGAGAGGGTCGAGGAGAGGAAGAGACCCGTGATCATCGGGATCGTCATCACACCGGACATCGTCGGCGACTTGCCGCGTGCCAACTGGAAGTACTGGCTGAAGAAGACGGTGCCGGCGAACATCCCGATACCGACGAACAGCGACGCCAGCGAGGCGAGCGTGATGGTGCGGTTGCGGAACAGCCGCAGCGGGATGATCGGCTCACTGGCCCGGGACTCGGTGAAGACGAAGAGCAGCGCGAGGACCAGGGAGCCGGCCAGCATCACGCCGGTCTGCCAGGACATCCAGTCGTACTTGTCGCCCGCGAAGGTCACCCAGAGGAGCAGCAGGGAGACGGCGGAGCTGATGAAGAAGGCTCCGGTCCAGTCGACCTTGACCTCGCGCTTGACGACCGGGAGCTTCAGGGTCTTCTGGAGCACGATGAGGGCGATGACCGCGAACGGCACGCCGACGTAGAAGCACCAGCGCCAGCCCATCCAGCTGGTGTCGGTGATGACACCGCCGAGCAGCGGGCCGCCGACGGTGGCGACGGCGAAGACCGCGCCGAGGTAGCCGCTGTAGCGACCGCGCTCGCGCGGGGCGATCATCGCGGCCATCACGATCTGGGCGAGGGCGGAGAGACCGCCGACGCCGATGCCCTGCACGACACGGCAGGCGATCAGCATGCCGCTGCTGGTCGAGAGACCGGCGACGACCGAGCCGAGGACGTAGATGATCAGGGCTATCTGGACCAGCAGCTTCTTGCTGAACAGGTCGGACAGCTTGCCCCACAGGGGGGTGGTCGCCGTCATGGCCAGCAGCGAGGCCGTGACGACCCAGGTGTACGAGCTCTGGCTGCCGCCGAGGTCGGAGATGATCTCCGGCAGGGCGTTGGAGACGACGGTGGACGACAGAATCGCGACGAACATGCCGAGCAGCAGCCCGGTGAGCGCTTCCATGATCTGCCGGTGTGTCATCGGCGTGCCGTCGGAGGAATCGTTCCCTCCGTGCTTGGCGTGGCCGCCCCGCACACCGGTTGGTGTGGTCGTAGCCATTTAAATCCTTGTCTTTGCTTCTGTTACACGGGTGTACGGGTGTACGAGCCGTCGTCGCTGTCGGCCGGCCGGGTGCGGCAGTCGCCGCTGTGCCTTCCGGGGGCGCACCCGCCGGAGCCGCGACAGGAGAAACTGTCGCGCAGCCGGGCCAACAACGTGTTGAGCTGCCCGACCTCTTCGTCGGACCAGTCCTGGAGGTGCTGGGCGAACATTTCGGTGGACCGGCAGTTCAGGTCCGAGAGCACGTCCTCGCCCGCGGGGGTCAGCCGCAGGATCCGGGAACGCTTGTCCGCCGGGTCCGGGGACCGTTCGATCCAGCCGTGCTCCGCTACGTGGGCGACATGCCGGCTGGTAACCGACATATCCACGTCGAGCAGTTCGGCCAGACTGCTGATCCGCATTTCGCCGTGCCGGCTCAGCAGAGCCAGTACGGCTGCGGAGCCCGCAGGGCATTCGGCCGGCAGGATGCGCGCGAGCCCTCGTTTCACGGCGCCGATGGCGCTCAGCTGCCGGGCCAGTTCTTCGTACTGACTCCGCGCTGCCACGGGACCCCCAGACATCATCACACCGGTCATCTTGTTGCTTAGGGCAACCATAGAAGCCGTTGGTTGCTGCAGGCAAACGAAATAGGGCTTGCATAAGTAAAGGAACGCAAAAGGCTCGGTAGGGGTGAAGTCAAAGCCCCAGCGTCTGCGGTGTGTAAGTGGTGGATGTGTCTCCTGCCACACCCGGGGCATCCGTGAGTCGGTCCGGAGTCCGGATTCCCGCCGGACGGGTACGGCTGTGCGGCGATACCGCCCCGCCCGCGCGCGGTGCGTGACCGCCCCTCGCGCGTATATACGGGAGGACGGGCGGGCGGCGGCGGCCGTGATCCCCAAGTGGCTTGAGAGGCAGCGGTGTTGGCCGTCGGATCGGGGGCCCGGACCGATGCGGGGGCGGGGATGGGGGCCTTGCGGTCCGGCGGATTCCGCACCGCACACCCGTGCGATCCCCGCCCGTCGCCCGCCGCTCTCCCCGCCCTCCTCCCGCACTTCCGCACGGTTTGCCCCGCTGCGCCCTCGCGCCTTCAACGCCCCGGGGGTTGGGCGCCCGCGCCGAGTTCGCTAGGGTCCTGCGACATGGCACACAACCCCCACGCCCCGCAGGGTCCCGAGGGCACAAGCGACCCGGCAGGCAACACGCAGATGTTCCGCGCCTTCGTCGACGAGGGCGAGCCGCAGCGCCGGCAGCAGCCCGCGGCCGTGTCGTCCGGACCGAGGACCGGACTGATCGCCGCGGTCGTCGCGGTGATCATCGTCCTCGGCGCGGTCGCCTGGCTCGCGCTCGGCTGACCGGCCCCCGGCCACTCCGTCCCCGTCCGCCGATCCCAGTCCGTCACTTCCGTTCCGTCGCTTCCGCTACTTCCAGACGGCGGTGACGTCCCGGGTCTCGACATGCATGCCCAGGGGCACCCGCCAGTCGTCCACACAGACGGTGTACGTCTTCTTCCGCGCCGCTCCCGCGTCGATCGGCGCGGGCAGCGGCGCTGTCGATTCCCGGGTCGCCCAGTCGATGCCCAGCCCGCCGATGATGTGCGTCGCGAAGGTGACGGTGCCCGAACGCACCGGCGATCCACCGGTGTTGCGGAACTCCACCGTGACCTTCTCGCACCAGCGCTTGTCCGCCGCCGCCCGGCCGGGCGCGCCCACCTTCAGCACGGCCGGCCCTGCGGGGGCGGTGGAGCCGGGCGCGGACGGGGTCGCGGGGGCGGTGGAGCCTCCAGGGCCACCCGAGCCTCCAGGGCCTCCCGAGCCGCCGGAACCGGAGCCGCCGGAACCGCCGGAACCTCCGGAACCTCCGGAACCGGAACCTCCGGAATCAGAGCCTCCGGACCCGGAACTTCCGGATTTTCCGGCGCCGTTGGTGCCGCTTGACGGGGCGCCGCCCGCAGGGCCGCCCCCGCCCCCGCCTCCGCCACTGCTGCCGTCCGCCCCGTGGCCCGGCGTACCGGGCCGCCCGCCACCGGAGCCACCCGCGCCCGCCGTACCCCGCTCCGCGGCCGAGGTGCCGGGCGAGGCGGAGGCGTCCCCGGCTCTCCCGGCTCCACCGCCGCTGCCGGCCCCGTCACCGCCCCCGTGCCCGTCCCCGTCCAGCGGGACCAGCGTGACCTTCCCCGAGGGCGCCACCGCCCCCGAGGGGGTCCTGCCGGGGTCCGCCTGTGCCGCGCCGACCGCCGTGTAGCCGTCGCCGCCGCCCGTTCCGTCGCCGCAGCCTGCCAGGGTTCCGCCCAGGCACAGCACGGCCGCCGAGGCGGCGATCATGGTGCCCCGGCGGCCGTGCGGGCCGGATGTCTGACGTCGCATGCCGCCAGTGTGGCTGACGACCCGTCAAATCGGAACCCGTGCGCGGCTGCACGCGATCAGTCGGCGATGAGCCCCTCCCTGAGCTGGGCGAGCGTGCGGGTCAGCAGGCGCGAGACGTGCATCTGCGAGATGCCGACCTCCTCGCCGATCTGCGACTGGGTCATGTTGGCGAAGAACCGCAGCATGATGATCTGCCGTTCCCTGGGCGGGAGTTTGGCCAGCAGCGGCTTGAGGGACTCGCGGTACTCGACACCTTCGAGCGCCGAGTCCTCGTATCCCAGCCGGTCGGCCAGCGAGCCCTCGCCGCCGTCGTCCTCGGGTGAGGGCGAGTCCAGCGAGGAGGCGGTGTAGGCGTTGCCGACGGCCAGGCCGTCGACGACATCCTCCTCGGAGACCCCGAGCGCCTTGGCCAGCTCCGGCACGGTCGGAGAGCGGTCGAGCTTCTGGGCGAGCTCGTCGCTGGTCTTGGTGAGGGCGAGGCGCAGCTCCTGGAGCCGGCGGGGCACCCGCACGGACCAGGAGGTGTCCCGGAAGAAGCGTTTGATCTCGCCCACGACGGTCGGCATCGCGAACGTCGGGAACTCCACGCCGCGTTCGCAGTCGAACCGGTCGATCGCCTTGATCAGGCCGATCGTGCCGACCTGGACGATGTCCTCCATGGGTTCGTTGCGGCTGCGGAACCGCGCCGCGGCGTAACGCACCAGCGGCAGGTTGAGCTCGATGAGCGTGTCCCGCACATAGGCCCGCTCCGGGCTGTCCGTTCCATCTGGCCCCGGTGCGGGACCCAGTGCGGCGAGCCGCACGAACAGTGAGCGGGACAGCGTACGGGTGTCGATGGCTTCCGACGAGCTGGTGAGCACAACGGGTGCGGGTGCGCTCTTGGTGAGCGTGAGCACCTTCGAGCTGCCCTGTTCTGCGGACATGCCACCCCCTTGAGGTCGCGGACGGTCGCGGTGGCCGCGACCATCGGAGGAACGCAGCCTCCACCTGAATACCGGAAGCGAGGCGGCGGCAAACGCGGTTCCCGCAGAATGTCACATGTCGGCAACGCGCTGTAGTGACTTGTCGACAAGTCTTGGGTGAGTCTGTGCAGTTAACAAGGGATATGCCGCATGTCATCCGGGGGGAATACTCAAGGAGCGTTCTACCCGTTCCGGTTACGCCTCGATCCTGTTTGCGGATCGCAGTCGGGCGAAACTTCTGGCGAGAAGCCTTGACACATGCATCTGTGAGACGCCCAGTTCCGCGCTGATCTGGGACTGCGTCAGATTGCTGTAGTAGCGCAGCAGCAGGATCCGCTGCTCGCGTTCGGGCAGCTGTACGAGCAGGTGCCGGACCAGATCGCGGTGCTCGACGCCGGCCAGGGCCGGGTCCTCGTAGCCGAGCCGGTCCAGCAGTCCGGGCAGTCCGTCGCCCTCCTGGGCCGCTTCCAGCGAGGTCGCGTGGTACGAGCGGCCCGCCTCGATGCAGGCCAGTACCTCGTCCTCGGAGATCTTCAGCCGGGCGGCGATCTCCGCGGTGGTGGGCGAGCGGCCGTGAGCCGTCGTCAGGTCCTCGGTGGCGCCGGTGACCTGGACCCAGAGCTCGTGCAGCCGGCGCGGTACGTGGACGGTCCGCACGTTGTCCCGGAAGTACCGCTTGATCTCGCCGACCACGGTCGGCATCGCGAAGGTCGGGAACTGGACGCCCCGTTCGGGGTCGAACCGGTCGATGGCGTTGATCAGGCCGATCGTGCCGACCTGGACGACGTCCTCCATCGGCTCGTTGCGGCTCCGGAACCGCGCCGCGGCGTACCGCACGAGGGGGAGGTTCGCCTCGATCAGTGCCGTCCGGACCCGGCCGTGCTCCGCGGTGCCCGGCTCCAGCCCCTTGAGCTGCCCGAAGAGGACCTGGGTGAGCGCCCTGGTGTCCGCGCCCCGGGTCCTGGCGGGGGTGGCGGTGTCGTCGGGCGTCTCGGTCTCGATCGTCTGCACGGCCTGCTGCGGCCCCTGCTGTGGCCCCTGCTGCGATGGCTGCTGTTGCTGTTGCTGTTGCTGTTGCTGTGGAGGCTGCTGGGCGGTCTGCGGCGGCTGGGCGGTCTGGGGAGGCACTTGAGGCGCTGTACTGGCCGGCACGGTGACGCCACCCCTTTGCGGTCAACTTCGGTCAACTCATCCGTCAAAAGCGGTCATAGCATCACAAGACATGTCCACTATGTGCAAGCACCCTATTGCGCCGTGTTGACCGTGTTGACCTCGAATCGGTTTAAACACAAAGAAAAGCCCCTCACCGCTGTGGTGAGGGGCTCGCAGGGCCGAAGAGGTCAGAACGGGTAGTCGGCGATCACCCAGCTGGCGAATTCACGCCACTGACCGGCGGCCGCCTGGTGGGCCGGATGCTCGATGTAGCTCTTCAGCGCGGCCTCGTCGGCGACGGCGGAGTTGATGGCGAAGTCGTACGCGATCGGCCGGTCCGTGATGTTCCAGGCGCACTCCCAGAACTCCAGCCCGGGGACCTTGTCCGCCAGCTCCTGGAAGGCCCTGGCCCCCGCGACGACCCGTGGTTCGTCGCGCTCGACGCCATCGTTCAGCTTGAACAGGACCAGATGGCGGATCATGGGGGTACTCCTAATTCACGAGCTCGGACATGAAGTCACCGACGCTCTGCGCGGCACTCGAAACGCCCTCGAAGCCTACTTGGACGAGATCTGCGGCCCGCGCCGGGGACGTGATGATCGTGTAGAGCACGAAGACGACTATCAAGTAGAGAGCGATCTTCTTCGCTTGCACCATCGGCCCCTGACTCCCCTTCGATCCCCTGCGCGGTCGGGCGAGTCTATCCGCACGAATGGCCGTATCCACCTGGTGTTTCCGATCACTCATTCTCATCGGGGGGAGGGAGGAGGGAGCGGCTTGTCCCCCCGATGCCGCTCCCCCCGACCCGAGCGGTAGCACGAGCACGCGGGCGTCTCGCGGCGCCCCGACCGGTCAGCGCCGGGTGCCGGCCGTCTCCGGCGGCAGGTCCTGGGGCAGCAGCATGCGCAGGTCGTCCAGGCTCGGTGCGGACATCGAGCCGATCCGGCCCGCCTGCCGGGTCATCATCGACTCCAGGATCTGCCGGGCCGCGCGCGCGTTGCCGAAGGAGGGATCGCGCGGCAGGGAGTCCACGTAGCCGCGCAGTGCCGTGATCGCCTCCGGGGAGCAGTCGTAGCCGTAGCCGCCGGCCTGCTTGGACAGGATCTCCAGCAGCTCGTCCGTGGAGTAGTTCTCGAACTCCACCGTCCGCGAGAACCGCGAGGCCAGACCCGGGTTGGAGTCGAGGAAGCGGCGCATCTCACGGGTGTAGCCGGCGGCGATGACGACGACCTCGTCGCGGTGGTCCTCCATCAGCTTCAGCAGCGTGTCGACGGCCTCCCGGCCGAAGTCGGACGTCGCGCCCTCCGGTGTGAGGGCGTACGCCTCGTCGATGAACAGCACACCGCCCAGGGCACTTTCGAACGCCTCCTTGGTGAGCTGCGCCGTGTGCCCGACATAGCGGCCCACCAGGTCGGCGCGGGCCACCTCGACGAGCTGGCCCCTGGGCAGGACGCCCAGGGAGCGCAGCAGGTCGGCGTAGAGCCGCGCGATGGTGGTCTTTCCGGTACCGGGCGGGCCGGAGAAGATGAGGTGCTGGCTGATCTTCGGGGTGGGCAGCCCCGCGGCCCGGCGCTGTCTGGTCGCGCTGAGCAGGTTGACCAGGGCGGTCACCTCGTTCTTGACCGCCGTCAGGCCGATCATGGCGTGGAGCCGGGCGAGCAGTTCCTCGGAGCCCGGACCGTCGTCCGCCGGGGCTCCGGCGCTCACCGCCACGTCTTCCGGCAGCAGGAGTGTCAGGTCGCTCTCCGCCGGGTTCCTCATGGAGCTCAGCCGGAACGCCTGCCGGTCCACCATCTCCTCGAACACCCGCCGCGCGGCGCGGCCGTTTCCGAACGACGCGTCGCGCGGCATCCGCTCGTAGTGCGAGGCGAGGGCGTCCAGGGTCCGCGGGTCCAGCTCGTAGCGGTGGGACGCGCACAGGCTCTCGGTGATCGTCACCAGCTCGCCGACCGCGTAGTTGGCGAACTCGATGGTGCGGGGGAAGCGGGAGGCCAGGCCCGGGTTGGAGGAGAGGAAGGCGGCCATCTCCTGCGTGTAGCCGGCGACGATGACGGCCACGTCGTCACGGTGGTCCTCCATCAGTTTCAGCAGGGTGTCGACGGCCTCCCGGCCGAAGTCGGCGCCGGATCCCTTGCCGTCGGACAGCAGCGTGTACGCCTCGTCGATGAACAGCACACCGCCGAGCGCCTCGTTGAACGCCTCGGTCGTCTTGATGGCCGTACCACCGATGACCTGCGCGACCAGATCGGCGCGGGAGACCTCCACCAGGTGTCCGGAGCGCAGGACGCCCAGCTCCGCCAGGATGCCGCCGTACAGCCGGGCCACCGTGGTCTTACCGGTGCCGGGCGGTCCGGAGAAGACCAGGTGGCGGCTCATCTGGGCGACGGGCATGCCGAGCTGGGCGCGGCGCTGGTTGAGCTGGTTCAGGTTGACGAGCGTGCGCACCTGGCTCTTGACCTCGGCGAGGCCGACGAGCGAATCCAGCTCCTCCAGGGGGCCCTTGGGCTCCTTGGTGGTTTCCCCGGCGCCGCCGCTCACGGTGTCCGGCGGGAGGGTGTCGCCCCAGGCGTCGGGGGCGACGTTGCCGGTGCTGTTCAGGTCCTCGACCGTGAGCCGTTCGTTCACCCGCGTCTGCCTGAGACCCGCGCCGCGGTTGTCGCGGACGGTGCAGCCGGTCACGGCGACCGGCTCGGCGCTGTCGATCCGGATGCCGTCACCGATGCTGCCGATGACCTGGGAGGAGGTGAGCGTGGCGCGCGAGCCGTTGTTGAGCAGGACGCCGTGGGCGCCGCAGTCGGTGATGTGGGCGCGCAGCACGGTGAGTTCGCCGTCGTTGTCCACCGTGATGCCGCCGGCCGAGGCGGACTCGATGCGGCAGTCCCGCAGGGCGCCCCGCCCCTGCGCGCCGACGGACACGGTGGTGTCGGCCGCCGCCCGCATGACCGTGTCGAGGATCTCGGGGTTGCCGCCGGAGGCGATCCGTAGCGCGGCGCCGCCCGCCCGGTCGATCTCGCAGTGCTCCAGGCGGCCGCGCCCGTTCTCGTCCACCTCGACGCCGTGGCCGCCGGGCGAGGTGATCCGCGCGCGGCGCAGCAGCGGGTTGGCGCCGGTGAGTATCCGGATGCCGGCGCCGGCCGCGTCCGCGATCAGCAGGTCGTCGAACTCCGCCGTCGAGTCCTCCTCCAGCAGTACGGCTCCGTTCGGGTCCGCGCAGTCGCGCACCGCGCAGCCGGTCAGGGCGGGGGCGCTGGAATTGATCACGCGGATGGCGGGCGCGGCGGCGGTGTCGAACTCGCAGTCCTGGAAGGTGCCCCGGGAGCGCTCCGTGACGGCGAGACCGCTGCCCTGGGTGCGTGAGGTGCGGCAGTTCAGGAACTCGGGGTCGGCGCTCGCGGCCAGCATGATGCCGGGGCCCGAGGTGTCGGACACGGTGACGTGCTCCAGGACGGGGCGGGCGGAACTGGTGATGTAGACGCCGACGGAGGTGTCGTGCACGAAGGTGCGCACGACCCGGGTGCCGCTGCGGCCCTCCAGCGCGATGGACGGCTTGTCCGTGCCGGAGATGTCGCAGTCCTCCACCAGTCCCTGCGCCTCGTCGGAGGTCAGCACACCGTTGGCGCGGGCGTCGCGGATCCGGCAGTCCCGTACGGTCGTTCGCGCCTCCGCGCCGATGACCACGCCGGAGGTGCCGAGGTTCTCGATGAGGCAGCCGGCGATGACGCTGCCGGTCGGCGCGGAGTCCACGACTCCGGCGCCCTTCGGGTTGCTGACCCGGCAGTCGCGCATGGCGAGCGAGCCCGACTCGCGGGCCAGGACGGCCGTCCAGCCGGAGCCGATGACCGTGCAGCCGTCCATCGCGACCTGGCCGCGCGGTACGTCGACCGCCGGCAGGTCCTCGCTCCCGCCGCGCAGCGTCAGGTCGGTGAGCATGACGGCATCGGCGACGAGGACCACCGCGGTGCCCCGGCGCGGGCAGATCTCGACGCTGCCCGGCTCGCCGTCGGCGACGATGGTGACCCGTGTCCTGACCATGAGGTTCTCCGGGTAGCGACCGGGGTGGACCCGGATCACCGCACCCGTGCGTGCCTTGTCCAGCGCATCACCGATCGTCCGGAAGCTGTCCGGCTCTGCCGACCCGACCCTGAGCAACTGCCGTGACACGCTCGATCCTCCTCGCTGTGGTGCCGCCGCCGTGTGACTCTCCCACCCGGGAGGCCGGCCGGGAACCGGTTCGCGTCCGGGTACGTACGGCTGTGCGCACGCGGTGAAGGCTACGGGACCGGTCCGTCGATGTTCCAGGAGGGACAGCCGAGTTCGGGCCGGATCCGCCGGGGCCGTGCGGGTGTACGGGGCCTGCCCCCGCTGGACGGCCCCTCGTGCCGCCTGGTGCGTCCCGCTCCCCGCACCGTGACGGACGGCGCCTATCATGCGCGCCATGCCCCGTGCCCGAGTTCGTTCCCGCCGCCGCCCCCGGGCCTCGGCTGTGGCCGCCGCCTTCCTGACCGCCGTTGCCCCGACCGCGCTGGGCGCCGCGGGGGCCGTGCCCGTCGCCTCCGCCGCGGCGGATTCCGTGGGGCTGCCCGTCGTGCGGTCCGTGCTGGCGGAGGACGACCCCTGCGTGCCGGTCTCCGGCAAGACGGCCAAGGCCGAGCCCTGGACCCTGAGGGCCCTGGGGGCGTCCCGGGCCCGGCCGCTCTCCCAGGGCGACGGGGTGACGGTCGCGGTGGTGGACACGGGGGTGGCCCAGGAGGCGCCCGCGCTGTCGGGACGGGTGACCGCGCTCGGGGCGGCCGGTACGGACTGCGTCGGGCACGGCACCTTCGCGGCCGGTCTGATCGCGGCGGCGCCCGGGGACGACGGTGGCCCGGAGGGTCTGGCGCCGCAGGCCCGGATCCTGGCCGTGCGGGGCACGGACGAGCGGGGCGCGACCACGGCGGGCCAGGTCGCCGACGGGATACGCCGGGCGGCGGACGAGGGCGCCCGGGTGATCTACGTCGCCGTGGCGCTGGCCGGCGGCAAGGCGCAGCTGACGGACGCGGTCCGGTACGCGAGCTCCAAGGACGCGCTGGTGGTGGCCCCGGCGGCGCCGGACGCGCTGGCGAGGGACGCGGAGCCGGCGCCCTGGTACTGGCCCGCGGCGGCACCGGGCGCGCTGGCCGTGACGGACTACGGCCCGGACGGCGGGCGGCCCACGAACGCGCCGCCGGTGACCGGGGTGGACCTGGCGGCGCCCGGCGACGCGGTGGTGAGCATCGGCCCCAGGGGCTCGGGCCATTTCATCGGTTCCGGCGCCTCGTTCGCCGCCGCGCACGTCGCGGGTGCGGCGGCTCAGGTTCGCGCGCGCTACCCGCGGTTGAAGGCCGCCGAGGTCTCGCGCCGGCTGACGGAGTCGGCGTACCCGGCCGTGCCGCCCCGGCTGGACCCGTACGCCGCGCTGACGGCCGTACTGACGGACGCCAAGGGCGCGGCGCCCAAGCCGCAGAGGGCGGAGTTCCCGCCCTCGCCGCCGGCGGCGCCCCGCACCCGCGCGCTGGTGGTGGCGGGCGTGGGCGGCGGCCTGGTGCTCCTGGTGGCGGCGGGCGCGGTGGTGATCCCGCGCGGCCGGGCCCGGAACTGGCGCCCGGCGGGCAGCTGACGGAGCTCCCCGGCGGGCAGCTGACGCAGCCCGCCGGTCCGCTCAAGCAGCCCGCCCGTCCGCTGAAGGAGCCCGCAGGCCCCTACGCCGTGTCGTCGTCCTCCAGCACCGCCGTCTGCACCTGGATCTGCTTGCGGCGCGTCACCCGGGTGCCCCGGCCCGGCGGCAGGTTGCGGCCCTTGACGCTGCCCATGATGAACCCCTCCGACGGGGGGCACGACAGCAGCAGCGTCGGGGTGTTGACCTCCTGCATGCGGCGCAGCATCGCTTCACTCAGGCCCCGGCCCGCCCCGGCGGCGGAGCGGGAGACGATCAGGTGCAGGCCGACCTCGTAGCCGAGGGCGAGGTGGTTCAGCAGCGGGTCGAAGGGGGCGTTCATGGCGCTGGTGCCCAGCATGTCGTAGTCGTCCACGAGGACGAACAGCCTCGGCCCGTCCCACCAGTCGCACTTGCGCATCCTGGCCGGCGTGATCTCCGGGCCCGGCACGCGGGCCGCGACCGCCCGCGCGGCGCCCGCGATCAGCTCCTTCAGGGCGTCCATCGACACCGCGTGACCCAGGCGGTAGTCGTCCGGGATCGCCTCCACCAGCTCACGGCGGTAGTCCACGACCATGATCCGCGCCTCGGCCGGGCTGTAGCGGTCCATGATGGCCTTGGCCGTCAGCCGCAGCATGTTGGTCTTGCCGCTCTCCGTGTCGCCGACCACGATCATGTGCGGGGTCTCGGAGAAGTCGTGCCACACCGTGGACAGCCGCTCCTCCTCCAGGCCGATGGGCATCTTGAAGTCGCCCTTGGGGGCCGGGAGGTCGGAGAGCGGGAGCCTGCTGGGCAGCATCCGGACCGGCGGGGCCGGCGGGCCCTGCCAGCTCTCCCGGACCGCCGCCACCAGAGCGGCCACACCGTCGGACAGGTCGTCCGCCGACTCCGCGCCGTCGATCCTCGGCAGCGCGGTGAGGTAGTGCAGCTTGGCCTCCCGGGTCAGTCCGCGGCCCGGCAGCCGGGGAACGGTCGCGGCGCGCCGCATGTCGATCTCGGAGTCCATGGGGTCACCCATCCGGAGCTCCAGGTGGGTCGCCGCCTGGTCCCGGATGGATGAGGTCAGCTCCACCCAGCGCGCGGTGGTGACGATCAGGTGGATGCCGTAGTTGAGACCTCGGGCGGCGATGGAGCCGAAGGTCTGGATGTACCGGTCGAAGTCCTGGCGCACCGTCGACCAGCCGTCGATCACGAGGAACACGTCGCCGTGCTGGTGCTCGGGGAACTCCCCCGCGGCCCGGCGGCGCCGGAAGTTCGCCATGGAGTCGATGCCGTTCTCCAGGAAGAACCGTTCGCGCTCCGCCAGCAGCGTGGTGACCTCGGCGATCGTACGGCCGACCCGCTCGGTGTCCAGACGCGCCGCGACCCCGCTGACGTGCGGCAGGCCGGCGAGACCGGCGAGCGCGCCACCGCCGAAGTCGAGGCAGTAGAACTGGACCTCGCGGGGGGTGTGGGTGAGCGCCAGCGCGGCCATGACCGTGCGCACCATCGTGCTCTTGCCGCTCTGCGGACCGCCCGCGATGGCGATGTGCCCGCCCGAGCCCGAGAGGTCGACGGTCAGCAGGTCGCGGAGCTGGTCGAAGGGACGGTCGATGATGCCGATGGGGATGGTGAGCCGGCCCCGGTTCGGCGAACCGGCGCTGGTCAGGCCGAGTTCGGGGTCCGGGGTGAGCGGCGGCAGCACCTGGTCGAGGGTCGCGGGGAGGTCCAGCGGCGGCAGCCACACCTGGTGGGCCGGCGGCCCGGCGGTCAGCAGCCGCTCCACGGCGACGGACAGCAGGGTGTCGGTGGTCTCCTCCTGCTCGCCGGACGGCTCGGGCTCCGGGGCGTCCGGCAGCTGGCGCGGCACGACGTAACTGTTGGTCCACGGGACGGTCTGGCTGGCCACCCGCGCCTGGTTGGCGGTGCCCCGCCGCTGCTGGTACGAGCCGGAGACGTACGCGGCGCGGAAGCGGGTCAGCGCCTCCACGCCCGACTTCAGGAAGCCGCTGCCCGGCTGCGGCGGCAACTGGTAGGCGTCCGGCACACCGAGGACGCCGCGGCTCTCCATGGCGGAGAAGGTGCGCAGACCGATCCGGTACGACAGATGGCTCTCCAGCTGGTGCATCCGGCCCTCGTCCAGGCGCTGGGAGGCGAGCAGCAGGTGCACTCCGAGGGACCGGCCGAGGCGGCCGATCATGACGAACAGCTCCATGAACTCCCGGTGTGCGGCCAGCAGCTCGCTGAACTCGTCGACGACGACGAACAGGCTGGGCAGCGGCTCCAGCGGTACGCCGGAGGCGCGGGCCTTCTCGTAGTCCAGCGCCGAGCTGTAGTTGCCCGCGGAGCGCAGCAGCTCCTGGCGGCGCATCAGCTCGCCGTGCAGGGCGTCCTGCATCCGGGAGACGAGGGCGACCTCACCGGCCAGGTTGGTGATGACGGCGGAGGTGTGGGGGAGTTCGTCCAGACCGAGGAAGGTGGCACCACCCTTGAAGTCCACGAGGACGAAGTTGAGCGTCTCGGAGGAGTTCGTCAGGGCGAGCGAGAGGACGAGGGTGCGCAGCAGCTCGCTCTTGCCGGAGCCGGTGGCGCCGATCAGCATGCCGTGCGGTCCGGTGCCGCCCTGGGCGGACTCCTTGATGTCCAGCTCGACCGGCTCGCCGTCCGCGCCGACCGCGATCGGCACCTTCAGCCGGGAGGGGCCGGTGTGCTGCTGCCACAGGGTGTCCGGTTCGTGGCGGTGCAGGTCGGCAATGCCCAGCAGGGCGGTCAGTTCGACGTTCGCCGACAGCGGTTCGGCCGAGTCGGAGGCGGTGCCCAGGCCCATGCGGTACGGGGCGAGACGGCGCGCGAGCGAGGCGGAGCCCCTCAGCCCGAAGGTGTCGGGCCGGCCGAGCCGGGTGGTCTGCTCCTTGCGCTCGCGGTCGGTGCGTACGAGCCCCAGTTCGTCCTCGGCGACCTCGAAGCGCAGCGTGCTGCGGCCGGGCCGCCAGGTGAGCGCCCCGCTCAGGTCCAGTACGACGGTGTTGCGGAAGCCGGCCCCGTCCACGCGGTGGCCGGCCGGGACGGTGCCCCCGTCCACGACGATCACGGTGAACGGCTCCTCGCGGCCGGGCACGGCGTCCGGGTCGAACTGGGGCCGCTCCATGAACTCGGCGCCGAGCAGGTGCTCCAGCTCGCCCAGGGCGGAGACGGTCATCCGGGTCGGGCCCGCACCGTCGGTGTCGTGCGGGTGGAGGCTGTGCGGGAGCCACTTCGCCCACTCCCAGTCCGGGCGCCGCTCGTCGGAGACGCACAGCGCGATCCACACGTCGTCCGGCGAGTGGAAGGTGGCCAACTGCGCGATCAGGGACCGGACCACGGACCGGGTCCGCTCCTCGTCGCCCCGGAACAGCACGCGGGCCCAGGCTCGCAGGTCGATGGCGATGGGCTGCTCGGGCACCGTCGCGTAGGCACGGATGAAGCTGCGCAGGGCGTGCGCGCTGAGGGGTTCCAGGTCCTCGACGGGGTTGGTCGACTTCGGGGTCAGCTTCAGGCCCAGCTTCTGCTCGCCGACCGCCACCCGGACCTCGCCGAAGTCCTCGTCCTGCGGGCGGCGCTCCCACAGCCGGGTGGTGCCCACCATCGACCACAGGGCGGCGGGTTCGGGGTGGCGCCAGGCCAGGGCCCGCTGCTGGTCCACGACGGCGCCGCGCACCTTGCGCCGGATCTGGGTGAGGTAGCGCAGGTAGTCGCGGCGCTCGCCCTTCAGCTTCTGCTTGCGTTCGCCGGCCTTGCGCATGAACTGGCCGATGAACATAGCGGCGGCGCCGAGCACCATCATGCCCAGGGCGATGTAGATGAATCCGCCGCTGCCCCGGGTCATACCGGGCCGCATGAACATGAACATCATGGAAACCGACATCATCGCCATGGGGAGATACGTCCACACGGCGGAGGTGTCGGGCACCGTCTCGGGGAGGACCGGCGGTTCCTGGAGATTCAGCTCCCCGTCGGGCATCTCCGGGCCCCGGCGTCGGGCCGGGCGGCGGAACAGGACCACACTCAAGGAACCTTCTCCTTACGGGGCAAGGGCGGAGAGCGGTCGGGACGTCGTCGACGTCGCCGGGGCGCCGCCCGTGGGTGCCGGGCCGGGACACGAGCGG
Source organism: Streptomyces sp. NPDC104307 (assembly GCF_055584045.1). Lineage (NCBI taxonomy): Bacteria > Bacillati > Actinomycetota > Actinomycetes > Kitasatosporales > Streptomycetaceae > Streptomyces > Streptomyces sp. NPDC104307. The sequence goes on from NZ_JBVJMU010000007.1 coordinate 199,976, forward strand.
CGCCGTACGCGTCCGGACCGTCATGCCGCCGTCACGCGATGTCACAGCCTCGCCACGACCCGGCCCCGCCGTGTCACAGTCCTGCTACGTCATACGTGCGCCGTGCGGCGGACCGGTGCCACGCCACCTCGCGTGCCACGGCACCATCCGTACCAGGCCGCCCTCCGTGTCACGTGGCGAGGTCGCCACGCGGCCTTTGGTGCCATGCCGTCATGCCGGCCGGCGCAGCAGGCGTGTTGTGCGCCGTCGGTCACATCAGCTTCTGTCCCGCAGGTCGCGGGCGACATCGTCCACAACAGGCGGCTGATACTACGATCATTCCGCCGCCCGCCAACAACCGGCCCCGTCCCGCGGCTTTGGAACCCGGCCGGCGAGTGAGATGTCCGGCGGTGCGTCAGCCCGCGTCCCCCGCCCGTCCGCAGCAGTGAACCGGAGAAGCGTGAGCCATCCCGATGAGTGACAATCAGGTGGCCGAACTCTGCCGTCTGACGGTACGAGCCCCGGCCAGGAGCATCGATCTCGCCGTGCCCGCCGACGTCCCCGTGTCGGACCTGCTGCCGGCGGTGCTCGGCTACGCCGGTGACGAACTGGAGGAAGCCGGTATCGACCACGGCGGCTGGGTCCTCCAGCGGCTCGGCGGCGAACCACTGGACGAGGAACGCACCCTCGACTCCTACGGACTGCGCGACGGCGACACCCTCTACCTCAGACCGCGCACCGAAGCCCTGCCAGAGGTGCACCTCGACGACCTGGTCGACGGCATCGCCACCACGATGCGGGACCAGCCCTACGGCTGGACCCCCAAGATCAGCCGGTGGGTGCTGCTCGGCCTCGCGGTCGCGCTGCTCATCGGCGGCATGGTCGTGATCGCCTGGCCCGGCGGCTCCGCCCCGGTCCGGGCCGTGTTCGCCACCGCGGCCGGCCTGCTGCTGCTCGCGGGCGCGGGCTCGGCGAGCCGGGCGGTCGGGGACGCCGGCGCCGGAGCCGCGCTGGGCTTCATGGTGGCGCCGTACCTGGCGCTGGCCGGCTGGCTGCTGCCGGGCGGCGAGCTCAGCGGTCCGCACGCGTACGAGACGCTGGGCGCGCGGCTGCTCGCCGCCGGCGCCGCCGCGGCGGGCGGGGCGGTGCTCGCGCTCGCCGTCGTGGCCGCGTTCGCCGCGCTCTTCCTGGGCGTCGCGGTCGCCTCGGTGTTCGCGTCCCTCGTCGCCGTCCTGCTCATCACGACGGACCTGGCGCCCGTGCACGCCGCCGGGATCGTCGCCGTCGTGGCGGTGATCCTCGGCGCGTTCGTCCCCTCGTTGGCGTTCCGGATGTCCGGGATGCGGATGCCACCGCTGCCCACCAACGCCCAGCAGTTGCAGGAGGGCATCGAGCCGCACGCCACGTCCGTGGTCGCGGCCCGCGCCGTCCTCGCCGACGGGTGGATGACCTCGCTGTACGGGGCGGTCGGCGTCGTCGCCGCCGGATGCCTCTTCGTACTGGGCCGGGAGCCCGAACTCGCCGAGATCATCATGACGGTGGCACTGTCCCTCCTGCTCATCCTGCACGCGAGGGGGCTGGGCAACATCTGGCAGCGCATGTCGCTGGTGGCCCCGGGCGTGGGCGGGCTGATCCTGCTGGTGATGGTCGCCGCCCCGGCCGCGTCACCCGGCAGCCGACTGGTGACGGCCGCGGGGATGCTCGCCGCCACGGCGGCCGTCGCCATCGCCGCGTGGACCGTCCCCGGGCGCCGGCTCGTGCCCTACTGGGGCCGTGCGGGCGAACTGCTGCAATCGGCCCTGGCGATCAGCATGCTGCCGCTCGCGCTGTGGGTGCTCGGTGTGTACAGCACCCTGCGCTCCATCAACGGCTGACCGGAAGGGACACACGCTGCGATGCAGTCCAAACGCGATCAGGTCCACGCGCACATGTTCGTCATGGGCCGGCTGACCTCGGGCATGCTGCGCGCGGACCCTGACGCCCCGGAAAGCCCCCAGGGCCGCACCAACCGCGGGGTGGTGATCGGGATCGTGATCGCCGTCCTGCTGACGGCGGGGTCCTTCGTCCTCGGCCTGCTCAAGCCCGCCGGCACGGACTCCTGGCGCACGGCCGGGACCCTCGTCGTGAACAAGGACACCGGATCCCGCTACCTCTACCTGGGCGGCCGGCTGCGCCCGGTGCGCAACTACGCCTCCGCGAGGCTGCTCGGGGGCGCCGACATGAAGGCGACGTCGGTCGGCAACGGCTCCCTGAGCGGGACGCCGCACGGGGCACCCATCGGCATCAGCGGAGCGCCGGACGCGCTGCCCGCCAGTGCTGACCTGGACACCGGCCCGTGGCAGGTCTGTTCGGGCGGCGAGGCGGGTTCGGCCGCCACCAGCGTGGCGGTGGGCCTGCCGGCCGAAGCCGCCGGACTCCCCACCGGCCAGGGGATGCTGGTGGCGGGGCCGGACAAGGCCGGCTATCTGGTGTGGCGCGGCAGCAAGCTCCGGCTCGATGAGGACAGCCGCGCCCGTGAGGCCCTCGGCTACGGCTCCACCCCGCGGCTCCCCGTCTCCGCGCCCTTCCTGAACGCCCTGCCGTCGGGACCCGACCTGCGCTCGCCCGACGTGCCCGGCAAGGGGCAGGACGGGCCGGCGCTGGGCGGCAGGAAGGCCCGGCTCGGCGAGGTGTTCCGGGTCACCGTGCCCGGCTCCGCCGCTCGTTACTACCTGCTGCGCAAGGAGGGGCTGACCCCCCTCACCGCGACCGGTGCCGCGCTGGCACTCGGTGACCCGGAGACCCGCGAGAAGGTGTACGGGGGCGGCGCGGCGAAGGTGACCGCCCTGGGCGCGGACGTCCTGAGCAGCCATCTGGCGCCGGGCGCCGCCGAGACGGCTCAGGACCCGGGCCTGCCCTCGGCTCCGCCGGAGGCGGTGGCCCTCGGCGGGGACCGCACCGTCTGCGTACGGGTCGAGCCCGGCGAGCGCGGGCCCCGGATCAGTGTGGCCCTGACCGGGACGGGCACCTTGGGCCCGGTCTCGCAGGCGCCCCCCGAGGGGCTCACCCCGGCCTGCGTGCCGGTCGGCACGATCGCCGTACGGCCGGGTGCCGGGTCCCTGGTGCGCGCGCTCGGGGCGAGCGGGAGCGAGCTCGGCGCCACGGTCTACCTGGTGACGGACACCGGGATGAAGTACCGGGTGGGGACGGCGGACGCCCTCACGGCGCTCGGCTACTCGCAGGCCCAGGCGCGCGGACTGCCCGCGCCGCTGCTGGCGATGCTGCCGACGGGCCCGGACCTGACGAAGGAGGACGCCGCGATGGGCCGGAGCGCGAGCACGACGCCACGCTGCGAGCGGAAGTGAGCACCCGGAAACAGGAACGTCGCACGGCGCACCGCACCGTGACGCGCGAGTGGCACATCGTGGTGGTGGGGGAGATGAACACCGTGTGACGCGAGAGAAAGTCCCCGCGGCGGCGAAACGGGACGTGCGCGACGGACGTCCTGGTAGGTGAAAGTACAACTACGCCTACGTACAGGGACACAACTGACGGCGAGGCCGAATCACACTCGCGAATCGGCCGAAACACCGGGTGGGAGCGGAAAGGTGACTCAGGCCATTGAGCTCTCAACTCACCTTTCCTTAGGCTCCCTTTGTCCACCCCGTCCGGACGCCGGCCCTCCGGCCGCGTCCGTACACGCATCGCGTCGCCCGGATCTTGTGATCGGCGGCGCGGCACTCCAGGAGGCACAGGCATATGGCAGGTACAGGCGGACAGCAGTCACTGGCGTCAGCGACACAGAACGGTGTCACGGCTCTGGAAATGGCCTTCAGCGGCGTCCAGAACTGCCGGCAGGACGTGGAGAACATGAAGCACAACCTGTCCTCCGGATACGCGGGAAGCGACGGTGGCGCGTTCCAGAACCTGCTCGACCGGTGGGACTCGCAGGCGGAGATCATCTCCAAGAACCTCCGCGACATGATCGGGACGCTGGAGGAGACGATGCGCGCGCAGGGCATCCAGCAGTCCACCGCGAACGAGTCCATCCAGCAGGCACAGAGCCGCGCCGAGGAGATCTTCAACGCCCTGGCGGGCTCCACGGCCGGCAGCTGACGACCACCCCCGCACCGGGCGTTGTGACCGGCACCCGAGCCCGGCACGACCCCCATCCCGAAGCAACCGCCGCGAGACGAGGACCACGATGACCCCCCCTATGGACTTCACCGACGGCCAGATCTACGTCGACTACTCCCACATGCAGAACGCCGCCGACGACATGGTCCACCAGACCAAGGCGATCGACAGCATCCTCACCAACCTGGAGGCGGAGCTCCAGGAGCTCCAGCGCACCTGGGAAGGTGACGACAAGGCGGTGTACGGCGAGAAGCAGGCGGCCTGGGACCACGCGGTCCAGGAGATGAAGCGCATCCTCGCCGAGAACTCGTCCCTGCTGAACGACGTCTCCGACACCTACCAGTACAGCGAGAAGAACCTGACCTCGCTGTGGGAGAGCGTGCGCATCGGCAGCTGACCTGTCGTAGGGCGACACGCCCCCTGTGTCTCTTCGGGCGGCCGTCCGCGTGTGCGTCACGCGAGCGGCCGCCCGCTTCCGTGGGGCGGTGCGCCGCCTCACGCACAGCCGCGGACCGCCCTTGACCGGGCGGGAAACCTATGAAATCAGGAGTAGTGCGGAATGGCCGACAAACCCCCAGTCAATCTCAACAAGGCCTGGCTGAAGAGCTTTCTCGACAATGACGTCGTCCCGTTCCTCGCGGCGGTCAAGAAGATCCGGGAGGACGGGGACGACCCGGACGGGGTGCTGGTACCGGGGATGCGCAATCTGCAGTCCGGGGACAAGGGCGGGAAGAAGGCGCCGGGCTTCTACGACGGGCAGAAGGTGCCGCTCGCCATCGGGTTGATGGCGGGTGACAAGGACGGCCGGACCAACGGCGGTTACCTGATCAAGTCGCTGACCACGATGGTGGATCAGATCGACGAGATCCTCAAGTTCCAGGTCGAGCTCTTCGGGGAGATCGAGGACAACCTGGAGGACACCATCGAGGAGATGTTCAAGACCCAGGGCGACAACCTGGAGAAGATCGACGGGAAGAAGTTCGTCAACTTCTTCGAGGGTGTGGACGAGGTTCTCTCCGAAGGCGCCGGTGGCTCGGAGAGCGGTGGCGGGGACGACGACGATGACGACTGAGTCCGCGAGCGGGCCGGCCTGCCCGCGCCCGCCGCACGTTTCGTGAAGGCGTCATGACCGCGTGATGCCCGGGGTCATTCCGGCATGCCGCCGGGGGGCGTCATCGCCTGGCCCGTTCTCCTCCTCATCCGCCCTGACCGAAAAGGCATCCTGGCATGGCGCTCGACTCCAGCAAGGTCACCAACAAACTCACCGCCGCGAACGACAAGTGGGCCGAGGCGTCTCACTTCTTCACCGGATACAAACCACCGGCCAGGGATACGCTCTTCGACACCTTGGTCGGCAACGAGGGCATTCCGTTGATGAAGGTGGAGATATCCGACGTCGGCTACGTCGACTATGTCGACACCGAGGACATGAACTGGCTTACGGAAAACGCCGGTTACAAGATCGAGAACACCGACTTCGTCATCCCCTTCTACCACACCTCGGGTGGTGAGGGCTCCGATGTGAAGATGTACAAAGCGCGGATCTCGATGCTCGGCAACACGGGGGACGACAAGAGCCCGAACCAGGGGTACTACGAGGGCGGGAAGTTCTCCAGCCATATCGATGGCCACCTGGGGATGGACGGAAAGCCCACCTGGGATACCGAGCCGCTCACCCAGTACGCGTTCGGTGCCGGACTGGCGCTGGAGAAGGTGCGCAACGACGAGAAGAACGGCACCCACGGCTTCGCCTGGGGCGGATATCCCGTGAACGACGGCGACTCCGTCACCCTCGGCAACTTCGACGTGGTGGCCGGCAGTTTCGACCGGGTCGCCCAGTTCTTCGCCGGCCAGCAGAAGCTGGTGGAGGAGTGGCAGAGCAGGGTCGGCGAGGAGAAGGACGATGCCTGGCGGGGCAAGGCCGCAGGCGTGTTCTGGGACCTCGTCAACAAGGTGAACAAGCAGTATTCGGACTACGCCGAGGACATGACTTCGGGTTCCGGCTATTCAAAACAGGGCAATGAGATACGCGCGGCGAAGAAGGACCTCGCGGACGCGGTGGCGGATCTGCACAACGCGTGGATGAAGTGGGAATGGCGTTACGGAAACCCGCTGATCGTGCTGAACACGCTGCTGAGCGCGGTGATGGACCACGTGTGGCACAACAACATAACGAAGATCACCTATGAGATCGAGCCGGCCGGGGAGTCCTACTACACGAACTACATCGCGGAGGAGGGCTTCGACAACGAGGCCGCCATTGCGGAGACTTCTTCCTATGACAGGGAACTGGTCATTCCCAAGCAGAAGTTCGGTGAGCTCAAGGAGCTCGACACCTGGCTGAACATCGGGAACAAGGCTGTCGAGATGTGGCAGAAGACCGTCGTCGACCAGCTCGACAAGGCCGCGATCGACGCCATGGACAAGGTGCGCAGCGGCTGGAGCAACAGCAGCTTCGACCTGGGAGAGGTGAAGTCCCGGGGCAGCAGCGGAACCCTTGAGTCGGGATACAAGGAGGACAAGGCCGACGCCGCGGAGGACAAGGCGGCGAAGGACGCGGCCGATGCCAAGGCCGCCGCCGATGACGCCGCGGCCAAGCAGGCGGCGTTCATCCAGTGGCAGAAGGACCAGGCCGCCAAGGCGGAGGCGCTGCGGCTGAAGGAGAAGGCCGAGCAGGAGGCCAAGGAGGCCAAGGCCAAGGCCGAGCAGGAGGCGAAGGAGAAGGCGGCCAAGGAGGAGCAGGAGCGCAAGGAGAAGGAGGCCGAGGCCAAGGAGAAGGCGGCGAAGGCCGAGCAGGAGGCCAAGGAGAAGGCCGCCAAGGCTGAGCAGGACGCCAAGGAGAAGGCCGCCGAGCAGAAGCAGGCCGAGCAGGAGGCCAAGCAGGAGGCGAAGGAGCAGGAGCAGGAGGCCAAGCAGGAGGCCAAGGAGAAGGAGCAGGAGGCCAAACAGGAGGCCAAGGAGAAGGAGCAGGAGGCCAAGCAGGCCGAACAGGAGAAGAAGCAGGAGGAGATCCGCAAGGAGCAGGAGGCCAAACAGGCGGCTGCGCAGACCCGTTCGGAGAACATGCAGATTCTCCAGATGAAGCAGGCCAAGGAGGAACAGGAGAAGGCGAAGAAGGAGCAGGACGCCAAGGAGGCCCAGGCCAAGGCCGAGCAGGAGGCCAAGGAGAAGGAGGCGGAGCAGAAGCAGGCCGAGCAGGAGGCCAAGCAGGAGGCGAAGGAGCGGGAGCAGGAGGCCAAGCAGGAGGCCAAGGAGAAGGAGCAGGAGGCCAAGCAGGCCGAACAGGAGAAGAAGCAGGACCGCATCCGCACCGAGCAGGAGGAGCGCCAGGAACAGGAGCAGGAGAAGCAGGAGCAGAAGCAGGCGGAGCAGGAGGCCAAACAGGAGGCCAAGGAGAAGGAGGCCGAGCAGAAGCAGGCCGAGGCCCAGGCCAAGCAGGAGGCCAAACAGGAGGAGCAGGAAGCCAAGCAGGACCAGATCCGCAAGGAGCAGGAGAACAAGGAGGAGCAGTACCGGTCCGAGCAGGAGCAGCGGCAGAAGGAGGCCGAGACCAAGCAGGACGAGGTCCGGCAGGAGCAGGAGAAGAAGCAGGCCGAGGCGGAGGCCAAGTACGACAGCACCCGCCGGGAGGCCCTGAACGGCGGCGATCTGCCCGATCTGTCGCCCACCCACATCTCGGGCCCCGTCAACGACGGCGCCCTGGACATTCCCGGCGGCGGCGAGTCGCACATCGACTCCAGCGGCCGGGTGGTCACCGAGTTCCCGGACGGCTCCACCACCACGATCGACCCGGTCACCCACTCCTCGACCCTGACCGGCCCCGACGGCTCGACCAGCTCCGGTCCGCTCAACACCGGTGATCTGCTGTCCAACCCCGGCGGCAGCACCACGCACCTGGACGCGGGTGGCAACGTGGTCACGGACTACCCGGACGGCTCCACCCAGACGATCAACCCGGACACCGGCACCACCACGGTCACCCATCCGGACGGCTCGACGACCTCCGGATACGTCGACGACGGCGGCTCGTCCTTCGGCTCCGGCCACCTCAACAACGGCTCGCTCGACTACACGGCCCCCTCGTACGACTCCCACTCCTACGAGGAGGAGCTCTTCGACGAGAACCCCTACGAATCGCCCCTGGGCGGCGGCGGGGGCGCGGACGCGGCGGCCGGACCGGGCCACAACCGCCCGTTCCTGAACAGCGGCCCGTTCCCCGGCCCCACCGCCGACGGCACGGGCGGTTCGGGCGCGGCGGCCGGTGCCGGCTCGGGCGCGACGGGCGCGCCGACGGGCGGCGGCGGTGGCGGCGGCGGTATGGGTGGCGGCATGGGAGGTGGCATGGGCGGCAAGGGCGGCGGCCAGTCCGACTCCGGTGAGCGCGTCCGTAACGTGATCGACGGTGAAGTGGTCAACAACCGCCGTCCCCGTCCCGGCGCGGGCTCCCCCCGCGGTGGCCGGTACGTGGACGACGAGGTGCGTGTGGCGGCCGGTGGCCCCACCGCGGGCCGCACGCCCTTCCTCGCGCCGATGGGCGGTGGCGCCGGAGCGGGCGGCGACTCCGGCCGGACCCAAACCGAGAGCGGTGAGCGGGCCCGTGACTCGTGGGTGCCGGAGGACGAGGACGTATGGGGGACGGACGAGGGCGGCGCGCCCGCGGTGATCGGACGATGAGCGTGACGGGGGCGGGCCCCCGTAGCGGGCGTATCCACAGGAGCAGTCGGAGAGGTGTCCGTTGAGCGAGTCGATGGAAGCGAAACTGGCCCAGGCCATGGCCGAACTGACGGCGGTGCAGGAGGCCGTCGCACGGGCCGAGGGCGAACTCGGCCAGGCCTCGGCCACCATCCGTTCACGGGACCGCGCGGTCGAGGTCACCGTGGGCCCGCAGGGTGAACTGACGGCACTGAAGTTCCCGGACAACAAGTACCTGAACATGACGGGCCCTCAACTGGCTTCCTCCGTGATGGAGGCGGTCCAGGAGGGGCGCTCCCGGATGGCCCGTAGAGTGATCGAGGTCTTCGAGCCGCTGACGCGGGCCGGCGGCGGCGCGACCGGCCTCAGGGGCGTCGACATCGACTGGGACCGGGCCTTCGGCTCGGCACTGGACGATCCGGCCGGGGGGCGGAGGCGTTCCACTGCCCGGCTGCACGACGAGATCCACGAAGACACCGACTGACTTCGGGAAGCGAACCAGGGAGGCATTCATGGCAACGGGCAAGTTCGTGGCGAACCCCGGCGGTCTGCGACGGAGCGACGAGGGGATGGAGTCGCTGGCGGAGCGGACGAAGAGGCTCCGGGAGGTTTTCATCGGCGACTCGCAGACCTACCGCGGCTGGGGCGGATACACGGATGACTTCGCCCACGAGGTCATGCCGAAATACGAGGCGAACAACGCCTCTTGCCTGGAGCTGCTCACGTCCCTGGGCTCCGCGTTCCTAGGGCTCCGGGAAGCGGTCTGGGCCAACGGGCAGCACATCGAGGGCGTCCAGTCCTACGCGAAGGACCAGATCGGGCGGCAGATGTCCAGCCTGGACGGTCCCGGCGAGGACTCCAGCGGAGGCGGCAAGCACTAAGTGGACGAGATCGACTTTCCACCTGACGTCAAGACGATGCTCTGGATCCTGCTCGGGGAGATGCCCCTGCAGGCCAGGGAGAATCTGGCGTGGGAAAGCCGTCATCTCTACCTCGCCCTGCAGAAGGGGCTGATGGACCTGCGCTCCGCCGCGCGGGAGACCATCCAGCTGGTCGAGGAGTCGTTGCCGCCGGAGGTGGCCCAGCCGTACATCGAGAGCGTGCGCATGCTCACCGATGAGCCCGGCGGCAACGATCCCGTCCAGAAGCTGCTCTTCCAGCTGGACGAACTCGCCAACGGCCAGGTCACCTACTCGCAGTCGATCCAGGGATCGAAGTGGGAGATCATCTCCGAGATCATCATGCTGCTCGCCGAACTGGCTCTGCTGGCAGCACTGATGGCGTTCACCGGCGGAGCGTCGGTGTCGCAGATGTTCCTGGCCAGGGCCCGCAGCAAGCTCGCCATTCTGATGATCATCGACCGGCTGTTGCGGATGACCCACATCGCGCCGTCCCTGAGCGAGGCGATCGAGGAGGCCATCCAGACGCTGGCGGTCCGCCTCGCGCAGATGGGTCTGAACACCGGTGGCCGCAGGCCCGGCGGCATCGACTGGAAGGACGTCGGGGTCGCGGGGGCTTTCGGTGCGCTCACCGGGGCGTTCATGGGGGTCTTCGACATGTTCCTGAAGCCGTTCACGAACTACTTCAAGAACCTGCTCAACGACGTGTTCAACAAGTTCAACTTCAAGCCGGACGGTCTGCTGTTCAAGGGGCTGGTGAACGGCCCGCCGACCGTTGTCACCGTCTTCGTGGTCTCGGGCGCCGCCGAGAGCACGGCCGAGGTGATCATCAACGGCGCCTTCTACGACAACTGGAGCTTCAATTGGCAGACCTTCGTCGGTTCGGGCACCAGTGGCCTGTTCGACGTGGGCGCGGGGCTTGCCGTCGGCGGCGGGGCCGCGATCGTCTTCAACAAGTACTTCAACAACAACAACCAGTTCACCGATCTCAACAACCCGCCCGCACCTGACAGTCCACTCGGCGGCGGCGGTTCCGGACCCTCCGGGACCACGGGTCCCGGTGTGCGGTCTTCGCCCGGCCCGGCCGTCCCTGCTCCGTCAACGGTGAACAACAGTGCGTTCACCCCCGGCCCGGCGGCCCCGCTCCCCAACACGACCGTCTCGACCACCTTCCCGGGCGGGATCGGCAGCGGCATCAACACGGCGCCGCCGCCGTCGTACAAGCCTCCGACCGCGCTGAACCCGACGCCCACCGGGGGCTCCGGCACCTCCGGGTCCGCAGGGCCCGGCACGCGCTCGCCGGGCGGCACGGGGATCACGGGCGACACCGGCGGCTTCAACAGTCCGGGCGTCCTGGACGGCCTGACCGGTGTGACCGGCACGACCGGGTCACAGGTTCCGTATCTGCCGGCGCCCACCCCGTCCAGCTCCCCGTCGACAACCTCGCCCTCCACTTTCCCGTCCTCGTCCCAGCCCGACCTCGCGCCGCTGCCGTCCGGGTCGACCACCGGGCCCACGTCGGGGCGCACCTCCTCGACCCCGTACGGCACGGACACCGACCTCACGACGCCGGAGCAGTCGCCGGACCTGTCGCCGGAGCAGTCGCCCGATCTGTCGCCGGACCTCGTGCCCGGTACGACACCCGACGGGGTTTCGGACGTGCCGGGTTCGCAGGGTGACCTCCCCGAGGGACTCACGACGCCGAAGGGCGCGCCCGCCACGCCGGGGGGCGCACCGTCCTCGTCCAACGCGGATGTCGATGTCGACCTGGATGCCGATGTCGATGCCGACGTCGACTCGGACGCCGATTCGGGCACCGCCCCGCAGGCGACGCCCGTGGGTACGGGACCGGCCGGTTCGAGCGCGTCCGCGCCCGGTACGTCGCAGGGCACGTCCGGTACGGGGAACCAGCCGCAGCGGTCGTCCGGTCCGGCGGACCAAAACGGTCAGCAGCGCGGAACGGACCTGACAGAGCAGGACGGCAGCACCGAGCAGGACGGCAGCACCGAGCAGGACGGCGTCACCGAGGAGGACGGCCGGCCGGATCTCGCCGACGGTCCCGGGCAACCGGGCACACCGGTGCCGGCCGGTGCGGAACCGCTGTCCACCGATGCTGACGGGGATACGACGACCGCACCCGGGACGTCCGTGCCGGAGCCGCTGCCCGCCGGTCCGGACGGGTTCCGCACCTCCTCCGACGGTCCTTCGGCAGCCACCGGACCGGTCACGCCCCTGACGACCGCGCCGCCCCCGCCCGCGACGGCGGCTCAGAACGTACAGTCGGCCGCCGCCGCCGCCGCCGCCGCCGCCGCGCAGCCGCCGTCGCCTGGACGGACCGGTCCCGACGCCGCTCCCGGGCGGGCCGACCGCCCGGCCAGGGGTGTCCCGGACGCACCCGGTCCGATCGCGCCTCCCACCCCGGTCCGGACGACCTCGGGCACGGACGTCCCGTTCGTGGCCGGGCAGGACGAAGGGCGGCCGGACACGGCCTCGCCGCCGGCTCCCGAAGAGACCGGGACCGGGACCGGGACCGAAGCTGCTCAGGCCCAGGAGCCCGGCCCCAAGGGCAAGGGCGTGGACCGGGGTACGGACCTCGCCGCCGATCAGGACCCGGACGGCATCAGCGACATCTTCCCGCTCGCCCTCGCCGTCGACGAGGCGCGCCGGGACCACGACGACGCCCTCACCGCCTTCAACCGGGCCGCGCGGACCGTGGACCTGCTCGGCAAGCGGGTCGGCAGCGGCCGGGGCGGCAACGAGGACACCGGCAGGTTCCACGAGGCCCGGCAGGACGTCGAGCGGGCCCAGCGGCGGCTCGACGCGGCCGTGGACCGGCTGCGCGACCTCGGCGCGGACGCCGCCGCCGACGCCGCGCTCGCCGCGATCGTGCCCCGGGTCAGCCGTACGGAGGCCGAACGGCGGCGCACCGCCGCCCTGATCACCGCCGACGACCTGACCGGAACCCCGCCGAGGCTGCCGTCCGACGGCGCCGTCACCACCGCGGAGCTGACCGCCGCCGGGGTGACGCTGGGCGAGGGCCCCGCACTCCAGGCCGAGCTGAACGGATCCGTGCAGGTCCAGGACAGCGGTCTTGACCCCGTCGGTCACGTCCGGGTGCTGATGAACCGGCCCGGCCCCTGGAGCGAGGCGCTGGACGCCGTCGCGGCCCGCGCCGCACGCCGTACCTGGGGCTCGGCCTACGAGGACTTCGCGCGCGCGACGCACGGGGCGTCCGGAGTGCCGACCGGCACGGACCCGGCCGACGCCTGGCGGCGGGCGGTGTCGCTGGTGCTGCCGCTGGAGCTGCACCCCGTCCTCGCCGACTCCCGCCACACGGACGCCGAACTGCGTGCTGCCGTGCGGCAGGTGGCCGAACACCTCGCCGTACACGGCACGGACGCCGTCTCGGGCGCGGACCTGGCGAGTCGGACCCGGCGCGAGCTGGGGCTCGCGCCGCGGCTGCCCGGCGGTGCGCCCGGGTTCTCCCCGGCGGCGCCGGACCACTCGCGGGCCGCCGCCGAGCTGGAGCGGCTGGCGCTGCTGGAAGATCCCCGTGGTGACTTCGACGTGGACGGCCTGGCGCGGCGCGTGCTGCATGTCCCGGCGGCTGTCCAGGTGTCCGTGGACCACCACGGCGAGCTGTTCGCCCTGGTGGAGAACGCGATGGCCGCCGGATGGGCCTCCAGCGTCATGTCGTTGGGCGCGTATCACCTGGCCACCGGGGGCTTGTTGGACCACGGGCGGCACATCGTCCTGGCGAACGGCTCGTATCAGGGGCTGAACCTGACGGACCGGCCGGTGGGCGTCGTGGACACCTCGCAGGTGTGGCAGCGGCGCGACGGCCGGTTCCAGGGCCCCATCGACCCGTTGTGGGACACGGATTCGGGTGCGTACGTGGTCGCGGCGACGGGCGATCACGAACAGGTGCTGATCCCCTGGGGCCAGGGTCAGCTGCCGGTCCCGTACGGCGAGTTCGTGGAGCTGGTGGCCCGCGATCCGGGTCTTGCCGGGCTTCCGCCGGGCGTTCCGGTGGTGCTGGTGCTGAACCACGGCGGTGACCAGGGGCTGGTCATGCCGAGGTCGTTGGCGTTCAGGACCGGCCGGAACGGGATCTGGGCGCACAGCGGCCAGGTGGCACTGGTCCATGACGCGGAGACCGGGTTCAGCAGGATCGTCGTCGAGAACCAGCGGGCGCTGAACGTGCCGCTGGGCGGCTGGTTCGGCAGTGACGCGGACGACCTCGGCCCGGACGGCGTCGTGGACGAGGGTTTTGTGACCGCCCTGGACGGGACGGTGATCCCGGACCGCGCGGTCAAGTCGCGGACGATCGGCGACGAGGGCCGGTCGGTCGGCCGCGTCACGATGTCGGATGCGGACCTCGTGATCAACGAACCGGTGCTTGAGGCCCTCGACGAGGTCTCCGGGTTCTCGCAGTTCGATCCGGTGACGTCACGGGAGATCGGTACCGCCGTCCCGCTCCTGGAGGACGGGCGGCCGGTCTACCGCTTCTCGCAGCACGGCATGCCGATGCGGGGCGTCATGGAGGTGACGGACGGCCGTCCGCCCGTCCAGGTGGACGGCGTGGAGACGGGCCGCTTCATCAGCCGCCGCCCGAGCATGCGCAAGCTCGGCGCCGGCGCGGTCATCGATCTGGGGTCGTGCTGGGCCGACGCGTTGGCGGAGGACCTGCCGTACCTGACGGACGCGGCGACACCCCCGTACGTCTTCGACGTGCTGGGCCTGACCTCGTACGCCCAGGGCGTGGCGAACGGCTCCACCGCAGGCGTTCTGGCGGTGGACCGGGTGCACGCGTACCAGCGGACCGCCGCAGGCCCCAAGGCGGGTGCGATGGCCGGGCCCTCGGGTGAGCAGGGGGCGCAGGTGCTGCTTCCCCCGGAGCCGGAGGGGGACGGGCTGACGCGGCACGCGCGGTGGGCGGGGCTGCACTCCGGGACGGGACCCGTGTCGCCGGAGGACGCGGACGCGACGACGCGGCTGGTGCGGGCGCTGCGCCGGTCGTTCGGCGGACAGGTGGCGGCCGACCCGGAGTTCCGGACGCTGCTGCGGGGGGCGGGCGCGCTGGAGAACATGCGCCGGGCCGACCGGCACCTGCGGGTGGCGGGCCCGTTCACCCTGCACCATCTGCACCTGGTCGTGCACGCGCGCCACCAGCGCACCGGCAACGACGCACCCACGCCCGACGAGATCCGTGCCGTGCTCCACGACGCGGCCCGCAGGGCGGACGAGGCCTCGGCCGGGCAGCTGACGGTGCACGGGTACACGCAGTTGCCGTCGTTCGACTGGGCCCTGAGGCGGCTGGGCGGGCAGGACCTCTCCGCCCTCGCCGCCGACGTGCTGCGGCTGCCTCCCGGGCAGGCCGTGACACAGGCGGACGTGAGCCGGCTGGTGTGGGGCACGGTCAAGGGCGCGGAGGCGCTGCGCGGTGTGCCGGACCCGGTGGCGTACGCGAGGAAGGTCCTGCACCTGCCGGCGTCGGAGGAGCTGTCGGCGGACGAGGCCGGGGACCGGCTGCTGTGGCTGATGGCGGGGGCCGCCGTCACGGGGTTCGACACCTCGGACCCGGCGGACCTGGCCGCGTGGGACCTCGTGCGCCACGGCCTGCTGGACGACGGCACCCGGCTCATGACGCGCGGCGTGGCGATGGGCCGCAACTGGACCCGCAGGCCGGTCGACGGCGACATCTCCACCCAGGGCTATGTGGTGTCGCCGGACGGTTCGGTGCACAACGGCACGCCGTACGAACCGGGTTGGCCGGGCGCCCCGGCCGGTTCCCCGGCGGCCGCGTACGTGATCTACGCGGACAGCACGAACGGGCACGTGTCGATGCCGTTCCCCGACGGTTCGAGCCGGTGGGTGCCGGGCAGCGAGATCGCCGCGCTGCTGCGCCACGACCGGGTGCACCGGCAGCTCGCGCTGTCCGTCCCGCTGCTCATGGTCGGCGCCCACACCAACCCCGTCGGGCTGGCGCGGCACGTCGCCGGCCGGTCGGGCACGGCGCGCACGACGGTGCTCTCCGAGCTCCCGAGCGCCCCGGTCCATGACGCGGCGCGCAACGAGAACGTCATCGTCCTGGCGGGCGACCCGGCGCAGCCGGCGGCGCACTGGCAGACCGGGCAGCCCGCAGTCCTGCCCGGCACCTCCGCCGAACAGGGCACCATGCACACCTTCTCGGGCCGGGCCCCGGCGCCCGCTGTCGTCGCCGAGGGCTCGCGCACCGCCGGCACGGTCGTCCCCGCGCCGCCGGTGGCACCCCCGGCCGAGGCGAGCGTGAACCGTGAGCTGTCGCCGTACGTGCGCGCGCACGGCACCCGGCACGACGGGCACATCGGCCTCGTCATCCACGAGCCGACCCCGGACTCCGTGCTGGACGGACTGCACCGGCAGGTGATCCTGGCTCTCGGGGCCGATCCGGACAGCGCGGCGGGCCAGGAGCTGCGGACCACCCTGAGCGACGTGCTGAGCGCGGAGGAGGTCGAGCTGAACCGGCCCTATCTGCGCAGCCGGCAGGGTCACCGGATCACCGTCCGGCACAACGGCCGCGACCGGTCGGTGGACGTACGGCTCGCCTACGCCGGTGCCGTGCGGTCGGCGAAGTACGGGCACAACGGCGATCAGCTCCCGGCGACGCTGCCCGGCATGCAGGTCGAGTACCGGGCCTCCGGCGGACAGATGTCCTCGGACGCGGAGGGCTCGGGCACCTTCCGTACCGGCTCGGTCCCCTGGACCGCGGTCCTGCCGACCGACGGAAGCGGCCCGCTGCGCTGGCTGGACGGCACCTTCAACCTGACCGCGACGCACAACCAGCTGGCCGAGTCCCTCACCGTCGGCGAGACGTTCCTCGTCCTGAACAAGCAGCAGGCCGAGGACCCGGCCCACCCCATCGACGTCGACGGGCGGTGGCAGATCCAGGTGGACACGGACCGCGGCGACGCGGTCGGCAACTGGCAGCCCGAGCAGTCGCACGGCGCCCTCACCCTCTGGTTCCACGAGCACCTCGCGTTCGACGGCTCCGACACCGGCGACCTGCCGGAGCCGGGGGACTTGGACGACCTGCCGCTGTGGGGTGTCGACAGCGTCGCCGAACCGCGCCGGCTGCTGACCGAGCTCCTGGCGGACGACAACTTCGCGGACCTGCGCGAACTGCCCGCGGACTCCGAGCGGGCGCTGGAGAACTTCCTGCACGAGCAGATGCTGCGCGGCACCCCGCAGCTCCAGATCGACGGCGGAGTGTCCTCCTCGACGTTGCTGGACAAGGACGGCAACGCGATCGGCATGCTCCAGCTCACCGCGCGGATCGAACCGGGTGAGCCGCTGCGCAAGAGCCCCGAGGGCAAGGCCCTGCTGGAGACGTGGCTCACGCACACCTCCACCCTGGACCGGTCGGCGAAGTTCACCGCGGGCGTGGGGGCCGAGATCTCGGGCGGGCCGACGTTCACCACCGACCGCACCGCGGGACACCCTCGGGCCACGGAGTCGTTCGGGGGGAACTTCCTGGGCAGGGCCGGGGTCAACTGGCAGGTGAACGAGGCGCTCAACACCGTCGAGAGCACGACGATGACACACGGGCTGCGCTCCAAGAGCAGCCATGTGCTCACCTCGGGCCGCGTCACCTACGAGGTGACGCTGCACCGGGCCGGCGGCGGGCGGGTCACCGGCAGGTTCGGGCCGTGGGACGACGGACTGCGGCTGCGGATCGCCCAGCGGACGACGATGCGCGGAACCGTGCCGTCGGCCGAGGAGCTGCGGGAGCCTCCCGAGCACCTGAAGAACCTGGAGAGCGTCGGATACGCCGAGACCCCCCTCAAGGTCGAGGGGGCGGAGCAGATGTTCGCGCGGGCGGAGGCCTGGCTGCGGCAGGAAGGGTTCCTGCCACCCACCGAAGCCCGCAGCAGGACGAACCCGTTCCGGCTGGACGAGCCGCTGGTCCTGGCGCAGCTGGAGAACGTGCGGCGGCTGGCGCAGATGCGTTCGCGGTTCGGCCTGGCCACGGCGCTTTCGGACGCGGTGGACGGCGGGCAGCCGGTGTGGTTCGAGCGGCCGAACACGCTGACGGGCACCCGGCGGGTGCAGCTGCGGTTCTCCGTCACCGGGGACACCGCCCGCCCCTCGGTCCACGAGCGCAGGCTGCCCGAGGTCCACCACGTCGGACTCACTTCGCACGAGGGGAGCGGCGGGCGGCAGCGCGGCACCGCGCTGAGCGGTTCGCTGGGCGGCGGCGGAGCGCTCGGCATACCCGTGGCGGACGGTGCCTGGGCGCTGAACCCGGGCCCGGAGTACCTGGGCACCAAGCAGCTCACGGACGCTTCCAACACCGGTGACTCGGTCGCGTACGACCAGTTCATCCTCACCAGCGCGAACGGCAGCGAACTCTTCCGCATACCGGCCAGGTTCGCCCTCGACCTGTACGAGGGCCCGAGCGAAGACCCGCTCGTCCGCTTCGCCGACGACCCGGGCGCGGACGCGGAGGACGGTGCCGAGGACGCGGAGGGGATCGTGCTGCGGGTCCCGGGCGCCATCCCGCACACCGTGCTGGGCACCGTCACCGTGCTGGTCCCGAACTACCGCACCCGCGTCCCGGACCCGGCCCCCGTGCCCGCCGCGCCCAGGGCGGGACACGTGATCCGGCAACCGGTCACCGACGGCGGGGCGACGGACGACTACCGCCGCCTGGACCGCGTCGATGACCGGGGCCACCCGCTGCCGGGGCTGACCAAGCTGCCGGTCGGGGCGCTCGTGGACACCTTCCGGGGCACCGCCGCGCTGACGGAGGCCCTGGGGCAGATCATCGCGGGGACCTACCCGGGGCACCCGGAGGAGGGGGCGGTGGGGCGTGCGGTACGGCGTGCCTCCGCGCAGCTGAACGACCTCGCCACGGAGACCGCCAGGCGGGGCTCTGCGGTCAAGGAGGCGCTGCCCGCGAGCCTGACCGGTGCCGTCAACAGGGTCGGCGCGGCCGCCGGCTGGGCCGCGACGCCGGTGACCTGGGCGGCCAGGACCTCCGCCGACGGGGCGGCGGCGACCTATAAGTGGACGTCCGTCGCCGTGGCGGGAGCCTCGCTGAACGACCAGGGGACCCTGGCGACCGAGGCCCGGCAGGGCGCGATCCGGCCGTCCCAGCTCATCTCCCGCGCCGTGCAGATCCTGGACGGCGTGCACGTGGTGGAGGGCCTGACCCTGCCGGGCATGGCGGCGGACCGGACCATGACGCTGGAGATCAGGGGCTATCTGACCAACCCCCGGCCGCTCGGCTCCGGTTCGCTCTACTCCGAGCAGGACGTCAACTCCGGTGACACCGCCGGCCGGCAGCGCGCCGTCGGTCGCGTCCACCAGGGAACCTTCCAGGTCACCGCGGTGCAGGCGCCGCCTCCGCCGCCGGCGCGGCTGGTCCATCAGGCCAACCCGATCGGCCGCTACGGCCACTCCCGCCGGACCGACGACACCAGCACGGTGGGTTCCACCACGAAGGTCACGCACGCCCTGGAGGAGACGGGCGACAAGCTGTGGATCGTCAACGACGTGACGCTGCTGGTGACGGTCAAGTGGGGGGTGCGCAACGTGGCCGGGAACGCCGTGGGCCTGGGCAGCTTCGCTCCGGTGACGGTCGCGATCGACCTGGCCCGCGGCGTGACGTACGTGGCTCCCACGCAGAGCGTGGCCCGCGCGGCGCAGTGGTTCCAGGGCATGACGGGCATCCCGGCCCTGACACCGCCCCTGCCCGGCGTCCCCCTCCCCGCCCGCTTCGTACGGAGCCGCCAGCTGGGCAAGGCGGGCGTGCTCTCCGTGACCCAGCTCGACGACACGACGAACCGCAGGGAGCGGCGCGACCGGCTGGGCCGGGAGCTGACCGCGCTGGTGGAGAACGAGGCGCCGGGCTCCCTCCAGCCGGGACACGCCTCCTACCTGTCCGGTGTGGAGAGCGAGATCGCCCGCCGCACCGGGCCTGCGGGACTGCGCGCCCTGCCCGGACGCGGACCCGGCGGCCACACGCGCCTGCACTTCATCCACAGCGCGTTCGGCGGGGTGCGGCTGGTCGAGTTGACCCTGCGCGCCGAGCCGATCCTGCAGACGCCCGCCCTGCGCGCCGTACGCGGCCGGCCGGCCGGTGAGGGCGGCGGCTTGGAGCAGGTCGACACCCACATCCCGCAGTCGAGGGCCACCGCCTCCGGCGTCACCAAGACCCGTCAGCTCACGGTCAACGTCATCTCCCGCTACCCGAGGCCCGGCACCACCGGGCGCACCGACCGCGAGGGCCCGGCCCTCGGACTGACCACCGCCAGGACCCGCACCGCCCGGACCGACACGGCGACGGAGGACCGGTACTGGACGCGTACGGCACTCGGCGCCGACTTCGAGCTCGACTACCGCGTCACCGCGACGGTCCGCTCCCAGCTCGTGTGGGAGTGGCCGCCCAACATCCCCGGCGGCGTCTTCCAGGGCGGGCTGCTGAACCTGTCCGGCCTCGAAGGCGATGTGGCCCAGCGGGTGCGCACCTGGATCCACCGCCTGCTGAACGGCCGGCCGGAGAGCACGATCACGGTCCCGGTCGCGACCGAGGTGCGCTTCGTCGGCTCCGAGGCCACGGAGCCGCGTGAGCACGCCGGGCCCCGGCCCCCGGCCCTGCTCAGCCGTCACCCGCTGGGGCTTTCTGCGGCCGACGCCGCCGCGCTGGGCACCCTGCCGTTCGCGGGCGACGTGCGCCTGCTGCCGACCGGTCCGACGCCGGTGCACGAGGCCAACGCCGTACCGCAGCTGATGCAGGCGCTGCGCCAGGTCGCCCCGCGCCTGGCCGCGGCCTGGGGCCTGCCCGCGAACCCCTCGGCGGAGGCCGTCGCCGTCCGCCTGGGCGAGCTGATCCAGTCCGGGGAGGTCAGCCTCGACCCGGCGCGCACGGCGGCAGGCCTGACCACCACGATGCCCGGCAGCTGGCCGCTCCAGGGGCCCGGCACCGCGCCGTCCCTGGAGATCGCCCTGTACAACCCGCGCTCGGCGTCGGACTCGGGCGACGGCGCCGTCGACCGGGTCCGCAGGCAGGTCCGCACCTCCGCGACGACCTCGTCGGCCGGCAGCTCCTTCGCCCTGAACCTGAACCACCAGAGCAACTTCGGCCTGCCGAGCGGCAACTCCCAGCTGGTCGGCCTGACCTTCCCGCTGCTGGCGCAGCAGCCCCACACCCACACCTCCGGCGGCAACGCCTCCGCCTCCCGGTTCACCAGCGTGCGGACCGGCACCGCCGCCGCGCCCGCCGACGGGCGCGGCACGCAGGCCCACGAGACGCTGGTCGACACCGTGATCACGGTGACCGGTCCCGAGGGCACCCGGTACGTCACCGGGAGCCTCACCGTGCGGCTGTGGGAACGCGATGTGCTGGGCTTCGGTGTCACCCGGCCGAGGCCGGGCCCCCGGATCTACGACGTGCCCGCGATGCTGGCCGGCCAGGACGCGGACGACCTGCGGGACTGGGCACGGCATCCGGTCACCGAACTGCCCGGGGTGCTGGCGGACGGCATCGACGAGCAGGACGCGACGGCGGAGCTGTGGCTCGCGCTCGGCCCCGATCCGGACGGTACCCGGCTGGCCCGCGCCCTGTTCGTCGGCTCCCGCACGGCCGCGCTGGCCGGCAGGCCGGTCGAACTGGTCGTCCGTACCGACCAGGGGCTGCGGCACTGGCCGTTCGCCGCCGACGGCTCCCTCGCCGACGCGACCGAGGCCACCCGGGGCGCCTGGGAGGGGATACGGGACGACGTCGGCAACTACCTGCGCGCGGTGCGGGCCGAGGCGACAGCACGGTACCGGGAGGACGTGACGGCACGGCGGCGGCCCGGCGCGCTGCGGGCCCTGGAGTCCGCCGGCCGTGCCGTGGACACCGCCACCACCGCGCACCGGGCCGCCGAACTGGCCCGCGCCGAGGCCGTCCGGACCGCTGACGCCGCCCGGTCGGGGCTCGATGGGGTCCGGGCCCGGATCGCCGAGGCGGAGGCGGAGATCGCGCGGCAGGAGCAGGCCGGGCGGAACGCGCGGACACTGCACGACGCCGCCGACGAGGAGGAGCAGGGGCTGCGGGAGCCGTGGCGGCAGGCGCTGGCCGAGGTGGAGCGACTCGAACAGCTCGACGAGACCTCCCCGGTGACCGGCCAGGCCGCCGCGGACCGGGAGAGCGCCCTGGAGGCGGCCGAGGAGCACGCCGACGCCATCCGGGAGCAGGGGATCGCCGCCCGGGATCAGCGCCTGCGGTACGAGCGCGAGTTCACCGCCGCCCGCGAGGCGGCCGCCGAGGCCAAGGCGGCCCTCGACGGGGCCCGCGAGGAGGAGGGCCCCCTCGTCGCGGAGCTCGCCAGGGCCAACGGGGACGTGACCCGGACGGGGCGTGCGCTGCTGCGGGCGGACGCCGCCCTGAGGCGCTTGACCGGGGCCCGCGAATCGATCCGGACCCAGGTCGGAGGCATTGAGCGGGACCTGACCGAGGCCCGGCAGGAGCTGAGCGAGCAGGCACGCCGTCACACCCAGGCGTGGCAGCGGCTGCCCGGCCTCGTGAGCACCCTGGAGACCGGCCGCCGCGCGGAGGGCAGCGGCGCGGAGCCGTCGTTGCTCAGCTCCATGTCCTCGGCGCCCGCCCGGCCGACCCGCTCCGGCCGGTTCGGCGGGCAGCCCCTGCCCGCGCCGCCGCCGCAGGAACGGACGGCGGCCGCTACCGCTACCACCACCGACACCACGGCCACCACCACCGACGCCACCGCCACCGCGCCCGCCGTGGCGCCGCCGCCCGCGTCCGGGACGACGGTGACGGCGCGGCCCTCGCTGCCGGCGGCGGAACTGGCCGCCCTGGCCGGCCTGCTGCCCACGATGGCCGGACCGGAGCGGACGGCCCGGCTGCTGCCGCTGTCACAGCGGGACCGCGAGGCCCTGGCCGCCGACCGGGAGCTGGTGGCGGCCCTGCGCCGGGGCCTGCCCGCCGACGAGTTCGCGCGCACGGCCGCGCTGCTGATGGTGGATGTCCCGGCCGGTGTGGACCTGAACGTCTCGGCGGGGATCGAGGCGCGGGCACAGGTGGCGCGGATGCTGCGCTCGCCCGCTACGGCGGAGCGGATGCTGAACGAGGGCGCGCGGATGATCGTGGTCCCGAAGGACGCGGCCATGACCTCGCTGGAGGCGTTCCGCACCCTCCAGGGGGAGTCGACCGAGGACGCGCGCCCCTTCGACACCGAGCGCGGCGTCCAGCTCGACGGACATGTCGCGGCCGCGGAGGAGAACCTGCTGGGGGGCACCACGAGCGTGCCGGGCGCCGGCCTCCACCACGACGGCTACTCCACGACGACCCACGAGTTCGCGCACGCCGTCCACCGCTACGGGCTGACCGGCAGCCAGCGGCGCCTCATCACCGAGGCGTTCGTCGAGAAGACGCGGAAGGGCAGCTTCACGGACTGGCCCGACGGTTCGCTGTACGACGACTCCGGCACGCACCGCAACTACTCCTCCCGTGACGAGTTCGAGTACTTCGCCCAGCTCACCAACGTCTACCTCTCGACGAACGCCGGGACGGACCCGTACACCGGCCTGCCCCGCAACAACGGGACCAAGTGGGTCCGCAAGCACGAGCCGAAGCTGCTGCCGCTGCTGCGGGAGCTGTACGGCCCCGACCCGAAGGGCTTCCACCCCTGGCAGTCCAACCCCCGCCAGGAGGAGGACGTCTGGGCGGGCTTCCGGGCGATGTGGGACACGGCGGAGGACGCGCTCGTGCCGCAGCCCCACGCCCCCGTCCCGGCGCCCGGCCACCCGGTCGGGCCCGCCGCCGCGACGGCGAGTGCCGAGGCGCGGGAGCGTGCCCGCGCGGCCCTGACGGCTCCCCTCGCGCCCCTGCCGGTGCTCAGCCGTGCGGAGCTGACGCGGAAGGTGCGCGAGGTGGCGGGCCGGGAGCCGGCGGGACGCATGTCCCTCGAACGGTGCCTGACGCTGCTGGGGGACCTGCGGGACAGCCTGTATCCGCGGGGTGTGCGCCCGGCGGTCACGCTGGACAGCTCGGCGATCCGCTCCGGTGCGGCGTCCTCGCTGGTGGCCGGGCCCGGCTGGCGCGGGGTGCGGACGTGGGGCGCGGTGGCGGACGCCGTCCGCGCGGCCGGGCCGGGCGCCGTGGGCCTCGTCCTGGCGCGCGGTCAGGGCGACGCGCCGGGCCACGCGTGGGCGGCGTACCACCTCGGCGGTGCGGACGGTGTGGTGTGGGTGGACGTGTCGGCCCGTGCCGACCGCCAGGTGTCGGCGTTCCCGCCCAGGGTCGTGCCGTCCGAAGCGCAGGCGCTGGTGATCGACCCCGCCGGGAAGGCCGTGGAGCACGCGCTGCCGGTGTTCGCGCAGTCGTCGTCGACCGCGGCCGCGCTGCTCGACCCGGCACCCGGGCGCGTCTACGGCGCCATCGGCCTGGAGGTCGAGAGGCGTCAGGTGTTCCTCATCGCCGGGGGCGGCGACCTTCCCGCCAAGCTGGTGCTGGCCACTGCCCCCGGTTTCAAGATCGTTACCGATCACGGCGGGGTCTGGCGGTCCGCCGACGGGCGGCTGCACCTCACCTACCCCGCGCCGCCACCGGGAGCGCCGAAGCCCACCCAGAGCTCCTATCTCATCGGCGAGATCGTCATCGAGCCGATGGCGGTGCTGCCGGGCGAGCGCAGGCAGTCCCAGGAGAGTGCGCTGGCGAAGCTGGGGAGGATGGAGCGGGCGCTGGACGCCAGGGACGAGCCCGGCGCGGCCGAGCAGATCCCCCTGGCCGAGCTCTTCCCGGCCGGCGACGGCTGGACCACCACGGAGCTGGGCGACCGCATCCTGGTCGGGCGGACGCCGGTCAGGTCGAACCTCTCCTACGTCCAGCCCACCACGGGACTGCCCGCCCTGGGTCTGAGCGTGCTCCAGGACCAGGTGGCGGACCGGCTGCCGCCGGGACCCTTCGGCTCTGTGGACGGGGCGAGCCGGGAATTCGGGATGAGGACCCTGTCGGAGGTCCTGCGCGCCTTCACCGGCCGCCAGGACGTGCCCGATGTGGCCGTTCCCTTCCTCGCGGTCATACCGGACGTCGACGACATGTGGGGCTATCTGCGGTTCGGCTTCGCCCACACCGTGGCCAGGCCGACCGGTGTCATCCTCAACCGGGGCCCGGTCCCGTTCATGGTCAAGAACGCCTTGGCGGTGGCGTCCCGGCCCTCGCTGGACCGTGTCCTGCGGGCTCTGCGGCCCCGCAGCCGGCACTTCCTCGACGAGCACCACGACGGCACCAGCGGAAGTCTCGCCGCCACCCTCGGCAGGCTCATGGAGGTGTACCAGAAGGCCATCGCGCCGGGGGAGCCGGTCTTCCCGGGGTACTTCGACGCGACCATCGGCGACGTGCCCTCCCCTCGCGAGCACCTGACCTCCGTACTGACGGGACGCACCTCCGAGGGGCGGACCGTCACGCAGAAGCAGATGGTCGACATGGACGACGACCAGTACCCGACCCTGGACACCGACGACGGCAGGCTGGCGATCCCGCTGGTCCTCACGGAACTGCGGCACTTCGCCTACAACGGTCAGTTGATGACGCCCGAGGACATCCGGCGTGCCGTCGCCGAGCTGTCGCGGCTCAGCCGGGAGGCCTATCTGCGGGCGCAGAAGTACGCGGCCCCGCTGCCCGAGGACGTCCTGCGCGAGTCCATCGGGCGGATCGTGGAGAACCCGGTGGTGCGGGGTCTGGCGGCGTTCGTGCAGATGGCCCTGGTGGCGGGTCTGCCGCGGCCCGGCGGCGGCGGAGCCAGGAGGCTGATGTCCATCGAGGCCAGCCAGCGGACCGCCCGCGCGCTGGGTGCCTACGCCCTGGGCACCCCGCTGCCCGCCGACGACCCCGTGCACCGGGCGCTCCGGGCGGCCGTCGACGAGGCGTCCGACGCCATCGACGGCCTCCCCCCGCAGCATCAGCCGAGGCTCCGGGGCATGGTCGACGCGGCCCGGGGCGCCCTCGCCATCCTGGCCGATCCCGGACAGACGCCGCCGGTCCTGGAGTGGAGGGCGGAGATCGTCGCGCTCGACGGGACCCGGGTCCTGCTGGAACGGGTGCTGACGGTCACCCACCGGGGCGCGGACGGGCGGTCTGTGGGGCTGTCCTCGCGTCCGGTGCAGGACTGGCAGGACGCCCACCGGCACGCCTACGGGGCGATGCCGGACGCGGGCGGGTTCACGCTGGTGCGGCGGGGGCCGGTGCCGTTGGAGAGCCCGATGCAGCCGTTGCCGTTCGGCAGGGCGCGGCTGGTGGGCCTTCGCGGCGATGCCCGGGGCGCCGTGCTGGCGCTGTCGGACGGCAGCGACGCGGTCTTCGACTACGCGCGGATCGTGGACCTCCTGTTCGCCGTGGACGGCGATCTGACGGCGGCGCCGCCCGAGACGGCCGTGGTGGTGGCGGGGGCCGATCTGGCGGGTCCGCCGGTGGCCGATCCGCTGGAGGTCCCGCTCCCGGGCCAGGCGCTCTCCACCGGCTTCGACCGCTGGGTGTGGGGGACGGGGAGCGGCCGGGAGCCGGTCCTCGTCCCGGGTGAGGAAGGTGCGCCGGCGCGGTGGCAGCTGGCGGAGGGGGACTGGTGGGTCGGCTTCCGGCGTGAGCCGTCCACCGCCGAGCTGGCCCGGCTCGCGGAGCGGGTGACCGGCGACCGAGGGCGGGCTCCGGCGGTACGGCGCTGGGTGCGGGCGATCCGGCTCGTCTACGGTCCGCTGCTGGAGGACGACCGGGCGGCGTTCGAGACGCTGTTGGGCGGGTTCTGGGCTCTGGACCGGGTGCGGGCGGCCAATGGCTCGGAGTCCCTGCTGACCTGGAGCGATCTGCGGACTGCTGCCGGGGCGTACTTCGCCGATCGCGGGCAGCCGATGCCTCCGTTGCCGGTGGCTCTGCAGTTCCTGCTGGTCGGGGCGGCGGGTTCGGTGGGCGCCGATCTGGAGCTGTCCGGACTCCAGCTGACTCCCCGGTACCAGAGCGTGCGGGCCTGGGACGGGGCCGCCCAGAACGCCGTCAGCGGCGGGGCGGCGCCGGACGCGGGGATGACCCTCTTCGGGCCGTCGCCGGAGCAACCCACGACGCAGACCGCTCCGGTGACGCCCGCCGTGCCCGCCGCCGTGACCGGAGGTTTCACCGGGCCGGACGACGACATCCTCTCGGCGCGGACGATGATCGCCGGTCCTGCCGCGTCCGCCGGGTCCACAGCGACCTCCGGGCCTTCGCGGGGCCGCAACTGGAAGACGGCCTCCGTGAGCCGGGTGCTGCCGGAGGTACGGGTCATCGAGACCCGGGCCGGCGTCGTCCCCACGCAGGTGTCGAGTAAGGCGGCGCCGTGGCCGCAGGACGCGTACGTGGTGTCGGCGGCCGGCGAGAACGGGCAGGTGCGCCTGCCGGACGGCCGGGTGCTGGACGCCGAGGGGCTGGCCGACGCCCTTGCGGCCGATCCCGAGCTGTCGAAGCTGCCGAAGGACGTGCCGGTGGTGCTGGCCGTTCCGTTCGCGGGGGCGCAGTACCAGCGGACGCTGCGGACGGTCGCCGACCGGCTGGGGCGCAGGGTCTGGGGTCCCAGCGGTGACGGGCGCCTGATCGCCGACGGTTCCGGGGACGCGCACGTCGTGGTGATGGTCGACCGCGATCCGGACGCGCCGATCGGCCTGTGGATCTCGGTCGACCCGTCAGAGAACACGTCGTACGAGGACCGGCAGTGGACCGCGCTGGACGGGACGGTGTTCCGCGACAGCGACGTGGACACCCGGCCGCTGGCGGACGAGAACCATGAGCGGTACGGCCGGCTGGCGGTCGCGAAGGGCGACGCGCTGCGGGCCCGGGAGGAGCGGTTCCGGATCTTCCGCAAGATGCGCCGACTGGTGCACCGGACACACGCCGACACCGGTTACCAGGACACCGGTACGGAGCCGGTGTCGATGGCTTCGGCGGTGTATCTCTTCGCCGCGCACGGCTATCCGGGCCGGATGCGGCTGCCGCTCCTCGACGGCCGGACGGTGCTGCTGGACAAGCGGGACGCCGCCGCGTACATCACGGGCCTGCGCGAGGTGCGGGAGCTGCCGCCGGGGCACCGGATGCATCTGGAGATCTGCTGGAGCGCGACGGACGGTGACCCGAGGCAGCAGCAGCGCTCGTACGCGCCCGCGCCGCATATCGACGATCCGCTGGACGACCTCTCGCTCATCGGGCACGTCGCGAATCTGAGCCGGATGGAGACGGAGGGCAGCACCAGGCAGACCGGCATGGACAACACCATGCGGGTCGCTCTGGAGGGCGCCGACGGTGAACGCGGCCGCCGGGTCGTCGCCCGTCCCGAGCCACTGGACCCGGAGCTGGACCAGCTGGCGCGGGAGGCGGGACTGCACCCCGGCACGGGTGAGGTGTCACCGGAGGTCCGGGCCACGACGCTGCGGCTGGTACGGGCGTTGCGGCTGGTGTTCGGCAACGAGATCGAGGATCACCGCGGCGTGGGCGGCCGGTACGAGCGGGTGCTGAAGGGGATCGGCGCGCTGGAGCGGATGCGGGCGAACGATCCGGCGATCAGCGCGCTCACGCCGTTCCGCATGGACATGTGGGCCTTCTTCGTCCAGGAGCACAGCGGGAAGGCTCCGGCTCCGGCCGGGTACGTGGCGTTGCTCGACTTCGCCGCGGCCCGGATCGCGGCCGATCCGGACGCGAAACTGACGGAGGAGATACCCGCGCCGGTGGTCGAGCTCACCCTCAAGCACATGAGTGAGAACGGCATGGACAAGATGCGGTACGTGCAGTCGCTGCCGCCCGGAGCGCCGTCCACTGCGAGGCATGCGGCCTCCACGCTCTGGGCCATGACCCGTGCGGCCCAGATCTTCCGCTCGATGCCGCCCGCCGACCGGGAGACGATGGGCCGCAAGGTGCTCCATCTGGATGTGAACGCCGTGTGGGACCGGGCCGGTCAGGAGACCCTGTGGAAGCTGACGGCCAAGGCGATCGCGGAGGGCGCGGACGCCTCCGATCACGATCTGCTGGCCGCGCGTCATCTGCGGGAGATCGGCGCCTTCGCCCCGGCGGCTCTGCTGCGGCAGGGGCCGAACGTCCAGGGGGTGAACTGGTCGGGTACGCCGGCGCCCGCCGGGATCGACTGGGCCAGGGTGCGGCGGATCGCGCACGGGCCCAACGGGACGGTCACGCAGCCGGTTCAGCCGGTCTGGACGGGGCCGGGCCTGCCCATGCCGCTGCTGAGCGTGGTCGAGGTCGACTGGGCCGGTTCCCTCGTGCTGCATCTGCCGGGACGGGCTCCCGTCGAGGTCTCGGAGGGCGAGTTCCTGGCGCTGATGGCGATGGACCCGGCGTTGGGTACGCTCCCGCTGAACACCCCGGTGCTGTTCCTGACCACCGGCCCCGGAGAGCTGCCCGCCGGGCTGCTGCAGCGGTTCTCCCAGCGCACCGGACGTCCGGCCTACGGCTACGACGCGCCGATGATGCTGAACGCGCCCGATGCCGCCACCCCTCTCGTGATCCTCGCCCTCCTCGACCCGGCGACCAAGAACCCGGGCCAGTGGTCCGGGACCGTCCGGCAGTTCGCCGCCCCCGGCACCACCACCGACGCCGCACTCACCCTCTTCGGCACCGCGGCAGCCACCTCCGCCCCGCGGGCGGCGGAGCCGCTCCCGGGCCCCGAGGGCGCTGCCCCGGACCCGTCCTGGCCGGCGCCGCAGGCCCGGCGGGAGTCCGGCGTCGGTACGTTCCACTTCGCTCCCGGAACCGTCCCGGACGGCCCCGTCCGCACGGGCACCGGCCCCGGTGAGAGCGACGAGCGATCCGGCATCGGCTACCCGTCCCCCGCCCGGATCAACGCCACCCCGGTGTCCCCGGCGTCCCCGGCCACCCCCGAAAACGCCCCGGACAACGCCCCGGAGACGGACCCCGGGACCGCTTCCGGCACCGGACCCGGCTGGGCGGTGCGGTCCTGGCGGCCCGCCGGATCGCCGGGCGCGGTGCGGTTCGCGGGCCTGTACCGGGACCGCGAGTGGCGACAGCGCGGGGTGGCCCTGGAATTCGCGTTCGCCGGGCAGCTGGGCCGGACCGCCGGGCTCACCGAGTCCGTCCGTGACGCGGTGCGCCGTATGCACGGGGAACTCGCCGGGCGCCACGGCGAGGCCGCTGCCCTGCGGGCCTTCTCCGCCCCGGACGCGGTCGCCGGGAACCCGGCCGCGGAGCTGGAGCGGCTGCTCGCGCTGCCCCCGGGGCCGCTCGCCGTCGACGAACTGATGAGCGCGCTCGCGTACGCCTCGTACGCGGGCCCGGGGCTGCCGCGCGAGGTGGCCGAAGCGCTGTCCCGGCCGGCCGGCCGGCGCGCGCGGTTCGCGCCGGGCAGCGCGTACCGGGCGGTGTACGACAGCCGGGGCCTGCGCCGGGTGGGCGGTGACCGGGGGCCCGCGCTGCGGCTGTTGCGGACCTACGCCGCGCTCGGCGCCTCCCCCGCACAGCTGCTCGCGTTCCGCGACGCGGTCATCGCCTGGGCGGTCCCGGCCGATCTGCAGTCGCTGCCGGAGATCCTGAGCGCCTCCCACCGGCTCGGCCTGGGAACCGACGAGGAACGCGAACTCGCGCTGCGCGACGGCGCCGGCCTCCACAACTGGGCCGCGGACACCGCGGCGACGACCGGCGCGCCCCGTACCGACCCGGACGCCCCGCCCGCCGAGCCGCTCGTACCGCCGCATCGCGCCCTGTACGCCGAGCGGATGAAGTTCGGCCAGGACATCACGCGCAGCAGGCTCGCACTCCCCGACGGCCTCGTGGCCCTGACCGCCGCCGCGCTCGCCGGGGACCCGCTCCCCGACACCGACCGGGGCCGGGCGCTCGGGACCTGGCTGAACCGCTACGGCGACGAGGGCAGGAAGGCCCTGGAGCGGCTGCACCCGGCCCATCTGACGGCCGTACACCTCTACAGCGGCGCCGACTACCGGCAGATGAAGGCGTTCCTCAACGGCGAGCGGTTCGGCCCTGGCATGGGGCGCCGGCTGGTGCGCCTCAACACCTGGACGATGACCCGGAAGATGGCCGAGGTCGGCGCCGCCGACCTGCTGCCGATGACGCTCCGCAAGCAGCCCGGTTTCGCCGCCCTGTTCGACGCGATGTGGGACGTGGACGACCTCCAGGACCCGACCCCGGAGGTGGCCGGCCTGCGGCGACGCCTGGACGCGATGGCCGACGCGCTGTACGAGGACCTTCCGCTGCACGTCGACATGGCGATCGAGGCTCTGGAGCTGCTGCCCCCGCTGAACCGGGACGTCTGGTGGGGCGACCGGGGGATGCCGGGCCCGCTGGGCGAGCCGCCGGCGGACGGACCGGTGTACGGCACGGACGGGATCACGATGCCGTTCTTCCGCAGCACGGCGCTGGTCCGCGAGGAAGCACTCGGCTTCATGAACCGGAGCAAGGGCGTCCCCGGGGACGCGCACCGGGGGCTGGTGCACGTGGCGGGCTCGACGGCGCGGGAGGTGAGCCCGTTCGTGGTGCTGCCGCTGGAGACCGAGGCCCTGTACCCGCCGGGCGCCTCCTTCGGCGTCTCCGCCCGGACGGTCGTTCCGGGCGGCCCGCGGACCGAGCCCTACGAGTCCGTGGAGGCAACGGAGGTGACTCCGCGTCACCGGACGCCCGGCCCCGCCCGGCGGATCGCGGACGCCGGACCGGCGGACGAACTGTTCGGCATCGGCCCCTCGGCCGGCGCCGCCGAGTCCGGGGATCGGCCCGCGCCGGTGCTGCGGCCCATCCACGGGCAGGACGGCGAACTCATCGGCGTGGCGTCGTTCGACGACGCGGACTGGGCGGTTCGGCAGGAGCAGTATGCCCGGCTCGGCGGCGCGCGGGGCTTCGTGTCGTGGGAGCGTGACGGCGCGGACCGGCCGGTCGCGACGGAGCGGACGCTGCCGGGCGGCGGCACGGCCGAGGGCACGTTCTTCTTCGCGTCGCACGGTGGCCACGACGGGCTCGCCCTGGTCACCGAGGACGGGGACGTGCTGCGGGACGACGGTACGTACGCGGGCCGGCTGCTGCGGTCGGCGCGGAGGCGTGGCGCGCGCAGTGTGACGGTGCTCGCGTGCGGCCCAGGCGACGTACCGCGGAGCGAGGCCGAGGCCCGCGCGCGGGCCAAGCGGATGGCGGACGGGTCCGGGCTGCCGGTCCATCTGCCGGTGGGCCGCGCGGCGGTGTCCGAAGGGCTGCCGCACCTGCTGGAGGACGCCGATGGGCGGGCCACGCTATGGGTGACGGAGTATCCGGACGGCTGGTCGGGCCCCCGGACACCGGCCCCGGGAACCGGTCACCGCACGTCGTCCGGCCGTCCGGCCCGCGAACAGTTCAACGTCACGGGCAGCACGCCGGACACCGCCCCGGAGCAGCCCGCCGAAGCGCCCTGGGCGGTGTCGTCCTGGCAGCCGGCCGGGGCCCCGGAGACGGCCAGGTTCACCGGCCTGTACCGGGAGCGCGAGTGGCGGCAGGCCGCCGTCGACTGGGAGGACTCCCTCGCCGAGGCGCTGAGCGAGGCCCCCGAACTCGCAGAGGCGGTCGGGGACGTGGTGCGCGAGGTGTACGCGGCGCTCGCCGAGCGGCACGGGGAGGAGGCCGCGCAGCGCGCCTTCTTCGCGCCGGACCAGGCGCCGCAGGACCCGGCCGCCGAGCTGGAGCAACTGCTCGGCACGCCTGCGGGCCCGGAGGCGCTGGACGGTCTGATGCGGGTCCTGCTGCGCGCCGCGTACGCCGGCCGGGAGCTGCCCCGCCAGGTCGAGGAGGCCCTCGCAGGGGCCGGCGGCGGCTTCGGCCGGTTCATGTCGGAAAGCGCCTACCGCGCCGTGTTCGACAGCCGTGGCCTGCGCCGGGTGGGCGGCGAGCGCGGCCCCGCGCTGCGCCTGCTGCGGATGGCCGCCGCCCTCGACCTGCCGCCCACCGTGCTGCCGGCGTTCCGCGCCGCCCTGGCCGCCTGGATGATCCCGGGCGACCTGCAGTCGCTGCACGAGGTGCTGCGGGCCTCCCACCTGATCGGCATGGGCGCCGCGGACGAACGCGCCGCCGCCACCCGGGACGGCGCCTCGCTGCACACCTGGGCGGTGGGCCACTTCCTGGGGAGCGGGCTGCTGCCGGCCGGCCCCGACAGCGGCGCGCTCGACGCCCTGGCCCCGCCGCACCAGGTCATGTACCAGCAGCGGATGTCGTTCCCGTTCGAGGTCACCGGGACGATGGACGTGCCCGACGCGCTGGTCGCGATGGCCGACGCCGCGCTCGACGGCGCACTCCCGCCCCGGCCCACCGGCAGGCTCCTCGCCATGTCCGGGTGGCTGGACCGGCACGGCGAGCGCGGCGTCGAGGCGCTCCGCCGCCTCACCCCGGCGCATCTGACGGCCCTGTACCTCTACAGCTCGTACGACTACCGGCTGATGAAGGCGCTGCTCAACGGCGAGCGGCTCGGCCAGGGCGTCAGCCGTCATCTGGTGCGCTTCCACACCTGGCGCTACATCCTGGATTCGGCGCGCGAGGAGGAACTGGACATGCCGCCGCTCACCCTCGTCGCCCAGCCGGAGTTCACCGAGCTGTACGAAGCACTGAGCGAACTGCCCGATCTCGACGCGCCGAGCCCGGAGCTGGCCCGGCTGCGCCGCCGCGTCGACATGATGGCGGACCGGCTGCACGGTGAGCTGAAGCTGCACATCGACATGGCCATGGAGGCGCTGGACATCCTGCCGCCCGTCGGGCGGACCGCCTGGTGGGGCGAGCGCGGGGCGCCCGGACCCGTGGACGCGCCGGATGTGAACGGCCCCATGTACGGCGAGGAGACGATCGACGTGGCGTTCTTCCGCAGCGCCTCCCTGGTGGTCGGGGAGGCGGTCGAGTTCGCACTCGGCGACAAGTCCGTTCCGTCGGGTTCGCACCGCAAGCTGATCGAGATCAGGGACTCGACCGCGCGCGACGGCGTGCCGTTCTTCAAGCACCTGTCGGAGGGGGAGGCGCTGTATCCGCCGGGCATGCGGTTCGACGTGGTCAGCCGGCGGCTCGTCCACACCGAGAAGCGGCCCCCGATGCTGAGCGAGGTGGTGGAGGAGGCCACCCCGCTGCCGGACAGCCTCGCCGCAATGCCGCAGGACGGCCCGCTCCCCTTCACCCCCGCCGAGTTCGCGGACCCGGCAGGGGACCTGTTCGACCTCGCGACCGGGCAGCCGTCCGCGGAGGACGCTCCCGCGCCCGGCTACCGGCGTACCGGACCGGACTCCGCCGAGTTCGGCGGCACCGTGTTCGCGCTCCACGAGTCGCCCGGAGAGGGCGACCGGACCGTGGACACGCTGCTGTTCGCCCTCCGGTACGTGGCCACCGACGCGCTGCGCGCGGCGGGCGTCGGGACCGCCGGGGAGTTCCGCGACTGGCTGGACCACACCCTCACCGCCGACGACGTGACCGAGGTGGCGGTGCCGCCGCTCGACGGGGGCCGGAGCCTTCCGCTGGGTCTCCTCGACAGGATCGGCGTAGCGCTCCCGGCCGGTCAGCGTGCGGAGGCGATGCTGCTGGGCGACCGGTTCCCGGCCGCACGGATCTCCCCGGACCCCGTTCAGCGTCTCCGGGCGCTGCTCAGCGACCCCTCCTACGGCGGCGAGGGCGTGGACGTGCCGGTGGGGCCGCTCGTTACGGCGGCGGCTCGCGGGCTCGGCGTCGCGGTGGCCGTGGCGGGCCCGGACGGCACGACGACGGTCCACGGCGGACCCACCGCGAGCGCACCGGCCGCCCTCCTGGTCCGGGACGGGGACCGCCTGCTCGCCGGACTGCCGGACGGGCCGGACGCCACCGCCACCGCCGCCGGGAGCGAGGCACGGCTGCGCCGGCTGGCGGACGCCCTGACCGGCGCGCCGCTCCAGGTGCGGCATCTGCTGGCGGCGCGTCCGGCGCCGGAGTGGGTCCTGAGCCGCATCCGCTACGCGCGGGAGGCGGTCCGTTTCGAGCAGCGCCTCGGCCGGTATCTCGGCGGTCACGAAGCGGCGAACGCCCAGCTCGGCGCGGTGGTGCGCGAGCTGTGGGAGCGGGCCGATGCGGTGGGCCGCTGGCCGGAGCTGGGCTCGGACGACCCCACCGTGGACGGGGCGGTGGGCACCGGCCGGGAGCGGCTCCGGGCGGTGGTCGAGTCGGGCAACCTGCGGGAGCGGATGGCAATGCTGTGGATCGGTGCCCAGTCGCCGGACGGGCACGGCGGACTGATCTCGGACCTGCTGGGCAGCGCCGAGCCGAACCCCGAGGTGATCACCGCCGAATACCGGGCGTCGAGGCCGCAGTCGGAGGCGATGACCGCCTACACGGCGCTGAGCGGGCGGCCGTACCGGACCCCCGGCGAGCAGGCGCTGCTGGACGAGGCCGAGCGGACGCTGCGCACGCCGGTGCGCCCCGAGGACCTGTCGCCGCCGCTGAGCGAGGCCGAGCGGGCCCTGATGGGGCAGGCGGCCGTCCCGTGGATCCCGGGGACGAACCGGTTCCACATCGCGATGAGCACCCCCGTGCAGTCCGACGCCGAGGCCGACGGCAGCCTGGTCCTGGCCGGCACCTCTGGATCGGCCCACCGGCTGATGTCGCAGGCCGCGAAGATGCGCGAGGCATGGGGCCTGGACATCGATCTGGGCCTGGTGCGGCTCGGGGTGCTGGCCGAGATGCTGCAGGCGGAGCACCACTCCCTGGACGAGATCATGCGCGGCTCCCAGCTCGTCCTGGACCGGTTGCGGCGCAGCGGCAACCCGGAGCCGGCCGAGCTCGACTACACCGACAACTGGGGCCGTTACTGGCGCATCGCCCCGCTGACCGAGGCGGAGCTGCGCGAACACGTGGCCACGGACGGCCGGTTCCCCGACGAACACGCGCTGGAGACGACGGCCGGACCGGCCGGCACAACGGTGGACCTCCCGGACGATCCGGTCCTGACCGAGTGGCTGGTGCACCATCAGAGCGCCCTGGAAGATGTCCTCCACATTCTGGAGGCGCTGAGCCCGGACATCCTGTCCGGCCCCGACGACGGGGCCCTGACCGACGACCGGCTGGAGCAGCTGATCGATGCCTGGCTCCGCGCGCGGGGCCTGGACACCTCCGGCTCCCTGGCCGGAAAGCTCCGCCGCATACTGGACGACCGCGCATAACTTCCCAGCGAGGAGCTCATGAACGACAACACCGCCGCCGGTGCGCCCACCGCGCGCCCCGGGACCGTCGACGACACGGCGCCGCCGGTCCCCGCGGAGATCGAGGAAGCCGCCCGGCTCGCTCCCGACCACTGGCTGGGCATGGTCGACCCCGCGTGGTCCGGGAAGGGCGAGCCGCCGGACTGGGCGGTGGTGGGTCAGTGGCGGTCCGGCCTGGACGGTGAGATCGAGGAGTGGCGCGCCAACGAGGGGTACCGCCCCTCGCCCCAGGCGCTCGGCTGGCCCGCACCGGCCGACCCCGTGGACGAGGCGGTCCAGCTCGCGGCCACCGGGTACGGCCCGGGTGAGGCGGTGCCGAGGGTGCTGGCCGGGGCGGAGGTCGCCGTCCTGCTCGGCCCCGGCGGCAGCCCGCTGTCGGCCACCTCTCCCGAGGGGGCGCCGGTGGTGCCCGTCTTCACGTCCCCCGGCTATCTGCGGGCGGCCGGGCGCTTCGGTTACGAACTGGCTCCCGTGGCCGAGGTGGTCGACCGGATACCGGACGGCCACGTGCTCTACCTCAACCCGTCGGGGCCGGTCGGCATGACCGTGGAGACCGAGGCCCTGCGGCAGGCGGTCGACGCGGCGGCGCGCGGGGCGGACGGTTCGCGGGACGGGACGGACCCCGCATGACGAGCCCTTCCGGCACCCCGGACGAAGGCGCGGGCCTCTCCGGGACCCTGGGCGGTCCGACCGCCGTGCTGAGGGGGCGGCCGGGGTTCCGCGAGCCGCCAGAGGACTACGTCAGGGCGGCCAGGGAGGCCCCCGGCCACTGGATGTCCGTGGTCGACCGGCACTGGAACGGTGACGAGGACGAGCCCCCGCCCTCGTGGGCGAGGCTCGGACGCTGGCGGAGCGACGAGGACGGGGAGATCGTCGAGTGGGAGGAGAACCCCGGCTACCGTCCTTCGCCCGACGCGCACGGCTGGCCGCCGCCGGTCAGCCCCGCGGACGCCGCCGTACAACTGGTCGCCACCGGCTACGCCTCCCAGGAGCTGTTCGCCCTGCTGCTCGCCGACGCCGAGTTGGCGGTGTGCGTCGACGGGAACGGCGGACTGACGGTGACCGAGGCGCAGGACGGTACGGAGGCGGTGCCCGTCTTCTCGGCGGCGCCGGAGCCGGCGGCGGGCGAACTGCCGCCGCACGAGGTGATGTTCCTGCCAGAACTCCTGGAACGGCTGCCACCCGGAAGGGAAGTGCTGTTCCTCAGCTCGTCCGCCCCGGTGGGGCAGCTCGTCACGGTGACCGAACTGCGCGCGGGCAGGGCCGAACTGGAGGAGTACGAGGCGCAGGAGCTGACCGGCGAGTGGCCGGCCTGAGGCGTTGTGCGGGTACGGTTGACCATTGAACGGTGGAACGCGGGGGCGGAGCACGGCGTCTCTCCAGGAGTACGAACCGGGCATCCGGGTGCCGTCGGGTCTGCCGGGAACAACGTTGTCGTCGGGGTGGGGGCATGATCCTGTCGGGACGCGTCCCGCGATGTCATGGGCGGTTCACACTTCGGACCCCGGTATGTCATCGCGGGGAAACCGGATTTCGGGGTCGGCACCACCAGACTGTCAAACGATGAGGGTGAGTTCGAAGGGATGGACCGTGTCTTCTGTGTCGGGAGTGCCCGCCGGTGACTGAGTACGACCATGGGCCGCTCCCCACGATGCCCCCTCCGCCCGAGCCCTTTCCCGCCGACGGGGACGCCGGGGCGATACCGGTGTACGGCCGGCTCGTCACCGAATCCGCCGACGTCACCGAATCCACCGGCGTCACGGCATCCGACGCCCGCACCGAATCCGTCCCTCTCACCGAATCCGCCGACGCGGCCGAGCCCTTGCCCGAGCCGCCCCCGGAAGTGGTCGAGGCCGCCCGGGGGCTGCCCGGTCAGTGGCTGAGCGTTCCCGATCCCGCCTGGTCCGGTAAGGGCGCGCCGCCGGACTGGGCGGTTCCGGGCCGTTGGCGTACGGACGCCACGGGCACGATCGTGGCGTGGGAGGACAACGCGGGGTACCGCCCCTCCCCCCAGGCGCACGGCTGGCCCAGGGCCAGCGACCCGGTCGAGTCCGCCGTCCAGCGCGCCGTGACCGGATACGGCCCGCCCGGCGAGGTGCTGCGAACACTGGCCGCCGCGAAGGTCGCGGTGCTCCTCGGCCCCGACGGCGAGCCGCTGGCCGTGCGGTCGGCGGAGGGCGAGCCCGTGGTCCCCGTCTTCACCGCCCCCGCGTACTACCGCGTCGTCGGGACGTTCGCGGCCCGGGTGGTCCCGGTGGCCGACGTGGTCGAGGGTCTGCCCGAGGGCCACTCGCTCTACGTCAACCCGACCGGCCCGGCGGGGATGGTCATGGACACCAAGGCACTGGCCGAGGAGATCGCGGCCCAGGAGCGCGGTGAGGCCCGGCCGGTGCCGGCCGAGGAGCCGGGCGGTGCGGGAACGCCACGCATCCACGCGACACGGGTGGGGGACCCGGCGGCCGCGCCGGGACCCGGCCCCGCCACGAGCGGTGCGCCGGACGACGGAAGGCCGCAGGAGTGACCCGCTGGGGTGGTCCCTTCGCGCGGCGCAGAGGCGACCGCTCCCCGGCCCCCGTCGAACGGGCCGCCACGAACCTGCCGGAAGCGCCATCGGAGCGACTCCTGCTGGAGGACTACGACGGCCTGCTGCTGCTCCGGACCCCTTCGGACGACACGCTCACGCCTGCGGATGTCGCCGATCTGGCGCGCGGCATGCGCACGGACGAGGGGACGGTGACCGTCATCGCGAACGCCGAGGGGACGGAGGCCCGCTCCTTCTGGCCGAGGCTGAGCGAACTGCTCGACTCGCTGCGTGACTCGGGCACCGAGTCCGTACAACTGGTCATGGCCGGTGCCGGGCACGACGCAGAGGACCGGCCCGCCACCGCCCGCCGGATCGCCGACGCCTGGGGGTTCGAGGTGAGTGCCCCGGACGGCCCGCCCCTCGTCGTACCGGGCGGTTCGCTCTTCGTCCCCGTCGCGTCCACCGCCCGCGGGGGCGCGGCCGGGGGCGGCTGGTGGCGGTTCGCCCCGGGCGCGAAGCCGGAGCCGCTGGGCCCGCGCAGCCCGGAGCCGTTCTGGCAGTCCGCGCTGCGCGGTGTGCCTTCGAGCACGGCCGGCGGCTGCGTGCTGGAACAGATCCCGGCGGGGCTGCTGCTGCGGCCGGCGGGGGCGGCCCCGGCCCAGCCGGGCGATCTCTACCACGCCGTGCCGGTCGACCCCCGGCGCGCGGCCGTGGTGATCGGTGTGCCGTACGGGGAGGACGTCTCGGCCGAGGAGGTCGCCGAGGTCCTCGACTCCCTGCCGCAGGAGGCCAGGTCCGGTGTGCGGCTCGTGCCCGGCGGCCGGCGTGACGTGCTGTCACTGGCGCAGTCGGTGTCCGACCGGACGGACGCGGAGGTGGAGGTCCTGACCGGCCTGCCGCTCATCGCGGCGGGCGGCCCGCTGGGGACGTACTCCGTGCGTTCGGTCCTGGCCGCACCGGACGGTACGCCGACGTGGATGCCGTTCGTGGACGCCGTCGTGTGCCGGCCGCCCGACGAGAGCGGCCGTGCGCGGCCGCCCCGGGTGCTGCGCTGGACCCCGCCGCTGCCGGGCCCCGCCCGTCCGGAGGAGGGCGTCGTCGGCCTGACCGACCGCTGGCAGGTCACCGTCACCAGGGCGGGCCTGTGGGTCGGCCCGCGCGGCGGCCCCTCGCTGTCCCCCACAGCACGTCAGGTGGACCCGGGCGGCCCGGTGATCGAGCTGGGCATGCCGGGCGAAGTCATGGACGCGTCGCTGTGGCCGGCCCTGTCGGGTCTGCTGGGCGCCCTGGCACCGGCCCTGCGTGCGCGCGCGACACTGCACGTGCACGGCGTGTCCCTCGACGGCGGCCTCGAACTGCGCAGGCTCTCCGCCCAGCACGGCCTGCGCACCCTGCGCTACGCCGCCCCGGCCCCGGCCCGCGCCAGGCCTCCGGCCCGGCCGGCCCCCGCACCGGCGAACCGGCCGGGCGCGGCGCCGGGACCGCGGACGCAGTCGTCGAGGCCCGAGCTGCCGCCCCAGCCGTCACGACCGGGACAACCGGCCCGGACCACGGGATCCGTTCCCGTCCGCCCGTCGGAGAGCGCCGCGCGGGCGGCGCGGGCCGAACGGGCCGGGCAGCTGCGCGAAGCCATGGCCACGGGGGCAGCAGCGACCGCCGGGGCAGCGGCGAGCGCCGGGGCACCCGGACGGCCGTCCGGTCCCGGGGCGGCCGGAAGGCCCGTAGCCCCGTCGGCAACCGGGAAGCCGGTGACGCCCCGGAGGACCGGCGCCGGCCCGGCCCCCGAGGAGCTCGACGGATCGGACGACGGCGTCCCGATCGGCTCGCTGGGGCGCACCAGGAGGCGGGCCGAGGCGGCCGGTCAACTTGCGTCCGGCACCACACCGGCCCCCACCGCGCCCCTGCCGGCACAGAGCGAGCCCGCCAAGCCGTCGACAACCGACCCGGACCGGCCCGAGGGGCCCGATGGTTCCGTTTCCGGCGGCCCCGGTCCGGCTGAACCGCGAGAAGCCGCAGCCGACACGGACGATACGGACGACGGAGGCGGCACAGGCGACGCCCACGACGGAGCCGACACGGACGACGGAGGCGACGCAGGCGACGCCCGCGACGGAGCCGACACAGGCGACGGAAACGACGATCAGGCCGAGCTCGCGGTGGAGGAGAACCCGGCAGCGGCGGACGGCCCGGAGCCGCTCGCCGAGCGGAGCCCGTCCGGGGAGCCGGCGAGCGAGCAGGGGCCGGAGGAGCCGAGGCCGAGCGAGCCCGGGCCGAAAGAGCCGAGGCCGAGCGAGCACGGGCCGAGTGTGACCGAGGCGCCGGATGGTCCCGACGACGTACTCCCGGCGAAACCGGTGCGCGTGGAATCCGCCGCACCGGCCGACCCGGCTCCCGCCACGTCCCCCGCGTCCCCGGCTCCCGCCACTCCCCCCGCGTCCCCGGGGACCACGGCCTCCCGGGACGCGGCGGCCGAGGCGCCGACGGAGCCGGACGGAACCCGAACCGCGGGGGACGAGCCGGCCCGGGGCCCGGAAGCCTCGGTGGCCCCCGGCGCCCCCGTGGCACCTGGCGCCCTGGAGGGCCCGGACCCGGCCGAGGTCCCCGACACTCCTCTGCCGCCCGTCCCGTTGGAACCCGGCCACCGCAGTAGCGAAGCGGAACGGACCGCCTTCCGCGCGCTCGCGGACCGGGGGTGGGACCGGCACGGCGCGGCCGTCGCCAGGTCCCTCGCCCGGGTGCCCGCGCTGCGCGGCAGGGAACAGGAGGCGGCCCGTGCCGATCTGATCGCGCTGCGGATGTATCTGCTCACCCCCGAAGGCCCGTTGAGCCACGGCGCGGTGATCCGTGCCCTGCGCGAGTACGAGCCCGACATGCTGCCGTACGGCGCCTGTGTGGCATCGGCGCTGAACAGGCTGCCGTCCTACCGGGGCGCCGTGCTGCGCGGCACGGGCAGCGACCCCGCCGCCGACGGTTCCGGCGTCCCGGCGCTGCCCCGTCCCGGGACGCTGCTGCGTGACGCGGCCCTGCTGAGCACCACGCCGCTCGATTCCGGCCGTGCGGCCATGATGCCGGGTGGGAGCTATGTCATCTGGTCGGTGGCAGGCCGTCGCGTACGGCAGTTGTCCGACCACAGCCGTGGGCCCGAGGAGGTGGTGTTCGCCCCGGGAACCCTCTTCCGGGTGCTGGACGTCCGCCGCGACGGCCCGTCCGTACAGATCTTCCTGCGTGAACTGACCGGTCCTGCCACGGCGACCGCGCCCGATCCCGATGCGGATCGAGCCGTACTCGCCCGGCTGGACGAATCCGTGCGCGGGCTCCCGACGGCACCCGAGGGCACCGGCCACTGGCCGGAGCGCTGCGCCGGAGCCGTGGGCGCCGGGCCGTGACGCGACACCCACCCACAGACGAGTAGGGGAATCACATGGCGCGTGAGCATGATCCTTCCAACGAAATACCGTCACCGTCCGGCCCGCCCGCGGGTGCGTCCGGGAAGTCCGGCAACTCGCCGGTGTCGGTCCGCCGGGCCGTGACGATGCGGGGAGCGGCCGGGGACCCGGGCGGCGCGCTGACACCGGGCGGCCGTACGAACACCCCGTCTCCGTCGTCCCCGTCCTCCGAGCCCGAGGGCGCCGACGAGGCGACGACCGGCACCGACGGGGCGACGACCGGCACCGACGAAGCAGGCCCCGGCACCGTCATCGGCACCCCGGCTCCGTCGGCCACCGCCGTGGCTTCCCCCGAGCCCGCGGCTTCCCCCAAGCCTGCGGAGTCCGAGGAGTCTGCGGAGTCCGCCGAGTCGTCAGCGTCGACGTCCGCCGCGTCCGCCCCGGAGACCGGCACGCCGCCGACCGTCAGAACGGTCGGCGCGGTGCCCGACGCGCCCGACGCACCGGACGCGGCCGTGGCGGCGGCAGCGGCCGGCGACGGTGGCGCGGGCGCGAACGCGCACGCGGACGGCGAACCGCCCAGCAGCCGGCCCAAGAAGCCGATGCTGGCGGCTGCGGCGATCGCCGGCGCGATCCTGATCGCGGTCCCGTTCCTCGTGTCCGGACAGAACGACCGTGAGCCCGAGCGGACCCGGACGCAGAACGCGGCCGGCACGCTGCTGGGCAGCGAGCGCTCCATCGTTCCGGACACGTACACGAGTGAGTCGCCGTCCCCCTCCGTCAAGCCGAGCAAGAAGGTGAAGGAGAAGGAGAAGGAGAAGCAGGCCCTGCCGCCCGCCCCGCAGCAGACGCTCACGCCTTCCCCGAGCGCGTCCGAGAAGACCGAGGCCGAGGTCAAGCCCAAGCCCAAGACGAAGCCCAAGCCCAAGCTCAAGCCCAAGGGGCTGACCGGGGCGGAGAAGCTCCGCCGGTGGGCCAACGGCCGTTCGGGTGTGCAGAACACGGTGATCAGGAACGCGTCGACGTCCCAGTGCGTGGATATCGCGAACTACGGCAAGGGCAAGCCGACCGCTCCGGTCAACCAGTACCCGTGCAACGCCACGACCGCCGACAACCAGCTGTGGAGCCTGGACATCGTGCACAAGAGCGGCGGGCCCCAGAACGCCCCCGTCTTCCTGATCCGCAACACCAAGGACGGGCTCTGCCTGGACGTCGGCTACTACGGCGCCAGGCCGGCGGGTTCGAAGGTCAGCGAGTTCAACTGCCGTCCGACCGGTGACAACCAGCTCTGGTGGCTGGACCCCCGGGGGGACGGAACGAACTGGATCCGTAACGTCGTCAGCAACGACCTGTGCCTGCGCCCGACCGGCGGCGCCTCCGCCGGTAACGACGCCCGGCTCGAAATCGCCCCGTGCGGCGTCGGCGACCACTGGATCGTCTGAGGGGCCCGCTCCCACGGGCCGGTGGACACGCGTCCCCGTTTCGCCGTTGCACTCACTGCACCGGGGAGGCGGGGACGCGCTCTTGTGCGGCACCGGCGGAAACGTAAAAAAACCGTCCCCGGCCTGTTCTCACAGGTCGGGGACGGTTCCTCGTGGCGGTAGCGGAGGGATTTGAACCCTCGGTGAGTTTCCCCACACTCGCTTTCGAGGCGAGCTCCTTCGGCCGCTCGGACACGCTACCGAGAGAGAGCTTAGACCATCTCGGCCGTCCGTCGAAATCCGATTCCCGGTGGCACCGTCCGCAC
Source organism: Streptomyces sp. NPDC104307 (assembly GCF_055584045.1). Lineage (NCBI taxonomy): Bacteria > Bacillati > Actinomycetota > Actinomycetes > Kitasatosporales > Streptomycetaceae > Streptomyces > Streptomyces sp. NPDC104307. The sequence goes on from NZ_JBVJMU010000007.1 coordinate 243,521, forward strand.
GCGGGGACGCCAGGTCAGCGGTGGCGGAAGAAGGCGGTGAGGCGGGCCGCGCAGTCGGCCTCCAGTACTCCGGGGATCACCTCGGGGCGGTGGTTGAGGCGGCGGTCGCGGACCACGTCCCAGAGCGAGCCGGCCGCTCCGGCCTTCTCGTCCCGGGCCCCGTAGACGACCCGGGCCACCCGGGACTGCACCAGGGCGCCCGCGCACATCGTGCAGGGCTCCAGGGTGACCACCAGGGTGCATCCGGACAGCCGCCACTCGCCGAGCGCGGCGGCGGCCCGGCGCAGCGCGAGGACCTCGGCGTGCGCGGTCGGGTCGCCGGTCGCCTCGCGTTCGTTGTGGCCCGCGGCGAGCAGCGCGCCGTCCGGACCGAGGACGACGGCGCCGACCGGCACATCGCCGGCCGCCGCCGCCCGGTCGGCCTCGTCCAGGGCACGGCGCATGGCCACCCGCCACGGGTCCCGTACGGGATCGTGGGGTGCGTCGGGCGGTCGGGGCGGGTCCTGCGGGTGCGGTGCTTCGCTCACCCGCGGACCTTAACGGACGGTCTCCAGGACCTCGGCCGCTCCCAGCGCGTCCGCGATCTCCACCAGTGCGTCCGTACGCAGCATCAGCAGCTCGGCCTCGGGAAGCCCGAGGTCGGACAGGAGCCCGGTGTCACCGAGCGGGCCTGCCGGTACGGCGTCGATTCCGTCGTCGTCATCGGCGTTGTCGGCGTTGTCGTGGTCGGCGTTGTCGTTGTTGTCGTGGTCGGGGGCGTTGTCCGGCTCGCCGTCCTCGGTACCGTCGAGTCCGACGAGTTCTTCGAGGGCGGCAATCGAGTCCTCGGCCCCGGGTTCGCGGCCGAGCAGTTCATCGGTGAGCAGGATCTCCCCGTACGAGGAGCGGGTGGCGGCGGAGGCGTTCGAGACGTAGATACGCGGGTCCTCCTCACCGTCCACCCGGATGACGCCGAACCAGGCGCCCTCCTGCTCGATGAACACGAGCACCGTGTCCTCGTCCACCGAGGCTTCACGGGCCAGATCAGTCAGATCGGACAGGGTCTCCACATCGTCGAGATCCGTGTCGCTCGCTTCCCACCCGTCTTCGGTGCGCGCGAGCAGTGCGGCGAAGTACACCGTGACTCTCCCACTGGTCATAGGGATGTCGGTCCGGCGGGAGGGCAGTCGGTGGTCCGGCTGTCCTGCGTCCCGCCCATCGGAATCGTGGCAGAAACGAGGGCCTCGCGAGAGCAGTTCGGACGTTGCGTCGGCCATCAGTTCTGTCCGGGGCGGCCACCAGGGGGTTCTTCCGCAGGCCGGACGGCTACCAGCGAAACGTCCGCATCCGCATGGCCTGGCGCATTCGGGCGGCCTTGACGCGCCGGGGCTGGACCCGGTCGCGCAGTGCCTTGGCCTCGTGAAGCTCGCGGAGGAACTGGGCGCGGCGCCGGCGGCGCTGCGCGTCGGTCTCCTGCGGGTCGCTGTCCCGCGTGTCGCTCTCCCGCGCGCCGCTCTCCCGCGTGTCCTCCGCGTCCCGCGCATCCCTGAAACCGGGAGGGTCCGCCCCGTCCCGCTTCCACTGCGCCCCGTCCGGCATCGGTTCATCACCCCAAGGCTGGGTCCGTATGCCCCCACCTTCCCCCCGAACGTGTGGTTGATGCCAGCGCACGGGTACGGGAGGCGCGGCTACTGTGGGTCCCATGCGGATCCACGTCGTCGACCACCCGCTGGTCGCGCACAAACTCACCACCCTGCGCGACAAGCGCACCGACTCCCCGACCTTCCGGCGCCTCGCCGACGAGCTGGTCACCCTGCTCGCGTACGAGGCCACCCGCGATGTGCGCACCGAGCAGGTCGACATCGAGACCCCGGTGACACCCACCACCGGAGTGAAGCTCTCGTACCCGCGGCCCCTGGTCGTGCCGATCCTCCGGGCCGGCCTCGGCATGCTCGACGGCATGGTGCGGCTGCTGCCGACCGCGGAGGTGGGCTTCCTGGGCATGATCCGCGACGAGGAGACGCTCCAGGCGTCCACGTACGCGTCCCGGATGCCCGAGGACCTCTCGGGCCGCCAGGTGTACGTCCTGGACCCGATGCTGGCCACCGGCGGCACCCTGGTCGCGGCCATCCAGGAGCTGATCAAGCGCGGTGCGGACGACGTCACCGCCGTCGTGCTGCTCGCCGCGCCCGAGGGCGTCGAGGTGATGGAGCGCGAGCTGGCGGGTACGCCGGTCACCGTCGTCACCGCCTCGGTCGACGAGCGCCTCAACGAGAACGGCTACATCGTGCCGGGTCTGGGCGACGCCGGTGACCGGATGTACGGCACCGCCGACTAACGACTCGGACAGGCCCTGAGGGCTGTCCCGCCCGCCCCGCGCGGTCCCTCAGCAGGAGGACGGCGCGGGGGAGGGCTTGAGCAGGGCGGTCAGGGCGGTGGAGGCCGCCTGGGGCGTGCTGAACGCCTTGAACTTCGTACCGATGATCAGATCGACGTCCGCGGTCTTGCGGGCGTCGGTCTTCGTCGCGGCCCCCGGCAGCTGTGTGCCGAGCACCGGGAAGGTGCCGTTGAGCGCGGTCGGAGAGCCCAGCAGTATGCCGGTTCCGGCGACCTTCTTGTCGTACGCGGCCGTGGCGTTGCCGACCTTGCCGATCGCGAACCCGCGCTTCTTCAGCTCATCGGCCGCCTGCTTCGCGAGTCCGCCGCGCGGGGTCGCGTTGTAGACGTTCACCTTGATCTTCGCGGGCTTCGGCAGTGCCACGGCGTGCGCGGACGGCTCGGCGGACGGGCAGTCCGCCTTGCGGTCGGCCGCGCTGGCCGTCTTGTCGCCGCCCGTGAAGACATCGATGAGCTGCAGCGTGCCCCATCCGGCCACGCCTAGGGCGACCACGGAGGCGACGGTCGCGAGGACCAGTTTGCTGCGGCGGCGGGGGCGCCGCATGCGCGGGTACTTGTCACCCGTGATGCGGTACTTTCCGCCCATGCCTGGGGGAGTGAGCATGCTCATGGGCGCAGCGTAGTGCGACCCGGTGATGATGCCTACTAAATGATCAATGGATCGCACCCGTCCGAGTGGGAAAGCACCCGAACGAACCCCGAACGGCGGCGAGGGGTGTGGTGTCTCAGCCGAGTTCGAGCACGCGGGCGTGCAGTACCTGGCGCTGCTGGAGCGCGGCCCGGACCGCGCGGTGCAGCCCGTCCTCCAGGTAGAGGTCGCCCTGCCACTTCACGACGTGCGCGAACAGATCGCCGTAGAACGTGGAGTCCTCGGCGAGGAGGGTTTCGAGATCCAGCTGGCCCTTGGTGGTCACGAGCTGGTCCAGGCGGACCGGGCGCGGCGCGACGTCCGCCCACTGCCGGGTGCTTTCCCGGCCGTGGTCGGGGTACGGCTGCCCATTTCCGATGCGCTTGAAGATCACACGGAAAGCCTACCGGCCTGGAGCCTCCGGGCGCAGCCATGGGGCCGGACTGCGCCGCCGGGCACAAGGACATATAGGCGGCTATGCCGGAATTACGTGAGTGGGGCCGCTGCGCTTATTTGCCCTTGGCGGCGGCTTTCGCGGCCTTGGCGGCCTGTTTGGCCTCCTGCTTGTACGCCCGCACCTCGGCGAGCGATTCGGGCCCGGTGATGTCGGCGACCGAGCGGTGCGAGCCGTCTTCCCCGTACGGTCCCGCCGCCTCGCGCCAGCCCGGTGGCCGGACGCCGAACTGCTTGCCCAGCAGCGCCAGGAAGATCTGCGACTTCTGGGTGCCGTACCCGGGCAGCGCGTTCAGCCGCTTCCGCAGCTCGGCCCCGGTGGCGGCGTCGTCCCAGACCGCGCTCGCCGCGCCGTCGTACTGCGCCACCAGGTACTGACACAGCTGCTGCACCCGCTTGGCCATGGAGCCCGGGTAGCGGTGCAGCGCGGGTTTGGCGGTGAACAGCTCGATGAACGCCTCGGGGTCGTACGTGGCGATCTCATGGGCGTCCAGATCGTCCCCGCCCATCCGCTGCGCCAGGGCGTACGGGCCGGAGAAGGCCCACTCCATCGGCACCTGCTGGTCCAGCAGCATGCCCACGAGGGCGGCGAGCGGACTGCGCGCGAGGAGCTCGTCCGCCTCCGGCTGCTGGGCGATCCGGAGGGTGATGTCTCGTCCGTTGTCGCTCTTGGTCATGGCCCGATCATCGCGAGAGCGGGGTGCGACGGCCAGCACCATCACCGTGGGCGGAGCGGTTCGCCGTCGATTGCAGCCGTTTGCCGCCGCTTTCCGCCGTTTCCCCGCCCGTTCTCGTCATGAGGCTCGTCACCAGGCCCCTCGGTGGGCCACCCCCAGCACGAGGGAGCCGACGGCCAGCAGCAGGAAGATCCCGGGCAGCCAGTACCCGTGGTCGCGGGCGCGCAGATGGACGGCGATGGCTCCGACGAAGAACAGCGCGAGCCCCACCGCGGCGGCCGTGCCGATCAGCGGGACGGCGAAGCCGGCGAGCAGCCCGGCGGCCCCCGCCGCCTTGAGCACGCCCAGCCCGAACAGCGAGGAGGCGGGCACTCCCGCCTTCTCCATGTTGACGAGGATCGGTTCGTAGCGGCGGAAGTCGAGCACCGCGGACATGGTGTTGACGGCGGCGGTCACCGCGGTGACCACGGTGTAGAGGACGAACAGCATGATCCCTCTCCGTTCCTGCGCTGTGTGGGCGCTCAGCTCTTGCGCTCTGCGGGCGGCAGCTTGTCGGGGTTGGCGACGTTGTAGATGTCGCTGATCCGCTCACCGCCGGGTGCCAGGTCGAGGACCATCACGGCGAACGGGGTGTCGCCGCTGAACAGCACCGCGGCCGGGTCGCCGTTGACCTGCCGGTAGGCGATCTCCAGGCCCTCGCGGTGCGAGGCGCGGGAGATCAGCAGCCGGGCGACGTTGTCGCGGCCGCGCACCGGGTGCGGTCCGGCCGCCGGGGACTTCCCGCCGCCGTCGGCCCAGAGGGTGACGTCGGGGGCGAGCAGCCGCATCAGCGAGGCCAGATCGCCGCCGAACACCGCGTCCAGGAAGCGTTCTGTGACCCGCCGGTGCAGCAGCGGATCGGGGCGGTGGCGCGGCCGGCGGGCCTGGACGTGGTCGCGGGCGCGGTGGGCCAGCTGCCGCACGGCGGCGGGGCTGCGGCCCAGGATCCGGGCGGTCTCCGGGTGTGCGTAGCCGAACACCTCGTGCAGGATGAAGACGGCGCGTTCCAGCGGGCTCAGCGTCTCCAGCACGACGAGCATCGCCATCGACACGGACTCGGCCCGCTCCGCCCGCTCCGCGGTCTCGTCGTCCGGGGGCGGCGGGGCGTCGGTGGCCGAGACGAGCGGCTCCGGCAGCCACGTACCGACGTACGTCTCGCGGCGGCGGCTGATGTCGGCCCGGCGAGAGAGGGCCTTGTTCACGGCGATCCGTACGAGGTAGGCGCGCGGGCTCTCGATCCGCTCCGCGTCGGGCGCCTCGTGGCGGGCGGTCCAGGAGAGCCAGGTCTCCTGGAGGACGTCCTCGGTGTCGGAGACGCTGCCGAGCATGTTGTAGACGAGCGAGAACAGCAGCTCGCGATGGTCGACGAACACCTCGGTGGCGTCGCCGGGACCGGGGCCCGGCTCTGTTCCGGGCCGGGGGCCGGGGGCGGGCTCGTACATCAGGTGCCTCCTGTCGCGGTTACACCCTGAGAGTGCTGCCGGGGGCAGGAGTGTGACATCGGCACCGGCACGGGACGGGGGAGCCGCCGGTCACCCGCAGAGCCGGTCCGCGCGTCCGTGCAGATAGCGGGACTCGGGAAGGCTCAGGGTGGCGGCGGCCGCCGCGAGATAGGCGGCGCGGGCGCCCGCCGGGTCGCCGGCCCGTTCCAGCAGGTGGGCGCGGACGGCGTCCAGCCGGTGGTTGCCCGCGAGCCGGTCCCGTAGCGCGTCGGCCTCGGCCAGTCCGGCTCGCGGCCCGCGCACCATCGCGACGGCGACGGCCCGGCCCAGTTCGGCCATCGGCTCGGGGGCGATGCGTACGAGGACGTCGTACAGCGCGAGGATCTGCGGCCAGTCGGTGTCCTCGGCGCGGGGTGCCTCGTCGTGCAGCGCCGCGATGGCCGCCTGTAGCTGGTAGGGGCCGGCCGGGCCCTCGCGCAGGGCCTCCTCGACGAGCGCGATGCCCTCGGTGACGGCTGCCCGGTCCCAGCGGGTGCGGTCCTGTTCGTCGAGCGGCACCAGCTCACCGTCCGGGCCGGTGCGCGCTGCGCTGCGGGCGTCGGTCAGCAGCATCAGCGCGAGGAGCCCGGCCACCGCGCCGTCCCGGGGGAGCAGCCGGCGCACGGAGCGGGTCAGCCGGATCGCCTCCCGGGCCAGTTCGGCGCGGTGCAGAGACCGGCCGGAGGTCGCCGTGTAGCCCTCGTTGAAGATCAGGTAGAGCACCTGGAGCACGGCCGCGAGCCGCCGGTCGAGGTCGGCCGGAACCGGCTGGACGAAGGCCGCGCCGCGGATCTTCCGCTTCGCCCGGCTGATCCTCTGAGCCATCGTCGCCTCGGGGACGAGATGAGCGCGGGCGATCTCGGCGGTGGTGAGCCCGCCGACCGCCCGCAGCGTGAGCGCGATCTGCGCGGCCGGGGCCAGCCCCGGATGGCAGCACAGGAAGAGCAGGGTGAGCGTGTCGTCGTCGGACGGCGCCCGGCTGCCGCCCCATGCGATCTCGTCGGGTGGCGGCGTGGTGAACGCGTCCCGTGTCGTGAGCGCGGCCGCCGCCGCCTCGCGCGCTCTGCGCGCGTCGTCGCTGCGCAGCCGGTCCACCAGCCGCCGTGAGGCCACCCGGATCAGCCAGCCCCGCGGATTGTCCGGCACCCCCTGCTCGGGCCACTGCCGGGCGGCGGCGAGCAACGCCTCCTGCACCGCGTCCTCGGCCGGGTCGAAGTGCCCGTACCGGCGCACCAGCGCGCCGAGGACCTGCGGGGCGTGCAGCCGCAGCAGGTCCTCGACCTCGCTCGTACGTCTCACACATCGCCTCCGAGGTCGTCGATGGGCCGGATGACCACCGCGCTGCTGGGCGAACCAGCGGGCACCGGGCACTGCGCGACGCGCGCGGCGATCTCGGTGACCCGTTCCAGGCTCTCGCAGTCGAGCACCCAGTACCCGGCGAGCACTTCCTTGGTCTCCCCATAAGGACCGTCGGTGACCACCGGACGGCCGTCCTCGCCCTCCTGGACGAACCGGGCCCTGGCCGGTTCGGTCAGCCCGTTGGCGTCGATGAGCTCACCGCTCTCGGCGAGATCGTCGTTGACCGCGCCCATGAACGCGAACATCGCCTGCACGTCCTTCTCGCTCCAGGCCGGAGTGCCGGCGCTCGCGTTGCCGCGCATCGCCTCGTAGCCGGCCTGCGAGCCCTGCACCATCACCATGTACTTCATCGTTCCGCTCCCTGCGTTCGTTCCCGCCGCCCCTCGTGGGCGGCTCTCACAGGGGACGTCGGAACCGCCGGACGGTCCTCGACACCGCGCCGGAGATTTCTCGCGGAAACCCGGAAGGCTCCCGGAACAGCCCATCCGAGGCCCGCCGTCCCGTCCCGGCCCCCCCCGGGCGTCGTCACACGAAGATGACCACGGCCGCGATCAGCACGGCGAGCAGTCCGAGGGTGGACCCGACCACGCAGCCGGCCTGGGTCGTCCGTTCGGTGATCCGGGTCCACCAGCCCGGGGGCTGCTGCGGGGGCGACGGGGAGAGCGGTACGGGGGCGGGGGTGAGCGGGGGCGGGGGTGGTTGCTGGGTTCTGGGGGCCTGGTACGGCTGCGAGGTGTGGGTGGCCGTGTCCCGCAGGAGCTGTTGCCACAGGACGGGCGGCAGATCGGGTGCGCGGCCGCCGGGCGGGTCGGTGATGGTCTGCCGGAGCCAGCTGGCCGCGCTGGTGTGGCGGTCCCGGCTCATGCGGTGCAGCAGCTCCTGGAGATCGCGCAGATAGCGTCCGTCCCGGGCCAGCGGAGCGACGGCCCAGGTGAACAGCGCGGCCGACTGCTCGGTCAGGGCCGACCGCGGGACGGACTCCGCGCCCAGCCTGTCCCGCTTGAAGTACAGGCCGTTGCTGAGCACTTCCGCGCACAGTTCGTGGCGCATCGACTCCGGACGTGTCGAAGTCCGGCCGACGTTCCCCAGCTCGTTCAGCAGCAGCTCCAACGGTGCCTGCGGCAGCCCCTCCGCGCGCAGTTCGGCCAGCAGCTGCTCGTCGGAGAGGGCGCGCAGGCGTTCCGCGAGCGCACCGCGTCCGGCGGCGTCGCCGCGCCGGAGGCTGCGGAGAGCCTCGCGGAGCGGCGTTTCGCGGGCGGCCGCTGCGGGCGTGTAGCCGCCCGGGAGGCGCGGGTACCCGGATCCGGGCGGCTCGGCGCGGGGCGGAGGCGTGGTCGCGGCGCGGTCCGCCCATCCGGATGCCGGGTGTTCGGGCGGTGGCGGTGAGTCGTAGTCCGCCGCGGGGGCGCGGGGCAGTCCTTCTGCGGCGTAGTCCGGTTCCGGGGCGCGGGCCGGGCGTTCCGGGTCCGGTTCCGGGGCGCGGGCCGGGCGTTCCGGGTCCGGGGTGTGGGAGGGCTCGTGGATACGGGAGGGCTCCGGGTTACGGGAGGGCTCCGGGATGCGGGAGGGCTCCGGGAAGGCGTCCGGTTTCCCCGGGGTGCCCGTCGTGTCCCGGTCGCGCTCGCGGGGAGTGGCGGGGCGGGTGCCGCGTCGGTGCTCGGGGAAAAGGATCTCCTCCAGCAGGGCGCGCCGCCGCTGCCGGCCCGGAGCCGTGCCGTCCCTGGGCAGTTCGGCCAGTTGCGGGACCCCCGGGGCGGCGGCCGGGTGGGCGAGGAGGTGGTCCACCAGCCGGGCGGCCGCCGCGTGTTCGAACGTCGCCTCGCCCGCCATCCGCCCGGTGATCCGGGCCAGCGGGCCGGAGCCGCCCGCGTCCGGCTCCCAGCGCGACACGCACATCAGGCGCAGCTGATGGGTGTCGGACGTGTCGTAGGTGGCGAACGTCCAGTCCCGGCCCGGCCAGGAGCCGAACAGCCGGTACAGCCCCAGGTACACCAGCGGCACATCGTCCGGGGCGAGCCCGCCGCCCGGGTCCGTCTCGTCCGTCAGGAGCGACACCCGCTGCTCCGGATCGCGCAGCCACTCCGCGGCGACCAGGGTCAGTGTGTGCCGTACGCTCGCCAGCTGGTTCGTCATACCGGGCAGCCGTTGCGCCACCAGCGGTTCGAGCTTGGCGAGCGGCACCGGGTTGCGCTTTCCGGAGGCCTGTTCCGCGGACTCCCGGGTGCTGCCCCAGCCGCCGTGCGCGAGCCCGAGGCAGTTCTGCGCCCCCAGGGTCCGCGCGTCACCGATCAGGGCATGGCTGACCGTGCTGGGCCGGCCGCCCCGGTCCGTGGTGGGCCAGCGGCGGACGAGCATGATCCGGCCGTCGGCCGTCCGGGTGCGCACGACGCTCGGGTACGGGGCCGCCGTGCCGGACACCCACAGCAACGGGCCCAGTTCCCGGCCCAGTTCGTCGGCGAGTTCGGCCGGGCAGGAGTAGGCGACGGCCTTCATCCCGGTGCCCTGGCGGCCCTGGTTGCCCTCCCAGCGGAAGACCGCCTGGTGCACCGGGCCCGGGTCTTCGCCGCGCCGCCGGGGCCGCTGCCCGCCCTGGCCGCGCGGTCCGGCCGGGTCCCGGTGAGCGGGCCTCCGGTCGTGGAAGTCGCTCACATCGTTTCCTCTCTCGGGGAGTCACTCGCTTCCGACAGCGGTACCGCTTCCAGCGCGGGCGCCTTTCCCACCGCGAACGCCTCTGCGCCGCCCGGTACTTCGATCAGTCCGTGCATCGCGAGCAGCGACAGCAGCGGTTCCAGCACCCGGCGCGGACCGGAGCCGGCCGGGTAGCGGCCCTCGGCCTCCTGGCCGCCGGTGGCGGAGGAGACGTGCAGGGTGCACCGGCGGATCGTGTCGAACGGGCGCAGCCACGCCTGCCCGGCGAGCCGGCGCAGCAACGCGTAGACGTCGGCGCTCTCCTCGCGGGTCAGCGCGGGGTCGAGCGCGGTGGGCGCTGCCTCGCCCAGCCAGCGGTCGACGGGGGGCTGGAAGCGCAGCAGGTCGGCCTTGCCGAGCACCATCGTGGCCGCCACATCCAGGTACGGGCCGGTCTTCGGCAGCCGGTCCAGGACGGTGGCGAAGGCGAGATCGCCGTCCCGGTTCACCTCAAGGCCCAAGTGCTTTCTGGCATGGTCCAGTTGGGGCAGTGGGAGGGCGAGCGCCGGGTCGACGACGAAGACCATGGCGTCGACCCCGAGCAGGAAGCGGAGCGCGGAGTCGGTCCGTACGAGGTCCTCGCCGCCCAGGTCGAAGAAGGCGACTGGCCGCACCTGCCCCTGCGCGTCGGTGATCAGCAGGGACTCCACGAAGCGCGCGAAGCCGTCCAGGCCGACGCCGCTGGTGTGGTCGAGGACCTGGCCGTCGCGCAGCGGCTGGACCCGTTCCCGTACGAAGCGCGCGTGCTGCGCCGGGTTGACGGACTGCCACTGCAGGCCGAACGGCTCCAGGCCGCCGTCGGTGATCGCCGCGATCATCTGGGTCAGCAGATGGCTCTTGCCGGTGGAGGACTGGCCGACCATCGCGATGGTCAGCGGCTTCCCGTACGTCAGATAGGGCACCGGAATGAAGTGCTCGGGGAACTCCGGATCGGCCGTGCACTTCTGCACGGCGCCGCGCATGATGTCCTGGCGCCGCAGCGGGTTGGCGATGCCCGAGGGGTTGAGCGGCTGGTACTGCATCCTGCTGTCGGTGACGAACAGCGAGCCGAGGTCGAGCTGGATGTTCTCCAGGCAGTACGGGCATACCACCTCGCCGGCCCCCGCCCCGTCCCGCTCGTCGTCCGGTTCGGCGGCGGGCGCCTGTCGCTTGAGGCGCAGCGTCTGCTCGAACGCCTCCCGGTGCCGGCGCGATTCGTCGGCGGGTGCGTCGAGTGCGAGGCGACCGGAGGCGCCGGGTTCCAGCAGGTCGAGCAGTGCGGCGGGGGCCGGCCGGTCCCGGGCGAGCGGGGCGAAGGCGCCCCGCAGCGTCTCGGCCAGCACCCGGTGCGAGGCGAGATCGACGGGGGCCCGGTCCGCGGGGCCCGGCCGGCCGGTGACCAGCTGGTAGAGCACCTGGGCGGCGCTCCACACCCCGTCGCGGGGGTCGGTCAGCCCCTCCGCCCGGCGTTGTTCGGGCGAGCAGTAGGGCGTCCGGCCCCACCGGATCCTCGGCTGTCCGGTGCGGACCACCGCCTCCAGCCCCCAGAGCTGGAGCGAGGTGCCGTCCCACAGCACGGTGCCCGGCGAGATACCGAGGGGCACCAGGCCCTGGCCGTCCAGCAGCGTCATGGCCCGCATCAGGCCACGGGCGAGGGGCCGCAGATCGGTCGCGGACATCACGTGCGTGCGGGCGGCGGGCAGTCCGCGCGGCGGCTCGTACAGCAGGTACGGCTCCGGCGTGTCCAGCTCGTGGCCGATGATCCTCGGGAAGAGCGACGTGGCCGGCGGTTCGCGGAAGTCGCGGAGGACCCGGTACAGACGCAGGGCGGTGCCCGTCTCCCTGTCCAGCAGGGCGCGCGCCGCCGGGTTCCTGGCGTCGGCGGTGGTCAGCCACACCTGGACGCAGCTCTGGCCCCTGTCGTCGAGGATGCCGCTGCGGATCCGCTGGGGCAGCTGCGGATCGCGGCGGGACTCGCGCACGACGAGGCGGGCGGGCGTGGTGCGGCGCCCGCCCTCAGGCGTGTTGAACGAGAGCGTGGTCCGCCGCGGGCTCTCCGGATCCGCCAGGTGTGAGTGAGAGGTGCTGGTCACCGGGGGTCGCCGTCCTTCTCTTCGTACTCCAGCCAGTCGCCCGCGGGGTTGTGGGGGCTCTGGTAGGGCCGGACGTTCTCCACCACGCCCATGCGCAGCGGGGTGAGCCGGATGAGACCGGCGTAGCGGCCCGACGAGGTCCACAGCACGTCCTGCGGATGCGGCGAGCCGATGGCCCGCCAGGCCGTCTCGACCTCGCCGCGGACGGCCTGCGGTGCGAAGCGGATCCATACCGCCGCCTCGGGGTCGCGGCTGAGCAGCGTGCCCTGCTCGGGTGAGGACAGCTGCACCACGGCCCGCCGGTCCGTCTCCGCGCCGACCAGTTCGGCGAGCCCGTGCGGGTCGGTGCCCAGCAGGTTCGCGGAGCTGGTGCGGGTGCGGTGGCCGGCGGCGAACGGGGGCGGCGCCAGCACCCCGTTGCGCTGGAGGTGGTGGCGGGCAGAGGAGAGCAGCTCGCGCACCCGCTCCTCGGTGTTGCGGACGGCGCGGGTGCCGGCCTGGCCGCGTTCCACGGCGCCCCAGTACTGGTTCATCGCGACCATCGCGGCGTCGTTGAGGTCGTCGGCCAGGGTGGTGACCAGCTCGGAGCCGCCCTCCCCGGTCTCGCGGTCCAGCCAGCGCGGGGTCGCGGCCGTGCGGTCCTCCCACGGGTCCGCGGGCATGGCGGCGTTCGGCCCGCCCGCCGGCTCTTCCCAGGACGGCTCGTCCCACGCCCGCTCCTCCTGCCAGGAGTACGCGTTCGCCCAGTCGCCGTCCCCGGCGTCCTCGTAGTCGGAAGCCGTGAACGCGTCGCCCTCCAGGGCCGATGAGCTGTCCAGCCAGTCGGCAGCGGCCGGCGGGCCGGGCGCCGGTCCCGCGTGCGCCGGGGCCCGATCCGGCGCGGGGACCGCCTCGGCGTCCGCGGCGGCCGCCGTCGCCCGCAGCATCCCGGCGACGGACCGTGCCGCGTCCGCGCAGTACAGCCGCTCCTCCGCCGCCCAGTGCTCACGGACCACCTCGGCCAGCAGCCCGTCGAGCCCGTCCAGGGCCCGGCGCAGCGCCGCCGCCCCCCGGCCCGCGGCCCAGTAGGCGGCCGCCGCGTCCCAGAGTCTGCGGGCCGTCTCCACCGCGAGGACGGCCCCCACCAGCAACCCGGCGGTGCTCAGCCAGAGCGGCGGATCGGTCGCGTACGCGATGACCAGCCCGGCCGCGGCGCCGCAGAGCGCCCCGACCCGGGGCCCGGCCGCGCGGTGGGCCGCCGGCTCGTCGCGGAGCCGGGACGCGCCGAGCCCGGCCATGCCGAAGAACACCACCGGGACGATGACCGCGAGCAGCGCGAGGGGCCACTGCCACAGCGCGCCGAGGGCCCCCGCCACGGCCGCCAGGGCGGTCGCCGCCGGACCGGTGACGAAATCGGGCAACGGTCCGCCACGCGTCCCGGACCGCCGGGCCACGGCCGCTGCGGAGTGATCGGCCAGCTTCGGCAGCAGCGCGGAGCCGGGGACCGGCTCTACCTGCCCGGCCAGCCCGGTGAAGCGCTGGGCCACCGCGCGCAGCGCCAGCTTCTGGCCCATCAGCTTGCCCGCGAACTCCCGCAGCCCCTCACCGATCCGCTCGCCCACCCCCTCTGCCGACGGCACCCGCAGCCCGAGGGCCGAGAGCCGGGCCGCCGCCTCCGCGGCCGAGCGCGCCGTGCCGGAGCCGCCGTCGCTGTGCAGGGCGTTGGTGACGAGCTCCCGGTACTGGCCGAGCGCCTCGCGGGCCTGGTCGAGATCCGCCTCGAACGCCTCCCGGTGCGAGGCCCGCAACAGCCCGGTCAGGGAGCGCAGTTCGGACAGGGTGGACCGGGCCTGGTCCAGGGCCAGCGCGCACGAGCCGTACGCGCTGTCCGCCATCCCGCCCGGCTCCCGGTGCCGCTGGTCGCGGCCCGTCCTGCCGGTGGCGAGCCCCCGCAGCGGCTCCGGGAGATCGGCGCCGGACCACGCGGCCACCGGCAGCTCCGCCCCCGGCTCTGGGTCCTCGCCCGCGAACCGCCGCAGCGCGTCGCGCCAGGCCCGGTCCCGTACGTCCGGGGGCAGGTCCTGCTCCAGCAGCCGCACCCCGGGCGTTCCGACGGCCTCCGGCAGCGAGCCGAGGTCTTCGAGGACCCGCAGGAAGACGTCAGGGACCGACAGCAGGTCCACCAGGACGGCCAGGGCGTCCGGTTCGTCGGGCGCGGGCTGTTCCAGCGCGGTGCGGGCGGAGCGCAGATCGCCCGCCCACAGCAGGGCGATCCCGGAGGACCGCAGTATCGACGGCCGTTCCAGCCGCCGGTCCGGCTGGAACGCCTCGTCCTCACCGGCGTACGAACCGGGCGCACTGCCCACCAGCAGGACGAGCATCCTGACCTCGCCCACGGCGCGGTAGGTGGTGAGCAGCTCGTACTGGCGCTGGTGGTCGGTCAGTCCGGCCGGGGTGTCGACCACCAGGAACAGCGGGTAATCCGGCTCCGGCAGCCCGGCGAGGCCCAGCTGCCGGGCGACCTTGGCCCGCAGCGGAGCGGCGGCGTCGAGCGCGGCGGCGCCGCTGCGCAGGTCCAGGTGGATGACGGTGGCGACGTCCTCGTGCGTGATCACTCCGCATCACCGTCCAGGAACCCGCGCCGGTAGCGGTCACCGTCGTCGTCGTGGTCCCGGTGCGTGCTCCGGCCGCGGGAGTCCCTGTCCTTGTCCCAGGGCGCCGGCCTGTCGGTACGGTCCTGCGGCGGGGTGCGCCAGGAGCCGCCGCCGGCCACATCGTCGTCCGGGTCCTCCGCCAGCGGGTCGTACGGCTCGCGGTCCCGGTCCCGGTCCCGGTCCCGGTACGGCTCTCGGCTGCGGTCCCGGTAGGGCTCGCGGTCCGGCCGTGCGGAGGGCTCGGGCTCGGGGTACGGCTCGGGCTCGCGCCGGGAGGCGCGTTCCGGGTACGGCTCGGGTTCGCGCCGGGGGGCGCGTTCGGGCTCGGGGTACGGCTCGCGGTCCCGGTACGCCGCGCTGTCACCGCCACCGCCGCTAGCGCCGCCGCCACCGCTCAGGGAGGCCGCGTAGCCGCTGGAGGCACCCGGTGCGGTGCCCCAGTCGTCGTCATCGGCCACCGGGCGCCGGGGCTCCGGGAACTCCTTGTGGGCCCGTGGCTTCGGCGTACCGCCGCGCACGTGCTCCAGCAGGGTGCGCAGGGTCGGCTGCACCGCGCGCTGGTCCCCGAACTCGGCGTCCAGCGCGGCCGGCAGCGTCTCCGCCCAGAACTCCCACAGCGGCCGGACCCAGCCCTCGACCCGTTCGCCGCCCCGCTCCCTGCGCTCGGCCAGCAGCTCCAGCTGGTGCGGGGCGATCTTCTCGACCAGCTCGACGAAGAGCGGATGCGGATCGCTGCCGGTCCTGGCCAGGCCCAGCGGCTGGGCGCTCATCAGCCCCTGGCAGTAGTCCTCGACGGTCCGCTCGTCGTCGAGAACGGTCCAGCGCTCGTACGCCCGCAGCAGCTCCGCCCAGCTCGACACCCCGCCGGGGAAGTCACCGAGCCGCAGCCGGACCCCGGGCACGCTCGGGCCCGTCTCCGGGAACAGCCGCAGCCGCACCCGGTCCGGCGACGCGGGGTCACCGTCCACGACGTCCACCTGGCCGTTCCACATGCAGCACAGCAACCGGTGCAGGATCGTGCGGCGGTCCTCCTCGCCGCTCACCATCCAGCTGTCGCGGTAACCGAGCCGCTGGCGCCAGCGCAGCACGTCCTGGGCCTGCTCGGACTCCTTCGCCCTGGCCCACTGACGCAGCACCTTGCGGGCCTCCGGCACCTGGGTGAGGCTCATCTCGCTGCGGAACAGGACCACCGTGATGGAGTCGCTCTCCACGCCCCGGTAGTCCACCGAGTTCTTCGCGTCGGAGGGCAGCCGCAGCGTCTTGCCGAGGTACTCCTTCACCTCGTCCACGGCCTGCACCCGGGGGTGGGTGACCAGGGCCCGCAGCGGTCCGGTGCCCTCCGGAGTGAAGCCCACCGGCAGCAGTCCGGTGAGTTTCCGGCCGAACAGGTCGAGGGCCTCCTTGCTGACCTGGTCCGTGGCGTCCGCGTCACCCGCCGCGGCGGCCAGCAGGGTGCCCATCGAGGGCAGCAGCGGCCGCTCCTCCAGCTGTTCGCCGCTCTCCGCGAACAGCCGGGTGATCCGGCCCTCCAACTGTGCCTTGACGACGGCGACGGCGCGGTCCGGGCTGCGCCGGCTGAGTGTGTGCACCTGGCGCCAGGTGTCCCCGTCGATCATCTTGAGCAGCAGCGCGGCCTCGTCGTCGTGCTCCCGCAGCCCCTCCCGGCGGATCAGCCGGGTGACCAGGTCCTCGTAGAAGTGGTTGAGGGTGCGCTGGGGCGGCAGCAGGTACGAGACGCCGGTGCGGTCCTCGTACAGTTCGTGGCCCTTGCGCTCCGACTCCTTGCGCTCCTGGTCGGAGTGTTTGCGGAAGGCGTTCACCAGGCGGCCCAGATCGGTGCCCGCGGTGTCCGCGTGGGACTGCCAGCGCTGCTGCTGCTCGCGCCAGGCCTCGTGCCAGACGGTGCGGCTGCGCCACTGGTACCACCGGTCCTGCGCCCGGAGCGCGTCCTGCACGTCGTCGTCGCCCCAGCGCGCCGGGGACATCCCCGCCAGCCGGCCCTTGATCCGGGGGTTCTTGGGCGGCTGCTCGGTCACCCCCTGCGGGCGCGGGGGTGAGCCGGCCCGGCTGTTGAGCATGCCGAGGAAGCCGAGCCGGGCGATCCGCTCGTCGGCGCCGGGGACGCCCCGTACGACGCGTTCGGCCAGGAACGGGTCCACGGTCTGGAGGAGTTTGTCGATGGCGGGGCGCGGCGAGAACCGGTCGGCCATCGAGGCGGCCTGCCGGTCGGCCTTGAACTGGAGGTCGGACAGCAGCCGCTGCATGTCCGCGCTGCGCTCCGCCAGCGCCTGCTCGATGGCCTTGCTGCCGCGCGGCAGCGGGTCGGGCTCCGGCACGTCCAGCTGCTTGCGTTCCCACAGCTCTTCGAGCTGGGCGTCGGTGAACAGCTGCCGGATCAGCGGCACCGCGCTCTCCCGCAGCGTGGCGCGCGGCCGTTCGACCAGGTCCGTGACCGCCTTGCGGAGCAGCCGGCCGGCCACCAGATCGGCCAGCTGGTCCATCGGCGCGGTCATGGAGGCCACCAGGCTGGTGGAGACGCCCTGTCTGCCGATCCCGGTCGGGGACACGGCGCCGCGCTGCACCCCTTTGTTGATGAAGCTCGCGGCGAACGTCTGGAAGTCGTCGTCCGCCGCCGTCGCCCGGCCCCGGGTGCGCCCGTCGCCCAGCTCGGTGCCGACCAGCGACATCACCAGGGAGACGATGGAGCGGCGCAGGTCGTCCTGGCGGATGCCCGCGGTCGGGCTGAACAGGAACGCGGTGGGCAGGATGCCGGTCCGCAGCCGGATCGGCGTCATGCCGGGGTAGCGGACGCCGATCCCGGGGCTGTGGTCCAGGTCGCCGATCTCCTCGCCCTCCGTCGGCGCGTTCTGCCCGTCCACCAGCCGGAACAGGTCGACCAGGGCGCGGGCCGCGTTGAGTTCCGCCTCCCGGCCGCCACCGCCGGACGCGGAGAAGGAGGACGGCATCACGACCAGCGGGTAGATCTTCACCCCGTCGAAACGGCGCAGCTGGAACGCGTAGTTGATCAGGTGCAGGTAGTCCAGGAAGATCCCGGCGCCGGTGCCGCCGGCCACCGAGAAGGCGACGAACACATCGCAGCCGGTGGCCTTGCCGCCGCCGAGTTCGGCCAGCTCACCGGCGGACCTGGCGATCGCGTCGATCGCCTGGAGCAGCGGTTCCAGTACCGGGGCCAGGCTGTGCCGGAGCGTCGCGAAGAGCGCGGCCCGGCCGACGGTGGGCAGCTGGCCCGCACCGTTGTGCAGCGGGGTGACCTTCGGTTCGTCGGTGCGCGGCGGCAGCCAGTCGGAGACCTCGTCGCGCAGGCTGGCCCGCAGCATCTTGGTGACTTCGGGCGAACTGTCGAAGTTGGGCAGCAGGTTGTGGGTGGCCCGGGAGGTGCGGGCGTACGCGGCCCGCAACGACGGGTCCACGTTGAACTGCGGCAGCCGTTGCAGGTCGGACTCGCTGTAGTCCGCGTACACGAACTGCAGGCAGTCCGGCAGCTGGTAGGGGGCGTGGCCGCCCAGGTGGCTGAGCGCGACACCGTCCGGACCGCACAGTTCGGCGCGCAGCTTGCGCTCCAGTTCCGCGCCGACCAGACCACCGGTGCCGCCCAGTCCGACGAAGAGCATCGGCTGGAAGATCTTCATGTTTTCCTCCCCGCTTCCGGCCGGTGTGACAGCCGGTTCGTCCTCGGTACGTCCGTACGTCCTCGATACGTCCATGGGCCCCGTGCGCCGGGGGCGGGTTTCCGGCGCACCGGCCCGCCCCCGCACGTCACAGGTACGTGTCGTCGTAGCTGTTCGCGCCCCCGTCCGCGGCAGCCGGCGCGGACGGGCCCGCGGCGGGGGTTCCCGGCGGGGTGCCGAGGGCCAGGCTCAGGGTGTCCGTGAGCTCGACCCGGCCCTGGACGGGCAGCCTGGTCCGCCCGCTGCCGCGCTTGCGCAGTACGGCTCCGCCCTCGGGGCTGCGCTGGACGGCGTACTGGCCGTGGGTGCGGCGCTCGATGCGCGGGCTGCGGTGGGGTTCCACCACGGCGAACTCGTACCACTGCTTGTGCCCGTGCCCGGCCGGGTGCTCGCTGAGGATGTCGCCCTGCGCGGAGACCAGTTGGAGCACCAGGCCGAACGGGTCCCGGCGGCGGCGGCGCTGCGCGCGCCAGGCGACGACCGCCACGGCGACGAGTACGAGCAGCACGGCGCCCGCCATGAACGCCCACCAGTACCTGGCCCAGATGCCGGGCTCCGGCGTCACCCGCACCGACAGCGGGGACTGCACCAGCGTGCGGCGCGAGTCCGTTTCGTCGACGACCGTCAGGGTGCCGCCCAGCGACAGCCCGTCGTCGCCGAGCCGGGCCCCGAAGACGTCTGCGGGGGCTACCTCGACGCTCACCTTCCGGGTTCCGGTCTCGCCGGGTTTCAGCACGATCCGCGCCGGTTCGACCGTGAGCATGTCGCGGCCGATGTCGGCGACGGACAGCCGCAGGGTGTGCGCGGTGTCGCTGGTGTTGTGCACCGACAGGGTGCCGTCGACGGTGGCGCCCGGATGGACGTCGGCGGCGGGCATGGTGAGCCCGGCGACGACGGCCGGCTCGCCCGGCGGGACCTCGCCGCTCTCGCTGCGGACGTCGGCGGTGAGCCCGGAGGCGGTCAGCGTGCCGGTCACCTTCAGCGCCCCGTCGGCCTCCTTCGGGACCTGCACGGTTCCGGTGAAGGAGCCGTCGCCCTTCTCTGGGTCGGCTCCCGTGCCGTCGTCGTTGAGGGTGAGTGCCACCGGCTCGAAACCGTCACCGGTCAGCTGGCTCTTCACCTGGAGGCCCTCGTAGTCGCGTGGGTCCTTGATCTCGTAGCCCTCGCGGGTCTGGAGCCGGATGGCCACCTTCGTCTTCTGCCCGGCCTGCGGGGACGGCGGGTCCATCGCGATGGACCCGCGCAGCTCGCCGTGCCAGAGCACGCTGACGCCGACGGGCAGCGAGCGGTGCCCCTCGGGTGCCTCGACCTTCACCTTCCAGACGCCGGGCACCGGGTCGGTGATCTTCAGCGCCTCCACGGTGGAGCCGGACCCCGCCAGCTCGAACCCCGACTTGCGGTACGTGCCCGAGGTGGGCACCTTGTGGCCGCTCGGGTCGAAGTAGGTCGCCGTCACCTCGGGATCGCCCTTGTCGACCACGATGCTGCCCACGGTCGCCAGCGGCGAGACACCGATCTCCAGTGTGGTGGGCGGCCGGTCACTGGGGCCCCGGCTGTAGCGCAGGCAGTGGGCCGCGGCGAAGATCTTCTCCAGCATCGGGCCGACGTCCTTCGCCCCGGAGACCTTGCCGGCCTTCGGGCGCGCGGAGGGCAGCTCGACACAGCCCTTCTGGTAGCCGCCCGCCGCGATCCGGTCGAGCTGCGCCTTGTCCGGGGCCGAGCCGAAGCCCAGCGGCCAGACCTGGACCTGCTGGGCGGCGGCCTCCTTGAGCGCCGCGGTCAGCTGCCGCTCGCCCTCGGCCGCGCGGTGCGCCTCGCCGCCGTACTTCTCGCTGTCGCTGACGTCCATCCGGCCGTCGGTGAGGAGGAACAGCACGCGGGGGACCGACGGGTCGGTGCCGGTGCTCAGATCGTGCACCCCCTGGCGTATCGCGCTCGGGAAGTCCGTGCCGGTGCCCTCGCTCTTCTTGCGGCTGCGCAGCCTGCCGACGCACGCGCCGATCGACTCGCGCCCCGCCGCGTCCAGTTGGGTACGCGGGCACACCGGGTCCACCGCCCGCTGGTCACCGGTCTCGGCGGCGGCGAAGCCGAACACGGTGACGTTCGAGGACGCCGAGACGTCACCGACCGCGATCCGCGAGGCGGCGGCCTTCTCCGCCTTCATGTCCGCGGCCGCCAGACTGGCGGACTCGTCCACGCCGACCGCGTAGTTGACCGCCGCGGAGGCCGGTTCGGACGCGGCCGCCGGCACCGGATCATGACCGGCGGGTGACAACAGGGAAGCGAGCACGGCGGCGCCGCCCAGCGCGCAACACACGCCCCGGCGCAGCCGGCCCCTTCCTGTCCGCCGTCCTGCCCTGACTCTTCCCACGGCCGTCCCCTTATTCAGTCTCTGTCGGTTCTGCGTGATGTGCGTCGCGCGGTGGCACGCACGCTGCTGGAGCCCGGTCAGCGCGCGATCAGGCTCCAGCCCATGGCGAGGGCCGCCGCCGGCGCCAGCGTGCCGACGCCCCAGCGGATCGCCCGGTACTTCGCGGCCAGGATCGAGCTGACGTCGACGGCCTGGACGAGCAGCCACCTGGCCGGATCGCGCCCGGCCTCCGCGACCTCCGCGGACAGCCGCACCAGGTCGTACGGGGCGAGCAGATCCCCGAAGTACGTCACCCCGCGCCCGCTGCGCACCGTGCCGGTACGTGGCATGAGCGCCCGGACCAGCGCGGTCACCGCGATGATCCAGAGCACCCCGGCCGCGACCAGCGCGGCGTCCGCCGGCCCCCGCCAGTCGGGCGCCCCGTGACGTCCGATCAGGAAGGCCGGCAGCGCCAGTGCCCCGGAGAGGAGCACCGCCGCCTTGGAGTCGGCCCGGCCGAGGTCCTCCCGGACCGTGCCGAGCAGCCGTTCGGCGATGCGTTCCCCCGTCCGGTCGTCGCCGTGCGGCCCCCCGCCCTGCACGGTGACGACCGGATCGGGGGAGGTCCGTGCCCCGCCGTCGGCGGTCATCAGTCCTCCTCCGCCCAGGACCATCCGTCGTCGGCGTCCCGGCTGCGGCGGCGAGGAGGCTCCGGTGCCCGGCCCGCCGGCTCCCTCGGATCCGGCCGCCGCCTTCGCGGAGCGGGCGGCTCCTCCTCCGTCAGCCAGTCGGGGGAGTACGGTTCCGCGTCCCCCGGCTCCAGCTCCGGGGCCGGGGGACGGCGGTGGGCGGGCAGCGAGCCGACGGGGCCCTGCACGGGCCGGCGGCCCCGGTTGAGGAGGGCGAGTGCCTGCGTCTCAAGCTCGTTGGACTGGATCTGGCCGCTGTCGACCATGTCGAAGAGCCGCTCGACCCGGTCCTTCTCGTCCTGCCGGCCCTCCTGGCGGATCTTCTCCAGGAAGTCCTTGGCCGCCTCGGGCTCAGCGGCCAGCATGTAGCTGAGCTGGTCCAGTTCGCCGCCCCGGAGCATGGCCCGGAACTTCTCCTGGTGCACCCGGGTCACCTCTGCGGAGGCGTGCGCCTCCCGGATGTCGTCCATGTGCGTGATCGTCCGGTCGTCCATCCGCATCCTGACGTACAGCCGTACGCGCAGGCCCAGATCGGAGCCGAGATCGTCCCAGCGCCCACCGGCACAGTGACTGGTGATGGCGCGGTTGGCCTGCTCCGCCTCGGCCACCGGGAAGTCCGACGACACCTCGCGCAGCCGCTCCAGGATCGGGGCGGTGAGCCGTTTGGCGACATCGGTGACCACCTCTGTGGCGGCCAGGTGCGGGTCCGTCACGGTCCAGTGGATGTCGATCTCGACCTTGAAGAACGAGGCACCGCCCTTCGCGGGCAGCTCCATCTTCAGCGTCGTCTCGTACGTGCCGAGCGCGATCTCGCACACGGTGTGCGCCCTGGCCAGCGGCCGTTTGTCGAAGTGCTCGATCCCGGAGGCGGTGGCCACGCTGTAGCCGCCCTTCCGGTAGAACAGCACCGATGCCGTGCGGGCACTCGTCTGCCGGAACACCCCGGTGGGCGCGTACTCCCGCAGCAGCGGGCCCGCCGGTGCCGGGCCGTCCTTCTTGTCAGCCATTCCGCTCCTCCTCGCCCGTCCGGTCCCGCGGCGGCGCGGCGAGCCACCACAGTTCGCGCGCCTTCGTGTCTGGGAGCCGGTTCTCGGGGTCGTTCATCATCCGGCGCAGCAGCCAGTCCAGCCGCCGCCTGTCCTGCTCCCCGGCCATCAGCACGGGCAGCAGTGCCGCCAGTCCCGGTCGTGCCCGTTCGGAGCCGTTCTCGCGGACGGCCGAGCGCAGCAAGGACTCCAGGGCGTCCATCGCCACGTCGCTCGACCGTGCGGTGTTCAGGGCGGTCCACATCAAGTCGGCCATCGGGCGCACCAGTTCGGGGCGCGAGGCGGCGAGGGCGAGCGACAGCGGCCGGTCGCCCCGGTCCCGGAGGTCCCCGAGCGGGGAACCGGCGGCGTCGAACAGCACCTCGTCGACGGAGGTGACCATCAGCCGGACGGCGGTGACCAGTCCGAGGTCCTGGTACGTCACCAGCTTGTGGCGCGTCCAGTCGGTCATCCGGCGCAGCACCCGGGCCCCGTCCGGGAGCGCCAGCAGCCGTACGACGTTGAGCGAGGCGACCGCCATCTGCTCGCCCTCGTCCCGGACCCCGATGCGGGCCAGGGCGTCCAGGGTGTCGTCCGTGGTGGCCGCGGCGTTGCCGTACCCGAGGGCCATCGCCGCGGACCAGCGCAGCGAATCCGTCCCGTGCCGGCCCCAGTCGTCGACGAGCTTGCGGACCGCCTTGCGGTGCGAGGCGTGCCCGGCCGCCTGGTCCATCATGGTGGCCGCGAAGAACCTGCGGCGCGCGGTGGACGCCTCGGCCAGCGGCCCGACCAGCTCCGCGTAGCCGTGGTCGAAGTCCTGAACGCACAGCTCCCCGGCGGCGACCGCCGCGCGCATCCACACCTGCGGCCGGGGGTCGTCCGCCAGCAGCCGCAGCCAGCGCACGATCGGTGCGCGGGCCGGGAAGTGCCGGTCCCAGACCTCGGTCAGCACCGCGCCGGGCAGGGCGGAACCCCGGTACCAGATCAGCCGGGCCGTCACCTCCGCACCGGCCACCTCCACCCGGCCGGTCTTCAGCCTGGCGCGGGAGAGCGCCAGATCGGAGTCCGGGTCGTCGCAGAACAGCGGCCTGGCCGGGGTGTTGTCCGGGTCGCTCTGGACGGACAGCTCCCAGGTCAGCAGATGGGCCGCGGCGGCAACGGCGCTGTGCGAGGCGCCGCCCAGCACGGCGAGTGCGATACGGAACGCCACCGGGTGGAACAGCGCCGCCGCCCGCCCGTTGGTGCCCTCCGCGTCGTCCGGCAGCGCGGCGAGTGCCCGGTCCACCCCGGCGAACCACTCCTGGGCCTGCTCGGCGGCCAGGCTCCGGCAGCCGGCCAGCAACTCCTCGTAGGAGACGCTCCCCAGCACGTGCCCCGCCAGCAGCGCGGCGTACAGCTCGGCCTCCGCAGGGCGCAGGTCCTCCAGCCCGACCGCGTCGCGGACCGCCTCGCGCTCCGCCAGTTCCTCGGCGCGCGCCAGGAGTTCCGTGGTGGACGGGGAGCCTTCCGCAGCCGCGTCCGCACGGTCATCGAGCCGTTCCCGGAGCCGGGTGGTGAGGAGTTCCTGGGTGGGCGCGGGCGGGCAGAGCATCCCGTACCGGCCGGCCAGCAGCGGGTTCGCGGCGGAGCCGACCGTCACCACGACGACCGCGAAGGACCGGCAGCCGGCCAGGGCCGCGGCCAGCCGGTCCAGGTCGATCTCGTCGGGCGGCAGCACACCGGGCCGGTTGAGGGAGAGCTCCAGCAGGTACCCGGTGCCGGGCCGTGCCTCCTCGCCCCCCAGGGAGTCGGCCAGGTGCCGCACCCCGCCGTCCGGATCGACCCGGCACACCCGGGCTTCGGACGGGGTCCCGGTGTCCGGGTCCGAGCCCGTATGCGCGTCCGTCACCTCGGAGTTGGTGACGTCGTCCAGCAGTGAGAGCGCCGTACTGGTACGGCCGGTGCCGGGCGCTGCGCCGAGGACCAGCAGCCGCCGCGCGGTGAGCGCGTTGCGCAGCCGCCGGTATCCGTCGGGCGCCACATGGGCCCGGCGGAGCCTGCGCAGCTCCTCCGCGGGTACGGGCCCGCTGCGCATGCCCGCACGGCGCGGGTCCAACTGGACGTAGGTGTCACCGATATGGGCGCGGCCGATGTGCGTACGGTCGAAGCTGTGCAGGTCCCGGCCACTGCTGAACATCTGCCGGGCGTCGCCGTGGGTCCGCGAGGCGGCGGCGAGGCTGGTGGCACCACCCTCGCCCTGCTCCTCCGCGAGGGGGTTGCGGGTGTGCTCCCTGAACCGCCCGGCGGCCCGCTCCCGTTCCGACTCCTTCTCGTCCGCGTCGTCGTCGGACTCCCTATCGCTGTTGCCGTCGTCCTTCGGCTCTTCGGGGGAGGGCTTGCCGTCCTTGCCCTTCTCCTTCTCCCCGCGCTTCTCCCGGTCCCCGCCCCTTTCTCTTTCCTTCTCCCTGTCCTTGCCCCGGCCGCCGTCCCTGTCGACGGCTTCTGGGGGCGCGTTGTCCGGGGGGCCGTCCGCCTGTTCCTCGTCGCTCACGGGGATCAGCCCTTCCGACGGCCGGCGTCGCCGGTGGTACGGCCGATGTGCACGGGCTGCTGGTAGACGTTGCCGGAGTGCTGGGACATGTCGCCCTGTACGTGGTAGCGAGCGCCGAGTTCACCGACGTCACTGGGGTCATCGACGTCACCGGGGTCGAAGGTGCGGTCTGCGTCGTCCGCGTCATTCACGTCGTCCGCGTCGTTCACGTCGCTGATATCTGTATCGCCCGCGTCCGGGCGGGCGGCCGGGGCGACGGGCATGTCCGGGGCGGGCCGTCCGGGAAGGTGGAACCAGGCGGTGACCGGGCCCTCCTTGAGCTCCAGCCGGGCGGCGGAGTAGCGGGCGGGCTCGATGAACTTGCCGCCGCCGCTGACCACGTCCTCGTACAGCGAACCGGAGACGGCCAGCACGAGATCGGCCCGCTCGGCGTCCAGCAACTGCCGGGCGACGGTGGAGTCGGCGAGGCGGCAGGCGAGGTCGACGGCGCGTCCGGCGATGCCCCGGTCGTCGTGCCGGACCGGCCCGACGTGCATGCCCACCCGCAGCCCCAGGGGTACGCGCAGGGCGCGGTTCTCGTCCCGCAGCTTCTCGTGGACCTCCACCATCCACAGGCCGAGCAGTCTGGAGACCGGGACCTGTCCGGACACCGAGACCAGCACGCCGTCGCCCCTGTCCTCCAGGTGCAGGGAGTCCCGCGCGACCTTGGTGTGGGTGAACGCCGTCTCCAGGACCCGGTAGATCCGGGCACGCATCCGGGTCTTCTCGATGTCGTCGTACTCGCCGGAACGTCTGGCGTCGACGCTGATCACCAGCTCGTAGCGCGCTTCGGCGACATCCGTCACGTCGTGGTCCACCTCGTGCCCCTGTTCCTGGTCGCTGTGCCGTCCCCCATCAGCCTCGGGCCCGGGACGAGGGCCGTCTGTAGTCGTTTACACACGACAGGCGGGGAGTTACTCCTGATGACCGTCCGCGAGCAGTGCGAGCAGCTCGGGGTCGAGGATCTCGACCTGCCGGGTCCCGGTCCGCACGATGCGCTGGTCCCGCAGCAGCCGCAGCGCCTTGGCGACGGCCTCCCGGGTGGCTCCGACGGTGGCGGCCAGCTCGTCCTGGGCCAGGTGGACGACGGTGCCGGCGGGCAGCGGCCGCGGCGCGGACGGCGTGTAGGGGCCGGCGGGTTCGGCCCGGGAGAGTTCGGTGAGCCGCACGGCCAGGCGTTGCAGAACGGTGAGCGAGGCGAGCGCGGACCGCTCCTGGTCGGCGCTGCGGAGCCGGAAGGTGAGCTGACGTATCACCAGTCCGCTGACCCGGGGGTGCTGGGCGAGGAAGCGGCGGAACGCGTCCCCCGGGATGACCTGCGCCGCGGCGGGCCCCAGCGCCCGCACGGTGGCGCTACGGGGATGGCTGTCCAACGCCGCCATTTCGCCCAGGAGTTCGCCGGGTCCGCGCAGGCCGAGTATCAACCGGGTGGCGCCACGGTCCGTAGCCACGGAAACGGTCACCCAGCCCTCAAGTATGATCATGACGTGACCGGACCGGTCCCCCTCCGACAGGAGATGGGTATCGGCCGCGTAGAGCTTGCGGTTGCCGAGGGCCATGACGTTCTCGTGCTCGTGGGCCGTCAGGGCGCGCGCGAATGCCAGGTCGTTGCCGAGCAGCCCCATGGCCCCTCCCCCCGCGGCAGGTCCGGACGGCTGATTTTGATAGGCGTTGATGCTCCCAGAGCGCCGTCTTCAAGGGTGTGGTTCACGCCACATCGCATATACCGACCGGTAACAGCAGAAGTGCCAGTTGGACGGCCTGGGTGCCGCCACTCTCTGTCGTGCCTCTCTCACTCGCCCGGTGGTCCGTGCGCGCGCGGTGGCCCCCCGGCACCCGGCGCCCACCCCGGACCATGAGGTCAGGGGCCACATGCGGGCAGGGCCGGGCTCATTGGTGCGCGAAGGGGCGTGAGGGGGCGCGAGAGACGGACTTGGCGAGAACTCGGGTTTCTGCCGGGAGCGGGGGATTGGACCCGGTACGAAGGGAGGTCGCCCACGTGGTGGCGCGCGCCGCCGCACGGGCGTCGCCCGGCCGCGGCGCCTCGCCCCAGGGGTGCCCTGGTTCCCGTGGTGCTTCCCAGGCCGGGGTTCGAGCGCGGCGCCTCGCCCCAGGGGTGCCCTGTACGCGTCAGGGGTGAGTGGGCGCGTCCTCGCCCAGCCGGGCGCGCAGGGTGCCGGCGAACTCCTCGGCCCGCCCCAGCTGCTTGCGCAGGTCGGCGACGCGCTCGGCGGCGGCCTGCTCGAAGTGGCGTACCCGCCCCAGGAGTTCCTCGCGCTCGGCGCCGGCCGGGGGCGGGACCGCGTCGAGGTGATCGGTGGCGTCGAGGAGGTCCCGCATCTGGTCGAGGGTGAAGCCGAGGGGCTTCATGCGGCGGATCACCATCAGGCGGGCGACGTCGGTCTCGGTGTAGAGACGGAATCCGCCCCGGGAGCGGGCCGAGGGGATGACCAGGCCGGTCTCCTCGTAGTGCCGGATGGTGCGCAGCGACAGCTCGGTCCGCGCGGCGACCTCGCCGATCTGCATGTGCTCGCTGCTCACACGGGCGCCTTCCTCGTCTGGCGATCTCTACCGTAACGTTAGAGTAGAGTGTGCGGCTGTCAGGGTTGATCCACCGCTGTCGCGTGTTCATGGTGCGGGACGGATCCGCCACAAACCAAAAGCCGTTCCGGGACCGATGACGCCCCCGGACGCCGGTACTCGACCCCGGCGCTCCGTCCGGGCTCTCCGCCCCGGCTCTTCGCGCCGCCCCGCACGCGATGCCGTCCCGCACGCCCCATGCCGCCCCACACGCCCCATGCCCTTCCGCACGCCCCTTGGTGGCTCCGGGCGGGCCCGAGCACGACAGGTTCCGCTTCTCTTGACTTCCTCCGCACTGTCCCCGGCCGCGCGGCTGCGCGGTCTGCGTCCCGACTGGATGCGCGACCCGAAGGTCTGGCGCACCGAGATCCTCGCCGGGCTGGTGGTCGCGCTCGCGTTGATCCCCGAGGCGATCTCGTTCTCCGTCATCGCCGGGGTCGACCCGGCGATCGGCCTGTTCGCGTCCTTCACCATGGCCGTGACGATCTCGGTCGTCGGCGGCCGCCGCGCGATGATCTCCGCCGCGACGGGCGCCGTCGCCCTGGTCATCGCCCCGCTCAACCGCGAGCACGGCTTCGGCTACCTGGTCGCGGCGGTGATCCTGGCCGGCGCCTTCCAGATCGTCCTGGGCGCGCTCGGCATCGCGAAGCTGATGCGGTTCGTGCCCCGCAGCGTGATGGTCGGGTTCGTCAACTCCCTCGCCATCCTCATCTTCACGGCCCAGGTCCCCGAGATGCACGACGTGCCCTGGCCCGTCTATCCGCTGCTCGCCGGCGGCCTCGCCCTGATGGTGTTCTTCCCGAAGGTCACCCGGGTGATCCCGGCCCCGCTCGTGTCCATCGTCATCCTCACCGTGATCACGGTCGCCGCGGGGATCGCGGTGCCGACCGTGGGGGACAAGGGCGAGCTGCCGTCCGCCCTGCCCGTACCGGGCCTGCCCGATGTGCCCTTCACCCTGGACACGCTGACGACCATCGCCCCCTACGCGCTCGCGATGGCGCTGGTCGGGCTGATGGAGTCGCTGATGACGGCCAAGCTGGTCGACGACATCACCGACACCCACTCCTCCAAGACCCGGGAGTCGATCGGCCAGGGCGTCGCCAACATCGTCACCGGTTTCCTCGGCGGCATGGGCGGCTGCGCCATGATCGGCCAGACGATGATCAACGTGAAGGTCTCCGGCGCCCGCACCCGCCTGTCGACGTTCCTGGCGGGCTCGTTCCTGATGGTGCTCTGCATCGTCTTCGGCCCGGTCGTCTCCGACATCCCCATGGCCGCGCTGGTCGCCGTCATGGTCATGGTGTCCTTCGCGACCTTCGACTGGCACTCCATCGCCCCGAAGACCCTGAAGCGGATGCCCGCCGGGGAGATCGCCGTCATGGCCATCACCGTGGCCTGCGTCGTCGCCACCCACAACCTCGCGATCGGCGTCGTCGTCGGCACCGTGACCGCCATGGTCGTCTTCGCCAGGCGCGTCGCCCACCTGGCCGACGTCACCGCCGTCGTCGACCCCGACGGCACCCAGGTCGTCTACTCGGTCACCGGAGAGCTCTTCTTCGCCTCCTCCAACGACCTGGTCACCCGGTTCGCGTACGCCACCGACCCCGACAGGGTCGTCATCGACCTGACGGCCACCCACATCTGGGACGCCTCCTCCGTCGCGGCGCTCGACGCGATCGAGACCAAGTACGCCCAGCGTGGCAAGACCGTCGAGATCATCGGCCTCAACCAGCCCAGCGCCCGGATCCACGACCGGCTCAGCGGCGAACTCACCGGCGGCCACTGACCGCACGGCCACGGCTCCCACAGCTGTGGCTCCCGCGGCCCGCTGCCATGTGACGCGGGGCGGCGCGCCCGCCCGACGCCTGACCACACTCCTCGCCGCCTGCCGCGACGCGTAGGGCGGTGCTCCGGGCGGCGAGGGGGCTGCCGGGCGGTGCTGAGCGGCCGGGCGGTGCTGAGCGCGTCCGGGCGGTGCTGAGTGCCCGGACGGGCGGGGGCCTCAGCGATCCGCTTCGTCGGAGCGGGACCTGTCACGGATCGCCGCACCGGCCCACCGGGCGAAGCCGGCCACGTTGTGCGGGCAGCGCCATCGGGCGCCGCGGTCAGGGTCCTCGCCCGCCTCGTCGAGGTCTTCCCACCGGTACTCAGAATCCCCGGCCAGCAGCGACAGCAGCATGCCGAAGGACTCCAACTGCCCGTCCGGATCGCCGTCGTCGCAGGGGTGGGCCGGGTGGTCGCACGCACCGTTCGCCAGGCCCGGATCCGAGGCAACGGCCAGCAGCGCCACCGAGGCGCGGTCCGCGACCTCCGGTTCCGCGTCCCATATCGCGTGGCCGTACATCAACACCAGCCCCAGCGTGAAGAACGCCGTCGCGTCCGGGTCCCGGGGCACGGCAGCCCGTGCCGCGTCGAGCCGTTCCGCACAGCTCAGCACGGTCTCGTCATGCTCCCCCAGGTAGTACCCCTGCCGAATCGACTCCCAGTCATCGGCCAGTTCCTGCGCATCGTCAATCATGATCAGTACGACGTCCGGCGCGGCACGGCGGTTCGCCTGGGGGGCCGAGCGATGGGAACCGTCCCGGCGGCCGGGCCCGATGGTGCCTCCCGGCGTCGCTGTCGCCGACAGCCGCGCAGGCTCCTGGTGAAGCCCGCGCAGGCTCCTGGTGAAGCCCGCGCAGGCTCCTGGCGGGGTGTCCCGGTGCGCTACCCGGCTGTCGGTGTGCCGCCCGAGCGCAGGGTCAGCAGCGTGATCTCGCTCGGGGCGAAGACCCGGAAGGGCGGGCCCCAGAAGCCGGTGCCCCGGCTGGTGTAGAGCTGGGTGCGCTCCCCGTGCCGGCTCAGGCCGCTCACCACCGGCTGGTCGATCCGGACGAGGAAGTTGAACGGCCAGATCTGGCCGCCGTGGGTGTGCCCGGAGATCTGCAGGTCGATGCCGGCGGCGGCGGCCTGCGGGACGAACTTGGGCTGGTGGGCGACGAGCAGGACCGGCTGGTCCGGGTCCGTCCCGGCCAGCGCGCCGAGCAGGTTCGCGCTGTGACCGGCCAGGCCGGAGGACTCCGCGGTCACGTCGTCCACGCCCGCCAGTACGAGGGAGTCTCCGTCGCGCTCCACCACGACATGGCGGTTGTGCAGCGGCTCCCAGCCCAGTTCCGCCATCCGGTCCAGCCAGCCCTGGGCCTCGCTGCCGTACTCGTGGTTCCCGGTGACGTAGACCTTGGCCAGCCGGGACCGGACCGCCCCGAGCGGCGCGGACTGCTCCCGGCGCTGGACCGGGGTGCCGTCGGCGATGTCACCTGCGTGGACCACGACGTCCGCGTCGAGCGCGTTGACCGCCTCGGTCACCCGGGCCGACCAGCCCGCCCGGTCGATCGGCCCGTAGTGCGTATCGGCCAGCACGACGACCCGCGTCCCGTCCAGACCGCCGCCGAGCCTCGGGACCCGGACGTCCAGCCGCTTCACCCGGGGGACCCGCATGGCCTCGTAGTGGCCCCAGGCCAGCAGCCCGGCCGAGACCACGGCGACGGCCACGGAAACGGCCCTGGCCCGGCCGGTGCCGCCGACGCCGAGCCCCATCAGCACGAGCTCCACCAAGCCGCCCAGCACGGACCAGGTGAAGAGCACCCAGATCATCCCGAGACTCGTGTCCGCGATCCGGGCGGCCCGGTCGGAGCGCCGTCGCCCGTGGCCCGCGACCATCAGGAAGGGGAACGAGACCATCCAGGCGGCGAGGACGACCGTGCCGGCCAGGAAGACCGGGAACGGCCAGTCCGCCCCGGAGGCGAACAGCGACCACCAGGGCGGCAGACACAGAACGAGCAGGACGAGCAGCACCACCCCCACCCGCCGCACCGAAGAGCCCCGCCGCCGCCTCGCACCCCTGCGGGAGTCCGGCCTGCCGGAGTCGGGCCTGCCGGAGTCGGGCTTGCCGGTGTCGGGCTTGCCGGAGTCGGGCCGAAGGCCCGGCTCGGAGCCGATGGATCCACTGTCTGCCACTGCGTTGCCCCTCACGTCCGCTCCTCCCATCATCCGGCACGCGCCGGCCACCGGAACAGGGCGGGCCGCTTGCCCTCTGCCTGCCCCCTGGCAGATCCCTGGCGGACCCCTGACGGACCCCTGGCGTCAATAGTTCGTGGCGCGAATTGTCAGGATTTCCGGTGCTACTCTGGGGGAGTGGATAAGCGTGATAGTGACCAGATCGGGATTGTGGCCGCGCTGGTGCGGTCGTCGTTCCTGGTGAACTCGGTGTATGCGGAGTCCGCCCGGAAATTCGGATTGCCGCCGCAGCAGGGCCAGTTGCTGTGCGTGCTGATGCCGAGGCCGTACGGCATGAGCGAGTTGGGGGCGATGCTGCGGCTGGCCAAGTCGAGCCTCACCGGCCTGGTGGACCGCACCGAGCGCAACGGCCTGGTCCGGCGCGAGGCGGACGCGCGGGATACGCGCTCGGTACGTGTCGCGCTCACCCCCCAAGGGGCCAGGCTGGTCCGGGAGTTCTACGACGAGACCTGCCGGAGGGTCGAGGAGTTGCTCCCGAGCCTGGGGCCGGTCGAGCGGGACGCGCTCGCCGGACTGCTCGGCCGCGTCGTGCTGGACAACGAGGTTCCGGTGGTCTTCGCGGCGCAGGAGGAACGGGCCCCTGTCGACCGCGAGAGCTGAGGCCACTGTCGCCGCGTCCTCCGAATGAGGGTTGCAGTTCGCACTACGAACTAATATTGTTCGTAGCACGAACTGCAACCCTTTCTTTCTGTGGAGTGTGCCGTCATGAGTCGTACTGTCGCGGTCATCGGTGGAGGCTATGGGGGCGTTGCGGTCGCCAAGGCGCTGGAGTCCGAGGCGGATGTCGTCCTGATCGACCCCCGCGACGCGTTCGTCAACGCGGCCGCTTCGCTGCGTGCGCTGACCCGGCCCGACTGGGCGGGCAACATGTTCTTCCCCTTCGAGACGCTGCTCACGAAGGGCAAGGTGATACGCGACCGCGCGGCCTCGGTCGACGGCGACGGCGTCACCCTGGCCTCGGGTGAGCGTGTAGCCGCGGACTACGTGGTGCTGGCCACCGGCTCCAGCTACTCCTACCCCGCCAAGCCCGCCTCCGACTCGGTCGGCGAGGCCCTCGGTGACCTGCGGCGCACGCACGAGGAGCTGCGCGGGGCCGACAAGGTGCTGATCCTCGGCGCGGGTCCGGTCGGGCTCGAACTGGCCGCGGAGATCCGGGAAGTCTGGCCGGACAAGCGGGTGACGGTCACCGACCCGGCCGAGCAACTGCTCCCCGGCGTCGTGCCGGAGGTGGTCGAGGACCTGCGCGGCCAGCTGGAGGCGCTGAACATCGGCTTGCGTCTCGGGATCGCCCTCAAGGAGTCGCCGGGAACCGAGCCCGGCGTGGCCGGGGCCTTCACCGTCACCACCAGCGGTGGCGAGGAGATCGCCGCCGACATCTGGTTCCGTGCCTACGGGACGCGCACCAACAGCGACTACCTCGCGGACGGCAGGCTCACCACCCGTACGCCGCAGGGCCAGGTCCCCGTGACCGAGTTCCTCAACGTCGAGGGCCACGAGAACGTCTACGCGGTCGGCGACGTCACCGACGTCGCGGAGGTCAAGATGGCCGGCTACGCGATGCGGCACGCCGAGGTGGTCGTCAAGAACATCACCGCCCGGCTGAGGGGCGAGCGGCCCACGGCCACGTACCGGCCGCTGCCCTTCCCCACGATCCTGCTCCCGCTCGGCACGAAGGGCGGTGTCGGCCAACTGCCTTCTCCCGACGGTCCGGTCGCCGCCCCGACCGCGATGGTCTCCGAACACAAGGGTGCGGACCTGTTCACCGCCCGCTTCACAGCCCAGTTCGGCCCCACCGCCTGACCGGTCCGGGGCGCCGATGTTCAAATGTCTGATGTTTGTGTACGGTGCCTGCATGAAACGCATCAGCGCACCGCGGCGGACGGCCAGCCTGTCCGCTCAGCTCGTGGACAGTCTCCGCTCGCACATCGAGTCGGGCGGGTGGCCGGTGGGGACACGGATCCCGGCGGAGCAGGCCCTCATCGAGGAGCTCGGGGTCGGACGCAGCACGCTGCGGGAGGCGATCGGCGCACTGGTGCACCTGGGCCTGCTGGAGCCCCGGGCCGGGGACGGCACCTACGTCCGTTCGTCGAGCGAGCTCCAGTCGGTCATGGTGCGGCGGGCGAGCTCCGCGCAGCGGGACAACGTGCTGGAGCTGCGGACCGTGCTGGAGGAGTACGCCTCCGGAACCGCGGCCCTGCGCCGCAGCGAGAGCCAGTTGCAGCAGCTGCGGGAGCTGCTGGCCGACGCGGACGCGGCCTGCGCCGGCGAGGACACCGCCGCAGCCACGAGCGTCGACGCGCTGTTCCACCGGGCTGTGGTCCGGGCGAGCGGGAACGACCTGCTGATCGAGGTGTACGACCACCTCGGTACGGCGCTCACCTCATCCCTGGGGGGCCTGCCCTGGGACACCGTCCACGCCGAGGAGCACGCGCTTCTGCACCGGCGGCTCGTGGACGCGATCGAGTCCAGGGAGCAGGACGGCGCCCGCGAGGCCGCGGCAGCGATCGTCCAGCTCACCCGCGACCACGAGCCCCGTACGCGACGAGCGGCGGAGGACCGATGAGCACCCGGCCGGCCCCGACGCCCCGCAGGCACTCCGCCTCCGGATCACCGACGCCCGAGCCCGCCCGGCCCGGATCACCGACGCCCGAGCCCGCCCGGCCCGCCGTGCCGCTCGGGTTCGTCATCGCCATCTGCCTCGTGGCGGCGAACCTGCGTACCACCCTCACCGGTGTCGGCGCCCTGCTGCCGGAGATCGAGCGGGGCAGCGGACTGACGTCGAGCTGGGGCGGGCTGCTGAGCACCCTGCCGCTGCTGACGTTCGCCGCGACGTCACCCCTGGTCGCCCGCGCCTCCCACCGGTTGGGCAGCGCACGCCTGCTCGTGGCGGCGCTCGGTGTGCTGGCCGTCGGGACGGTGGTCCGCTCCCTTCCCTCCGTCATCTGCCTGTTCGCCGGAACGGTGATCCTCTCCGCCGCCATCGCGTTCGGCAACGTACTGCTTCCCGCTCTGATCAGGCGGAACGTGCCCGCACACCGCATCCAGGCTGTCAGCGCCCTCTACGTGACCGTCATGGGCCTCATGGCCGCGGTCTCCTCCGGGGTCTCCGCGCCGCTGGCCCACACCGTGCCGGGTTCCTGGCACACCGCGCTGGCCTGGGGCGTCGCCTTCACCGTCGCGGCCTTCCTCGCCTGGCTGCCCCGGATGCGAGGCGACAAGCCGCAGGAGTCCACCACCGCCGGGGCCCACAGCCCGGTGCCATGGCGGTCACGGCTCGCCTGGCAGGTCACCCTCTTCATGGGCCTGCAGTCCCTGGCCTTCTACACCGCCATCGCGTGGCTGCCCAGCATCCTGACCGACCGGGGCACGAGCAGCACCACGGCCGGATGGATGCTCTTCTACTACCAGGTGGTCTCCCTGGCGGCCAGCAGCCTCCTGCCCCTGCTCACCCGGGGCCGGCACGACCAGCGCTGGACCGCGGCCGGGGCCTCGGTCCTGGTGGCGGGCGGCTTCACCGTACTGGTCGCCGCCCCCGCGCTGTCCGTCCTGGCCTGCACCCTGCTCGGCCTCGGCGGCGGCGCCTCCCTCGTCCTCGCCCTGACCTTCCAGAGCCAGCGCGCCGACACCTCCGGCGAAGCCGCCGCACTGGCGGGCATGGCACAGTCCA
This sequence comes from Streptomyces sp. NPDC104307, assembly GCF_055584045.1. Taxonomy (NCBI): domain Bacteria; kingdom Bacillati; phylum Actinomycetota; class Actinomycetes; order Kitasatosporales; family Streptomycetaceae; genus Streptomyces; species Streptomyces sp. NPDC104307. The sequence goes on from NZ_JBVJMU010000007.1 coordinate 278,552, forward strand.
TCGGCTACCTCGTGGCAGCGGCCGGACCCCTCCTCCTCGGCATCCTGCACGACACCACGCACAGCTGGACCCTCCCGCTCACCGCCCTGGCCGCCCTCGGCCTCGCCACGGCGCTCGCCGGCCACGGCGCGGGCCAGGACCGCCACATCCACCAGCCCTCCCACTGACCGGACCGCGACATGGAGCCGCACCGGTCCGACGTGGACCTGAACCACGAGTACCCGACCTGCGCCGGAACGGGCTGCGCCCGAAGTACGGGCCTGACCTGTGGGACAGGCGGCGGCTACTTGCTCGCCGGATTGGGGTGTACCGCAGTGAATGAGAGCGGAATCGGGACCACGCCGGCGTTCATTTACCGGCTTCCGGGCCGTACCACTGCATGGCCTGGCCGGTGACGGCGGCAATGCATGCGAAGTCGTGGTCGCGGTGCAGGAGGGTCAGTCCCTGGAGTTCGGCGGTGGCGGCAACGACGAGGTCGACTGCTCCGGCGCTGCGGTGTTGACCACGCTCGGTCAACAGCTCCTGCACCTGCCAAGCGCGATCGTACGCACGGTCGTCGACGGGCACCCAGCCGAAGAGCGACTGCAGGTCCTCAATGCCGCGCGCACGGTCTGCGGCGGAGCGGGCGCTGTAGAAGAACTCCAGGTCGGTGACGGGGCACGTCGCGATGAGCCCGGCCGAAGCGGCCTGGTCCCAGCCGAACCGTTCGGCGTCGCCGCGGAGGAACCGGGCGAGCGCACTGGTGTCGATCAGGAACTGTGCCGCACTCACCGCCGGTAGTTCCTCTTGTCCTCGAAGAGCTCCAGGTCGAAGCCCCCCTCGCTCGCCGTGGCCCGCAGCCGAGTGAGGGCAAGCGCCCGTCGGCGGTTCTCAAGTACCTCGCGCAGAGCGCTGTTGACCGTCTCCTTCTTGGTGCCGGTCCCCAACGCTTGAGCCACGTCGGCCAGCAGCTCGTCGTCGAGGTCGATCACTGTGCGACTCATTGAGTACCTCCGCTGATATCGGCTCGCATGAAAAGTATATCTCGCTGGATATACCCAGCTGCTTCCGTGGTGACGCAAGGAGTCGGCCTACCGTCCGGTGCCGGCCACGCCGAATGCGACCGACCGGGAGGCCGAAGCGTGGGGTGGTTCACCACGGCGCCGACGGCCTCCGGAACCACCGGTTCGGAAGAGGTGCGAGGCGAGGGTCGGGCATCCGCGAGATCCTCGCGGCCCCGGCCCCGGCCTCAGCAGCGGCCGGGGCGCGCGTACACCGTGATCACCGAACCGTCGACCGTGCGCTTGCCGCACGCCTCGAAGTGGTCAGCGAGCGTGTCCCGCTTCACCCGGACCGTGGCATTGTCCTCCACCGCCACGCCCGATGGTGAGGCGACGACGACGATCCGGTGGCGAGCGAGCATTCGAGCGCGCAGTTGGCCGGGGGCCACCTCGGTGCCGTACAGGCTGTGCGAAGTGAGCGGGTCGCGTGCCCTTGCCAGATCCACATCCGGGACGGGCCTCCCGGGCTCGGCGAGTTCCCAGGCCCTGCGCTTCACGGACAGGTACACCACGCCGTCGTCGGGCCGGACGGTCTCGCGCAGGGCGGCGGCGAGCGCGGTCATGTCGTCCGAACGGCTCGCGGGAGTGCGCAGGTCCAGGGCCGTCGGCACCAGTGCCACGCAGGCGGTGACGGCCGAGACGACCGCGCCCGCGCGGATCATGCGCCCGCGTCGCAGCACCCGGTCGAACGCGGCGCCGAGCAGCAGCGCGATCCCCGCGACGCCATAGAGCACGTACCGGTCCAGGTACAGCGGCTTGGCCAGGGACAGGAGCATCAGGAGTCCGGTTGGCGCGAGGAACAGGCCGAGACCGAGGACGACCAGCCGGCGCTCGCACGCGGTGCTGCGGCTCCGTCGGCCCGCCGTGGCGATCCATACCGCCGCCAGGGCCACGCCCACCATGAGTGAGAAGTGGGCGTACTCGTCAGGCTTCGTGGCGTCCAGCCAACCCACCTGGATGGACTGCCGCATACTCACCAGCACAAGCGGGGCGAGCCCCACAAAGACGCACACAGCCGCCGCCACGAAGGTCCGGCGCATCGCGCGCGGCACCACCAGGGCATGCGCGGCCAATGCGAGCACCGCGAACTCGTGCACCAAGCAGGCCGTGAGCAGCAGCGCCGTGTACGCCGCCCACGCGCTACGCCGATCGCGCTCGACCGCTCGCACCAAGGCGTAGGTCGCCCAGACGACAAGGGCGCACACCAGCGCGTACGAGCGGCCCTCCTGCGCGTACCGCTGCACCCCTGGCAGAGCGACGAACACGATGCCCGCGCACAGCCCGGCACGCGGCCCTGCCAGGTGACGGCCGATCATCGCGACACCACCGGCGGCCGCCGCTGCGGCGAGCACCGAGGGCAGCCGCAGCACGACGACGTCCGTACCGAAGACGCCGAACAGGCAGTGCATCAGCAGGTAGTAGAGGCCGTGCACCGCGTCGATGTGTTCCAGCGTCTGCCACAGATCGGGAAGTTCGCGACTCGCCAGTCCGATGGTCACGGCCTCGTCATGCCAGACGGCACCATCGCGCCGCAGGCCCCAGAGACCCAGCATGAGAGCCAGCAACGCCGGCACGCCCACAACGCACCGTCGGCCGAGGGCCGCTGTCGCACGGGGAGCGGGCGTGGTGCGCGACTGTGTGAGGAGCGTGGGGGGCTGGACGCTGGCGATGGCTGACTCCGGCAGGGCTCGACGAGTGGGACAGGTCGAGTCCAGCCGCCGGGGAATTGATGCGCAGTCCCCGTTCCGGGGGCCAATCAATTTCCGTCAGGACGCCGAACAGCAGTAACACCGGCCGGATAGGGTCGTGGGGCTGACGGGGGCGACCGGTTGGTTGTGGGGCGCGCGTCGCACGACGGGGGGAGCCACCGATGGGGCGTCGGGAGAAGCCGCTCGACCCGGCGGCGGGTGCCGCCCCACGCCTCGCATACGAGCTGCGGAAGTTGCGTGGGGAAGCGGGCGGACCCACATATCGGGCGATGGCCGAGCGCGTCGGCTTCTCGGCCCCGACCCTCTCCGCCGCCGCTTCCGGTGAGCGGGTTCCGACTCTGCCCGTTCTGCTCGCTTACGTGCGGGCGTGCGGCGGCGACGAGGCGGACTGGGAGCGGCGCTGGCGGGCGGCAACCGCGAATGCTGCCGAGGAAGCAGAGGAAGCCGAGGGCGAAGAGGATGTGGCGGCCTCTCCCTACAAGGGCCTGGCCCGGTTCGAGCCCGACGACCGGGACAACTATTTCGGGCGCGGCGAACTCGTAGCGGAACTGGCCGCCGCCATCGCCCGCCACCGCATCGTCGCTCTGGTGGGCGGCTCCGGAAGCGGCAAGTCGTCCCTGCTGCGCGCGGGGCTCGTACCGGCCCTGCGCAATGAAGAGGATCCACGGCGCAGACCCGCCGTCGTCCGTGTCATCACCCCGTCGGACCGCCCCGATCCCTCCCTGCTCGCATCGGACGCTCCTCAAGAGGGCGACACGATCGTCCTGATCGACCAGTTCGAGGAGTTGTTCACGCTCTGCCACGACCACTCCGCTCGCGCCCGGTTCGTCGACGCGCTGCTCGCAGCCCGCGCCCCCGAGAGCCGGCTGCGCGTCGTCATCGCCGTACGCGCTGACTTCTACGGCCGCTGTGCCGAGCACGGTCCGCTCGCCGACGCCCTACGATCCGCCACGCTCCTCATCGGCCCGATGACGTCCGCCCAGCTCAGGGAGGCCGTCATCGGGCCGGCCCAACGCGCCCGTCTCATCGTGGAGAGGGCGCTGACCGCCCGCATCGTCGCCGACATCGAAAGCCGCCCTGGCGGTCTGCCGCTGATGGCACACGCCCTCCTCGAAGTCTGGCGCCGACGCCGTGGCAAGACGCTCACCGAGCAGGCGTACGACGCGATCGGTGGAGTGCGCGGCGCCATCGCCCACACCGCAGAGGCGGTGTACGCCGGCTTCACCGACGAGCAGGCCGCGGTCGCCCGCCGACTACTGCTGCGCATGGTTGCCCCAGGTGATGGCACACAGGACACCCGCAGGCCCGTGGAACGTTCCGAACTTCCACCGGTACTTGCCGATTCGGCAGTCCTGGAGGAACTGGTGCGGGCCCGATTGCTCACCATCGACGGCGCCACGGTCGACCTCGCCCACGAAGCTCTGCTCACGGCCTGGCCACGGCTGCGCGGCTGGATCGAGACCGACCGAGAGCGGCTGCGCCTGCACCGGGCGCTGACGGAGGCGGCCCGTGCGTGGGAGGCGCTGGATCGGGACCCCGGAGCATTGTTCCGGGGCGTGCGACTCTCTGCGGCTCGTGAGGCGTTCGGTGACCGGGACAAGTTCGGTGATCCGGGCAGGGGGGAGCACGAGAGAGCTACCGGTGAGTTGACGGCCCTGGAAGGCGACTTTCACCTCGCGAGCCTGGCCGCCCACGAGCAGGCGCTCCGGACACGCATGCGGGGTACCCGCCGACGCCGCGTCCTGATCTCGGCCCTGGCCCTGCTGATCTGCCTGGCAGCGGTCGCGGGAACGGCGGCCTGGCAGCAGAGCCGCGTCAACGACCGCCGCCGCGACGAGGCGGAGGCCCGCCGCATCGTCGGCGTCGCGACAGCCCTGCGCGCATCGGACCCGCGCCTGGCCATGCGATTGAGTGTGGCCTCCTGGCGGATTGCGGACGTACCGGAAACGCGTGAGGCGGTGCGGGACGCCGCTGCCCAGCGCGAGCAGTCATCGTTCACACCGAGCGACGGCACGGGAGACATGCAATCGCAGGGCCGGCTCAGCTCGGACGGCCGGATCCTGACAAAGGTCGGCAGGGACCGGGTGTACCAGTGGGAGGCGGGTACCGGCCGCTCGCTGGGCGCGGTAAAGATCCCGGGCGATGCCTTCGCGTCAGTCCTCGCAGTCAGCAGCGATGCCGGACGGGTTGCGTACCTCGACAGCCGGGGCACCGTCGTTGTACGGGACCTGCGCGACGGGCGGCGGTCGCGGCGACTCGATGTCCTTCACGGGGACTACCCACAAGCAGAGTTCGGCCCCGATGGGCGGCTCCTCATCACCGAGGACAAGGATCACGAGGAGAACAGAGCCAGAGTGCAGGTGTGGGACGTGACGACAGGCCGGGTCGTGTTCACGTCGAGGGCACGCGAGGGTGACGGCTCAGTCGCCCAGCTGAGCCCGGACGGGAAGCTCTTGGCCGCCTGCGCATACGAGGGCACCCGACTGTCTGTCTGGGACATCGAATCGAAGCGCCGACTGCCCGCGACCTGGCCCCATGAGGCTGATCGCGAGCTGTGCGACGCGGGCGCCCGATTCATTTTCTTGCCCGACAGCCGCGCCATCGCCGTCCCGGTGGAAGGCGGAGTCCGTACCTGGGATATACGGAACGGTCGGGAGCGCCCCGTGATCAAAACAGGTGGCAAGGACAGGCCGGAGGTGTCGTTCAGCACCGACGGCGCGTACGCCGCGACCCTCCAAGGCGGTATCGCCCTGTGGCACACCGCGCGCCCGAACCACCCGCTGACGACCTACACACCGGAAGCGTCCGACGCCATCGAGCCGCGGATCAGTCCAGCAGATGGAGCACTGCGCTTCGTCGTCGGCGGGACGAACACCGTGAAGACGCTCGACGTCCGCGCCGTACTGGAGACTCCCGGATCGGAGCAGCCTTACGAGCAGGCCGAGTTCAGCCCGGACGGACACACGGCCGTGACAACACAGCGGCACGGCCAGGAGTGGGAGTTCCAGCTGCACGGACGAGACGGGAGGAGGATCCTCCTTCCGGGCCGGGCACCTGGTGACACAGCACCCCACGTCACCTTCTCGTCGGACGGCCGTACGGTCGCATATGGAGACTCCGACGTTCGCCTGTGGAACGTCGACCAACAACGCGAGACCGCGCGGATCAAGGTGCCGGAACTTACGCAGACCATCGCCGTGGGCGCGGACGGCGCGTCCCTGCTTTTCGCCACCGACCGGCCGATCGGCGGGCAGAACGACGCCCCGAGCGTTGTCGAGGTGTGGCGGGCCTCCGCGCAGACCAGAGACCGTCTCCTGCGCAAGCAGACGGAGACGTTCTCAGCGTTCCTGACACCGGATGCGACCGCTCTGCTCACGTCGAACGGCAGACGGTACGACCTGGACACCGGCCGCGGATCCGTCGGCCTGGACGGAGAGGACAGGGTCCAGTCCGCGTGGTTCAGCCACGACGGAAACCACCTGGCGGTCAGCACCTTGGAGGGCCGGGTCACGATCTGGGACGGCTTCGGCCAACACCGCATCGCGGTCCTTGCGCCGTCAGACCAGGACGGGCGACACGACGCGCCGGCCGTCGCCTTCTCGGCCGACGGCGCCTTCGTTGCGGTCGGAGCTCAGGACGATTCCGTGCGGGTCTGGGAAACCTCCTCACCCGGCACTCCGGGCACGCTCATACAGACCGGCGAAGGCCGGATCCTGGGGCTCGGATTCTCCGACGACGGCAACACTCTGCGCGTCGCGACCCCGGGCGGGGTGCACCGGGAATTCGGTGTGCTCGATCCGCAGCGGGCCGCGCGGCTGGTGTGCGTACGAGCCGGGGGCGGACTCGGGGCGGAACAGTGGAGAACCCATCTGCCGAAGATCCCCTACCGGGAGACCTGCTGAGCCCTCGCCTGTGCCGATGGCTTGGTAGGGCGATACCCGCACCCGCCAACGTCGAAGGCCCCCGCAGCGAGCTGCGGGGGCCTTCGACGTATTGCCCGGTGAGAGCAATGGCGGAGGATACGAGATTCGAACTCGTGAGGGGTTGCCCCCAACACGCTTTCCAACTCTGCATGTCCGCGTTCAGCCTGGTCCGTACGGGTCCACTCGCCAGGTCACGGGCAGGTCTGCCGCGATGATGAACGACCGCGTACGGCTGCGAACGAGACTATGGATGAGAATGCGCCGGCGGCCCACCCGGAGGTCTCTAGCGGTACCTACCGTTTCTTGCGGATCTTGCGCTTCTTCGCCTTGGCTTCCTTCTCCTTGCGCTGTGCGACACCGTAGGCAGACCAGGTGCCTTGATGCTTCGCACATCGAGAGGTGCCGACTACTGCGAGGTTCCGGCACGCTGTGCCAGCTTTGGTGCGTGCGCCGCACCTGGACTGAGACGCCACTCCATACCCCTTGCTGAGAGGCCAAGTAACTTCAGACCTGAGGCAGTCTCCTGTGTGGGACTTGCCATAGGCAGGCGCATAAGCGACGCACGGAAGCACGCTCGGGTCGGCCACCCCAGAGGCGAGTGGCAAGTGCTTCGGTAGTCGCGCTCGGCCCCGCTGCCGTTGACTCGGGAACGTGCTAGCTGTCACTGACTTTGGGCCCGAGACCCCGCTGCAACTTGCGGATCAGAGTCGCCGGTTCATGATGCGAGGCAGCCCGCTTCCCGTCACCCACTACCTCGTCTGCGCGGCGGACGAGCGCCAGCGTCGACTCGCCCGGCGCGACAAGCCTGTCTCGCGTTGGGATGCCCTCGCCGAGATCACCGCAGACAAGATCACCGATTCCTACGCCTCGTTCCCGATGCAGCGCGTGATCACCACCGGTCTCACCCCTGACGAGGTCCTCCGAGCCGTCCTGAGCACCCACCCGCAAGGAGAGCAAGCCAGTGCAGACACCCAGCATGTGGCGGCACACCCTCACCTTCTTCCCTCAGTTCCTCGCCGCGCTGAAGGAGCGTACGGAGCCTGACTCCACCGTGACGGTCATCGGCGCGAGCGACGGCAGACTCGTCGTACCCCTGGCCGCCGCCGGCTACCGCGTGATCGCCATCGAGCGCGACCCGCTCGCCCTCCACGGCGGCGAGGTCCAACTTCCTGGTGACAGAACTGGTCACGCGATGGGGATGGTCGAGCGGCTGAAGCAGGAAGGGCTTCACGACCGTGTCCAGGTCTTGGAAGAGGACTTCCTCGCTTCCGACCTCGTCACTGCCCCCTGTGACGCTGTCTGGACGAGCTGCTCGTGGCATTACAGTGCCAACCACCATCGGCCGTTGGGCGAGTTCGTCGACCGCATGCAGCACCTGGTCCGGCCCGGCGGTCTGTTCGGCGCGGAGTTCATGATGCCCCTCACGCAACGCCATCACGTGCTGGAGCACTACACATCTCCCGAGAAGCTGCGGCGTTACTTCATCGGGGACTGGAACGTCCTGCTCACTCTGCGGACCAACGAGTTCACCGAGCAGGCGCACGTCGGACAGTTGCAGGACCACAACCACCGCATGGGCCTCCTCCTCGCCGCCCGTGCGTCCACCCCCTCCTAGAGCTACGGGAAGAAGGACCTATGAAGCACGAGTACGAAGCCAAGTTCCTCGCCATCGACGTCGACGGCCTCCAGGCCAAACTGACGGCGCTCGGAGCAGTCCAGGCATTTCCGCGCACCCTCCTCACCCGGAAGATCTTCGAGAACGACGCCCTCGAAGGCGGCGCCTGGGTCCGCCTGAGGGACGAGGGCACCCGCTCCACGCTCACGCTGAAGCAGGTCACCGACTCCACGAGGATCGACGGCACCACCGAGATCGAGACCGAGGTGTCCGACCTGCACGCCATGGCCGAGATCCTCCGCAATGTCGGCCTGCGCGAAGTCCGCTACCAGGAGAACTACCGCGAGGAGTGGCGCCTGGGCGAAGTCGCCTTCGATTTCGACACCTGGCCGGACCTCCCCACCTTCGTCGAGATCGAGGGACCCGACGAAGCATCCGTCCGGCGGGCTGCAGATCTGCTCGACCTCGACTACGCACTAGCCCGGTTCGGCAGCGTCGACGAGGTCTACAAGAGCGAGGCAGGCCGGGACATCCTCGCCGAACCCACCCTCCTCTTCGCCGATGCCGACAAGCAGGAGTCGGCGAAGGCCGCCGCCCCGAGCGAGTGATCGTGAGTGCCGGTTCCGCGCTCGGGGTCCCGGTGCAGGAGGACGTCCTTCCCCTGTGGTGGTGGTCGGTGAGTGCCGGCGACTGCTGGAGACAACTTCAACGGGTCAACGTCGAAGGCCCCCGCAGCGAGCTGCGGGGGCCTTCGACGTATTGCCCGGTGAGAGCAATGGCGGAGGATACGAGATTCGAACTCGTGAGGGGTTGCCCCCAACACGCTTTCCAAGCGTGCGCCCTAGGCCACTAGGCGAATCCTCCGGGGCAAACAATACAAGACGTTGAGGAGTGCTCGCGAACCCGTTCCCCGTCGGCGGTCCCGAGGGGGTTCCGGCGGGGGTGTGAGGGGTGGGGAGGTGGACTTGTGGGGGCGGGGATCGGCTAAGGTGGGCGTCAGCCCCTCACGTGGCGCTATCTGACTGAACTCCCCCAGGGCCGGAAGGCAGCAAGGGTAGGTTGGCTCTGGCGGGTGCGTGGGGGGTCCTTGCGTTTCCGGGACCGTTCGGTACGTGTCCGGGGCGCCGGGTTTTCGGGGTGGTCGTGCCCTCGGGGCCGGTGGTGTGCCTGGCCCGGGGCCGGTTGTCGGTCCGCCCCTATAGCCTCGTATGTGTGTCGTCCCTTGCGCTGTACCGCCGCTACCGCCCCGAGTCGTTCGCCGAGGTCATCGGTCAGGAGCATGTCACTGAGCCGTTGATGCAGGCCCTGCGGAACAACCGGGTCAATCACGCGTACCTGTTCAGTGGTCCGCGCGGCTGCGGCAAGACGACCAGCGCGCGCATCCTCGCCCGCTGTCTGAACTGCGAACAGGGGCCGACGCCCACGCCCTGCGGGGAGTGCCAGTCCTGCCAGGACCTGGCGCGCAACGGGCCGGGCTCGATCGATGTGATCGAGATCGACGCCGCTTCGCACGGTGGTGTGGACGATGCCCGTGATCTGCGGGAGAAGGCGTTCTTCGGGCCCGCGTCGAGTCGTTACAAGATCTACATCATCGACGAGGCGCACATGGTCACCTCTGCGGGGTTCAACGCCCTGCTGAAGGTGGTCGAGGAGCCGCCGGAGCACCTCAAGTTCATCTTCGCGACCACGGAGCCCGAGAAGGTCATCGGGACCATCCGGTCGCGCACCCACCACTATCCGTTCCGGCTGGTGCCGCCGGGGACGCTGCGCGACTACCTCGCGGAGGTGTGCGCCAAGGAGAACAGCTTCGTCGAGGACGGGGTGTTCCCGTTGGTGGTGCGGGCCGGGGCCGGCTCCGTGCGTGACTCGATGTCGGTCATGGACCAGCTGCTGGCCGGCGCCGCCGACGACGGTGTGACATACGCCATGGCGACGTCGCTGCTCGGTTATACGGACGGCTCGCTGCTCGACTCCGTCGTGGACGCCTTCGCGTCGGGCGACGGGGCCGCGGCCTTCGAGGTCGTGGACCGGGTGGTCGAGGGCGGCAACGACCCTCGGCGCTTCGTCGCCGACCTGCTGGAGCGGCTGCGCGATCTGGTGATCCTGGCCGCGGTGCCGGACGCCGGGGAGAAGGGGCTCATCGACGCCCCCGCCGATGTCGTCGAGCGGATGCAGGCCCAGGCCTCCGTCTTCGGGGCCGCCGAGCTGAGCCGCGCCGCCGACCTGGTCAACGAGGGGCTCACCGAGATGCGCGGGGCGACCTCGCCCCGGCTCCAGGTCGAGCTGATCTGCGCCCGGGTCCTGCTGCCCGCGGCCTTCGACGACGAGCGCTCGCTGCAGGCGCGGCTGGACCGGCTGGAGCGCGGCGCGTCCTTCGCCACCACCGGCCCTGGGCCCGCCATGGGGTACGTCCCCGGGCCCGAGGCGCTCGCCCACGCCCCCGTCGCCCCACAGCCCGCACAGGCGCCACAGGCCCCACAGGCGCCGCAGCCCCCCGCTGCCGCCCCGTACCCCGCCGCGGCGCAGCCGGACCCCGGATCGGGACCCGCCGCCGCGCGTGCCGCCGCCCGGGGGGACGCCCCGCCGCCCGCCCCGGCGCAGGCCGCCCCGCCCACAGAGCCCGTACAGTCGCCGCCCGCCCCGGCTGCCGGTCAGCGGCCCGGCGCCTGGCCCGCCGCGGCCGCGCCCGAGCAGGGGCGCCGGCCCGGAGGCTGGCCGACCGCCTCCACCCCCGGCCAGGCACCGGCCCCGCAGGCCGCCGCCCCCGCACCGCCGGCACCGGCGGCACCCGCTCCGGGGCCCGCCGCCCCGGAACCGGCCCCGGGCATGACGCAGGGCGCCGGACAGGTGCGCAACATGTGGCCCGACATCCTGGAGGCGGTCAAGGGCCGCCGCCGCTTCACCTGGATCCTGCTCAGCCAGAACGCCCAGGTGACCGGCTTCGACGGCACCACCCTCCAGATCGGCTTCCTCAACTCGGGCGCCCGCGACAACTTCACGAGCAGCGGCAGTGAGGACGTGCTGAAGCAGGCCCTGGCCGAGCGGTTCAACGCCCAGTGGAAGATCGAGGCGATCGTCGACCCCTCGGGCGGCGCCGGACAGCCCCCGCCCACCGGCGGTGGCCGCCCCGTGCCCCCGCCCGCACCGCCGCGCCCGGCGCCGGCCGCGCCCCAGCAGCAGTACGAGCCCCGGCCGGCCCAGGAGCGGCCGCAGCAGCCGGGAGGTGGTGAGACGGCTGCGGCGTCGCCCGCGTCGCCGCCGTACACCGCTCCCGAACGGCCCCGTTCGGTCGCCCCGGAGGACGACACCGCAGAGGCCGACGATCCGGACCTGGTCGACTCCGCCCTCTCCGGCCACGAGCTGATCGTCCGCGAGCTGGGCGCCACGGTGGTGGAGGAGTTCACCAACGAGTAGGGCGCGTGCCACAGGGGGAACTTCCCGACGGCGCCCCCGGCGCCCCCGGCGCCCCGACGCCCGTCAAGGCGACCGCGCCCCGGCGTCCGTCAAGGCGACCGCGCCCCGGCGTCCGTCAAGATCGCCCCGCCCCGCGCCCCCGGTGTCCACAACCCGGCGTCCGTCAAGGCCGCCCCGCCCCGGCGGCTAGGCTCCACCCCGTGAAGGTTCTCGTCATCGGCGGCGGCGCCCGCGAACACGCCCTGTGCCGCTCTCTCTCCCTCGACCCCGATGTCACCGCTCTGTACTGCGCCCCCGGCAACGCCGGCATCGCAGAGGTGGCCGAACTGCACCCGGTCGACGCACTCGACGGCGCCGCCGTCGCGCGCCTCGCCACTGATCTGGGCGCCGAGCTGGTGGTCGTCGGCCCGGAGGCGCCGCTTGTCGCCGGGGTCGCCGACGCCGTCCGCGCCGCGGGCATCCCCTGCTTCGGCCCCTCCGGTGAGGCGGCCCGGCTGGAGGGCTCCAAGGCGTTCGCCAAGGACGTGATGGCCGGGGCCGGTGTCCCGACCGCCCGTAGCTACGTATGCGCCACCGCCGCCGAGATCGACACGGCGCTGGACGCGTTCGGCGCTCCGTACGTCGTCAAGGACGACGGTCTCGCCGCCGGCAAGGGCGTCGTCGTCACCGAGGACGTCGACGTGGCCCGCGCCCATGCGCTGGCCTGCGACCGCGTGGTCATCGAGGAGTTCCTGGACGGGCCCGAGGTGAGCCTCTTCGCGATCACCGACGGCACCACCGTGCTGCCCCTCCAGCCCGCCCAGGACTTCAAGCGCGCTCTCGACAACGACGAGGGCCCGAACACCGGCGGCATGGGCGCGTACTCCCCGCTGCCGTGGGCCGACCCCAAGCTGGTCGAGGAGGTCATGCAGTCGGTCCTCCAGCCGACCGTCGACGAGCTCCGCCGCCGAGGTACGCCCTTCTCCGGGCTGCTGTACGCGGGTCTCGCGATCACTTCGCGCGGGGTGCGGGTCATCGAGTTCAACGCCCGTTTCGGCGACCCGGAGACCCAGGTGGTCCTGGCCCGGCTGAAGACCCCGCTGGCCGGTGTCCTGCTGGGTTCCGCCAACGGCACCCTGGACGAGCTGCCGCCGCTGAAGTGGCGCGACGATGCCGCGGTCACCGTGGTCATCGCCTCCCACAACTACCCGGACACCCCGCGAACGGGTGACCCGATCCGGGGCCTCGACGAGGTCGCGGCACAGGATGCGCCGCATGCGTACGTCCTGCACGCCGGAACCCGGCGGGACGGCGACGCGGTCGTCAGCGCGGGCGGCCGGGTGCTCTCCGTGACCGCGACCGCCAAGGACCTCGCGGGCGCCCGCGAGCGCGCCTACGCGGCGGCGGCCCGGATCCGGCTCGACGGCTCCCAGCTCCGCACGGACATCGCGAAGAAGGCGGCGGAGGAGGCCTGAGCCACCCTCCGCCGTAGTGGGCCGCCCACAGTCGTCGCGGACGCGGCAGTCATAGCCGACGCGGCAGCCGTAGCGGCCGCGGACGCGGACCAAGGGGCCCGCCCCACGGCCCGCACGCCGCCGCTCCCCGCCGCTCCGGCCACGGCCCCACCTCCCGCCGACGCGCCGCTGCCCCATGGACAGCGGCGCGTCAGCAGCTTTGCCCAAAGCCATTCCATCGAGTGACGGCTGAGCCATCCGGATGACGCCCGCCGAAGCCCCAACTAGGGTGCGGCGCAAGCTTTCCGGCACATGGCCCACCGGCATTGCGATGTCAGTGACGGGTGCCACAGTGGGGGAGTGAGCAACACCGTCGCGAGGGCAGAGGGGGTGACATCCAGCCGTGTCCGATACCGGTGCAGGTGAGGAGTTGGGTGCGCAGGCGGCGCGCGCCCGTGCGCTGGCCCTGCTGCGCATCCGCAGCAGGGCGACGGCAGTGGCGCTGCTGCCCGCGGCCGTCGCCGTCGTGCTGTTCGCCGCAGGCGCTCAGGGATTCGTCGAAGGCGGTGGCTGGGACGCGGTGCGCTGGGCCGTGACGGCCTGCGCCGTCATCTCCCTGCTGGTCGCGGCGGCCGTCGCCGTCGCGGTCGTACGGGCCAAGCCGGCGGTCAGCCCGACCGTCCCGCTCAGCGAGAAGGCGGCCCCGGATCTCTACCGGCTGGTCCGTGATCTCGCCGATCGCCTCGATGTGCCCGCGCCCTCGGCCATAGCGTTGACGCCCGACTGCGACAGCTGGCTGGAGGACCGCACCCATCCCGCCGCAGACCGTGCGGCCAAGGATGCCGCCCGCCGGGATCCGGGCGGACCCGGGGCGGGCCCGGGGCGCCGCAGGGTGCAGGCCGCGCCCGTGCTGGTCATCGGCTCGCCGTTCCTCTGGTGGATGCGGGTCGCGGAGCTGCGCGCCGTGCTCGCCCCGGTCGTCGCGGGCACCGGCCCCTCCGCCCACCCCGACATAGCCGCCGCCCGGCGCTTCGTCCGGGGACTCGACGGGGTCGTCGCCGACGCGGCCGCCCCTGCCCAGGGAGCCGTACGCGGGGTTCTGCGGCTGCCGCACGCTCTCATCGGCCGGATCGCCCGGCTGCTGCTGCGCAGCTGTCACAGCCACGCCTCGGAGATGGAGCGCGGTGTCGCCGCCGCCGCGTCCACCCGCGCCCAGGCGGTGGACTACGGGCTGCGGATCGTCGCCCAGGAGCAGGTCGGGCTCGCCTACGCGGGCTGGGACCGGCTGCTCACCCGGGTCGCGCTGCCCGCCTGGCGGATGGGGCGCTGGCCCTCCCGGCTGGACGCCGGAGTCGTCTCCGCCCTCACCGAGCTGTCCCGGCGCGACCGGCTGGCCGACGGGTTCACCTCCCGGCTGGGCGAACGGCCCGCCTGCGATCTCCTGGAGGAGCCGGGGGCGGCCGACGAGGCGGCGTCCCTGCTGGCCGCCCGGCTCTTCCACGGCGGCCCCGCGCAGGCGGGGCCCGGCTGGTCCCCGGTGGACTGGCAGCAGTACCCGGAAGAGGTCGTCGACCGGAAGTGGCGCACAGAGGCGGCCCGCCTGCACCGCGTCCTGGACGACATGGGCGTGCCGCCCGCGGCCTCCGCCGGTGTGTCCGACGCGGCTGGTGCTGCGGTGCCCACCCTGGCCCGTGTCGTCGAGCACCTCGTCGCGGGCAACGGCAGCGGTGAGGAGCTCGCGGCAGGGATCAGCGCCGCGGTGGCCCGCGACGAGGCCCAGGCGGAGGCAGAGGCCCAGAACCCCCAACCGGTAGCCGCCGGAACCAACGGCTCCACCAGCTCGAACGGCTCCACCGGAACCAACGACTCCAGCGGCTTCAACGACTCCACCAGCCCCGCCAACGTCAACGGCTCAGGCAGCTCCCCTGGCTCCAACGGCTCCAACGGTTCCAACACCTCCGTCGGCTCCGCGAGCGCCGGTGGGGACGTGCTGGAATTCTGGGGGCCCGACCCCCTCCCGCTGTTCCCGCTCCAGCCGCCCCGTACGGGCACCGAGCTGCTCGCGGACCACGTCGCGGCGATGGTCTGCTGCGCGGCCGTCGACACGGCGGGCGCGGCCCCGGGGCTCGACTGGCTCGACGGGCCCACGCTGCTGGTCGACGGGGAACGCCGGTCCGATCTCGGCACCCCGGTGCTCAGCCTCGTCGAGGACGGTGACGCGGGGCCCCTGCGCTCCTGGCTCTCCTCGGTCGGCGTGCGCACCGACAAACCCGTCCGTCTCGCCTGAAACAGGTTCGAACCTAGAGTGGCCGAAGCGCTCCGGGATGCTCCGTGGTGCTCCGGGAGGTGCCGGAGTGGACGGTCCGGGGTGGATGTTCCGGGGTGGACGTTCCGGAGTGGAAGTTCCGGGATGTCCGGGGCGCTCCGGTCCGATTTCGGGGGCTCCGCGTGTACAACTCTGCTGATATAGAGGCATATCGCCGGTCCGGCACGCCCAATACCCGGAAGCTCAAGTTCCGTTAACGTTAATTCGCGACGAACGGTGACGGAGTGGATGCGTTATGTGATGTGCTGGGGACCGACGCTGACAGTCAGCGCACCACATGTTGTTCCGGGGGCCGAGAGAGGGAAGCGCGTTATGGGGGCGGAGCAGATTCGTCGTTGGGAATCAGGTGCCCTCGCGCACGCGGTCACCGACCCCTTCGGGCAGGGGCCGCTGCCCTGGCTGCGCGGCAGCGAGAACTACTTCGACGACACCGGCCAGGTCGTGCCCTGGTACGCCGATCCGACGCTGCCCCGCGGCTCCACCGGCGGCGGCACCCGTACCGCCGACGACGTGCACCGGCAGATCAAGGGCTTCAGCTCCACCGGCGCGGCGGCCCCCGGCGAGGCGATCGACTTCCACATCACCGTGGACCCGCCCCAGCAGTTCTCCGTGGACATCTACCGCATCGGCCACTACGGGGGCGACGGCGCCGCGAAGATCACCACGAGTCCGCGGCTCTCCGGCATCGTCCAGCCCGCCCCCCTCACCGCCGACCGCACGGTGTCCTGCCACCACTGGTGGCAGTCCTGGCGGCTCCAGATCCCCGCCTACTGGTCGATCGGCGCCTACGTGGCCGTGCTCACGACGGTCGACGGATACCGCTCCCACATTCCGTTCACGGTCCGCGACGACCAGCCGGCCGACCTGCTCCTGATCCTCCCGGACATCACCTGGCAGGCATACAACCTCTACCCGGAGGACGGCCGTACGGGCGCAAGCCTCTACCACGCCTGGGACGAGCAGGGCCGGCTGCTGGGCGAGGAGGACGCGGCGGTCACCGTCTCCTTCGACCGCCCCTACGCGGGCGCGGGCCTCCCGCTGCACGTCGGCCATGCCTACGACTTCATCCGCTGGGCCGAGCGCTACGGCTACGACATCGCCTACGCCGACACCCGCGACCTGCACGCGGGCCGGATCGACCCGACCCGCTACCGGGGCCTGGTCTTCCCGGGCCATGACGAGTACTGGTCGGTTCCGATGCGGCGCACCACGGAACGCGCCCGCGACAACGGCACCTCCCTGGTCTTCCTCTCCGCCAACACCATGTACTGGCAGGTCAGCCTCACACCGTCGGCGTCCGGCGTCCCCGACCGGCTGCTCACCTGCCGCAAGCGGCGCGGCCCGGGAAAGCCCTCGCTCTGGCGCGAGGTCGACCGCGCCGAGCAGCAGCTCCTCGGCATCCAGTACGCGGGCCGGGTCCCCGACCCCCACCCCCTGGTCGTGCGGAACGCCGAGCACTGGCTGTGGGACGCGACCGGCGCGGGCGAGGGCGACGAGATCGACGGGCTGGTCGCGGGCGAGGCCGACCGCTACTTTCCGCGCACCACGCTTCCCGAGCACGACAACCGCATCCTGCTCGCCCACTCCCCGTACCAGGACAGCGAGGGCGTGACGCGGCACCAGGAGACGTCCCTCTACCGCGCCCCGTCCGGTGCGCTCGTCTTCGCCTCCGGCACCTTCGCCTGGTCCCCGGCGCTGGACCGCCCCGGCCATGTGGACCCGCGCATCCAGAAGGCCACCGCCAACCTCCTCGACCGCATCTGCAAGCGCGACTGAGGATCTACGACTGAGGGGCCCACCAAGCGTCCGGATCCCCGCCCGCCCGGATCTCCGCAGGCCCCCCGGGCCACCGGCGCGCCCGTCGTACCCCTCCGCAGCCGTCCGTACCCGGATACGGGACAATCGGAACGACTCCTGGATCAACCTACGCGGAGGCAGCGTGTCCGGATTTGTAGAAAAGCCCGAGCCCGTGCAGGTTCCGGGCCTTACCCACCTGCACACGGGCAAGGTGCGCGACCTGTACCGGAACGAGGCCGGTGACCTCGTCATGGTCGCCAGTGACCGGATCTCCGCGTACGACTGGGTGCTGCCCACCGAGATTCCGGACAAGGGCCGCGTGCTGACGCGGCTCTCGCTGTGGTGGTTCGACCAGCTCGCCGATCTCGTACCGAACCACGTGCTGTCCACGGAGCTGCCGCCCGGCGCCCCCGAGGACTGGGCCGGCCGCACCACGATCTGCAGGTCGCTGCGGATGGTTCCGGTCGAGTGCGTCGCACGCGGCTATCTGACGGGTTCCGGCCTGGTCGAGTACAACGCCTCGCGCACCGTCTGCGGCATCGGCCTCCCCGAGGGCCTCACGGACGGCTCCGAGCTGCCGGGGGCGATCTTCACCCCGGCCACCAAGGCGGCCGTCGGCGACCACGACGAGAACGTGAGCTACGAGGAAGTGGCCCACCAGGTCGGCACCGAGACCGCCGCGGCACTGCGCCGCACGACGCTGGACGTGTACGGCCGGGCCCGTGACATCGCACGCGAGCGCGGCATCGTCCTCGCGGACACCAAGTTCGAGTTCGGCTTCGCGCCCACCGCCGACGGCGGCGAGGAGCTGATCATCGCGGACGAGGTGCTGACCCCGGACTCCTCGCGCTTCTGGCCGGCCGCCACCTGGGAGCCGGGCCACGCGCAGCCCTCGTACGACAAGCAGTTCGTGCGCGACTGGCTGACGTCCCCGGCATCCGGCTGGGACCGCAGGAGCGAGCAGCCGCCGCCGGCGCTCCCGCAGGAGATCGTGGACGCGACCCGGGCCAAGTACCTGGAGGCGTACGAACTCCTCACCGGCACTCCCTGGACGTAACCGCCCCGAGACACCCAGAGGCGCACGAAAGAAGCCCCCGGCCGAAAGGCCGGGGGCTTCTTTCTTCTACGAGCGGACGACCAGGTTCGAACTGGCGACCTCAACCTTGGCAAGGTTGCGCTCTACCAACTGAGCTACGTCCGCAAGCGCCGAAGCGCGAGGACCACTATACCCAACCCCGCTCCCGTGCGAGACGCACCGCGGCATGACGGTTCTCGGCCCCCAGCTTCGAGGCCGCGGAGGAGAGGTAGTTCCGTACCGTCCCCTGCGACAGCGAGGCCCGCTCCGCGATCTCCGCGACCGGCGCCCCGTCCGCCGCCAGTTCCAGCACCTCGGCCTCGCGCACGGTCAGCGGCGAGTCCCCGGCCGCGATCGCGTCGGCCGCCAACTCCGGGTCCACGTAACGGTTGCCGGCGTGCACCGTGCGGATGATCCCGGCCAGCTGGCGGGCGCTGACGGTCTTCGGTACGAACGCCCGCACGCCCGCCGCGAGGGCGCGCTTCAGATGGCCGGGGCGGCCGTGACTGGTCACGATCATGGTGCGGCAGTCCGGGAGTTCGGACCGCAGGGATGTGGCGACGCTCACACCGTCCGCGCCCGGCATCTCCAGGTCCAGGACCGCCACATCGGGGCGGTGCGCACGGGCCATGGCGAGCGCCTCGGGCCCGGTCGCCGCCTCCGCGACCACCACCAGGTCGTCCTCCAGCGCGAGCAGAGCGGCGAGCGCGCCCCGGATCAGGTGCTCGTCGTCGGCGAGCAGCACCCGCACCGTGGTCATCGTCTTTCCTCCAGAGGGGCGGTACGGATCTCCGTGCGCGGGGTGTGCGAGGCGTGCGAGGCGTGCGAGGTGTGCGAGGCGTGCGAAGTACGCGCGGTAGGCGCGGTACGCGGAATTCTCGCCGTCAGCCGGAAGAGCCCGTCGCCCGCCGTCCCTGCGTCCAGCGAGCCGTCGAGCGAGCCGAGCCGTTCACGCAGTCCGGGCAGCCCGGTACCGCTTCCGTCGGTACCGCTTCCGTCGGTACCGCTCCCGTCCGTACCGCTCCCGTCCGTACTGCTTCCGCCCATCCCGCTTCCGTCCGAACCGCTCCCGACGGCGCCGTGCTCCCCCGAGCCGCTGTCCGAGGACGCGGGAGTCATCGGCGCGCCGTCGTTCTCCACGTCCAGCACCACCTCGTCGGCAGCGGCGGTGAGCCGGATCGTGCAGCGTCGGGGGTCGCCGTGCCGCAGCACGTTGGTGGCGGCCTCGCGCACCACCCAGCCGAGGGCGGCCTGCACGGGGGCGGCCAGGTCTGCGCCGCTGTCGCCCACCACCGCGCATTCGATGCCGGCCGCCCGCAACACGCCCTTGGCCCCGGCCAGTTCCGTACTCAGATCGGCCTCCCGGTATCCCCGTACGACATCGCGCACCTCCTGCTGGGAGGAGCGGGCGATCCGCTGCACCTCGACCATCTGGTCCACCGCCTCCGGCCTGCCGCGCCGGGCCAGTTCCATCGCCAGTTCGCTCTTGAGCGCGATGACGGCGAGATTGCGGCCCAGCACGTCGTGCATGTCCCGGCCGAACCGCAGCCGCTCCTCCGCGACGGCCAGCCGGGCCTGTACGTCCCGGGCCTCCTCCGCCTGCCACATCACGCTCAGGCTCCAGGCGCTCGGCCGGTAGGAGACCAGCACCAGCACACAGCCGAAGAGCGTGGCCGGCACCACTCCGGCCAGCACTCCGCCTCGTACCCCCGCTGCGGCGAGGACGCCGGTGGTCAGGGCGACGAGGGCGAGCGACTGGATCAGGAACGTACGGACCGGTACCAGCAGGACCTGCGTCATGACCAGCGCGAGCGGTACGTTCATGGCCATCATCAGCAGCCCCGGTGGGTCGATCCCGTCCACAGCGGCCAGCCCTGCCAGCAGCCCCAGCGCCACCAGCAGCAGGGCCAGCGGTGCCATCATCCGCCGCCGGGGAAACGTGGCGGTGCCGTTGTAATCGGCGCACGACGGCCGCACGTTGCGGTTGCTCAGCACGCACTGGGCCAGGCAGACCACGAGCAGGGCCAGTCCCAGCGTCAGCGGGAGCGGCGTGTGGCGGATGCCCGACGCGAACGGGGCCAGCTGCCACGACAGGGTGAAGATCCAGGGGATCGTCGACATGGTGAGCCGCGTGTACAGGTCGATCCGTTCCAGCTTGCTGCGTTCCTGCCAGCTCCGGCGCCAGCCACGTACGCGCGTCAACACGCCACCACATCCCTCAGCGTCGCGGATCCCAGCGGAACCACCGTCTGCCAGCAAACACCGCGAGCACAGTCCAGACCAACCCGGTCAGCGCGGCCCCCAGTAGCTCGGTGCCCGCCGTGCCGCCCAGCCAGCCGGCCCGTACGAGTGTCATCACGCCGGTCAGCGGCAGCAGCTCACACACCGACGCGATCCGGTCCGGAAGCACTTCCAGCGGTACGAAGAGCCCGGAGCCCGCCATCGAGACGAAGAACAGCGGGAGGGTCGTGAGCTGAGCCGTCTGCACGGTGCGGGTGATCGCTGAAGTGGCCGCGGCCAGTGCCGTCAGCAGCACCAGGCCCATCGCCAGCCCCAGCAGAAGCAGCTCGGGGCGTTCGGGGGCGCCGAGTCCGAGGAAGGCGGTACCGGCCACGATGATCAGCACGGTCTGCGTCAGGGCCAGGGCGCCCGCAGGCAGCGCGGTGCCGGTCAGGATCTCCCCGTCGGTGACCTCGCCGGTGCGCAGCCGCTTCAGCACCAGCTCCTCGCGCCGCGCCACATAGGTGGCGACCATGTTCATGTAGACGGCCTGGACCAGCACCGTTCCGATGCCGCCGGTGAGCGCCGCTCCGGCGACGGTCAGCCCGGTCCCGCCGAGGTCGATCTGCTCGAACGCCGATTTCATGGCCAGGACCATGGCGGCGGGCATGAGCAGGGCTACGAAGACCGCCGTCCGGTTGCGCAGGAGCAGCGTCAGTTCGGCCCGGCCGAGGGCGGTCAGCCTGCCCAGGACCGTGGTGGTGGCAGGGGAGCCGGTCGTCGTGGTGTTCGCGGGCGTCGTCACGGTCGTCATGCCGCAGCCACCTCTTCCGTCTTGTTGCCGTTGCCGTTGCCGTCGCTGTTGCCGTTGCTGTTGCCGGTTTCTTGCGCGTTCGCGTTCGCGGTCCCGCTCCTGGCCCCGGTCTCGTTCTCCGCCGCGGACCTCGCGATGTCGAGGAAGGCCTCTTCGAGCGAGGCCGACCGGGCGTCGAGCCCGGTGAGCCGGACGTCGGACTCCGTGGCCCAGCGCAGCAGTTCGGCCAGCGAATCCTGGAGGCGGTGGGTACGGATCTCGACCCGCGGTCCGTCGGCCGCGGCGCGCAGGCTCAGCGGCAGCTGCCCTGCCGCGATTCCGGCGGGGAGCTCGAACCGGATGCGGGACGGGCGCTCGGCGGTCACCTCCGCGGTGGTGCCCGAGGTCACGATCCGCCCCCGGTGCATGATCGCCAGCCGGTCGGCGAGCGCTTCGGCCTCCTCCAGGTAGTGCGTGGTGAGCAGCACGGTGATGCCGCCCTCCTGGAGCCGGCGCACCAGCGCCCAGGTGTCGCGCCGCCCCTCGGCGTCGAGGCCGGTGGTCGGCTCGTCGAGGAAGAGCACCTCGGGCCTGCCGAGCAGGGCCAGTGCCAGGTCCAGCCGCCGCCGCTCACCGCCGGAGAGCTGCTTGACCCGGACGCGCGCCCGGTGGCCGAGCCCGACCAGATCCAGGGCCTCGCCGGTGGGCCGGGCCCCGCTGGTGCATCCGGCCCACATCCGTACGGTCTCCGTGGTCGTCAGGTCGGAGGGGAAACCGCCCTCCTGGAGCATCACCCCGATCCGGGGGCGGACGGCGGCGCGTTCCTGGAACGGATCGTGGCCGAGCACCCGTACCGTGCCGCCGTCGGGGCGGGCCAGCCCTTCCAGCAGTTCGACGGTCGAGGTCTTGCCGGCGCCGTTCGTGCCGAGCAGGGCGAACAGCTCGCCGCGTGCCACGGAGAAGGAGACGCCGGTCACAGCCTCGAAGCCGCCCGCATAACTGCGTCGGACACCGTCCGCCTCGATCACGCACTCATGGGGAATTTCGTCGAAGGTCATGGCTCAAGGCTTCCTCCCGGACGGCGCCGGGAGCAGTGCGAGCTGTCATCGCAGTGCATGACAAACGTCATGGGGGAAAGACACACGAAGAAGTCCCCGACACACGAAGAAGTCCTCGACACACGAAGAAGCCCCCGATCAAAAGACCGGGGGCTTCTTGCTTCTACGAGCGGACGACCAGGTTCGAACTGGCGACCTCAACCTTGGCAAGGTTGCGCTCTACCAACTGAGCTACGTCCGCATTGCAACCACTCGGCTTTCACCGGTGGAGCGAGCACTACTCTACCCGATCCACCGGAGTGGTTGAGAAAGAGTGATGCAGAGCGGGTGACAGGAATTGCACACTGCGCCTTCCCCCTGGAAGGGGGATGTTCTACTACTGAACTACACCCGCACGCTGCTTGAGGTCCGGCTTTTCGGCCTTGCCCTTCGGCGTGCTCCAGACTCTAGCCGACCTGCGGGGGTGTCGCGCAAGTCGGCTCCCGCGAGGTGTCGTCGAAGCGGCCGGTGCCGGGCGTCGGGCGGCCCGCGTCAGGCGCCGGCCGCCCCGCGCTTCCGCTCAACTGGCTTCCTGGAACGCCTCGTAGACCTTCTTGGGAATCCGGCCGCGGGCCGGCACCTCCATCCGGTGCGAGCGGGCCCAGGCGCGTACGGCCGCCGGGTCGGGCGCGAGCGAGGTGTGCCGGTACGAGACGGGAACCTTGCCGTGCTTGCTGGCGTTTGTCTGCTTTCGGCCGGCCGCCACGTACGGGGCCAGGGCCTTGCGCAGTTTCTTTGCATTGGACGGATTGAGGTCGATCTCGTACGACTTCCCGTCCAGCGCGAAGGTGACCGTTTCCGCTGCCGCTCCCCCGTCGATGTCGTCGGAGAGTGTGACCACTACGCGCTGCGCCACGGATATCGGTCCTTTCCTGCGGCATCTGCACGTCTGACATGCGCGGATGCCGGCCTTCCGGCTGTGAGCGCGGATGAGGGCCGACTGTTGCCGGCCGTTCCGGGGCAATACTGCTTTCCCCGCTAATCATTTGTACAGCGATGAGTACCGCATTGTGAAGCCCACCCAATTACGTGCGCGTGTCAGTCTGCTATCTGTGCGGCTGGTGGGGATTTTTGTCGCAGGATTTTCCGCATCTGCTGTGACATCCGCCGCCGCATCTGCCGTGACATCCGCTGCCGCGTCCGCCGCGACATCCGTCCTGACATCTGGCGTGGCACCCGCCGTGACATCTGCTGTCCATATCCCGGCGTGATCAGGGGCGTCCGATATCTACCCGCGTAGAATTTCGGGACAGGTACGCTGAGAGGACCTGCGGGGGTCCTGGGGAACCCCCCGGAGAAACAGCCGCACCACACCACCACACCGGGAGTGCCAGTGGCACGCGTCGTAGTCGACGTCATGCTCAAGCCCGAGATCCTCGACCCGCAGGGACAGGCTGTGCAGCGTGCGCTGCCCCGTCTCGGCTTCGAGGGAATCGCGGACGTACGTCAGGGAAAGCGTTTCGAGCTGGAGATCGAGGGGCCGGTCGACGAGGCCGCCCTCAGCCGTATTCACGAGATGGCCGAGACGTTCCTCGCCAACACCGTCATCGAGGACTTCACCGTGAAGGTGGAGAAGGCCGAGGAGTCGAAGTGACTGCTCGTATCGGAGTCGTCACCTTTCCGGGCACCCTCGACGACCAGGACAGCCTTCGGGCCGTACGGGTCGCCGGCGCCGAACCCGTATCGCTGTGGCACCGCGACAAGGATCTGCACCAGGTCGACGCGGTCATCCTGGCGGGCGGTTTCTCCTACGGCGACTATCTGCGGGCCGGAGCCATCTCCCGCTTCTCGCCGGTCATGGAGACGGTGATCGAGCAGGCGAAGGCGGGCATGCCGGTTCTCGGCATCTGCAACGGCTTCCAGATTCTGACCGAGGCACACCTGCTGCCCGGCGCGATGCTGCGCAACAACCACCTGCACTTCATCTGCCGCGACCAGAAGCTGCGCGTCGAGAACGCCGGTACCGCCTGGACCTCGGACTACTCCGAGGGCCAGGAGATCTCCGTACCGCTCAAGAACATGGACGGCCGCTACACCGCCGACGAGCACACGCTCGACGAGCTGGAGGCGGAGGGCCGCGTCGCGTTCCGTTACGTGGATGCCAACCCCAACGGCTCACTGCGCGACATCGCCGGCATCACCAACGCCGCGGGCAACGTCGTCGGTCTGATGCCGCACCCGGAGCACGCCGTCGAGCCGCTGATCGGCACCGGTCGCACCGACGGTCTCGGTTTCTTCACCTCGATCATCAAGAAGCTGGTCAACGCATGAGCCTGGACACGGTCAAGCACGCGGCCGAAACCCCGGACACCGAGCAGCCCTGGAAGGAGCTCGGCCTCAAGGAGGACGAGTACGCCCGGGTCCGCGAGATCCTGGGCCGCCGGCCCACCGGCGCCGAGCTCGCCATGTACTCCGTGATGTGGTCCGAGCACTGCTCCTACAAGAGCAGCAAGGTCCACCTCAAGCAGTTCGGCGAGAAGGTCCCCGCCAACGACGCGATGCTCGTCGGCATCGGTGAGAACGCCGGTGTGGTCGACGTCGGCCAGGGTTACGCGGTCACCTTCAAGGTCGAGTCGCACAACCACCCGTCCTACATCGAGCCCTACCAGGGCGCGGCCACCGGCGTCGGCGGCATCGTCCGCGACATCCTCGCCATGGGTGCCCGCCCGATCGCGGTCGTCGACCCGCTGCGCTTCGGCGCGGCCGACCACCCCGACACCCGGCGGGTCCTGCCGGGCATCGTCGCGGGCATCGGCGGCTACGGGAACTGCCTCGGCCTGCCGAACATCGGCGGCGAGGTCGTCTTCGACGCCTGCTACCAAGGCAACCCGCTCGTCAACGCCGGCTGCATCGGCGTGATGAAGCACGAGGACATCCACCTGGCCCAGGCCTCCGGCCCCGGCAACAAGGTGATCCTCTACGGCGCCCGCACCGGCGGCGACGGCATCGGCGGCGTCTCCGTGCTCGCCTCGGAGACCTTCGACGACACCAAGCCCACCAAGCGGCCCGCCGTCCAGGTCGGTGACCCCTTCCAGGAGAAGCTCCTCATCGAGTGCACCCTGGAGATCTTCAAGGAGAAGCTCGTCGCGGGCATCCAGGACCTCGGCGGCGCCGGGCTCTCCTGCGCCACGAGCGAGCTGGCCTCCGCGGGCTCCGGCGGCATGCGCGTCGAGCTGGACACCGTGCCGCTGCGCGACTCCTCCCTCTCGCCCGAGGAAATCCTCATGAGCGAGTCGCAGGAGCGCATGTGCGCGATCGTCGAGCCGCAGCACGTGGACCGCTTCATGGAGATCTGCGAGAAGTGGGACGTCATCGCCACCGTCATCGGTGAGGTGACCGAGGGCTCGCAGCTGGAGATCTTCTGGCACGGCGAACAGATCGTGGACGTGCCGCCGAGGTCCGTCGCCCACGAGGGCCCGACGTACCACCGCCCGTTCGCCCGCCCGTCCTGGCAGGACGCGCTCCAGGCCGACGACGCCGGAAAGCTGGCCCGCCCGGCGAACGGCGCGGAGCTGCGCGAGCAGGTCCTCCAGCTGGTCGCCTCGCCGAACCAGGCGTCGAAGTCCTGGATCACGGACCAGTACGACCGGTTCGTGCAGGGCAACACCGTGCTCGCGATGCCCGAGGACGCCGGAATGGTCCGCATCGACGAGGAGTCCAACCTCGGCGTGGCCATGGCGACCGACGGCAACGGCCGGTACGCGAAGCTCGACCCGTACACCGGCGCGCAGCTCGCGCTGGCCGAGTCGTACCGCAACGTCGCCGCCTCCGGCGCCAAGCCGCTCGCCATCTCGGACTGCCTGAACTTCGGTTCGCCCGAGGACCCGGACGTCATGTGGCAGTTCGCCGAGGCCACCCGCGGTCTGGCGGACGGCTGCCTGGAGCTGGGCACCCCGGTCACCGGCGGCAACGTGTCGCTGTACAACCAGACCGGTGAGACGGCGATCCACCCGACGCCGGTCGTGGCCGTGCTCGGCGTGATCGACGATGTCACCCGGCGCACGCCGGTCGCGTTCAAGGAAGAGGGCCAGCTCCTCTACCTGCTGGGCGAGACGCACGAGGAGTTCGGCGGCTCGGCCTGGTCCGAGGTCGTCCACCAGCACCTCGGCGGCATGCCGCCCAAGGTCGACCTGGGCCGCGAGAAGCTGCTCGGCGAGATCCTGATCTCGGCCTCCCGCGACGGCATGATCGACGCGGCGCACGACCTGTCCGACGGCGGTCTGATCCAGGCGGTGACCGAGTCCTGCCTGCGCGGCGGGAAGGGCGCCCGGCTGGTCGTGCCGGACGGCCTGGACACGTTCACCTTCCTGTTCTCCGAGTCGGCCGGACGCGCGATCGTCTCGGTCCCGCGCAGCGAGGAGCTCCGCTTCAACGACATGTGCGGGGCGCGGGGCCTGCCCGTGACCCGGATCGGTGTCGTGGACGGCGAGGAGATCGAGATCCAGGGCGAGTTCAGCATTCCGCTGAGCGAGCTGCGTACGGCGCACGAGGGGACGATCCCCGCGCTGCTTGCCTGATCCCACCGCTGCTCACCGCTGCTCATAGCGCGCGAAAGCCCCCGCCCGGTCTGCCGGGCGGGGGCTTTCGCGCGCCGGGTGTTCTCCGGCGGACAAGGTCCCCAGCCACGGGGTGCACGCCTGTGGGCAGACGTACGCGAGCGACATCGTGGCCGCGCTCTGTGGCCCGTCGCCCGGCGCAACCACCACTTCCCGGCCTTCGGGGCTCCGGGTGCGGGCGGGGGAGAGGCTCCGGGCCGGGCAGCCTCTCGCCGAGTGCGGAAACTCCGGGAATTCCACCGAACCGCATGTACATTTCCCGCTGATGGACGATCCGGACCTGGATGTGGCGGTCGGAATTCCATTCACCTGGCGGGGTGTGGGCGTTCCTCCCAACGGCGAGATATTCACGGCCGGGGCAGCTGCTCACGGAACTCCCGCCGGAGAATCGGGCCGGGCAATCGGGAGGGGCTCAGGCCTCCTGAGCCCGGACGGCCCCGGGCAGCCGGGTGGCCAGGAACGCCGCGATGATCATCACGCCGGTGGCGCAGCAGAACACCACGTCGGTCGACGAGGTGAAGGCGTGCAGCGCCTGCTGGTGGGCGGCCCCCGTCAGCTCGCTGATCCCGCCGGCCGGGCCGCCCGGTCCGCAGGACGCGTACACCCGGCTCAGCACGGTGCCGAAGATGGCCGCCCCCAGGGCGCTGCCGAGGGTCTGGAAGAACCGGACTCCGGTGGTGGCCACGCCCAGTTGGTGAGCCGGGGCGGTGTCCTGGACCAGCTGGATGAGCTGTCCGACCAGCTGGCCGAAGCCCAGTCCCATCAACAGCATCGCACCACGCACCGTCCACAGGCTGGTGTCCGTGGTGAGGGTGGCGAGCAGGCCGAGGGCTGCGGAGGCCACGACCGTGCCACTGACGACGAAGGTCTTCTGCGACCAGCCGGCCGCGACGAGACGTCCGGAGACGAGACCGACCACCGCCATGCCGGCGGCCATCGGGATCAGGAAGAGCCCGGCCGAGGACGCGGCGACACCCCGTACGACCTGGAGGCAGATCATGACGTAGACGATCGAGCCCATCATCGCGGCGCCGACCAGCCCCTGGATGGCGAAGCCGTTCCGCATGGCCCGGACGGTGAACAGGGAGAGCGGAAGGATCGGTTCGGCCGCGGTCGCCTGGCGCCACAGGAAGAGCCCGAGGCAGACGGCGGTGGTGGCGAGCAGGCCCGCGATCAGCGGCGAGGACCAGGCGTACTGCTGCCCGCCCCACTCGGTGACCAGGAGCAGTGCGGTGGAGAAGGCGGCGGCGAGCCCGGCACCGAGGAAGTCGATGCGGCGACGCGTGGTGCGGGCGGGAAGCCTCAGCAGGATGATGGCCGCGACCAGCACGGCGATGCCGACCGGAAGGTTGACGTAGAAGATCCACCGCCACCCGGCGTGGTCGGAGAGGGTCCCGCCGATCCAGGGCCCGAGTGCCATTCCCGCCCCGGCGATGACACCGCCGATGTTGCCGCCCTTCTCGCCCCCGGCCTTGCCGTTGGCCTCGGCCTCGGCATCGGCCTTCGGCGGTGCTGCGAGTTCGCGCAGGACGACCATGGTGACGCTCATCAGACCGCCGCCACCGATGCCCTGGAGGGCGCGGGCGGCGATCAACTCGCCCATGGACTGGGCCATTCCGCACACGGCCGATCCGGCCAGAAAGGTGGCGAGCGCACCGATGAACACGTTCTTCGAGCCGAGTGAGTCGCAGAGCTTCCCGTACAGGGGGAGCGCGGCGGTCGCGGCGAGCTGGTAGCCGGCGATCAACCAGGCGATCCGGTCGACGCCGTGGACGGGATCGAGGTCGCGGACGATCGGCACGGTCGCCGAGGAAACGATGTTCGAGTCGAGCACGGCCAGCAGGATCGTGGTGATGCAGAGGACGAAGCCGATCGTGCGGTTCCGGGCGGCGGACCGTCGGCCGCCGGTCCGGGAGGCTCCTGCGGCTCCTGCGGCTCCTGCGGCTCCTGCGGCTCCGGCAGCACGTCCGGCCTGTGTCCCGGTCTCGGGCATCGTCTTTTCGGGCATGGCGGTGCTCCCCTCCGGAGCGGCATGGCGCCGCTGTGGTCGGCACCACTCTCTCCATATAAATATACCGAGTCAAGTTTTCGGCCGAGATTAAGTTTCATCCTGGTACACTCATGTCATGACCGAGGGGCTGAGCCTGCGCGAGCGCAAGAAGATCCAGACGCGACGCCGTCTGCTGAGCGAGGCCACGAAGCTCTTCACCGAGCGCGGCTTCGACCAGGTCTCGGTCGCGGAGATCGCTGAAGCGGCCGACGTATCGAAGATGACGGTCTTCAACTACTTCGACAGCAAGGAGCACCTGGTCTTCGCGCCGATGGAGGAACACATCGGTGACGTCGCTCGGGTGGTGCGGGACCGGGAGCCCGGCGAGTCCGCGGTGGCCGCCGTGCGCCGTCACTTCCTGACCGCCCTCGGAAACCGGGACGCCTCGGTGGGGATGAGCGATTCGCCGGTGGCGCTCGGGATCCTTCAGCTGATCCAGCAGACGCCCTCACTGCTCACCCGGGCCCATGCCTTCTTCGTCCTCTCCTTCGATCAGCTGACCGACGTACTGGTCGAGGAGGGTGAGGAGCCGGCGATCGCGTGCATCGTGGCGTCCCAGCTCATCGGCACCCGCAACGCCCTGATCACCGAGAACCACCGGCGGCTGCTGGCCGGGGAGTCGGTCGAGGAGATCGCCGCGGACGCCGTGGTGATCGCCGGGCGCGGGTTCGACCTGCTCGAAAAGGGGCTGGGCGACTATGCGACCCGGCCCCAGGGCGACATCTG
The DNA here is from genome assembly GCF_055584045.1 of Streptomyces sp. NPDC104307. NCBI lineage: Bacteria > Bacillati > Actinomycetota > Actinomycetes > Kitasatosporales > Streptomycetaceae > Streptomyces > Streptomyces sp. NPDC104307. The sequence goes on from NZ_JBVJMU010000007.1 coordinate 308,326, forward strand.
AGTCCCGCCGGAAGTCCCGAGCCAGGTCTCGCGCCAAGTCCCGGGCCCAGCACCGTGCCAAGTCCCGTGCCAAGCCCCGGCAGGGCCCGGGGGTGAGGCCGTAGGCTCCTCGTCATGCCGCCGTCCCAGAAGCGCGCCCGCCGCTACGACCCGGCCAGGACCCGCACCGCGGTCCTGGCGCAGTTCGCCCATGTACGAGCAACCGTCGGCGCCCTGACGGCCCAGCAGCTGGAGGGTCCGAGTGGCCTCGGCAGCTGGACGGTGCGTGAGCTGGCCGTCCATCTGACCATGGCGCTCTCGCACGTCAGCCGGAACCTGGAGCTCCCCGAGCCGGCCCTCGCCAAGCCCGAGGTCACGCTCCTGGAGTGGCCGTTCTCCACCGCCGGGCGGGCCGAGCGGATCGCGTACGACACGGCGGAGTCGGCTGCGGACCACCCGGATGTGGACGCGCTGTACGGGGAGGTGGCGGACCGCTTCGAGGCGCTCGTGGCCGATGCCTCCGACGACCGCTTGCTGCCCACCCGGGTCGGCGTGATGCGGCTCGGGGACTTCCTGGTCACCCGGACCGTGGAGCTGGTCGTCCACACGTACGACCTCAACGAGGCGGCCGGGCTCGGTATCCCCTACGACCGCCAGGCCCTTGCCGCCTGCACCCGGTTGCTGGCCGACGCCCTGGCGGAGAAGGCGCCGGGCGGTTCGGTCGAGGTGCGGGTCCCGCCGTTCGCCGTCGTCCAGTGCGTCCAGGGCCCGAAGCACACCAGGGGCACCCCGCCCAACGTCGTCGAGACCGATCCGGTCACCTGGTTCCGACTGGCCACCGGCCGGACGCGGTGGGCGCAGGCCCTCGACGCGGCGAAGGTCAGCGCCAGCGGCGAACGGGCCGACCTCGCCGCCCTGCTGCCGCTCATGGGCTGACTACCTGAGGAGCCGGGAGGGGCCGGGCGGCCGGACTACCTGGCAACAGGACGACCGGACGGTCCGACCGGCCGACGTGAACCGGATCAGCCAGACCGGCCACGGCTGGTTCGAGACCGACCGCCCGGTCTGCAACGTCACGACCGCAGAGGCTCTCCCGGAAACCGGAAGCCGGAAGCCGGAAGCCGGAGCCCCGTGCACCCCGCCCCAACCCAGATGCCGCATACCGGCCTCCGCGCAGGCTCCACGCGGCCCCCGCGCAGGCTCCACGCAGCCTCCCTACAGGCCACGCGCAGGTGTCCCGGTGTGAGGCTCGCCACGAAACGAGCGTTCGGCCACCCCCTCGAACGGCACCCGGGAGCGGCTAACGGAGTGCCACGATCCGGTCAGCCGGGTCCCGGGCCGGCTGGCCGGAACCGGTCGGTAATCCGCCGCTGATCCGGGCGATGACTGTCCTGCAGCCCTCGGCGCCCGCCACCGGCCCTCACGCGACGATCACCCTGCGTGACCGGTCCTGTGGTGCTCGGAGGCGGCTGCGAGGGCATCCGCCCCGGGCCCCGGCCGGGTATCCCCATTCGGACCAGTGGTCGATCTCGCCTACACTCGGTGGCGTGCCTCGTGGTGATGGACGACTCAACCACGACCTGCTCCCCGGAGAGAAAGGCCCCCAGGACGCTTGCGGCGTCTTCGGTGTCTGGGCTCCGGGCGAAGAGGTCGCCAAGCTCACCTATTTCGGACTGTATGCCCTGCAGCACCGTGGACAGGAGTCCGCGGGCATCGCAGTGAGCAACGGGTCCCAGATCCTGGTCTTCAAGGACATGGGACTGGTCTCGCAGGTCTTCGACGAAACTTCTCTGGGATCACTCCAGGGCCATATCGCGGTCGGTCATGCCCGCTACTCCACCACCGGTGCCTCGGTGTGGGAGAACGCGCAGCCGACGTTCCGTGCGACCGCGCACGGCTCGATCGCCCTGGGTCACAACGGCAACCTGGTCAATACGGCCCAGCTCGCCGAGATGGTCGCAGACCTCCCGCGCAAGGACGGCCGGGCCACTCAGGTCGCCGCGACCAACGACACCGATCTGGTGACCGCGCTGCTCGCCGGCCAGACCGACGACGACGGCAAGCCGCTCACCATCGAGGACGCGGCCACCAAGGTGCTTCCCGAGGTGAAGGGCGCCTTCTCCCTCGTTTTCATGGATGAGCACACCCTCTACGCCGCCCGTGACCCGCAGGGCATCCGCCCGCTGGTGCTCGGCCGGCTGGAGCGCGGCTGGGTGGTGGCCTCCGAGTCCGCCGCCCTCGACATCTGCGGCGCCAGCTTCGTCCGCGAGATCGAGCCCGGTGAGCTCGTCGCCATCGACGAGAACGGCCTGCGCACCTCCCGGTTCGCGGAAGCGAAGCCCAAGGGCTGCGTCTTCGAGTACGTGTACCTGGCCCGCCCCGACACCGACATCGCCGGGCGGAACGTCTACCTCTCGCGCGTGGAGATGGGCCGCAAGCTGGCGGCGGAGGCCCCGGTCGAGGCCGATCTGGTCATAGCGACGCCGGAATCCGGCACCCCCGCCGCGGTCGGTTACGCGGAGGCCAGCGGAATCCCGTTCGGCGTCGGGCTGGTCAAGAACGCCTACGTCGGCCGGACCTTCATCCAGCCTTCGCAGACCATCCGGCAGCTGGGCATCCGGCTCAAGCTGAACCCGCTCAAGGAAGTCATCAAGGGCAAGCGCCTGGTGGTCGTCGACGACTCGATCGTCCGAGGCAACACCCAGCGCGCGCTGGTCCGGATGCTCCGCGAGGCGGGCGCCGCCGAGATCCACATCCGGATCTCGTCCCCGCCGGTGAAGTGGCCGTGCTTCTTCGGCATCGACTTCGCGACCCGCGCCGAGCTGATCGCCAACGGCATGTCGGTCGACGAGATCGCCAAGTCGATGGGGGCCGACTCGCTCTCGTACATCTCGATCGACGCGATGATCGAGGCGACGACGATCGACAAGCCGAATCTCTGCCGCGCCTGCTTCGACGGCGAGTACCCGATGGAGCTTCCGGACCCGGAGCTGCTCGGCAAGCAGCTGCTGGAGACCGAGCTGGCGGCAGGCCCTGCGGCGACCGCCGCGGCCGACGCGCTGCGCCGTCCGTGATCCGGACCGTCCGGCAGCCTTCCCACCAGCCCCGTATCTCCACACGAAAGATCCCAGGCAATGTCTGAGACAACAGGTGCTTCCTACGCGGCAGCGGGCGTCGACATCGAGGCCGGCGACCGTGCCGTCGAGCTGATGAAGGAGTGGGTGAAGAAGACCCAGCGCCCCGAGGTCGCGGGCCTCGGCGGCCTCGGCGGCTTCGCCGGACTCTTCGACGCCTCGGCCCTCAAGCGTTACGAGCGTCCGCTGCTGGCCTCCGCCACCGACGGTGTCGGCACCAAGGTCGACCTCGCCCGTCAGATGGGCGTGTACGACACGATCGGCCACGACCTCGTCGGCATGGTCGTGGACGACCTGGTCGTCTGCGGCGCCGAACCGCTCTTCATGACCGACTACATCTGTGTCGGCAAGGTGCACCCCGAGCGGGTCGCGGCCATCGTGAAGGGCATCGCCGAAGGCTGTGTGCTGGCGGGCTGCGCCCTGGTCGGCGGCGAGACCGCCGAGCACCCCGGTCTGCTCGGCCCCGACGACTTCGACGTCGCCGGTGCCGGTACCGGAGTGGTGGAGGCAGAGCTGCTGCTGGGACCGGACCGCATCCGCAAGGGTGACGCCGTCATCGCGATGGCGTCGTCCGGGCTTCACTCCAACGGGTACTCGCTCGTCCGCCACGTCGTCTTCGACCGGGCCGGCTGGACGCTGGACCGCGAGGTCGAGGAGTTCGGCCGGACGCTCGGCGAGGAGCTCCTGGAGCCGACCAGGATCTACTCGCTGGACTGCCTGGCCCTCACCCGCACCACCGAGGTGCACGGCTTCAGCCACGTCACCGGCGGCGGCCTGGCCAACAACCTGGCCCGGGTCATCCCCGACGGACTGCACGCCACGGTGGACCGCTCCACCTGGACGCCCGGCGCGGTCTTCGACCTCGTCGGCAAGGCCGGTCAGGTCGAGCGGCTGGAGCTGGAGAAGACGCTCAACATGGGCGTCGGCATGATCGCGATCGTCCCGGCGGAGTCGGCCGACGCGGCCCTGACGACCCTGGCCGACCGGGGTGTCGACTCCTGGATCGCCGGCGAGATCACCGACCGCGGCGCGCACGCGACGGGCGCGGAGCTCGTGGGCGGGTACGCGCGCTGAAGCGCGAGCAGAGCGGACGGTCCCGGACGCCGGGCGGGCCGACATGGCCCGTCCGCCGGCCGGGGATGGCAGCCGCACCGGATCGGGACAGCACACCGGATCGGGACAGCACAGAACCCGGTCCGGGACAGGCCCGGACCGGGTTGATGTGTCAGCGCGAGGTCAAGCGCCGCGGCGCTGTGACGACGGACCGGACTGGTCGTCCTCGTCCTCGTCATCGTCGTTGTACTGATCCGCGTACTGTGCGTACGGGTCATCTTCCTCGTCGTCGTCCTCGAACGGCTCTGCGTTCGGTGGTTGACTCGAAGGTGATGCGCCCAGCTCATTGGCCAGACGCGACAGGTCAGTCCCGCCGCTGCTGTACTTCAGCTGACGGGCGACCTTGGTCTGCTTGGCCTTTGCCCGGCCGCGCCCCATGGCTCGACCCCCTCGGTGACGGGGCTCGATGGCCCCAGAGTCTTGACACGCGTTCATGTTTCAGGACGGACTCTCGACAGAGAGACCGCGCCTGTAGAGCTTCAACGGTACCTGCTTCCGCGGCCATACGGTACGCCGCCCGCGTCACACGCCCCGGAAGAGGACCCGCGAGGAGCTCTTTCCTCGCTGGTCAACTGCGATTTTAACCTCTTCTGGGCGCGCGACCCGCCGACCGGGGTGAGGCATGTCTCCCCGACCGGCGGGTACAGCAGGCTCTGCCCAGGGAATGACACCCCGTAGGGGCCCCGGCGCGGGCAGCGACGGGCGGCGGCGGTCAGCGGCGGGCGGCGTCGGCCATCCGCTGCTCGGCGATCCGGTCGGCCGCCGCGGCTGGCGGAACGCCATCGCTCTTCGCACGTGCGAATATGGCCAGCGTCGTGTCGAAGATCTTCGCCGCCTTGGCCCGGCACCGGTCGAAGTCGAAGCCGTGCAGCTCGTCCGCGACCTGGATGACGCCACCGGCGTTCACCACGTAGTCGGGTGCGTAGAGGATCGAGCGGTCCGCCAGGTCCTTCTCCACGCCGGGGTGCGCGAGCTGGTTGTTGGCCGCGCCGCACACCACGGATGCGGTGAGCACCGGGACGGTTTCGTCGTTCAGCGCGCCGCCGAGTGCGCACGGGGCATAGATGTCCAGGCCCTCGGTACGGATCAGCGCCCCGGTGCCCGCCGCCACGGCGACCCCGGGGTGCCTCTCGGTGATCCGGCGCACGGACTCCTCGCGCACATCGGTGATCGTGACCTCCGCACCGTCCGCCAGCAGGTGCTCGACCAGGTGGTGGCCGACCTTGCCGACTCCGGCGACCCCCACTTTCCGGCCACGCAGCGTCGGGTCGCCCCAGAGGTGCTGGGCCGAGGCCCGCATGCCCTGGAAGACACCGAACGCGGTGAGCACGGAGGAGTCGCCGGCGCCGCCGTTCTCGGGGGAGCGGCCGGTGGTCCAGCGGCACTCGCGGGCCACGACGTCCATGTCGGCGACGTACGTGCCGACATCGCAGGCCGTCACGTAGCGGCCGCCGAGCGAGGCCACGGCCCTGCCGTAGGCCAGCAGCAGTTCGGTCCGCCGGTCGCCCTCGAAGGCTTCCGGGTCCCCGATGATGACGGCCTTGCCGCCACCGTGGCCGAGCCCGGCCAGGGCGTTCTTGTACGACATGCCGCGCGCGAGGTTCAGCGCGTCCGCGACGGCCGCCTGTTCGGAGGCGTAGGGATAGAAACGGGTACCGCCCAGGGCCGGGCCCAGGGCGGTGGAGTGGATGGCGATCACGGCCTTGAGGCCGCTGGCACGGTCCTGACAGAGCACGACTTGTTCGTGGCCCCCCTGGTCCGAGTGGAACAGGGTGTGCAGTGCGTCTACAGGCTCGCCGGTCACATCGGTCACTGTGGTGACTCCCAATTACGAAGCGGCGGAAAGGCCCTCCTGAAGGTGGGGAGAGCCCCGGACCGCCCGGCGCGGACAGTCCGTGGCATGAGCTTAAGGCCGCCCGTCCCGCACCGGCGGAGATCTGATCCTGTGGGGCGGATCACCCACGACCGGAGTACGGGCGTGACACGATCGCAGCATGTCGGTGGTGTCTTCGGTGCTCGTCCCATACGCGTCCTACCTCCGGGTCTACGAGCCACTGGCCGCCTTCCCGGAGGCCGAACGCGCCCACTGGGCGCGCTACGCGGGCCGTGACCTGATCCCCACGGCCCAGGACGAACTGCGCCGTTCGCTGGCCGACTTGGCGGCGACTCCGCCGGTCGGCGTGCCGGCCCACGAGAGCGCCGACGCGTTCGTCGCCGAGGTGGACGGGGTGGTGTGCGTCTGCCCGTGGCGGACCCGGCTGCGCGGCTGGCTGGCGCTGGACGGTCTCGTGGACATGTTCCCCGGCCCTGTGCTGGACGCGGTGCTGCCGCCGGTGGTGCGGGGGCAGGCCGTCGCCGATCACGAGCGCTGGTCGGAGCGCAATCCGGACGCCCGGCCCTGGATCAGGACGGCGGTCTGGCAGGTCCCGGTGCGCTGGTTCGTGCTCGTCGCGGACGAGGAGCGCGAGTACCGGGCGGCGGGGGAGGACGGCGAACCGGCCGTGCTGCGGTACCGGACGCCGATGGTCCAGGCGCGCCGCCGGCTGGCGCGGGCGCTGAAGACGCTGCGCGAGACGATGGACGAGGGCCCGCTCACCGAGGGACTGGTGGATGTCGGCCGGTGGCTGGAGGAGTTCCATCCGCGCGCCCTGGTCGAGCTGGACTACGGCGGGCTGGTGCACGCCCTGCCGTCGAAGCAGCTGGCCGAGGACCGGAGCGCCGCCGATGTGGCCGAGAGCATCGCGGCGCTGCGGGCCGGTGACGGCGAGGGGGCGAGCGAGGCGTACTCCCGCCTCTCGGAGCGCTGGAGGTCCGTCAGGGATCGTCAGTTCGCGAACTGACGGCGGTTCGACGGGGCTGACAGCGGTCTCAGATCGAACTGACGCCGAACCGACGGCGAACTGACGATCGATGAACCTGCGTCCTCTGTGACACGTGAGGGTGAAGAGGCGGAAGCATACTTCCGTTGCCTTAGGACCTACGTCCCGAACCGGGCCTTTGCCTCAAGCGTGATGGATAGCACTTACGGGGCCCTTGCGTCCTTACCTACTCCTCGTGCCAAAATAGGACAAGGAGTCCGGGGAGGACTCTGTTCGTCCAATTATGGGCGAAGTGCTCTGCATTGCGCTCTATGGGGGGTCTGACGACTCCTGATCGCTCTGTGACTGATCGTCACGGTGGTGTGACTGTCCGCTATGGCATGGTCCATCGGCTTCCGTCGCTGATGAACACCTGGGAGGGCAATTCCATCGGTTTGGCCGACGTGGCTGGACGGATGGTGTAGTTGTAGTGCCGAGGACAAGCCGTTCGTCCTATAACCGACTCGGCCCGCGTCCGCCATTTCGGGCAACGTGGGTCAAGGTGCAGAATTTAGAGGAAAGAACCGAGATGGTTCGGTTCTCCCGAGGAGGCCGCTCATGACCGCTCGCACCCCTGATGCCGAGCCGCTGCTGACCCCGGCTGAGGTTGCCACGATGTTCCGCGTGGACCCGAAGACGGTTACCCGTTGGGCCAAGGCAGGCAAGCTCACGTCCATCCGCACGCTCGGTGGACATCGCCGGTACCGCGAGGCAGAGGTCCGCGCACTGCTTGCGGGTATTCCGCAGCAGCGCAGCGAGGCCTGAAAAACCCCTGTCGCCGCAGCACAACTGGGCTTTTGGGTCCCCCAACCCGACTGGCCCACCCATAGCTCCATATGACGGGCGCCCGCCCCAACGGGCGCCGTACCTGTGCCATGCAGGTCACGTCGTCAGATCGCGCTGGACTCCGCCGGGTCCAGCGCGATCTTTTTTTGTGCCTGTGCGGTCGGCCTCGATCCGGGCTCCGGTCCGCGATGGCCTGCCCGTTCGGGCGCGGGGAAACCGGACGCCCGGTTGGCTCCCGGCGGGTTCTCGTGCGGGCTTGCTCGGGTCTGTGCGGGACTGTGCGTCCTCGTCCGGGAAGGCCGGGCCGGGACGGTTCGGGGGCTCCTGGGCGGGTCCCGTCGGAGTGGTGCAATTGCACATATTAAATTCGCCAGTTGTAGGAAGGGTGTAAAGCCACCCCTTCTCAAAACTGATTCGGTGACTCCCGTCACACGGCAGGACTATTGCCAAGTACGAGCCTGCCACTGCATAGGGGTGCGGGAGCACGCCATTGGTCACGTGGCGGGGGGACTTTCGTCCTCCGCCCGACGGGCGGAGGACCGGCCGTGACGGACCGGTGCTGAGGCTCCCGGTGACGGTGCGTCGGCGCGCGGCGGTGGAGGGGCACCGTCAGGAGTCGCCCCGGTGGCCCGCTTCGGGCCCTCCTGGGGCCCCGTGGGCGGCCCGGACGGACCGGCTGGCTCCTCGTCCGGTCCGGTCGCCGGAGGAGCCGTCACGGGCTCCATGGCGAGCCGCAGCAGTCGGGCGCAGACCGCGCAGTGCCGGGTGAGGTGGCGATAGCCGGTGGCGGCCGCCAGATGGGCGCGCAGCAGGGCGCGGATCTCGCGCCGGGGCGCACTCCGCGCGGCGACCCGGCGCCGGACCGGTTCGCGGGCGCCCGCCGTGGCCGCTGTGCCGGTCGAGCCCGCCATGTCGGTCGAGCCCGCCGTGTCCGTCGCGCCTGCCATGTCCGTCGCGCCCGTCCCGAACGCGTCGTTCCGGAACGCCTCGTCCGTGGATGCCGCCATCCGCGCCACCTCCCGGTGGATGCGCGCTGCCCCGAGCCCGGAAAACAGGGGCAGCCCCTGTTTTCTGAGTACTCGTCGACGGCCACCGGAGTCAATACGCGCGAAAGCCCGGATCCAGGGGATCCGGGCTTTCGTTACTGCGGTCCTGACGGGATTTGAACCCGCGGCCTCCACCTTGACAGGGTGGCGAGCACTCCAAACTGCTCCACAGGACCAGGTTTTCGCTGCTGCCTTGCGGCTGGCTGCGAAGACAGACTGTACAGGAGGTCAGAGGGTGCGGTCGACCTCACTTCCGGTGGCCGGCCGGTCACCCGGCCACCGGCGGGCGGCTGCCCCGGGCGCTACGGGGCCGCGGCGTCGATCGCCTTCACGATCCGCTTGTCGGAGACGGGGAACGCGGTGCCCAGCGCGTGCGCGAAATAGCTCACCCGCAGCTCCTCGATCATCCAGCGGATGTCCAGGACCTCCTGCGGAACCGGCCTGCCCTGCGGCAGCTGTTCGAGCAGCCAGGCGTACTCGTCCTGCATCTCGTGGACCTTCTCCATGCGCGCGGTGTCGCGCTGGACGTTGGTCGGCATCTGCTGGAGCCGGCGGTCCTCCGCGACCAGGTAGCGCATCAGATCGGGCAGCCTGCGCAGCCCGGTCGCGGTGACGAACCCGGGCGGGACGAGACGGGCGAGGTGCTCCCGTACGTCGGTGACGTTGTTGATCAGGACCAGGCTGCTGGTCGCCTTGAGCCGGCGCTCGCACGCCTGCCAGGCCGCCAGGACCTGCTGCACCTGGCCGACCGTGCGGACGGTCAGGTCCACCAGGTCGGCGCGCACCTTGTCGTACAGCTTCCGGAACGACGCCTCGTCCCAGGCGGGCCCCCCGTGCGCGGCGATCAGCCGGTCCGCGGCGGCGGTCGCGCAGTCGTCGAAGAGCGCCTGGATGGAGCCGTGCGGGTTGCGCGACAGGGCCAGCTTCTGCTGGTTGGTCAGCTTCTCGGACGCGAACTTCGCCGGGTTCACCGGGATGTTCAGCAGGATCAGCTTCCGGGTGCCGCGCCACATCGCCTGCTGCTGCTCTGCCTCGGTGTCGAAGAGCCGTACGGCGATCGTCTCGCCCTGGTCGACGAGCGCCGGGTACGCCTTGACCGGCTGGCCCGCCCGCCGCGTCTCGAAGACCCGGTCCAGCGTGCCGATCGTCCAGTCGGTGAGGCCGGCACGCTCGATGGACTCACCGGTGGGGCCCGCGGTCGCCGCGGCGGCCTTGGAGAGCGCCTGCCGGGCCTTGGGGCGCAGTTGCACGCGCAGCGCCTCCAGGTCCTTGTCCTCCGCGACCTTGCGGCGCCGCTCGTCGACGATCCGGAAGGTGATCTTCAAGTGGTCCGGGATCCGGGTCAGGTCGAAGTCGTCCGCCGTGACCGGGACGCCGACCATCCGCTGGAGCTCGCGGGCCAGCGTGAACGGCAGCGGCTCCTGGAGCGGAACGGCCCGGTCCAAGAACTTGTCCGCGTAGTTCGGGGCGGGGACGTAGTGCCGGCGGATCGGCTTGGGCAGGGAGCGGATCAGCTCGGTGACCACTTCCTCGCGCAGCCCCGGGATCTGCCAGTCGAAGCCCTCGGAGGTGACCTGGTTCAGCACCTGGAGCGGGATGTGGACGGTCACACCGTCGGCGTCCGCGCCGGGCTCGAACTGGTACGTCACGCGGAACTTGAGCTTCCCCTGCCGCCAGGAGTCCGGGTAGTCGTCCTTGGTGACGCTCCCGGCCTTCTCGTTGATGAGCATCGAGCGCTCGAAGTCCAGCGCGTCCGGCTCGTCCCGGCGCTTGTGCTTCCACCAGGAGTCGAAGTGCGCACCGGAGACGACGTGCTCCGGGATCCGCTGGTCGTAGAAGTCGAACAGCGTCTCGTCGTCCACCAGGATGTCGCGGCGCCGTGCGCGGTGCTCCAGCTCCTCGACCTCGCCGAGGAGCTTGCGGTTGTCGTGGAAGAACTGGTGGTGCGTACGCCAGTCGCCCTCGACCAGGGCGTTGCGGATGAACAGGTCCCGCGAGGCCTCCTGGTCGATACGGCCGAAATTGATCTTGCGCTGGGCCACGATCGGTACGCCGTACAGCGTGACCCGCTCGTACGCCATCACCGCCGCCTGGTCCTTCTCCCAGTGCGGCTCGCTGTAGGTGCGCTTCAACAGGTGCTGGGCCAGCGGCTCGATCCACTCGGGCTCGACCCGGGCATTGACCCGCGCCCACAGCCGGGACGTCTCCACCAGCTCCGCCGACATCACGAACCGCGGCTGCTTCTTGAAGAGCGCGGAGCCCGGGAAGATCGCGAACTTGGCGTTGCGGGCACCGACGTACTCGTTCTTCTCGGTGTCCTTCAGCCCGATGTGCGACAGCAGACCGGCCAGCAGCGAGGTGTGCACGGACTGCTCGGGCGCGGCGGCGTCGGAGGAGTCATCGATCTCCAGCCCCATCTGCTTGGCGACCGTCCGCAGCTGGGCGTAGATGTCCTGCCATTCGCGGATGCGCAGGAAGTTCAGGTACTCCTGCTTGCACATCCGGCGGAAGCTGGAGGAGCCGCGCTCCTTCTGCTGCTCGCGGATGTAGCGCCACAGATTGAGGAACGCCAGGAAGTCCGACGTCTCGTCCTTGAACCGGGCGTGCTGCTGATCGGCCTGCGTCTGCTTCTCGGACGGCCGCTCGCGCGGGTCCTGGATGGAGAGCGCGGCGGCGATGACCATGACCTCGCGGACACAGCCGTTGCGGTCGGCCTCGATGACCATCCGGGCGAGGCGCGGGTCCACCGGCAGCTGGGAGAGCTTGCGCCCCAGCGGGGTGAGCCGCTGCCCCTTCTTGCCCTCCCCGGCGGACTTCTCCTCCTGCTCCAGCGCGCCCAGCTCCTGGAGGAGCTGCACGCCGTCGCGGATGTTGCGGTGGTCCGGCGGGTCGATGAAGGGGAACTTCTCGATGTCGCCCAGTCCGGCCGCGGTCATCTGGAGGATGACGGAGGCCAGGTTCGTCCGCAGGATCTCCGGGTCGGTGAACTCCGGCCGGGTCAGGAAGTCGTCCTCGGAGTACAGCCGGATGCAGATGCCGTCAGACGTACGGCCGCAGCGGCCCTTGCGCTGGTTGGCGCTGGCCTGCGAGATCCGCTCGATCGGCAGCCGCTGGACCTTGGTGCGGTGGCTGTAGCGGGAGATACGGGCGTTGCCCGGGTCGATCACGTACTTGATGCCGGGGACGGTCAGCGAGGTCTCGGCGACGTTCGTCGCGAGGACGACCCTGCGTCCGGTGTGACGCTGGAACACGCGGTGCTGCTCGGCGTGCGACAGACGTGCGTAGAGAGGGAGCACCTCGGTATGTCTGAGGTTGCGTTTGCCAAGCGCGTCCGCGGTGTCGCGGATCTCCCGCTCGCCGGAGAGGAAGACCAGTACGTCGCCCGGCCCCTCGTCCTGGAGCTCGTCGACGGCGTCGCAGATCGCGGTGATCTGGTCGCGGTCGGCGTCCTCGCTCTCCTCTTCCAGCAGGGGCCGATAGCGCACCTCCACCGGATACGTGCGCCCGCTGACCTCGACGATCGGCGCCTCGCCGAAGTGGCGTGCGAAGCGCTCCGGGTCGATGGTCGCGGAGGTGATGACGACCTTCAGGTCCGGGCGCTTGGGCAGCAGCCGGGCGAGATAGCCGAGCAGGAAGTCGATGTTCAGCGACCGCTCGTGGGCCTCGTCGATGATGATCGTGTCGTACGCGAGCAGCTCGCGGTCCGTCTGGATCTCGGCCAGCAGGATGCCGTCCGTCATCAGCTTGACGAAGGTCGCGTCCTGGTTGACCTGGTCGGTGAACCGGACCTTCCAGCCGACCGCCTCGCCCAGCGGCGTCTTCAGCTCCTCCGCGATCCGCTCGGCCACCGTGCGGGCGGCGATCCGGCGGGGCTGGGTGTGCCCGATCATGCCGCGGACGCCACGGCCCAGCTCCATGCAGATCTTGGGGATCTGGGTGGTCTTGCCCGAGCCGGTCTCACCCGCGACGATCACGACCTGGTGGTCGCGTATCGCCTCCAGGATCTCGTCCTTCTTCTGGCTGACCGGAAGCTGTTCGGGGTACGTGAGGACCGGCAGCCGCCCGGCCCGCAGCGCGAGCCGCTCCGCCGCCTTGGTGGCCTGCGCGGCGATCTCGTCCAGCACGCCCTGCTGGGCCTCTGGCTTACGAATGCGGCGCGCGCCTTCGAGACGTCGGCCGAGCCGGTGGGCGTCGCGCAGCGAGAGCTGCCCGAGCTGGGACTGGAGATCGGCAAAGGAAGTAGACATACGGGTCCCAGGATCTCACCCGGGCCCGAGGAACGGCGAACCTATTTAGCGCGGGATCCGTCACGGGGCCCGCACGGTGGGGTCGGTGACGGTCACAGCACGTACCATTCCGGACAGTTGATCTCCCTCTGCCCTCCCTCTGCTCTCCCCTTCCGGAAGGCCCGTCGTGTCCCGTTCGCAGTGGTGCTGCCTGGTAGCGGCGCTGGCGGTGGTGCTCGGGCTGTTCTGCGGACCGTCCACGGCGGTCGCGGCGTCGGCTCCGGTATCGGCCCCGGCGGCTTCGGGGGCTTCGACGTCTTCGGCTTCGGCGTCGGTGCCGGTGTCGGTCCGGGTGCCGGCAGTGGCCGACCCCGGGGACGACGGGCACGGGGTTCCCGGCTGCGGCAGGAACGGAAAGCGTGACGGCACAGAGCCCGCCGTTCCCGGCCGGGGCCGGACGGCCCAGGACCAGGCGCCGGGCCTCGCCGAATGGGGCCTGCCCGCCGCCACCGGACCCGAGCCGGTGCGGTCACCCGCGCCGATGACACCGCGGGGACCCGACGCGGCGGCGCCGGGCCCGGTGGAACTCTCCGTACTGAGGGTGTAGACGGACCGCCCGCCCCGCGCCGGCCGTCCCGCCCCCTCTTCCCGCACCACCAGTCCGGAGTTCCGCATGCCCGTTTCCACGTCCAGCCCGTCCCCGAAGCCGTCCCGCAAGCCGACTGCGAAGTCCGGTAAACCGACCGGGAGGTCCCGTAAGCCGCTCGTCTACGGCGCCGGGATCGTCGCGGCCGCCGCCCTGTTCGGCTACGTCTCCTACCGGGCCACCGCCCCCGAGCCCTCGGACTCCGGTTCCGCCGCGGTCGCTGACGTCAGCGCGGACCCGGAGGCCGGCGTCTACCCCGAGCTGGCGAAGCTGGCCCGGCGCGATGCCGGGGACAAGCTGGCGCAGGGCCGGGCGGATGCGCCCGTCGTCCTCATCGAGTACGCCGACTTCAAGTGCGGCTACTGCGCGAAGTTCGCCCGGGACACCGAACCGGCCCTGGTGAAGAAGTACGTCGACAACGGCACCCTGCGCATCGAGTGGCGCAACTTCCCGATCTTCGGCGCCGAGTCCGAGGCCGCCGCACGCGCCTCCTGGGCCGCCGGGCAACAGGGCCGCTTCTGGCAGTTCCACCGTGCCGCCTACGCCGAGGGGGTCAAGGAGAAGGGGTTCGGCAAGGACCGGCTGAAGGCGCTCGCCCAGCAGGCCGGGGTGGCCGACCTGGACCGCTTCCAGGCCGACGCGGACGGTGCGGCGGCGGCCGCCGCGGTGAGCAAGGACCAGGAGCAGGGATACGGGATCGGCGCGACGTCCACCCCCTCGTTCCTGATCAACGGCCGCCCGATCGCCGGGGCGCAGCCGGCCGGGACGTTCACCCAGGCCATCGAGCAGGCGGCGGAACGGGCGAAGAACACCGGCAACGCGGGCGAGAACGCCACCGCTTCCACGGGCTCCCCAACTCCCACGGACGCCACCGCTTCCACGGACACCACAGCCCCCACTGACGCGAAGGGCGCCGCGAAGTGACCGCCGGGATCGGCTACTTCGCCGCGCTTCTCGGCGGGCTGCTGGCCCTGCTCAGCCCGTGCAGCGCACTCCTGCTCCCCGCCTTCTTCGCGTACTCCATCAACTCTGCCTCACGGCTGCTCGCCCGCACCGGGATCTTCTACGCGGGGCTGGCCACCACTCTGGTCCCGCTGGGCGCGGCGGGCTCGTACGCCGGACGGCTCTTCTACGGTCACCGCGACGCGCTCGTCCTCGGCGCCGGCTGGCTGATCATCGTCCTGGGCGCCGCCCAGATTGTCGGGCTCGGCTTCGCCTCGCGGCGGATCGCCGCGCTCAGCGGCCGGATCCGCCCCACGACCGCCGTATCGGTCTACGCGCTCGGCGCGGTCTACGGACTGGCCGGCTTCTGCGCGGGACCGATCCTCGGGAGCGTGCTCACCGTGGCGGCCGTCAGCGGCAGCCCGGCGTACGGCGGACTGCTGCTCGCCGTCTACGCCCTGGGCATGGCGGTGCCGCTCTTCCTGCTGGCGCTGGTCTGGGAACGGTTCGAGCTGGGCCGCCGGGCCTGGCTGCGCGGCCGCGTCCTGCGCCTCGGCCGCTTCGAGCTGCACACGACGTCGCTGCTGTCGGGGCTCTTCTTCATCGGGCTCGGCGCCATGTTCCTGGTGTACGACGGGACGACCGCGCTCCCCGGGCTGCTGGACGTGGACCAGTCGTTCGCCGTGGAGCAGTGGGCCCAGGGCGTCGGTGAGCAGGTGCCGGACGCGGTGCTGCAGGGCGCGGTGGTGGCCGTGGTCCTGCTGGTGCTCGCGGTACGGGCCGCGCGCCGCCGGGGCGCTGCCGGTGCGGATGCCGGAGCCGATGCCGATGTGACTGCCGGTGCGGACGAGGCGGCCACCGCTGACCGGGAGGGTGCCTGACACGACGAAGGCCCCGTCCATCGGACGGGGCCTTCGGGTGGTGGCTGGGGCCGGGATCGAACCGGCGACCTATCGCTTTTCAGGCGATCGCTCGTACCAACTGAGCTACCCAGCCACGCAGCTCATACGGGCTGCAGCGGTCCTGACGGGATTTGAACCCGCGGCCTCCACCTTGACAGGGTGGCGAGCACTCCAAACTGCTCCACAGGACCAAGCAATGTGCGAGAACAAGTCTCGCACACGTTAAAGCGTGCCCCCAACGGGATTCGAACCCGTGCTACCGCCTTGAAAGGGCGGCGTCCTGGGCCACTAGACGATGAGGGCTAAGGGCCCACCTGCGCGCTTCCCAGCGCGTCGGGGACGTCCGAAGCATATGGGATGGCGGCAGGGAACGCCAAAACGGTTTACCGGGAGGCCGTGGGGGTCGTCGGGAGCGGGCTCGGGAGCCCCGGTTTCTGCTCCGGCAGATGGCGGCTGACCTCGGCCGTCGTCAGGCCGAGCCCGCCCAGCGTGATCTCGTCCCAGGCTTGCAGGCGCCGGGTGGAGCGGTCCAGGTAGAGCACCGACGCGAGCACCTGTTCCGGCTTCTTGTTCTGCACGGCGCGCAGCCCGCCGCCGCCCGTGGAGCCCTCCACCTTCAGCCGGGTGCCGAGCTTCATCACCTCGTTCTGCCGGTGGTGCACATGACCGGCCAGCACGAGCGGGACCGTGCCGTCCGTCTCCCGGGCCGCCGCCGGCTCGTGGGTGACGGCGATGTCGACCGGGGTGCCGGCCCGCTGCTGCTCGCGCAGGGCGGCCGCCAGCCGCAGGCCCGCCGTCCGCTCGACGTCCTCGGCCTGTTCCGGCCCGGTGCGGTCCGGGGTGAACTCCGGGTCCCCGATGCCGGCCACCCGCAGCCCACCGACGTTCACCGCACGGCCGTCGTCCAGCACGTGCACGTTCTTGAACCGCTTGGCGTCGCGCAGGTACTTCTGGGTGGTCGCGGAGTCGTGGTTCCCCCGGACCCAGACGTAGGGAGCGCCCAGGTCGCTGATCGGGTCCAGGAAGTTGTTCTCCACGGCGGCGCCGTGGTCCATCGTGTCGCCCGAATCGATGATCAGGTCGATGTCGTACTGCTCGACGAGCGAGCCGATGATGTGCCAGGCCGCCGGGTTCAGATGGATGTCCGAGACGTGCAGGACGCGCAGTGTGGCGGGGTCCGGGCTGTAGACGGGGAGCGTCGAGGTGGCGTCGTACAGCTTGGTGACGTTGGTGACCAGCCGGGCCAGCTCCTGCTGGTAGACGTCGAAGTCGGTGACGATCGAGCGGGCGTCACCGACGACGGAGGGGGCGCTGGAGAGCAGTCCGGAGAATTTGGGCTCCAGGACCGACTTCGGGTTCCAGGTGGCGTACGCGCTGACGCCGGAGGCGGCCAGCAGCGCGAGTGCGAGCCCGCCGGCCGCGAGGGCGCGGCGGGGCCTGCGGTAGACCGCGAGTCCCAGTGCGGTGGCCCCGGAGACGACCGCGACGCAGGAGCGCAGGGCGAGCTCGCGGGTGCCGGCGCTGACGTCGCCGGTGACCTCCTCCTCAAGGCCGGACAGCCGTTCCGGGTGCTGGACCAGGGCCTCGGAGCGGACCGGGTCGAGGCGGTCGACGTCGACGTCGAGCCGGACCGGGGCGTGGTGCGAATCCAGTTCCAGGGCGCCGAGCGGGGACACGTTGATCTTGGTGCCGCCGGTCAGCGAGGGGCGCAGGGTCATCGTCGTGTCCATCGGGCCGACGGACGTACGGACACTGCCGACGGCCAGCAGCCCGAGCCAGGCGCCGAGGAGCACGACGGTGACCAGGCCCAGCGCGCGGGCGAGCGGGCGCGGCGAGACGGCGAGCGCACCACCGGAACCATGGAGGCGGCGGCCGGTGCGCGGCCGGGGGCGGAGGCGGTGCCGGACACGGGCTGCTGCGGCACGGAACGGGTCGCGGGCCATTGGGCGACTGTGCCCCGGACCGCGGGCAGGTATGCGCTCCGGGTGCGCCTGGGTGCGCCTGAGTACGTGCCGGCGTTCCCGGTCTCTTCGGCGCGCTTCCGGCGGCGGTACGTGACAATGACGGGGTGCTGGAGATGACGCGGGAAGAGTTCGAGGAACTGGTGGGCGAGGCCCTGGACCGGATCCCGCCGGAGCTGACCAGGCTGATGGACAACGTCGCGGTATTCGTCGAGGACGAACCGGAGGCCGATGATCCGGATCTGCTCGGACTCTACGAGGGCACGCCGCTGACCGAGCGCGGTGAGTGGTACGCGGGTGTGCTGCCGGACCGGATCACCATCTACCGGGGGCCGACGCTGCGGATGTGCGAGTCCCGCGAGCGCGTGGTGGCCGAGACGGAGATCACCGTCGTGCACGAGATCGCCCACCACTTCGGCATCGACGACGAGAGGCTGCACGCCCTCGGTTACGGCTGAGGCACCGGGGTGCGGGCTGCGTGCTGTGGGGTGCGGGACCGGGGCTCCGGGGGCCGGTGCCGGGCTCCGGGTGCCGGGTCGCGGGCTGTGGGCTGTGGGGCGGGCTCCGGGTGCCGGGTTGCTGGGCGCGTGCCGGGGCGGCGAGGTGTGAATGAGGTGTGCGGGCCGGGTCCGGGGGCGTGTCCCCGGCGGGGCGGCGGGAGTTGGGCACAGCGCTCCCCGGCTCGTTTCCGTACCGTCACGTCCTTCCTCGCGCCCCCGGAGGTGCCCCCGTGCGCCAGTTGTCCGTACCCTCTCCCGTCCGCTGGGCGGCCGTCACCGTTGTGACGGTCGCCGCGTCCACAGGCTGTATGAGCGTCGGTGACGACGGCGGGAAGCCGTCGCCCTCACGACCGGCCGCGTCGAAGGGGGCGGTGGCCGGACCCGACGGCTCCACGGTGACCGGTACCGGCCGGTCGGCCCGTACCGGCGGCGCCGAGGCGCACTCGGAGCGGGAGGCCGCCGAGTCCGGCGCCCCGAGCGCCTCCGCGGGCCCCTCGCGCAGTCCCGGCGCGAAGTCCGCCGAGCCCGGCCGGGTCCGGGGCGGCCGGCTGTCGGCCCCGCCGCTCCCGCAGGCGGAGCCCGGGGTTCCGGAGCGGCCGGAGCCCCCGGCGCCCTCCGAGGCGCAGACCCCCGAGCCGCCCGCCCCGCCGGAGGAGCCCGAGCCGGAGCACTCCGAGCCGCCGGAGGTGCCTTCGGCCTCGCCCGCGGCTCAGCTCCGCAATGAGGCGATGGGGGCGCCGGGCCACGCGGAGGACGCACGGACTCCGGAGGCATCGCCGCAGGTGGGACCGGCTTGACGGGGTGGCCGTCGGGGGCCGGTTTGCGCGATGGTGGGGTGAGTGCGTATGGTAGTAGATCGTTTGATCCATTGCCCGGCGCCGACACAGAAGAGCGCCGTGTGGCGCGTACTCTCCCTTGCCGTGGCTGGACCGCATTGAGGCGGTCGAAATTGCGAAAACACGGAGTTACGGGCGCGTGCCGAGACTCCGGAAGGTTTCGCATTTCGCATGTCAATTTCCAGTTCTGACCACACCGTGCTGCCCGAGAACATCGAGAACGACGAGCTCGTCGAGGCGGCCGAGGCCGTAGTCGCAGACTCCGCCGTCTCCATCGAGGACTACCTCAAGGCTCCTCAGACCGAGCAGACCGAGGTCGCCGAGCAGGCCGAGACCAAGGCCCCCGAGGCCGAGGCTCCTCAGGCCGAGCAGACCGACGCCGACTCCGCCGCCGACGAGGCGGACGCCGAGCCGACCGTCACCTTCGCGGACCTGGGCCTCCCGGACGGCATCGTCCGCAAGCTCGCGCAGAACGGTGTGACCGCGCCTTTCCCGATCCAGGCAGCGACCATCCCGGACGCCCTGGCCGGAAAGGACATCCTCGGCCGGGGCCGTACCGGCTCCGGCAAGACCCTCTCCTTCGGTCTGCCGACGCTGGCCTCGCTGGCCGGTGGGCACACCGAGAAGAAGAAGCCCCGCGCGATCATCCTCACCCCGACGCGTGAGCTCGCGATGCAGGTCGCGGACGCGCTTCAGCCGTACGGCGACGTCCTCGGCCTGAAGATGAAGGTCGTCTGCGGCGGTACGTCGATGGGCAACCAGATCTACGCGCTGGAGCGCGGTGTCGACGTCCTCGTCGCCACCCCGGGCCGGCTGCGCGACATCATCAACCGGGGCGCCTGCTCCCTGGAGAACGTCCAGGTCGCCGTCCTCGACGAGGCCGACCAGATGTCCGACCTGGGCTTCCTGCCCGAGGTCACCGAGCTGCTCGACCAGATCCCCGGCGGCGGCCAGCGCATGCTCTTCTCCGCCACCATGGAGAACGAGATCGGCACCCTGGTCAAGCGCTACCTGAGCAACCCGGTCACCCACGAGGTCGACTCCGCCCAGGGCAACGTCTCGACCATGTCGCACCACGTCCTCGTCGTGAAGCCGAAGGACAAGGCGCCGGTCACCTCCGCCATCGCCGCCCGCAAGGGCCGCACCATCATCTTCGTCCGCACCCAGCTGGGCGCCGACCGAATCGCCGAGCAGCTCGTCGAGGCGGGCGTCAAGGCGGACGCGCTGCACGGCGGCATGACCCAGGGCGCCCGTACCCGCGTTCTTGAGGACTTCAAGAAGGGCTACGTCAACGCGCTGGTCGCGACCGACGTCGCCGCCCGCGGTATCCACGTCGACGGCATCGACCTGGTCCTGAACGTGGACCCGGCCGGTGACCACAAGGACTACCTGCACCGCTCGGGCCGTACCGCCCGTGCCGGAAAGTCCGGTGTCGTCGTCTCGCTGGCGCTGCCGCACCAGCGCCGTCAGATCTTCCGCCTGATGGAGGACGCGGGCGTCGACGCCTCGCGCCACATCGTGCAGGGCGCGGGCGTCTTCGAGCCGGAGGTCGCCGAGATCACCGGTGCCCGCTCGCTCACCGAGGTCCAGGCCGACTCCGCGAACAACGCCGCCAAGCAGGCCGAGCGCGAGGCCGCCGACCTGACGAAGCAGCTGGAGCGCATCCAGCGCCGCGCCGTCGAGCTGCGCGAGGAGGCCGACCGCCTGGTCGCCCGTGCCGCCCGCGAGCGGGGCGACGACCCCGAGGCAGCGGTGGCCGAGGTCGCCGCAGAGGCGGAGGCCGCACTGCTGGCCGCCGCTTCCGTGCCGGAGCAGCAGGCAGCGCGCGAAGAGCGTCGCGACGACCGGGGCAACTACGAGCGCCGGGACAACCGTGGCGGCGACCGCGGTGGGTACCGAGGCGGCAACGACCGTACCGGCGAGCGCAGCGGCCGTCCGGCCGGCAGCAGCGGCTACCGGGGCAGCAGTGACCGTCCGTCGTTCCGGGGCAGCAACGACCGCCGCGAGGACCGTCCCGTCGGTGGCGGTTTCCGCTCCGGTGGCGGCGACCGTCGTGACGACCGTGGCGGCCGTTCCTTCGAGCGTCGTGACAACGACCGTCCGGCGTTCAACCGTGACCGTCGTGACGAGCGTCCCTCGGGCGGTTTCCGCTCCGGTGGCGGCGACCGTCGTGACGACCGTGGCGGCCGCTCCTTCGAGCGTCGCGACAACGACCGCCCGGCGGGCGGCTTCAGCCGTGACAACGACCGCCCGGCGTTCAACCGCGACCGTCGTGACGAGCGCCCGTCCGGTGGCTTCCGCTCCGGTGGCGGCGACCGCCCGTTCAACCGTGACCGTCGCGACGACCGCCCCTCCGGCGGCTTCCGCTCGGGCGGCAACGACCGTCCGACCGGCCGCCGCGACGACCACCGCTCCACCGGAACCGGCACGAGCACCGGCTCCTTCGGCCGCCGCGACGACAAGCCGCGCTGGAAGCGCAACGGCTGAACGTAGCTGATCCGCTGAACCGGGAGGCCCTGCCCGACGCACCGCGTCGGGCAGGGCCTCCCGGCATTCCGTGAACAGGTCATGCCAAGCGTGCATCCGCTGGTAACCTGCTCCCTCCAGGTAGGTGGCCCACACACGCGTACCTGCGCGCACAAACTTTCCTGGTCCGTGCCCACGCGCGCCGGACCACCGGAGGGCCCCACCCCTCTTCGCTGTCCGGAAAGCGCCATGTCGCCTTCCGGCCTCCGCAGATTGGGAGGTCCCCCTGTGGGACGCCATGTCCTGGAACGCCCCCGTGCGCTCCGAAACGTCACTGCCGCAGTGGCTGTCGCAGCGGCTCTCGCCGGGGTCCTCGGGCCACTGGGCGGCCCGGCCGGCGCCGCAGTTCCGGCGCCGGAGGCGGTTCTTGAGTCAGCCACCAGAACGATCATCCCCGTCTATCCCGAGATCGTGGGACGCACCGGCTTCGCGTACCGAACGGCAGACGGCGTCCGGTGGACGGACTACGCGAGTGGTGCGACCACGCAGGTGCGACTGCGTCCGGACGACGCTCACCGCCCACTTCTCAACACCATGTCGGATGTGATCGCCTATTACGGCACCGACGGCGCGGTGACCATGGTCGATGTTCCCGGCGGCACCGAACGGACCGCTCAACTGCCCGCGGGATTCCAGCTTATGACGGTGCACGGTGAGACGATCGTGGCCGTTGCCAAGGCGGGGGACGCGGCAGGCGAGTGCCACCTCTTCCGCTTCGACGGTCCGGTTCTCACCGATCGCAAGGTCGCCGGGCTGCCCTCCGGCGCAGTCTGCGGCCCCGCCCTCCTGCCGTCGTACGCGGTCGGTGACCCGTCGAGCACGCTTGTCGCGTATGGGCTCGGCTCAGCCGTTCACTACGGACTCGTCGATCTGGACGACTCCACCTTCACCGAGGTGCCGATCACCGGTCTGACGCAGAACATCCAGGTCACCGAGGACTCCGTGTCCTGGTACGACACCGCGTCCAGGAGCGTCAAGGTGCTCTCCCGCGCTGATCCGCAGGCACCACCTCGCGTCGTGCCCGTCGATCCGTCAGGGAGCGGCAACCTGAAACCGTTCCTGCTCGGCGACTACGTGGTCTGGGTCCGCAGCGGGAACGGTGCGCTCCAGGCCATCGCTCCCGACGGCACGGTCACCACGCTGCTCTCCTTCGCCTACGGGCGCGGCGCGCTGTCCGGCGCGGACGGCAGCCTGATCGTCACGGGCAAGGGCCCCTCGGGCGACTACGCCGTGCATCGCTTCACCGTGGGCCCGGACGGAGCACCCCTGCGCAGCGAGGTGCTCCCCGTGCCGTGGCAGCCGTCCCGGAGTGCGAGGCTCGCTCTGAGCGGGAACCGGCTCCTCACGTACGAGACGGATCCGGCGGGCACGGGCATCGGCTTCTACGAGCGTCGGCCCGCCCTGACGGGCACGCCGACGGTGAGCGGCCAGACGTATCTCGGACGGGCGTCCGATTCGTACCGCGCGGCGTGCCGGGAGGCGCGGGGCTGCCCCGAGCTCTACCCGACAGCCGACGGCTCCGCCGTGTACACGACGTTCGAGGACAACAGATACCTGATCCACGTGGCCGACAAGAACCATCTCGCCCCAGGTCGTCAGATCATCGTCGGCGCCACAGCACCCAAGGTCTACGGCGTGTCCGGCCACTACGTCGCCTACGGGACGGGGACCGGTACCGAGGCACGTACCGAAGTGCGCAACCTGGACTCCATGAAGGTGGTGCGCACCGCGCCCGCCGGGGCGTCCGCCCTCTGGGGCAACACGCTCTGGCAGCTGTCCACGACGGGCAAGCTGACGGCCATCGCTGTGGCGAAGGGCACGCCGATCCGCACGCTCAGCACCGGGGCGTCGTGCGCCGCTCCCGTCCTGCAGGCTTCCGAGCGCTATCTCTACTGGGAGTGCGGTGCGGTACCGACCGCCGCCGGGGTCGTCTCCCTCGCCGACGGGAAGGCCAGGAAGATCAGTGCCGGCGCCACTCCGGGCCGGCTCGGCGACGGTTTCGTCTCCCGGCTGGACGCCGGGAACCGAGTGGTCGTCACGGACCTCGCCACGTCGGCCGCCGGCCCGGTGACAGGCACGGCCGACTCGTCCGTTCCCGGTGCCGGCTGGACGGCAGACCCGCACAGCGGCCTGGTGGCGTACAGCGGCACGGACCACAAGGTGCACCTCGTGCGGACCGGGACCGGTTCGTCCGCACTCGTCCAGATCGACTCCTCGGTGAAGGACGCCGTGGACGTGGACGACGAAAGCTCTCCCTGGACCCCGAGATGGTGGCTGTCGAAGGCGGTGGGGTCGTGGAAGCTGTCGCTGAGGAACAAGGCGACGGGCGTCACCGCGCAGACACTCTCCGGAGGGGAGACGGGCGGGCTGGTCGCCCCCTCCTGGTCCGGCGTGCCGTCGGCTGGCCACCCGGTGGCCGACGGGACGTACACCTGGACACTGACGGCACAGCCCGCCGACGGTTCGGGCGCACCGCTGACGAGGTCGGGCACGCTCAAGGTGACGGGCGGCGCCCCGGTGCACCGCGACTACACCGGTGACGGCATCGGAGACGCGCTGACCCTGAACACCAAGGGTGAGTTCACCTTCCAGCACGGCGACGGCGCGGGGAAGTTCTCCGGGAAGACCTCGGGCGGCGGCTGGCCGACGTCGGTGGTCGCCGTCCCGTTCGGGGACCTCACCGACGACCACCGCAACGACGTGCTGGTGCGCATGACGGACGGATCGCTGCGGGGCTACGGACCGGCGCGCGGGAAGGCCATCACGCCCACGACCAACTACACGAAGCTCGGCACGGGCTTCCAGGTGTACAAGACCCTCACCACGGCCGGTGACCTGACCGGTGACGGCCACGCGGATCTGCTCGGCTGGGAGAAGACGACCGGTGACCTCTACCTCTTCCCGGTGAAGAGCGACGGGACCCTGGCGGCCAGGAAGAAGATCCGCTCCAAGTGGACCTACACCAAGGTCATGGGGGTGGGCGATCTGAACGGCGACGGGTACGGCGACCTGCTGGCCACGGACAAGTCGAACGAGCTGTGGCGCTACAACGGCACGGCCTCGGGCCAGTTCAAGGAGCGGGTGCTGGTCTTCAAGGACTGGGGTTCCTCGTACGACACCATTGTCGGAGTCGGTGACATCACCGGTGACGGCAAGGCGGACATCATCGAGCGCGACTCGGCGGGCAAGCTGTTCCGCAACAACGGTGACGGCAAGGGGTCCTTCGGCAGCCGCACGCAGATCGCCACCGGGTGGACCTACAAGGGCATCTTCTGACCCGGACGCCGCCCCGGCGCGGGTGAGAACGAGGGCGCGGCCTCCGGGCCGCGCCCTCGTGCCGTCGTACGCCATGTTTTCCCAGTCGTGACCACGGCGGCGGCATGCGCACACCGGGGGCCGGGCATCGCTGGGGTCATGACAACAGACATCAGCGAGGACGAGCCGCCACCGGGCGTTTCCGACGAGGAGCGTCTGGCGCAGCTCGGATACACGCAGACACTCGCCCGCCGGATGTCCGCCTTCTCCAACTACGCGGTCTCGTTCACGATCATCTCGGTGCTCTCCGGCTGCCTGACGCTGTACCTGTTCGGGATGAACACCGGCGGCCCGGTCCTGATCACCTGGGGGTGGGTGGGCGTCGGGCTGATGACGTTGTTCGTCGGGCTCGCGATGGCCGAGATCTGTTCGGCCTACCCGACCTCCGCCGGTCTCTACTTCTGGGCCCACCGGCTGGCCCCGCCGCGCTCGGCGGCGGCGTGGGCGTGGTTCACCGGCTGGTTCAACGTGCTCGGTCAGGTCGCGGTGACCGCCGGGATCGACTTCGGGGCGGCGTCGTTCCTGGGCGCGTACCTCAACCTCCAGTTCGACTTCGGGGTCACGCCCGGCCGCACGATCCTGCTCTTCGCCGCGATCCTGCTCCTGCACGGACTGCTGAACACCTTCGGGGTGCGGATCGTCGCGATCCTCAACAGCGTCAGCGTGTGGTGGCACGTGCTCGGCGTCGCGGTCATCGTCGGCGCGCTCACCTTCGTACCGGACCACCATCAGTCGGCGTCGTTCGTCTTCACGGAGTTCGTGAACAACACCGGCTGGGGCAGCGGGTTCTACGTGGTGATGATCGGGCTGCTGATGGCCCAGTACACCTTCACCGGGTACGACGCCTCCGCCCACATGACCGAGGAGACGCACGACGCCGCGACCGCCGGGCCGCGCGGCATCGTCCAGTCGATCTGGACCTCCTGGATCGCCGGCTTCGTCCTCCTGCTCGGCTTCACCTTCGCCATCCAGTCCTACGACGGGGCCCTGGCCTCCCCGACCGGCGCCCCGCCCGCCCAGATCCTCCTGGACGCCCTGGGCGCCACCACCGGCAAGCTGCTCCTCCTGGTGGTGATCGGCGCGCAGCTCTTCTGCGGAATGGCGTCCGTGACCGCGAACAGCCGCATGATCTACGCGTTCTCCCGGGACGGCGCCCTCCCGTTCTCCCGCGTCTGGCACACGGTCAGCCCTCGCACCCGCACCCCCGTGGCAGCGGTCTGGCTGGCCGCCGCCGGCGCGCTGGTCCTCGGCCTGCCGTACCTGATCAACGACACCGCGTACGCGGCCGTCACCTCCATCGCGGTGATCGGCCTCTACATCGCGTACGTCATCCCCACCCTGCTCCGCCTCCTGCGCGGCGACGACTTCCGGCGCGGCCCCTGGCACCTGGGCCGCTGGTCCCGGCCCATCGGCATCGTCGCGGTGGTGTGGGTGGTGGTCATCACGGTGCTCTTCATGCTGCCCCAGGTCTCGCCCGTCACCTGGGAGACCTTCAACTACGCCCCGATCGCCGTCCTGGTGGTCCTCGGCTTCGCCGCCGCCTGGTGGCTGGCCTCGGCCCGTCACTGGTTCCTCAATCCGGATCACAAGCGCACGATCGCCCGCAATACGCCCCGCTGACCGAAACGCCTCCACGATGGCGGGGCCCGGCAACCGATACCCGATCGGCGGCCGGGTCGCGGCGGGCTATGCTCGTGGGGTGATTGCCGGGGGCCGTTAGCTCAATTGGTCAGAGCAGCGGACTTTTAATCCGTTGGTTGTGGGTTCGAGTCCCACACGGCCTACCTCCGGCAGGGCAGGGTTTCCCCTGTGGCCTGCTCCTGGAGTGCCTCGACCGGCTTCGGCTGGTCGAGGCACTGCGGCTTTCCCGGCCTCTTGAGGGTGCCGCCCTCACCTGGTTGCCGCAGGCACCGCCAGCACGGCGGGGCTGATCAGGCCGGTGCGGACAGCTTGGGAGTAAGCAGCTCCAGCGCCTCCTCCCAGCGGTACTGGTCCGCGCCCCCGCCGGCCTTCGGCTTGTGGGGTTCGTACGAACCGATCAGGACGCCCATCTCGCGCAGCCGCTCCAGGCTCTGGCTGTATGCGGGATGGGCGGCCTGCGCCGAGTTCAGGTAGGGCATGACGGCAGTAGGGATGCCGAAGCCGTACGCCTCGCACAGGATGCCCAGCGCCAGGGTGTCCGAGATTCCGGCAGCCCATTTGTTGATCGTGTTGAAGGTGGCCGGGGCGACCGCGATGGCGTCGGCGGGTGGCAGCGGGCGTGGGTCGCCGGGCGAGCGCCAGGCCGAGCGGATCGGGTAGCCGGTCTGTGTCTCGACCGCCTCGGTGTCTATGAAGCCGAGGCCCTGCGGGGTGGCGACGACACCCACATCCCAGCCCGCCTCCTGGGCAGCGGTGATCAGGATGCCGACGTCGCCGGCGATGCCGGAGGCGCACACGACGACGTACAGGAAGGGCTTCTTGGTCTGCCGGTCCGGCTGATCACTCACGCGGGGACTCCCAGTTGACGGCTGAAACGGTGCAGTTCCGGCAGCGTACGACGACGGTCGCGGGCAGCCATGTCGGCCACCAGCTCACGGACGGCCGGGCGACGGATGTCCTGGGCCGCACAGCTCTCTGCAATGCGAAGGGCCTGGTACCCGTCCGCCAGGCGTCCCTGCTGGCTGTAGGCGCGTCCGGCCTCGATCCACAAAGCGGCACGACGCTCGGGGACGGGGATGTGGCGGCGCATGAGAGGCCGGGCGGTGTCCAATGCGACGCCGGCGTTGCCGAAGACGACGGCCGCGCTGAGTCCGTGCAGGGCGACGTTGGTCGGGCTGAAGTTGGCCCAGGCGTCGGGGCTGTCGAGTGCAACGTAGCGGGCGACTTCCTTCGCCTCGGTGAGGAAGTCCCGGGTGGCGGAGCGGTCGCCGCCGCTGCTGGCGGCGGTGACCCCGCGCAGAAGCAGCAGTCCGAGTGCCGCGAGGTACTTCGGGGAGCGCTGGTCGTACGAGCCCGTGAGCTGGTCTGCGGTGTGCCGGACGAGGGTGACGGCCTGAGCGGTGTGGCTGTCACGGGCCAGGGCGTGGGCGTGAACGCGGACGCTGGAGGCGAGGACGACAGGGTCGCCGGAGCGTTCGGCCTCGGACATGGCGCGTCCGACCGCGAGCCAGGCATTGCCCTGGTCGCTCTGCTTGAGCAGCAGGCTTGCCGAGGTCTGGTACGCCGTGGCGAGGAGCCCGGACAGGTCGCTCGATCCGGGACTGTCGGTGATGGCCTGCCGTAACTGCCCGATCAGGACGGGCAGCGCGCCTTCCAGCTTTGTGTAGTCGCAGGTGCAGAAGAGACGTCGTACACCTGCGACTTGGTCTCGCATGCTTTGGAGATCCGGCACCGGTTCGGCAGTCACACGGGCTGTTCCAGGCAGCAGGGACTGGACCAGGTCCTGATGGGCGGTGCTGGGGAGGGTCGGTGCAGCGAGCGCGGCGATGCCGGCGGCGAGAACGGTACGGCGGTGCATGTCCTCTGTCTCGGGTTCGGAGTGGTTGATGTCCGAGGTGGAGGCGAGGCCGAGGCGGTGGGGCGAAATCGCCAGCACGCGCGAGACCTCGCGCAGGACGTGGATGTCGTCCGTGCCCCTGCCGCCTTCCAGGCGGCTCACCTTGGACTGGTGATACCCCAGGGCGGAGGCGACGTCCTTCTGCGAACGTCGCTGTAATACGCGGGCCTGACGGATCACTTCACCGATCCGTCTCGCCTCGCTGTGCTCTTCGGCCATCTGTGCCACGGCTCCTCCTGCCGTCGCCGATCCTGCCTTCCCCACCGAGCGTAAGGGACTGGCAGTGCACCGTGATGCAGCTCCTGCATAGACGATGCAGCACCCGCACACGCCCTGGCTCGAGGGGCCCGTCCGGCGGTTACGTGGAGTGGCCGAACTAATCAGGAGGCCGCTCATGGAAGCGCACCACATCCGGATCCCCGTCCCCGGCACACCTGCCGGCGCCGCGTCGGCGCGCCGGCAGATCGCCGAGGCGATACGGGATTGGGGTGCCGCTCTCGGACCTGTACTCCTGGATGCGGCTGTGCTGGTGGCCTCGGAACTAATCACCAACGCGGTACGGCACGCACACAAAGGACCGATCACGGCCGGCGCCTACCTCAGCGACGAGGCGCTGCGGATCGCCGTGATCGACACCAGCTTCGACATCCCGGACGTCGGCCTGCCGGATGCGGAAGAGGAAAACGGACGCGGCCTGTTTCTCGTCGCCGCACTGTCCGACCGCCACGGATTCGACCCGCTGCCTTCCGGTAAGCGCTGCTGGGCCGAGCTCGATCTCAGCGCTCCGCTTCCAACCATCGCCACACACGTGCCCCAGATGAGGAGCTGACTGTTGCCAGCCGTACGCATTCCCCCAGTCGCCGCAGAAGTGGTCGCCGTGCGCCCGAGCGTTCCGCTCGCCGGGGCCGTGACCGTAGACGGGTCGAAGAACGCGGCCCTGCCCCTGCTGGCCGCCGCCGCAGCCATGCACCGCCCGGTGCACCTGAGCAACGTCCCGGCCAACACGGATGTGGGAACCATGCTCACCCTCCTCCAACAGTCCGGCTGGCACGCGGCCAGCCCGGTCAACGAGCCGCACACCATGGTGATCCTGCCGAGCGACAAGCGACGGCCCGATCCCGATCCCGAGGTCGCCGCACGTATCAGGGCTTCGTACTACCTGGTCCCGGCACTTCTCGGCGCCTACGGACGGGCCCGGCTGCCGTGGCCGGGCGGCTGCGCTATCGGGGAACGCGGGATGGAGCAGCACTTCAAGGTGTACGAGCGGTTCGGTGACCGCTCGACCGTCGATGACCGCGGCTACCTCGTGGAAGCAGCCACTGGCGGACGCGGCACGGTGTCGATCATGCTCCCCTTCCGCTCCCGTGGAGCGACCATCGCGGCTGTCCTGCGTACGGTCGTCGCCGGACGGCCGCTGCGCTTGGGCCAACCGAATCTGTCGCCCGAAGTACTCAGTGTCGTGTGGGCGTTGAGGGCCTCCGGGTGGGAGTGCCGGGTCAGCGAGGCTGTCCTCACTCTTCAGCCGCCTCGATCCGTCTCCGGCGAGGAGATCGCGTGGCGGGTGCCTGGCGACAAGATCGAAGCGGGCACGCTGGCCTGCGCAGTCGCGGTAACAGGTGGCAACGCGCACATCCTCGGCGTACGCCGCGACGACATCACACCCCTGATCACCGCGCTGCGCTGGCTCGGCATTCCCGCCGACGCCGAGGACGGCACCCTCACCGTGCAGGCCCAAGACGCTCAACCCACCGGCCGACCACTGCGAGCCATTGCCTCCCTGTCCCCCGGCGGCCTGGACGCGGACTTCGAGCCCCCGCTGCTGGCACTGGCCCTCACCCTGCCCGGTACCCACCTGTTCGCCGACGACATCAACCCCGGCCGCCACCGCAACCTGCTGCCCCAGCTCGGCCGCCTCGGAGCCACGATCGACGAGCTGTCGCCCACACAGTGCCGCTTCGCCGGGCCGCAGCAGCTGACCGGTGCCGGAGTGGAGGCCACCGACATCCGCACGGGCTCCGCCCTGCTCATCGCCGGCCTCACCGCTCACGGCGTGACCACCCTCGGCGGCCTCGAACAGCTCCGGCGCGGCCACGCCGACCTGCCCGTCAAGCTGCACGCCCTCGGAGCCGACATCTGCGAGGTGATCCCGTGAACCGGCAACTACGGCAAATCATCGCGACCACCGACGTCCACTCCGCCTTCGACGCGGCCGCACCGATGCTCGCCCACCTCCACGCTGCGAGGCCCAACAGCCTGATCGTGGACTGCGGAGACTTCTTCGAGGGGAGCGGCTACTACCACCTCGGCGAGGGACGCATCGAGCGCGAAGTCCTCACCACCCTGTACGACCTGCTCGCGCCCGGAAACCACGGGTGGCCGCACTACTTCGAGCCGCAGCTGCGCCGGATGACGGTGTGCGCGAACACGACCGATGACAGCGGCACGCCGCTCTTCGACCGCGTACGCATCCAGGACATCGGAGGACGACGAGTCGCTGTCACCGCAGTGATGGGCCCGCAGGCGTTCAACGCCATCCCTGCCGACCAGCGCGCCGGCCACCGCATCAGCAACCCGGCCCAGGCTCTCCACGAAGTGATGCAGGAGAACCACCACCGCGCTGACTCGTGGATGGTGCTGTCCCACTCCGGCTTCGAGGAGGACCTGAAGCTGGCCGCAGCCTGCCCGCGCGCCGATGTCATCTTCGCCGGGCACTGCCACAGCGACAGCTTCGGCCCCGTGCACGTCGGCGACACCCTCGTGGTCAAGGGCCGCGAACTCGGTGTCGGATACGCCGCCGCCGAGCCTGTCGGCAGCGGCTGGGGCGCCCGCATCGGGTCCTTCCCCGACGCTCATTCCGTTCCTCGCGAACTCACCTCGCTGATGGAGAAGATCTCAGCCATCGGACTGCGACTGAGAAGCCCCGTCGGCGCTGTGAACGAGCGGCTCCGCGATGCGCCCTTGGATCGCCGCAGACTGCTCGAAGAGATCGTCGGCCGACTGCACTCCGGCCTCGGCGCTGACGCGGTCATCCTCAACGAGACCGCCCTGCGTCCCACGCCACTCGGCGCCACGCTGACCCTCGGCGACCTGCTGGCCATCGAGCCCTTCGGCAACCAGCTCGTGCATGCCTTCCTCCCCGAGCAGCACGTCCAGGACCACGGCAAGCTGCTCGACCACCTCACCGAACTCGTCGGCCCCCTGATCGTCGCCCCTGCACCTCTTCCCCCGGCGATCCGCACCGTGCTGACCACCGACTACCTCGCCGACAGCTACCTCGGCGGGCGAACTCATCAAGCCGGCTTACGCCTTCGCCAAGCCGTAAGCCATGTCCTGACCACCCCGCTCCCCGGCTCCGCCGACTCCCAAGAAGGAGGCCAGTAATGATCCTCACCGGACCTGAGATCAAGGCCGCCGTGGCCAACGGGCGCATACGGATCACCCCCTTCACTCCGGACCAGACGAACCCCAACAGCTACAACGTCCGCCTCGGGCCGACCTTGCTGACGTATGCCGCCAAGGTGATCGACGCCCACCAGACCAATCCCACGCGCTCGATCCTGATCGGCGACGACGGATACGTCCTGCAGCCCGGCGAGCTGTACCTCGGCCACACCGTGGAGGAGGTCGGCTCGGACATCTTCGTCCCCCTGCTCTTCGGCCGCTCCTCGGTCGGACGCCTCGGCCTGTTCGTCGAGATCACCGCACCGATCGGCGACATCGGCTTCCACGGACAGTGGACCTTGATGCTCTCGCCCATCCGCCCGCTACGGGTGTACGCGGGCATGAAGATCGGGCAGATCATGTTCTTCGTCTCCACCGGTGACGTCGACCTGTACCGCGGCAAGTACCAGGGTGCCGCCGGCCCCCAGTCCTCCCGCTACTGGCAGGACACCGCACCCATCCAGGCGGTCGCCTCGTGATTCTCACGGGGCCGGCCATCGCCGCTGCCGTCAGCACGGGAGAGATCACCATCTTGCCCTATGAGCCCGAGCGGATCTCAACCAACGCCTACGACTGGCGGCTGGGCAACACGATCCGCATCTGTGACGGCGACCTCGACGCAGCCTCCCGCACCACCTTCACCGAACACCTCATCCCCACGTCCGGCCTGGTCCTGAAGCCCGGCGTGCTCTACCTCGGCATCACTCTGGAGAAGACCGGCTCGGAAACGTACGCACAGCTACTCAACGGGGACCGCACCATCGGCGCCCTCGGCATCTGGGTCCACGTCTCCGCTCCGCTCGGTCACCAGGGCCACGCGATCCGCTGGACCTTGGAGATCCGTGTCGCCAAGCCCGCCCGCGTCTACCCGGGGATGACCTTCGGGAAGCTCGTCTTCCTCACCACCGTCGGCAGCCCGTCCAGTTACCAGCAACAACGAGCCAAGTACGCGGCGACGAACGGCATCGACATCTCCCGCCTGTACGAAGAGATCCCTCAAGGAGCTTTGTGAAGTCCGTCGTTCGCTCGACCGCGGGCCCGCTGGCTGCTACCTGCCTCGACCTTCCTGCGGGTAGCCCCGGCGGCAGCGTCGAACTCTTCCTCGATCTCTATACCGGCGACGAGCCCCCTATTCCCGCACGGGCCTTCATGCTGGCACCCCCGGGCCCCAGGCCCCGCCTCCCATCGGGCCTCGACCTGCTGTCCGTGTCCGGGAAGTGCCTGGAAGGTGCCGGCTTCAGTCGCTACGTCGCAGCCCTGCGCCGGGCTCTGGTGACCGCGATCGATCCGGCACAGATCGGCGTTCTGCACCTGCAACATCTCGCTTTCGGCGCCACCCCCGCCTTGCTCCGGGCCCTGCCGGCACACCCGAGGATCGCGATGGTCCACGGCACCGACCTGCTGTTTGCCGAAGCCCACCGCGACCAGCTCCAGGTGCTGCGCGAGACAGCGAGGGCCGCCGACGCCATCGTGGTGTCCACCGGCGCCATGGCCGATTACCTGCTCAAACTCGCCCCGCAAACAGACCGCCGCAAGGTCGTCCACATCCCGTGGGGCATCCCCGACCATCTGCTCACTGATCCACCGGCCAGACCCGCCCGCACGTCAACCAGCCATCTGCGAGTCCTGTACGCAGGACGGCTGACATCCGAGAAGGGGGTCGAGCGCCTCATCACCGGCCTGGCGCCCATTCCGGGCGTCGAGCTGAGCGTCGCCGCCCCCAGAGCCCAGTTCCGCGCCTTGACCCCGCTGCTCCAGCGGGCCGGTGTGCGGGCCCGCTATCTCGGCTGGCTCCGCCGTCCACAGCTGTGGAAAGCCTTCACCGAGCACGACGTGCTGGTCCTGCCGTCCACCACCCTGGAGGCCATGGGCCTGGTCGCGCTGGAGGCCCAAGCCTGCGGCCTGCCTGTCCTGTACCAGCCCGTGCCCGGCCTCACCGAGGTCCTCGCAGGGTCCGGAGTGGCCACCGACTTCACGCAGTCCGCCGCACTCGCCCGCGACATGAACCGGCTGCGGACGGCATCGGGGCTGCTTCCTGCTCTCCGACAGGCGGGCTACGCAAACGCCGCCCGCTACCCACTCTCGACGACCGCTGAAGCCCTGACGGACCTGGGCCGCCAGCTCACATGAACGCCGCACAGCAAACGATGCCGCCACGCCGATCGCCCACCGGACCCGCCGACGTCACTACGCTGACCCGGCGGGATGCACACGGCGAACAGGGAGACCATGACGTACCGCACCGGCAGCATCGAACAGCTCCTGAGCAAAGGCGTCCGCGACAAGGTCTACCCAGGCGCCGTATGGGCCGTCGGTGACGCTGCCGGCATCCACGCCTCCGGCGCGACCGGAGTGCTCGACCCCAACCATCCAGGTACGCCGACGCGGCCCGACACCATTTTCGATGCCGCCAGCCTGACGAAGATCATCGCGGTGTGGGCCTCGATCGGCGCCCTGTGGGAGGAAGGCAAACTCGATCTCGACGTCCCACTCGGCACCTTCTGGTCCGAAGTCGACGGCCACCCGCTTGGGGGCGTCACCGCCCGCCAGCTGCTGACCCATACGGCCGGCGTTCCGCTGCGATCCCAGCTCAAGAACCTCTACGGCACGGACCCGCAAGACGTTCGTGACGGAGTCCTCCACGAAGCCCTGCACCGTCCCCCCGGCGAGGCCGTCGAGTACACCGATCGAGCCGCCCTCATCCTCGGATACCTCGCCGAGCATCTCGCCGGCCAGCGACTCGACGAGCTAGCGACTCAGCAGACGTGGCAGCCACTGGGCATGAACACGACCCGCTTCGGGCCGCTGCCCGCCGAGACTGCCTCACGATGCGCCCCGACCGAACTCGACCCGGAGACCGACACCCACCTCAAGGGCATCGCCCACGACTTCTCCGCACGGCTCCTGGGCGGAGTGTGCGGGATTGCTGGCGCTTTCACCGTTCTGGACGACCTCAGCGCCTTCCTGCGCTACATGCTCGACACCACCACCGCGCCCGTCCGACCAGGCTTCGGCCCCGCCTGGACCGCGGAATCGCTGACCATCCAGACCGGCGAGCTGCAGCCGGTACGCGGTCTGTTCTGGCACCCTGCGCCCGGAACTACCCCCATCGACGATGTCTGGGTCCACTACGGCTTTACGGGCACCGGCATGTGGATCTCGCCTCGTCAGCAACGTTGGGCAGTGCTCCTGACAAACAAGCTCTACTACACCCGCGACCGCCAACCCCTTGCAGACATCCGTAATGCATTTCGCGCACTCTTGTTCCGTTCCCGCTCGTTGCATAGCTGGCCCCCTCATCCCACGAGGTGAGTCTGGTCGGCAGCCCTCGCTGAATGCGCGTCGACAAGAACAGAGACGTCTGAGACGACTGGCAAGAGCCTTTGATGTCCTCCCTTGCCGAGGTTCTCCCCAGCGCTGGAGGTGCACGGCGGCCACGGCCATGCCGCGGGCAAGCGCCGCCGAGTCATCGACCGCGACCAGGCCCGCACCCTGCTCGCCGATGAGGTGCGGGCGCGCGCACTGCTGACCAGACACCGACCTCGCTGACCAGACACCGACCTCGGGGTGCTCGGGTAGCCAATGGCTGCCCACCCCAACACCTGAGCCGTCATCGTTGAAGGGCCGCTACTTCAGTCCTCAACCTCTACGATCTGCCACCAATAGCCCAGCTGAGGGTCCTCGTCGGGAAGCCCAACCTCGTACACAAAGCCCTCCCGCGCCGCCATGCGCTGGCTGGGGATGTTCCCTTCGTGGATCTTGCTAAGCAGGAGAGTGGACTGCTTGTGCTCGCGGACAGCGATGTCCTGAAGGGCATGATCCATTGCCGCGCTGCTCAGCCCTCGACCTCGCCAACGCAGATCCACCGCCAATGCCTGCAAGACCCGAACCGGGCCGTCGAAGAGGAGCTTCTCTTCGACCCATGCCTTGTATTTGGAGTCCACACGCGTGTGTGCGTAGGCGGCCGCCACGTACCCATCCGCCTCGGCGATCCAGAGCCGGGCGTCGAAAGCCCCACCCTCTGGGCACTCCTTTTGGGCTTTGACTCGGAACCAAGTTTGGACCGTCCTCTCCCAAGGCGCAGGGTGGGGAACCGGTCTGCGGTTGAACGACGACTTGGGTGGGGGCTCGGTGCAGGTAAAGCTCTCGAGCAACTTTTGATCACTCTTCGCCTTCGTAGCGAGCCGCCACGAAGGGAGCGTCAACCGGCCAACCGCACCTTGCGCCTCGGAGCGGCGTCAGACTCGATGCGCGCACGCATACGCGCGGCAACCGCATCCGAGGGTGGAGTCCTGAGGCTGCGCGAGTAGGCGTCTGCTGCTGTTTGGTCCGCTGCCGACTCGCTGAAAGGGTGCTCTATGGCACCACTCTGAGCCACGGGCTGCAGGGATCTCGCCCAAGCGCGAAACGTACTCACGCACGGCAAGCCAACACTCGCGGTTCCCGCCGAACTGAAAGACAGCTCAGCCACTGATGCCGTCATCTTCGGTTCCCCCCCAGGCTTGACCGTCGAAGGTGGCCGCGGACTGCTGTAGCAAGGCAATGAGCTCACCCAACCGCTCCCGCGTCAGAACGTAGCGTCCCAGAGTCTCTACAGGAAGAGTACCCAAATCACGCAACTGTTGCGCCATCTCTTCATGCGACCCGCTAATCAGCGGCGGGTCAGCTTGCCCGAAGGTGAGATGGATGCACTCTGACCTGCCGGAGGCTGAAGGCAGACCCAGAGACACGACGAACTGATTCACTGGCTGACTGGCGATCTCTCTGTTGCGCCAAGCCATCCGTAGCGGAATTGACCCGTCAGGCGCGTTCATGGGCTCGGTCACAGGGTCAGTGTGCCATCGCTTCTGGCGGCAGACCTGCTAGATCCTCGCCATGGTCCCCGTTCTCGGGGTCGGACTGTTCGGGGATCACCCTGTAGCCCCACTTGAACCAGCGATGACCCCCTCCAGCCGGACCGGGAGGGCAAAGATCATTCAGTTCCTCAGTCGGTGCAATGCCGGGCTCGATAAGGGGGGTCTCTCGTACTGCTGGACCGGTCGATCGGGCGTCGCCGCTACCTCCGCACAGCGGCTGCTCAAACCGAGGTCGACGACTTCCGATTGCTGATCAGGAGCCCTGCTGGTTGATTCGAGCGGAACGGGACAAGCTCAACCGCCCGGCCGGCGGGACTCGCCGTCCTACCGCCAAGGCAGCGATTCTGTGATGCCAGGCTCTGATTTGCGTACGGTTCACGAAGCGGAACCAAGGGTTGTACGCCAGTGCCGCAGGCACGACCCGACGCTCACTCCTTGAGCCCGGATGCGTGAGCGATGCGTGAGCGGACGTGCTGGCACGACGCGCTCAGATCTGGACCGGACGGCAAGGACGAGTCGCTGACCAGGAATTTCTGGATCCCCGGAGCGCCCAACGTAAGCCCCGGCAGGAATTGGCCGGGACTTTTAATCCGTTGGTTGTGGGTTCGAGTCCCACACGGCCTACCTCCGGCAGGGCAGGGTTTCCCCTGTGGCCTGCTCCTGAGTGCCTCGATCGGCTTCGGCCGGTCGGGGCATTCCGGCATTCTGGGCCTCTTGAGGGGGCAGCCGATCCGTCCCACCGCCGGCCTTCGGCCCTGTGGGGCTCGTACGAACCGATCAGCTACCGCGCGTCAACGCGCCGTCACCCGAGCCCACCACTCCCAATGCCATCCCACTCCCCGAAGGCGGCCTGTTACTCACCGTACGGTTCGCGCGCGCATCCCGCCCGGTCCTCGGGGAGCTCGGGTGACGCCATCCCGACTGGTAGCGGGGACGGTCGGCTACTCGCCCGTGACGCCGTCGATGGCCTCGCGGAGGAGATCCGCGTGGCCGACGTGGCGGGCGTACTCCTCGATCATGTGCTCCAGGATGAACCGCACATCGGTGTCACCGAACTCCGGGTTCGGCACGATGCGCGCGAGGTCGTCGGTCACCTTCGCGAAGACCTGCCGCGACTCCTCGCACGCCTTGAGGTAGTCCTCGTACACGGCCCTGGCCGGCGTGGCGTCCGACTCGTCGTACCACTCGCCACCGTCAGCGGTGACGTAGGTCCGATAGGGGAAGAAGCGGGGCGTCGTGCCAGCCAACGCCATCTGGAACCAAGCACGTTCGGCACCCTGGAGGTGGCGCATGAGCCCCAGCAGGGTCAACGCGGAGGACCGCAGGGGGCGTAGCCGCAGCTGTTCGTCCGAGAGGCCCTCGCACTTCCACAGGAACGTCGCCCGGTGGTAGTCGAGATTCGAGGCGATCACCTCCAGCCACGGGCCCGACAGCGCGCGCTCGGGCCGGACGATCTTCTGGACCACAATCTCGCTCACTCCGGAGGCTCCTCATGGGTCATCAAGCTCGGTCGAGTTCGGACGTGCCCGGCGAGTACGTCCCCGAGTAGGACCCCGCTTCGTGTCGCAACTCATCGGTCGCCGGACCGCGTACGGGGGCAACCCCCCGGCCCCGCCCTGTGGGCAGCGCGTCAGCACATCGGGGGGAACGCCGGATGGGCCGGCCCACGCGGCGCTGGTGGGATGGTCTTCCGCCACCCGTTCCGGGGCGCGGCGGCAGCGGGCCAGGGTAGGACAGGGCCTTCGGCGCGCGGGCGGAACCGGACTCAAGAGGGGGCACCATGTTCGCGTTCGCGTTCGCGTTGCGCAGGCGCCGGCGAGGCAGGCTCGTCCTGACCGGCTCGGCGGCCGTTCTTCTCGCCGTTTCGACCGGGCTGACGGCGGCGGCGAGTGAGCACCGTACCGATCCGCTCCAGCGTGCCGACCCGTCCCAGCGTGCCGACCTGCTCCAACGGGCCGATCCGCTCCAGCGTGCCGACCCGCCCCAGCGGAACGGTTCCCTCCAGCGGGAGGTGGACGCGATCCACGCCTCCGGGGCCGTTGGCGCGATGGCCGAGGTGACGTCACCGGGCTCACACGGCACCGCGCGTGCCGGGGCGGCCGAGTCGGGGACCGGGGAGCCGATGCCGCAGGACGGCAGGTTCCGGATCGGCAGCGCCACCAAGACGTTCACCGCCACGGTCGTACTGCAACTCGTCGGTGAGGGGCGGATGTCGCTGGAGGACACCGTCGAGCGCTGGCTGCCGGGTGTGGTGCGGGGCAACGGCAACGACGGCAGGCAGGTCACCGTGCGGCAGCTGTTGCAGCACACCAGCGGCATCCCCGACGTGCTGCCGGAGATAGCGGCGTTGCGCAGTGCGGCCGGCTACCGGGCCGAGCGGTTCCGCACCTACACGCCGGAGGAGTTGGTCGGGCTGGCGCTGCGGGATTCGCGGAAGTTCGACCCCGGCACGGACTGGTCGTACTCCAACACCAACTACGTACTCGCCGCGATGATCATCCGTGAGGTGACGGGCCACAGCTGGGCACACGAGCTGAACGACCGCATCATCCGTCCGCTGGGCCTCAGGGGCACCAGTACGCCCGGTCCGTTCCCCTTCATCCCGGGACCGCACGCCCGGAGCTACGCCTCGTACGGCACCGGAACCAGCACCGATGTCACGGTGCTCAATCCGAGCATGGGCGTCGGCTCCGGTTCGGTCATCAGCACCACTCGCGACCTGAACCGGTTCTACGCCGCGCTGCTCGGCGGCCGTCTGCTGGCTCCGGCGCAGCTCGACGAGATGACGACCACCGTGGACGCGCCCGAGCTGGGGGTCCGGTACGGGCTCGGGCTGGGCGAGCTCTCGCTGCCCTGCGGCGGCAGCTACTTCGGGCACCCGGGTGAACTGCTCGGCTACCACACCTGGAGCGGCGTCACCCGGGACGGCACCCGGACCGCCGTCGTGTACGTCACCAGTGACGGCGGCCCGGACACGCAGCAGGCCATGAGCACCCTGGTGGAGAAGGAGTTGTGCCGGACCGGGTCCTGAGGACGGAGTGGGCCGGCGGCGGACGGTGTGACGCGCGGGTGCGGGCGCCCGCACCCGCGCCGGCGCCCGCACCGCGCGGCGCGCCGGGTCAGACGAGGAGCTTCGTCTTCGCCTGCTGGTACTCCTCGTCCGTGATCGCGCCCTTGTCCTTGAGGTCGGCCAGTTTCGCCAGGTCCTCGACGTGGTTGCCCCTCGCCGCGCCGCCGCCCGCGTCCGTACCCGCGGCGTCTCTCACGTACGCCTTGAAGGCGGCATCCCGGTCCTTCGCCTCTTTCACGTCACGCGCGCCCATGGACTTGCCTCGGGCGATCACGTAGATCAGGACGCCCAGATACGGCAGCACCAGGGCGAGGATCAGCCAGCCCGCCTTGGCCCATCCACCCAGGTCGTGGCTGCGGAAGATGTCCATGATCACGCGGAAGAGGAGGAACAGCCACATGATCCAGAGAAAGAACCAGAGCATGGTCCAGAAGAGGTTGAGCAAGGGGTAGTCGTCCATCGTCCACTCCAGGGAGCCGCGTCGAATGGGTGAATACGAAATAATTCATACCATTGCATTTCGGACTTCGCGCGGCGGATCCGTGCGCGGTCCCTGGCGGGGTGCCGAGTGACGTGGCGGGCTACTTCTCCGGTACGGAGGCGGAGATGGCGGCCGGTGCGGGTGCGGGTGCCGGTGCGGGTGCGTCGGCCGCGTGAGTTGACTCGACCGGCTCGGCGGGCGCGGCGGCCGCTGACGTCGAGAGCACGGCGGCCGTCGCCGTCGCCGCCTCCGCGCGTGCTGCCGAGGAGACCTTGCGGTGGTGCGCGAGTATTCCGATGAAACCTGCGAGGAACCCGCTGACCAGGCCGGATACCGCGTGGTTGACCGCGTTGACGGATTCGCTGTCCGGCACTCCGATGATCGCGTAGTTGACTCCCGCGCTCATCACCGCTCCGATCACTCCGCCGATCACGCCGCTGATGACGGCCCCGCGCAGCGGTGTCGCCGGAGTGGCCGCAGGGGTGGAATCGGAGGCAGAGGCAGAGGCGGAAGCGAGCGGTGCGGTCATCGGCGGAGGCCCTCCAGACAGGCTGCGATGAGAGACCGGGAGCAGCTTGCGGGCACGGTGAAACGCGCGCTCCGGGGTCTGCTCGCACGGGCAGCCCACCGGTCCGGGGGGATGCAGCAGATACCTTGCGGCAGAACACGGGTCCCCCGCAACACCTTCTCGATTTCGCCACGTTGAGGTTCCCGGCGCGGTCGGCGAAGAACCGGGTCGGGCGGCGGGAAGCGCGGGGTGGTCATGAGTGCGTCGAACATGCCGTAGAGTTGTGTTTACCGACGCGGGGTGGAGCAGCTCGGTAGCTCGCTGGGCTCATAACCCAGAGGTCGCAGGTTCAAATCCTGTCCCCGCTACTGAAGAATCAGGCCCGGCACGCATAGCGCGTGCCGGGCCTGATTCGTTTCCGTACGTGCCGCGCCGCGCGCGTCATCCCATTGGCCGTCGAGCGCTGGCCCCGCGACCGTGTTCCGGGAAGTCTGGGGGTGGTGCGCGGTACCGTCCGCGGCCCTGAGCGCACCGGGCAGGAGAGCAAAGGTGGGGAAGCGGGAGCAGCGGCGGGGGAGGCGCACCTATGAGGTCCGCAACCGCCGGCTCGTCCGGGCACTGCCCGGGGTCATGCTCATCGGCGGGTTGCTGTTCGACTTCTTCACTCCGCCCGCCTTCACCGCCGTTCCACTGTTCGCCGCGGCCCCGCTGATCGCCGCGCCGTTCTTCTCGCGGGCCGGCACGATCCGGATCGGGGCCGGTGCGCTGCTGTGCGTGGCCGCGCTGCGGCTGTACAGCGGAACGCTGATCCGGGTCGTGCCGTTCATCGAGCTGCTCACCGTCCTCACCGTCTCGGTCCTCGCGGTCTACATCAACGGGGTCGTCCGGCGCGGCAACGAGCAGCTGGCCTCCGCCCGGGTCATCGCGGCGACCGCCATGCGCGCGGTGCTGCCGACGCCGTCCGACCGGATCGGCGGGCTGTACGTGGCCGCGCGGTACGAGGCGGCGCAGGCGGACGAGTTCGTCGGCGGTGACCTGTTCTCGGTCACGGACACCCCGTACGGGGTGCGGCTGGTCGTCGGGGACGTGCGCGGCAAGGGGCTGGACGCGGTGGAGGCGGTGGCGGTGATCATCGGGGCGTTCCGGGAGGCGGCCGAGCAGGAGCGGTCACTGGAGGGGGTGGCCCAGCGGCTGGAGCGCGCGCTG
Organism: Streptomyces sp. NPDC104307; assembly: GCF_055584045.1. Classification (NCBI taxonomy): domain Bacteria; kingdom Bacillati; phylum Actinomycetota; class Actinomycetes; order Kitasatosporales; family Streptomycetaceae; genus Streptomyces; species Streptomyces sp. NPDC104307. The sequence goes on from NZ_JBVJMU010000007.1 coordinate 350,196, forward strand.
GCCCGGGAGTCGAGCAGGCGCGGCGGGCTCGACGCGGTGGAGGGGTTCGTCACCGCCGCGCTGGCGGAGATCCCACAGGGCTCCAGCCGGGTGCGCGTGGTCAACCGCGGCCACCCCGAACCGCTGCTGCTGCACTCGGACGGGGCGCTGGAGCAGCTGCGGCCCTCGCTGCCCGCGCTGCCCCTGGGGATGGACCTGGGCGTGTGGCCGGACCGCTCCGACGAGTGGGAGCTGCCCGCCGGGTCGACGCTGCTCCTCTATACGGACGGCCTCTCCGAGGCACGCGACGCCGACGGGGTCTTCTATGACCCCGCCGAGCGGCTGCGCGGACGGATCTTCCCGGGGCCGGAGGAGCTGCTGTCGGCGCTGACCGATGACGTACGGCTGCACACCGGCGGGGTGACGACCGATGACATGGCCCTGCTCGCGGTCGCGCGCCCGACCGAGGGGCAGCCGGACCGGCGCACGACCGTGAAGATCGTGGGACTGGGCGGCGGAGCCGGGTGAAGGTGAGTGCGGCCCGGTGAAGCCGAGTGTGGCCCGGTGAAGCCCGGTGAACCTGGACGGAGCTGGGTGAAGGTGAGGGGGCGGACGGGGGGAGTGTGGATGGATGTGGGGAGCGGGGGGCGGCCGATGCCACCGTGCGTAACCGTAAGGAATCCCTCCGCATAACGTTTGACGCAACGTCAGAAAACGGCTAACGGTTGAGGGGCGATCAACTCGCCCGATTCCAACCGGTTGTGTCCCGTAAAGTCCAGGCCAAGGATCGGAACGATCAGTTGGAACGGCTTGGAATCGGGCCCGTGTGTCTATTAACGTTCGATAACGCAGCGCGGTTGTCCCAGCCGCCGTCAGTGGCGGCACCGTGCGCGAGCGCCGAATTCCGCAAGGGAACCGGGGAACCACCTACATGGGGTGAATCGGGCATCTCTGTCTCGTTGAGAGGCGGAGGGACCCGTAGGAGACCTTCCTGCTCCGAACCCGTCAGCTAACCCGGTAGGCGAGAAGGAAGGAAAGGAGCGCGCCCCAGTGGCGTCCAACAAGCCTGCCCCCGAAGCCCCCTACCGGTTCGCCCCCGAACACGGAAACGACTTCGGAACCGGGCCCGGTGCCGCTTACGGCGCCACCCACGGAACCGATCACGGCGCGATCCGCGGAACCGCTTACGGAACCGATCACGGGGCCGACTACGGAACCGCTTACGGGACCGATCGGGGCAGCGAGTTCGGGACCGAGTTCGGCAACGGCCTCCGCGCCGGCGAGGACGGCTCCGACCGGGCGTGGGAGGAATGGAACCCCACGGAGGAGTCCATCCGCCCCGTGCGCGGCAAGCACCGCGTCGCCAAGCAGCGCAATGGGCTCGCCCGTAGCTCCACCGTTCTCGGCGTCGGCGTCATCGCGGCCGTCGGCGCGGGTGGCATGGCCTCCGCCCAGAGCAAGCCGCCCGTGTCTATCTCTCTTCCCGACGCCATCTCGGACAAACTTCCCGAGGCCAAGTCCCTGCCCGGCGTCGGCGCGTTGTTCTCGGGTGAGTCCGAGGCGGAGAAGACCGAGGTCGCGACCGCCGCCGCCCCGCTGACGACGGCCGGCATCACCACCACAGAGGCCGAGCAGGGGACGACGGACGCCGGCGAGGCGCTCCGCGCCCGCATCCTCCAGCAGGCCGAGCAGCAGCAGGACTCCGCCGACGCCGAGGCCAAGGCGGCCGAGGAGAAGGCCGCGGCGGAGAAGGCCGCCGCAGAGGCGAAGAAGCAGCAGGACGCCGCTGAGGCCAAGGTCGCCGCCGCGAAGAAGAAGGCCGCGGAAGAGGCGAAGAAGAAGGCGGAAGCGGTGCGGCTCGCCAAGCTCGCCGCCAGCTACGCCATCCCCACCTCCTCGTACACGATCACCTCGACCTTCGGCGAGGCCGGTTCGATGTGGTCCTCCGGCTACCACACGGGCCTCGACTTCGCGGCGCCGACCGGTACCCCGATCAAGGCCATCCACAGCGGCACCATCAAGTCCGCCGGCTGGTCCGGCGCGTACGGCTACCGCACGGTCCTGGAGCTTGAGGACGGTACGGAGCTGTGGTTCTGCCACCAGTCCTCGATCGGCGTCAGCGTCGGCCAGCAGGTCACCACCGGGGACACCATCGGACGCGTGGGCGCGACCGGCAACGTGACCGGCCCGCACCTGCACCTTGAGGTCCACACCCCGGACGGCACCGGCATCGACCCGATGCCGTGGCTGCGCGCCCGTGGCCTGACGGTCTGAGTCCACCGAAGTCCACGTCCACCGAACCCCGGCAGTCCTGACGCTCACCCCCCGACGTCAGGGCTGCCGGTCTTCGCCTGTTCCGGTCTGTTCCGCCGGACCGGGCCGTGGCGTACGGGTGTAGGGCCTGTCCGGCGGATCATGGCCGGGGGCGCGGCGTCTGGCACGGCACCTCGCCGCGTTGCCGAAACGCCCCAATAGCTCCGCTATCGAGACGCTCCGGCGCCTTGCGATGCACCGCACCAGACGCCGCGCCCTATCCGACCCTGACCCGCCGGACAGGCCCTAGCTGTAGTCGCCATGGAATAGCGCGTGCGGTGCGGTGGGTTGTTCCATCCATGACTTCTCTCCGCACACTCGGTTCCTCCGACCTCCAGGTCTCCACGCTCTCCCTCGGCGGCAACGTCTTCGGCTGGACCGCCGACGAGGCGCAGTCCTTCGCCGTTCTCGACGCGTACACGGCGGGCGGCGGCAACTTCGTCGACACGGCCGACGCGTACTCCTCCTGGATCCCCGGCAACGTGGGCGGCGAGTCGGAGACCCTCATCGGCAAGTGGTTCGCCGCGCGGGGCAACCGGTCCGACGTCGTCCTGGCCACCAAGGTCGGCTCCCACCCCGAGTACAAGGGGCTCGCCGCCGCCACCATCAAGGCCGGGGCGGAGGAGTCGCTGCGCCGGCTCGGCACGGACTACATCGACCTCTACTACACGCACCACGACGACGAGACCGTCCCCGTCGAGGAGATCATCACCGCCCTCGACCAGTTGGTGAAGGAGGGCAAGGTCCGCGAGATCGCCGCCTCCAACATCAGCCCAGCACGGCTCCGCGCCTCGCTGGACTTCTCCGAGCGCGAGGGCCTGGCCCGTTACGTCGCGCTCCAGCCGCACTACAACCTCGTCTCGCGCGACACCTACGAGGGCGAGCTCCAGGACCTGAGCGCAGAGGCCGGGATCGCCGCCGTCCCGTACTTCGCCCTCGCCTCCGGGTTCCTGACCGGCAAGTACCGCGCGGGTACGACCGTGGACAGTGCCCGCGCCGGTGGCGCCGCCCAGCACCTGGAGACGGAGCGCGGCCAGAAGGTCCTCACCGCGCTCGACGCGATCGCGCGGGAGCGGGACGCCGAGATCGCCACGGTGGCACTGGCCTGGCTGGCCTCCCGGCCGACCGTGGTCTCACCGATCGCCTCCGCCCGTACGGTCGAACAGCTTCCCGCGCTGCTGGCCGTCGACGATCTGCGGCTGACGGACCAGGAGCAGACCGCCCTCACCGAGGCGTCCGCCTAGGACGAGGACTGCGGCCCGCCGCCGTACTGCTGCTGCTGCCCGTACGGCTGCTGCCCGTACGGCTGTTGCCCGTACTGCTCTTGTCCGTAAGGCTGTTGTCCGTACTGCTGTGGGCTGTAGAGCTGCGGGTTGTAGGGCTGTTGGCCGTACGGGTAGGCGGGGTCGGGCTGTTGCCCGTACGGGGCCGGGCCCGGGTGCGGGGCGGGGCTGCCGTACGGCTGGTACGGGCCGTACCCCGGGTGCGCGCCGGGCCCGGCCCCGTACGGACCGTGCGCCGGGCGTATGTGCCGGGGGCGGAGGCGGCCCGTCGCCTGCGCGGCGTACGCCAGGGCGGGTCCGGCGACCTCGCGGCGTTGCCACAGGTGGTGCAGCAGCTCCAGCTCGCGTTCGGCCAGATCCGGGCCGGCGGTGCCGCGGCGGGCCTGCCGGCGCAGAAACGCCAGTGACGTCGCGAACGACTCGTACTCGGCGACCGCGCGTGCCGCCGCCTTCCCGCGGGCCTTGGCCTCGGCCTTCGCCTGGGCGCCGACCACACTGCTGACCTGGGCGCTGATCTGGGCACTGATCTGGGCGTGGGTGGCGGCCGGCGCCGGTACGTAGCCCTGGTGGCCGTACGGGCTGTAGGGGCCGCCCCTCGCTGCCGCCGCCTGCCACCGCCGTGCCGTGTCCCTGGCCATGCCGCGGGCCCGCATCGACGACAGGGCGAGCGGCTCCGTGGGAGCGAGCCAGCCGGCCGCGGCGTAGGCGGGCAGCTCGATGGCCAGGGTGCGCAGCTCGCGCAGCCGGGACCAGATCGCCAGCCAGGTCACCAGGCCGAACGCGGGCACCATGAACACGCCGTACACCACGTAGAAGCCGTACGGGCCGAACGTCGCGGAGCCGTTCCACAGGGCGTGCATGCCCATCGCGAGGACCAGGCCGAGGAACGGCAGCGCGATGCGGCGGAACCGCTGGTGGCGTGCGCTGCTCGCGGCGATCCCGAAGCCGATGCCGGTCATGACGGTAAAGAGCGGATGCGCGAACGGCGACATCACCGCCCGGACGAAGAACGTCGCGACGGTCACCGAGGCGAACCCCGAGCCCAGCTGCTGGTCCTCGCCGAAGGCGTTGCCCAGATAGAGGATGTTCTCGGTGAAGGCGAAGCCCGTCGCGGCGAATCCGGCGACGACCAGTCCGTCGACGATCCCGTTGAAGTCCCGTCTTCGGAACAGGAAGAGCAGCAGCACGGCCGCGCCCTTGGCGCTCTCCTCGACGACGGGCGCTATGACGGTGGCGCCCAGCGTGTCCGCGCTGCCCGGGTCGGCGGTGGCGGTGGCGATCCACTGGGTCGCGAAGGAGTTCGCGAGGATCGCGACGAGCGCGGCCGCGCAGGCACCCCAGGCGAAGGCGAACAGCATGTTGCGCCACGGGCCCGGTTCGACCCGGTCCAGCCAGCGGAACGCCGTCATCAGCAGCGGGACCGGCAGCACCGCGAGGCCCAGCCCGACGAGGAACCCCTGAGTGCCCGTCTGGTCCCGGACCAGCGCGAGGATCACCAGACCGCAGAGGGCCAGCAAGGTGAAGACGGCGACGACGCGGAGCGTCCTGCTCCGCCACAGCATGCCGACGCGGCGCGGCCGGTAACGCCACTGGCCCCGCTCTGGCACGGCAGCCAGGATCTCGCCGACCCGCTGCTCCTCAAGCACCGGGACGGCCGGCTGCGACTGCCGCTGCTGCGGAACAGAACCGTCGGACACCCCATGACCCTAACGAGGAGCACTGACAACGGCCATGGCGTATCCACCCGTCGGGAAGCGTCGGCGCGGGTCGTCGGGGCGGGTCGTCGGCGCGGCTCGTCGGCGCGGCTCGTCGGGGCGGGTCGTCGGCGCGGCTCGTCGGCGCGGTTCGTCGGGGCGGTGGAGGAAGCGATCAGTGGCGGGCGAAGAGCAGGTCGTGCACGACGTGGCCCTTGTCCAGGCCCTGTCCCTCGAACCGGGTCAGCGGCCGGAACTCGGGCCGTGGCGCGTAACCGCCGTCCGCCGCCGTGTTCTCGAAGCGGGGGTGCGCGGTCAGCACCTCCAGCATCTGCTCGGCGTACGGCTCCCAGTCGGTCGCGCAGTGCAGGACCGCTCCGGGCTTCAGCCGCTGTGCCACCAGGTCGAGGAACTCCGGCTGGATCAGCCGGCGCTTGTGGTGGCGGGACTTGGGCCACGGGTCGGGGAAGTAGACGCGGAGCCCGTCCAGCGAGTCCGGCGTCAGCATCTCGCGCAGCAGGATGATCGCGTCACCGTTGGCGACCCGGATGTTGGACATGCCGTTCCGGTCCGCGAGACGGAGCAGATTGCCCTGGCCCGGGGTGTGCACGTCGACGGCGAGGATGCCGGTCCCCGGATCGTCGGCGGCCATCTGTGCGGTGGCCTCGCCCATTCCGAAGCCGATCTCCAGGACCACCGGCAGCCCGTCGAACAGCTCGGGCAGATCGAGGACGCGCAGCCCGTCGATGTCCAGTCCCCACTTCGGCCAGAGCCGCTCCAGGGCGTCCTGCTGGCCGGGCGAGACCCGGCTGCGGCGCGGCTGGAAGCTGCGGATCCGGCGCTCGTGGTGCGAACCTGCGGGATCGGCCGCCGGGCCGCCGGGGAAGCGGGGCGCCTGACGCAGCCTGCGCTGGCGGTCCAGGGCCGCCGCGCGCAGCTCGTCCGGGATTCCGGCGGTGGCGGACGCGCCGGGCGCGGTCGCCGTCGATTCGGCTCCGGGCGCGGCCGCAGTCGGCTCTGTTCCGGCCGCGTCGGCTGTCGGGTCTGCTCCGGGCGCGTCCGCTGTCGGTTCGGCTCCGGGCGCGGCGCCGCCGGGCGTCGTGGGGGAGGGGTTCATGGGCTCAGACACAATGCCCTGATTCTACGGCGGGCGGCTTCCACCCCGTCCCCTCTGCCCGTAGGAGCGCCCTGCGCGCCACCTCGCGTCCGATGGGCAGCGACGCCGTGGCGGCGGGCGACGGCGCGTTCAGCACGTGCACGGTGTGCGGGGCCTCGCGGATCAGGAAATCGTCCACCAGGGTGCCGTCCCTGAGGACCGCCTGCGCTCTGACCCCGGCCGGGGCGGGCCGCAGATCGGCCTCCGTGACCTCGGGCAGCAGCCGCCGCACCGCCGTCGTGAAGGCGTGCTTCGACAGTGAGCGGTGCACCTCGCCCACCCCGTACCGCCAGTGTCTGCGCGCTATCCGCCAGGAGCCGGGCCAGCTCAGCGTGTCCATCAGCTCGCGGGGGCGCACGACCGGCCAGCCGTAGCCCTCGCGGGCCAGCGCGGGCACCGCGTTCGGCCCGACGTGCACACCGCCGTCGTGGCCGCGGGTGAGGTGCACGCCGAGGAACGGGAACGCCGGATCCGGCACCGGATAGACCAGGCCGCGCACCAGATCGGGCCGGGCCAGCTCGTAGTACTCCCCCCGGAACGGCACGATCCGCATCCCCGGCTCGTCGCCCGCCAGCCGGGCCACCCGGTCGCACTGCAGCCCCGCGCAGTTGACCAGCACCCGGGCCCGCACCACCACGCCGTCCGCCGTCCGCACCGCGACGCCCCACGGCCGCCGGTCGATCGCGGTCACCTCTGCGCCGAACCTGATCAGCCCGCCGCCCGCCCGCACCTCGGCGGCGAACCGCTCGGTGACCGCCCCGAAGTCGCACACCCCTGTCGTGCCCACCCGGATCGCGGCGAGACCGCGCACCCGGGGCTCGTACTCGGCGATCTGCGCCGGCCCCAGCTCGGCCACCGGCAGCCCGTGCTCGCGGCCGCGCTGCACCAGCGCGTGCAGCCGGGGCAGCTCGGAGCGCCCGGTCGCCACGATCAGCTTGCCGGTCACCGCGTGCGCGATGCCGTGCTCCCGGCAGAAGTCGACCATCTCGGCGCCGCCGCGCAGCGCGTACCGCGCCTTGAGCGAACCCGGGCGGTAGTAGATGCCGCTGTGGATCACCCCGCTGTTGCGGCCCGTCTGGTGGCGCGCCGGGCCCCACTCCTTCTCCAGCACGGTCACCCTGGTGCCCGGAGCGCTCCGCGTGATCGCGTACGCGGTCGACATACCGACGATCCCGCCGCCGATCACCAGCACATCGCAGTCGTACGCCGCGTGCGTCATCATCACGCCACCTCCCACCCCGATAGTGCACTGACCCACTGACAACGCACTCAAACCCGATAGGGCCAGCGTGGCGCCCGCGGCTTCCGTGGCGCGGGACGCCGGACGGGGCGCCCGACCGGGGTGACCGGCCCGGCGGCGCCCCGGCCGCGCGCTCCGGTCAGGCCGGTGCGACCAGCAGCGGGCGGGCGCGTTCCCGCAGCTCCGCGACGCGCGGCTCGTCCCCGTAGGGCTCCAGCCGGTGCAGCAGGTCGCGCACGTACTCGGTGGTCCGCGCCGACGAGATGCGGCCCGCCACCTCCACGGCACGGGTCCCCGCCGCGCAGGCGGCGTCCAGATTCCCCGACTCCAGCTCCGCGACGGCCGACACCACGAGGCGCAGCCCGTGCGAGCGGACGAACTCCTCGGTCGGTCTGGACAGCGCCTGCTCGGTGAACCTCCGCACCTGCCGGGGCGCCTTCAGATCGAGATGGCACTCCGCCGCGTCGGCCGCGAACCGGTCGTACGAGTAGAACCCCAGCCACGACGGGTCGGCGTCCCCGTCCCGCGAACGCTCCAGCCACCCCTCCGCGGCCTTCAGCGCGGCCCCCGCGGCCGGTGCGTCGCTCGCCTTGGCGTGGGCCCGCGCCTCCACCAGACGGAAGAAGCTCATCGTGCGCGCCGTCGCGAGCCCGCGGTTGCGCTCCACGGCCGCCTGCGCGAGGTCGACCCCCTCGTCGGCGAAGCCGCGGTAGGTCGCCTGGAGCGACATGGAGGCGAGGACGTAGCCGCCGAGCGGTACGTCGGCCGCAGCGCGCGCCAGGCGCAGCGCCTGGATGTAGTAGCGCTGGGCGGCCTCCTGCTGGCCGGTGTCGAAGGCCATCCAGCCGGCGAGCCTGGTCAGTTCGGCCGCGGCGCCGAACAGCGCCCGGCCCACCTCGTCACTGTACGAACCCAGCAGCAGGGGTGCGGCGTCGACCCGTAAGCACTCCGGCACCATGGACGAACGCCAGTCCCCGCCGCCGTACTTCGAGTCCCAGCGCCGTGCGTCCTGGGCGGCCTCGCGCAGCTTGGACACATCGCTGTGGCCGACCCGCAGCGGCGAGACACCGTGCGCGGACTCCGGGCCCGGCTGGGCCGGAATCGACACGCTGTGCCCCGGCACCGGCGGCGCACCGTGCCCGTGCACCGGCGGCGCCCCCGCCTGACCCGGTACGAGCGGTGTTCCGGACAGCAGGTGCTGCGTGGACACGCCGGGCGGCGCCGGTGCCCCCGGCGCACCCTGCGCACCCTGCGCCCCCACTGCGCCCCGTGCGCCCTGTGTGCCGAGCACCGCGGCCTCCGCGGCGGCAGACGCGCGGGCGACCGACGGGTCGGCGGGGGATATCAGCCAGCGGGACGCGGGAGTGGCGTACGCACTCACCGAGAACGAGCCCGCGAGCGACTGCCAGATGCCGCCGCTGCCGGCCCGCCGCCCGGCCAGATCCAGCCGGTACAGCTCGGTCGCGGAGCGCACCGCCTCGCCCACGTCGCGCGGGAACGTCAGACCGACCTCCGGCGCGGGATCGGCGTCGGCGAGCCCGATCTCGTGCAGCGGGACCGGCCGGCCGAGCTTGGCCCCGATCGCCGCCGCGATGAGATGGGGCGCGGCGCCCTGCGGCACCATGCCCTTGGAGACCCACCTGGCCACCGAGGTCTTGTCGTACCGAAGTGTCAGTCCGCGCTGCGCCCCGAGGTCGTTGACCCGCCGGGCGAGCCCGGCGTTACTGATTCCCGCGAGGGCGAGAACGGTTCCGAGCTTGTCGTTCGGTCCGCGTTGCTCCCTGGACATGCGCCACCCCTCGACACACAGACGGCAGCCGCGACACCGTTGGGGCGCGCGGCATTCGTACCGTGTTCTCCCCAGGGACGAACCCTCGCACTCCGACCGCACACGCATTTGGCCGAGCCCCGAGGAATATGCCGCTCTGCTGAGAACATCAGTAAACCCAGCGTAGTTCGCCGCATCCCTACCGTTAAGGGGCGGACGTCCGTATGGCGGGATTGTTGCCCGCCCGGAGCCCTCGGGTGGCGAAGCGCGTCGAGCGGCGGACGGCGGTCGACGGCAGTGGCGAACAGCCGCGAGCCATCGGGGCCCCTGAGGTGCGAGTGGCCCGCGTGACGGATGTGGCGGGCAGCGGGGGAGAAGACGTGAAGGCGGCACGGAGAAGCGGTGGAAAGGGCGTGGGCGAGGAGTGCCGGGGCGGCGCGGGCGGGCGCTCGGGCCGGGTGCGGGCGGGGTGCTCGGGGCGGGTCGGGCCCGGGTGCCGGCCCGTCGGCCGCCCCCCTTGCCCACCCGCTGACCAGGCCAGGTCCGCGCTCCGGGTGGTGCGGCACCTCGTGGTCCGAGGGGTCCGGCCGGCCCTCGCGCGGGCCCTGTTCCGGCTGTCCGGGCGCGCTCCTCGCGTGTGGCCGTGCGCCCGGCCGTGCGCTCTGGCCCGGTCCGTACGGAAGCGCTTCCATGGGTGCTGCGTGGGTCGGCCCGCCGCGTTGGACACTGCGGGCTGGGGGAAACTGCCGCCTCATTCCCCGCAGGCGGTGGACCGGTCCGGGAGGCCAACCGCGTCTCCCGGACCGTACGTCGAGCCGTACGCCGGGCCGGGTTGGGCGAGCGCACGTGCGTTCGTGTGGGAGTTCGTGTGGATGGGTGGCGCGGGAGCCGGTCCAGGAGAGCCCGCCGCCCGGCCGAACCGTGCCAGGGCCGTGAGGCGGTCCGCGGCAGTCCGTGAACTGTCCGGTGCGGCATGGAGCAAAACGGCGTAAAAGCGGATGAAAGTAGTCGCGTATTTCTGGTGATCCGGTTCCAAGGCGCCCCGAGAATGGCCGAATGTCGTCGGTCGGGCGAGGTTGGGCCGCCGGGTTCGCGGACATCCGGTCGGCTGTCCGGGCGAGGGTGCGCACCGTGGCCTGATCGGGCTCGTGGAGGCGGTGCGCACGGGAGGGGCAACGCGCTGAATCGGTAACTCCGTTGCTGCCGGGAACGACGCGCGCGGGCGATGTGCCCGCTGACGCGACCGGTGGTCCCGCTCCGGCCTTTGCCAGGGGCGCATGCGCTCACGACGTGCGCCGTCCGTAGCCACTCCTGCACGCCGTTGTCGTGGCAGCATGTCCGCAACGGCGCCGCGCGTTACCGGAGTTCTCCCGATACCGCCCTGCCGCGCCGTTTTGTCCACAGCCTGTGGAGGCGGCGATGCGTTGGTTGGTGGGATGGAGCAGTATCGCCGCGAGCTTCGGCACGGCCGGAGCGGTCGGCGCGAGTGACGAGGGGCGCACGATGCACCCCGTGGGATCCCAACTCCTGTGGGGAGACCCGGATCCGCTCTGGGCGGTCGGGGACTGGCGGCCCGACGAGATCCGCACCGTCCGGGTGGACACGGCCGAGGGAGCGCCCACGGTCCGGCTCGCCGTACTCGGCTGCTGCGGCGCCACCGACGAACAGCTGCGCGTCGGACTGCTCGCCGCACGCGGCGGAGCCCTGCGCCACCTCACCGCCTGGACCGGCAGCTACACGGCGGTCGTCCAGATAGGCCGCCGGATCACCGTGGTGGGCGACCTCGCCGGCGCCCGCCCGGTCTTCTACACGCCCTGGGCCGGCGGCACGGCGTACGCCACCGCCGCACTGCCGCTCGCCGACCTCATCGAGGCGCAGCTCGACATCGGCCACCTCGCAGCCCTGCTCGCCTGCCCCGAGACCCCGGAGGCGCTGCGCGACGGCACCCCGTACGCCGGGGTGAAGCGCATCCCGCCCGGACACGCGCTGATCCTCCGTGAGGGCTCGCGGGAGATCACCGGGTACGAGGCGGTGGCCTCCCTCGCGGTGGCCGCACCCGAGCTCGATCCGGTGAGCGCGGTCGACGGGGTGCGCGACGCCCTGGTCGAGGCCGTGCGCGCCCGGCTGCTCGCGCCCCGTCACGCTCCGGAGACCGCGCCACCCGACCCGGGCCCGGTCCCCGGCATGGGCCCCGCCGAACGCCGGGCAGCACGGGGGGCGCCCGTACCCGGCATCGGCTCCGACCTCTCCGGAGGCAGCGCGTCCGCCACCCTCGCCCTGCTCGCCGCCGGGCTCCCCGGACTGCCCGGCACCCTCCTGGGCCACGGCACCGGGGCGGGCGAGCGGCTGCTCGCCGTCACGTTCAACGACCTGACCACCCGCGCCCACGAGGACGAACTCGAACGCGCCCGCGTCATCGCCGCCAACCCGCGACTGCACCACGTCGTCGTCGCGGCAGGCGAGGAGGCGCTGCCGTACGCGGAACTGGAGAACGGCCCCCTGACCGACGAGCCGGCCCCGTCGCTCGTCCTCGTCGAACGCCATCGCCGGCGGCTCGCCGCGGGCAGCGCCGACCACTTCGTGGGCGACGGCGCCCGGCAGGTGCTCGACGCCCACCCGGCCCGGCTGGCCGACCTGCTGATCGACCGCCGCCGCCGCCATCTGCTGCGCCCGGTCGCCGCGCTCGCCAAGGCCGAAGGCCCCTCCGCGCACTCCCTGTTCGTCCCGCTGACCGTCTACCGGGCGGCCCGGCGCCTGGCCCGTACGTCGTACCGCACCGGCCTCGAAGCGGCGGCGGAGCGCCTTCCCGACGCCAACCGCCTCACCCCTGACCTCGACACCCCCACCGATGCCTCGCTCGCCGCTCTGACCTGGTCGCGCCCGGGACCCGCCGCCCGCTGGCTGACCGGGGAGGCGCTCGCCGAAGTATCGGTTCGCCTTCAGGAGGCGGCGATCCGTCCCACCTCCGTCCAACGCCCCGGCGAGGCCCGCGCCAGGGCCGCGCTCACCCGGAACGCGGCCGACCACCGGATCCTGGAGCAGGCCGCGGAGGTCCGCAGCCAGCGGCTGCACGCCCCCTTCCTCGACAACCAGGTGGTACGCGCCGCCCGCGCGCTCCCCGAGTCCCTCCGGGTCCAGCCGGGCGCCCGCGCGGCGGTCCTGCGCCGGGTCCTGGCGGGCACCGGCATCCACGAGCTGCCGCCCGGCTGGGGCGCGCCGTCCCAGGCCACCTCGACGGAGGTCACCCGTACCGGCCTGCGCGCCGCTCTGCCCGAGCTCATCGCCCTCTTCGACGCCCCCCTGCTCGCCGACGCGGGCCTGGTCGAGGCCCGCGTCGTACGCAAGGCCCTGCGCGCGGCCGCGGAGGGCGAACCCCTTCCGCTGGACGGCCTCGCGGACCTCGCCTCCACCGAACTGTGGCTGCGCCGCCTCGTCTCGCGCCGCGGCACCTGCTGGACGGGCACGGCGGCACCGCGCCAGCGGGCCGTCGCCGGCGGGGTGGCCCCGGCACGACGGACGCTCCAGCCTTAGCCGGGAGCCGGGAGCCGGGAGCCGGGAGCCGGGAGCCGGGAGCCGGGAGCCGGGATCGGGGGACGGGCTGAGGCGCGTTGCGCCGCCCGCCTCCGGTTGTCGTACCGGCGGGACACAATGGCGGGGTGCGGTATCTGATCCTGGGCGTCACGGAGGCGCGAGACGAGAAGGGCGGCGCGCTGCCCCTCGGCGGAATGCGCCTGCGCGCCCTTCTCGCGTCCCTGGCGCTGCGGCCCGGCAGGTCCGTGCCGATCACCGAGCTCGTCGACGACGTGTGGGCGGACGATCCCCCGGCGGACGCCCCCGCCGCGCTCCAGGCCCTCGTGGGCCGCCTGCGCCGGGTGCTGGGGCGGGACGCGCTCGCCAGCACCCCCGGCGGCTACCGGCTGGCGGCCACCCCTGCCGACGTGGACCTGCACGTGTTCGAGCGGCTCGCCCGGCAGGGCGCGGCCGAGCTGGAGGCGGACGCGCCGCAGGACGCCGCCCGCACGCTCCGTACGGCACTCGCCCTGTGGCGTGGCCCCGCCCTGGCCGACCTGCCCGACCGCGACCACGGCCACGCGCTGCGTCCGGAGGCCCACCGGCTGGCCGCACTGGAGCACCGCATCGAGGCCGACCTGCGATGCGCGGCGGCCGGCGGACCCACGGGGCCGATGGCGGCTCTCGTGCCCGAGCTGGTGGAGCTGACCGCGGCGCACCCGTACGACGAGCGCTTCCGGGCCCAGCTCATCCGCGCCCTGCGCGCCGCCGGACGGCAGGCCGACGCGCTCGCGGCGTACGAGGACGCGCGCCGCGCCCTCGCCGAGGGGCTCGGCACCGACCCCGGGCCCGAGCTGGCCGCCCTCCACCACGCCTTGCTCAACCCCGCGCCACTGGCACGACCCGAACCAACCGAGCTCACCGCACCACCTGAACCAACTGCACCACCCGCACCACCCGAACCAACCGCACCACCCGCACCACTCGAACCATCCGCACCCGGGACCGAGGCGCCGCAATGCCGGGGAAATCTCCGCCCCCGGCTCACCTCCTTCGTCGGGCGCGAGCCCGAACTCCGCACCATCCGGGACGACCTGACCCGCTCCCGGCTGGTCACCCTCACCGGTCCGGGAGGCTCGGGGAAGACTCGGCTGGCCGAGGAGTCTGCGGCGCACGGGGGCCGCGCCGCCGGTGACGTCTGGCTCGCGGAACTCGCCCCGGTGGAGGACCCCGAAGCCGTCCCGGGAGCCGTGCTCTCCGCGCTCGGGCTGCGCGAGACGGCCCTGCTGCGGGACAGCGCCCACGAAGGAACGCATCCGCGTACCGACCCGGTCGACCTGCTCGCGGATCACCTCGCGCACTGGTCCAGGTCCCGCCCCTTCCTCCTCATCCTCGACAACTGCGAGCACGTCATCGGCGCGGCGGCCACGCTTGCCGAGACGCTGCTGACCCGCTGCCCCCGGCTGCGCGTCCTCGCCACCAGCCGCGAACCGCTCGGCGTGCCCGGCGAATCCGTCCGTCCGGTGGATCCGCTCCCGGCCGATCTCGCCCACCGTCTCTTCACCGAGCGGGCCCGTGCCGTGCGGCCCGGGTTCGACCCCGCGCGGGAGGCCGCACACGATGCGGCCGCCGTCGCCGAGATCTGCCGTCGGCTGGACGGGCTGCCGCTCGCCATCGAGCTGGCCGCGGCCCGGCTGCGGATGCTGAGCCCGCGCCAGATCGCCGACCGGCTGGACGACCGGTTCCGCCTGCTGACCAGCGGCAGCCGGACCGTACTGCCGCGCCAGCAGACCCTGCGCGCGGTCGTCGACTGGTCCTGGGACCTGCTGGACGAGGACGAACGCACCGCCCTGCGCCAGGTCTCGGTCTTCGCGGGCGGCTGGGACCTGCCCGCCGCGGAGGCGGTGATCAGGACGCCGGGCAGGCCTGCCGGGCACAACGCAGCCGACACAGCCGAAATAGCCCACACAGCCGACATAGCCCACACGGCCCACGCAGCCCACACGGCCCACGCAGCCGATACGGCCAAGACAGCCCACACGGCAGACCTCATCGGGGCGCTCATCGACAAGTCCCTCGTCGTCGCCACCCCGGCCGCCGACGGCGGCATGCGTTACCGCCTCCTGGAGACCATCCACGAGTACGCCATCGAGCGCTGCGCCGAGACCCCGGACGTACGGGCCGAGGCAGGGCGGGCACACACCGCGTACTTCCTCTCGCTCGTCGAGGAGGCGGAGCCGAAGCTGCGCTCCGCGGACCAGCTCCCCTGGATCCAGTGCCTGGAGACGGACCTCGACAACATCAGGGCCGCGCTACACCGCACCACCGCCCCTCACACCGGCCGGTCCGGCCCATCGACCGCATCCGCCGAATCGGACGCCGCGCGGCTGGTGCTGGGCATGGGCTGGTTCTGGTGGCTGCGCAACTACCGCACAGAGGGCCTCAGCTGGACCGCGCGGGCGCTGTCGTTCGGCCCGGAGCCCGCCGACGCCACCGACCCCCGTTACTGGCCCTGGATGAATCTGCGCATGCTGCGGTTCTTCCTGGAGACGGAGAGCGGTTCGCCGGACGCGCACCGCGACGGTCAGCCGGACGAGGGGTTGGTGCGACGGCTGGCCGACGCGTTCATGTCGTCCGGTCCCCAGGCGGCCCGCTTCCCCGGGCTGCTCTGGCCGATGACCTCGTTCATCACGCTGGGCACGAAGGACATGGGGGACGTGCACCGGAAGATCGACGCCGTCGTCGACAACGCCCGCGTCCACGGGAACGACTGGGGGTACGGCGTCTCGCTGATGTTCCGTACGCACATGATCGTCGACATGCCGGGCGGCATGCCGGGGGTCGACGACGACCTGGTGGAACTGCGCGATCTGAGCCGCCGCGTCGGGGACCGCTGGATGCGCGCCCAGGTCGAGAGCGCCGCGGCGGAGGCGGCCATGATGCGGGGCAGGTACGAGGAGGCGCGTCCGGCCTACGAGGAGGCGCTGCTGCTCGCCCGCGAGGTCGGCGCCCACGCCGAGGCCCCGTTCCTGCTGGCCCGGCTGGCCGAACTCGCCTACCGCACCGGCGACGTGGCCGCCGCCGAGCGGGGCCTTGACCTGTCGGAGGCCGAGGCGGTGCGCTACCAGACGCACGACGCGTCCGCGTACGTCCACTACCTGCGCGCCACCTTCGCCCTGGACCGGGGCGACATCGCGGCCGCCCGGCGCAAGCTCACAGAGGCGCGGGGGACGGACGACGAGAACAGCCCGCCCACGCAGATGCCCGCGCTGCTGAACGGACTCTCCGCGCGCATCGCCGTGTACGAGCCGGAGCCCCACGGCGGTCCTGCCGTCGCTCTGCGCGGGCTGGCGGCGGCCCTGGTCGCTGCGCGGGACGGGCAGTACGCGGAGGCCATCACCGGATACCTGGCGGACGCCCTCGTGACCGTGCTGCCGAAGCTGGGCCACCATGCGGCCGCCGTACGCGTCCTGGCCGCCGCCGACAGCTGGCGGCTCTGCGGTCCCAGAACCGAGTTGGAGCAAGCGGCGGTCGACGAGGCCGGGCAGCTGGCCCGCGAGGCGCTGGGGGAGCGGAGTTACGAGAAGGAGCGCGCGGCGGGCCACGCACTGACCATCGACGGAGTCGTCGGCCTCCTCGCGGAGATCACCGGCCCGGAGGTCACCGGCCCGGAGGTCACCGGCCCGGAGGTCACCGGCCCGGAGGTCACCGGCCCGGAGGTCACTCCCCCTGGGGCCGGCGGCCCGCCGGTCAGCGGCAACTGATCCGGGAGTCGGCCCAGTTCGCGAGGGCCACCCCGCCGAACGGGGTGGTCGGCTCCACGACGAGCCGGATCCGGTCCTGGCCCTCGATGCCGACGCCCACCGGTACGGCCGGATCGTCGCCGTTCATCACGGGCGACTGCCACAGCCGCGCCCCGTCGCCGTTGAACACGGAGAAGCGCACGGATCCGAGCCCCATGGTCAGGTCGTCCACGCCGACCATCGCCTCGTAGCGGGTGCACTGGCGGTTCAGTTCGATGACGACCGACGAGCGGCTGTGGACGGTGACCCCGTGGGCGTACCGCGTGCCGCCGACCGACATCCCGGACCGCTGCCAGACCCAGCCGCTCTCCCCGAGCACCACCTCGGGGCCGGAGTGGTCCCCGAGGAGGCTGTAGCTCAACTCGTTGACCTGGTAGACCTCCGGCGCCGGTGCGGGCGGCGGCGGGGGAGCCGGGGTCGGAGTCGGTGTGGGGGTGGGTGTAGGGGTCGGCTTCGGCGCGGGCGGCGGCGGTGCGGGCGCCCGCGGCGTGGGCGTCGGCGTCGGCGTGGGGGTGGGTGTGGGCGTCGGCGTGGGTTCCGGCTTCGGCGGTACGGGAGCGGGCGGCGCCGGCTTCGGGGGCGGGGTGGGCTTCGGTTTCGGCTTCGGCGGTGCGGGCGAGGGCACCGCGGGCGCCACGGCCGGCGGCCTGGCCACCGGCTTCGCCTCCGGCCGGGGCTGGTCGTCGCCGACCAGCGCCCACACCAGCCCGGCCGCGGCCGCGACGGCGACCGCCGCCGCGATACCGGCCTTCGCCGGAGCGCCGAGCCCCTCGGAGGCGGCGGCGCCACCGGCGGAGCCGGCGGACGAACCCCCGCCGGTCGCGGCGGCCGCGGCACCCGCGCCCGCCGCACCGGCCGCTCCGCCCGCCACGATCCCGGCGGCCTTGAGCGCGTATCCGGCGGCGAACCAGCCGATGACCGCGACCGGGAGCAGCGCGGGGATCCCGGCGTTCACATGGGCCAGTTCGCCCGCCGCGAGCCGGCATTTCGCGCACTCGTCCAGGTGTCCGCGCAGGCCCCGCTCGGCGCGCATCCGCAGCCCGCCGCGGGCGTAGGCGCCGAGCCGGTCCGCGTAGCGGGCGCAGTCGCCGCCGGAGGTGAGCGCCTGGCTCACATGGGCCTGCAGATACGCCTGCTTGAGCCCTTCGCGGGCCCGGCTGGCGAGCACAGAGGTGGCGTTGGCGGTGAGCCCGAAGAGCGGGGCGATGTCGCTGGGCGACTCCTCCTCGACGGTGGTGTGCCACAGGACCGCCTGCCAGCGCTCGGGGAGGCTGCGGAAGGCCTGCATCGCCATCGACTGCTCGGCCTCGTGCATCGCCAGCACATCGGCACCGAGATCGAGGGTGTCCGCGTCAGACACTTCGGAGGAGCGGGAGGCCTGCGCGGCGAACTCCGCGAAGTCGTAGACCAGTTGTTCCCGCCTGGCGGTCTTCGTCCATGCGGCGCCGACGTGCCGGACCGCGGTCATCAGGTAGGCGCGCACCGCCTCCTGCGGGCCCTTGCCGCCCCGTACGGCCTGTAGCGTCCGGGCGAAGACCTCGGCCGTCAGGTCGTCGGCGGTGTGCGCGTCCCGGCAGCAGGTGCGCGCGTACCTGCGCACCGCGTCCGAGTGCCGGCGGAACAGCTCGTCGTACGCGAGGTCGTCGCCGTCCCGCATCCGCTGGATCAACTCGGCATCGGAGAGGGCCGTCCCGGCGGCATCGGCGGCACTCCGGCCGCCGCCCACCCGCTGCGCGGGGACCGCGTCCGTGCCCGCCGGTGCCGGGTTCTCGACCGGTGCGGGGGGCCACGGTCCGGGCAGGACCGTGCCGCCGTCCTCTTCTTCGCCGGACCCCTGGCGTCCGGGTCCGGCCTGGCTCGGCACCTGTTCCGCGGGCAGGCCGCCCGTACCGGAGCCGCCGCCCGTGCCGCCACCCGTGGTGGAGACACCGTCGAACGACTCTTCCTGCTGCCCGTCACCGCTCATCACGGTCGCCCCCGTATGCGCTTTCGGACCCGAATACCGGGCAAGCGTGCCACAGAGGGCGGCAGTGGCGGCCCCTCAGCCCCGCCAACCACTCATCCGGGGCGTTCTCCCGAATATGAGCACTAGCGGACACCCGTTCGGGGAAGGGCTAACAGGTTGTGCTGATGGGGCAGTTGAGCGACATGAGCACAGTCGAGCCGACAGCGGCCCCGGAGCTTCCGGAACCCGCGGAGACTCCGAAGCCCCCTGAGACTCCGAAGCCCCTGGGCCCCGGAGCCCACGACGGGCCGGGGGCGGTCCGCCGAGGCGGCAGCCGGCCCCCGCGCCCCCGCTCACGCAGGACGTGAGCGCAGCCCCTCCAGCAGGATGTCCAGCAGCCGGGCCGAAGCCGCCGCCTGCTGAGCCGCGTCCGGCAGCGAGGGTGCCGCCGTCGCGATGACCAGCAGCACATCGGCCACCGTCACATCGCGGCGCAGCTCACCCGACGTCCGCGCCCGGTCGACCAGCCGGCCCACGACCTCCAGCAGCTCGGCCGCTCCACTGCCGACGCCGTCGATCTCCGACTCTGCCGACGCCGGCTCCTGCCGGGGCTCCGCGACCCGCAGGCCACCGCCCTGGCCGGTCTCCTGCCGCTGCTGCGGCACCCGGGGTTCGTCCCGGGCGGCGCCCGCGTCGCCGACCGGCGTCGAGTCCTCGCTGTCCACCCCGACCCGCAGTATCTGCGGCGGCAGCAGCCGCCCCGCACCGGAGGCGACCGAGGTCCGCAGGAAGCGCGACAGCGCCGACCACGGCTCCTCCTCCTGCCCCAGCGCGGACCGGGCCTGGTCGGTCAGCCGAGAGGTCTCCTCCTCGGCTATCCGCCGCACCAGCACGTCCTTGCTGGGGAAGCGCCGGTACACCGTGCCGACACCGACCCGGGCCCGACGCGCCACGTCCTCCATCGGAGCGCCGTACCCGAGCTCACCGAACACCTCGCGGGCGGCCCGCAGCACATGTTCCAGATTGCGCTGCGCGTCCACCCGAAGCGGCGCCGAGCGGCCGTGCGCTCCCGCGCCGACGGTGCCCGAGCCGAGTGCGGCACTCAGTGTGCTCACCGCTCCCGGTGAGACGGGGGCCCCTGATGACCCGATGCCGCTCACCGTGCCGACTGCACCGACCGCACCGACTGCGCCGATCCGCCCGTTTCCTTCGGGCGCGACAGCAGCAGTTGGCCAATGCGATTCCTGAATATGCATAACTGTTCCCCCGGTTATGACGTCTCCCCCCGGAGACTCCCGCCGTGTCTGCCGGGTTGAGCGATGTTCTCATCCGTCACCCCGACGACACACGAACATAGTTGAGCCAGGGGCAATGCAGAAGGGGGCAGTTCCGCCCGGAGCGCCCCCCGATCGGAACAAGGACCGGTTGATCACCGATTCGCCCACTGCCCGTACCCCCCACCGCGACCTCTGACCTGCGGGGCGTCCGTATTGCCGCGACGATCAACCGGAGCGGCCCGTTCGGAAGCTCCGGTCACACAATTTGCCGGGGCTGTGGACAAACTCCGGAGCGCGTTGCGTCATGGGGTGGTGATGGCTTCAGATTCCGGGGGAACACCCCCCGGCCCCCCGCCCGGCGTGCGCATTCTCGTCGTCGGCGGCGGCTACGTCGGGATGTACACCGCGCTGCGTCTCCAGCGGAAGCTCAAACAGCGGCTGAGAAGCGGCGAAGCGGAGATTGTCGTCGTCACCCCTGACCCCTATATGACGTATCAGCCGTTCCTCCCGGAAGCCGCCGCCGGTTCGATCTCACCGCGCCATGTGGTCGTCCCGCTGCGCCGGGTCCTGCCCGACTGCACGATCCTCATCGGTGAGGCGCGGCGGATCGATCCGGTCAAACGCGTCGCGACCGTCACCACACTGGCCACGGGCGAGGACGGCACCGGAGCCGTCGAGATCCCGTACGACGAGATCGTCATCGCGCCCGGCTCCGTCTCGCGCACCCTCCCCGTCCCCGGTCTCGCCGACCACGGCTTCGGCTTCAAGACCATCGAGGAGGCCATCGGGCTGCGCAACCACGTGATCGAGCAGATGGACATCGCCTCCGCCACCCGCGACCCAGCCATCCGCGACGCCGCCCTCACCTTCGTCTTCGTCGGCGGCGGCTACGCGGGAGTGGAGGCGCTGGCCGAGCTGGAGGACATGGCCCGCTACACCGCGCGGTACTACCACAACATCAAGGCCGAGGACCTGAAGTGGATCCTGGTCGAGGCCACAGGCCGCATCCTGCCCGAGGTCGGCGAAGCGATGGGAAAGTACGCGGTACGTGAGCTGCGCGGCCGCAATATCGACGTACGGCTCGAAACCCGGCTGGAGTCCTGCGAGGACCGGGTGGCCGTGCTCAGCGACGGCTCCCGCTTCCCGACCCGCACACTCGTGTGGACGGCCGGTGTGAAGCCCGCGCCGCTGCTCGCCGCCACCGGCCTGCCGCTCAACGAACGCGGCAGGCTCAGCTGCACGGCGAAGCTCACCGTCGAGGGCGCCGAACACGCCTGGGCCGCCGGTGACGCCGCCGCCGTCCCCGACCTGACCTCCGACGAGCCAGGACGCGAGACCGCGCCCAACGCCCAGCACGCGGTCCGCCAGGCCAAGGTCCTCGCGGAGAACATCGTCGCGTCCATGAACGGCGAACCGCTCACGGAGTACCGGCACAGTTACGCGGGCTCCGTCGCCTCGCTCGGCCTGCACAAAGGTGTCGCGCAAGTCTACGGACGCAGGCTCGAGGGCTACCCTGCGTGGCTGATGCACCGCGTGTACCACCTGAGCCGGGTCCCCACGTTCAACCGCAAGGCCCGCGTCCTCGCCGAATGGACCCTCGCGGGCCTCTTCAAGCGCGAGATCGTCTCCCTCGGCTCGCTGGAACACCCCCGGGCCGAGTTCGAACTCGCCGCGGGAAGGCGTCCCGGCGGCGACGGCGACGACTGTCAGTAGGGTCCGACACACTGGACGTGTGACCATAGGTGGGCTCACATCTGCACAGAGTGACCCGGCAGGCGGCGACCGGCAGTAACCAGCAGCGGCGGGCTCCGGCTGCGCCCTCCCGGCAGTCCGGCCCCGGACCGGCGGGAAGAAACAGCCAGGCAGGAGCACGGCCGGCAGCGGAAGCGGCCCGGCAGGAGAACAGGCAGAGGACCGGCAGAGGAAGCAGCCCGGCAGAGGAAGCAGCCCGCCCGAGCGGACCAGACCGACACACGAGGCCAGAAATTCCGTGAACTTCACCCGCTGGAGCGCCCGCCTACCCGGTACGCAGCGTCGAGCCGCCCGGGACGACCACAGTGCCGTACCGGCGGCCCGCGCCGAGTACGCACAGGACGAAACCGGATCCGGCCCGCCCCAGGACGGACCTGACGCCCCGGCGACCCGCCCCCCGGCGTCCGCCCTGGAGGACCTCTCCGCCCGCGACATCCTCGGCCAGCTGCCCGCCCTCGTCGCCCTGCTGCACGGACCCGAGCACCGCGTCGCGTACGTCAACGACGCCTACGCCGCGGCCTTCGGCCCCCGCCCCTCCGGTGTCCCGGCCGCCGAGGCGATGCCCGAGCTGACCGAGCTGAGCCTGCTCCCCCTGATGGACCAGGTCCTGCGCAGCGGCACACCCCGCACGGTCAAGTCCCGCAAGGTGGCCGACGGCAGCTCGTACACCGTGACCTGCACCCCGGTCCAGCACGACAAGGACAAGGGGCAGGAGCGCGGAGTGCTCGTGTACGCCGCCGATGTCACCGACCACGCGGAGGCGGCGGAGCGGTTGCGCACCAGCGAGCGGCGCCACCGCGAAACGGCCGTCACCCTGCAGCGCTCGCTGCTCCCGCAGGAGCTGGAGCAGCCCGACGACCTGCGGATCGCCGCCACCTACCAGCCCGGCGGCACGGACGCCGCGGTCGGCGGCGACTGGTACGACGTCATCACCCTCGGCGCGGGCCGCACCGCCCTGGTCATCGGGGACGTGATGGGACGCGGGGTGCGCGCCGCCGCCGTGATGGGCCAGCTGCGCACGGCGGTGCGGGCCTATGCCCGCCTCGACCTGCCCCCGCACGAGGTGCTCCAGCTGCTCGACGGGCTGGCCGCAGAGATCGACGCCAGCCAGATCGCCACCTGCGCCTACGCGGTCCACGACCCCAACGAGGGCCTGCTCGTCTACTCCTCCGCCGGCCACCTGCCGATCCTGGTGCGCGACGAGGACGGCACGGTGCACCGCGCCGAGGGCCCGACCGGTCCGCCGCTCGGCACCGGCGGCTGGATCCACACCTCCGGGACGATCGCGCTGCCGCCCGGCTCCACCGCCGTCCTCTACACGGACGGGCTGGTCGAGCGCCGGAGCGAGGACATCGACGAGGGCGTGGCCGCCCTTGAGCGGGCGCTCTCCGGTGCGAAGGGCGCGCCGCAGGTGGTGTGCGACCGCCTGATGCGCTCCCTCAACATCACCGCGGAACACGATGACGACGTCGCGGTCCTGGTGGTCCAGCACCCCGCTCGTACGGGACCGGTCGCGGAGCTGTTCCACAACGCCTCGCTCGATCTGCTCGGCGGCATCGAGGCGGCCCCGCGCGCCCGCGCCTTCGCGACGGGCGTCCTGACGTCGTGGCGCTTTCCGGTGGAGCTCTGCGACCTGGGCGTCCTCGCCGCGGGCGAGCTGGTCGCGAACTCCCTCCAGCACGGCACACCGCCGATGCGCCTGGGCCTGCGGCGCACCGACCGGCGGCTGATCATCGAGGTCACGGACGGTGACGACCACCTGCCGCGCCGCCGCCGTGCCGAACCGGCGGACGAGGCGGGCCGGGGCATCTCCATCGTCGCGACGATCGCCACGTCCTGGGGCAGCCGCCGCACGCCGGGCGGCGGCAAAGCGGTCTGGTGCGAATTCGCCCTGCCCCGGTAGGAGCGTGGCGCGGTCCCGGCCCTCAGTGCACAGCGGCGACCGGGACCGGCGCCTCGGCCGCCGCACCCTCCGGCAACGACACCGCCACCACCCGAGACGGCACAGCCGCGAGCGAGGGCTGGTCCTGTACGGGGGTGAGCCGTCGGCCGAGCCGCAGCGCGAGCGCCGTGATCCCGAGCGAGAACAGTACGAACGTCACGATGTACGGCCCGTGCAGCGAGGCCCCCATGGGCCCGCCCACGGCGGGACCGACCGCGAGCGCCAGCTGCTTGCACAGGGCGAAGGCCGAGTTGTACTGCCCGACCATCGACTCCGGCGCCAGATCGGCGACCAGCGGCGCGACGGTCGGCGAGAGCATCGACTCACCGAGCCCGAACAGTGCGTACGTGGAGATCATCGCGGCCGTGGCCATGGTCTGGCTGCCGTGCCCGAGCCCGGCGTAGCCCGCCACGATCCAGGCGAAGGCCCAGATCAGCCCGACCGCCGCGATCACCCGGCTGCGACGGCGGCGCTCCACCAGGCGCAGCACCACGAACTGCGCGACGACGATGACGGCGGTGTTGGCGGCCAGCGCGATCCCGAGCGTGGAGGGCTCGATCCCGGCGGCCTCCGTGCCGTACGCGGCGAGCCCGGACTCGAACTGTCCGTAGCAGGCGAAGAACACCACGAACCCCAGCACACACAGCTGCACCATGGCTCGGTGCGAGAGCAGCGCCCGCATCCCGCCGCCCGCGCCACCACCGGCACCGGACACCCCCGCCGCGACGACGGGCGTACGAGGCATCCGCACGGTCGCCGTGATGGCGCCGAGCACGAGGAACATCACCGCTTCGATCAGGAACAGCAGCGTGAAGGACGCCGGACGCTCCGTGTCGACGATCTGTCCGCCGACCAGTCCGCCGATGCCGAGGCCCAGGTTCTGCAGGAAGAACTGCATGGCGAAGGCCCGGGTACGGGTGCCGGTGTCGGAGCACCGCACGAGCATGGTGGCGAGGGCCGGCTGCATGACGGCCGTTCCAGCGCCGAGGACCGCGGCCGACAGGACGGAAGCGGTCACCTGCGAGGAGAAGCCGAGCGCGACCGCGCCCAGGGAAGCGACGACCGAGGCGACGAGCAGGACGGGAAGCGGCCCGCGACGGTCGATGACCCGCCCGGTGAACGGCAGGACGGCGAGCGCCGCCATGGCGAAGACCGCCAGCACGACGCCCGCCGTACCGGCGCCCAGATCCCGTACCTGCGCCACGTAGACGTACAGATACGGAACGGTGAACCCGAGCCCGAACGCGCTCAGCGCGCTCCCCAGCTGGATCCGCCGCAGCGCTGCACCCATTTCCCTGGTCACACTCACCTACCTCAAGGTCTCGAAGCCATGTGATCGAGCGAACCGAACGACTCGAACCCGAAGACTTTAGCACTAAAGTTAGAAGCTCAACAATACAGATTGAAGGACTTCGACGCCTATGGGTGGCGTGCCATACTGCGCGCCATGTCTGACACCACCGAGCCCGGTCTCCAGGAGCCGAGCCTCGACGAGCAGATCGCCGCCTATCAGCGCGAGTTCCGGGACCTGGACCCCCAGGTCGAGCAGGTCGTCTCCGCGCTCGGCCGGCTGAACCGCCGGATGAACGTGGCGTACGGACGTCAGGTCGCCGCCCTCGGCATCAGCAACGCCGAGTGGGAGGTCCTCAAGACCCTCGTGCTGGCGGGCACTCCCTACCGGCTCGGTCCTGGGGAGCTGGCCAAGCGGCTCGGGCTCACCCCGGCCGCGATGACGCACCGCATCGACCGCATGGCGGGCGAGGGCCTCGTCACCCGCGACCGCGACGAGAACAACCGGGTCCGCGTCATCGTCGAGCTGACGGACGAGGGCCGGGCGAAGTGGCTGGAGGCGATGCGGATGGCCACCGACTTCGAGGAGGAGCTGCTCCAGGACCTCTCGGGCGACGAGCGCGGTGTCCTCGGCGAGATGCTGATCCGGCTGCTGCGCCGGGTGGAACATGCCCAGCCCGACGCCGGCGGCCGCCTCACCGACCTGGACTGAACCGCCCCTCCGCGGGCGGGCCGGGGAGGGGTTGACACGCCCCACCGCGATCCGTAAGGTTCTTCGAGTTGTCACGGAGCCGGAACGGTTCTGTAGCGACCGATCCGCCGCGAATGCGGCAACCAAAACTCAGCACGATCTCCCACTCGGGAGAATTTCGGTATGCCGAAATTGATTTCGAAGGCTCGATTATGAGCCGCCGGGAAGATCCGCTAGAGTTTGAGACGTCGGAACGGCCCAACAGCCGGGAAGACAAGCCCCACTGACTGGGAATCAGCCCCGAAAGGATCTGATAGAGTCGGACTCGCCGGAAAGGGAAACGCGAAAGCGAAGAACTGGAAAGCGAAAATGCGAGGCCCGCTTCGACCGGGAATCGGACACGAAAGAGTCTGATAGAGTCGGAAACGCAAGACCGAAGGGAAGCGCCCGGAGGAAAGCCCCAGAAAATGTTCTGCGGTGAGTACAAAGGAAGCGTCCGTTCCTTGAGAACTCAACAGCGTGCCAAAAGTCAACGCCAGATACGTTGATACCCCGACCTGCTTCGGCAGGTTCGAGG
>NZ_JBVJMU010000008.1:0-324020 GCF_055584045.1 Streptomyces sp. NPDC104307
CAGCGCAAGCTGGCCGCCGAGTACCCCGTCATCCTCGGCGGCGCCGCCCTCACCCGCGCCTACGTCGAACAGGACCTCCACGAGATCTACGAGGGAGAGGTCCGCTACGCCCGCGACGCCTTCGAGGGACTGCGCCTGATGGACGCGCTCATCGGGGTCAAGCGCGGCGTCCCCGGCGCCACCCTGCCCGAGCTCAAGCAGCGGCGCGTGCCCAAGCGCGAGACCGCCGTGCTGGAGGTCGAGGAGCCCGAGGAGGGTGTCCGCTCCGACGTGTCCATTGACAACCCGGTTCCCACCCCGCCGTTCTGGGGCACCCGGGTCATCAAGGGCATCCAGCTCAAGGAGTACGCCTCCTGGCTCGACGAAGGCGCCCTCTTCAAGGGGCAGTGGGGCCTCAAGCAGGCCCGCGCCGGTGACGGACCGACGTACGAGGAACTGGTCGAGACCGAGGGCCGCCCGCATCTGCGCGGCTGGCTCGACAAGCTGCACACCGAGAACCTGCTGGAAGCGGCCGTCGTCTACGGCTACTTCCCCTGTGTCTCCAAGGGCGACGACCTGATCCTGCTGCACGAGGACGGCTCCGAGCGCACCCGCTTCACCTTCCCGCGCCAGCGCCGCGGCCGCCGCCTCTGCCTGGCGGACTTCTTCCGCCCGGAGGAGTCCGGCGAGACGGACGTGATCGGTCTCCAGGTCGTCACCGTCGGATCGCGGATCGGCGGCGAGACCGCCAAGCTCTTCGAGGCCAACGCCTACCGCGACTACCTGGAGCTGCATGGGCTCTCCGTCCAGCTGGCCGAGGCGCTCGCCGAGTACTGGCACGCCCGGGTCCGCTCGGAGCTGGGCTTCGCCGGGGAGGACCCGGCCGACGTCGAGGACATGTTCGCGCTGAAGTACCGGGGCGCGCGCTTCTCCCTCGGCTACGGCGCCTGCCCCGACCTGGAGGACCGGGCGAAGATCGCCGACCTGCTCCAGCCCGAGCGGATCGGCGTGCACCTCTCCGAGGAGTTCCAGCTCCACCCGGAGCAGTCCACCGACGCGATCGTCATCCACCACCCGGAGGCGAAGTACTTCAACGCGCGGTAGGGCTCCGTTCAACGCGTGGTAGCCGGACGAGTCGTACACTGGTCGGTCCAGTGCAGGCCGGTCACCTTCCCTCCGGGGAACGGTGGCCGGCCTTCTCGCCCCTCATGAAAGGTGTGCCGGATGACCAGTACGATCCCCGCGTCCCTGAACCGGACGGCCGAGGGTGCGGCCCTGCAGGCCGTGCTCCTCGACATGGACGGCACCCTGGTCGACACCGAGGGCTTCTGGTGGGATGTCGAGAAGGAGGTCTTCGCCGACCTCGGGCACACGCTGGACGAGGCGTGGCGTGAGGTGGTCGTCGGCGGCCCGATGACCCGCAGCGCCGGGTACCTGATCGAGTCCACCGGCGCCGACATCACGCTTCCCGAGGTGACCGTGCTGCTCAACGACCGCTTCGAGAAGCGCATCGGCCTCGGGGTGCCCCTGATGCCGGGAGCTGCCCGGCTGCTGGCCGAGCTGGGCAGGCACCGGATCCCCACCGCCCTGGTCTCGGCCTCGCACCGGCGGATCATCGACCGGGTGCTGGACTCCGTGGGCCACCACCACTTCGCGCTGACCGTCGCGGGCGACGAGGTCACCCGGACGAAGCCGCACCCGGAGCCGTATCTCGCCGCCGCGCACGGCTTCGGGGCCGACCCCCGGCTCTGCGCGGTCATCGAGGACACCGCGACCGGGGTGGCCGCGGCCGAGGCCGCCGGGTGCCGGGTGGTCGCCGTGCCGTCGGTGTCACCGATCGCCCCCGCCCCCGGCCGGGTCGTCGTGAGCTCTCTCGAAGAAGTCGATCTGGCATTTCTCAGGGGCCTGATCACGGGAATGCGCTGAGTCGTACACCGAGAGTATTTCTGTGAATGAATGGAGAATCTCTCGGCACCGGAAGTGCAGTTCCTGTCGCGCTTACGTGTAAGCAAGTCGAGTGCATGTCAATACCCGGAAACGCTCACTCTGTTTCTATCGAAGTGACCTTCCTCACCCGAATGGCCCATAACGTGTTCGGGAGATTCGCCGGGCTGTCCGTTTTGACGTACCCAAGTGTCCCGTTTCATGAATCCCTGTACGAATCATTCCGGCATCCGGCAAGCCGTGGTCAGCGCATTCCCGTCACCACCTGATTACGCACCGGACGGCTCCGGTCCGGCATTGCGGAGGACGCCTACTAATGTCGTTTTCTCCATGACCGGATGAGGGAGAACGTCCAAGATGAACCGCAAGACACTGGTGCTGCCGGCCGTCGTGGGCCTGCTCGCGCCCGTACTCGCCGCCTGCGGCGCGTCGGACGGTGGGAGCGATGGCAGCGGCGCCATCGTTGTCGGCACCACGGACCGGTTCGTCGGCTCGAAGGACGCCCCCGCACCGCTCGACCCCGCCATCGGCTACGAGGCGGGTGTCTGGAACGTACTGCGGCAGACCGTGCAGACGCTGACACACGTCCCGCGCGGCGGCGGCGAGCCGGTGCCAGAGGCCGCCGAGAGCTGCTCCTTCACCGACACGGAGAACGAGAGCTACCGCTGCAAGCTGCGCGACGGCCTCGAATTCGCCGACGGCAGCGCGGTCACCGCGCAGGACGTCAAGTACTCCATCGACCGTGTCATCCGCATCAAGTCCACCAACGGTCCCGCAGCCCTCCTCGACAACATCGACACCGTCGAGACCAAGGGGGAGCGCGAGGTCATATTCCACCTCCGGACCTCGGACGCCACCTTCCCCTACAAGCTGGCCACCCCGCCCGCCGGAATAGTCCAGCCCGCCAAATACCCGGCGGGCTCCCCGCGTGACGGATTCCAGGTGGACGGCTCGGGGCCGTACACGATGAAGCCGGAAGTGAAGAACGATCAGGTCGTGAAAGTCGTCTTCACGAAGAATCCCCATTACAAGGGGGATCTCAAGGTGCTGAACGACAAGGTGGAACTCGATCTCTTCCCCGACGCCACCGCCATGGGCAAGGCGCTCGAAGACAAGAAGATCGACATGATGACCCGCACCATGTCGCCCCAGCAGTCGCAGAAGATGCTGGAGCACCCCCAGGACGGCATCAAGCTCACCGAGATGCCCGGCCTCGCCATCAGCTATCTCGGATTCGACACCGACGACCCCGCCGTGAAGAACAAGGCGGTCCGCCAGGCCATGGCCCAGATCATCGACCGGGGCCAGATCGCGAGCGAGGTGTACGGCACCACGGCCGAACCGCTGTACTCGCTGATCCCGTCCAGCATCGCCGGACACACCAACTCGTTCTTCAACAAGTACGGCGAGCCCAGCACGGCCAAGGCCGCCGCGATCCTGCGTGATGCCGGGATCCACACCCCGGTGAAGTTCACCCTGCACTACACGACCGACCACTACGGCGACGCCACCGCGGCCGAGTTCAGGACCCTGCGCAAGCAGCTGAAGGACACCGGCCTGTTCGACGTGACCGTCGAGGGCACCCCCTGGGAGAAGTACCGCCCGGCCGAACTGCGCGGCGACTACGCCGTCTACGGCATGGGCTGGTTCCCCGACTTCCCGGACCCGGACAACTACACGGCCCCGTTCCTCGACAGGAACAACTTCCTCAACTCGCCCTACAAGTCGGCCCTCGCCCAGAAGACGCTCATCCCGCAGTCCCGCCGCGAGGCCGACCGCAGCATCGCCGCCAAGACCTTCAAGCAGCTCCAGGACATCGTCGCGGAGGACGTCCCCGTTCTCCCCGTCTGGCAGGGCAAGCAGTACGTCGCCTCCCTCGACGGCCTCACCGGCGTGGAGTGGGCCGTCAACTCCTCCGCCGACCTCCAGCTCTGGGAACTGGGCCGCGGCACCGACTGAGCCCCGGACGTCACCCCTGGTGGCCGCCCGGCGGGGTCACTGGGCGCCGGGGCGCACCAGCCCGCTCTCGTACGCGTACACCGCCGCCTGCACCCGGTCACGCAGTCCGAGCTTCGTCAGCACATGGCCCACATGCGTCTTCACCGTCGTCTCACTGACGAAGAGGTCGGCGGCGATCTCGGCATTCGACAGGCCGCGCGCCACCAGCTTCAGGACCTCCACCTCGCGGTCCGTCAACGTGTTGAGCGTGTCCGGAACCGGCTCCTCGCCGGACGGCAGATGGTCCGCGTACTTGTCCAGCAGCCGGCGCGTGATACTCGGGGCGAGCATCGCCTCGCCGCCCGCGACCACCCGGATCGCCTGCACCAGCTCATTGGCCGGGGCGTCCTTCAGCAGGAACCCACTGGCACCCGCGCGCAGCGCCTCCACCACGTACTCGTCGAGATCGAACGTCGTGAGCACCAGCACCTTCGCCGGACCGTCCTTGCCGGGACCGCTGATCTGGCGCGTCGCCTCCACCCCGTCCATCCGCGGCATCCGGATGTCCATCAGCACCACATCGGGCTGCAGCGCCCGCACCTGGTCGAGAGCCTGGAGACCGTCACCGGCCTCACCCACCACCGCGAGATCACCCTCCGCCTCCAGAATCATCCGGAAGCCGGTGCGCAGCAGCGGTTGGTCATCGACCAGTAGGACGCGGATCGCCACGGAGTCTCCTTTTAAGGTCCTTCGAGGGCCACAGGCCGGCCGGCCTCAGCATGGACCGGGTCCATTCTGCCCTGGACGTCCTGCCCCGGCTCCGCCGGGCGTACCGACAGCGGATAGACCGGGGGAGTACCGCCGAATTCGGGACAGAGCGCCTGGTGGTCGCACCAGCCGCACAGCTTCGTCGGCCGCGGCCGCCACTCGCCGGTCTCCGTGGCCAGCGAGATCGCCTCCCAGAGGGCCAGCAGCTTGCGCTCCACCCGCTCCAGATCCGCCACCACCGGGTCGTACGTCAGCACGTCCCCACTGCCGAGGTACACCAGCTGCAGGCGGCGCGGCACCACACCCTTGAGCCGCCAGACGACCAGCGCGTAGAACTTCATCTGGAAGAGAGCACCCTCCGCGTACTCCGGACGCGGCGCCTTCCCCGTCTTGTAGTCGACGATCCGGACGTCACCGGTCGGTGTCACGTCGATCCGGTCGATCACCCCGCGCAGCCGCAGCCCCGACTCCAGCTCCGTCTCGACGAACAGCTCCCGCTCGGCCGGCTCCAGCCGCGTCGGATCCTCCAGCGAGAACCAGCGCTCCACGAGCCGCTCCGCCTCCGACAGCCACCGCGACAGCCGCTCACCCTGCGGATCCTCCGCGAACAGCTCCGACAGCTCCGGCTTCGACTCCAGCAGCCGGTCCCACTGCCCGGGGATCAGCGCCGTGGCCCGGCCGGCCGTCCGCTCCGTCGCCGGATTGTCGAACAGCCGCTCCAGCACCGCATGGACCAGCGTCCCCCGGGTAGCCGCCTCACTGGGCTTCTGCGGCAGCTTGTCGATGACCCGGAAGCGGTACAGCAGGGGACACTGCATGAAGTCACTCGCCCGCGACGGCGAAAGGGACGAGGGCGGCTGAGGCGGCCGCGGCACTGAGGTCATGACGAAGACCCTACGACCCGCCACTGACAACAACCGGCATACCATCGACCACAGACCCCAGAACACTGCATGATCGTGCCGGACGGCACCGACCGAAGGGACCTCGTGGACGAGAGCGGCAACAGCGGGCGGCCGCAGCCCGGCGCAGGGGGACCGGACCCCGCCGCCGGCCCCGGCAAGGGCAAACCGCCGCGCCGCGAAGAGCCCGGAGGCGGCATCCTGATGGGCCGCCCCTTCGGAGTACCCGTCTACGTCGCACCGAGCTGGTTCCTCGTCGCGGCCCTGATCACCTGGGTCTTCGGCGGCCAGCTCGACCGGGTGCTGCCCGGCCTCGGCGCGGCGCGCTACCTCGTCGCACTCTTCTTCGCCATCGCCTTCTACGCCTCCGTGCTCGTCCACGAACTCGCGCACACCGTGGTCGCACTGCGCTACAAACTGCCGGTACGCCGCATCCAGCTCCAGTTCTTCGGCGGCGTCTCCGAGATCGAGAAGGAGTCCGAGACCCCCGGCCGCGAATTCTTCCTCGCCTTCGTCGGCCCGCTGCTCTCCCTCGTCCTGGCCGGTCTCTTCTACATCCCGCTGAACTTCGTCGAACGCGGCACCGTCCCCGGAGTGCTCCTCGGCGGACTGATGATCTCCAACCTCATCGTCGCCGTCTTCAACCTGCTGCCCGGCCTCCCGCTCGACGGCGGCCGGATGCTCCGCGCCGTCGTCTGGAAGATCACGGGCCGCCCGATGAGCGGCACCGTCGCCGCCGCCTGGGTCGGCCGCGCCCTCGCCGTCATCACCCTCATCGGCCTCCCCCTCCTCACCCGCACCGGGTCCTTCGGCAACGACACCGAGAGCCTCAGCGGCATGGACACCGTCATCGACGCCCTGCTCGCCGCGGTCCTCGCCGCCATCATCTGGACCGGAGCGGGCAACAGCCTGCGCATGGCCCGGCTCCGCGAGCACCTGCCCGACCTGCGCGCCCGCGCCCTCACCAGGCGCGCGGTACCCGTCGAGGCCGCCACCCCGCTCTCAGAGGCGCTGCGCCGCGCCAACGAGGCGGGCGCCCGCGCCCTCGTCGTCGTCGACGGAACCGGCGAACCCAAGGCCGTCGTCCGGGAGGCCGCCATCGTCGCCGTCCCCGAACACCGCCGCCCCTGGGTCGCCGTCAGCGGCCTCGCCCAGGACCTCACCGACGGCATGAAGGTCTCCGCCGAACTCGCCGGCGAAGCCCTCCTGGACCGGCTCAAGGCCAGCCCCGCCACCGAGTACCTCGTCGTCGAGGACACCGGCGAGATCTACGGCGTGCTCTCCACGGCCGACGTGGAACGGGCGTTCGTCGCCGCCATGGCCCGCCCCGCCGCCTGACCCCGCGCCCGCACCGGGACACGCGGTCGGAGCCCACGGAAACACCGGTACGCTGGTCACATGTCTGAACCGACCGGTGCCGCCCGCCGACGCGGGCCCTTCAAGGTCGGGGACCAGGTCCAGCTCACCGATCCCAAGGGACGCCACTACACCTTCACGCTCGAAGCCGGAAAGAACTTCCACACCCACAAGGGTTCTTTCTCGCACGACGAGCTGATCGGTGCTCCCGAAGGCAGTGTTGTCCGCACCACGGGGAACGTCGTCTACCTCGCGCTGCGCCCCCTGCTCCCCGACTACGTCCTGTCCATGCCCCGCGGCGCCGCCGTGGTCTACCCCAAGGACGCGGGGCAGATTCTGGCCTTCGGCGACATCTTCCCCGGCGCCCGCGTCGTGGAGGCCGGCGTGGGATCCGGCGCCCTCTCGACCTTCCTGCTCCGCGCCATCGGCGAGCAGGGCATGCTGCACTCCTACGAGCGCCGCGAGGACTTCGCGGAGATCGCCCAGCAGAACGTCGAGCGCTACTTCGGCAGCCCGCACCCCGCCTGGCAGCTCACCGTCGGAGACCTCCAGGACAACCTGACGGAGACCGACGTCGACCGCGTCGTCCTGGACATGCTCGCGCCCTGGGAGTGCCTGGACGCCGTCTCCAAGGCGCTCGTCCCGGGCGGCATCCTCTGCGCGTACGTGGCGACCACCACCCAGCTCTCCCGCACGGTCGAGTCCATCCGTGAGATCGGCTGCTTCGCGGAACCGCAGCCCTGGGAATCGATGATCCGCAACTGGCACGTCGAGGGCCTCGCCGTCCGCCCGGACCACCGGATGATCGGCCACACCGGCTTCCTCGTCACCGCCCGCCGGCTGGCCGACGGGGTCCAGGCCCCGCCGCGCCGCCGCCGCCCCTCCAAGGGCGCCTACGGCGACGACTACAGCGGACCCGGCAGCCAGAGCGGCACCGCCGCCGACTGACGAGGCAACGCATCCGCGCCGCCGCCGAGTTCCCGGGCCTGTCCGGGAACTCGGCGGCGGCGCCTTTTCGTTGTGCCGGTACCGGCACAACGGAGGCGGGCGATCCCGAGGACCCCACCGTTCCGTTGATGTGTGAGGTGTGGCACGATGCTGGCCACTCGCCACCCGGCCGCCGACGCCCTGCCGACGGCACTGCCGCTCAGGCATTCCGCACCACAGGAACCACAGGAGACATCCCGCGTGCAGACCTCCGCGCTCCCGGACCTCGCGCACACCGACTCCACGACGCTGCACTGGCTCGCCACCGCGGCGGCCATGGCCGCCGTCGTCGCGGCAGCCGGCCTGCTCCAGCCCGACACGGCCGCCTCGGCCTCCACCACGCCCCACCGCACCGCGGTACAGCACGGCACGGCACCCGTGGCCCCGCCCGACCCCGCCCGCGCGGCGTTCCCCCTGAAGTGCGGCGACGGCGGCAACACGGTCGCCAAGGAGGCCCCCGGAGACCTCGACGGCGACGGCCGCCCGGAAACCGTCGCGGTGGTCCACTGCACGGCCGGACTGGGTACCCCGCCCAGCGGCGTCTACGTCCTCACACAGGAGAGCGGGGCCGCACCCAGGATCGTCGCGACCCTGGTCGACCCCGCCCAGAAGATGAGCATCGGTGACTTCACCGTGCGTGAGGGCGTCGTCTCCGCGACACTCCTCGGCTACTCCTCGCCCTCGGTCCCGTCCTGCTGCCCCGACGAGCAGGAGAAGGTCACCTGGCAGTGGCAGAACGGGGCCTTCGTACGCAACAGCCTGTCCGACGACTCCACCGGCGGCAACGCCTGACGGTCGCCGTACCCGGCCCTGCCCGGCAGGGCGCTCAGGCTGCCTCGGGGCCGAAGACCTCGACCCTGTCCGAAACGCGTCGTACATGAATACAGTCGCCCGGACACTCCTTGGCCGAATCGACCACGTCCTGGAGAAGCGGCAACGGCACCGGGGTGGTCGCCCCCTTGTCCTGCAGCAGCTCGTCCCCGTCGCTCTTCACATAGGCGAGTCCGTCGATGTCCAGCTCGAAGACCTCGGGCGCGTACTGCACACAGATGCCGTCCCCCGTGCAGAGGTCCTGATCGATCCAGACCTCCAGGTCCTGCGTGTCGCCACCGGTGGGAGCGTCCTGCTGCGCGGTCATTTCGCCTGCCGTTTCCTGCGTATCCGAACAAAAAAAGCCAGCCCTGACGGGTGTTGAACACTTCGACGATACAACCGGCCGCTTTCCGATGTTGAAGGGTGGGTATTCCCCTGACACGAGGGAGAGCGCAAGGGTGAAGATCGGACACGCCTCACAGTCTTTGTGATCTAGGGGTTTCAATCATCACCCACCCAGGTAGGGTCAGGAAGCGTCCAGCTCCCCTTGGAGGAGGTGAGGACCGTGGCAGCCCACGACGACGACACCAACCGCGGCATCCGGCCCGGACGGGGGTCCGATGACCCAGCCGGCCAGGTCGCCTATCTTGAGCAGGAAATCGCCGTCCTGCGACGTAAGCTCGCCGACTCTCCGCGGCATACGAGGATTCTCGAAGAGCGGATCGTCGAGTTCCAGACCAACCTCGCAGGCGTGTCCGCTCAGAACGAGCGGCTCGCCAGCACACTCCGCGAGGCCCGCGACCAGATCGTGGCCCTCAAGGAAGAGGTCGACCGGCTGGCACAGCCACCGGCCGGCTTCGGTGTGTTCCTGCAGGCCAACGAGGACGGCACCTGCGACATCTTCACCGGGGGCCGCAAGCTCCGGGTGAACGTCAGTCCCAGCGTTGAGCTCGAAGACCTCCGGCGCGGCCAGGAAGTCATGCTCAACGAAGCGCTCAACGTGGTCGACGCCATGGAATTCGAGCGTGCCGGGGACATCGTCACCCTCAAGGAGATCCTTGAGGACGGCGAACGAGCCCTGGTGGTCGGGCACACCGACGAGGAACGGGTGGTGCGGCTCGCCGAGCCCTTGCTGGACATCACCATCCGGCCCGGCGACGCCCTGCTGCTCGAACCCAGGTCCGGCTACGTCTATGAAGTCGTTCCCAAGAGCGAGGTCGAAGAGCTCGTCCTCGAAGAAGTCCCGGACATCGACTACAACAAGATCGGCGGCCTGGGTGACCAGATCGAGCTCATCCGCGACGCGGTAGAGCTCCCCTATCTGCACCCGGACCTCTTCAAGGAGCACGAACTGCGGCCGCCGAAGGGCATCCTGCTCTACGGCCCGCCCGGCTGCGGCAAGACGCTCATCGCCAAGGCCGTCGCCAACTCCCTCGCGAAGAAGGTCGCCGAAGTAACCGGCCAGCCCGCCGGAAAGAGCTACTTCCTCAACATCAAGGGCCCCGAACTCCTCAACAAGTACGTCGGTGAGACCGAGCGCCACATCCGCCTGGTCTTCCAGCGTGCCCGCGAGAAGGCGAGTGAGGGCACCCCCGTCATCGTCTTCTTCGACGAGATGGAGTCGCTCTTCCGCACCCGGGGATCCGGCGTCAGCTCGGACGTGGAGAACACCATCGTCCCCCAGCTGCTCGCCGAGATCGACGGCGTCGAGGGCCTGGAGAACGTCATCGTGATCGGCGCCTCCAACCGCGAGGACATGATCGACCCCGCGATCCTGCGGCCCGGCCGCCTCGATGTGAAGATCAAGATCGAGCGTCCGGACGCGGAGGCCGCGAAGGACATCTTCGCGAAGTACCTCACGCCTTCGCTGCCCCTGCACGCCGACGACCTCGCGGAGCACACCGGCTCCAAGGAGGCCGCCGCGCACGCCATGATCCAGTCGGTCGTCGAACGGATGTACACCGAGTCCGAGGAGAACCGCTTCCTTGAGGTGACGTACGCCAACGGCGACAAGGAGGTCCTGTACTTCAAGGACTTCAACTCCGGCGCGATGATCCAGAACATCGTCGACCGGGCCAAGAAGATGGCCATCAAGGCCTTCCTCGACCAGGGCCAGAAGGGCCTTCGCGTCTCCCACCTCCTCCAGGCATGTGTGGACGAGTTCAAGGAGAACGAGGACCTGCCGAACACCACCAACCCGGACGACTGGGCCAGGATCTCCGGCAAGAAGGGTGAGCGGATCGTCTTCATCCGCACACTCGTCACCGGAAAGCAGGGCGCGGACACCGGGCGGTCCATCGACACGGTGGCGAACACCGGGCAGTACCTGTAGAACGCGGATCGGCTGCGGATGCCCGGCCGGGCATCCGCAGCCGGTTGCTTTCCGGACAGCCGCGCCGACACCGCAGCAATGACGTAATTGATCTCCCCACCAGCACAGAGGCGCTCTAGGCTCATGCATACCGCCCGGTCGCGCAGTGCGGGTACGGGCAAACCGCGCACGCACCGGACAAGCAGCGGTACTTGAGCGCCGTTCCCGGAAGGGAGCGCCGCCGGGCAAGGAGGGCCGCATGACCGTACGGCGAGTAATGGGCATCGAGACCGAGTACGGGATCTCCGTGCCCGGCCATCCCAACGCCAATGCCATGCTCACCTCGTCCCAGATCGTCAACGCCTACGCGGCGGCGATGCACCGGGCGCGCCGCGCCCGCTGGGACTTCGAGGAGGAGAACCCGCTGCGAGACGCGCGAGGCTTCGACCTCGCCCGCGAGACCGCCGACTCCAGTCAGCTCACGGACGAGGACATCGGCCTGGCCAATGTCATCCTCACCAACGGGGCACGGCTCTACGTCGACCACGCACACCCCGAGTACAGCTCCCCGGAGATCACCAACCCGAGGGACGCCGTCCTCTGGGACAAGGCCGGCGAGCGCATCATGGCCGAGGCCGCCGAACGCGCGGCCCAGCTGCCCGGCGCCCTGCCGATCCACCTCTACAAGAACAACACCGACAACAAGGGCGCCTCGTACGGCACGCACGAGAACTACCTGATGAAGCGGGAGACCCCGTTCTCGGACATCGTGCGCCACCTGACCCCGTTCTTCGTCTCGCGCCAGGTCGTCACCGGAGCGGGACGGGTCGGAATCGGCCAGGACGGCCATGAGCACGGCTTCCAGATCAGCCAGCGCGCCGACTACTTCGAGGTCGAGGTCGGCCTGGAGACCACACTCAAGCGGCCGATCATCAACACCCGCGACGAACCCCACTCGGACGCGGAGAAGTACCGCCGACTGCACGTGATCATCGGCGACGCGAATCTCTCGGAGATCTCCACCTACCTCAAGCTGGGCACCACCTCACTGGTCCTCTCCATGATCGAGGACGGCTTCATCAACGTCGACCTGGCCGTCGACCAGCCGGTGCGCACGCTGCACCAGGTGTCCCACGACCCGGATCTCCAGCAGCTGGTCACGCTGCGCAGCGGCCGGACACTCACCGCTGTACAGCTCCAGATGGAGTACTTCGAGCTCGGCCGCAAGTACGTCGAGGAGCGGTACGGGGCGGACGCCGACGAGCAGACCAAGGACATCCTGATCCGCTGGGAGGACACGCTCAGCCGGCTGGAGAACGATCCGATGAGCCTCTCCCGCGAGCTGGACTGGATCGCCAAGCGGGAGCTCATGGAGGGCTACCGCCGCCGTGACAGCCTCGACTGGGACGCGCCCCGTCTGCACCTGGTGGACCTCCAGTACGCCGACGTACGGCCGGACAAGGGTCTGTACAACCGTCTGGCGGCCCGAGGCAGGATGAACCGCCTGCTGGACGAGAACGAGGTCGAGCAGGCCCGTACGGCGCCTCCGGAGGACACCAGGGCGTATTTCCGCGGCCGCTGCCTGGAGCAGTACGCGGACGACGTCGCGGCGGCCTCCTGGGATTCGGTCATCTTCGATCTTCCGGGCCATGACTCCCTGCAGCGGGTGCCCACCATGGAGCCGCTCCGGGGCACCCGTGAGCACGTCAAGGACCTCCTGGACCGCTGTCGTACGGCGGAAGAGCTGGTCCGGGTGCTCACGGGCGGCTGAAAGGGCCGTCGGCTGGGAATCATTCCGATGACCTCCGGACGTTGAGACAAGTACCGGGCCAATGTCGGACCCCGTAGGTAGGGTCTGATCAAGTGCTTCGAACCGAGTGGGGTGAGCTATATGGCGACCAAGGACACCGGCGGCGGACAGCAGAAGGCGACGCGCTCCACCGAGGGGACAGAGGAGCAGGCGCAGGACGCGCAGGCCTCCGACGACCTCCAGGAGCGACAGGAGAAGCTGAGCGACGACGTCGACGACGTCCTGGACGAGATCGACGACGTCCTTGAGGCCAACGCCGAGGATTTCGTGAGGTCATTTGTTCAGAAGGGCGGAGAATAGGGCTTTATGTCCGAAAATCCCGAGGGGAGGAACTGCTCTCGCTGTCGAAAGGAACTGCCGAGGCAGTCCTTCGCCAGTAACAGGGCGATGCGGGATGGTCTCCAGGCGTACTGCCGGAAGTGCTCGGCTGAGTACTACCGGCAGCGTCAGGAGACAAAGGGCAAGTCCGTCCGAGTCAAGGTGCCGGTGCCGCGGGGCCACAAGCGCTGCCCGCAGTGCGAGGTCGTGAAACCCCATGATCAGTGGGAGCGCAATAAGTCGTCTTCTGACGGCTGGGCGAGCTACTGTCGCGTCTGCCGGGCGGAGCGGAACCGGGTCAGCTACTTTCAGCGCAAATACGGCCTTACTCCTGTCGAGTTGGAGGCACTGGGCGCCGCGCAGCAGGGTGTTTGCTGCATCTGTCTCGTCGCCCCGGCTGAGCATGTGGATCACTGCCATGAGACGGGTAGGGTCCGTGGCGTACTGTGCTTCAGCTGCAACGCGGCTCTGGGGCAGCTCAAGGACCGGCCGGACGCCATAAGGCGTGCAGCCGCATACGTGGAGGGAAACGCGTGGAAGCCAACACTCGTAGCACCGGGCGTCTACCAGCTGCCTTCCTGACGCCGGGATCGTCCTCCTTCATGGACTTCCTGACCGATCAGTCGCCCGCGATGCTGCCGGGCAACCGGCAGCTGCCGCCCATGAAGGGCGCCATCGAGGCCCCGCACGGGACGACGATCGTGGCGGCCTCGTTCCCCGGCGGCGTGGTGCTGGCCGGTGACCGTCGGGCGACCATGGGCAGCATGATCGCGCAGCGCGACATCCAGAAGGTGTTCCCGGCCGACGAGTACTCGGCGGTGGGTATCGCCGGTACGGCCGGGCTGGCCGTGGAGATGGTCAAGCTCTTCCAGCTGGAGCTGGAGCACTTCGAGAAGGTCGAGGGTGCCCAGCTCTCCCTGGAGGGCAAGGCGAACCGGCTCTCCACGATGATCCGGAGCAATCTGGCGATGGCCATGCAGGGGCTCGCCGTGGTGCCGCTCTTCGCCGGCTACGACGTCGACCGCGAGCGGGGCCGGATCTTCTCCTACGACGTCACCGGAGGCCGCTCCGAGGAGCAGGGCTACGCCTCCACGGGCTCCGGGTCGATCTTCGCCCGCACCTCCATGAAGAAGCTCTACCGCGAGGACCTGACGCAGGAGCAGACGCTCACTCTGGTCGTGCAGGCGCTGTACGACGCGGCGGACGACGACTCGGCGACCGGTGGGCCCGATGTCGCCCGGCGCATCTATCCGATCATCACCGTCATCACAGACGAGGGTTTCCGGAAGCTGGCCGAGGCGGAATCCGCAGACATCGCCCGCTCGGTTCTGGAACGAAGGCTGGAACAGCCCGACGGCCCGCGCGCCGAGCTTCTCTGACCCCCGTTCCCAGGCTTCTTCGATGCTCTTGTCACTGACAGAAAGGGACGGATAGCCGGTGTCGACGCCGTTCTATGTCTCACCTCAGCAGGCCATGGCCGACCGGGCGGAATACGCCCGGAAGGGCATCGCCCGTGGTCGCAGCCTGGTTGTGCTGCAGTACACCGACGGCATTGTGTTCGTCGGCGAGAACCCGTCCCGTGCGCTGCACAAGTTCAGCGAGATCTATGACCGGATCGGTTTCGCCGCCGCCGGTAAGTACAACGAGTACGAGAATCTGCGCATCGGCGGCGTCCGCTATGCCGATCTGCGCGGATATACCTATGACCGTGACGATGTGACGGCCCGTGGACTGGCGAATGTCTACGCGCAGACGCTCGGCACCATCTTCTCCAGTGCGGCCGAGAAGCCGTACGAGGTGGAGCTGGTCGTCGCCGAGGTGGGCGCGGCGGCGGACGGTGACCAGATCTACCGGCTGCCGCACGACGGCTCGATCGTGGACGAGCACGGCTCGGTCGCCGTCGGTGGCAACGCGGAGCAGATCAGCACCTTCCTGGACCAGCGGCACCGTGACGGGATGTCACTGGCCGAGGCGCTGAAGCTGGCGGTGCAGGCGCTGTCCCGCGATCCCAACGGCAGTGAGCGGGAGATCCCCGCGGACCGGCTGGAGGTCGCGGTCCTGGACCGTACGAGGCCGCAGCAGCGCAAGTTCAAGCGGATCGTCGGACGGCAGCTGGCGCGGCTGCTGGAGGCCGACGGTGCCGGATCGACGCCGACGGACGCCCCCTCGGACACGGAGGACGGCGACGACAGCGCCACGGCGACGGCCACCGGCAAGTCGAGCGGCAAGCCGACCGGCAAGAAGGCCGTTACCGACTCCGGTGACGCCGCGGATTCCGGTTCGGCCGGCTCCGACTCCACCGATTCGGGTGGGGACGTGGAGTAGTCCGTTCCGCCGTACGACTCCGCCCCGGTCCGCCTTCCGGCGGGCCGGGGCTCTGTCATGCGGGCGGGTTCGAGGGCGGGGGAGCGGACGAGCCGCGGACGACCAGGTGGACCGGCAGACTGCCGGTCTCGGCCGTGCGGCCGTCCAGAACGGCCAGCAGGGCGCTCATGCCGCGCTCACCGACCTGTTCGGCGGGCAGCCGCACCGTGGTGAGTTCGGGCTCCACGGCCGTGGCCAGGGCCAGATCGTCGAAGCCGGTCACGGAGAGGTCGTCCGGTACCCGCAGTCCGAGCCGGCGTGCCGCCTTGCAGGCGCCCGCGGCCAGGATGTCGTCGTCGCAGACGATGGCGGTGGGCCGGGGGCCGGGAAGGGCCAGCGCGCGCTCCGCGGCCGCGTGGCCGGCCCGTACGTCCAGCGCGGCCGGCACGGTGCGTACGTCGGTGCCGGGCACGCCGCGCAGGGCGTCCCGGACGGCTTCGGCGCGGACCGCGAACGTCCAGGTGTCGACGGCCGAGGCGAGATGGACGAAGCGGCGGTGGCCGAGGGCGAGCAGATGCTCCGTCACCTGACGCATCCCGTCGGCGACATCGAGGTTGACGCGGGCCGCCGGACCAGGGGCCGAGGGGTCGCTGTCGAGCATGACCAGCGGCAGTTCGGCCCCGTGCAGTGCGCCCAGCGCGTCGGCGGCCATCGATGAGGCGATCACCCCGTCGAGCGCGGCGCGGGCCGAGGCGAAGGGGTCCCGGGCCGGACCGGTGCCGTCGGGCGAGGGGTACAGGACGACACCGAAGCCGTGTTCCGCGGCGACGGCGGCGGCCCCGGTGTACACCCGGGCGAAGAACTCGTTGGTGAGGGCCGGGACGACGAGCAGGGCGGTCCTGGTGCTGCCCAGGCGCAGATTGCGGGCGGCGAGATTCGGCCGGTACCCGAGCTCGTGGGCGGCCTCCCGCACCCGCTCCGCGG
The DNA here is from genome assembly GCF_055584045.1 of Streptomyces sp. NPDC104307. Taxonomy (NCBI): domain Bacteria; kingdom Bacillati; phylum Actinomycetota; class Actinomycetes; order Kitasatosporales; family Streptomycetaceae; genus Streptomyces; species Streptomyces sp. NPDC104307. Next base: position 16,415 of record NZ_JBVJMU010000008.1, read on the forward strand.
TGGCGGAGGAGACCCGGCCGCGCCATTTGCCGCCGAGGACCAGGGAGACGGTGGCCTGCGAGACGCCGACGGCCCGTGCCACGTCACGGCTGGTGGGCCGGGAGGGGGCGGGCTGTGCTGGGCTGGTCACTCGGGCCTCCGGGCCGGTCGGGGCAGGCGCCGTGAGGTGGACCCGCCAGCTGGTCACATGGTACGTATGAACCAGGAAGTTATACGTAACACCTAGGGTGGCCGGAAGGCGTCCCGGGGAGAGGGGCGGGACATGGCCGCGGGATATCTGGACATCCTCCGGGCGCGGCATGCCGCCCGGCTGCTGACCGGCACCCTCGTGGGGCGGCTGCCGAACGGCACCGCCCCCATCGCGATCGTGCTGTTCACCCGTGCGGAGGGCGGCAGCTACGCCCTCGCGGGCGCGCTCGCCGCGGTGTACGGGCTGGGCACGGCGGTCGGACAGCCGCTGCTGGGCCGCGCCGTGGACCTGTACGGCCAGCCGCGCGTCCAACTGCCCGCCGCCGTCCTGTCCGCCATCGGAATGGCCCTGCTCGCCGTGGCGGGCTTCGGTTCGCTGCCGCTCGCCTACGGGGCCGTGGCCCTCGCGGGCGTGGCCACACCTCCTCTGGAGGGCGGCCTGCGGGCCCTGTGGCCGAGCGTCCTCGGCAGTGAGGACCGGGTGCACCGGGCGTATGCCATGGACGCGGTGGCCCAGGAGGTCATGTTCACGGTGGGGCCGCTGCTGGTGACCCTGCTGGTCTCCCTCTGGTCGCCCGCCGCCGCGCTCCTCGTGATCAACGCGATAGGGGTCCTGGGGGCGCTTTCCGTCGTCCTGTCAGAGCCGTCCAGGACCTGGCGCTCGGCGCCGCGCGAGGCACACTGGCTCGGCGCGCTCCGTTCGCCGGGGCTGCTGGCCCTGCTCGGCTCGTTCTTCTTCGTCGGGCTGGCGCTGGGCTCCATCACGGTGGCGGGCGTCGCCTATGCCGACGACCACGGCCAGGACTCCGTCTACGGCTGGCTGATGGCCGCGCTCGGGCTCGGCGCGCTGATCGGTGGCTCGCTGTACGGGGCGCGGCAGTGGTCGGGGCCGCCTGAGCGCCGGCTGCGGGTGATCGTGGCGCTGCTCGCGCTGGGCTACCTGCCGCTGATGCTGACCCCCGGCGTGGTGGCGATGACCGTGCTGGCCGGGGTCGCGGGGGTGTTCCTGGCGCCCGCGATCGCCTGCTCGTTCATCGTCGTCGACCGGCACGCGCCCAGCGGCACGGTGACGGAGGCCTTTTCGTGGCTGGTGACGACGTTCGGGGTGGGCGCGGCGGCCGGGACGGCCGTGGCGGGACCGGCCGTGGAGCTGGGCGGGACGGCGTGGAGCTTCGCGGTGGCGGGGGCCGGTGGAGTGGCGGCGCTGCTGGTTCTGCTGGCCACCGGAAGGGTCCTCGCAGCTCCCGGGCGTAGCGCTGTCGCGGTGCGAGGATCGGAAAATGATCGAAACGGTGCCGTCGAACCCGGTTTCAGCTCGGGCCATCAGGCGTAATGTTCAGTCATGGACCGCCGCATTTTCGGGCTGGAGAACGAGTACGGCGTCACGTGCACGTTCAGGGGACAGCGCCGACTGTCTCCTGATGAAGTGGCGCGCTACCTCTTCCGCCGTGTTGTGTCATGGGGCCGCAGCAGCAATGTCTTTCTGCGGAACGGCGCCCGCCTCTACCTCGACGTGGGATCGCATCCGGAATATGCAACCCCCGAATGCGACAACCTGACCGAGCTGGTCACTCACGACAAGGCCGGCGAGCGCATTCTCGAAGGCCTGCTTGTCGACGCCGAACGCCGTCTGCACGAGGAGGGAATCGCGGGCGACGTCTATCTCTTCAAGAACAACACCGATTCGGCCGGAAACTCCTACGGGTGCCATGAGAACTACCTCGTGGCCCGGCACGGAGAATTCTCCCGGCTCGCGGACATCCTCATTCCCTTCCTCGTCACGAGGCAGCTGATCTGCGGTGCCGGCAAGGTGCTGCAGACCCCGAGGGGCGCCGTCTACTGCGTCAGCCAGCGTGCCGAGCACATCTGGGAGGGCGTCAGTTCCGCGACGACACGCTCCCGTCCGATCATCAACACCCGGGACGAACCGCACGCGGACGCGGAGCGGTACCGCCGCCTCCACGTCATCGTCGGTGACTCCAACATGTCCGAGACGACCATGCTGCTCAAGGTCGGCGCCACCGATCTGGTGCTCCGCATGATCGAGGCGGGCACGGTGATGCGGGATCTGACGCTGGAGAACCCCATCCGGGCGATCCGGGAGGTCAGCCACGACATCACGGGACAGCGCAAGGTGCGCCTGGCCAGCGGCCGCGAGGCATCCGCCATCGAGGTGCAGCGCGAGTACTACGAGAAGGCCGTGGACTTCGTCGACCGCCGCGGCATCCGCACGGGCAACGTCGAGAAGGTCCTCGAACTGTGGGGCCGCACGCTGGACGCGATCGAGGCCGAGGACCTCGACCGGATCGACACCGAGATCGACTGGGTCATGAAGTACAAGCTCATCGAGCGGTACCGGGGCAAGCACAACATGACCATGTCGAATCCGCGGGTCGCCCAGATAGACCTCGCCTACCACGACATCCATCGCCGCCGAGGCCTGTACTACCTGCTGGAGCGCAAGGGGCAGGCCGCCCGCATCTGCAACGACCTGAAGATCTTCGAGGGCAAGTCGGTGCCCCCGCAGACCACCAGGGCCCGGCTGCGCGGCGACTTCATCCGGCGGGCCCAGGAGCAGCGACGGGACTTCACCGTCGACTGGGTCCACCTCAAGCTCAACGACCAGGCGCAGCGCACGGTGTTGTGCAAGGACCCGTTCCGTTCCGTGGACGACCGAGTGGAGAAGCTGATCGCGGGTATGTGAGCGGGCGCAGGACGCGCCTCGGCCCTCGTGCGACTCGGGCCCCGTACGTTCCTCGTACGGGGCCCTTTCCACGCCCTAGAGTGTCGGGGACCCCCATGGGGCCTGCCCCAACAAACGTGTCGTCTGAGATCTGAGGAACCAGTGCGCCGACTTGCCGGCCTTCTAGTCGTCCCCCTGCTGCTGCTGTCAGCCGCCTGCGGTAGCGACGACAAGGGCTCCGACTCCGCTTCCGCCTCCGCGTCCGCCCCCTCCAAGAGCGGATTCCCCGCCATCACCGCGGGCGCGAAGTTCGGCGAGAAGCCCACCCTGGCCAAGGGCTCGGGAACACCGCCCAAGGAGCTCAAGACCAACGTTGTCAGTGAGGGCGACGGCGCGAAGCTCAAGAACGGCGACGCGATCCAGGTCAACTACCTCGGACAGGCCTGGGACTCCACCAAGCCGTTCGACAACAGTTACGACCGCAAGCAGCCGTTCGACCTGACGCTCGGCGCCGGCATGGTCATCCAGGGCTGGGACAAGGGCCTCGTCGGCCAGAAGGTCGGCAGCAGGGTCCAGCTGGTCATCCCGCCGGACCTCGGTTACGGCGCTCAGGGCCAGGGTGACATCAAGCCGAACTCCACCCTCGTCTTCGTCGTCGACATCCTGAAGGCGAAGCAGATCCCCGCCTCTGCCAAGGGCAGCGAGGTCGCCCAGGACAACGTCGACCTGCCGAAGGTGGGCACGAACACGGACGGCAAGGCGCCGAGCGTCAAGATCCCCAGCAAGTCCACCCCGCCCAAGAAGCTGGTCTCCAACTACGTCCTGGAGTCCAAGGGCGAGGTCGTCAAGGGGACCGACAGCGTCGTCGTGAACTACGTGGGGCTGCTGTGGAAGGACGGAAAGACGTTCGACAGCACCTACGCGACGGGCAAGACGCAGACCTTCCCGCTGGCCCAGGTGACCCTCAAGGGGCTCAAGAACGGCCTGATCGGGAAGAAGATCGGCAGCCGCGTGCTGCTCGTCGTCCCGCCGGACCAGGCCTTCGGCAGCAAGGCGCAGCAGTCCATCCCGGCGAACTCGACGCTGGTCTTCGCCGTGGACATCCTGGCGAAGATGTAAGACTGTCCCGGTTGCCCAGTTCATCATTTAGAGGAGCAAAGTCAGTGAGCATCGAGAAGCCCGAGGTCGACTTCCCGGGTGGCGAGCCGCCGGCCGACCTGGAGATCAAGGACATCTGGGAAGGCGACGGCCCGGTGGCCCAGGCCGGCCAGACCGTCTCCGTCCACTACGTGGGCGTGTCCTTCTCCACCGGCGAGGAGTTCGACGCCTCCTGGAACCGCGGCGCTCCGCTCCAGTTCCAGCTCGGCGGCGGTCAGGTCATCGCGGGCTGGGACAAGGGCGTGCAGGGCATGAAGGTCGGCGGCCGTCGCCAGCTGACCATCCCCGCGCACCTCGCGTACGGTGACCGCGGCGCCGGCGGCAAGATCGCCCCGGGCGAGACGCTGATCTTCGTCTGCGACCTGGTCGCCGTCTGATCCGCACCTGCTGTGTCGCGAGGGCCCGTGCCGCAAGGCGCGGGCCCTCACTTTCTTCCGGAGCCCCCGGAGCGGTACGGTCGAGGGTCGTAGCGCAAAACAGAGAGGGCGTCGATGGCGATTGCCAAGGCCGAGCGGCTGATGAACCTGGCACTGTGTCTGCTGGGGACCCGGCGCCCGCTCAGCAAGCGCGAGCTGCGCGGTTCCATCGAGGCCTACCTGGAAGCGGGCTCCGACGACGCCTTCAACCGGATGTTCGAGCGCGACAAGGACGATCTGCGCGAGCTCGGTCTGGTCATCGAGACCGTGGAGAACCTGGACGGCGACACCGGCTATCTCGCCCGTCGCGACAGCAACCGGCTGCCCCCGATCACGCTGGACGCGGAGGAGGCCGCCGCGCTCGGGCTGGCCGCCAAGGTCTGGCAGCAGGCCCGGCTGGCCGGTGCGGCCAGCGGCGCCCTGCAGAAGCTGCGCGCCGCCGGCATGCCGGAGGCCGAGGACGCGTACGAGGTGCACAGCGCCCTCGAACCCCGTATCCCGGTGCACGAGGCCGCGTTCGAACCGCTGATGCTGGCCTGCCGGGACCGCCGCGCGGTGACCTTCGACTACCGCAAGGCCAATGCCGCCCGCCCCGAGCAGCGCCAGGTCGAGCCCTGGACGCTGGAGTGCTGGCGCGGGCACTGGTATCTGGCCGGCTGGGACCGGGGCAGGGGCGCGGAGCGGGTGTTCCGGCTCTCCCGGATCGCCGGCAAGGTGCGCTCCCGGGCCGGCGCGTTCACCGCGCAGGTGCCCGACGTCGTCACCGTCCGCGAGACCGTCGAGAGCTGGGCGGGGGAGACGGCGACCCGCACCGCGCTGATCAGGCTACGGACCGGTTCCGGCTACCCGCTGCGGGCCCGGGCGATATCGGTCCGGGAACTCGGGGACGGGTGGGAGGAGTTGGAGATCCCGTACGGACACGGTCTGGACGCCTGGCTCGTCGAGTTCGGTCCGGACGTGGTCGTGCGGGAACCCGCGGATCTGCGGGCCGATGTGGTGGACCGGCTGCGCGCCGTGGCCAAGGACTGAGGGGGACCCGTACTCATGGCCACGAACGCCATCGACCAGACCCGCCGGATGCTCTCGCTGGTGACGTATCTGCGTGAGCGCCCCGGCGCCCACGTCCAGGACGTCGCACGGGCCTTCGGGATCACCGAGGACGAGCTCATCTCGGACCTCGACGTCCTGCCCATGTGCGGGACGAGCTTCCGCGGCGGCGATCTGCTGGACATCGACACCGACGGCGACCGGATCTGGTGGCACAACCCGGACGACGTCGCGGAGCCGCTCCGGCTCGCCGCCGACGAGGCGACGGCCCTGCTGGTCGCCGCCCGCGCCGTCGCGACGCTGCCCGGACTGCGGGAGAGCGACCGGCAGGCGCTGCTGCGCGCCACCGCCAAGCTGGAGGCCGCGGCCGGTGAGGTGGGGGCGGCCAGCTCCCGGCTCTCGGTCACCTTCGAGTCCGAGGGCGGCGTCTTCGCGGATGTGGACCGGGCGATCTCCGAGCGGCGCCGGCTCTGGCTGCGCTACTACTCGCCCGCCCGCGACGAGCTCACCGAGCGCGAGGTGGACCCGATCCGGCTGTTCGCCGTCGGGCACACCTATATGGAGGCCTGGTGCCGGTCCTCGGAGGACCGGCGCACCTTCCGCCTCGACCGGGTCGCCGAGATCCGGCTGCTCGACGAGCCGGCCGCGCCGCCGGAGCTGGAGCTGCGGGACCTCTCGGAGGGGCTGGTCCAGCCCGCCGCAGAGGATCCGGAGGTCGTCGTGGAGGTGGGTCCCGGCGGGCGCTGGGTCGCGGAGTACTACCCGCACGACAGCGCCCACGAGCTGCCCGACGGCGGCATGCGGATCACCCTGCGGACGCCTGATCCGGCCTCGCTGCGCAGACTGGCGCTCCGGCTCGGCCGGGAGGGGCGGATCGTCTCACCGCCGGAGCTGGCACAGAGCGCGCGGCGGGCGGCGCGGGCGGCACTCACCGCCTACGACGGCCCGGCCTGAGGGGAGCGCGGAAGAGACATGAGCAACCTGTCCGTGGTGTCGGATGTTTCATCCGTTCCGACCGTCGTCGTTCCCGAGTCCGTACGGTTCAGGGCCGCCTGCCCGGACTGCCGCGCACGGTTCGAGCTGACAGCGGGCGCCATCCGGCTCGCGATCGGTGCCACCAGCCGGACGACGTTCTACTCCTTCACCTGCCCCGAGTGCGACGCCGCGGTCCGCAGGACCGCGGGGGAGCGGATAGTGGAGCTGCTCACCGACGGCGGCGTACGGACACTGCGCCTGCACACCGGCCGGTAGAAGACGGACGGCGGCGGGCGCCCCTCAGACAGATCACATCGGTCCTCTGGACCCGGACACGAGAAACATCGAGGCTCTGCGGATGTTCTGGCCCATGCTCGCCATCGCCCTGGGGTTCCTCGGCATCGCCGTCCTGGGCGTGCTGGCCATCAGGGTGTTCATCGAGGCCCAGCGCCTCGGTCACCAGGTGACGCGTACCACGGAGCGCATCAACCGGGCCGCGGAGGATCTGGAGCACGCGGCCACCGATCTCGCGGCCACGGGTGAAACCCTGAGGTAGGCGGCCTGTTCGATCCGGGCGGGCGCGGCCTCCTGTTTCTCAGTTCCGGGGGGTACGCTGCTGGTGGCGGCCTGGGCAGGGAGGTGCTGGCCGCTAGCCAAAGTATGCACGGGCATTGCCTCGCGTTTACTCCTGCGGGTTACGATCGCTCCCAGCGAAGAGGTCGGACGAGTGTCCGATCCAAGGGCAGTCCGACCCAAGGGCAGCGAGCCCACCTCCAGCCGTCTCAGCGAGAAGGAAGCACATCATGGGCAATCTGAAGCCTCTAGAGATCGTTCTGATCATTGCTGTCGTTCTCCTGTTGTTCGGTGCCAAGAAGCTTCCTGACATGGCCCGTTCGCTCGGCAAGTCGGCCCGCATCCTCAAGAGCGAGGCCAAGGCCATGAAGAAGGACGACGAGCCGGCGACCACGACGGACGCGGCCGCCGCGGACCAGGCGGCCCAGCAGCCCGCCGCCGCGCGCACGATCCAGGCCTCCCCCGGCGATGTGACGAGCTCCCGCCCCGTGAGTGAAGCGAAGCCCACCACCCAGAGCTGACAGCTGCCGCGTTCCCGGCAGCTGCCGCACGAGACGAGGGAAGTGGGTTGCTCAAGTCTGCCCGCAAGCAGGAGAAGGACGTCGAGGGGCGGATGCCTCTCGCTGATCACCTGCGTGAGTTGCGTAACCGACTGCTGATCGCGGTCCTGGCGGTCATCGTCATCACCTCGGTCACGGCCTTTTTCTACAAGGACCTGATCGACTTCCTGATCCGCCCGATCCTGGAGTCGGTCGGCTGCACCAACGGCAGGAAGGTCCAGGAGAACGGCCACCCGTGCGCCGAGATGACGGTGAACGGTCTGGTCGCGCCGTTCTCCATCGCGCTCAAGGTCTCCCTCATGGCGGGAGTGGTGCTCTCCACCCCCGTCTGGCTCTACCAGCTCTGGGCGTTCCTCGCGCCGGGTCTGCACAAGCACGAGAAGAAGTACGCGCTGAGCTTCGTCGGCGCGGGTGTGCCGCTGTTCCTCGTGGGTGCCGCGCTCGCCTACAAGCTGATGCCGCAGACGGCCGCGGTCCTGCTCGAATTCACCCCCGAGAACACGACGAACCTGCTGCCCGTCGACGACTACCTCAACATCGTCACGCGCATGGTCGTCGTCTTCGGTCTCGCCTTCGAGCTGCCGCTCCTGCTCGTCCTGCTGAACTTCACCGGGGTGCTCACGGCCAAGCGGCTCGCGGGCTGGTGGCGCGGCATGGTCATGGGCATCACGATCTTCGCCGCGGTCGCCACGCCCACGGGCGACCCGCTGACGATGATCACGCTGGCAGCCCCGATCGTGCTGCTCTACTTCCTCGCACTCGGTATCTGCCTGGCCAACGACCGGCGCAGGCGACGGAACAACCCCGACGCCGAGCTGGACGACGACGAGGCGTCGGAGCTGGACCTCACTCCCGAGGACATCGGTGACATGGAGAACGTCTCGGCGGCGCGGCCCTCGCTGCCCGAACAGGCCGACGGGGAACGGGACGGCGGACGATCGCCTCGGTCGAACGGTTACGACGACATCACCTGACCTTGTAGGGTCCCCGGGTGACCAGCGAGATCACCCTCTTCGTCAATCCCACCGCAGGACGCGGCCGGGGCGCGCACGCCGCGCAGCCGGCCGCTTCCGCGTTGCGGGACGCCGGATTCTCCGTCCGTACGGTCCTCGGTGAGGACGCCGACGACGCGTTGCGGCGGGCCCGGGACGCCGTGGCCGGGGGGACCGGCGCGCTCGTGGCGGTCGGCGGGGACGGGATGATGTCGCTCGCCCTGCAGGCCGTGGCCGGTACCCGGACGCCGCTCGGTGTCGTGGCCGTCGGAACCGGCAACGACTTCGCCCGCGCCCTCGGCCTGCCGATACGGGATCCGGCCTCGGCCGGCCGGCTGGCCGCCGAGGCGCTCAAGGGCAGCCTCGTCCGCGAGATCGACCTCGGCCGGGCCGGAGACCGGTGGTTCGGGTCCGTGCTCGCCTCCGGCTTCGACTCCCGGGTCAACGACCGGGGCAACCGGATGCGCTGGCCCGGCGGCCGGTTCAAGTACGACCTGGCGATCCTCGCCGAACTCGCCGCGTTCCGGCCCATCGCCTACCGGATGAGCCTCGACGGCGGCCCGGTCCAGGAGATCGCGGCGACCCTCATAGCCGTCGGCAACGGATCGACGTACGGCGGCGGCATGCGGATCTGCGCGGACGCCGTCATGGACGACGGGCTGTTCGACGTGACCGTGGTGGGCGACTGCAGCCGCACCACCCTGCTCAAGGTGTTCCCCAAGGTCTACAAGGGCACCCATCTCAGCCACCCCGTCGTCACCACGCACCGGGTCTCCTCCATCTCCCTCGAAGCAGTCGGTGTCACCGCGTACGCGGACGGCGAACCGCTCGGCGCGCTGCCCCTGACCGCGACCTGCGTCAAGGGCGCCGTCAGAGTGCTCGGGGCGGGTACTGCTGCCGGTTCTGCCACGGTGAACTAAAGATCGCGTCACTGTCGGACCCGGCGGGTAGGCTCGTGGACAAGATGACAGAGGACCTCTCACCAGCTGAGCGATACCAGGCTTCCCGGATCCGAGCCGCCGAGCAGGCGACCGCTCTCGGGCCGTTCCGCGAGATGTACGAATTCGATCTGGACCCCTATCAGATCGAGGCCTGTACGGCGCTGGAGGCCGGTAAGGGCGTCCTCGTCGCCGCGCCGACGGGCTCGGGCAAGACGATCGTCGGCGAGTTCGCCGTGCACCTCGCCCTGGAGCAGGGCCGCAAGTGCTTCTACACCACCCCGATCAAGGCCCTCTCCAACCAGAAGTTCGCCGACTTGGTCAAGCGCTACGGTGCGGACAAGGTGGGCCTGCTCACCGGCGACAACAGCGTCAACGCCGATGCCCCGGTGGTCGTCATGACCACCGAGGTGCTGCGGAACATGCTGTACGCGGGCTCCCAGGCACTGAGCGGGCTCGGCTACGTGGTGATGGACGAGGTGCACTACCTCTCCGACCGCTTCCGGGGCGCGGTGTGGGAGGAAGTGATCATCCACCTGCCCGAGTCCGTGACGCTGGTGTCACTGTCGGCGACCGTGTCCAACGCCGAGGAGTTCGGTGACTGGCTGGACACCGTCCGCGGAGACACCGCCGTGATCGTCTCCGAGCACCGTCCGGTACCGCTCTGGCAGCACGTGCTGGCCGGACGCCGGATGTACGACCTCTTCGAGGAGGAGAGCGACCACGGCGGCCGCGGCTCCGCCCGCCGCGAGGTCAACCCCGACCTCGTCCGGCTCGCCCGCATGGAGAACCAGCGCGGATACAACCCGCGCGAGCGCCGGCGCGGAAAGATGGTGCGCGAGGCGGACCGCGAGCGCGAGCGGCGCCAGCGCAGTCGGATCTGGACACCCTCGCGGCCGGAGGTCATCGACCGGCTGGACGCCGAGGGGCTGCTGCCCGCCATCACGTTCATCTTCAGCCGCGCCGCCTGCGAGGCCGCCGTCCAGCAGTGTCTGCAGGCCGGGCTGCGGCTCAACGACGAGGACAAGCGCCGGCTGGTGCGGGAGATCGTCGAGGAGCGGACCGCGTCCATCCCCGGCGAGGACCTGCACGTCCTCGGTTACTACGAGTGGCTCGAAGGCCTGGAGCGGGGCATCGCCGCACACCACGCGGGGATGCTGCCGACCTTCAAGGAGGTCGTCGAGGAGCTCTTCGTGCGCGGGCTCGTCAAGGCGGTCTTCGCGACCGAGACGCTGGCCCTCGGCATCAACATGCCCGCACGCTCCGTGGTCCTGGAGAAGCTCGTCAAGTGGAACGGAGAGCAGCACGCCGACATCACCCCCGGCGAGTACACCCAGCTGACCGGCCGGGCCGGACGGCGCGGGATCGACGTCGAGGGTCACGCGGTGGTGCTCTGGCAGCGCGGCATGGACCCCGGAGCGCTCGCCGGACTGGCGGGTACGCGTACGTATCCGCTGCGCTCCAGCTTCCGGCCCTCCTACAACATGGCCGTCAATCTGGTGCAGCAGTTCGGCAGGCACCGCTCGCGCGAACTGCTGGAGACCTCCTTCGCACAGTTCCAGGCGGACCGGTCGGTGGTCGGGATCTCCCGCCAGGTCCAGAAGAACGAGGAGGGCCTGGAGGGCTACAAGGAGGGAATGACCTGCCACCTCGGTGACTTCGAGGAGTACGCGCGGCTCCGCCGCGACCTCAAGGACCGGGAGACGGAGCTCGCCAAGCACGGCGCGTCGCAGCGGCGGGCCGCGGCGGCGGCCTCCCTGGAGAAGCTCAAGCCCGGCGATGTCATCCACGTGCCGACCGGGAAGTTCGCCGGGCTGGCACTCGTCCTGGACCCCGGACTGCCCGCAGGGCGGACCAACGGGCACGGGCACCGGGGCATGGAGTACCACGACGGGCCGAGGCCCCTGGTGCTGACCGCCGAACGGCAGGTCAAGCGGCTCGCCTCGATCGACTTCCCGGTGCCGGTGGAGGCGCTGGAGCGGATGCGCGTCCCGAAGTCGTTCAACGCGCGCTCACCGCAGTCCCGCCGCGATCTGGCCTCCGCGCTGCGCACCAAGGCCGGGCACATCGTGCCGGAGCGGCACCGCAAGGAGCGCTCCGGCGCCGCCGACGACCGCGAGATCGCCCGCTACCGGGCCGAGTTGCGCGCGCACCCCTGCCACGGGTGCGACGAGCGCGAGGACCACGCGCGGTGGGCCGAGCGCTACCACCGGCTGCAGCGGGACACCCGGCAGCTGGAGCACCGCATCGAAGGGCGTACCAACACGATCGCCCGCACCTTCGACCGGATCGTCGCGCTGCTCACCGAGCTCGACTACCTGCGCGGCAGCGAGGTCACCGAGCACGGCAAGCGGCTTGCCCGCCTCTACGGGGAGCTGGACCTGCTGGCGAGCGAGTGCCTGCGCGCCGGTGTGTGGGAGGGGCTCAACCCCGCCGAACTCGCCGCGTGCGTCTCGGCGCTGGTGTACGAGGCCCGGCAGGCCGACGACGCGGTGGCGCCCAAGCTGCCGTCCGGACCGGCGAAGACGGCGATGGGCGAGATGGTCCGGATCTGGGGGCGGCTCGACGCCCTGGAGGAGGACTTCAAGATCAACCAGGCGGAGGGGGTCGGACAGCGCGAACCCGACCTCGGCTTCGCCTGGTCCGTCTACATGTGGGCGTCCGGCCGGACGCTGGACGAGGTGCTGCGCGAGGCGGAGATGCCCGCCGGCGACTTCGTGCGCTGGTGCAAGCAGGTGATCGATGTGCTGGGGCAGGTGGCCGCCGCGGCGCCGCGCGAGGGCAGTTCAGTGGGACGCAACGCACGCAAGGCCGTTGACGAGGTCCTGCGGGGAGTGGTGGCCTACAGCTCGGTGGGGTGAACCGGCGAGGGCGGGTCGCGGGCTGCGAAGGGGTCACCCCCGCAGCCTGCTCCCGCAACCCGCCCCTCGGGTACGCCCGGTCGTCAGTGGGCGGTCCGTGCGCCGACGGCTGAGCCGAAGCGGGCCTTCGCGACCGGGTGGCCCAGCGACTCCGGGGTGAAGAGGATCGAGCCCGTCCCGGTCGGTCCCGTCTTCGAACCGGGGATGACGCTCACCGCGCCCGTCGCCAGGTACTTCCCCGGCGCGCCGACCGCCAGGTCCGCGCGCCCGTCCGCGTCGAAGTCCCCGGCCGTCACGGAGCTGCCGAACTGGTCGTTGCCCTCCATCACGCCCATCACCCCCGGCGAGTCCAGGGTCAGCTTCCGGGCGCGGGAGGCGTCCAGTCCGGTCGTCTTCCCCGGTACGACGGTCAGCGCCCCCGCGTTCTGGATGCCGTCGGAGTCGGGCTCACCGACCACGGCGGTCACCAGGTCGGCGTGCCCGTCGCCGTCGGTGTCCGCCAGGACGCCCGCGGTGCCCGGTTCCACCGGGCCGCCGTAGGGCACCCCCTCGCCCAGCCCGGCGGCGGTGCCCGGGAACATGCGCAGCAGGAACTCGTCGGGGCCGTCGGAACCGTTGGTGTCCACGACCACGTCGTCCCGGCCGTCACCCGTGATGTCACCGGTCACGACGCTGTAGCCGGTGAAGGGCAGCCCGGTCCGGCCGATCGGCCGCGTCTTGAGGCCCTGCGCCGAGCCCGGCAGCACGCCCAGGGTTCCTTCGTCGGCCCCGTCGTCGAAGTACGCCTGTGTGACCAGGTCCGTAAAGCCGTCGCCGTTGATGTCGCCGGAGGAGATCGGTCCCATTCCGGCGCCGCCGCCGGGCGGGGCGTACGCGGTCATCGCCGGTTCGTCGATGTCCCGCAGATCGCTCGCCCCGCGTACGACGTTCACCTTCGTGTCGGTGGCGACCGCGATGTCGTCCCGGCCGTCGTGGTTGAAGTCCCCGACCGTCAGGCTGTCGCCGAAGCCCTCACGCGCGGAGGGCTTCGGGTTGTGGAAGGCGATGGCGTCGCTGCCCAGCCCACCCTTGGCGCCGAAGACGACGGTGACGGCGCCCGCGCCCGCCACCGTCCCGATGGCCTCGCCGCCGGAACCGATCACCAGGTCGGTGTACCCGTCGCCGTCCACGTCGCCCATGGCCACCGAGGAGCCGAACCGGTCACCGGCCTCCGGCACGCCGGGAATTCCGGCCGTGTCCTGGGTGATGCCCTTGTGCCGGGTGACCCGTAGGCCCTGCTTCGTGCCGTAGACGAGGGAGACGTAACCCGCCTTGGCGTAGCCCTTGATGGTGCCCTCCGGGGCGCCTGTGGCGAGGTCGCCGAAGCCGTCGCCGTCCACGTCGCCCGGCGCGGACGCGGCCGCCTTCCGCGGGGTCTCCGACGCTGCCGTCGCGGTGTGAACCGGCGCCGCTGAGGCGGCTGGTGCCACCAGAGCGCCCGCCGCCACCGCTGTCGCCAGAGCCCTACACGCCATCAGATGCCGCGCCATGCGCCCACTCCCGTCCCGGTACTTCCCGAATGCCACCACCGGCTGCCCGAGGGGCCGCCGGTAGCTGCCGTCAACCCACAAGACCGGTGAGAGGGATGAATAGTTGCGGTCGTCGTGACGAACGGCGGGAGAGGGCGGGTGTCCGCGCGTCACACTCCGGGCACGCGGACGCCCGCACCGTGGGGTGATCCGCGGTGCGGGCCGTCACAGCCCAGGGGCGCGTTCTACGACCTGCCCCTGCTGCTCTTCAACGACGCCCCCGCGCAGACCAGACCGAGCAGAGCGGTCAGGCCGCCGATGATGACGTTGTTGAGTACGACGCCCATGTCCGGGCTGCTGCCCACCACCCAGGGCGAGATGATCATCCATGCGCCCATGGCGCAGATGGCCCAGCTCAGGCCATACATCCTCTGCGGCATCACGGTGAACCCGAGACCCAGCACGGCGATCGCGATTCCCATGATCAGGTTGTGGTTCACCAGGGTGGTCTGGCTTGTCGTGAAGTGCAGCACCCAGGGCGAGATGGCGCAGTACAGGCCGACCAGGAACACCGGTCCGTCCACGAGTGCCACATCGCGACCACCCATCACCCGGTCGTAACGATCGCGCATTTCGGAGGCGTCGGGGTGTCCGGCCAAGTCGTGGCCGGCGTGCGAGACGTTTGACATGAGGTTCGTCTCCTTCGCTCCCGCAGGCCAGTGAGCGCCTTGTGCGATGAGCGGCCTGCTCTGCCATTCTGCTCTTATTTGTGCCTTATGTGTAGTTTCCAGGCGGTCGAATTTCGTCGGGAATCGCGACGACGCGCGCCCCCGGTGGATGCCGGGGGCGCGCGTCGTTCAGTGGTGAGCGGTTACTTCGGGGGCATCAGGACGGAGTCGACGATGTAGACCGTCGCGTTGGCGGTCGGGACGTTGCCGCAGACGACCTTCGAGGAGTCGTTCACGGTGTACTCCATGTTCGAACCCGACGTCGTCAGCTTGCCCTTCTCCAGGGTCTCGAAGGAGCCCTTGTCCAGCTGCTTCGGCGCCAGCTTCTCGCCCACCACGTGGTAGGTGAGCACCTTGGTGAGCTCGGCCTTGTCGGCCAGCAGCTTGTCCAGGTCGGCCTTCGGGATCTTGGCGAAGGCGTCATTGGTCGGGGCGAACACCGTGATGTTCTGCGCGTTGTTCAGGGTGTCGACCAGCCCGGCCTTCTTCACGGCGGTGACGAGGGTGGAGAGTGCCGGGTTGTTGGAGGCGGCCGTGGCGACCGGGTCCTTCGCCATGCCGTCGAAGGAGCCCGAACCGCTCTTCGGTACGGAGGCGCAGCCGGGACCGAAGGGCTTGTCCATGTTCATCGAGTCGCCGGCGGAAGCGGAGGCCGATGCCTTCGCGGAGCTGGCGGTGGAGCCGGAGGCGCTGTCCTTGGAGTCGCTGGAACAGGCGGTCAGGGCCAGCGGGAGTACCACCGCCGCGGACACGGCGACGGCGGCGCGGCGGATGTGGAGGGCGTTCATGATGTTCTCCTGAATCGGTTCGGGTAACTGATTGATTACGTCAAGCGAGCGAGGGGGAGTGTGTGAGCCCGGGGCCGTGCTCCCGCACGGGAGCAGGGCGATGCGGCGGGGGCGTCCGCTCAGGACACGTCGACCACCACCGAGTGCCAGCCGGTCGCCCCGTTGGGCACCGTGCCGACCCGCTTGTCGGTCTGGGTGACGCCGGTACGGTCCGTCGCGCGGACTTCGAGGGTGTGGTTGCCGGAGGTGGCCGGCCACTCCCACACCCACTGGCGCCAGGTGTCCCGGCTGTCCTCCGCGGCCAGCCGCGCGGTGTGCCACGGTCCGCCGTCCACCCGGACCTCGACCCGCGAGATCCCGCGGTGCTGGGCCCAGGCGACCCCGGCCACCGGGATCGTGCCGGGCTTCGGGGAGGCGAACGGGCGGGGGGTGTCGATCCGCGACTCGGTCTTGATGGGGGCCTGCTGGGACCAGGTCCGCTTGACCCAGTAGGCGTCGTAGTCGTCGAACGTGGTGAGTTCGATGTCCTTCATCCACTTGCAGGCCGACACGTATCCGTACAGGCCGGGAACGACCATCCGGACCGGGAAGCCGTGCTCGAAGGGCAGCGGCTCACCGTTCATACCGAGGGCGAGCATGGCGTCGCGGCCGTCCATCACCGTCTCGACCGGGGTGCCGATGGTCATGCCGTCCACCGAGCGCGTGATGATCTGGTCGGCGGGTCCGCCGCGGGACGGCGGCTTCACCCCCGCCTCGCGCAGCAGATCGGCCAGCCGCACCCCGATCCAGCGGGCGTTGCCGACATACGGTCCGCCGACCTCGTTGGACACGCAGGTCATGGTGATGTCGCGCTCGATGATCTCGCGGCGCAGCAGGTCCTTGAAGGTGAGCTCCACCGGGCGCTTCACGCCCTTGCCGTGAATCCTCAGCTTCCAGTCGTTCGCGTCGATGCGCGGGACGACCAGGGCCGTGTCCACCCGGTAGAAGTCCTTGTTCGGCGTGATGAACGAGCCCAGCCCCCGGATCCGCAGATCGGCGCCGGCCGGTACCGCCGGCGCCGCGGAGGCGGGCACGGGCAGCACCAGGTCGTGACGTGAGGCGGTCGCCCCGGCCTGAACGGCGGAGGTAAGCCGGCGGCCCAGCACCCCGGCGCCCGCGGAGGCCGCCGCCGCGGCGCTCGCCGCGATGACGAAGCCCCGCCGGTCGAAGGTGCGAGGCGCCGGCCCCCCGCCCCTCCCGCCAGCCGCGGGGGAGGGACCGGGAACCAGGGCGAGCCGTCCGACCAGGAGATACAGCACCCCTGCGGCCAGTACGGCACCCACCACAGAGGGCAGTGCGTCGGCCGGCCGGCCCTCAGGCCGCCCCACCGCCGCGACCGCCCCGACCACACCGAAGACCAGGACGGCAGCCGAGCCGATCCGCCGGTGCCGCAGCGCGAGCACTCCGATCACCACGGCGAAGCCCGCCAGCAGAACCAGGATTCCCAGCTCCAGAACCAGCTTGTCGTTGGTGCCGAAGTTCCGGACGGCGAAGTCCTTCAGCGCCGGGGGAGTGCGGTCGATGACCGCCCCGCCCACCGCCGTGACCGGACCCGCCTCCGGACGGACCGCCGCCGCGGCCAGCTCGGCGACGGCCAGGGCGCTGAACCCGGCGATCAGACCGCTGAGCGCGGCGAGAGCGGCTCGCGCCCAGCGGGACCGCCGGGACCCTCGGGCCCCGTCCTGCGCATCGTTCTGATCTTCGCTCACACCGGGGATTCGGCGCCGGTCGCCCGGCGGATTGGTCCCTCACCCGAATGGATGAGAGTGGATCACCGCCAATCCGCGGTGCCACCTGCAACGAATCACACGCGAGAGGCATCCGCCGCTGCCCCGGAAACAGAAGGAGGGGCGAGTGGCGCCGGTGCTCGAAGGGAGCGGTATGACAGGGATGCGGCGACGGACAGCCGTGGTGGGCAGCGGGGTGGCCGGGCTGACGGCCGCCCACATCCTGCGCACAGCCCACGACGTGACGCTGTTCGAGGCGGACGGCCGGGTGGGCGGCCACGCGCACACCCATGACCTGCCCGCGTCGGACGGCCGCGTCCACCGGGTGGACTCCGGGTTCATCGTGCACAACCGGCGCACCTACCCGCACCTGCTGCGGCTCTTCGCGGAACTCGGCGTCGCCACGCAGGAGTCGGAGATGAGCATGTCCGTGCGGTGCGAGGGCTGCGCACTGGAGTACGCGGGCGCCCGGGGCGCGACGGGCCTCCTCGCCCGGCCCGGGTCGGCCCGCAATCCGGCTTATCTGCGGATGCTGGCGGCGGTGCCCCGCTTCCACCGGTCCGCCCGGCGCCTGCTGGCGGACGGCGGACCCGGCGCGGACACCATGACGCTGGGCGAGTTCGCCGCCCTCGGCCGCTTCTCGCCGTACTTCACGGCCCACTTCCTGACCCCGCTGGTCTCCGCCGTCTGGTCCTGCGACCCGGTGACCGCGATGCGGTACCCGGCCCGCTACCTCTTCCGCTTCCTCGACCACCACGGGCTGCTCTCGGTGACCGGCTCCCCGGTGTGGCGGACCGTGACCGGCGGATCGGGCGCCTACGTCGAACGGGTCACCAAGGAGCTCGGCGCCGTCCGCACCTCGACCCCGGTCCGTGCGGTGCGCCGGCACCCCGACGGCGTGGAGATCACCACCGCCGACGACACCGCGGAGCAGTTCGACTCCGTCGTCATCGCCACCCACCCCGACCAGGCGCTGCGCCTGCTCGCGGACCCCACGGACGAGGAGCGCGACACCCTCGGCGCGTTCCGCTACTCCCGCAACCCGACCCTCCTGCACACCGACACCCGGCTGCTGCCGAGCGCCCGAGGGGCCCGCGCCTCCTGGAACTACCTGATGCCGTCCTGCGCCGCGAGCCCCGACCACGTCACCGTCAGCTACGACATGAACCGGCTCCAGCGGCTCGACGCCCCCGAGACCTTCGTCGTCACGCTGAACGGCGCAGACCGTGTCGCCCCCGGACTGGTCCGCGCCCGCATGGTGTACGAACACCCCGTCTACACCCCGGAGTCGGTCGCGGCGCAGGCCCGGCTGCCCGCCCTGTCAGGGCCGCGCACAGCTTACGCGGGGGCGTACCACGGCTGGGGATTCCACGAGGACGGCTGCCGCTCGGGGGCGGACGCGGCCCGAGCCCTGGGGGTGGACTGGTGAACGCCCTCTACCCGTGCATCATCGCCCATGTGCGGTCCGCGCCCGTCACGTACGCGTTCCGGCACCGCACCTACCTGTGGCTGATCGACCCGGACGGACCGCCGCCGCTGCCCGCCGCCCTGCGGGTCCTGGCCCGCTTCGATCCGCGCGACCACTTCGGCGGCACCGCCCCCACCATCCGGGCCGGTCTGAGCCGGTTCCTGGCCGCGAACGGCATCGACCTCGCCGACGGAACCGTGCGGATGCTCACCCAGGCCCGGGTGTTCGGCCACGTCTTCAACCCGCTGACCGTCTACTGGTGCCGCCGCGCCGACGGCACCCCGCTCTGCACGGTCGCGGAGGTGCACAACACCTACGGCGAACGGCACTGCTACCTGCTGCGCCCCGACGCCGCCGGACGGGCCTCCACCGAGAAGGAGTTCTACGTCTCGCCGTTCTTCGGCGTCGACGGCGCCTACTCGATGCGGCTCCCGGAGCCCGGACCCCGACTCGAACTGGCGGTGCGTCTGGAACGGTCCGGAACGCGGCCCTTCACCGCCACCGTGCGCGGCGTACGACGCCCGGTGACCCCGCGCGTACTGCTCCGCCTCGCGCTGCGCCACCCCTGGTCCACGGCGGTCGTCTCGATCGCCATCCGGCTGCACGGAATCCGCCTCCTGCTGCGCGGACTCCCCGTGCGGCCCCGTCCCCGCCACACCGTTCAGGAAGGAATGCAGTGAGCGTGTCCACGTCCCACTCCCCGTCGCCCCACTCCGCGTCGCCCCCGGCCACCTCGCCCCCGGCGGCCGTCCCGTCCCAGGTTCCGCCGTCCCCGGTTCTGCCGTCCCAGGCACACGCCCCGTCCCCGGTTCCGCCGTCCCCGGCGCACGCCCCGGACACCGACCCGGAGCGCTGGCCGGACGTCGCCCGGCCGCCGCACGCGTCCCGGCCGCGGACCGTCGTCGCGCGGCGGCTCGTACGCCACGCGCTGGCCCGGCTCCCGCTCCGCGCCCGGCTCGCCGGACAGGAGGACATCGGCCTCGGCGGCCCCCTGATGGACATCCGCGACCCCGATGCCTTCTTCCGCAGGATCGGCGTGAACGGCCTGATCGGCTTCGGGGAGTCGTACATGGCGGGCGAGTGGGACTCGCCCGACCCGGTGGGCGTCCTCACGGTCCTCGCCGGGCACGTCTCCACCCTGATCCCGCAGCCCCTCCAGAAGCTGCGCGGACTCTGGGCAGGGCGCCGGCCCGCCGAACAGCTCGGCACCCCGGAAGGCGCCCGGGACAACATCAGCCACCACTACGACCTGTCCAACGAGCTCTTCGCGCTCTTCCTCGACGAGACCCTCAGCTACTCGTCCGCCGTCTTCCGCAGCTTCCCCGCGGACGCCGAGGCGCTGCCCGCCGCACAGCACCGCAAGATCGACCGGCTGCTCGACCTGGCCGGGGTCGGACCCGGCACCGAACTCCTCGAAATCGGCACCGGCTGGGGAGAACTGGCGATCCGGGCCGCCGCCCGAGGGGCCCGCGTCCTCTCCGTCACGCTCTCCGCCGAACAGCGGGACCTGGCGCGCCGCAGGATCAGCGAGGCCGGGTACGCGGACCGGGCCGAGGTCAGGCTCTGCGACTACCGCAGCGTGGAGGGGAGTTTCGACGCC
The DNA here is from genome assembly GCF_055584045.1 of Streptomyces sp. NPDC104307. Lineage (NCBI taxonomy): Bacteria > Bacillati > Actinomycetota > Actinomycetes > Kitasatosporales > Streptomycetaceae > Streptomyces > Streptomyces sp. NPDC104307. The sequence continues at coordinate 36,665 of NZ_JBVJMU010000008.1, forward strand.
GTGGTCAGCGTCGAGATGATCGAGGCGGTCGGCGCGGAGTACTGGCCGGTCTACTTCCGGACGCTGGAGGAGCGGCTGGCCCCCGGCGGCCGCATCGCCCTCCAGGCCATCACCATGCCGGACGACCGGATGCGCGCCTCCCGGACCACCTTCACCTGGATCCACAAGTACATCTTCCCCGGCGGACTCCTGCCGTCCGTCGAGGCCATGACGGAGGTCGCGGCCCGGCACACCGGCCTGCGCATCGACCGGTGCGACGACTTCGGCACCCACTACGCCGAGACGCTGCGACTGTGGCGCGAACGGTTCACCGAACGGGCGGCGGAAGTCGACGCACTCGGTTTCGACGCGACCTTCCGCCGCATGTGGACCTTCTATCTGGCCTACTCCGAGGCGGGATTCCGCTCCGGCTACCTCCATGTGCGGCAACTGCTGCTGACCCGTCAGGAAACGGCGTGATGACTCCTACCGGCAAGCAGGACAAGCAGACGACGACCGGCGCCGCCCAGCGCCTCGAACCCCTCGTCGAACAGCTGCTCGGCGGCCCGCTCCCGGTCAGGGTGCGGATGTGGGACGGCAGCGAGACCGGAGCCGCCGACGGCCCCCTGGTCCATGTCCGGTCCCGGCGGGCGCTGCGCCGGCTGCTGTGGGAACCGGGCGAACTCGGTCTCGCCGAGGCGTACATCACCGGCGACGTCGAGGTCGAGGGAGACCTGGCCGAGGGGCTGCGGGCGATGCGCCGCGCGGTACGCGAGCGCGGACTGCGCCCGCCGTGTCCCGGTGTCGGGGACCGGCTGCGGGCCGCCGGCACCGCACTGCGCCTCGGCGCGGTGGGCCCCCGGCCACCGGTCCCGGCCGCCCGCGCCGGGCTCCACGGCGTCCTGCACAGCAAGTCCAGGGACCGGGCCGCGATCAGCCACCACTACGACCTCTCCAACGACTTCTACGCCCTGCTCCTCGACGAGACCATGGCCTACTCCTGCGGCTACTGGACCAGTGACGCACCCGGCTACGAAGCCGTCGACGCCCAGCACGACAAGCTCGAACTCATCTGCCGGAAGCTGGACCTGCGCCCCGGGGCGCGGCTGCTCGACATCGGCTGCGGCTGGGGCTCGCTGACCCTGTACGCCGCACAGCGGCACGCAGTCCGCGTCACCGCCGTCACCCTCTCCCGCGAACAGGCCGCCCACGTCCGCGCGCAGGTGGCGGCACGGAACCTGGAGGACCTGGTCGAGGTCCGCTGCTGCGACTACCGCGACATCGGCCTGGCCCCGGGCCACGAGGGCGGCTACGACGCGGTGTCCACCATCGAGATGGGCGAGCACGTAGGTGACGCCGAGTACCCCGCCTTCACCGCCACACTGCACGCCATGGTCCGCCCGCAGGGCCGGGTGCTGGTCCAGCAGATGTCCCGGGGCCGCAACGCCCCGGGCGGCGGCGCGTTCATCGAGTCGTACATCGCCCCCGACATGCACATGCGCCCGCTCGGTGAGACGGTCGCGCTGCTGGAGGGCGCCGGACTCGAAGTGCGCGACGTCGAGGCCCTGCGCGAGCACTACGTACGGACCGTCGACGCTTGGCGGGAGACCCTGGAGCGGAAGCAGAAGGAGTTCACGGACCTGGTGGGTGAGGAGACCGTACGGGTGTGGCGGCTCTACCTGGCCGGTGGCGCCCTCGTCTTCGAGGAACGTGGGATGGGCGTCGACCAGATCCTCTCCGTGCGGCCGGAGGAGACCGGAACGGCCGGGATGCCCGCCACCAGGCGGGGCTGGTACGCCGATCCGGCGGCGGTACCGCCCGCCCGCGACGGCATGACGGCCGGGGCCACCGGATGAACGGCTTCGGATGGGCGGCGTTCGCACAGGGCCTCGCGCCCGCCGCGGGCGCCGCCCTCGCCGTCATGCTCGTCACCTTCGCCGTCGCGCTGCGCAAGGGCGTGCACCGCGTCGTGGACGTCGCCTGGGGTCTGGGCTTCACCGCCGTCGCGCTGGTCTCGTACGCCATGTCGGCGGGCGGCGGCGGGGACGGCACCCGGCGGCTGCTGGTCACTGCGGCGACGGCGGTGTGGGGGCTGCGGCTGGCCTGGCACATCGCCCGCCGGGGGCGCGGGCACGGGGAGGACCCGCGCTACGAGAAGATGCTGGCCAGAGCGCCGGGCAGCCCCGCGCTGTACGCCCTGCGGAAGGTGTACCTGCTCCAGGGCGCGCTGGTCTGGCTGATCTCGCTGCCGGTGCAGGCGGCCGGGTACGTGCGAGGGCCGGCCGGCGCCCTGGTGTGGGCGGGGGCCGCGCTCTGGGCGGTCGGGCTCGGCTTCGAGGCGGTGGGGGACCACCAGCTGGCCCGGTTCAAGGCGGATCCGGCCAACCGGGGACGGATCATGGACCGGGGGCTGTGGTCCTGGACACGGCATCCGAACTACTTCGGTGACTTCTGCGTGTGGTGGGGGCTGTTCCTGATGGTCTGCGAGGCGCCGGCAGCGGCCGCGGCCACCCTCGTGGCGCCCGTGCTGATGAGTTTCCTGCTCATCGGCGGCAGCGGAAAGGCCCTGCTGGAACGGCATATGGCCGAGCGCCCCGGCTTCGCCGAGTACACCGCCAGGACCAGCGGCTTCCTCCCCCGGCCGCCACGCGGGTAGCGCACCTGGCGCGGTGCAGTGGGCCCCGTACCTCCATCGCCTCCCAACGGCGGAGGTACGGGGTGAGCACCGCGAAGTGGCCACGGCCCGCCGGGACGACCCGACCCGGGCGAGCACGGAGGCCACCGCGTCCCTGGGGCGGGACCCGCGCGTGGCGGCCGACGGTCCCGCCCATGGCGTGTTCCCGCCGTGGCCCGGCTCATGCGGCCGGTGACCGGCCGGAACACGCCGTTCCGGCCGGTCACCGGCCGCCTCCTCAGGCCGGTGGCAGCTTCATCAACGCCAGCGGGGTGGTGGTCGGCTGCTCGGAGCCACCCGCCGGTTCGAGCGTGACGCCCATGCCCGTCGCGTCGTCCACCGGTCCTTCGAGGAGGGTCGCGTACGTCGTCGACGATGGGCCGGTCGCCTGCATCAGCCCTGCCGAACGCATCGTGCCGCCGTCGTCGTACCAGAGCTGGTAGTCCTTGCCCGCAGGCGCCTCCGGCAGCCCAGAGGCGAGGAAGACGGCCCGGTCCTGGCTCCTGGAGACCACCACGGTGCCCTTCGCGCCGTCGCTCAACGTGGCCGAATCGGTCTTGGCGTCGGGTGCCGAGATGACCTCGGCCACCTGCGCGCTCCGCTGCTCACTGGCGCGGGCGTCGGACCGGGCGTCCTGTGCCTCCTGGTTCTGCTGTACGGCGACGCCGCCCAGGCCGGCCGCCGCGGCCAGGCACGCGGCCAGCGCGAACTTCGACCACCGCCCGGCCCTGGCCGCGCCGTTCCGCTCCGCCGTACCGCCGGAGCGGGCGCGGTGACGGCTGGACGGCGGCTCCTGCCGTACGGTCGTGATCTCCCGCAGTACGCGCTCGCGCAGATCCCGCGAGGGCGTGGCCGACACGGCGAGGCCGAGCCGGGTGGCGGTCTCCGAGAGCTCCCGCACCTCCACGGAGCAGGCCTCGCAGTCGCCCAGGTGGCGTTCGAACTCCCGGCGCTCGGTCTCCGGGAGCGCGTGGAGGGCGTAGGCCCCGGTCAGTGTGTGAAGTCCGGCGTTGCTCATGCGCTCACCCCGAGGCAGTCGCGCAGCCGGATCAGCCCGTCGCGCAGTCGAGTCTTGATCGTTCCGAGCGGTACCGCCAGCAGTTCCCCGACCTCGCGATAGGTCAGTCCGCGGTAGTACGCCAGAGTGACGGATTCCCGTTGCAGCTCCGAGAGCGTCCGCATGCAGCGGCGGACCTGCTCCCGCTCCAGCCGGCTCTCGACCTGTTCGGTGACGTCGTCGAAGGCGGGGGTGCGGTCGAGCAGCGCCGCCTTGTGCTCACGGGCCGTCGTCGCCTCCACCGAGCGCACCCGGTCCACCGCGCGGTGGTGGGCCAGCGTCAGCACCCAGTTCATGGCGCTGCCGCGGGCCGCCTGGAAGCGGGGCGCGGTGCGCCACACCTCCACCAGCACCTCCTGCGCGACCTCCTCCGACTGGGCGGGGTCGCGCAGGACGCTTCTCACCAGCCCGAGCACCGGGCCGCAGACGGCTTCGTACACCTGGGCGAAAGCGTCCTGATCTCCTCTGGCGACCATCCCCAGGAGTTCCTGGAGGTCGGGTCCGGCCGAGGCCAGTCCGCTGATGTGCACGGCTTCTTTCACGCGGGCTTCCTCCCGGGACGGTCATCGGTCTCCACAGATGATTCGGAGCCGGTGACGGTGCGGATTGGTCGGCGGACGGGAAAATGTGCGAATCCTTCCCTGCCCCGCCTTCCATGGTGTGCGGATTTCGCGATACATCGCGGTTGACTGGTTCGGAGAACTCGCGATATGTTCGGTGACGAGTATTCGACGGCGAGCGAAAGGTGGTGGGGGCGGTGGCCAAACGGCGCAAGCTCAGTAATCCTCTGGCACTCACGGTGATGGTGCTGCTCGCCGAGCGGTCGATGCACCCGTACGAGATCGCCCAGACCCTGCGCCGTCGGGGCAAGCAGCACAGCGTCAAGATCAATTTCGGCTCGCTCTACACCGTGGTCCAGAACCTGGAGAAGCACGGATACGTGGAGGTCGCGGGCGTGCAGCGGGAGGGAAACCGCCCCGAGCGCACGCTCTACGGCATCACGGAGGCCGGGCGGACCGAGATGCTGGACTGGCTGTCCGACCTGATCGCGGTCCCGGCCGCGGAGTTCCCCGCCTTCGACACGGCCCTGTCACTCCTTCCCGTCCTGCCGCCGGACGAGGTGGCAGAGCTGCTGGCGGACCGGGAGCAGGCTCAGACGATGCAGGCCGCCGCGCTCCGGGGGGTCCTCGCCCAGCTGGGCGGCAGACTCCCCCGGGTCTTCGTCGTGGAGACCGAATACCAGGTCCACATGATCGAGGCGCAGCTGGAGTGGATCAGGAGTTTCCGCAAGGAACTCGATGAGGCCACCATCAGCGGCATCGAGGAATGGAAGTCGTTCCACGAGACGGGCGAGGTGCCCCAGGACTGGAAGGACATGGACCAGCAGGACATCGTCCTCGATCCCGCGCGCGAGGCGTGACGGGGGAGGACGGGCAGCACAGAGAAAAGACCCCGGCAGGCGCTGTTGGAGCAGCGCCCGCCAGGGTCTCGAACCCCGGACCGGACATGCCGTGAAGGCGGGCCAGGCCATCGAGGTGCGGCACACCCAGGATAGCCCGGCACTCCACGCGTGGAACGGACCGGCGTACCGGGCACCCGGAGAACCGGGTGCCCCGCCGACCACAGGAGAGCTCTGTCATGAGCACCCGTGCGCCAGCCGTAGCGGCGCGACAGCTGATCAAGACCTATCCGGGTGATGTCACCGCGCTGAACGGCATGGACCTCACCGTGCCGTCCGGCACCGTCTTCGGGCTCCTAGGGCCCAACGGCGCGGGGAAGTCCACCACCGTCAAGATCCTCACCACACTCGCCCGCCCCGACTCGGGCCACGCCTCGGTCGCCGGGCACGACGTCCTGCGCCACCCCGACCGGGTCCGCCGGGCCATCGGCGTGGTCGCCCAGAAGTCCGGCGCCGACCCGGTCGCCACCGGCCGCGAGAACCTGCTGCTCCAGGGCCGGCTGTACGGGATGCGGGGCACCGCCGTCCAGCGGCGGGCCGACGAACTGCTGGACCGCTTCGGCCTCGCGGACGCCGCGAGACGCCAGGTCAAGGGGTACTCGGGCGGGATGCAGCGCCGACTGGACGTGGCACTCGGGCTGGTCCACCGCCCCGAGGTGCTCTTCCTCGACGAGCCGACGACCGGCCTCGACCCCGAGGCCCGCACGGCGATGTGGGACGAGATCTCCCGGCTGGCCGGCGAGGAGGGCCTGACCATCGTGCTCACCACGCACTACCTGGAGGAGGCCGACCGGCTCGCGGAACGCGTCGCGATCGTCGACCGAGGCCGGATCGTCGTCGAGGGCACCCCCGACGAGCTCAAGGGCGAACTGCGCGGCGACGCCGTCCACCTGGAGCTGCGCGCCGAGACGGACCGCGACGCCGTCGGTGCCGCGCTGTCCGGCCTGCCCGGCGTGTACGAGGTACTGGTCGAGGAGCGCCGGGTCAGCGTCCGCGCCGAGGACGGAGCGGCGGCCGTCCCGGTGCTGCTCGGTGCCCTGGAGCGGGCCGGTTCCGCCGTCGCCTCGGCCACCGTCGCCCGCCCCTCCCTCGACGATGTCTATCTGCGCTACGCCGGGCGCCGCTTCTCCGAGGCGGAGTCCGCCGGTTCACACGACGCGCACGCCCCGGTCGCCGCGGGAGGCACCCGATGAGCAGCCAGACCCTTTCCCAGACCTGGTACATGACCCAGCGCCAGCTGACGGCGGTCCTGCGGCAGCCGGTCTTCCTGGCGATCTCGCTGATCCAGCCGGTGATCTGGCTGTTCCTGTTCGGCAACCTCTTCAAGAAGGTCGTCGAACTGGGCGGCTTCGGCACCACGTCGTACCTGGACTACCTGATCCCCGGCATCGTCGTGATGAGCGCCCTGGGGTCGAGCATGTGGGCCGGCATGGGCACCCTGGAGGAGATAGAGCGCGGCACGCTCAACCGCTTCCTGACGACACCGGTCAGCCGCAACGCCCTGATGAACGCCAACGTCGTGCAGAACGGCATCAGTACGGCCGCACAGTCCGTGGTCATCGTGCTGCTCGGCCTGGCCGCGGGCGCCGACTACCCGGGCGGGGTGGGCGGACTGCTGGTCCTGGTCGTCGCCTCGATCCTGCTCGGCACGGTCTTCGGCGCGCTCTCCAACGCCCTGGGCATGCTGGTGCGCCAGCGGGAGTCGATCATCGGTATCAACACGTTCCTGCTGTTGCCGCTGACCTTCCTGTCCTCGTCCTTCATGGCCCCGAGCCAGATGCCGTCGTGGATGCGCCACATCGCCGACTTCAACCCGGTCAACTGGGCGATGGTGGCGGGCCGCTCGGCGCTGAGCGCGGAGCCGGACCGGTGGCTGGTGCTCAGCCGAGGGGGAGCGCTGCTGGTGCTCGCCGCGGTCGCGGTGTGGCTGTCGACCCGGACCTTCCGTTCGTACCAGAAGTCGGTCTGACCGACGCCGTGTCCCGGACGCCCCGCGCCGTGACCGGCCCGGGGCGTCCGGGGGCGAGCGGGGAAGCGCACATGGCTGTGCCCCGGTCCATGGACCGGGGCACAGCCATGCATGAGCCGGATGCCGTGCGGACGCGACCTACGCGGCGCTCTCTTCGCGTTCCACCTGTGCGTTCCACTCACGCTTGACCGAGCGCCAGGCGTCGTCGTTCTGGCCGAGCCGCCAGTAGCCGGAGATCGACAGCTGGGGCAGCGGGATGCCTCGGTCCAGCCGCAGGTGGCGGCGGATGTCCTTGACGAAACCGGCCTCGCCGTGGACGAACGCCTGCACCTCGCCCGCCGGGAACTCAAGATCCTTGACGGCGGCGGTGAGCGCCTCACCGACCGGGCGGTCGCCCCGGTGCAGCCAGGTCACCTCCGCGCCGTCCGGAGTGGTGATCTTCTGCTCCTCCGCGGCGTCCGCGACCTCGATGAAGGCGCGCACCACCGCGTCCGCCGGCATCTGCTCCAGCGCCGCGGCGATCGCCGGCAGTGCGCTCTCGTCGCCCACCAGGAGGTGCCAGCCGGCCGAGGCGTCCGGGCCGTAACCGCCGCCCGGCCCCAGGAACGTCACCTGGTCACCGGCCTTGGCGCGGGCGGCCCACGGGCCGGCCAGGCCCTCGTCGCCGTGCACCACGAAGTCGATGGCCAGTTCCCGGGCGGCCGGGTCCCAGGAGCGCACCGTGTACGTACGGGTGGTGGGCCACAGCTCGCGCGGGAACTCCTCGCGGATGCGGGCCATGTCGAAGGGGTGCGCGTAGTCGGCGCCCTCGGGGGCGAAGCAGAGCTTGACGTAGTGATCGCTGTAACCGGAGAGCGCGAAGTCCGCGAGACCGTCGCCGCCGAGCACCACCCGGATCATGTGCGGGGTGATCTGCTCGGTGCGCAGGACCTGCGCACCCTGCGCCGTGGGGGCCTGCCGCGCCGGTCGTTCTGCCACAGAAATTCTCCCTGTTACGTCTACCCGGACCATCGATTTAGGGTTACCTAAGTAAACCTAACATCTCAGTTCCGGAGCGAGAAGAGCAGCCGTTGCAGGGCGCCCCCCAGCCCCCACTGCTCCGCGAGCGCTTCGAGGGCCGCCGGGTCGAGCGGCTCCGCGGGCAGCGCGGGGTCGAACGCCGGAAGCGGCACATCGCCGGCGACCCGTACCACCGTCGGCGCGACGGCCAGGTAGTCGCGGGCCCCGTCGAGCCGTTTGCGCTGCGTGGGCGTCAGCTTCGCGGCCGGGTCGTCGACCGCCGCCATGATTCCGGCGAGGTCACCGAAGGCGTCCAGCAGCTTGGCCGCCGTCTTCTCGCCGATGCCGGGCACACCGGGCAGCCCGTCGCTCGGGTCGCCGCGCAGCAGTGCCAGATCCACGTAGCCGGAGCCGTCCACCCCGTACCTCTCGCGCAGCCAGTCCTCGTCCGTCACCTGGAGCGATCCGACGCCCTTCAGCGGGTAGAGCACCCGCACCCCGCGGGCGTCGTCCACCAGCTGGTAGAGGTCCCGGTCGCCCGTGACGATGTCCACCGGGCCGGTCGCCAGGCCGGTCAGCGTGCCGATCACGTCGTCCGCCTCGTACCCCGCGGCGCCGACCCGGGCGATCCCCAGGGCGTCGAGCACGTCCTCGATGACCGGCACCTGCGGGGCCAGCGTGTCGGGCGTCTCCTCCTCGTCGGGCAGCCCCGTGCCGGTCTCCACCGCGACGCGGTGCGCCTTGTACGACGGGATGAGGTCGACCCGCCACTGCGGCCGCCAGTCCGCGTCCCAGCAGGCGACCAGATCGTCCGGCCGGTGGTCCTGCACGAGCCGGCCGATGAAATCGAGCAGTCCGCGCACGGCGTTCACCGGGGTGCCGTCCGGTGCGCGCACCGAGTCGGGGACTCCGAAGTAGGCGCGGTAGTAGAGGGAAGCGGTGTCGAGGAGCATCAGGCGTCGCGTCACCCCCCGATGATGCCGCACCCCGCTGACAGTGGCCGCAGAGGACGCGGTTCCCGATCCCAAGCGGCTTCTGTGTGAGCTGGGTCACTCTCGTGTTTGGCTTGTGTAAGCGGGGGCAGGCGCGGCATTGGAGCGGACTACGTCGCATTTTCAACTTGTGCACGTGCCATGCGGACCGAATCCGCGCGCTCCACGGTCTGCCGGAGGGGGTGGCAGACCGTTTCCGGTTCAACGCGTGAGGTGTATGTGTCAAGGCTGCAAGCCGAACACTTGTACAAGGTCTTCGGCAGACGACCCGATCAAGCCGTGCGGAAACTCGAAGGCGGCTCCAGCCGCGACGAGCTGCGCGCCGAGGGAACGACCGCAGCGGTGATCGACGCATCGTTCACCGTGGAACCGGGACAGATCTTCGTTGTGATGGGTCTGTCCGGGTCCGGCAAGTCCACTTTGCTGCGGATGCTCAACGGGCTGCTGGAGCCCACCGCGGGGAAGGTGCTGTTCGACGGCCAGGACCTGACCGCCTTGGCCCCCGCCGAACTGCGCCACGTCCGGTCCACCAAGATCAGCATGGTGTTCCAGCACTTCGCCCTCTTCCCCCACCGCAGCGTGCTGGAGAACGCCGGCTACGGCCTGGAGGTACAGGGCGTCCCGCGTGACGAGCGCAACCGGCGCGCCACGGAGGCCCTGGAGATGACCGGCCTGGCGGGCTGGGAGAACTCCTGGCCCGACGAGCTGTCCGGCGGTATGCAGCAGCGTGTCGGCCTGGCCCGCGCGCTGGCCACCGACGCCGACCTGCTCCTCATGGACGAGTCCTTCAGCGCACTCGACCCGCTGATCCGCCGCGATATGCAGGACCAGCTCCTGGAACTGCAGAAGCGGCTGAAGAAGACCATCGTCTTCATCACCCACGACCTCAACGAGGCCATGCGCCTCGGTGACCGCATCGCCGTGATGCGCGACGGGGAGATAGTCCAGCTCGGCAGCGCCGAGGACATCCTCGTCACCCCGGCCAACGACTACGTCGCCTCCTTCACCCAGGACGTGGACCGCTCCCGGGTGCTGACCGCGGGCGCGATCATGGCCGAGACGGACACCGTCATCGGCACCAGGACCGATGCGGGCAAGGAACTCCGTACCCCGGAGGACGTCCTGCGGGAGGCCCCGGCCACCGTCACGGAGTCCACCCCGATCATCGAGCTGTTCACGCCCTGCTCGCAGAGCGCCGTCGCGGTCGCCGTGACCGACGACAAGGGCAAGCTCGTCGGCGTCGTGCCCCGTGCCCGGCTGCTCGCCGTGCTCGGTGAGCCGATGACCCCCGCCGAGGCTCCCCTGGACGCCGCGGCCTCGCTGAAGAAGGTGGCCAGTGTTTAGGCTCCACCTCGGCGACTGGGTCGACTCCGCCGTCGACTGGCTCCAGACCCATCTGGCCTGGCTCTTCGACGCCATCAGCTCCATAGTCAGCGGAATGTTCGACGGCATAGCCGCCGTGCTCTCCGCCCCCGCACCCCTGCTCTTCGCGGGCATCGTCGCTGTCATCGCCTGGTGGCTGCGCGGTCTGCTCGCCGGTGTGCTCGCGTTCGTCGGCTTCGCCCTCATCGACTCGGTCGAGTTGTGGGACGAGGCGATGGACACGCTCACCCTGGTACTCGTCGCGACCATCGTGACGCTGGTGCTGGCCGTTCCGCTCGGTATCTGGGCGTCCCGCTCCAAGACCGTCAGCGCGGTGACCCGGCCGGTCCTCGACTTCATGCAGACCATGCCCGCCATGGTCTACCTGATCCCCGGCGTCATCTTCTTCGGCGTCGGTGTCGTCCCCGGCATCATCGCCACCATCATCTTCGCGCTGCCCCCGGGCGTCCGGATGACCGAGCTGGGCATCCGGCAGGTCGACGGTGAGCTCGTCGAGGCGGCGGAGGCCTTCGGCACCACCTCGCGCAACACCCTGCTGCGGGTGCAGCTGCCGCTGGCGCTGCCCACGATCATGGCGGGCATCAACCAGGTCATCATGCTGGGCCTGTCCATGGTGGTCATCGCCGGCATGGTCGGCGGCGGCGGCCTCGGTGGCTCCGTCTACCGCGCCATCGGCAACGTCGACGTCGGCCTCGGCTTCGAGGCCGGTATCTCCATCGTCATCCTGGCGATGTACCTGGACCGGATGACCAGCGCCCTGGGCCGCGAGGTCTCCCCGCTGGCCCGCCGCGCGCTCGCCAAGGCGCAGGCCATGGCCGGCGGACTGAAGGTGTGGAACTACCGCCCGCAGCCCGTCGTCGCCGTGGCCGGCATCGTCGTCCTCGCGCTCGTCGCCGGAAGCATGAGCCTGTTCGGCGGCTCCTCGGACGCGGACAACACCGCGAAGAGCGACCCGAAGAACGTCGGCGCCGGCAAGACGGTCAGCATGGGCTACATCCCGTGGGACGAGGGCATCGCCTCCACCTTCCTGTGGAAGGAGCTGCTGGAGCAGCGCGGCTTCAAGGTCGACGCCAAGCAGTACGAGGCCGGCGCGCTGTACACCGGTATGGCCAACGGTCAGATCGACTTCGAGACCGACTCCTGGCTGCCGGTCACCCACGCCGCGTACTGGAAGAAGTACAAGGACCGCCTGGACGACATGGGCTCCTGGTTCGGACCCACCACCCTGGAACTGGCCGTCCCCTCGTACGTGAAGGACGTCAAGACCCTGGACGACCTCAAGGGCAAGGCCTCCAAGTTCAAGGGCCGCGTCGTGGGCATCGAGCCGAGTGCCGGTGAGACGGGCCTGCTCAAGGACAAGATCCTGCCGGGCTACGGCCTGGACAAGGAGTACAAGGTCGTCGACGGCTCCACGCCGTCCATGCTGGCCGAGCTGAAGCGCGCGTACGCCAAGAAGGAGCCCATCGTGGTTCCGCTCTGGTCGCCGCACTGGGCGTACAACCAGTACGACCTGACCAAGCTCAAGGACACCAAGAACCTCTGGGGCAAGGGCGACGGCATCCACACGCTGAGCCGCAAGGGCTTCTCCGACGAGAACCCCGAGGTCGGCAAGTGGCTGAAGAACTTCAAGATGACCGAGGACCAGCTCACCAGTCTTGAGGCGCAGATCCAGAAGAGCGGCTCCGGCAAGGAGCAGGAGGCCGTCCGCACCTGGCTCAAGGCCAACCCGGGCTTCGCCGACAAGGCGGCTCCGGTCGCCGCGGCCAAGACCTCCAAGGGCGCCAACGGCAAGGACGAGCGCGAGCGCACCGTCGAGATGGCCTGGTTCCCGTGGGAGGAGGACATCGCCGCCACGTACCTGTGGAAGGCCGTCCTGGAGGACCGCGGATACAAGATCAACCTCAAGCAGTTCGAGGTCGGCCCGATGTACACCGCGATGTCCCGCGGCCAGCTCGACGTGCAGTTCGACGGCTGGCTCCCGTACACCCAGAAGAACTACTGGGACAAGTACGGCTCCAAGCTGACGGACGTCGGCTCGTGGTACGGCCCCACCTCGATCGAGGTCGCGGTGCCCAGCTACGTCAAGGACGTCAAGACCCTGGCGGACCTCAAGGGCAAGAGCGACGAGTTCAAGGGCCGGATCGTCGGCATCGAGCCGGGCACGGCCACGATGGAGAACCTCAAGAAGAACGTGCTGCCGAAGTACGGCCTGGACAAGGAGTACAAGGTCGTCGACTCCTCGACGCCCGGCATGCTCGCTGAGCTGAAGCGCGCGTACGCCAAGAAGGAGCCCATCGCGGTACTCCTGTGGACCCCGCACTGGGCCTACAACGAGTACAAGATGACCAAGCTCCAGGACCCGCAGAAGGCGTTCGGTGAGGGCGACCGGCTGCACACCATCGGTTCCAAGGACTTCCCGAAGAACTACCCGCAGCTCACCAAGTGGTTCAAGAACTTCAAGCTGAGCGAGGACCAGCTCGGCGGCCTGGAGAACGAGATCCAGAAGCGCGGTACGGGACACGAGGAAGAAGCCGTGAAGGCCTGGATGGACAAGAATCCGGGCATCGCGGACAAGATGGCACCTCAGCAGTAACCCCGTCGTGCCCCACCAGGGGCCCGGCGCAGAAAGGGGTGGTCCCCGCCGGCGGCGGGGACCACCCCTTTCGGGCTGTCCGGACGTCTCATTACCGGCCGTCCTCGCGTAACGGTGTGCGTAAGGTGCTGGCAGCCGGAAGGATGGGGTCGGGAGGGAGCCGGACATGGACGACAAGGAAACACTCCGGGTGGGCGCGGCGGTCCGACGGCAGCGAAGGTCCCTGGGGCTCACGCTGGCCGCGGTCGCGACGCGCAGTGGCCTGTCCGTACCGTTCCTCAGCCAGATCGAGAACGAACGGGCCAGACCCAGCGCCCGGTCCCTGGACCGGGTCGCGGACGCGCTGGAGACCACCACCGCGCGGCTGCGGGCCGCCGCCGACTCGGCGCGCGCCGTCGACGTCGTGCGCGGTACGCCACAGGACGGGGACGGGGTACGCCGGGTGGTGCGCGGACGCCACCAGCTCAGCGCCCTGGAATTCACCGGTGAGCTGGACCTCGGCCGCGAGTTCCAGCACCGCAACGACGAGGTGCTGTACGTGGCGGAGGGCGCCGCAGAGGTGGAGGCGGAGGGCCAGGCGTACCGGCTGGAGCGCGGCGACACGCTGTTCCTGTCCGGGGGAGTGCGCCACCGCTGGCGGGCCACGGTCCCCGGCACCCGGCTGCTGTTCGTCGCGGTGGCCGAACACATCGACGCGACGTTCGACCCGCGCCGCTGAGGCGCGGAGCTGTCAGGAGGAATCAGTGGTGCGGGTCGTCTCCCTCGTCCCCTCGCTCACCGAGGCCGTCGCCGAGAGCGGCCCCGGGCTGCTCGTCGGCGCCACCGACTGGTGCACCCACCCCGCCGGGCTGCGGGTCGCCCGGGTCGGGGGCACCAAGAACCCCGACGTGCCCGCGATCCTCGCGCTGCGCCCCGATCTCGTCGTGGCCAACGAGGAGGAGAACCGGGAACCCGACCTGGCCGCGCTGCGGGAGGCCGGGACCGAGGTGCTCGTCACCACCGTCCGCACGCTCGACGACGCGTTCGCGGAGCTGGACCGGCTGCTGACCGGGGCCTGTGGACTGCCGAGGCCCCACTGGCTGGACGAGGCGGAGGCCGCCTGGGCGGCACTGGACCCGCCGTCCGCCCCGCGCCGTGCCGTCGTCCCCGTCTGGCGGAAGCCCTGGATGGTCCTGGGCCGCGACACCTTCGCCGGGGACCTGCTGGGCCGGCTCGGCGTGCGCAACGTCTACGCGGACCACGCCGAGCGCTACCCCCGGATCCCGCTCGACGAGCTGAACGCGGCCGGCGCGGACCTGGTGGTGCTGCCCGACGAGCCGTACCGGTTCACCGCCGCCGACGGACCCGAGGCATTCCCCGCACTGCCCGCCGCACTCGTCGACGGGCGGTACCTCACCTGGTACGGACCGTCACTGGTCCGGGCGCCCGCGGCGCTGCGGGCGGCGCTGCGCTGAACGGCCGGCACCACCGCACCGCCGGCCTCACCACCATGGCCGCGCCCGCGTCCGGGGCCGCGCAAAACCGCTGGCCCGTGCCCCGGGCGGCCGGGAAGGATGCGCGGATGACCATCACCGCACCGCCCGCCTCCGGTGTCCGCCACGACTGGTCCGGGTTGCCGGCCGCCGTGCGCCGCGCCGTGGAGGACATCCTCGGCTCGCCCGTCGTCGAAGCCCGCAGCCAGAGCGGCGGCTTCTCGCCCGGCGTCGCCGCCCGGGTCAGGCTCGCGGACGGCGGCCGGGCGTTCGTCAAGGCGGTGAGCGCCGAGGTGAACGCCGGAGCCCCGGACCTGCACCGCGCGGAGGCCCGCCACACCGCCGCCCTGCCGCCGCACGCCCCGGCGCCCCGGCTGCTCGGCTCGTACGACGACGGCACCCGCGTCGCGCTCGTACTGGAGGACATCGAGGGCCGTCAGCCCGCCGTCCCCTGGGACCCGGCCGAGCTGGACCGGGTCCTGGCCGCCGTCACCGCGCTCACCCGCTCCCTCACCCCGGCGCCGATCGACGCACCCTCCGTCGCCCGGCGCGAGGCCTCGATGTTCACCGGCTGGCGGACCCTGCGCGCGGCAGGGGGCGACGCCCGCCTCGGCCCCTGGGCCGCGTCCCGTCTCGGCGCCCTGGCGGAACTGGAGTCCGGCTGGGCGGAGGCCGCGGAGGGCGACAGCCTCGCCCACGCCGACCTGCGCGCGGACAACATCCTGCTCACAGCGGACCGGGTCGTCTTCGTCGACTGGCCGCACGCGGTGCGCGCCGCGCCCTGGTTCGACCTGCTGGCGATGCTGCCGTGCGTCGCGGCGCAGGGCGGCCCGGACCCGGAGGCCGTCTTCACGGCCCACCCGCTCGGCCGTGACGCGGAACCCGCGGCGGTCACCGCCGTGCTCGCCGCCCTGGCCGGCTACTTCGTCGGGCACTCACTGCTTCCCGGACCGCCGGGCCTGCCCACACTGCGGGCGTTTCAGGCGGCCCAGGGCGCGGCCGCCCTGGGCTGGCTACGGAACCGGCTCGGCCAACGGCTCGGCTAGCCGGGCCGCCTCCGCCACCAGCGCCGCCATCACCCGTACGTCGTCGCCCATCTCCGGATGCCACTGCACCCCGAGCACCCAGCCCGCGCCCGGCCGTTCGACCGCCTCCACGGTGCCGTCCGCCGCGTGCGCGGAGGCCACCAGGCCCGCGCCGAGCCGGTCTACCGCCTGGTGGTGGTAGGTGGGCACGGCGCAGTCGCCGGGCACCACGGAGGCGTACCTGGTCCCCGGCACCGGCGTCACCGTATGGGAGCCGAACACGCCGCTCTTCCCCTCGGGGCCCGTGTGCCCGTCCATGTGCTGGGTCAGCGTCCCGCCGAGGGCGACGTTGAGGAGCTGCATCCCCCGGCAGATGCCGAGCAGCGGGGTGCCGGACTCCAGCGCCGCGCCGATCAGCGCCGCCTCCCAGCCGTCCCGCTCGGGGGCGGGCGGCCCGGTCCGCGGATCACGCCCGGCCCCGTACCGCGCCGGGTCCACGTCCGGACCGCCCGCGACCACCACCGCGTCCAGCCGCGCCACCACCGAAGCGGCCGCCTCCGGGGAGTCCGGCGGCAGCAGCACGGCCAGGCCGCCCGCCTCACGGACCAGCCGGCTGTAACCGGCGGGCAGCAGCGTGGCGGGCAGGTCCCAGAGCCCCCAACGTGCCGAGTCCACCAGATATGTACTGACCCCGATCAGCGGGCTGTTCATCGGATCTCCCTCTCGCACGGCACGCGGAACGCATCGGCACCGTATCCAAATCCCTTGCCCTGCCCATAGATTTGGATCAGCTGTCCATAGATCCGGATCATCTGTCGGCCTGCGAGGAGAGGATCCATCCGTGTCCGACCGAACAGCCCCGCTCGCCGTCGAGGAACTCCGCGTCCTCGTCGACAGCGGCGAGATCGACACTGTGGTCCTGGCCTTCCCCGACATGCAGGGGCGGCTCCAGGGAAAGCGCTTCGCCGCCGGTTTCTTCCTCGACGAGGTCGTGCCGCACGGCACCGAAGGCTGCAACTACCTGCTCGCCGTCGACACCGACATGAACACCGTCGACGGCTACGCCATGTCCTCCTGGGAACGCGGCTACGGCGACTTCGCCATGCTCCCCGACCTCACCACGCTGCGCCGGGTGCCCTGGAACGAGAGCACCGCGATGGTCACCGCCGACCTCGCGTGGAGCGACGGCTCACCCGTCGTCGCCGCGCCCCGCCAGATCCTGCGCCGTCAGCTGGACCGTCTCGCCGGGCACGGCTACACCGCCCACGCGGGCACCGAACTCGAATTCATCGTCTTCAAGGACACCTACGAACAGGCCTGGGACCGCGGCTACCGCGACCTGACCCCGGTCAACCAGTACAACGTCGACTACTCCGTCCTCGGCACCGGCCGCGTCGAACCCCTGCTGCGCCGCATCCGCAACGAGATGGCGGGCGCGGGCCTCACCGTCGAATCCGCCAAGGGCGAGTGCAACCCCGGCCAGCACGAGATCGTGTTCCGCTACGACGAGGCCCTGGTCACCTGCGACCAGCACGCCGTCTACAAGACCGGTGCCAAGGAGATCGCCGCCCAGGAGGGCGTCGCGCTCACCTTCATGGCCAAGTTCAACGAGCGCGAGGGCAACTCCTGCCACATCCACCTCTCGCTCCGCTCCACCGAAGAGCCCGGCCGCAGCGTCATGGCGGAAGGGGACGGCGCCATGTCCCCGGTGATGCGGCACTTCCTCGCCGGGCAGCTCGCGGCGCTGCGCGACTTCTCGCTCCTCTACGCGCCGAACATCAACTCCTACAAGCGGTTCCAGCCCGGCTCCTTCGCCCCGACCGCCGTCGCCTGGGGCGCGGACAACCGCACCTGCGCGCTCCGGGTCGTCGGGCACGGCCAGTCGCTGCGCTTCGAGAACCGGCTCCCCGGCGGCGACGTCAACCCGTACCTCGCCGTCGCCGGACTCGTCGCCGCAGGCCTGTACGGGATCGAGCACGGGCTCGAACTCCCCGAGCCCTGTGCCACAAACGCCTACACCGCCGAATACGACCACGTCCCCACCAGTCTGCGCGAGGCCGCCGTCCTCTGGGAGCACAGCGAGATCGCCGAAGCCGCCTTCGGGGCCGAGGTCGTCGCGCACTACGCCAACATGGCCCGCGTCGAGCTCGAAGCCTTCGACGCGGCGGTGACCGACTGGGAGATCAAGCGCTCCTTCGAACGTCTGTGAGGACTTCCTTGACCCGTGAGCACCAGGTACTGAACCCGGCGACGGAGGAGATCGTCGCCACCGTGCCGGCCACCACCGCGGCCGGGGTGGACGCCGCCGTCACCCGCGCCGCGGCCGCCCAGCGGACCTGGGCCGCGCTCGCCCCCGCCGACCGGGCCCGGCTGCTGCGCCGGTTCGCCGCCGCCGTGGACGGCCGGACCGAGGAGCTGGCCCGGCTGGAGGTCCGCGAGGCGGGCCACACCATCGGCAACGCCCGCTGGGAGGCCGGCAACGTCCGCGATCTGCTCGACTACGCCGCCGGGGGAGTGGAACGGCTGAACGGCCGGCAGATCCCCGTACCCGGCGGCATCGACATCACCCTGCTCGAACCCCTCGGCGTCATCGGCGTGATCGCACCCTGGAACTTCCCCATGCCGATCGCCGCCTGGGGCCTGGCCCCCGCCCTCGCGGCGGGCAACGCCGTCCTCCTCAAACCCGCCGAGACCACCCCGCTGACCGCGCTCCGGCTCGCCGCTCTCGCCCTGGAGGCCGGACTGCCCGAACACCTCTTCCAGGTACTGCCCGGCGCGGGCGAGGAAGCGGGCAACGCCTTGGTCGAGCACCCGGACGTCGCCAAGATCGTCTTCACCGGCTCCACCCGGGTCGGCAAGCGGATCATGGCCAAGTGCGCCGAGCACGTGAAGCGGATCACCCTCGAACTCGGCGGCAAGAGCCCCAACATCGTCTTCGCCGACGCCGACCTCGAAGCCGCAGCGGCCGCCGCCCCCATGTCCTTCCTGGACAACGCGGGCCAGGACTGCTGCGCCCGCACCCGGATCCTGGTCCAGCGGTCCGCGTACGACCGCTTCCTGGAGCTGCTCGCCCCGGCCGTCGCCGCCGTCGTCGTGGGCGACCCGTCCGACGAGAAGACGCAGATGGGCCCGCTCATCTCACGCTCCCAGCTGGACCGGGTGCGCGGCTACGTCCCCGAGGGCGCGGCCGCCATCCGGGGCAGCGCGCCCGGGGGCGCCGGATTCTGGTTCCCGCCGACCGTCCTCACCGACGCGTCCGAGGACTCGCCCGTCGCCACGGAGGAGGTGTTCGGTCCGGTCGCGGTCGTGCTGCCCTTCGACGACGAGGCGGACGCCGTCCGGCTCGCCAACGCGACGCGCTACGGCCTCGCGGGCTCCCTCTGGACGCGGGACGTGGGGCGCGCGCTGCGCGTCTCGCAGGCCGTCCGGGCGGGGAACCTCTCCGTCAACTCCCACTCCGCGGTCCGCTACTGGACCCCGTTCGGCGGGTTCAAGCAGTCCGGCCTCGGCCGCGAACTCGGGCCCGACGCCCTCACCGCCTTCACCGAAACCAAGAACGTCTTCCTCAGTACGGAGGCCTGAACCGGTATGACCACGGACAACGGGAACATCTGCCGCCGCCTCGTCGGCCGCACCGCCGTCATCACCGGCGCCGGCAGCGGGATCGGCCTCGCCACCGCCCACCGGCTCGCCTCCGAGGGCGCGCACGTGGTCTGCGGCGACATCGACGAGAGCGCGGGCAAGGCGGCCGCAGAGGCGGTCGGCGGCACCTTCGTACGGGTCGACGTCACAGACCCCGGACAGGTCGAGGCGCTGTTCGCGGCGGCGCACGACACCTACGGCTCCGTCGACATCGCCTTCAACAACGCCGGCATCTCGCCGCCCGACGACGACTCCATCCTCACCACGGGCCTGGAGGCCTGGAAACGCGTCCAGGACGTCAACCTCACCTCCGTCTACCTCTGCTGCAAGGCGGCCCTGCCCTACATGCGGCGCCAGGGGCGGGGCTCGATCATCAACACCGCCTCCTTCGTCGCCAGGATGGGCGCCGCCACCTCGCAGATCTCCTACACCGCGTCCAAGGGCGGGGTGCTCGCGATCTCCCGTGAACTGGGCGTCCAGTTCGCCCGCGAGGGCATCCGGGTCAACGCGCTGTGCCCGGGACCGGTCAACACCCCGCTGCTCCGGGAACTGTTCGCCAAGGACCCGGAGCGCGCCGCCCGCCGACTGGTGCACATTCCGCTCGGCCGGTTCGCGGAGGCGACCGAGATCGCGGCCGCGGTCGCCTTCCTGGCGAGCGACGACTCCTCCTTCGTCAACGCCACGGACTTCCTCGTCGACGGCGGCATCTCAGGCGCCTACGTCACGCCCCTCTAGACCATGTCCGCAAGGTCCGGAACCTAGAGTGGGGCGATGAGCAACGCGACGCCGCCCGGCTGGTATCCGGACACCGCCGTACCGGGCCACGAGCGGTGGTGGGACGGTACGGCGTGGACCGGCCACACCCGCCCGTACGCCGCCGCGGTACCGCCGTACGTCCCCGCGCAGTCCGCTTCCCCCGCCGGGCCCGGCCGGGGGAGCGGCGGCGGAAGCGGCCGGATCGTCGCCATGGTGGTGGCCGGTGCGGTCGTCGTCGGCGCGGCGGTGACCGGAGCGGTGCTGCTCGGCAGGGACGACGACGGCACGCGCCCGGTGGCCCGGTCGAGCAGCACCCCGCCCCCGGACACCGCCACCCACGACGGCCCCGGCGACAGCCCCTCGCCGGACGCCCCGGCAGACGGCGGCGACCCGGCCGTGCTCGTGGACCAGCTCAACGGCATCACCCTGCCGATCCCCGACGGGTGGGAGAAGCCGGAGAGCACCGTGGAGGGGGTGCTCACGATGCGCACCGCCCGCTCCTACAGCTGCCCCGGCAGCTCCGGGGACTTCTGCTACCACGGCACGGTGACCACGCGGACCCCCAACGCCGCCGACGCCGACACCGCGGAGAAGCTCGCCAAGGACGACATAGCCGACGCGGCGGACGCCGCGTACCAGGAGAACGCCGTCGGCACCCGTATCCACGGCGGCATCACGTCCCACAAGCAGCTCGCCGCCGCCTCGGTCAGCGTGGCGGGACGCACCGGCTACGAGGTGCGCTGGAAGGTCGTCACCGGGAAGGGCCCCGGCGGCTACGTGCAGTCGCTCGTCTTTCCGTCGAGCGTCGGCAGCGAGTCGCTCGTCGTCGTGCGCTACGCCTTCGACGCCGGCCCCGACGGGCCCCCGCTCTCCCTCATGGACACCCTCACCAAGGGCATCCGGCCGATCGGTGACAGCGCGACGAACGGCGGCGTCGGCAGCTCCGTGGCTCCCTGACGCCGCCCCGGGTTCAGAGGAAGGTGCGGCCCTCGCCCCGGTACGTCGGCACGGTCGCCGTGATCCGGTCCCCCTCGATCAGCTGCAACTCGTCGAACCGTTCGCACAGTTCACCGGCCTTGGCGTGCCGGAACCACACCTTGTCACCGATCAGCAGATCGTCGGCCGGGGCGCCGAGCAGCGGGGTCTGCACCTCGCCAGGGCCCTCCTGCGGGTCGTAGCGCAGCCCCTCCGGCAGGTACGGGACCGGCAGCCGGTCGGGACCGGCCGCACCGGACGCCGGGTAACCGCCACCGAGCACCGTCACCACACCCACCCCGGGCCTGCGTACCACCGGCTGGGCGAACAGGGCCGCCGGACGGGCCGTGAACGAGGTGTAGTTGTCGAACAGCCGGGGCACGTACAGCCCGGAACCGGCCGCGATCTCCGTCACCGCGTGCTCCGCGGCGGTGTGCTGCACACTGCCGGTGCCGCCGCCGTTCACGAACTCCAGGTCCGGCGCCACGGCCCGTACCGCCCGCACCACCTCGGCGCGCCGGACCGCCAGTTCCCGCCGGGCGGAGGCCTGCATCAGCCGGATCGCCCGGGACCGCAGCGGGCGCCCCGCGACCGAGTCACCGACCCCGGCGATATGGCCCTCGTACGCCATCAGACCCACCAGCCGGAAACCGGGCCTGCGGGCCACGGACCGGGCCAGCTCGGCCAGTTGGGCGGGGGAGCGCAGGGGCGAGCGGAGCGCCCCGATCCTGACCCGGCCGCCGAGCATCCGCAGCGAGGTGTCCAGCTCCAGACAGACCCGGATCTCCTCGCCGCCCCCGGCACGCGCCGCGTCGATCAGCTCCAGCTGCGCGTGGTCGTCCACCATCACCGTCACGGCGGCGGCCAGCTTCGGGTCCGCGGCGAGCTCCGCGAACGCCGGCCGGTCGGCCGAGGGATAGGCCAGCAGCACGTCCTCGAACCCGGCACGGGCCAGCCACAGCGACTCGGCCAGCGTGAACGACATGATCCCGGCGAAGCCGGGCCGCGCGAGCACCCGCTCCAGCAGGGCACGGCAGCGCACCGACTTGCTCGCCACCCGGACCGGCTTCCCGGCCGCACGGCGTACCAGGTCGTCGGCGTTGGCATCGAAGGCCTCCAGATCGACGACGGCGATCGGGGCATCGAGATGGGCGGTGGCCCGGTTGTAGCGGGTCCGGTCAGCGGCGCGGGCAGTCATGGCCGCAGCTTGCCAGACACCTGTACCGCTGGGTAGGGGGATGATCTGCGCAGATCGGTCCGGCGCCCGGCGGCCCGCTCCCATCAGGGGTGCCGCAGCCCGTAGAGTGACGGTCACGCGGCGCGCAACGAGCCTGCCTGTGGCGGCGATCCGCGTGCGGTACGGAACGGACCAGGGGGGCTGATGAGTACCGAGGCGCAGCGCGCTCCCGTCCCGCCACGCCCGGCCACCCCGCCGGACGGCCGGGCGCCCACGCCCCCGGGACCTGCCGCATCCGCATCGGCCGCCGCATCCGTACCGTCTGCCGCATCCACATCGCCCGCCGCACCCGCACTCGCACCATCTGCCGCATCCGCACCGCCCGCACCGCCTGCACCGCCCGCACCCGAGGCAACCGCAGCCCCGGTCGCAGTCCCGGCGAAGCCGCCCGCCGCCGCACCGCCCGCCGTGGAGTCGACCGCCCGGCTCCGGCCCGTGCCACCGGCACCGCCGCGCCCCACCGGGCCCCCCGCCGCTCCGGCCTTCCCGCCCCGCCCCGCGACGCCGCCCGCGGCGACCCGGCGCCGCCCGGTGGGCGCCGTGGAGCTCGGCGCGCCGCCCCGGTGGTCAGAGGAGCCCGCCGCGCCGCCCGCCGGCTGGCCGCCGCAGTTCCTCCCCCCGGCCGAGACGCCCGCCGAGACCACCACCAGGCTCCGCCCCGTACGGACCAGGAGCCCCTTCAGGACCGCGGCCGCCGCCGTCTGCGTCGTGCTCGGGCTCGGCCTGATCGGCGGCGCGGCCACCGGCAGCTGGCTGATCAGCGACTCCTCGGCCGATCCGGCGGCCCACAGCACCTACAACGTGGGCCGCGCCGCCTGGCACAGCGTGCCCGTGGACACCCTCTTCCCGCGCACCCTCAAGGGCGACGGCGCGGGGCCCGGCGGCTCCGACCGGGTCTGGACCAGGCTCGCCGTCGCCCCGGACAGCGGCTGCGCGACGGCTCTGGACCCGCTGCTGCTGAAGACGGTGCGCCCGGCCGGCTGCGCCAGGCTGCTGCGCGCCACGTACACGGACGCGACGTCCAGCAGCGTCACCACCGTCGGGCTGCTCTTCACCGAGGGCGACACCGAGGCCATGCGGGCGCTCAGCACCCGGTTCACCGGTCAGCACCTGGACGCGCGCACCGATCTGATGCCGCGCGCGTATCCCGTCAAGGGCACCCCGGCCGCCGGATTCGGCGACAAGCAGCGCGCCAGCTGGAGCGTGCAGGTACTGACCGAGGTCCCCGTCGTGGTGTTCGCGGTCTCCGGTTTCGCCGACGGGCGTGCGGTCACCGCCCCGCAGCCCGCTGCCGAGGCCATGGCCCGGAACGCCACGACCGCCGCCGCCCAGGCCGGGCTCGGCCACGAGGCCAAGGGCCTGGCGGGCCTGGTCGAACGCGGTCTGCGCAGGGCCGTCACAGAGCGCACGGAGAAACCGGAGTGATCCCCGAGTGCCAGGAGTGACCAGAGTGTCCCGAGCGACCCGCCGTGCCCGCCGCCACCGCGCCCTCGGCGCGGTCTGCGCCGCCACCGCGCTCGCGCTGCTGCCCGCGTCACCGGCGCGGGCGGACACCATCCGGGCCCAGCAGTGGGGCCTGGACGCACTCCACACCGACGAGGCCTGGCGGACCAGCCGGGGCAAGGGCATCACCGTCGCCGTCGTCGACACCGGGGTGGACAGCAGCCTGCCCGATCTGGCGGGCCAGGTACTGCCCGGCAAGGACATGATCGGCTTCGGCGCCGGACGGGGCGACCGGTCCTGGGCACGGCACGGCACCGCGATGGCCGCGATCATCGCGGGCCGGGGCCACGGGGCCTCGGACGACGACGGGGTGCTCGGCATCGCGCCCCAGGCGAAGATCCTCCCCGTCCGGGTCATCCTGGAGGCGAGCGACCCGGACCGGGCCAAGGCCCGCAAGTCCCGCGGCACGGCCCTCGCGGACGGCATCCGCTGGGCCGCGGACCACGGCGCCGACGTCATCAACCTCTCGCTGGGCGACGACAGCGAGTCCGCCCATCCGGAGCCGGGCGAGGACGCGGCCGTCCAGTACGCGCTGAAGAAGGGCGCGGTCGTCGTCGCGTCAGCCGGCAACAGCGGCGAGAAGGGTGACCACATCTCGTACCCCGCCGCCTACCCCGGAGTGATCGCGGTCGCCGCCGTCGACCGCTACGGCACCCACGCCTCCTTCTCCACCCGCCGCTGGTACGCCGCCGTGAGCGCCCCCGGGGACGACATCGTCGTCCCCGCACCGGACCGGCAGTACTACGTGGAGTGGGGCACCTCGGCCGCGTCCGCCTTCGTCTCCGGCGCGGTCGCCCTGGTCAGGGCCGCCCACCCCGGCCTCACGCCCGCCCAGATCAAGAAGCTCCTCACGGACACCGCGCGCGATTCCCCCGCGGGCGGCCGGGACGACTCACGGGGCTACGGCATGGTCGACCCGGCCGCGGCCATCAAGGCGGGTGCCGAGCTCCGTCCGGCCGGTCTGCGCCCGGACTCCACCGCGGCGGGCTACCGCGAGAAGTACTTCGGATCCGGCCCCACCCCGGCCCGCGAGGACGAGGGGCCCGCGGGCTGGCTGGCCCCGGTCGCGGGCGGCCTCGGCGCCCTCCTGCTCGGGCTGGCCGTGGTGCTGTGGCGCGGCCGCAACGGGCGGCCGGTCTTCCCGCGCCGCTGACCGGCGCACCCCCGGCGCACCGCACGAGCGGCCTCCCGGCGCCCGGATCCGACCTGTCGGCAGGACGGCCACGGCCAGGCACTACGCTCGCCCTGTGGCGCAGAAGAACATTCCGGACCCCGGATACTCCGACGACGACGGCACGGCAGACCCCGCCCTGACCTCGGCCCTGTCCGCCTGGGCCGAGAACCGCGAGGCCGTCGGCCCGGTGCTCGAAGCCCTCAGGGGGGCCAGGCTGCTGGTCCCCGTGGTCGCCGTCCTCGGCGAGGTGGAGGAGGACGAGAAGGGGCTGCGCCGGGAGAAGACCAGCGACATGGCCGTCCCCACCCTCCAGGCCGGTGACCGCCGCGCCCTGCCCGCCTTCACCTCCACCGCCTCGCTGGCCCGCTGGGACCCGCAGGCCCGCCCCGTCGCCGTACCCCTGCACCAGGCGCTCCAGGCAGCCGTGCACGAGAAGGCGGACACCCTGGTGCTCGACCTCGCGGGCCCGGTGGCCTTCGAGGTGACCGGCTCCGCGCTGCTGGCCCTCGCGGAGGGCCGGACCAGCGCCGACCCGCTGGACGACCCCGCCGTCACCTCCGCGGTGCGCGAGGCCGTCGCCGCCGAACCCGCGGTGCTCCGCGCCCACCTCGGTCCGGGCCGCGCCGACGGCACGCTCGCCCTGGTGCTCGCGGCGGACGCCGACCCCGCGGAGGCGGCGGGCCGGGTCGCGCGGTCGCTGGCCGCCAGCGAGGTGCTGCGGGCCCGGCTGGTCCGGGGCCTGGACCTCGCGCTGCTCCCGGCCGACGCGAACGCACCGGGTGACGCCCTGTTCACTCGCTGATCACCCCCTCGGCTCAACGCGCGCAACGGGGTGCGGAGTCGGAGAATTGCGAAGAAAGCGGACGATCTTCGCGAGGTGGTTGTATGCAGACGCGAATGGCGGCATCGGAGTTCCTGGGCACGCTCCTGCTGGTCTTCTTCGCCGTCGGATCAGCGGTGCTCGGTGTCCAGTTCATCGGGACCGTCGGCATCGCGCTGGCCTTCGGCTTCGTGCTTCTGGCCCTGGCCTACGCACTCGGCCCGATCTCCGGCTGTCATCTCAATCCGGCGGTCACCCTGGGAATGCTGACGGCCCGGCGGATCGACGTACGCACCGCGGTGACGTACTGGATCGCGCAGCTCCTCGGTGGTATCGCCGGTGCCGCCCTGCTGTTCCTGCTGGCCAAGCAGGTGCCCGGACTGAAGACGAGCGGCAAGTTCGGCAGCAACGGCTACGGGGACCGCTCTGACGTGCACATCAACATGGGCGGCGCGTTCCTTGCCGAGGTGGTGCTCACCTTCCTGCTGGTGTTCGTCGTGCTCGCGGTGACCCACAAGCTCGCCGTCGTCGGATTCGACGGGCTGCCCATCGGCCTCTCCCTCGCGGTGATCCACCTGGTCGGCATCCCGCTGACCGGAACCGGCGTGAACCCGGCGCGGAGTCTGGGCCCGGCGATCTTCGCCGGCGGTGCGGCGCTCTCCCAGCTCTGGCTGTTCCTGGTGGCGCCCCTGGTCGGCGGTGTCATCGCGGCGCTGGCCCACCGGGTGACCCACCCCGTCGCCGGACGCGACGAGCAGACCGCGGAGGCCGCGGAGGCCTGATTCCGGCCCTCGCACGCAGTGAGCCCCCGTCCACAAAGGGCGGGGGCTCACGTTCGTCGGAGAGGAAACAGCAGGGAAGGGGCGTACCGGCTCAGCCGAAGACCGGTCCGGTGTACTTCTCGCCGGGACCCCGGCCCGGCTCGTCCGGTACGAGCGAGGCCTCGCGGAACGCCAGCTGGAGCGACTTCAGGCCGTCCCGCAGCGGAGCCGCGTGGAAGGAGCTGATCTCGGTGGTGCTCGCGTCCAGCAGGCCGGCCAGCGCGTGGACCAGCTTGCGGGCCTCGTCGAGGTCCTTGTGCTCGTCGCCGTCCTCGGTCAGTCCGAGTTTCACGGCGGCGGCGCTCATCAGGTTGACCGCGACCGTCACGATGACCTCGACCGCCGGCACCTCCGCGATGTCGCGGGCCATCTCGTCGAAGCCGGGGGAATCAGTGGTGGGGGTCGCGTCGCTCATGTCTCATACGATAGGCCCACGCCGGGCCCGGCCCCGCTGCGGGAGTGCCCGCGACGACCGGTTAGCGCCCGCCCGGCCGAGCTGCTAACCTTGTGTAACGACCGGCTGGGCATCTATGTGCCCGGCCCACAAGTGGAGGCTCCGATCTCCCACCTGACCGTCCCCAGGACGGCGGGTCACCGGTCAGGTGGCGCCCATCGTTCCGTACGGACGATGGAGCCGCCCGATGCGCCCCGCGGTTGACCGCGACGGTGCTCCGGTTTTCCAGGAGCCCCGCCTGTGTCCCGTCCGGGGCATTTTTCTTGCCTCCGCAACGGTTGGTCTGTCGAAACAGACGTTACGTGGCTGTCCGCCAGGCGGCCGCGTGGTGCTACCGAGGAGGATCCATCAGCGCCGAGCCCCGCATCAACGACCGGATTCGCGTACCCGAGGTGCGACTTGTCGGTCCCAGCGGCGAGCAGGTCGGGATTGTCCCGCTTGCCAAGGCCCTGGAACTTGCACAGGAGTACGACCTCGACCTGGTCGAGGTGGCGGCTACCGCCCGTCCGCCCGTGTGCAAGCTCATGGACTACGGGAAGTTCAAGTACGAGTCGGCCATGAAGGCCCGTGAGGCGCGCAAGAACCAGGCGCACACGGTCATCAAGGAGATGAAGCTCCGGCCGAAGATCGACCCGCACGACTATGACACCAAGAAGGGTCACGTCGTCCGGTTCCTCAAGCAGGGTGACAAGGTCAAGATCACGATCATGTTCCGTGGTCGTGAGCAGTCCCGCCCCGAGCTGGGCTTCCGACTGCTCCAGCGTCTCGCTTCGGACGTGGAGGAACTCGGCTTCATCGAGTCCAACCCGAAGCAGGACGGCCGGAACATGATCATGGTTCTTGGCCCGCACAAGAAGAAGACCGAAGCCATGGCCGAGGCCCGCGAGGCCCAGGCCGCCCGCAAGGCGGAGCGCCAGGGGTACGCCCCCGACGACGCCGAGTCCGCGGACGAGGCTGCCGAGGCTCCGGCCGAGGCGTCCTCAGAGGCTCCGGCCGAGACACCTTCCGAGGCGTGACCTTCGGGGGTCGCCATCCAGGCGCCCCCGGGTCCCCCCGGAATCCCATCAAGACCTGACGCCCCTGCGGCCCGGTGCCCGCACCGGGAGGGGCGCCACTGACGAGGAGAGAACGGCGCGATGCCGAAGAACAAGACGCACAGCGGTGCCAGCAAGCGCTTCAAGATCACCGGCTCCGGCAAGGTGCTCCGCGAGAGGGCCGGCAAGCGCCACCTTCTTGAGCACAAGTCGTCCAAGAAGACCCGCTCGCTGACCGGCACGGTCGTCGTGGCTCCGGCCGACGCCAAGAAGATCAAGAAGCTTCTCGGCAAGTGAGGCCGTCGCCCCCGGTGAATCCGGGGGCGCGCCCTCGATCCGACCGGGACCAATTCGTTTCCGGGCCGTGTGAGTACGACCACGGCCCCGCTACAAGGAGTTAACAAGTGGCACGCGTCAAGCGGGCAGTCAACGCCCACAAGAAGCGCCGGGCAATTCTCGAAGCCGCCAGCGGCTACCGCGGTCAGCGCTCGCGCCTGTACCGCAAGGCCAAGGAGCAGGTCACCCACTCCCTGGTCTACAACTACAACGACCGCAAGAAGCGCAAGGGCGACTTCCGTCAGCTGTGGATCCAGCGCATCAACGCCGCTGCCCGCCAGAACGGCATGACGTACAACCGCCTCATCCAGGGTCTGAAGGCCGCCAACATCGAGGTGGACCGCAAGATCCTGGCCGAGCTCGCGGTGAACGACGCCAACGCGTTCGCGACCCTCGTCGAGGTGGCCCAGAAGGCCCTCCCGAGCGACGTCAACGCCCCGAAGGCCGCCTGATTCAGGGCCGCACTTCCTGGTATTGAGCCGGACCCGCAGGCGCTCGTCGTCTGCGGGTCCGGTGCGTTGCACCCCCGTCACCACCTGTCACGACCCGCACCTTCGTACGCAGAGAGGCTCGCCGCCGATCATGGGCATCCCTGAACTGATCTCCCCGCGATCGCCACGGGTCGCCGCCGCCCGGCGGCTGGCCAGGCGCAACTTCCGCGGCAAGGAGCGCAGGTTCATCGCCGAGGGGCCGCAGGCCGTGCGCGAGGCCGCGGCCCACCGGGGCGGCGACGGTGAGGCGACCCTGGTCGAGCTGTTCGCCACCGCAGAGGCAGCCGAACGGTACGAGGCCATCATCGACGCGGCCCTCGCGGCGGGCGCACGGGTGCACCTGGCCGACAGCGAGGTGCTCGCCGACGTCTCGCAGACCGTGACCCCGCAGGGCCTGATCGGCGTCTGCCGCTTCCTCGACTCGCCGTTCGAGTCGGTCCTCGCCGCGCGGCCGAAGCTCGTCGCCGTCCTGGCGAACGTCCGGGACCCCGGGAACGCCGGTACGGTGCTGCGCTGCGCCGACGCGGCGGGCGCCGACGCCGTGATCCTCACCGACGCCTCGGTCGACCTCTACAACCCCAAGTCGGTGCGCGCGTCCGTGGGTTCGCTCTTCCACCTGCCGGTGGCCGTCGGGGTGCCCGTCGAGCAGGCCGTACAGGGGCTGCGGGACGCGGGCTCGCGGATCCTGGCCGCCGACGGCGCGGGCGAGGACGACCTCGACGACGAACTCGACGCGGGCACCATGGGCGGCCCCACCGCCTGGGTCTTCGGCAACGAGGCCTGGGGCCTGCCGGAGGAGACCCGGGCGCTGGCCGACGCCGTGGTGCGGGTGCCGATCCACGGCAAGGCGGAGAGCCTCAACCTCGCCACCGCCGCCGCCGTCTGCCTGTACGCCTCCGCGCGCGCCCAGCGCCCGCCCCGCAGCGCGGGCTGACCCGGCCGGTCGTCTCTCGGAGCGACGCAGGGTGTCGCTCCGTCACCGACGACTAGTAGGGTGACGAACTCGGGGGCCCACTGCACCGGTTCGAGAGGTGGGGTACGGGAATATGGCTGTCGGCATGAGTGGACGGCAGGCGACGGACGCGGCCCACGTGCGCGTGGACGCGGACCCGGACGCCGGCCCCGCCGGTCCGGGGCTGGACCCCGACGACCTTCCCGACGGGCTCGTCGTCGCGGACGAGACCGGCCGGGTGATCTGCTTCAACGCCGCCGCCGCACGGATCACCGCCATGCCCAGGGCCGCCGCCCTCGGCCGCCCGCTGGAGCACGCGCTGCCGCTGGAGGACCTCAAGGGCCGCCGCTGGTGGGAGCTGACCGACCCCTACGGCGGCCTCGCCACCCGGGTCGGCCAGCCCGAACGGAATCTGCTGCTGCCCGGCGGCCGTGAGGTCCTCGTCTCCGCACGCTACGTACGCGAGAGCCCCACCGGGCCCGTCCGACGGCTGGTGGTCAGCCTGCGCGGCACCGAGGCCCGCCGCCGTACCGAGCGCAGCCACGCCGAGCTGATCGCCACCGTCGCACACGAGCTGCGCTCGCCGCTGACCTCCGTCAAGGGGTTCACCGCCACGCTGCTGGCGAAATGGGAGCGGTTCACCGACGACCAGAAGCGGCTGATGCTGGAGACGGTCTACGCCGACGCCAACCGCGTCACCCGGCTCATCACGGAGCTGCTCGACATCTCCCGGATCGACTCGGGCCGGCTGGAGCTGCGCCGCCAGCCCGTGGACCTCTCGGCGGCCGTGGAGCGCCACATCCAGGCGCTCACCGCGAACGGCCAGGCGCCGGACCGTTTCCTCGTCCGCACCTGCCAGCCGCTGCCCGCTGTCTGGGCCGACCCGGACAAGGTCGACCAGGTGCTGGGCAACCTGCTGGAAAACGCGGTGCGCCACGGCGAGGGAACCGTCACCATCGAGGTGGCACCCGCACCGGCCAAGAGCGACGAGAAGGGAACGGCCGTCACCGTGAGCGACGAAGGCACCGGCATCCCCGAGGAGTCGATGGGCCGCGTCTTCACCCGCTTCTGGCGGGGCAGCAAGCGCGGTGGCACGGGCCTGGGCCTCTACATCGTCAAAGGCATCGTCGAGGCGCACGGCGGCACGATCACCGTCGGCCGCGGCCCCGGCGGCGGCGCCGAATTCCGATTTATCCTGCCCGTGAGCACGCCGGCCTACATGAAGTAGGGGCCGGGCGGCCCGCGGGCGCCTCCCACACCTTGTGGCCCTTAGACTCGACCATTGGCACCTTTGCGTCCTCCAGTCGTCGAGCGGGGTCGCGCCACCAGCCAATCGGAAGTACGGGAAGAGATGTCGGCACCGAACAAGTCGTACGACCCAGTCGAGGTCGAGGCACTGAAACCGGAAGAGATCGAGCGCATCCGGGACGAGGCGCTCGCCGCCTTCGCCGCCGCGGGCGACCTCGACGCGCTCGCCCAGGCGAAGACCGCGCACACCGGTGGTACCTCGCCCCTGTCCCTCGCCAACCGCGAGATCGGCGCGCTGCCGCCGCAGGCCAAGGCCGAGGCGGGCAAGCGCGTGGGCCAGGCCCGCGCCGCCGTGGGCCGGGCGCTCGCCGCCCGCCAGGCGGAGCTGGAGGCCGAGCGGGACGCCCGGGTCCTGGTCGAGGAGGCGGTGGACGTCACGCTGCCCTACGACCGCACCCCGGCCGGCGCCCGCCACCCGCTGACGACGATCATGGAGCGCGTCGCCGACGTCTTCGTGGCCATGGGCTACGAGGTCGCGGAGGGCCCGGAGGCCGAGGCCGAGTGGTTCAACTTCGACGCCCTGAACTTCGTGCCCGACCACCCGGCCCGGCAGATGCAGGACACCTTCTTCGTCGAGGGTGCCGACGGCGCGAAGAACGACGAGTCCGGTGTCGTCCTGCGCACCCACACCTCGCCGGTCCAGGCCCGCACGCTGCTCGACCGCGAGCCCCCCGTCTACGTCGTCTGCCCCGGCCGGGTCTACCGGACCGACGAGCTGGATGCGACGCACACCCCGGTCTTCCACCAGATCGAGCTGCTCGCCGTCGACGAGGGCCTCACCATGGCCGACCTCAAGGGCACCCTCGACCACATGGTCCAGGCGCTCTTCGGCCCGGACATGAAGACCCGGCTGCGGCCGAACTTCTTCCCGTTCACCGAGCCGTCCGCCGAGATGGACATGGTCTGCTACGTCTGCCGCGGCGAGTCCGTCGGCAACCCGGACCGCCCCTGCCGCACCTGCGGCAGCGAGGGCTGGATCGAGCTCGGCGGCTGCGGCATGGTCAACCCGAAGGTGCTCATCGCCTGCGGCGTCGACCCCCAGAAGTACAGCGGATTCGCCTTCGGGTTCGGCATCGAGCGGATGCTGATGTTCCGCCACAACGTAGAAGACATGCGAGACATGGTCGAAGGCGACGTCCGGTTCACCCGGCCCTTCGGGATGGAGATCTGATGCGCGTCCCGCTTTCCTGGCTGCGGGAGTACGTCGACCTGCCTGCCACCGAGACCGGCCGTGACGTACAGGCCAAGCTCGTCGCCGTCGGCCTTGAGGTCGAGACGGTCGAGCAGACCGGCGCCGGCCTCAAGGGCCCGCTGGTCGTCGGAAAGGTGCTCACCATCGAGGAGCTGGAGGGCTTCAAGAAGCCCATCCGCTTCTGCACGGTGGACGTCGGCTCCGCCAACGGCACCGGTGAGCCGCAGGAGATCGTCTGCGGCGCCCGTAACTTCGCCGTCGGCGACAAGGTCGTCGTGGTCCTCCCCGGCGCGGTCCTGCCCGGCGACTTCGCGATCGCCTCGCGCAAGACGTACGGCAAGACCTCGCACGGCATGATCTGCTCCGGCGACGAGCTGGGCATGGGCGACGACGGCAGCGGCGGCATCATCGTGCTGCCGCCGGAGCACGAGGTCGGTACCGACGCGATCGAGCTGCTCCAGCTCGTCGACGAGGTCCTCGACATCGCCGTCACCCCCGACCGGGGCTACTGCCTGTCGATGCGCGGCGTCGCCCGTGAGACCGCCATCGCCTACGGTCTGCCGCTGCGCGACCCGGCCCTCCTGGACGTGCCCGCGCCGAACGCGTACGGCTACCCGGTCCAGGTCGCGGACCCGATCGGCTGCTCCCGCTTCACCGCGCGCACCGTGGTCGGCCTGCAGCCCGAGGCCCGCTCCCCGATCTGGCTGCGGCGCCGGCTCCAGAAGGCCGGGATGCGGCCGATCTCGCTCGCGGTCGACGTCACCAACTACGTGATGCTCGAACTCGGCCAGCCGCTGCACGCCTACGACCGGACCCGGATCGACGGCCCGATCGGGGTGCGCCGCGCCGAGCGGGGCGAGAAGCTCACCACCCTCGACGGCGCCGTCCGGGTCCTGGACCCGGCCGACCTCGTCATCACCGACAACCGCGGGCCGATCGGCCTGGCCGGTGTCATGGGCGGGGCCAACACCGAGATCGCGGACGCGGAGGAGGACACCCGCACCACCGAGGTCGTCATCGAGGCCGCGCACTTCGACGCGATCTCGATCGCCCGCACCGCGCGCCGCCACAAGCTGGCCTCAGAGGCGTCCAAGCGCTTCGAGCGCGGCGTCGACCCGCAGGCCGCCGCCGCTGCCGCGCAGCGCACCGTGGACCTGCTGGTGCTGCTCGCCGGTGGCACCGCGGAGGCGGGGGTCACCGAGGTGACCGCCCCGTCCGGCCCGCGCACCATCACGATGGCGGCCGACCACCCGGACAGGGTGGCCGGTGTCGCCTACGGCCGCGAGACCGTCGTACGCCGCCTCCAGGAGGTCGGCTGCGACGTCTACGGACAGGACGAACTGCTCGTCACCGCGCCGCCCTGGCGGCCCGACCTGAACGAGCCGAACGACCTGGCGGAGGAGGTCATCCGGCTGGAGGGTTACGAGAACCTCCCGTCCACGCTCCCCACGCCGCCCTCCGGCCGAGGCCTCACCGACCGCCAGCGGCTGCACCGCCGCGTCGGCCGGGCCCTCGCGGGCGCGGGCTATGTCGAGGCGCTGAACTACCCCTTCACCGGTGAAGCGGTCCTGGACCAGCTGGGCCTGGACGCGGCCGACGACCGCCGCCGCACGGTCAGGCTCGTCAACCCGCTCTCCGACGAGGAGCCGTCGCTGCGCACCACGCTGCTGCCGGGCCTCCTCGGCGCACTGCGGCGCAACGACGGCCGGGGCAGCCACGACCTCGCGCTCTTCGAGACCGGTCTCGTCTTCATTCCCCAAGCTCTCAGCTCCGTTCGAGCAGGGGAGACCCCACTGACAGGCCAGGAGACCAAGCCTGTCCGGCTCCCCGTCGACCGGCGCCCCACCGACGAGGAGATCGCCTCGCTGAACGCGGCGCTCCCGCGTCAGCCGCGCCGCGCCGCGGTCGTCCTCGCAGGCGCCCGCGAGCAGGCCGGCTGGTGGGGCAAGGGCCGCCCGGCCGACTGGGCGGACTCCGTCGAGGCAGCCCGCACCATCGCCCGTGAGGCCGGTGTCGAGCTCACGATCCGCGCCGGGCAGCACGCGCCGTGGCACCCGGGCCGCTGCGCCGCGCTGTACGTGACGGTCAACGGCGAGGAGACCCTGTTCGGGCACGCCGGTGAGCTGCACCCGCGCGTCATCAAGGAGCTCCACCTGCCCGAGCGCACCTGCGCCATGGAGGTCGAGCTCGACGTCCTGGAGCAGGCCGTGGACGGCGCGCTCCAGGCGCCCAGGATCTCCACCTTCCCGGTGGCGACCCAGGACGTCGCGCTGGTCGTGGAGCAGGACGTGCCCGCCGCAGAGGTGGAGCGGGCGCTGCGCGAGGGCGCGGGCGAACTCCTCGAATCGCTGCGGCTGTTCGACGTCTTCACGGGTGAGCAGATCGGCGGGGGCCGCAAGTCCCTGGCGTACGCGCTGCGGTTCCGTGCCGCCGACCGCACGCTGACCGTCGACGAGGCCACCGCCGCCCGGGACGCCGCGGTGGCGCTGGCCGCCGAGCGCACGGGCGCGGTGCTGCGCGGCGCGTAACGGCTCAGGCGCACAGGCGGAGGAGGGGCGTGTCCGGCCACCGGACACGCCCCTCCTGTGTGCTCGCCCGGAGGCGGGGGACCGCACACGGGCCCCGACCGGGTCCGGGGGAACCCGGCGCCCGGCCGACCCGCGGCCACCCTCCGATCAGTGGGCAGTGGGTCGTGCGATCCGGCGCCGTCCGCTCTGCCGCGGAGTGTCGGGCAGGTCGGCAGAGCGGACGGCGCGGGTGTGGGTCGTCGTGCTGTACGAGGGGGAGCAGACGACCCGGCCGCCTCTTGCGAGGGACTCAGTCAAGCCATTCGCGGGTCCGCGCAACAGCGTGCGCAGCGGGACGGTTCGGGCATTCCGTTCACACCCCGTGTGAATCGTGCTCCACTGGGGCGACACGTCCTGGCGTGCCGACCCACCGGAGGGGGCAATGGGGGCAATGGAGCCCAACACTCTGCTAGAGGCTCTGATCGATGAGGCGGGTGTCTCCCGGGCCGGGCTCGCCGCGCACGTCAACCGGGCCGGCCGCGGCCGGGGCCTGTGCCTGCGGTACGAACACACCGCCGTCGCCCGCTGGCTGAAGGGCCAGCGCCCGCGCGGCCAGGTGCCGGACCTGATCTGCGAAGTGCTCGGCTCCCGCCTGCGCAGGGCCGTCTCGCTCGACGACATCGGCATGGCGGCCCACGACGGACGCGCTCCGGGGCAGGGGTCCTCGCTCACCGGGTTCGTCGAACGGGCCACCGCGCTGTGGCGCTCCGACGAACAGCAGCGCCCGCACGTCGTCGCCGCCCCGGCCGTCACCGGGACCACCGCGGTGATGCCCGTGTGGGAGTGGGAGAACCCGCCGGAGGACGCGGACGTCTCCCGTGCCGGTACGAGCCGGGTCGGCATGGCCGACATAGCGACACTGCGCGCCGCCCGCGCCCACTACGAACTCATGTACCGCAGGGCGGGCGGTATCGCGACGCGTTCACGCATCGTCGGCTTCCTCAACACCGAGGCCGCCCCGCTGCTGCGCGGTGGCTACAGCGACGCGATGGGGCGTCAGCTGCACCGGGCGACGGGCGGGCTGGTGGCCGTCGCGGGCATCTGCGCCTACGACTCCGACGCGCACGGGCTCGCCCAGCGCTACTTCCACCAGGCGCTGCGGCTGGCCAAGGCGAGCGGGGACCGGGGGCTGGGCGGCTATGTGATCGCGATGCTGGTCAACCAGTCGCTGTTCCTGGCCGACTACCGGCAGTCCGTCGCGTTCGCGGAGGCGGCGCTGCGGGCCGCCGGACGTGACATCACCCCCGCGCTCGCGGCCGATCTGCACGCGATGCAGGCCAAGGCGTACGCCCATCTCGGCGACGGCGGCAGCGCGCTGAAGTCCATCCGGCGCGCCGAGTCGGAGGCCGAGCGCATCCGGCCGGGCCAGGAGCCGGACGAGACGGGGTACGTACAGCCGGGACTGGTCAACGTCCAGGTGGCGGAGGCGCTGCTGAGCCTCGGAGACCTGCCCGCCGCCAGGGAGCACGCGGTGGCAGCGGTGCGCACGCCCGCGCACGACCGGGGCCGGGTGCACCGGCTGGCCATGCTGACCACCATCGAGCTGCGGCAGGGCGAGGCCGACCGGGCGGCGGTCACGGCCTCGGAGATGGCGGACCGTGCCAGGGGCATGGAGTCGCAGCGGCTGCGCGACCGGCTGCGCTCCGTTCGCGAGCACCTGGTGATGAGCGGCAGCGCGGAGGCGGAACGGGCCGCGGAGCTGATCGACGGATCGCTGCGCGTACCACTGTGAGCGCAGGTCTGCTGCGATATGGCCACCTACTAGTCAGAAGGTGGCAGAACTGTGCAGTGGACGAACCTGAACGAACAGACTGTGTACGAGAATCGCTGGTTCCGGGTCAATCTGGCTGATGTCGTCCTCCCGGACGGCGACCATCTCGACCACTACGTCATCCGGCTCCGCCCCGTCGCCGCCGCCACTGTCGTCAACGAGGCGAACGAGGTGCTGCTCCTGTGGCGGCACCGGTTCATCACCGACAGCTGGGGCTGGGAACTCGCCGCGGGCGTCGTCGAGGACGGTGAGGGCCTCGCGGCGGCGGCCGCGCGGGAGATGGAGGAGGAGACCGGCTGGCGCCCCGGACCGCTGCGCCCGCTGCTGACCGTGGAGCCGTCGAACGGTCTCACCGACGCCCGGCACCACTTCTACTGGGGCGAGCAGGCCGAATGGACCGGCGAGCCCTGCGACGCCTTCGAGTCCTCGCGCCGCGAGTGGATACCGCTCAAGCTGGTGCCCGACATGATCGCCCGCGGTGAGGTCCCGGCCGCGGGCATGGCGGCCGGGCTGATGATGCTGCACCACTTACGGCTGGGCTGATCGCGGCTGGGCCGAGCCGGCCCGCTCCGGTGCGAGGGGCCCGCCGGCCCCTCGCACCGGAGCGGCGGGGGAAGCCGGGATTTGTGGGGTCCTGGATTCATGGGTCCAAGAAGGAGCCGCCGTACGGCGTCGAGTTCCGTGAGGGCGTCGTACGCAATCGGCCGGCGTCAGAAGAGGAGGGCGCCTTTCCTCAACCCGACGCGCTATGGGAATGGTTCGTTATTGGCGCCGTAGCGGGTGAATGCGCCTGTCGGCACTTCGATATCAATGGATGTGCCATCGGCCTGCGCCTTGGGGATTTGCAGTGCCAGGAATGCCGACCTGGCGGCGCGCGTGAAGTTTGGACATATCGCATCTTTCAGGAAGAAAGCCTGAAACTGGATGCATGACAGCCAAGCCAAGGGGAAGTGAACCAGGCCTTAAATCGCCCCTTCGGTCCAGAAGAGTGTCATTTACATCACAGAAATTTTTTACAAGATCCGTACAACTGTCCACAATTGCAGGTGCCCGCAGCCGCCGTGAACGCCCACCCTGCCGCGAACCGCTCAGGCAAATCGGAGCGAAACGCACTCAAAGCGTTCGGGATGCGCAATGCCGACAATATGTTTGATGTTGACGGTACGGGGGCTTTACGTCTCCCGGGCTGCGGATACCCTCGCCTCCGGGCCCGGCCGATGGCGCGCAACTCCGGCAAGTGCCCCTCATTGGTTGCGTACGATAAATCCGCATCAATCGCAGGCAGACTCGGTCAACGCATGACGGCTTGAAGTCAACTGCCACATGGAAGAAGGGCGTTATTCATGGCGCAGTCTCTCGTCGATCTCGCATCGGCAAGAGTGCAGAGGATCTTGCGCTTCTTCCCCGAGAGCTCGCAGGCCGAGCGCGAAGAGTTGAGTGCCACGGCGCGGGAACTGCTCGACACCCACGGCGAGGGGGCGCTCACCGCCCTCCGTCCGGCTGCGCGCGTCATCTGGTACCTCGCTGCCGAGGGGCGTGCCGATGATCTTGTCGAGGTGGTCCGGAGCCAGCGCAGGGACCCGGGCGCCTTTCTCGTGGCAGGCGTCCGGCGCCCGCGCCTGGTGCTGCCGGGGATGCGGAGCCTCGCGCTGCCCGAACGGATAACCGCGCTCAAGCCTCGCGACCTGCCGGTGACGGCGCAGCTCACCTCGGTCGACTGGCGCGGCGACGATCTGGTGTGGGGAGGGTACGCGTTTGTCGCGAACCTGCCGCGCTCATCGGGCCGCGCCATCGGCCGGTTCGCGGTGCTGGAGCACGGCGAGACCGGCCGCCGCATCAAACTGCGCATGCGCCGCACCGTCAGCCAGCAGGCCACCGCCGCCTCCGGACAGGCGCTGCACTGCTACGACCAGTCGGGCTTCGAAGTCGTCGTCCCCGCTCGTCGGCTGAACGAGCTCGCCAAGCTCGGTGCCGGCCAGTGGTTTCTCTACATCGGGATACCGGGACCGGGCGGGACCTACGGCGCCCGGGTGCGCCAGCGCGACGCGGGCACGGCCGGGCACAACCAGGTCCGTCATCTGGCGGACGGCTCACATCTCGTGGTCGGCTTCATCAAGAACGCCGTGAGCATCACGGTGCGGCAGCCCGCTGTGGAGGTCGAGTCCTGCACCGTCGCGGACGGCGAACTGCGAGTCGTCACCAGGGCGCGGAGCGGCGCCGAGGTCCCCACCGCCGTGCGCATCGTCGAAGGCGACGACAGGCTCGACAGCCCGCTCACTCCGCTGTCCGGTTCCCCGGACGCGTTCCAGCACCACCAAGCGGTCTTCAGCCTTGCCCAGCTGGCCGAGAACGACCTGCCGGGAACCAGGACCCGGCAATTCAAAGTGACCTTGCGCGGGGATGACGGGCGGGCCCAGGAGGCCCCCCTCGCCGAGGGCTTCACGACCTCAAGGCACGGGCTCGGCCCCGGCCGCGAGCTGGCCGTCCACCGCGACGGGCCCGGCAGGCTGATGCTGGCAACGCGAGCCGTACGGCCCGTCGTCGACGCGATGACCGTGACGGGGCCGGGGGAGCTGGTGCTTGAGGGCACGTATCCCGGTGAGGAGTCGGCCGGGAAGAAGTTCATCCTGCGGCACGGCGTCCGCTTCGAGGAGAAGGAGCTGCCGGTCGAGCTCACCGACGGGCGGTTCACACTTCGGATCAAGCCCGAGGCGGCCCCCCAGACGCACGGTCCCGAGCTTCCCCTGTGCCCCGGCCGCTGGTACCTGTTCTTCCGCGACGCGGACGCCTGGGACAAGTCCGGGGACGTCCCGGTGACCCTGCGTCCGGAGCAGGTGCACGAGCTGCCCATGTCCTTGAGCGGCCCGCAGCGTGCCTACTCCGTGGACCGCCGCTACTTCGACCGCATCTTCATCGAGCCGGAGCGGCTGCTCGGCCCCGATGAGCACGGCGCCTACCAGCAGCGCATACTGCGCGAAACGTACTATCACGAGCAGCGCGAACTTCCCCTGCGCGACTCGGTCCTCTACATCAGCCTCGGGGGCAAGCAGTTCTCGGACTCCCCTCGGTCGGTCTACGAGGAACTGGTCCGCCGGGGGGCCGGCCTTGAGCACATCTGGACCCAGGACGCGGGGCTGCCCGAGATGCCGTCGGAAGCGCGTGTGGTGGGCTGGGGCAGCCGCGCGTGGTACGAGGCACTGGCACGCAGCCGCTACGTCGTCGTCAACTCGGCGATAGGCGACTGGTTCCTCACCCGCCCCGGGCAACGGGTCGTACAGACCTGGCACGGCACGCCGCTGAAGAAGATCGGCAAGGACCTGCTCGGCTCTCCGCAGTCGAGCCCGTCCTACATCGCCGGTCTGCCGCACAGCTATCGGCAGTTCGACTTCGTGGTGTCGCCGAACGCGTACACCACGGAGATCATGCGCAGGGCGTACTCCATCGAAGGCGACCTGCTCGAAACCGGCTATCCGCGCAACGACGTCTTCCACGCTCCCGACCGTGACGCGCGGGCCGCGCGGGTCAGGGAGCGGCTCGGCCTGCCCGAGGGCAAGAAGGTGGTGCTCTACGCCCCCACCTGGCGGGAGGACCAGAAGCACGCGAGCAATCTGTACAAACTCGATCTGCGGATCGATCTTGCCGCGGCCCAGGCCGAACTCGGGCACGACCATGTGCTGCTCTTCCGCAAGCACCCCAGGGTGCACGACAACGTACCGGGCGCGGGCCGGGGCTTCGTGTGGGACGTCACCCGCTACCCGGACATCGCCGATTTGTACCTCGTCGCCGATGTCCTGATCACCGACTACTCCTCCGCGCTCTTCGACTTCGCGCACTCGGGTAAGCCGATGCTGTTCTTCACCTATGACCTGGAGCACTACCGGGACTCGCTGCGCGGCTTGTACTTCGACTTCACCACCCGGGCGCCCGGCCCGCTGCTGAAGACCTCGGAAGAGCTGGTCAAGGCCGTGCGCGACGTCGATGCCGTCGAAGCGGAGTACCTGGAGAAGTACGTGCGGTTCAGGAGGGACTTCTGCGAGCCCGGGGACGGTCTCGCGACGGCGCGGGTCGTGGACCGCATGCTCGTCGCAGGACCGCAGGCCGCACCCCCGGCCGGCGCCTGAGCGACGGCCTGGCCGCGGCCGGGCGCACAGGGCCACCAGCGGGTGGCCCTGTGCCGCACCCCTCAGCCTGTCACCGGGTGCCGAGGAGTTCGAGGTCGGCGAGCGCGACGCGGCACCCCTTGGCGGCCGTCAGGACCAGGCGGAACCGGTCCGAGGTGACCGGCGCGAACCGCAGGGAGGTCGCCGTGTTCGGGGCCGGCGCGCGGTCGGATCCGGGGCTCGTCCGTACGTCGTGCCAGCGGTCGCCGTCCCGGTACTGGAGGCGGTGGCCGGCGGGTACCCGGATGCCGGAGCCCGGCCCCTCGTCGTAGTAGTGGATCCGCGCCCGGTCCACGGTGACCTCGGTGGCCGTCGTCACCGTGAACTCCACGGACCGGGCGCCGTCGGACTCGGACACCCAGCGGTTGGCCGGTGCGCGGTCGAACCAGACACGGCCGTCCACCGCGGCCGCCGGCCGGGTGCCGTCACCCGAGGAGGACGCGGTGGCCTGCGGGAAGCCCTCCCCCTTGTGGTTGAAGGCACGGTTGGCGAGCGGCTCGGGACGCCGCACCGGAGCGGAGCGCAGATCCACCGTCGTCCCCGACACCGGACGCCCCGACGCCACGAGCCGGCCGTCCACCCAGACGCACAGTCCCCGGACGCCCAGCCGGTAGTGGCTGCCGTCCCGGTCGTAGACGACGCTCACGTCGCGGCCGTGGTAGGAAACGTTCTGAAGTGCGAAGTGGTCCCATGAACGAGGCACGAGCGGCCGCACCCGCAGTGTCTCGTCCGCCGACGGGCGCAGCCCCAGGAGACCCGACAGGACCAGGTCGGCGAAGGTCGAGTGGTTGTAGTGCTCGCTGCGGTCCGGGAAGTCCGCGATCCACTCGCCGGTGTCCGGGTCGAGGTTCTCCGCGACGTAGGGGCGCCGGTCCTTGCGCTGCTGGGCGGCGTACTGGTGCAGCAGCGCCGCGTAGTCGTCCGGGCCGACGGGGGAGCGGCGCCGCTCGTCGAGCAGCCAGGCCATCGCGGTGAGCACCTGGCTCGTCTGGAACGGCCAGGACGGCCCGTTCCATTCGCACTCGCCCGGACTGCTGCCGGGCGTGCGGTGCTGGACCAGGTAGTACGGCGAGGAGGGCAGGATCGTCCGCAGCCCGTGCGGCCCGGCGAACGCGCCGGGGTCGGTGAGGGAGCGCCACGCCCCGTCGAACCGCGCGTCGGGAAGGCCGAAGTACCACGGGACGAACCCGGCCAGTTCGGGGCCGCTGACGAAGCCGGACCGGCGCTCCGGGTACTGCGGACCGAACCGGTCCGTGAAGTGCCCGAACTCCGGGTTCCACAGGGCCTCCTGCACCCGTGCCCGCAGCTTTTCCGCCCGCGCGGCGTGTGCTGTCGCCAGCGCGCGGTCCCCGGCCAGCCCGGCGATCCGGCCCACCGCGCGGTGGCCGGCGAACAGGTAGCTGTTCAGGGTCGGCCGGAACGCCTCCCCGGCCCAGCCGTCGCCCACGTCGAGGCCGCTGGTCGTGAACTCGGTGGCGTCGTTGACCGGAGCGATCCAGTAGAGCGCCATGTCCTGGTCGTAATGCGGTTCCCAGGCGGCGAGATCGGCCCGGAGCGCGTCGAGATGGCGGAGCGGTATCCGGCTGTCGGCACTCACCTCGTAGTCCGCCCACACCGCCTCACCGATCCAGGAGGTGTACTGGCGCAGGGCCCCGCCGCCCCCGAGCCACCAGTCAAGCGTGTCCTCGACGTAGGTGCGGTCGCGCAGCCAGCGCGCCTCGTGGATGTGGTGCCCGACGGCCGCGCTGATGGTCGAGTTGGCGCCCTCCCACGAGACGGAGGGCAGGAACTCCGTGATGAGCATGCCGTCGGCCGTGGAGCGCAGGTGCTTCTTGAACGCCTCCCAGCGGTAGTAGTACGTGTCCTGGACGGTGTCGTCGGGGAGGTCGACGAACGGGATGTTCGCGGCGTACCAGTCGGCGTCCGCCCCGTACCGCCGTTGGGCGAGGGACCGCACGTCGAGCGGAGGCCGGGGCGCGCGGTGCGAGGGGGCGGCCGGGGCCGCCGCAGCGGTTCCCGCCACGGGGAGGGTGAGCGAGCCGGCCGCGATTCCCATCAGGGCGGCGTCACGGCACACCTGACGCCGGGTGGCACCGGCTGCCGGGGTCTCCGTCGCGTCGTCGGAGCGGGCGGAACGAAGCGTCATGGTCGTCTCCTGGGCGGGTTCGGCGCTGGTTTCCAGGCATCCGGGCGGCGTGTCCAGAGGCCATATTTACAACGTTATATAAGCCAACTCGGCCACCCTGCAAGGGTGGTGACAATCGCAAAGCCGGGTCGTCGTGGTGCTCTTGGGCGGGGGTCACGAAACAATGACGAAAGCGTTGACACGCCCTGCGGCGCGGTGCCACGGTTCCGAACGCGGGCACCGCCCCGGCCGGCACCGTGCACCGTCTCCGTCCGGCCGGGGGCCCTCACAGGTGTTGCCCGAAGATCCCGATGCCCCCTTCGCGGACGCAGGGTCCGTGGCACATTGGGAGCGCTCCCACCCGAAGGAGCCAGACGCATGACCTCGTTCAGAAGGAAACGCCTCGGCGTGGCCGCGGCGGTCGCTACCGCCACGGCGACGCTGTTCGCACTCTGCGGTCCGGTCGCGGCCGAAGCGGCCCCCACGCCCGCCCCCGCCACCTCCTCCCGGGCAGCGGCAGGGGACGACTGGCTGCATACCGACGGAAACCGGATCGTGGACGAGGACGGGCACCAGGTCTGGCTGACCGGGGCCAACTGGTTCGGCTTCAACGCCACCGAACGGGTCTTCCACGGGCTGTGGTCGGCCAACCTGGACACCGTCACCCAGCAGATGGCCGAGCGCGGCATCAACCTCGTCCGCGTGCCCATCTCCACCCAGCTGCTCCTGGAGTGGAAGAACGGCCAGGCGGCCGTCCCCAGCGCGGTCAACACCTGGGCCAACCCCGAACTGAAGGACAGGACCACGCTGGAGGTCTTCGACGCCTTCCTCGCGACGGCCCGGAAGTACGGCATCAAGGTGCTGCTGGACGTCCACAGCGCCGAGGCCGACAACGCGGGGCACATCCACCCGGTGTGGTGGAAGGGCTCGATCACCACCGAGCAGTTCTACTCCGCCTGGGAATGGGTCACCGACCGCTACAAGGACGACGACACCCTCGTGGCGATGG
Source organism: Streptomyces sp. NPDC104307 (assembly GCF_055584045.1). Classification (NCBI taxonomy): domain Bacteria; kingdom Bacillati; phylum Actinomycetota; class Actinomycetes; order Kitasatosporales; family Streptomycetaceae; genus Streptomyces; species Streptomyces sp. NPDC104307. Next base: position 80,594 of record NZ_JBVJMU010000008.1, read on the forward strand.
ACATCAAGAACGAGCCGCACGGCAAGCAGTCCGAGAGCCCGCGCGCCAAGTGGGACGGCTCCACCGACCAGGACAACTTCAAGTACGCCTGTGAGACCGCCGGCAAGCGCATCCTGGCGGTCAACCCCAAGGTGCTGATCCTCTGCGAGGGCATCGAGGTCTATCCGAAGAACGGCACGGACTGGAGCTCCACCGCGGAGGCGGACTACCACTACGACTGGTGGGGCGGAAACCTCCGGGGGGCGGCCGAGCACCCGGTGGACCTCGGCGACCAGCAGGACCAGCTGGTCTACTCCCCGCACGACTACGGGCCGCTCGTCTTCCAGCAGCCGTGGTTCCAGGGCACGTGGGACCGCACGACCCTGGAGCGCGACGTCTGGGACCCCAACTGGCTCTACCTGCACAAGAACAACACCGCTCCCCTGCTCATCGGTGAATGGGGCGGCTTCCTCGACAACGGCCCCAACGAGAAGTGGATGAAGGCGCTGCGCGACCTGATCGTGGAGAACCGGATCAGCCAGACCTTCTGGTGCCTCAACCCGAACTCCGGCGACACCGGTGGCCTCCTGAACAACGACTGGACCACCTGGGACGAGGCGAAGTACGCCCTGCTGAAGCCGGCCCTGTGGCAGGAGGACGGCAAGTTCGTCAGCCTCGACCACCAGGTCCCGCTCGGCGGCGAGGGCGCCACCACCGGCATCAGCCTCTCGGACCTGTACGGGTCCGGCTGACCTGCGGGCCGTGCCCGGAGAGCGTCCGCCCTCCCGGGCACGGCCGGCGGCCGAGGCCCCCTCACGCGGGACGCAGGGCGAGCCAGTCCAGTTCGGCGAACCCTTCCGCCTTGGTGAGCCGGATCCGGTTCACCCCCTCGTTCAGGGTGACCCGGACGGTGGCGGTGCCGGCGACCGCGTCCTGCCGGGGCCCGCTCAGCCAGGCGCCGGTGGAGGGGTAGGCGATCGTCCCCGCCCCTGCTCCGTTGACCGTGACCGAGTGACTCGCCGTTCCCGGCTGCCCGTTGGCGTATCCGACGTCCACGAGGTAGGAGCCGGACCGCGGCGCGTCGACGGCGAACTCCACCGCGCTGGTGGGACCGTCGATCCCGCCCACGTAGTCCGGGAACTCGTTCCACTGGTAGTGCCGGATACCCGCGTCGGTGACCGAGGCGAGCTCCGCCTCGTAGCGATGGGTGTCGGGGCGCACGTCGATGAAGTCGAGCTCGGCGTAGCCGGTGCCCTTGGCCAGCGTCACCGTGTTCCGGCCCGCCGCGAGCGCGACGCGTTTGACCGAGGTGCTCATGGTCGTGTTCGCCCAGCCGCCGGTCGCCGGGTAGGTCACGGAGCCCTGTGCCTGACCGCCCACCCGTACCGCGTGGGTGGCCGTGTCCGCGGTGCCGTTCGCATAGCGCACCGTCAGCAGATGGATGCCCGCCTTCGCCGCCTCCACGGTGAAGGTCACCGAGCTGTCCGGCCCGTCGATCCCGCCGACGTATCCCCGGCCGGAGGCGAGGACCGAGTCGCCGCCGGTATGCGTGACGGTGCCGGACTGCTGCGCGTCCTCCGCCTCGTACGTGCCGGGGTACGCCGCCGCCGGGGCGGCCGGCTCGACGATCACGCGGTAGCCGTTGAGGCGTTCCATCGTGCGGATGGGGACGGTGAGGTCGCCGCCCGCGTCGAGCGGCAGCACCTTGTCGTACAGGTGATACGTCCCGGTCTGCGGGGCGCCCGCCCGCTCGGCCCGCCGGTCGGTCGCGAGCGGATCGGTGGTCCACTTCGCGTAGTCGATCCTGACCCTGACCTGCGGCCCGAGGCCCCGTGCGGCCAGTCCGAGCAGCCGTAGGTCGATGTCGCCGTCGTCCCCGCCCGCCAGCACCGTCACCGCGCGCGACGCCGAGTCCCAGGAAGCCACCGCGTCGGAACCCTGGTAGTGCCGGGTGTCCCAGCGGCTGACGGCCAGCTGGGAGCCGCCCAGTTCGCGGAACCAGTTCATGAAGTACCAGCCCCCGTTGGGCTTGAGCCCGTCGGCGGTGCGGCGCAGGCTGTTGCCGAGCAGTCCGGGGTTGGTGTAGATGCCCATGGCCGCCGAGTCGACGCCGTACCGGGCGAATTCCGCCCAGTGCTTGATCATGGTGCCGGGTACGCCCTCGAACTCGCCGTTGCCCGGACCGTACTCCTCGATCATGACCGGCCGGGGCGGGATCCCGAGCTCCTTCTCCAGGGGCCGGTAGTAGCGGGTGAGGGCCTCGGGTACGTCGCCCGGACTGGGCCCGAGACTGTGCCAGCCGATGATGTCGGGCAGCGTGCCCGTGTCCTTGGCGTTGACCAGGAAGTCCCGCATCCGCGGCTGCCGGTCCGCGGACTCCCACGGGTTGTAGTGCTCGTAGTTGGGGCCCATGATCTTCACGGTGGTGTCGATGGTCCGGATGCGGCGGACCGTGGCTGTCCAGAGCCAGTTGACCTTGGCGTCGTAGGTGGCGCCGGGGACGCGCGGATCGGTCATGAACGGGCTGTCCGCCTGCGGGCCGAGCTTGTTGTCCGGCTCGTTGAGCGGTGCCACCGCGCCCAGCACGTCCTTGTACTTCTGGATCGAGCGGGTCGCGCTGTCGACCTTGCCCATCCAGTCGTCGACGCCCTTCCAGACGTACGGCCAGCCGCCCATCAGATCGTTGTAGCGGCCGACCATCTTCACCCCGGTGCCCCGGAGTCTCCCGGCCACCGACTCCGTCGAGCTCGGGTAGGAGGTGTCGCCGTCCAGGCTCTGGTGCTGGGCGAGCAGCACCTGTGTGCCGTCGGCGAGCGCGGCCGGGGTGTCGGGAGTCGTCGTCACGCCGAACAGGGTGCCGAGCCCGGCTTTGGTCAGCGGTCCGGACTGGCGGCCGGTGTCCACGGTGATCACTTCGGGGGCCGCGGCGGCCCGGCCGGCCGCCGTGCTGTTCTGCCCCCCGCCGGAGATCAGGGAGCCGGCCAGTACCGCCGCGACCAGGAGGGCCGACGCTCGCGGACGGGGGAGTGCTGCAGGGCGCACGGTGTTCCTCTCAAGGGGGGAGAACAGGAAGGCGACGGCGACGGGAGCGGTCCCATGACGGGTCGCGCGGTCCGGCGGACCGGACCGCGCGGGCGCGGGGGCGCCGCCGTCAGCGGCATCGTGCGGTGAAGCCGTTGTCGGCGAGTCCGCGGCAGAAGGAGGCCTTGGCCGCCGTGTAGCGGGACAGCCGGCCGTCCACGAACCACGTCGTGTCGGGCGCGAAGTCGAAGCTGCCGTCGTCGATGCCGTCCCAGCCGTAGCGGAAGTCCAGGTTGATGTAGACGACCGAGCGGATCACCCCGCGCAGGTCGTACTCGCCGGGGAGGTTGGGGATCGGGCCCCGGTAGTTCATCAGCGAGAAGAGCCGCTGCACCCAGCGGTCGCCCTGCTGCTGCTCCAGGCCGTCCGTACTGCCGTTGTCAGCGGTGAAGTTCATCATGCCCGCCTCGGAGAGGATGACCGGCTTGCCGTGGTCCTTGGCGAACTTGACCAGTTTGAGGACGTTGGCGTCGTGGTCGAAATTGCGCCACACGGCGGCCGGGTTGCCGTTCGCGTCGGTGTCGATGTACGCGTTGCGGCACTGGCTCGCGGCGATGTCGTAGTTCTGCGGCGGGGTGCCGTTGTAGAGGTAGCCGTGCTCCTGGATCGGCAGGCAGAGCTCATGGGCGAAGATCGAGACCCCCACCCAGTCGACGGCCGCGTCCCCGGGATACAGCGCCTCGAACTCGCCGCGCACCGGGTGGTAGACGAACGACAGGTTGTGCGCGGTGGAGTGCCCGTCCAGATAGGCGGCGAGCGTGTTGAAGGCGTCTTTGTACGAGGAACAGCTCGCGTCGGTGCAGTGGTAGAAGGTGCTGACCTCGTAGTCCAGGCGCAGCTTGAAGGAGGCCGAGGGGTGGGCGTTGGTGAACGCGAGCAGGCGGTCCAGCTGCGCGGTGTGGCCGCCCGCCGCGATCTCGGCGGTGACCGCCCGGGACCTGGCGGCCTTGGCGTTCTCGTCGCCGCCCTCGAAGCCGGGTGGGTTGTCCTTCCAGCTGATGCCGATCTGCACGGTCCTGCCCTGTGCGGCCAGCTCCTCGGCGAAGGCGCGGTGTTCGGCGTTGACCCAGTCGCCGCTGCGCAGCTCGTAGTAGACCGAGCCGCCGTCGGCGCCCTGGGCGAAGGAGTCGAAGTCGTTCAGCGCACCGCGGGTGGACTGGCCGAGCAGCAGTTCGGGCGCGGCCGGGTCCGTCGTGGAGGCGGTGGCCGTCTGGGCGGTGAGCAGGAGCAGCGCGGCGGCCGTCGCGGTGGCGAGGGCGCGCCGGACGCGGCGGAGGCGCGGGGTGACGTGGGGCATGGGTCTCCTCGGTGCGTACGGGAGCGTGGCGCCGTGCGGGACGGTCACCGGGGGCTCCCGGCGGGCGAGGAGCCCGTGGAGTCGGACGAACCGGTCGACCAGAGCGGCTTCTTGATCTCGGCGACGAAGTTGTCCAGCACCGTGGCATTCGCCTGGACGCGTGAGTCGCCCCAGTTTCCGTTCGCGCAGGCGGGGCCGCCGGCCTGGGCGCCGGGTGCGCACTGCCACTGGGTCTGTGCGTCCCAGTCCGTGTTGATGTAGGCCGCCGCGCGGATGACGTCCTTGTTGGTGTTCACCCAGTCGAAGTAGCCGGCGTGCCAGCCGTCCCAGATGGCCTGGCCGCTCGCGGGTGCCGGGCTGTTGGTGAAGATGCAGCTCGCGGTCCCGGCGCCGGTCCTGGCTCCCTGGGGTGCGGCCTCCGCGACCATCGCGGGCTTGCCGTGTGTCCGGGCGAAGTCCAGCACCCGGTTCTGCAGGCCGACCGGATCGGTGTCGTGCGAGCCGCAGCCCCACTGGGTCTGCACCGAGCGGGAGTTGTAGAAGGCGGACAGGCCGACCCAGTCGACGTAGGCGTCGCCCGGGTACCAGTCGTCGAAGTGGCCGGGATCGGTGACGATGTAGCCCCATTCCGGATGATCGGTGCTGGTGTTCACCGGCCAGGCGGCGCTCTGCCAGACGGTCGCCACGCGGGTGGCCCCGAGGGCGTCGATGCGACCCTTGATGTAACGGAAGGCGTCCTTGTAGAAGTCGGCGCTGTAGCAGTTCCACGGCCCGTCGAACTCGTAGCCGATGCGCAGGAGGACGTCCCGGTCGTAGCTCTTGAACCGGTTGATCATCTCGTCGACCTTGGCCCGGTACTGAGTGATGAGGTTCGGGCTGCCCGAGGTGACGTCGTCGTCGTTGCGCCCGATGATGGCGCGCAGCGGCTGGTTGCCGCAGCCGGAGGTGGCGTCGGAGAGGTACAGCCCGACGGCCACGGCCGCGCCCGGGTACTCGTTCATCGTCCGGGCGAAGTCGACCGTGCCGGCGCCCCAGTCGACCGGCCCGTCCAGGCCGGCCAGCGGTGCGGGTGAGCCGCCGAGCACCAGATTGGTGTAGAGCGTGACTCCGCCCGGGGCCGGCGCCCCCAGCTCCGGCCGGCCGAGCACGTCGGCGCGGTAGTCGGACAGGGTGTCGCTGTCCTGGCCCATCACCATCATGACCTTGCCGTCGGCCGGCACCCCGCGGCCCGGGGCGGCGGCAGCGGTGGCGGCCGATGCGGAGGAGGGGGTGCCGAGCCCGGCGAACGACAGCAGGGCGGCAAGGGCCACGGCCCCCGCTCCCACTGCCCGGAGCAGGGGTCGGCGTGGCGTCGGATGTCTCATGGCGGCTCCAGAGGGGGGAGGGGCGGATACGGCGGGCCATGGGGGTGGCGGCCGGTGAGCGCTCGAATGATGGAGCCGCGAAAAGTACGAGGCAAGAGCGTTCGAAAGTTTCGTTGACCGTTGCAGGTCAGCGACGCATCGCTACGAAACTTTCCCTGGCTGCTTCGACCGGGGAGATGTGATGAGCCCGCATATGCGGTTTTTTGTCGGGTTAACTTCGGGCACGGAACGAACGCTGCGTTCTGGTGGAGCGCAGGCCATTTCAACTTCCCGTAGATTTTCGCGAAACTCTTGACAGATGTTTCGGGTCGGCGCGACCTTGGTGCGACTTCATCCCGCACCTGTCCCGGAGGACCACCATGGGCCGTACGCGTGCCCGCAGAACCGCCGCGGCGCTCACCGTCACCGCCGCCCTCGTCGCCCTGTCCGCCTGTGGCGCGGACAGCGGGGAAGCCGACGGAAAGACCACCCTGACCGTGGCCACGTTCAGCGACTTCGGCTACAAGCCGCTCATCAAGGAGTACGAGAAGTCGCACCCCGACATCGTCATCAAGGAGCGCATCTCCCAGTTCGACCAGCACCACAACCAGCTGTCCACCCAGATCGCCTCGGGCAGCGGAGCGGCCGACGTCGTCGCCATCGAGGAGGGCTACCTCCCCAAGTTCCGGGCCGTGAAGGACAAGTTCACCAACCTCGCCGACTTCGGTGCGCGGAAGCGCAAGGGCGAGTACCTGGGCTGGAAGTGGGATCAGGGCACGCTCGGAGGCACCGACTTCGTGATGGGCTACGGCACCGACGTCGGAAGCCTGGCCATCTGCTACCGCAAGGACCTCTTCGCACAGGCCGGACTCCCCACGGACCGCGAGGAGGTGGCCAAGCTCTGGCCCACCTGGGACGCCTACTTCGCCGCCGGCGACACCTTCCGGAAGAAGGTGAAGGACAAGGCCTGGTTCGACAGCTCGGGCAACATCTTCACCGCGATGATGAACCAGACCCAGTACGGGTTCTTCGACGCCGATGACAAGTACGTCGGCGACACCAACCCGAAGGTCCACGAGTTCTTCGAGGCCACGGCCAAGGCGACCGCCGACCACCAGTCGGCCAACCTCCAGCCCTTCAGCCAGCAGTGGAACGCGGGCATCAAACAGGGCCGGATGGCCACCATGACGTGCCCGGCCTGGATGACCGGCCAGATCAAGACCGCCGCCGGTGACGCGAACGCCGGCAAGTGGGACATCGCGGCCGTCCCCGGCGGCGGCGGCAACTGGGGCGGTTCCTTCCTCACCGTCCCCAAGCAGAGCAAGCACGTGAAGGAAGCCGCCGCGCTGGCCGACTTCCTGACCTCGCCCGCCTCCCAGAAGAAGATCTTCACCGGCCCGGTCGGCGCCCTGCCCTCCCTCGTCACGGTCCTGGACGATCCGGAGATCAAGGGGACGAAGCAGCCCTACTTCAGCGACGCGCCCACCGGCGAGATCTTCGTGTCCTCGGCCAAGGGCCTCCAGCCGAACTACCGAGGCACCAAGGACCAGCAGGCCCGCATCCCCTTCGGCAACGCCCTCCAGCTCGTCGAGCAGGGCAAGGCCGACCCGGACAAGGCATGGAACAAGGCGCTCGAAGAGGCGGACAAGAACCTCCGCTGACCGTGAGCGGCGGTGCCGGCGCCGACCCGGCACCGCCGCGGCCCCCACCCACCCCGTCCGACCCCGACACACCACACGGAGTACGCGCATGGCGCTCCAGGCACGCATCCAACCGGGCCCCGGAAGGAGCGGACGACGAGCCGGCCGGCTGCGGCCGGAGCGGCATCTGCTGCCCTACCTCTTCATCGCCCCGTTCTTCGTCGTCTTCGGCATCTTCGGGCTCTACCCGCTGCTCCAGACCTTCTGGGTCTCGCTGCACGACTGGGACCGTCTCGCCGGCCCCGGTGACTGGACCGGACTCGACAACTTCACCCGGCTGCTCGGTGACTCCGACTTCTACACCGCCACGTTCAACACACTGAGCATCTTCGTGCTCTCGACGGCCCCACAGCTGCTGGCCGCCGTCGCCCTGGCCTGGCTGCTGGACCGCAAGCTGCGTGCCAGCAGTGTGTGGCGGGCCCTCGTGCTCGTACCGCAGTACGTCTCCGTCGTCGCCGTCGCACTCGTCTTCTCCCAGCTCTTCGGCCGGGACTTCGGCATCGTCAACTGGGCCCTGGAGGGCCTGGGCCTCATCGGTTCCCCGGTCGACTGGACCGCCGACACCTGGAGCTCGCACCTCGCGATCAGCTTCATGGTCATGTGGCGCTGGACCGGCTACAACGCGCTGATCTACCTCGCCGCGATGCAGGCCGTCCCCCGGGAGCTGTACGAGTCCGCGCAGATCGACGGAGCGGGACGGCTGCGCACCTTCCTCAAGGTGACCCTGCCGTCCATCCGACCCACCGTCGTGTTCACGGTGGTCATCTCCACGATCGGCGGACTCCAGCTCTTCGCCGAACCCTTCCTCTTCGACCAGCAGGGCAATGCCGAGGGCGGTGCCGAGCACCAGTTCCAGACCCTGACGCTGATGCTCTACAAGTACGGCTTCATCAACAACGACGCCGGTTACGCCTCCGCCATCTCCTGGGTGCTCTTCCTCGTCATCGCGGCGATCGCCGCACTGAACTTCCTGCTCGTACGCCGTTCCGACCGCGGCTGACCCGGTATCAGGAGAACTCCATGGCCCTCACCACACCCACCCGGGCTCCGGCACCCCGCCGCGCCGAACAGGGCGGTCGCCGCCACCGGCCTCCCCGGACGGGCCCCCGGCGCCCCGACAGACCCGGAGCACTCGCGTACGCCGTGCTCGCGGCCGTCATCGCCGCCTCCGTCTTCCCGCTCTACTGGAGCTTCGTCGTCGCCTCGCACGACGACAACTCCGTCCTCGCCGGCTCGACCCCGCCGCTGATCCCGGGCGGGCACCTCTTCGAGAACATCCAGCGCGTCTTCGAACTGTCCGCCTTCTGGCAGGCGCTGGGCAACTCACTGATCGTGGCCTCGACCACCGCCGTCAGCAACGTGCTGCTGTCCTCCCTGGCCGGCTTCGCCTTCGCCAAACTCCGCTTCCCGGGCCGCGGCTTCCTGCTGGTCTGCGTCGTGGTCACCGTCATGGTCCCCACCCAGCTCGGCATCATCCCGCTCTACATGCTCGTCACCGACATGGGCCTGTACGGGAAGCTCTCCGCACTCATCGTGCCGGCGCTGGTCTCCGCGATCGGCGTGTTCTGGATGCGGCAGGCGGTCGAGGAGAACATCCCCGACGAACTGGTGGAAGCCGCCCGGATGGACGGCGCGGGTCTGCTGCGCACCTACTGGCACGTGGTGGTGCCGGGGGTACGGACCACTGCCACCGTGCTCGCCATGTTCACCTTCATGTTCGCGTGGAACGACTACTTCTGGCCGCTGATCGCCCTGCCCCCGGAGAACGGCACGGTGCAGATCGCTCTCAACCAGCTCGCGGCCGGCTACTACACCGACTACACGCTGATGCTCGCCGGGGTCGTGGTGTCCGTCCTGCCGGTCCTCGTCGTGTTCACCGTCCTGGCCCGCCGGATCGTCTCCGGGGTGATGGCCGGGGCCGTCAAGGGCTGACCGGCGGCCCGACTTCCCTCCCACCCACGCGTCAGGAGACACATGACCGCCGCGCCGAGCATCCGCGAACCCGGCCTCACCGGCGGCAGCGCCGGGGCCATCATCAACCCCGTGCTGCCCGGGTTCCACCCAGACCCCTCCATCCTGCGGGTCGGCACCGACTACTACATCGCCAACTCGACCTTCGAATGGCTCCCCGGAGTCACCCTCCACCACTCCCGGGACCTCGTGCACTGGCAGCCCCTGGGCGGCGTACTGGACGAGGAACGGCTGGCCGAACTGACCGGCAGACCCGACTCCGGCGGTATCTGGGCCCCCTGCCTCTCGTACACCGACGGACAGTTCCACCTCGTCTTCAGCGACGTCACCAATCTCTCCGGCGCGTTCAAGGACGTACGCAACCAGGTGGTCACCGCCCCCACGCCCCAGGGGCCCTGGTCCGACCCCGTGCCGTTCCCCTCGCACGGCTTCGACCCCTCCCTCTTCCACGACGACGGGCCGGGCGGCGACGGGCGCAGCTGGGCGCTGTGGATGGAGTGGGACCACCGGCCCGGACGCCATCCCTTCGGCGGCATCCTCCTCCAGGAGTGGGACCGGGCCGCCCGCCGGGTGACCGGACCGGTCCACCGGATCTTCAACGGCACCGGACTCGCCCACACCGAGGGCCCCCACCTCTACCGCCACGACGACTGGTACTACCTGCTGACCGCGGAGGGCGGCACCGGCTGGAACCACGCCGTCACCGTCGCCCGCTCCCGACGCCCGGAAGGGCCGTACGAGACCGACCCGGCCGGCCCGCTGCTCACCTCCGCCGGTCACGCGGACCACCCGCTGCAGAAGGCCGGACACGGCAGCCTGGTCGCCACCCCCGCCGGGGAGTGGTTCCTCGCTCACCTGGTGGCCCGGCCGCTCAGCCCGCGCGGAGCCTGCGTGATGGGCCGGGAGACCGCGATCCAGCGGATCGAGTGGCCGCCCGACGGCTGGCCGAGGCTGGCCGCCCCCGCGACCGGCGCCGACATCCCGGTCACGCCGCGCTCCGCCGTAGCCGGGCCCGCGCTGCCCCCGGCGCCGCTGCCGTCGCCGCCCGCCCGCGACGACTTCGACGGCCCGGTCCTCGGCCCCGTCTGGTCCACCCTGCGCCGGCACCCGGACCCGCGCTGGCTGAGCCTGACGGAGCGCCCGGGGTACCTGCGGCTGCGGGGCGCCCAGTCGCTCGGCTCCACCCACCACCAGTCCCTCGTCGGCCGCCGCCAGCAGTCACCGCACTTCACCTTCACCACCACGATGAGCGCCGAGCCCGGCTCACCACTCCAGATGGCCGGCCTGACCCACTACTACAACTCCACGCTCTGGCACTACCTCCACCTCACCTGGGACGAGGAGCTCGGCCGCGTGGTGCGCCTGGGGGTCTGCGGCCACGGCGCCTACAGCGAACCCAGCGCCCCCGTGCCCGTGGGGGACGGTCCCCTGGACCTGCGGCTGGCGGTGCGGGGGGACCGCGCCCTGTTCTCCGTCCGCCCGGCGGGGCCGGGCGCCTGGCGGCCGGTCGGACCGGAGCTGGACACCACCCCGCTCTCCGACGAGAGCGCCACCCAGGGCGATCTGGACACCGGCCACTTCCGCTCCTGGGGATTCACCGGCGCCTTCATCGGGCTGTGCGCCCAGGACCTCACCGGAGCGGGGGCGCCGGCGGACTTCGGCTGGGCCGAGTACCGGGCCGATACGCTCTGCGAAGCAGCTGACCAGTGACCACACAGAGAAACGGACGGCAAGGATGACGACGGAGCCCACCGGCACCTCCGGCAGGGTCACCCTGAACAAGATCGCCTCGGTGGCCGGTGTCTCCGTCTCCACGGTGTCCAAGGTGCTGAACGACCGCTCCGACGTGTCCGCCGAGACCAAGGAGCGCGTCGAGTCCGTCATGGACGACCTGGGCTATGAACGCCGCCCCGCCCGCCGCCGGGGCGCCGTCGTGGACCTGGTGCTCAACGAGCTCGACAGCCTGTGGTCCGTCGAGATCATCCGGGGCGTGGACGAGGTCCTGGCCGAAGCGGGCGCCAGCATGGTCCTGTCCGCGGTCCACGGCCGGAGCGCGGACACCCGCGAGTGGCTGGACCAGCTGGCCGCGCGCCGCAGCAGCGGCGCCATCCTGGTGGTCTCCGAACTCACCCCGCAGCAGCGCAGACGGCTCAGCGCGATGGACATCCCCTTCGTCCTGGTCGACCCCGTCGGCAGTGTGGACGCGCTGGTCCCGACCGTCGGAGCGACCAACTGGGCGGGGGCCGTGAGCGCCACCGAGCACCTCATCGGGCTGGGCCACACCCGGATCGCCCATCTGGCGGGGCCGCGTCAGCTGCTGTGCAGCAGGGCCCGCGCCGACGGGTTCCGGGCGGCCATGGAGCGCGCCGAGCTGCCGGTGCCGGACGGCTGGGTCTCGTACGGAGAGTTCAACGACGCCTCCGGGCGGGCCGGCACGGCACGTCTGCTGGACGAGGCCGCCGCGTGCGGCCAGGAGCCGCCCACCGCCCTCTTCGCCGCCAGCGACCTCCAGGCGCTGGGGGCGTTCGAGGCGCTCCGGGCCCGCGGGGTGGAGATCCCGGCCGGCATGAGCGTGATCGGCTTCGACGACCTGCCCGTGGCGCGCTGGACCCATCCGGCACTGACGACCGTGCGCCAGCCGCTCCAGGAGATGGCGTCGATGGCCGCGACGACGCTGCTGCGGATCATCGACGGCGAGCAGGTGGACACCCTGCGGCTGGAGCTGTCGACCCGGCTGGAAGTACGCGGCAGCACCTCCTCACCCCCTGCCGCCTGAACGGCGCGGGACCGAGGGCCGGTCCTGGGGCGAACGCACGAGGGCCCGGCGCCGTAAGCGCCGGGCCCTCCAGGGGGACGGTCAGTAGGCGTAGAAACCCGAACCGGTCTTCCGGCCGAGCCGGCCCGCGTCCACCATCCGCTGGAGCAGCGGGGGAGCGGCGTACAGCGGCTCCTTGTACTCGTCGTACATCGAGTCCGCGACCGAGGCCACGGTGTCCAGGCCGATCAGATCGGCGAGCTTGAGCGGGCCCATCGGGTGGGCGCAGCCCATCTCCATGCCGTTGTCGATGTCCTCGCGGCTGGCGATACCCGACTCGAACATCCGGATCGCGGAGAGCAGGTACGGGATCAGCAGCGCGTTGACGACGAAGCCGGAGCGGTCCTGGGCGCGGATCGGGTGCTTGCCCAGTATGTCCTGCACCACGGCCTCGGCCCGCTTGACCGTCTCGTCCGACGTGGTCAGCGCGGGGATCAGCTCGACGAGCTTCTGCACCGGGGCCGGGTTGAAGAAGTGGATGCCGATGACCCGGTCGGGGCGGGAGGTCGCGACGGCCAGCTTCACCAGCGGGATCGAGGAGGTGTTGGAGGCGAGGATCGCGTCCTGCCGGGTCACCACCTGGTCCAGCACCTGGAAGATCTCGGTCTTCACCTGCTCGTTCTCCACCACGGCCTCGATGACCAGATCGCGGTCCGCGAACTCGCCGAGGTCGGTGGTGAAGCTGAGGCGGCCGAGGGTCTCGTCGCGCTCCTCCTCGGTGATCTTGCCGCGTTCGGCGGCCTTCGAGAGGGAGTTGTAGAGCCGGGTACGGCCGATCTCCAGCGCCTCGCCGGTGGTCTCGGCCACTCTGACATCGAGGCCGCTGCGGGCGCACACCTCCGCGATGCCTGCGCCCATCTGGCCGCAGCCGACCACTCCGACGCGTGCGATGTCCGCCATAGAGTCCGTCACCTCGTGCCTTTCACTGTTCTCCGTGCGGCGGCTTCCGTTCGGTTCCGGGCTCCGCCTCGACCCCACGACGTTACTCCGCGCCCCGCTCGGGATCGCAGGCCGGGGCGGGCACGCACGGCCCTGGCCTGCGATCGCGGGGGCCGGAAGAGGACAGAGAAACGGCAGGTACGAAGAAATGCGGCAAATCGCCAGAAGAAGCTTTGTGGCCGGTGCGGCCGGGACCGTGGCCTCGGTGGTGGCCGCGGGCTCCGTGGCCGCGGCGGCCGCCGCGGAGCCGCCGGGCGAGCGGCGCGCGGAGGGGCAGGGCGCGCCCCGTGACGCGGTGCGGCGTGAGCTCAGAGGCATGTGGGTGGGGACGATCGACAACCTCGACTGGCCGTCGAAGCCGGGGCTCTCCGCCGCGGCCCAGGAGGCGGAGCTGATCGGCTACCTCGACGAGGCCGTCGACCGGCGGCTCAACGCGGTGATCCTCCAGGTCCGCCCGTCCGCCGACGCGCTGTGGCCCTCCCCGTACGAGCCGTGGGCCAGGTGCCTCACCGGCGTACAGGGCAAGGACCCCGGCTGGGACCCGCTGGGGACCGCGGTGCGCCAGGCGCACAGCCGGGGCCTGGAGCTGCACGCCTGGTTCAACCCGTACCGGGTCGCGAACCACACCGACCGCTCCCGGCTGGCCGCCACCCATCCCGCCAGGGTGCACCCCGACTGGGCGCTGCCGTACGGCGGGAAGCTCTACTACAACCCGGGCCTGCCCGAGGTCCGGAGCTTCGTCCAGGACGCGATGCTGGACGCGGTGCGCCGCTACGAGATCGACGCGGTCCACTGGGACGACTACTTCTACCCCTACCCGGTCGCCGGGCAGTCCTTCGCGGACGGGGCCGCGTACGAGAAGTACGGTGCGGGCTTCGCGAGCAAGGCGGCCTGGCGGCGTTCCAACACCGACAAGCTGGTGCAGGAGACCGCCCGGCGGATCAAGGCGGTCCGGCCGGGCGTCCGGTTCGGCATCAGCCCGTTCGGGGTGTGGCGCAATGCCTCGACCGACCCGCTCGGCTCGAAGAGCGCCGCCGGGGTGCAGACCTACGACGATCTGTACGCCGACACCCGCGGTTGGATCAAGAAGGGCTGGATCGACTACATCTGCCCGCAGCTCTACTGGAACATCGGCCTCGCCGCCGCCGACTACGCGGTGCTGGTGCCCTGGTGGAACGAGGTGGTACGCGGCACGGGCGTGGACCTCTTCATCGGTGAGGCGCTCTACAAGGCAGGCGATCCGGACCAGCCGGCGGCCTGGCGGGACCCGGCGGAACTGTCCCGGCACATCGACCTCGCCGCCGGGTACGACCAGGTCCGCGGCCACGCCTACTTCTCGGGGCGGGCCGTGGTCGCGGACCGGATCGGCGCGATGGAGCGAGTGGTGGCCGACCACTACCGCTCGCGGGTGCGCCCGCCCGGCTGACTCACGGCGCTCCGCCGTCCCGGGGCCCGGCGGCGTCGTCGTGGCGGACGACGCTGTCGGGGCCGGGTGCCAGAAGGTGTTCATGTCCGTCGCCGTCGCGGACGCGGTACGGGGGAGTGCCCCCGTCACCGAGTACCTCGACGATCTCTGCGACCCGGTCCTGCTGCCCCACGGTCCTGCCGTGCGTCACCAGCCGGTCGCCCGGGTGTGCCTCCATCGGGAGTGACCTCCTCACGGGTGGCGGTCCATGTCGACAAGTCTATGTCCGGACGGGGTGCGGCCGGCCGATTCACCGGGGGCGGTCACCGGCCGCGCCCGGCACCGCCCGCGCGCTGGGTCGCCGCGATGCAGAGGAGTACCGCGACGGCTGCCACCGGTGCGGCCGCCGAGACCTGCTCGCCGAGCAGGAAGTACGACCAGACCAGCGTCAGCAGCGGCTGCGCGAGCTGGAGCTGGCTGGCCCGCGCCACCCCGATCTCCGCCATGCCCCGGTACCAGACGTACAGCCCGAGGAAGGTCGAGCACGCCGCGACCCAGACCACGCCGATCACCCCGTGCGCGGTCAGCCGCACCGGCTCGTACGCCAGCGCGAGCGCGGTGCCCGCCACGGTGAGCGGCAGCGTGAGGATCAGCGCCCAGCCGATCACCTGCCAGCCCGGCATGACCTTCGCCAGCCTGCCCCCCTCCGTGTACCCGGCCGCGCACACCAGCAGGGCGCCGAACAGGAAGACGTCCCCGGCCGAGAGCGTGCCGCCGCTCTGCCACACGGTGAAGACGATCACCACCCCGGCGCCGGCCACCGCCGCGGTCCAGAACGTGACGGAGGGCCGCGATCCGGTCCGCAGCGAGGAGAACACCGCCGTGGTCAGCGGCAGCAGCCCCACCACCACGGCCGCGTGCGAGGTCGTCGAGGTCCGTAGCGCCAGCGTGGTCAGCAGCGGGAACCCGACCACCACGCCACCCGCCACGACGGCGAGCCCCGCCCAGTGCCGGCGCTCCGGCACCGGCACCCGGGTCGCGAGGAGCACGCCGCCCGCGATCGCGGCGGCCAGCAGACTGCGCAACGCCACCAGGGACCAGGGGCCGAAGCTCTCCAGTCCCCACGCGGTGGAGGGGAAGGTCAGGGAGAAGGCGAGCACCCCGAGCCCGGCGAGCAGCGTGCCGTTCGGCCCTGCCCGCCGGACTCCGGGGCCGCTGCCCGGTACGTCCGGTGCGTGGGCGCGGTCCGTGCCGTCCGCCGTGGGCCCGACCGCTATCGTGCTGCTGGGAGTAGCGCTATCCTCTGCTTTCATGCATGAGCGTAGCAGTGTGGCCGACCTGGCGGGTTGTCTGCGGAGAGAGCTGAACCGCTACTCACCCGGGGAGAAGCTGCCGTCCAGCCGTGCCCTGGTCGAGCGCTTCCGGGCGAGTCCCGTGACCGTCTCGCGGGCCATCGCGCAGCTCGCTGCGGAAGGGCTCGTCGTCACCCGCCCCGGCTCGGGCGCGTTCCGGGCGCAGCCCCGCGGCGCGGCACCGCCGGCCGGCGACACCTCGTGGCAGGAGGTGTCCCTCAGCGGCGACGGCGGCCCAGAGGCCGTACCCCGCAGCGTCGACGCGTCCGGCGTGCTGGCCACCCTGGCGGCCCCGGCCACCGGCGTCGTCGAGTTCAACGGCGGCTATCTGCACAGCTCGCTCCAGCCGGAACGCGCCCTCGCCGCCGCCCTCGCGCGGGCCGGCCGGCGCCCCGGCGCCTGGGGTCGCCCGCCCACCGACGGACTGACCGAACTGCGCGCCTGGTTCGCCCACGAGATCGGGCCCGCGCTCACCGCCGCCGACGTGCTGATCACCGCCGGTGGCCAGAGCGCGCTGGCCACCGCGTTGCGGGCGCTGGCCCCGCCCGGCGCCCCGGTGCTCGTCGAATCGCCCACCTACCCGGGCATGCTGGCGGTGGCGCGGGCCGCCGGGCTGCGGCCCGTACCGGTCCCGGCCGACACCGACGGTGTGCGGCCCGAGCTGCTCGCCGCCGCGTTCCGGGCCACCGGCGCCCGGGTCTTCGTCTGCCAGCCGCTGTTCCAGAACCCGACCGGCGCCGTCCTCGCCCCTGCCAGGCGAGCCGAGGCCGTCCGGATCGCCAGGGAGGCGGGGGCGTTCGTCATCGAGGACGACTTCGCCCGCCGGCTCGTCCACGACGACGCCGGACCGCTGCCGCTGCCGCTGGCCGCGGACGACCCCGACGGGGTCGTCGTCCACGTCTGCTCCCTCACCAAGGTGACCTCACCCAGCCTCAGGGTGGGAGCCCTCGCCGCGCGCGGCCCGGTACTCGAACGGCTGCGCGCGATCCAGGTCGTCGACAGCTTCTTCGTCCCCCGGCCGATCCAGGAAGCCGCGCTCGAACTCGTCGGCACCCCGACCTGGAGCCGCCATCTGCGGTCCCTGTCCACCGAGTTGCGGGCCCGCCGCACCGCGATGACGGCGGCGCTGCGCGGTGAGCTGCCCGCGCTCGCCGTCCCGCACATCCCGGCGGGCGGCGGCAGCCTCTGGGTGGGACTGCCCGGCACCGGGGCCGGCGCCGACGAGTCCGCCATGGTCTCGGCCGCCCTGCGGGCCGGCGTCGCCATCGCGCCGGGACGGCCGTACTTCTGCGCCGAACCACCCGCGCCCCACGTCCGGTTGAGCTACGCGGCCGTCGCCGGGACGGCCGAGATCGCGGAGGGCGTGCGGCGGCTGCGCACCGCCTGGGAGGGCGCCCTCGACGCGCCGGAGGCTACGCTCGGAGGATGACGGAAACTCCCCAGCAGCGTTACGAGATATCGTCCGAACCGTCCCGGCTGGACGCGGCCAGGATTCACAACTGGCTCTCTACCGACGCCTATTGGGCGCTCGGCCGGACCCGGGAACGCCAGGATCTGGCCATCGCCGGCTCACTCAACTTCGGCGCCTACGACCTCGCCTCGGGCGAACAGGTCGGCTACGCCAGGGTGGTGACCGACCACGCCACCTTCGGCTGGGTCTGCGATGTGTACGTCGACCGCGCAGCCCGCGGCCATGGACTCGGCGCGAGCATGGTCACCGTGGCGCGCGATCACCTCGCCGGGGCCGGCGTCCGGACGATCGTGCTCGCCACGGACGACGCCCACGGCGTGTACGAGAAGGTCGGTTTCAAGCCGCTGGACAGCCCGGAGAAGTGGATGTCCCTGAAGCTCGGCTGATCCGGAAGCGCTTCCGGCCGCACTCTTGACCTGCGGGGCGAACGGCTCCACGATCGCCGCCATGAGTGTTCGAGTCTCACTCGTCGCCGCGGCACGCAACTCCTCCCTGCTCGGTGAGCGCTTCGAGGACGACCGGCCGCTCGACGAGACCGGCTGGCACGAGGTGCAGTTCGCCGCCCCCGCCCTGCTGCCCCTGGGGGCGGCCGAACTGCGCTACTGCTCACCGACCGCCCGCAGCCGTGCCACCGGCCAGGCGCTCGGCTTCGCCCCGATGGTCCAGCCCGCCCTGCGCGACTGCGACATGGGCCGGTGGCGCGGACTCACCCTCGCGGACGTCACCGCGCGCGAGCCCGCGGCCGTGGACGCCTGGCTCGCGGACCCGCGCTCCGCGCCGCACGGCGGTGAGACGCTGCTCGCGTTCATCTCGCGGATAGGCGGCTGGCTGGACACCCGGCCCGCCTGTGACGGGCTGATCGTCGCCGTGGCCGAACCGGCCGTCATCCGGGCCGCCCTGGTGTACGCGCTGCGGGCGCCGCCCTCGACGTACTGGAACGTCGACGTCCGCCCGCTCTCCACCGTCACGCTGACCGGGCTGCCCCGCCGCTGGAGCCTCTGCCTGGAGACCGGGGCGCGCTGAGCGTTTCGGTGCCCGGTCCTGGCCGGTCGGTCCTGGCCGGTCAGTCCTTTTCCTGCGCGGCGACGATGAGCGTGAGCGCTTCGACGACGGCCGCCTCCGTGGTCGCCTTGTCGATACCGAGGCCGGTCAGCAGTCCCGCGCCGTCCTCGTGCTCCAGCAGGGCGAGCAGGATGTGCTCGGTCCCGATGTAGTTGTGGCCCAGTCGCAGCGCCTCGCGGAAGGTGAGTTCGAGCGCCTTGCGGGCGTCGGCGTTGTAGGGGAGGAGCTCGGGCAGCTCCTCCTCCGAGGCCGCCGGGAGCGCCGCCGTGGCGGCCTGGCGGACGGTGTCCAGGGTGACCACCTGGGCCTTGATGAACGCCGCCGCGAGCGCTTCCGGCTCGCTGAGCAGCCCGAGTACGAGGTGCTCGGTGCCGATCTCGCTGTTGCCCGCGGCGCGCGCCTCGTTCTGGGAGGCCATCACGACGTTCTTGGCGCGCGCGGTGAAGCGGCCGAAGCCCTGGCTGGGGTCGAGTTCGGTCGGCTCGCCGGGGTTCTTGGCGACGAACCGTTTCTGGGCCGCCTGCCGGGTGACCCCCATGCTCTTGCCGATCTCCGTCCAGGAGGCGCCGGAGCGCCTGGCCTGGTCCACGAAGTGGCCGATCAGGTGGTCTGCGACGTCACCGAGGTGGTCGGCGGCGATGACGGCGTCCTGGAGCTGGTCCAGGGCGTCGGGGTGGACCTTCTTGATGGCTTCGATGAGGTCGTCGAGGCGGACCGGATGCGTGGAGCCGACTGGTTTCGTCATGTGTCAACCTTAGGTTGACAGCAGAGAGGGTGTCAACCTTCCGTTGACAGTGGTGTGTGGGGCCCCGGATACGAGAGCCCTGGATATGACGAACGCGCCGGCCGACGGTGTTCGTCGGCCGGCGCGTCCGGTCAGCTGTTCAGCCGGCGGGCCGGGATCAGAGCACCCCGGAGTCCGCGATGGTGACCTTCGCCTTGGTCCGGCCGCTCTGCGAGCCGAGACCCTCGATCTTGGTGACCAGGTCCATGCTCTCCTGGTCGGCGACCTCGCCGAACACCACGTGCTTGCCGTCCAGCCACGAGGTCACGATGGTCGTGATGAAGAACTGCGAACCGTTCGAGTTCGGGCCGCTGTTCGCCATGGAGAGCAGACCGGGCTTGGTGTGCGCCAGCTTGAAGTTCTCGTCGTCGAACTTCGCGCCGTAGATGCTCTTGCCGCCGGTGCCGTCGCCCCGGGTGAAGTCGCCGCCCTGGAGCATGAACGCCGGGATGACCCGGTGGAAGGACGAACCCTTGTAGCCGAAGCCGTGCTCGCCGGTCGCCAGCTGGCGGAAGTTCTCCGCGGTCTTGGGGACGACCTCGTCGTACAGGTTGAAGACGATCCGCCCGGCGGGCTCGTCGTTGATGGTGATGTCGAAGTAAACCTTGCTCGTCATGCAACCATCCTGACATCCGGCCGCACCGGCCCGTCGGGCGGGCGCGGTGAAACACCGCTCCCGTGTGACGGGCCGGGCGCATATGGCCCGCGCGCACGGCGCACACGAGGGGCGGCCGCCCCTCGCGCCGTCACACTCCGGTACTGCCGTCGATCCGCTCGCGCAGCAGGTCGGCGTGGCCGCTGTGGCGGGCGTACTCACCGATCATGTGCGTGTAGATCCACCGCAGGCTCACCTCGCCGCCCATGAAGGGAACGGTGTCCTCCAGCGCCCGCGCGGCACAGTTGGCGCGGGACAGGGTGACCTCGTCCCGCCACGCCGCGAGGGTCTGTGTGAAGGAGGCGCCGGCGGAGACCTCGAAACCGCCGTCGTTCCCGCCGGAACCGGCCGGTGCGGGGTGTGTGGGCGGGGCGTCCTCCGCGGCGAGCACCCGGCGGAACCAGTTCCGCTCGACCTCGGTCAGGTGCTGGACCAGCCCCAGCAGCGTCAGCGACGACGGCGGGACAGAGCTCTCCCGGACCTGCTCGTCGGCCAGGCCCTCGCATTTCAGTGCCACGGTGGCCCGGTAGAAGTCGAGCCAGCTCTCCAGATTGGTGCGCTCGTCGGCGTTCAGCGGCGGCATCGTACGTTCGGTGTGCGTCATGATCACCGATCGTGCCAGCCGGGTCTGACATTGATGCTGATACTGAGGTTCAACCGGGGTGTTACGGCCGCTTGCGGGGCTTTCCGCGCTTGGCGCCCGCAGCGCCCTTCGCGCCCCGGGAGCCGCCCTTGGCCCCCCTCGCGCCACCGGAGCCGCCCCGGGCGCCCTTCCCCGCTCCCGCACCGGCCGCGGGCTTGCGCCGGGCGCCACCGGTCTCCGGAGCCTTACGCTTCGGCTTCTCCGCGGGCGGCGTACCGCGGCCCCTGGTGCTGTTCACCGTCCGGCCCCGGACGATCCCGATGAAGTCATCCACCAGATCGGTGGTCCGGTCCTCCGGCCACGACAGTGCGATGCGCGACTCGGGGGCGCCGGAGAGCGGCCGGTACGTCAGGTCCTTGCGGTGGTGCAGGCGGGCGAGCGACTGCGGGACGGCGAGGACGCCCACCCCGGCCGCCACCAGCTCGATCGCGTCCGCCGTCGTGGCGGGACGCTCGATCGCGGGCCGGCCGGGCAGCCGCTCCCAGTCGAGGACGTCGTCCAGCGGGTGCAGCACGATCTCGTCGGCCAGATCCTCGGCGGAGATCTCGTCCACCGCAGCGATCACGTGGTCCTTGGGGATCACGACCACGGTCGCCTCGGTGTAGAGGGGGATCGCGCTGAGCTCCGCCCGGTCCACCGGCAGCCGTACGAATCCCGCGTCGGCGCCGCTGTCGAGCAGCAGGGCCGAGGCCTCCGCAGCGAGTACCGCGACGAGGGAGAGGGGGACGTCGGGCAGGCGCTCGTTCCAGATCCGCACCCACTTGGTGGGGGTCACCCCGGGGACGTACGCGAGCCGGAACGAAGGGGTTGCTTCCGAGCCTGTCACCCCGCCAGGTTACCGGTCGTGGTCAGCGGTAGCGCACACGCTCGATACTCTTGACCCCATGACGTCGCACCAGACCACCCAGACAATGAAGCCCGCGACCGCGGCGAAGAAGCTGGGTGTGTACCTCGAAGCCACACCCGCCGAGTTCCAGGAGGGTGTCGTCTCGCGCGCCGAGCTGGCGGCACTCCAGTCGGAGCCGCCCGAGTGGCTGCGGGAGCTGCGACGCGATGGCCCGCACCCCCGGCCGGTGGTCGCCGCCAAGCTCGGTGTCTCCATCTCCGGTCTCGCGCGCGGTGGCGTCACGGAAGCGCTCACCACGGAGCAGATCGAAGCCCTGAAGCAGGACGACCCCGGGTGGCTGCGCAAGGAGCGCGCCACCCAGGCCGAGGTCCGCAAGGAGACGGTCCGCATCAAGGAGCGGAACGCGGAGCGCGGCGGCAAGGAGCAGGACCGGTCCTGACCCCGGCGGCCGCCGTCACGGGGCACTGACGGGGGCGGCCGGAACCGCCCCCGCCCGCCGTGTCCGCCCCCGCCCCCGCTCAGCGAGTGGCGAGCAGCGTCAGCGTGTCGATCACGCGGTTCGAGAAGCCCCACTCGTTGTCGTACCAGGCGGACACCTTGATGTGACGGCCTTCGACCCGGGTAAGGGCCGAGTCGAAGATCGACGAGGCCGGGTTGCCGGTGATGTCGGACGACACGAGCGCGTCCTCCGAGTATTCGAGTACCCCTGCCAGCGGCCCCCGCGCGGCCGTCCGGTACGCCTCCAGCACCTCGTCGCGCGTCACATCGCGGGCCACGGTGGTGTTCAGCTCGACGATCGAGCCCACCGGAACCGGTACGCGGATGGAGTCGCCGGACAACTTGCCGTCGAGGTTGGGCAGCACCAGGCCGATCGCCTTGGCGGCGCCCGTCGTCGTCGGCACGATGTTGATCCCGGCGGCGCGGGCGCGACGGGCGTCGCGGTGCGGGCCGTCCTGGAGGTTCTGCTCCTGGGTGTAGGCGTGCACCGTCGTCATGAAGGCGTGCTCGATGCCGGCGAGGTCGTCGAGCACGGCGGCCAGCGGCGCGAGGGCGTTGGTGGTGCACGAGGCGTTCGAGACGACGGTGTGCAGGGCCGGGTCGTACGCGTCGGTGTTGACGCCGTAGGCGAGCGTGACGTCCGCGCCGTCCGACGGCGCGGCGACGAGCACCCTCTTCGCACCCGCGTCGAGGTGCGCGCGAGCGGCCTTGGCGGAGGTGAAGCGGCCGGTCGCCTCCAGTGCGATGTCGACGCCCAGCTCGGTCCACGGCAGCTGTCCCGGTTCGCGCTCGGCGAGCACCTTGATGCGGCGGCCGTCGACGACGAGGGTGTCCCCGTCCACGCTCACCGGACGTCCGAGCCGGCCTGCGGTGCTGTCGAACGCGAGTAGCCGGGCCAGTGCGGCGGGCTCCGCGAGGTCGTTGACGGCGACGATTTCGAGGTCGCTTTCGCGTTCCAGCAGCGCGCGCAGCACGTTGCGTCCGATGCGGCCGAATCCGTTGATGGCGATGCGAGTCATGTGAGAGTCCCTTTCTCCTCGCTTCCAGCATCGCGCTCGTCACACCCCTCTGACAGCGGCGTGATCGCCATGGTCCGTAAGGATCCCGCCACACCCCGCACGGGCTATTCGCCCTGGGCGAAGGTGCGCCGGTACTCGCTCGGAGTGGTGCCCAGGATGCGCTGGAAGTGCAGCCGCAGATTCGCGCCGGTACCGAGCCCGACATCGGCCGCGATCTGCTCGACGCCCCGCTCGGAGCGCTCCAGCAGCTCGCGGGCCACATCGATCCGGGCGCGCATGACCCACTGCATCGGGGTGTACCCGGTGTCCTCGGTGAACCGCCGGGAGAACGTCCGGGGCGACACCGCCGCGTGCCGGGCCAGCGCGTCGAGGGTGAGGGGCTCGCCCAGCCGGTGCAGCGCCCACTCACGGGTGGCGGCGAACCGCTCCCCGAGCGGCTCGGGCACGCTGCGCGGCACGTACTGGGCCTGGCCGCCGCTGCGGTAGGGCGCCGCGACCAGGCGCCGGGCCGCGTGGTTGGAGGCGGCCACCCCGAGGTCGCCGCGGAGCACGTGCAGGCACAGGTCGATGCCGGAGGCGGCGCCCGCCGACGTCAGGACTCCGCCCTCGTCGACGAACAGGACGTTCTCGTCGACCCGGACGAGCGGGTACTTCGCGGCGAGCGCCCGCGTGTAGTGCCAGTGCGTCGTGGCGCGCCGGCCGTCGAGGAGACCGGTGGCGGCGAGCGCGAACGCCCCGGTCGAGATGGCGGCGAGGCGCGCGCCCCGCTCATGGGCGGCGATCAGCGCGTCGATGACCGGCTGCGGCGGGTCGTCACGGTCGGGGAGCCGGTAGCCGGGCACGAAGACGATGTCGGCCCAGTCGAGCGCGTCGAGCCCGTGGGTGACGTAGTACGAGAGGCCGTCGCCGCCGGCCACCAGACCGGGCGCCGCACCGCACACCCGCACCTCGTACGGCATGCTCGCGCGGGTCGTGAACACCTGGGCGGGAATGCCGACATCGAGCGGCTTCGCGCCGTCGAGGACGAGCACCGCGACATGGTGCAGGGGAGGGGCTGGCATGGGAAACGAGAGTACGCGGCGGGACCCCACGGGTACGGGGCCACGGCTCGGCGAAGCGTCGTGTCCACGGGAACCCCGGCCTACGTACCGGCCGACCTATCGGCCGGCGCACCGGCCCACGGACCGGCCTACGCACCCGCCGATGCTCCGGCCGACGTGAGGAACGGATCCAGAAGGCGCAGCAGCTCGTCCGGCCGGTGCAGCGGAATGATGTGCCCGCAGTCCTCGACGAGCCGGCCGACCAGGCTGTCCGTCACCGGCCGCAGCTGCTGTTCGAGCGCCCTGCTGACGGGCCGGGCGCCGATGGCCATGGTGGGCACGGTCAGCCGGCCCCTCTGGGTGGCGTCCAGGATCTGCCCGGCGCTCGACGGCAGCGCGCGGTAGTAGGAGAAGGCGCACCGCAGGGCCCCGCTTCCGCTGAAGGCGTCGAGGAAGGCCGCACGAAGGGCGGGCTCCACGCCCCGCCCGAGCGTGCCTTCGTGGAGGAACCAGTCGATGTACCGGTCCTCGTTCCCGGCGAGTACGGATTCCGCGAGACCGGGCTCGCGGTGGAAGCCGAACCACCACGGTGGCCCCTGTGCGAGGAATTCCTCGGCGCCCGGAAGCGGGCCCAGCAGTGACTCCATGACCACCAGTTGCCGGACGAGACCGGGCCGGCGCATGGCCAGCAGAAAGGCCGGCGGCACGCCCGCGTCGATGGCGACGACCGCGGCGGAACTCTCCCCCAGCGCGTGGAGCAGGGCCTCAGCGTCCGCCGCGAGCGTGCCCGCGTCGTAGCCGTCCACCGCCCGGGTGCTCGCGCCGAACCCCCGTAGATCCGGTGCGATGACCCGGAACCGGTCCGACAGTCCGTCCATGACGTGGGTCCACAGCCGCCAGGTGTGCGGGAAGCCGTGCAGCAGCAGGACGGCCGGTCCTTCACCCGCGACGGCCACGTTGATCTCGATGCCGTTGGCCGTGACCTGCCGGAGCTCGGGGTGGGCGGGGGGACTCGACGGAACGGGCACGGTGGACTCCGGAAGGGTTCGGGCGATGCGGCTCGTGGCCACACGTTGCGGTTACCATTGGTGACTACAAAACGATAGGTAACTACTACGGGGGTGCCAAGACGGCACTTCCGCCTCAGGTGGTGAGCTCCAGGTGACCTCTATGGCGCGACGGCCCCCGCAGGGCGGTCGCGGAGACCTGTTCGACCCGGAGTGCCCGACCCGCGGCCTGCTCGACCGGATCGGCACGAAGTGGATGTCGATGGCCGTCAAAGTGCTGGCGGAGGCATCCCCGGGGGAGGTGCGCTTCGCGGAACTGCGCCGCAGGATGCCCGGTATCTCGCAGAAGATGCTGTCCACCACCCTCCAGGGGTTGACCCGCGACGGCCTGGCCGAGCGCCGGGTGGAGCCGACGGTGCCGCCGCGCGTCCACTACCGGCTCACCCCACTCGGCCTGTCCCTGGAGGAGCCGCTGGCCATGGTGCGGGCGTGGGCGGAGGAGCACATGGCCGAGATCGACCGCGCCAACCGGGAGAGCGGCGATGAGAGCGGGGACACGCCTTAGTGTGACCGGGTGACAGAATTCAACGCCCTTGGTGACAGCGGGGATTGGCAGAAGGACTTCGAGCGTCGGCTGAGCTCCTGGCTGCTGGCGGCAGGTCTCGGTGACGCCGCGACGCGGCGGACGGTCGAGGAGACGCGCGGCAGGCTCGGCGACTGGACCGTCGCCCGGATCACCGACGCCGGGACCCGGGTGGGCTACGTCGCGGTGTCCGTGGAGGACGAGAACGGGGTGCCCACCGGGCGCATAGGCGACCTCCGCGTCGAGGCGGACCAGGCCGGCCGCGGGTACGAGGAAGCCGCCCGGGACTGGGCCGAGGAGTGGTGCGCGGAGCGCGGCGCGGGCCGGGTGGACATACGGATCACCGAGCCGGTCGGCGCGCTGTTCGACGGGTACGGCGTCCGGGGCCAGCTCAGGGCGCGGCGCATCGACTCCCCGCCGGAACCGGTCGACGGCGTCACCGCACGGCCGATGACGCCGGCCGAGTACCCCGAGTGGCTGGCCGCCGAGAAGCTCGCCTACGTCGACGACATCGTCCGGTCGGGGGCCAAGAGCCCCGAGGAAGCCGCACGCAAGTCCGACGACGACTTCGCGAAGCTGATCCCCGAGGGCCTGGCGACGCCCGCGACCACCCTCCTGGTCCTTGAGGCCGCGGGTGAGCCGATCGGCACCGGCTGGCTGAAGCACGGGCACCTCCCGGGAGCCACGTACGGCTACTCGCTCCACATCGACGAGCGGTACCGGGGCAAGGGGTACGGCCGGGCCGCGATGGCGGCCGGCGAACAGGCGACGCTCGCGGCCGGTGACTCGGTGCTGATGTTCACCGTGTGGGGCGGCAACGAGGTGGCGATGAACCTGTATACGAGTGTCGGCTACCGGATCGTGGAGGAGTACCGGTCCACCGGCCTCCCCCGCTCCGCGGCCTGAGGGGGACCGGAGACCGCTGGGGCCTGTCCGGCGGAGACGGGGTGCCGGGTCAGCTGCTCCGGTAACGGGTGGCCAACTGCGGGCTCTGGCCGCCGAAGGCCGCCAGGTCCGCGCTGAAGACGTCCTGGAGGAGCCCGGGATCCTCGACGCCCGGGGCGCTGACGACCTCACCGAGCTCCAGTCCGCGCAGCGCGCCGGTGACCAGGTCTTCCGCGCTCATGCGGGGTACGGCGCTCATGTCCAGGCCCTGGGCGGAGTGGAACTCGGTGGCGACGACACCGGGGCAGACCACATGGGCCCTGACACCCGTGCCCGCTAGCTCGGCGCTGAGCGCCTGGGTCATGGCCACGAGGTGGGCGAGGGTACCGGCGTACACGGCGCGGCGCGGCATCACCGACGGGTCGGCGGGTCCGGAGAAGGCGATCATTCCGGCGACGTTGACGAGGGTGCCGGTGCCGCGCCGCCGCATCCCGCCGACGGCGGCGCGCATCAGCAGGGTGGGGGCGAGAACCTTGACGTTGATCAGTTCGCGGGCCTTGTCGGCGGGCAGCTCGGCCAGCGGCATGTAGTGGGAGACACCGGCGTTGTTGACCAGCACGTCCAGTGGCTCGTCCGCGCAGTACTCCGCGACGGAGTCGATGCCCTCCTGCGTGGACAGGTCCGCGGCGACCGTGCGCACGTTCACCCCGGGATGCCCGGAGGCGAACTCCGCGAGACGGTCCCGGCGGCGGCCGACGACGATCAGGTCGTAGCCGTCGGCGGCGAAGCGCTCGGCGAACGCCCTGCCGATGCCGGAGGTCGCGCCGGTGACGAGAGCGAGCTTGCTCATGGGGGTGTTCCTTTCGGTCTGCGGCTGCCGGCTCAGGGTTTGCTCTCCGCCGCCGGCCTTTCCGCCGTGCCACCAGCCTGGGGCATTTCCCGGCTGTCAGACAGCGGACGCGTTTTCCTGGGACTCGCGGTACCAGGAAAGAGCCGGTCCGGGTTTGCCACAATGGCTGACATGGCTCATACAGAACTGGGCGGAGCCCTTCGCGCCTGGCGCGACCGTGTCACCCCGGAAACGGTCGGTCTGCCCACCACGAGCCGTAGACGCGCCCTCGGCCTGCGCAGGGAAGAGCTCTCCCAGCTCGCCGGTATCTCCGCCGACTACATCGTCCGCCTCGAACAGGGCCGAGCCACCCACCCCTCCTCCCAGGTGGTCGAGGCCCTCGCCCGCGCCCTCCGCCTCGCTCCGGGCGAGCGGGAGCACCTGTTCCGCCTGGCAGGACTGGCGCCGCCGGGCGTCGGCCTCATCCCCCGCCACCTCACACCCGGCATCCACCGCATCCTCGACCGGCTCGTCACCACCCCCGTCGCCGTCTACGACGCGGCCTGGACCCAGCTCCTCGCCAACCCCCTCTACACGGCCCTCATGGGCGAATGGCACGGCGAAGACCTGAACGCCGCCTGGCGAGCGTTCGTCAGTTCCAGAACCCGCGTGCGACATACTCCGCAGTCGAACGGAGAACTCCGGGAACTCCTGGCCGCCGACCTGAAACGCACCAGTGGCCAATACCCCCACGATCCCGAGCTGAAATCGCTGGTTCGGAAACTCCGCACGCGCAGCGCCCAATTCGCCGGACTCTGGGAAAGCGGCACGGCAGCAGAACACGAAGCCGGCCGTAAAACCATCGATCACCCCCACGCCGGTGCTCTCACCCTCGACTGTGACGTCCTCAACGTCGCGGGCAGCAGCCTGCGCGTCATGGTCTACACGGCACAGCCCGGGACCCGTGACGCGGAGCGCCTCGACTTCCTGTCCGTCGTGGGAACCCAGCGCCTCACCGAGTAGCGGCGTCTGTCGGCAGCCGCGGTGTGAGCTGAGTACGCGAACTCATGTGCGACGCGGGACCGACTGTCAGAATCCGCGGCATGACGAGTCACAGACGCACGCTGACGGCCCTTCACCTGCTCCTGGTCTGGGCGGTGATGGCGGTCGCGGTGCCGGCACTCGGGTTCACGCTGCTGGCTTCGGCGTGGGGCGGCGGGTTCGCCGCGGCGGTCCCGGCCCTCGTCCTCGGAGTGGCGCTGACCGTGGGCCTGCTGACCGTGACGGGCATCCCGGTGCGGGGCCTGGTGCCGATGTGCGAGACCGGGTCGCGGCGGTTCGGCTGGGCGGTCGCGGTCTTCGTCCTCGGCACGCTCGGAGTCCTGGCAGGGCTGGCCGCCTACGGCAGCGATGTCGATCTGGGGAGCACCGGCGCCCGCCTCGCGCTGACGGGCGTGCCCTACGCGGTGGCCGCGGCACTCTTTGTACCGAACCGGTGGGTGCGGGTCGGGGCGGTGGTCGTGCTGGCGGCCGCGGTGGCCTACGGGGGTTTCGTCGGTCCCGCACAGTCGCGGGAGCGGCGGAGCGAGGCGGAGATCGCGCGCTACCGGGAACGCGCCGAGCTGCTCTACCTGGCCGACGCACCGTCCGGCATGGAACTGGTCCTCGCCGAGGCCGGTCCGGGTTACTTCCTGGTCGAGTACCGCCCCACCCGACAGAACAGCACGGGGTACGCCGACATCAACGTGCGTCCGGCACTCTCTCCCGCGCCCCGGTGCCCCGAGCCGGTGAGGAAGGGCGATTCCTGCACGGTGGACGCGCACGGCGGGATGCGCACGGTCCGCGTCTTCCCCGGCGGCCGCACCATCAGCCTCACCCGTCGCCTCCCGGACGCGGAGGCCGAGGTCAGCAGCCAGACCCTGGACGAACCCGGGCTGCGCCGTCTGCTGGACACGCTGCACCCGCCGTCCGACTCCGAGCTGCGGGAGCTGATGCAGGAGAAGAAGATCGAGCGCAGGAACTGAGTCCGTGTGACTGAGCGCTTCAGTCGGCGGATGAGCGTGGTGGTTGGCGGGACGTCGGTTCGGGGTCAAGTCAGGTCCTGGGCGTGTGGCGGCCGGGACCCTTCCCGTAATAGGCACTCAGTGCCATAGTGCGGGTGTGAACTCGCCAACCTTCGCAGGTACTTCGCAGGCTTGGGCGGCACTGGGTGCCGATTCTTCTCTGCTCGACCGGGTGTCCTACGGCGGTCCGTCCGGCGGGCTGCCGGCGCGGCTGCCCGTCATGGAGCTGGCGCGGGCCACTGTCGCGGTGTGCTCGCTCGCGGCCGCCGAGCTCACTTCCGTACGCACGGGGCGGCCCGTGCCCCGGGTGCGGGTCGACGACGAGTCGGTCGCGACGGCGTTCCTCAGCGACCGGCTGGTGCGGGTCGACGGGCAAGCGTGGTCGACCTTCGCGCCGCTGTCCCGGTTCTGGCGGGCGGCCGATGGATGGGTCCGTACGCACGCCAATTACCCGCACCATCGGGCCCGGTTGCTCGCCGCTCTCGGGGTGCCGGGGGACGCCGGCGAGGAGGCGGTGGCCGGGGCGATCGCGGGGCGTACCGCGCTGGAGGTGGAGGAGACCGTGTACGCGGCGGGCGGTCTGGCCGTCGCGGCACGCGGCCCCGAGGAGTGGGCCAAGAGCGAGCAGGGGGTCCTGGTAGCGGGGCAGCCGCTGCTGACAACGGTGTGCGTCGACGACGCCCCGAACCGGGTGCTCGGTGACGCCGCGCTGCCGTGCGCAGGGCTGCGCGTCCTGGACCTGACCCGGGTGCTCGCCGGGCCGGTCGCCACCCGAACGCTGGCGCTGCTCGGGGCGGACGTGCTGCGGATCGACGCCCCACAGCTGCCGGAAAGTCAGGAAGCCCACAACGACACGGGGATGGGGAAACGCTCAACCACCCTGGACCTGGGTGACGCCACCGGCCGCCGGGTCTTCGAGGAGCTGCTCGACGAGGCGCACGTGGTGGTTACCGGTTACCGGCCGGGCGCGCTGGACCGGTTCGGGCTGACGCCCGAGGCGCTCGCCGGGCGCCGTCCGGGTCTCGTGATCGCCCAGCTGTCCGCGTGGGGCCGTTACGGGCCGTGGCACGAGCGGCGAGGCTTCGACAGCCTGGTCCAGGTGGCCACCGGCATCGCCGAACTGGAGGGCTCGCCGGACTCGCCCGGCGCGCTGCCCGCCCAGGCGCTCGACCACGGCACCGGCTATCTGCTGGCGGCCGGGGTGCTGCGCGCGCTCACCGAGCAGCACCGCACGGGCGGCACCAGGCTGGTCCGCCTGGCCCTGACGCAGACCGCGCACTGGCTGGTCCACGACCTGGCCCCCGCTCCGGGCGAGGACGACGGCTTCGACGCCGGGCGCCGGCTGACCGAGACCGACAGCCCCATGGGCCGACTGCGGCACGCGCTGCCGCCGGTGTCGTACGAGGGAGGCCCGGTGAACTGGGCACGCCCGCCGGGTCTGTGGGGCACGGACGCCGCGGTCTGGGCCGGCGCCTGACGAAAACCTGCCCGCCAACCACCACGCTCAGCCCCGCCAACCACCACGCTCAGCCGCCAACCGAAGCGCTCAGTCACAGTCCGGACTGCCCCGACCAGCCCATTCTTTGCATAAAAGTGCGACGCTGCGTATAGTCATGCCATCGACGAGGAGGATTTCGATGGTGGTACGTGCAGCGGTGGCAGGGGCGAGCGGATACGCCGGCGGGGAACTGCTGCGTCTTCTCCTGGTCCACCCGGAGGTCGAGATCGGGGCCCTCACCGCGAACTCCAACGCGGGACAGCCGCTCGGGGCGCTCCAGCCGCACCTGCGGCCGCTCGCCGGGCGGGTGCTTCAGCCGACCACGCCCGAGGTGCTCGCCGGGCACGACGTGGTCTTTCTCGCGCTGCCGCACGGGCAGTCCGCCGCCGTGGCGGAGCAGCTCGGTGACGACGTGCTCGTGGTGGACATGGGGGCCGACTTCCGGCTCAAGGACGCCGCGGACTGGGAGAAGTTCTACGCCTCGCCGCACGCCGGTACCTGGCCGTACGGCCTGCCCGAGCTGCCCGGCGGGCGGGCCGGGCTGGCGGGAACCAAGCGTATCGCGGTGCCCGGCTGCTACCCCACCGCCGTGTCGCTCGCGCTGTTCCCGGCGTACGCGGCCCAGCTCGCCGAACCCGAGGCCGTGATCGTCGCCGCGTCCGGCACCTCCGGCGCGGGCAAGGCGGCCAAGCCGCATCTGCTCGGGTCCGAGGTGATGGGCAACATGTCGCCGTACGGCGTCGGCGGCGTCCACCGGCACACGCCCGAGATGATCCAGAACCTGAGCGCGGCGGCCGGTGAGCCGGTCACCGTGTCGTTCACGCCGACCCTCGCGCCGATGCCGCGCGGCATCCTCGCCACGTGCAGCGCGAAGGCGAAGCCGGGCGTCAGCGCCGAGTCCCTGCGCGCCGCGTACGAGAAGGCCTTCGCGGACGAGCCGTTCGTCGATCTGCTGCCCGAGGGGCAGTGGCCCGCGACTGCCGCCGTGTACGGCTCCAACGCCGTCCAGATCCAGGTCGCGTACGACGAGGCGGCGGGCCGCGTCATCGTGATCAGCGCCATCGACAACCTCGCCAAGGGCACCGCGGGCGGCGCCCTGCAGAGCATGAACATCGCCCTCGGACTCCCCGAGGACACAGGTCTTTCCACGATCGGAGTCGCACCGTGAGCGTCACGGCAGCACAGGGATTCTCGGCGGCGGGCATCGCCGCCGGAATCAAGGACAGCGGTAACCCGGACCTGGCCCTCGTGGTCAACAACGGTCCGCGTCGCGCCGCCGCGGGCGTCTTCACCTCCAACCGTGTCAAGGCCGCCCCCGTCCGCTGGTCGGAGCAGGTCCTCAAGGGTGGCGCGGTGACCGCGGTCGTCCTCAACTCCGGTGGCGCCAACGCCTGTACGGGTCCGCAGGGCTTCCAGGACACCCACACCACCGCCGAGAAGGCCGCCGAGGTACTGGGCGGCCACAGCGCGGGCGAGATCGCCGTCGCCTCCACCGGGCTCATCGGCCTCCTGCTCCCCATGGACAAGCTGCTCCCGGGCATCGAGAAGGCCGCGGCGGTCCTGAGCGAGCACGGCGGCGAGAAGGCCGCCATCGCCATCAAGACCACCGACACCGTGCACAAGACCGCCGTCGCGGGCGGCGAGGGCTGGACCGTCGGCGGAATGGCCAAGGGCGCGGGCATGCTGGCCCCCGGCCTCGCCACCATGCTCGTCGTCCTCACCACCGACGCCGACGTGGACACCGCCGGACTGGACGCCGCGCTCCGCGACGCCACCCGCACCACCTTCGACCGGGTCGACTCCGACGGCTGCATGTCCACCAACGACACCGTGCTCCTGCTGGCCTCCGGGGCCAGTGGAATCACCCCGGAGCAGGGGGAGTTCGCCGAGGCCGTGCGGACCGTCTGCGACGATCTGGCCCGGCAGCTGATCGGGGACGCCGAAGGCGCGTCCAAGGACATCAGGATCGAGGTCGTCAACGCCGCGACCGAGGACGACGCCGTCGAGGTGGGCCGCTCCATCGCCCGTAACAACCTCCTCAAGTGCGCCATCCACGGCGAGGACCCCAACTGGGGCCGGGTGCTGTCCGCCATCGGCACGACGAAGGCCGCCTTCGAGCCGGACGAGCTGAACGTCGCCATCAACGACGTCTGGGTCTGCAAGAGCGGCGGGGTCGGTGAAAACCGCGACCTCGTCGACATGCGCTACCGGGAGGTCAGGATCACCGCCGACCTCGCCGCGGGCACCGAGTCGGCCGTCATCTGGGCCAACGACCTCACCGCGGACTACGTCCACGAGAACAGCGCGTACAGCTCATGACCACCGCGCGGAAGCACACCGCACTCCCGAAGGCGCAGATCCTCATCGAGGCGCTGCCCTGGCTGACCCGGCACAACGGCAAGACCGTCGTCATCAAGTTCGGCGGCAACGCCATGATCGACGAGGAGCTGAAGGCCGCCTTCGCGCAGGACGTCGTCTTCCTGCGGCACGCGGGCCTCAAGCCCGTGGTCGTGCACGGCGGCGGCCCGCAGATCAGCGCCCAGCTCGACAAGCAGGGCCTGGTCAGCGAGTTCAAGGCCGGTCTGCGCGTCACCACGCCCGAGGCGATGGACGTCGTACGGATGGTGCTTGCCGGACAGGTCCAGCGCGAGCTGGTGGGCCTGCTCAACCAGCACGGGCCGCTCGCCGTCGGCATGACCGGCGAGGACGCCCACACCATCACCGCCACCCAGCACCGGCCCGTCATCGACGGCGAGGCCGTCGACATCGGCCGGGTCGGGGAGATCACCGCGATCGACACCGGGGCCATCCAGGCGCTCCTGGACGACGGCCGCATCCCGGTCATCTCCTCCATCGCCCGCTCGGCGCAGGACAACCACGTCTACAACGTCAACGCCGACACCGCGGCCGCCGCGCTCGCCGCCGCGCTGAACGCCGAGACGCTGATGGTCCTCACCGATGTCGAGGGCCTCTACGAGGACTGGCCGAACAGCGACGACGTGATCAGCCGCCTCACCGCCACCGAACTGGAGAAGCTCCTGCCGGAACTCTCCAGCGGAATGGTGCCCAAGATGCGGGGCTGCCTGCACGCCGTCCGCAACGGCGTCGAGACGGCCAGGGTCATCGACGGCCGGGTCCAGCACTCGATCCTGCTGGAGATCTTCACCGACGAGGGAATCGGCACGATGGTCGTGCCCGACGCACAGGGGGAAGCATGACCAACGCCGAGCTCTCGCAGCGCTGGCAGACCGCGCTGATGGACAACTACGGCACCCCGAAGCTGTCCCTCGTCCGAGGCGAGGGTGCCCAGGTGTGGGACGCCGACGGCAACCGGTACCTCGACTTCGTCGGCGGCATCGCGGTGAACGCGCTGGGCCACGCCCACCCCGCGATCGTCGAGGCGGTCACCACCCAGATCGCCTCCCTCGGCCACGTCTCCAACCTCTTCATCGCCGAACCGCCCGTCGCGCTCGCCGAACGGCTGCTCCAGCTCTTCGGCCGCACCGGCAAGGTCTACTTCTCCAACTCGGGCGCAGAGGCCAACGAGGCCGCGTTCAAGATTGGCCGGCTGACCGGGCGCACCCACATGGTCGCCACCGACGGCGGCTTCCACGGCCGGACGATGGGCGCCCTCGCGCTCACCGGCCAGCCCAAGAAGCGCGAGGCGTTCGTCCCGCTGCCCGGTGACGTCACGCACGTCCCGTACGGGGACGCGGAGGCGCTGCGGGCCGCGGTGACCACGGAGACCGCGCTGCTGATCATCGAGCCGATGCAGGGCGAGAACGGCGTCGTCGTCCCGCCCAAGGGCTACCTGGAGGCCGCCCGGGAGATCACCCGGGCCACCGGCACCCTGCTGGTCCTCGACGAGGTGCAGACGGGCATCGGCCGGTGCGGCACCTGGTTCGAGCACCAGCGGCACCAGGGCGTGGAGCCCGATCTCGTCACGCTCGCCAAGGGGCTCGGCGGCGGACTGCCGATCGGCGCCACGGTGGCGTTCGGCGCGGCCGCGGAACTGCTGACGCCCGGCCAGCACGGCACGACCTTCGGCGGCAACCCGGTCGCCTGCGCCGCCGGACTCGCGGTCCTGGACACCCTGGCCGCCGACGGCGCGCTGGACAACGTGAAGCGGCTCGGCGAGCGGATCCGGGAAGGCGTGGAGGGCCTGGGACACCCCCTGGTCTCCCATGTCCGGGGCTCCGGGCTGCTGCTGGGTATCGTGCTCACCGAGCCCCTCGCACCCCAGGTGCAACAGGCGGCTCAGGGCGCCGGACTCCTGGTGAACGCACCCGCACCCGATGTCGTTCGGCTGATGCCGCCCCTGATCATCGGTGACGCGGAGGTGGACACGTTCCTCCGGGCACTTCCCGGCGTACTCGACGCGGCACACGGACGATCCGGAGAATGACGTTCCGGAGAATGAGGCGACGACGATGACCGAGGCGCAGGAATCCGAGCACGGCGGGCCGTCCGTGCCGCAGACCCGCACCGCACGCCACCGCCGGATCGTGGACATCCTGAACCGGCTGCCGGTGCGCTCGCAGAGCCAGCTGGCCAAGCTCCTCGGCGACGACGGACTGAGCGTCACCCAGGCGACGCTCTCCCGGGACCTGGACGAACTGGGCGCGGTGAAGATCCGCAACACCGGCGGCGAGCTGATCTACGCGGTGCCGAGCGAGGGCGGTTTCCGCACCCCGCACGCACCGCTGGGCGGCTCCGCGAAGGAGGAGCGGATGCGCCGCCTCTCCGCCGAACTGCTCATCTCGGCGGAGGCCTCGGCCAACCTCGTGGTGCTGCGCACGCCCCCGGGCGCCGCCCAGTTCCTCGCCTCCTCCATCGACCAGGCCGAACTGCACGACATCCTCGGCACCATCGCCGGGGACGACACGCTGATGCTGATCAGCCGCGACCCGGCGGGCGGACAGGCGCTGGCCGACCACCTGCTGCGGCTCGCGCAGAACGACCGCTGAGGCTCAGTAGCGGGTGATCGCGGTCGGGCCCGAACGGGTCCCGATCGCGAGGTGCGGACGACGAGAAGGATCGGCCCAGGCCAGGATCCGGTCCATCGCGGCCGCCGGTACGGAGACACAACCGGCGGTCGCACCGCGCCCGTTGACGTGCAGAAAGATCCCGGCTCCGCGCCCGCGCACCGGACGTTCGTAGTTGAAGCCGACGAGCAGCGCACGGGCGTACTGCGCCGGATACGTGATCAGGTGCTCGGCCTCGGAAGCCCGGCAGTCGGCGGGCCGCGGCTCCACCCACCGGTTGTACGCCCGCGCCGCGTTGTCCTGGCACCACCAGGACCCGTTGTGGACCCGGCGGTAGGGGTAGCGGGTACCGGGCGGGGCCGCCGCCACCCCGAAGGCGTACGGCAGGTCGTAGAGCCCGGTCGGTGTGGTGTTCGTGCCCTGCTCGCGCGTGGCGCCCTCGGTCAGCCCGTTGGCTCCGAAGCGGGCGGGGGCGGTTCCGGCCGCCACCCACTGCCCGGAACGCCTGCTCCACCAGGTGACCGTGCCCGTGGTGGCCCCGGTGGCGGAGGCCTCCGCGGTGATCAGCTGGGAGCCGCCCCCGGTGTCGGCCAGCCGCTCCGGCAACGGCGGGTCCGCCGGCGGCCGGGCCCCGACGAGGGCGGTGAGGGCGAGCAGTACCGAAGCGGTGACCAGACGTCTGCGCATGTCCCGGACCGTAGACCGGCCGTCGCGCCACCACCCGCGCGCCTGCTCCGTACGGCCCAACCGCTCACTGCGCGGGCGGCATGGCGGGCAGCGGGAGCGGCACCCCCGGCAGCCCGTCGATGCTGGTGGCGATGTGGTCCTTCTTGGCGAAGTAGGCGCTGAGCGAGGCGTCGTCGTCCCGCGAGAAGCGCTGGCCGTGCAGCGGCCGGTCCTCGTCGTACGACATGAAGGGGACCGCGTATCCGCAGCTGTCCCGGATCAGCTCGGCGGTCACCACGATGATCGCCCGCAGCCCGTGCCGGGAGGCGTCCACCCCGTCGAACCTCCCGAGCAGACCCGGGAAGCGGTCGTCGTCGCGGAAGACC
Organism: Streptomyces sp. NPDC104307; assembly: GCF_055584045.1. Taxonomy (NCBI): domain Bacteria; kingdom Bacillati; phylum Actinomycetota; class Actinomycetes; order Kitasatosporales; family Streptomycetaceae; genus Streptomyces; species Streptomyces sp. NPDC104307. Next base: position 117,397 of record NZ_JBVJMU010000008.1, read on the forward strand.
GGCTCACCCCGGCCGTGCACCCGCACGATGGTCGGCGGCCCCTGGAAGGCGCACCACATCAGGGTGATCCGGCCGTTCTCGCGCAGATGGGCCACCGTCTCCGCGTTGCTCCCGGCGAAGTCCAGGTACGCCACGCGCTGTTCGTCCAGCACCACGAAGGAGCCGCTGACCCCCTTGGGGGAGAGGTTGACCGTGCCGTCACCGTCCAGCGGCGCGCTCGCCGTGAAGAAGATGTGCTGCTCCTCGATGAAGGTCCGCAGCCGCCCGTCGATGCGTTCGTATGTCTTTCCCATGCGTTCGATTATCTTCCCCGGGGCCCGCGCGGGCAGGGAGATTTCAACCGGTGGGACCGGAGTGGCCGGCCGCACGCAGCAGCCGGGCCGCCGCCACCCTCACCGGACGCGGCCGGTCCGCCGCCGCCCGGTCGCGCAGCCACTCCGGGGAGAAGCCGCCCGCGTCCGGCAGCAGCGCCCGGGTGGCCGCGCGGACGACCGGGGATGACGGGTCGTCGAGCAGGGGAGCCAGCCGTTCCCGGGTCACGGCGTCGAGGGCCCGCAGTCCGGCGACGGTGTGGAGGCGGACGGCGGGCAGCGGGTGGTCCAGCAGCGGCCACAGCGTCTCCGCGTCGCCGGGCACCCCGCATTCGCCCAGCCCTGCGCAGGCACCGGGGTGGTCGGCCGGAGCCGCGCACAGTGCGCGGTACAGGGGCAGCGGGTCCACCCCGCCCTGCCGGAGCACGTAGCGGGCACAGGCCCTGACGGGGGCCGACCGGTCCGCGAGGAAGTCACGGGCCTCGCCGTGCCGTCCGGTGCGGCGCAGCGCGGTGACGCCCGCGGCGCGCACCCGCGGGGCCCCGGCCGCCAGGAGCGTGTTCACCACGACTTCCTGGTCCTCCGCACCCATCGAGGCGATCGCCGCGTCCGCGCACAGGTCCTGGAGGGGCGTGTCGTCGGTGCTCGCCGCGATGCGGGCCAGCCTGTCCGGTGCGAGGAGCGCGCGACCGAGCGCGATGCGGTGGGCGAACCGGCGGGTGGCGCGGTCACCGCCGCCGAGCAGCGCCTCCACCGACGCGGCGGGCCCCTCGCTCAGCGCCCGTCCGAGCAGCTCCAGCGCGAATCGGCCCTGGGCGCGGCGGGACAGCAGCACGACCAGCCCGGCCCACGGTGCGAGCGCGGTCGCGGGCTCACGTGACAGCAGGGCCCTGGCCCGCTCGCGTACCGGTTCGGCCCAGTCCGCGCACCGGACGATCACCAGGGGCAGCAGGGCCGGGGACCCGGCCGCCCGGCCGAGGGCCGCTTCCCGGATCCTGCCGTCCGGGTGGCACAGGGCGAGCGCCAGTTCGCTCTCGGACGGGGGGCGGTCGCGCAGGCGTACGGACGGTAGGGGCGCGTCCCAGTCCCACCGCAGCCGCCGCCCATCCGCCCAGGCGTGCGCCGGAAGCAGTTGCGGTGACTCCCACGCCAGGACGCGCACCCCGAGGTCGAGGCTCACCCACGACCGCGCGCGGGAGACGTCCAGCGCCTCCCGCAGCGGGAGTCCCCGGGCCAGTCGTTCCGCCGCCGCCCAGTCCGCCGCCATGGCCGCCCCCTGTCTGTGTGAATGCCGATGCTAAGCGGGAGGGCAGCGGCCGACCAGCGAATATCGGCGCCAGGAAGGCCTTCGCCGCGCCCCTCACCTGCGACTTTGGCAAAGCATACGAAGGGTCGTATAGTTATACGCGTCAGTGAGCGCACCGTGAGGAGGAACCCGTGACCGAGCGCGTCGTACTCGCCTGCTCGGGCGGCCCGGACACCTCCGTCGCCATCGGGTCCGCTCGCGGCGGAGACGCCGCCCGGCGTGACCTGACCTGACCCCACCCCGTTACGTCACCGCCTCCCCGGCCGCCCGCGCGGGGAGGCGGCCGCACATCCAAACCCCCTTGTTCTTCCGAGGAGCACGCAGTGAGCAACGGCAACGGCAACAGCGACGTACGCCTCTGGGGTGCCCGGTTCGCGGACGGCCCGGCCGAGGCGCTGGCCAGGCTGTCCGCGTCCGTCCACTTCGACTGGCGCCTCGCGCCGTACGACATCGCCGGCTCCCGCGCCCACGCGCGGGTCCTCAACAAGGCGGGGCTGCTCACAGAGGACGAGCTGAAGCGGATGACCGCCGGACTCGACCAGCTGGAGGCGGACGTCGCGGACGGCTCGTTCACCGGCACCGTCGCGGACGAGGACGTCCACACCGCCCTGGAGCGCGGCCTGCTGGAGCGGCTCGGCGCGGAGCTCGGCGGCAAGCTGCGGGCCGGACGCTCCCGCAACGACCAGATCGCCACGCTCTTCCGGATGTACCTGCGCGATCACGCCCGGATCATCGGCGGTCTCCTCGCAGAGCTCCAGGACGCCCTGGTCGGCCTCGCGGAGGCCCACCCGGACGTGGCCATGCCAGGGCGCACGCACCTCCAGCACGCCCAGCCGGTGCTGTTCGCCCACCACATCCTGGCCCATGTGCAGCCGCTGTCCCGGGACGCCGAGCGGCTGCGGCAGTGGGACGAGCGGACCGCCGTGTCGCCTTACGGCTCCGGCGCACTCGCCGGCTCCTCGCTCGGCCTGGACCCGGAGGCGGTCGCGGCCGACCTCGGCTTCGAGCGCGGCTCGGTGGCCAACTCCATCGACGGCACGGCCTCGCGGGACTTCGTCGCCGAGTTCGCGTTCATCACCGCGATGATCGGCATCAATCTCTCCCGGATCGCGGAGGAGATCATCATCTGGAACACGAAGGAGTTCTCCTTCGTCACCCTCCACGACGCCTTCTCCACCGGCTCGTCGATCATGCCGCAGAAGAAGAACCCCGACATCGCGGAACTGGCCCGGGGCAAGTCGGGACGGCTCATCGGCAACCTCACCGGGCTGATGGCCACGCTGAAGGCCCTGCCGCTCGCGTACAACCGCGACCTCCAGGAGGACAAGGAGCCGGTCTTCGACTCCTGCGACCAGCTCGAAGTCCTGCTGCCCGCCTTCACCGGCATGATGGCCACGCTCACCGTCAACCGCGAGCGCATGGAGGAGCTGGCCCCGGCCGGCTTCTCGCTCGCCACCGACATCGCGGAGTGGCTGGTCAAGCAGGGGGTGCCGTTCCGCGTTGCCCACGAGGTCGCGGGCGCTTGCGTCAAGGAGTGCGAGCGGCACGGCATCGAGCTCGACGAGCTGACCGACGAGCAGTTCGCGAACATCTCCGAGCACCTCACCCCCGAGGTCCGCACCGTCCTCGACGTGGCCGGCGCGCTGGCCTCCCGCGACGGCCGGGGCGGCACGGCGCCCTCCGCGGTCGCCGTCCAGCTGGCCGAGGTCAAGGAGGACCTCGCGACACAGCACGCCTGGGCCGCGCGCAAGTAGCCGGACGGGCATCGCGGGCTACGTTGGTCGGGTGGGGCCTGTCCGGGCCGGGTCCGGGCAGGTGAACACCCATGACCTGTGCGGCAGGCCGGGGCAGGACGGCCCCGGCCGCGTTGCCCCACCGAACACGAGGAGCCCGCGATGCCCTTCGCCCGACTGGCCAGTACCACCACCCCGACCGCCCACATCGGGCTCGGCCTGGCAGCGGTCGGCAGGCCCGGCTACATCAATCTCCACCGTGACCGCGACCTGCCGGACGAGCGCACCGCCGACGCGCTCCGCGCCCGCACCCACGAACTGCTCGACGCCGCCTACGCCCAGGGCGTCCGCTACTTCGACGCGGCCCGCTCCTACGGCCGCTCGGAGGAGTTCCTCGGCGAGTGGCTGACGGCCCGGCCCGAGGTGCGCGACGTCGTCATCGGGAGCAAGTGGGGCTATACCTACACCGCCGACTGGGCCGTCGACGCCGAGGCGCACGAGGTCAAGGACCACAGCCTCGCCACCTTTGAGCGCCAGCGCGCCGAGACCGCCGAGCTGCTCGGTGACCGGCTCGACCTCTACCAGATCCACTCCGTCACCGCGGACAGCCCGGCCCTGACGGACAAGGAGCTGCACGCCCGCCTCGCCGCGCTCGCCGCGGAAGGCGTCAGCATCGGCCTCTCCACCAGTGGGCCCGCGCAGGCAGAGGCCATCCGGGCGGCCCTCGCCGTCACGGTCGACGGCGAGCCCCTCTTCCGTACGGTCCAGGCCACCTACAACGCACTGGAGACCTCGGCCGGACCGGCGCTGGCCGACGCGCACGCCGCCGGACTCACCGTGATCGTCAAGGAGGCCATGGCCAACGGCCGGCTGGCGGGCACGGAGGCCCCGGCCGTGGTGCGGGAGATCGCAGAAGAGGAGGGACTGGGCAGCGACGCGGTGGCCCTGGCGCTGGTGCTGCACCAGCCGTGGGCCGGGGTGGTGCTCTCCGGCGCCGCGACCGTCAGCCAGCTCGCCGGAAACCTGCACGCCGCCGTCCTCGGCCTCGACGAGGAACGGCGCGCCCGGCTGGACGCGCTGGTGGAGGAGCCGGAGGCCTACTGGCGCCACCGGGCTTCGCTGCCGTGGAGCTGAGCCGTCCGCCCCGCACGACGGCTTCCCGCACGACGGATCCGGGCACGGTGGTCACATCCGGCGGGTCTGCCGCGTCAACGTGATGAGAACACCTGACACGGGAGGACGGCTGTGGACGAGATCGAGTTCCTGGCGGCGCGGTTCGAGGAGAACCGCTCCCATCTGAAGGCCGTGGCCCATCGGATGCTCGGCTCGTCGGACGAGGCGGAGGACGCGGTCCAGGAGGCCTGGATCCGGCTCGCCCGCTCTGACAGCGCGGCGATCGAGAACCTGGGCGGCTGGCTGACGACCGTGGTCGGACGGGTCTGCCTGGACATGCTCCGCTCGCGCCGCGTCCGCCGCGAGGAGCCCCTGGAGACGGGGGTGCCCGAGGCGCCCGAGCCCGGTCCGGCGTCGGTCCCCGAGCCCGGCGGGGACCCGGAACAGCAGGCGCTGACCGCCGACTCGGTGGGTCTCGCGCTGCTGGTGGTCCTCGAAACGCTCGACCCGGCCGAGCGGCTCGCCTTCGTGCTGCACGACATGTTCGCGGTGCCGTTCGACGAGATCGCCCGCATCGTCGACCGCACCCCGGCCGCCGCCCGGCAGCTCGCCAGCCGGGCCCGCCGCCGGGTGCGGGGCGTCGCCCCCGAGCCCGGCCCCGGGGCGGCCCGCCGCGAGATCGTGGACGCCTTCCTGGCGGCCGCCAGAGGCGGGGACTTCGAAGCGCTCGTCGCGGTGCTCGACCCCGATGTCGTGTCCCGGTCCGGCGGCAGTGCCGTCGAGGCCCCCACGGTGGTGCGTGGCGCGGCGAACGTGGCGCGGCGGGCGATCATGTTCGCGCCGTACGCCAGGTCGGCGCGGTTCGCGCTGCTCGACGGCGCCCCCGCGGTCATCGCGGCGCGCGAGGGAGAGGGTTTCTCCGTCATGCGGTTCGCGATCGAGCGCGGGAAGGTCGTCGAACTGTTCGTCATCACCGACCCGGCCGGGCTGGCCGGCCGCGATCTGGTCCTCCTCGACGAGTGAGGCGGCGCGGCCGGCCCGGCGTCAGGGGCTCGTGAGGACGACGAGCTGCCGGGTCGCCCTGGTCATCGCGACATAGCGGTCGACGGCTCCCTCGATGCCCTCACCGAACGTCTGCGGGTCGATCAGGACGACCAGGTCGAATTCGAGTCCCTTGGTCAGTTCCGGGGCCAGCGACCGGACGCGGGCGGTCGGCTCGAACCCGGGATCGCCGACGACGCAGGCGATCCCGTCGTCATTGGCGGCGAGCCAGGTGTCCAGGACCGGGCCCAGGTCCGCCGTGGAACCGTGCGTGACGGGGAGTCCGCTGCTGCGGACGGACGCCGGTACGTTGGCGTCCGGGAGCACGGCCCGGATGACCGGCTCGGCCTCCGCCATGATCTCCTCCGGCGTCCGGTAGTTGATGCTCAGGGAGGCCAGGCTGATCCGGTCCAGCCCGACCCGCTTCAGCCGTTCCTGCCACGACTCGGTGAACCCGTGGCGGGCCTGGGCGCGGTCCCCGACGATGGTGAAGCTCCCGGAGGGGCACCGGAGCAGCAGCATCTGCCACTCCGCGTCGGTCAGTTCCTGGGCCTCGTCCACGACGACGTGTGCGAACGGCCCGGCGAGCTGGTCCGGTTCGGTGCCGGGTGCGCCGCTGTCGTCGACCAGGGCCTCCTGGAGGTCCTTCCCGTGCAGCATCGTCACGGCGCCCTCACCGTCGTCGTCCGCCTGGAGCAGGGTGTCGATGACCTTGTCCATGTGCTCGCGGTCGGCGGCGAGCGCCGCCTGGTGCCGGCGGCTGCGGCGGGAGGCTTCCGGGTCGCCGAGGCGCTGCCGGGCCGCGTCCAGGAACGGCAGGTCGGACACCGTCCACGCCTGGGCGTCCGCCCGCTGGAGCCGGGAGACCTCGTCGCGGCTGAGCCAGGGAGCACATCGGCGCAGGTAGGCGGGGACGGACCAGAGGTCCCCGACGACGTCGGCCGCCTCCAGCAGCGGCCAGGCGCGGTCGAAGGTGGTGAGCAGTTCCCGGTTCTTCAGCAGCGACTTGCGCAGTACGGCGTCCGAGACGTCGCCCTCGTGCTTCTCGACCAGGATCGTGAGCAGCTCGTCGCGGACCTGGTCGCGCGCCTCGTTGTGCGGAGTGCCGGGTTCCGCCGCGTCGAACGCCACGGCCCAGTCGGCGGCGGTCAGCTGGATGTCCGACCAGTGGGTGGTGACCGTCATCCCCTTGGCGGGCGGCTCCTCGTAGAACCTGGCGGCCGCGTCGACCGCCGCCACCAGCTGCCCGGAGGACTTCAGCCGGGCCACCTCCGGGTCTGCCTCCGGTCCTGCGGCCGCCCCCTCGGTCACCAGGTCCCGCAGGGTGCACGTCTGCACGCCCTCCTCGCCGAGGCTGGGCAGCACGTCGGCGACGTAGCCCAGGTAGGGCTGGTGCGGGCCGACGAACAGCACGCCGCCCCGGCGGTGACCGAGCCGGGGGTCGGAGTACAGGAGGTAGGCGGAACGGTGCAGGGCGACGACCGTCTTGCCCGTACCGGGGCCCCCGTCGACGACGAGCGCGCCGCGCGAGCCCGCGCGGATGATGGCGTCCTGGTCGGCCTGGATGGTGCCCAGCACGTCCCGCATCCGGGCCGAGCGGTTGCTGCCCAGGCTGGCGATGAACGCGGACTGGTCGTCGAGCGCGGCGTGCCCGGCGAAGCCCTCGGAGGTGAACACCTCGTCCCAGTAGTCGCTGATCAGGCCGCGGGTCCAGCGGTACCTGCGGCGGCTCGCCAGCCCCATCGGGTTGGCGTGGGTGGCGCCGAAGAACGGCTCGGCCGCGGGGGAGCGCCAGTCGATGAGCAGCCGGCGGCCCGAGCTGTCGGTGAGGCCGAGCCGTCCGACGAACAGCGGCTCGCCGTCGTCCGCCGCGACCATGTGCCCCAGGCAGAGGTCGAGGCCGAAGCGGCGCAGCGCGCGCAGCCGGGCGGTCAGCCGGTGGATCTCCACGTCCCGGTCCATCGCCTGCCGGCCCGCACCGCCGGGCGTCCTGCGCTCGGCGGCGAGCCGCTCGGTGAGCTCGGAGATCGACGCGTCGAGGCACTCCGCGATGGCCGCGAAGTGCTCCTCGTCGCTGGCGATCAGGGCCGGATCGGCCTTGTGGGAGAGGCGGTCGGGAAGGTCGAACGCGCTGGTGGTCAGGGGGTTCACGTCATCAGCTCCGGGACTGGGCCGCTCGCGGTCGATGCGCGCGGCGGGGCGCCTGGACCGGCGCGGTGTACCTGATTCTGCGCCATTACGGGGGCCTTGTGGCAAGCCCCCCCATGCGCTATAAGTTAAAAGTGGCAAGGAGTGGGTTCGTGTTCACGACCCTCCGGCCGGAGCCCGGTGCTTCCTGGGCCGATCGCCACGATACGGGCCTGTGGCCCGCTCCCCTCACCGCCCGGCGCGATGGCCGGATGACGGACAACCGGATCTCGACGCCGTACAGCGGCTTCCCGCGGTCATTCAACCCCTGAGACTCCTCGCGGCACGCAACAGCCGGCACGCAGCCCCCGCACGCGACAGCCGGCGCGCAGCCCTCGGCGCGCAGGAGCTTCGGCACCCCGAATGAGACATGAGCGTCTCAAGTGGGCTAATCTCGTCTCATGACTCTCGATCGTGAGCAGGTGCTGCGCAGCGCCGCCGCCCTGCTGACCCGTAAATCGACCGCCACCATGGATGAGGTCGCCAAGGCCGCCGGTATCGGACGCGCCACCCTGCACCGGCACTTCGCCGGGCGGGACGCCCTGGTCAGGGCCCTGGAAGAGCTGGGCATCCAGGAGTTCGGGGCCGCGCTCGACCGGGCCGGGCTCGACGAGGGCACCTCGGAGGAGGCGCTGCGCCGGTTCGTCGCGGCCGTCGAGCCGAGTGCCGGACTGCTCTCCTTCCTCGTCACCGAGAACCAGCTCTTCGAGGGCGGCGAGATGAACGAGGGCTGGGACCGGCTGGACGCACGGGTCTCCGCCTTCTTCCGGCGCGGCCAGGAGCGCGGCGAGATCCGCATCGACCTGACCCCCGCCTGGCTGACCGAGGCCCTCTACGGGCTCATCAGCACCGGCGCCTGGGCCGTCCAGGTGGGACGGGTGGCCGCGCAGGACTTCCAGTACATGATCGTCGAGTTGCTGCTCGGCGGCGCACGCCGGAGCGTGGAGCAATGAGCAGCATGGAACAGCACCCGGAGCCCCCGACCGAGCTGCGCCGCCCCGGGCGGTGGATCGCGCTGTCCGTGCTCGTGCTGGCCGTCCTGCTGGTCGCCATCGACGCGACCGTGCTCGGTCTGGCGACCCCGTTCCTCAGCGAGGACCTGGAGCCCACCGGCACCCAGCTGCTCTGGATCGGTGACGTCTACTCCTTCGTCATCGCCGGACTCCTCGTCTCCATGGGGAGCCTCGGTGACCGCATCGGCCGCAAGAAGCTGCTGCTCTGCGGAGCCACCGCCTTCGGCGCGGTCTCGGTGCTCAACGCCTACGCGATGACGCCCGAGATGATGATCCTGGCGCGCGCCCTGCTCGGCGTCGCCGGCGCCACCCTGATGCCGTCCACCCTCGCCCTGATCCGCAACATCTTCCATGACGCGCGCGAACGCAGCCTCGCCATCGGCATCTGGGGCGCGATGGCCTCCGCAGGCGCGGCGGTGGGCCCCGTCGTCGGCGGTTTCCTCCTGGAGCACTTCTGGTGGGGCTCGGTCTTCCTGATCAACCTGCCGGTCATGGCCGTGCTCGTCGTCGTGGGGATCAAGCTGATCCCCGAGTCGAAGAACCCCGCGCCCGGACCGTGGGACATCGTCAGCGTCGGTCTCTCGCTGGTCGGCATGTTCGGAGTCGTGTACGCCGTCAAGGAGCTGGCGGCGCACGGCGGCAGCTGGCCGGTCGCGCTCGCGGGCGTCGGTGGTGCGGCCGCGCTCGTCTGGTTCGTACGCCGGCAGTTCCGCCTCCCCGCGCCGCTGCTGGACATGCGGCTCTTCCGCCACCGGGGCTTCTCCGGCGCCGTGCTCGCGGACCTGCTGACCATCCTCGGCCTGTCCGGGCTGGTCTTCTTCCTCTCCCAGTTCCTGCAACTGGTCCAGGGCCGGGCGCCGCTGGAGGCGGGGCTGGCCGAACTACCGGCGGCCGTCGGTGCGGTCACCGCGGGCCTGCTGGCCGGGACCACCGCCCGCCGCTTCTCCGTGCGGTCCGTGGTGTCCGGGGGCCTCGGGGCCATCGGCCTGTCGCTGGCCGCGGTCGCCGCGATCCACAAGGAAACCGGATACCCGCTGATCGGCGCCCTGCTGCTGGTTGTGGGCGTGGGCGCGGGCTTCGCCTTCACCGTGACGTCCGACGTGATCCTCTCCAGCGTCCCCAAGGAACACGCGGGCTCCGCGTCCGCGGTCTCCGAGACGGCGTACGAGCTGGGCGCGGCGCTCGGCATCGCCCTGCTCGGCTCCGTCGTCACCGGGGTCTACCAGGGCTTCGCCACTCCGGCGGGGGTACCCGCCGCCACCTCCTCCGCCGCCCACGAATCACTGGGCGGCGCCGTCGAGGCGGCCAAGACACTCCCCGGGCAGCAGGGGACGGACCTGGTCTCCGCGGCCCAGGACGCGTTCGTCGACGGGCTGCGGCTCGCCTCCGCCGTGGGCGCCGCCGTCCTGCTGGCGACGGCGGTCGCGGCCTGGTACCTGCTGCGCGGCCAGGAGCTGGAGGAAGGCATCGTGCACGACTGACGGCCGCCCGGCGCCGCCGGTGACGTACCGCCGTGAGCCGGACGGGTGAAACCGGTACGCGGAAGGGTCCGTACCCCCGACCGGGGTACGGACCCTTCCGCAGGACCGAGCGGGCTCAGGCGGCCTTGGCCTTCGTCGCGTAGATGTCGACGTACTCCTGACCGGACAGCCGCATCACCTCGGCCATCACGGAGTCCGTCACCGCCCGCAGCACATAGCGGTCGCGGTCCATGCCCTCGTAGCGGGAGAACTCCATCGGCTCACCGAAGCGCACCGTGACCTTGCCGGGCCGGGGCAGACCGGAGCCGCCCGGCTGGAGCTTGTCCGTGCCGATCATCGCGAACGGCACGACCGGCGCACCCGTCATCAGCGTCAGCCGCGCGATGCCCGTCCGGCCCCGGTAGAGGCGGCCGTCGGGGGAGCGGGTCCCCTCCGGGTAGATCGCGAAGGCCTTGTCCTCGTCCAGCACCCGGCGCCCCGTCATCAGCGCCGCGACACCGCCGCGGCCGCCGTCCCGGTCCACCGGGATCATGCCGACGCCCGTGAAGAACCACGCCATCAGGCGGCCCTTGAGGCCCTTGCCGGTGACGTACTCGTCCTTGCCGATGAAGTACACCGGACGTTCGCAGCAGATCGGCATGATCATCGAGTCGATGAAGGTGAGGTGATTTCCCGCCAGGATCACCGGCCCGGATCCCGGAATGTTCTCGATGCCCTCCACCCGCGGCCGGAACATCAGGCGCAGGATCGGTCCTAGCACTGCCTTGATGAGTGCGTGTCGGGACAACGGTTCCTCCGGTGTAGTGGCCGGGCCGGCCGAGCGACGGATTGAGCGGTCCATGCAGGTGAGGACGATACTCGCGGGTACTCGCTGATCGCACATCGGGTTCACGCAGTGGATACGCGGTGTTGACGTGTGTTTGCGCCACGTTGGCCCGGATGCCGCCGTCCGGACGGCCCAGCTGCCTACGCTCGGGCCCCGCTCGACAGATGCCGGACATCATATGCGAGGAGCATTCATGACAGAGCGTGCGCACGCCACACCCGGACGACGGACCGTCATGGGCGTGGGAGCCGCCGTACTCGGGACCGCGGCCGTCGGCCTGTCCGGGACGGCGCGGGCCGCCGGGAACACCGCCGAGCGCTCCGGCGGCCACGGCGGCTCCGGACACCGACTCGACCTGCCGGTGCCGACCGTCATCGGACACCGGGGCACCAGCGGATACCGCCCGGAACACACCCTCGGCTCGTACCAGCTGGCCCTCGACATGGGCGCCCACGTCATCGAGCAGGACCTGGTGCCGACCCGGGACGGGCACCTCGTCTGCCGCCACGAGAACGACATCACCGCCACCACCGACGTCTCCGCGCACCCCGAGTTCGCGAGCCGCAGGACCACCAAGACCGTCGACGGCATCCCGCTCACCGGATGGTTCACCGAGGACTTCACCCTCGCCGAACTGAAGACACTGCGGGCCAAGGAACGCATCCCGGGCAACCGCCAGAAGAACACGCTGTACGACGGCCGCTGGGAGATCCCGACCTTCGAGGAGGTCCTGCGCTGGGCCGACCGCGAGGGCCGCAAGCGCGGGAAGCCGGTCTGGCTGTACGTCGAGACCAAGCACCCCACCTACTTCCGCGGCCTCGGCCTCGGTCTTGAGGAACGCCTCGTCAAGCTGCTGCGCCGCTACGACCGCCACCGCGCCCAGTCGCCGCTCATCCTCCAGTCCTTCGAGCCGACCAGCATCCAGCGGCTGTCGAAGCTCGTCGCCACTCCGCGCGTCGTCCTCCTCTCCGGCACCGGCACCCAGCCCTGGGACTTCACGGCGACCGGCGACCCGCGCACCACCGACGACCTGGTGAAGCCTGCGGGCCTGAAGTGGATGGCGTCCTTCGCCCAGGGCATCGGGCCGACGCTGGACCTGATCATCCCCAAGGACGCGTCCGGCAGGCTCGCGCAGCCCACCACCCTGGTGCGCGACGCGCACGCCCGCGGGCTGATCCTGCACCCCTACACGATGCGCAACGAGAACACCTTCCTGCCCGCGGACTTCCGGCGCGGCAGCGACCCCAATGCGTACGGCGACGCCTTCGGCGCCTTCGCCGCGTACTTCGCGACGGGCATCGACGGGATCTTCTCCGACAACCCGGACACGGCACTGCTCGCGGCGGCGGACTTCACGGGGAAGTAGGGCCTTTCGTCCGGATCAGGCGGGGCACGGGCCCGTCAGCACCCGGCCGGGTGCACCTCGGTCGGGTGGTACGGGGCCGGTTCGGCAACCTGCGGCCGCAGAGCCGCGTCGGGTGGGTGCATGACGCTTCTCGATCTTTCCGCCGCGCCGTCCCGGCCCGCTCCGGCAGCCGTGGTCCGCACCCTGTATCCGCTGGTCAGGGCCGAGGCCAGGGCCGAGGCGGCGGCCTCGGCCACCGGCGCCGCTGTCGACCGCGCCGACCTCGAACAGGCCGTCTGGCTGCGGCTGCTGGAACGGCTGCCCGAGCAGGGACCGCCGAAGGACGCCGCCCGCTGGGTCCGGGACACCGTGCGTGGGGAGGCGCGCCGGGCCCGCCGTACCGTCGCAACGAGCGGCCCTACCGTGACGAGACCGCCCCCGATCCGGCCGGCTGCCCGGAACGGGCCTTCGCCGGCGCCGAACAGCGCCGGTTACTGCGCGCGGCGGTCGACCGGCTGCCGGCCCGCTGCGCCCGACTGCTGAGGGCGCTGCTGGCCCCGAACGATCCCACCTACCGCGAGATCGCAGGGGAGTTGGCTATGTCACAGGGGAGTTTGGGCCCGATCCGTTCCCGATGCCTTGGATGTCTGCGCAGAATGCTGGCGGCGGAGGTTGTAGCTCCTGAACCGCGGGGAAAGGAGCGGTAGACAACCGGCGGATCAGATGAGCGGGAGGCATGCGCGGATGGGCATGAGCGTGATCATCTCGGCGGCGGGCACACAGGACGCCGAACAGATCTTGAAGCTCCAGTACCTCAGCTTTCAGAGCGAGGCGGAGCTGTACGGGAACTACCGGATCGAGCCACTTGTCCAGACCCTCGACTCACTGCGCGCCGAAATCGCCGCGGACCTGGTGTTCGTGGCCCGGCTGGGTGAGGAAGTCGTCGGTACGGTACGCGGCTCCGCGGACCAGAGCGGCACCGGACTGATCGGACGGCTCTGCGTCCACCCCAGGCTCCAGGGGCACGGCCTCGGAGCCCGGCTGCTGCGGGCCGCGGAATCCGGCCTCGCGGACCAGCGCGCGGCCACCCGCTTCCAGCTGCACACCGGGCACCTCAGCGAGAGCAACCTGCGGCTCTACCGCCGGGCCGGTTACGCCCCCGTGGGCAACGCCACCGGCCAGGACGGCGTCCGGATGATCCTGCTGGAGAAGGAGGCCTCGGCCGCCGCGTACGTGACCAGCGCCTGACCCGTCCGGCGGTTACGACGGTCCTCGCGTGCCGCCTACGCGGTCCTCGCGCGGCGCAGCCAGATCATCCCGGTGACCGGCAGGATCACCGGGATGAGCAGGTAGCCCGCACCGAAGTCCGACCAGACGGTGGCATCCGCGAACGCGGACGGCTCCGCCAGCGTCCACGTACCCACGATCAGCACCCCGGCGAGCTCGGCGGCGCAGCACACCAGCGCCGTCCTGCGCGCCCGCTCCCCGCCGCGCACCAGTGAATACGTGATGAAGCCGTAGACGAGCGCGGCGACCGCCGACAGCACATAGGCCAGCGGGGCCTTCCCGAAGTCCAGGATCATCTGGACGATCGAACGGGACGCCGCCGCCACGGTGAACACGCCGTAGAACCAGACCAGTACCCGGCCCGGACCGGTGCCCAGGTCGAAGGGCTTCTTCTCGCCGGTGTCCGCCGCGGGGGTGCTATCGGTGTCGGTCACGGTCAGTTTCCCCAGATGTCGTAGAGCCGTACTTCGAGAACGGCCAGTACGACCGCGCCCGCCGCCACCGTCACCGAACCCCACCGGGTCCGCTCGCTCAGCGACAGGAACCCCGCCGCCGGTACGGCGAGGAAGGCCCCGATCAGATACGCGATGAAGATGGTCATGCCCTGCTCCGGCCGCTCACCGCGGGCCAGCTGCACGATCCCCACCACCAACTGGGCCAGCGCGAGCACCGAGACCACGGCCATCCCGATGAAGTGCCAGTCCTTGGTCGGCTGGTCCCGGTAAGCGGCGAATCCGCACCAGGCGGCGAGGGCGAGGGCGGCCACGCCGACCGCGATCGTCAGGGCGTCAAGCATGAGCCGAGGGTATTACGGGGCGGGCCGCCCGCCGCGTGCGCCCCCGTACCCGCACCGGGATCGTGGCCTTGGCCACAGGACAGGACCAGGCCGTCCCGGTGGCCGATCGCGTCACCGAGCGCCCGCTCCCCGGATAATTGCAGGTCAGGGCGGTGCGGCGAAAAAGCGAGACGGCCGGCACGGCGCGGCCTGGGTGTCATCCAGGGCCGTCCGCTATTCGGACATCCGGTCGGGGTGGACCGTTACGTCTGTTTTACTTGGGACATGACCACGACGAGCAGCCGCACCCTTGCGACCGAGGCGATCACGACGCCCGGTGCTCGTTGTATGTGTCGAATGCGCGCCTTCTGAGGGCCCCCGCCTGAGCCTCGCGCCCCGAAGCGAGACCGAGCCCGAGCCGTCCGCACCCAGCGGAACGAGCTGCTCCGGCACGCCGCCCCGCGGTCACCACCGCGCCGGGCCGTGCCGAGACCCCGCTCGAAACGTCCGATCGAAGTCCCAAGCCCCACCGGACGAATGCCCCGTGCCCGGCGGACACCGCGCCGCGCACTCGACAGTGACGGAAACCCCTGTGATCACCACTACGGGCCTCACGAAGGTCTACCAGTCGCGCGACCGTGAGGTCACCGCTCTGGACGGCGTCGACCTCCATGTCCGCGAGGGCGAGGTGTACGGCGTCATCGGACAGAGCGGCGCCGGAAAATCGTCCCTCATCCGCTGCGTCAACCTGCTGGAGCGCCCCACCTCCGGCACCGTGACCGTCGCCGGCCAGGACCTGACCGCCCTCGCGGGACGGGGCCGCCGGGCCGGCCGGGAACTGCGCGAGGCCCGCAGCCGCATCGGGATGGTCTTCCAGCACTTCAACCTGCTGGCCTCCCGCACCGTGCGCGACAACGTCGAACTCCCGCTGGAGATCCTCGGCGTCACCGGCCGCGAACGCACCCGCAAGGCCCTCGAACTCCTCGAACTGGTCGGCCTCTCGGAGAAGGCCAAGGCCTACCCCGGCCAGCTCTCCGGCGGCCAGAAGCAGCGCGTCGGCATCGCCCGCGCACTCGCAGGGGACCCCAAGGTGCTGCTCTCCGACGAGGCGACCTCGGCGCTGGACCCCGAGACCACCCGCTCCATCCTCCAGCTGCTGCGCGACCTCAACCAGCAGCTCGGCCTCACCGTTCTGCTCATCACGCACGAGATGGACGTCGTCAAGACCGTCTGCGACTCCGCCGCCCTGATGCGCGGCGGCCGCATCGTCGAGTCCGGCACCGTGGGCGAACTGCTCGCCACCCCCGGCTCCGAACTCGCCCACGAGCTGTTCCCGGTCGGCGGCAGCGCCTCCGGACCCGGCAGCACGGTCGTCGACGTCACCTTCCACGGCGACGCCGCCGCCCGGCCGGTGATCTCGCAGCTCTCCCGTACGTACAACATCGACATATCGATCCTGGGCGCCGCGATGGACACCGTCGGCGGCAGGCAGGTCGGCCGGATGCGCATCGAGCTGCCCGGCCGGTTCGAGGAGAACGTCGTGCCCATCGGCTTCCTGCGCGAGCAGGGCCTCCAGGCGGAGCTCGTCGAGATCACCGAGAACGCCGAGAACACGGACGCCGAACCCGCGACGATTCCCGCACCGCTCACCAAGGAGGTGGCGAAGTGACCTGGTCCGAAATGCAGCCGCTGCTGACACAGGGCACCGTCGACACCCTCTACATGGTCCTGTGGTCAGCGGTCGTCACCGTCCTGGTCGGGCTGCCGCTCGGCGTCCTGCTCGTCCTCACCGACAAGGGCGGACTGCTGCGGAACACCCCGGTGAACAAGGTCATCGGCGTGATCGTGAACATCGGCCGCTCACTGCCGTTCATCATCCTGCTGATCGCCCTGATCCCCTTCACCACCTGGGTCGTCGGCACCTTCATCGGCCCGACCGCGATGATCGTGCCGCTGGCCGTCGGCGCCATCCCGTTCTTCGCCCGGCTCGTCGAGACGGCCGTCCGCGAGGTCGACCACGGGCTCGTCGAGGCCGTCCAGTCCATGGGCGGCTCCATCCCGACGATCGTCCGCAAGGTCCTCCTGCCGCAGGCCCTGCCCTCCCTCGTCTCCGGCGTCACCACCACCGTCATCGTGCTCATCGGCTACTCCGCGATGGCCGGCGCGGTCGGCGGCGAAGGACTCGGCTCCAAGGCCGTCACCTACGGATTCCAGCGCTTCGACAACCAGTTCATGCTCATCACCGTCGCGCTCCTGATCGTCATCGTGACCGTGATCCAGCTGATCGGCGACACCGCCGTACGCCTGCTGGCCCGCCGCGGCCGCACCACCTCCTGAGACTTCTCTCCTCCGAGCCCGCACTCCTTGTCCGGGCGTACCACCATCACCACCTGAAAGAGGCACTCTTCGTGCGCAAGAACATCAAGATCACCGCAGCTGCCGCCGCCACCGCCGCCCTCGCCTTCGGCCTCACCGCCTGCGGCACGGACTCCGACCCGGCGTCCAAGAGCGAGACCGGCGCCAAGGCCGACACCTCCAAGGCCCTCGTCGTCGCCGCGTCCCCGACGCCGCACGCCGACATCCTGGACTTCGTCAAGAAGAACCTGGCGGCCAAGGCCGGCCTCAAGCTGGAGGTCAAGGAGTTCACGGACTACGTCCTGCCGAACACTGCCACCGAGACCGGCCAGGTCGACGCCAACTTCTTCCAGCACCAGCCCTACCTCGACGACTTCAACAAGAAGAACAACACCCACCTGGTCTCCGTCGGCACCGTCCACCTGGAGCCCCTCGGCCTCTACTCCCACAAGGTCAAGGACCTGGACGGCATCAAGTCCGGCCAGACCATCGCCGTACCGAACGACACCACCAACGAGGGCCGCGCGCTCCAGCTGCTCGCGGAGAACGGCCTGATCACCCTCAAGGACGGCGTCGGCACCAGCGCCAAGCTGAGCGACATCACCGACAAGAAGGGCCTCAAGTTCAAGGAGCTGGAGGCCGCGACCGTCCCCCGCGCCCTGAACGACGTGGACGCCGCCGTCATCAACGGCAACTACGCCATCGAGGCCAAGCTCAAGCCCGCCACCGACGCCCTCGCGATCGAGAAGGCCGACGGCAACCCGTACGCCAACATCGTCGCCGTGAAGAAGGGCAACGAGAAGGACGTCCGCGTCCAGAAGCTCGTGAAGCTCCTGCACTCCGACGAGGTCAAGAAGTTCATCGAGGACAGCTACCAGGGCTCGGTCATCCCCGCCTTCGGGTCCGCGGCCAAGTCCTGACCCCCGCGCGGCATTTGCCCGACGAGCCCCGCACACCCCGCCCGGGTGTGCGGGGCTCCGCCGTGCGGACCCGCCCATGCACAGGCCCGGCCCGATGCTGCATGCTGTGCCTTTACACGGTCTTCGGCATGGAGCTGCGCATGACTTCCACCTTTCCGGACATCTCCATCAGCACGGATCGGTTGGTGCTGCGCCCCTTCGACATGGCTGACGTCCCCGCGTACATCGAGATGATGAACGACGAACTCGTCACGGCCTGGACCGAGGCACCCCACCCCTACACCCAGGTCGACGCGGAACGCTGGGTCCGCCGGATCGCCCCCGCGCAGCGCACCAAGGGCGACGGCATCGTCTTCGCCGTCACCGAGTTCCTCACCCAGCGCCTCGTCGGCTCGGTCCGGCTGCACAACACCGACTGGCGGACCCTGGCCACGGAGGCCGCCTACATCACCGCCCCCTGGGCACGCGGCGAGGGATACGCCACCGAGTCCGTGCTGGCCCTCGCCCAGTGGCTCTTCCGCGACCAGGGCTTCGAGCGGATAGAGCTGCGCACCGCCGCCGACAACACCGCCTCCCAGCAGGTCGCCCAGAAGCTCGGCTGCATCAGTGAGGGGATCCTGCGCAACGCCCGGATAGCCCGCTCGCAGACCGAGGACGGCGGATGGGCCGACATCAGGACCGACCTGATCGTCTGGGGCCTGCTCCCCGAGGACCTGGAGGGAGTCGCCGAGCAGCTCGCCGACGCCGGTGGATACGGTACGTACAACGACTGGAACTGACCCCTCCCCGGCTCCGCACCGCACCGCACCGGCACCGGCCGGGTGATCCCGCCGTGCCCGCCCCGGGGCGACCATCCCCGCCTGCACCGACCCGACTCCAGGAGACTGACGACAGATGGCCGACCGGGTCACAGTGATCGGCTGGGACGGCTCACCACTCAGCCGAGTGGCCACCGCCGCGCTCTCGGCCGCCACGCTCGTCGCCGGAGCCGCCCACCACCTCGCACTGCCCGAAGTGCCGCACGGCGCGGAACGGATCCGGCTCGGCTCGATCGACCTGGCCGCCCGCCGGATCGCCGGCCACCGGGGCAGCGCCGTGGTCCTCGCCGACGGCGATCCGGGGTTCTTCGGAGTCGTACGCAGTCTGCGCGCGCCCGAGCACGGCCTCGAAGTCGAAGTGGTGCCCGCCGTCTCCGCCGTGGCCACCGCCTTCGCCCGCGCCGGCATGCCGTGGGAGGACGCCCAGACCGTCGTCGCCCACCCCCGCACCCTGCGCCGCGCGGTGAACGTGTGCCGTGCCCACCACAAGGTCGCGGTCCTGACCTCGCCCGGCGCGGGCCCCGCCGAACTGGCCCTGCTGCTCGAAGGCGTCCACCGCACGTTCGTCATCTGCGAGGAGCTCGGCACCACCCGCGAACAGGTCACCGTCGTCACCTCGGAGAAGGCGGCCGACCACGTCTGGCGCGACCCCAACGTCGTCATCGTCATCGGCGGCGGCCCCGAACAGCGGGCCGACGGAGCGTGGATCGCCGGCCGCCACCCCGCCTACCCCCAGGGCGTACGCGGCTGGGCGCTGCCCGCAGGCGCCTACCGGGGCGAGGGAGCGGAACCCGTGGCGGAGGGCGGCGAGGGCGAGACCCCCGGGCTGCGCGCCGCTCAGCTGGCCCACCTCGGACCCCGGACCGGCGACCTGGTCTGGGACATCGGCTCGGGCAGCGGCGCCCTGGCGGTGGAGGCGGCCCGGTTCGGCGCCGCGGTCCTCGCCGTGGACAGCGACCGGGACGCCTGCGACCGCACCGCGGCGGCGGCGCGGGCCTTCGGAGTCCAGCTCCAGGTGGTCGAGGGCCGCGCCCCGCACGTGCTGGAGAGGCTGCCAGAGCCCGATGTCGTACGGATCGGGGGCGGCGGCGTCCCCGTCGTCACCGCTGTCGCGGACCGCAGGCCGGAGCGGATCGTCACCCACGCCTCGACCCGGGACGAGGCCGAGGCACTGGGCGCCGCCCTCACCGAGAACGGATACACGGTCGCCTGCTCGCTCCTGCAGTCCGTCGAACTCGACACGTCCGCATGGTCGGAGCGCGAACGCTCGGTCGTCTTCCTGCTGTCCGCACTGCGTTCGGATCTCGCCCCCTGACCCTGTCGGTACACGGCGGGAGGTAGGCTGGCCGATCGTTGCACCGCGCCCGGATCATCGTCGCTTCGTTCGTCAATGTCCGGAAAAGGGGACCGTTTTGGCCCCCGTTGTGGTACGGCGGAACCGGGGGACGCGCAACGTGGCGCAGTCCACAGCGAGCCGTGGCGAAATGAGCTGCCGCGGCGGCGAACGACCGCGAGAATGCAGTATGTCCGCGACCGTTTCGTGCCGCGCGGCGCGCCGGCTCGTTCCACTGGACGAGCGCCTGTGTGCCGTGTTCGGGCGACCCGGGCGAAGGGCCGAAGGAGCACTGACGATGGGCGAGGGGTACGCATGAGTGACACCGGCCGGATCCCGGGCGAGGGACTGCCGGAGAACGCGGGCATGGTGGAGCAGCCGGGCGTCCCCGCCCCGGACGGCTACACCTTCCTCGATCCCTCCGAGCAGGCGCCAGAGGACGACGACCTTCTGCTGATGCCCAGCCCCCAGGGCGCCTGGAGCGAGCCGCAGGCCGCCCTGCCCGAGCAGGGCGGTTACTCGTCGCGGCCGCCGGGCGACGATCATCTGGCGCAGGCGCAGGGCCCCCTGCAGACCCAGGGCCCCGTGCAGCTCCAGGAGCAGGCGCGGGTCCAGGTGCCCGAGTACGCGATGCACGCTCCCGCCGAGCCGCTGCCGCGGACCGGCCAGGGGACCCACGAGTCCGGCGGCCGCGATTCGGGCTCCGTAGACCTCAGCGGCGTCCGCATCCCGTCGCCCGTTCCCGCGCCGGCACCGGCCCAGGTGCCGGTGGCCCAGGCTCAGACCCAAGCGCCCGTGCGCCGGCCGCTGCACCGCGGACCGGCCTCGCCCGAGCCGGGCTACGGCGGCACGTCGGGCGGCGGCGTGGTCCGTTCGCTCGCGGACCGGGGCCCTGCGGGCGCGCCGCAGGCCCAGACCCAGCCGTCCGCTCCGGCTCCCGCGCCCGCACGGCACGCGGGACCGGTCACGGCCGAACCCGAGTACTTCGAGATGACGGCCGAGGAATCGGCCTCGCTGCCGGGCCCGCAGCTCGGCGAGATCCCCCCGCAGGGGAACCAGTGGGCGGGCCGGGCACCGCAGCAGGCCGCCACGCCGGTCGCCGTGGAAGCCGGGCCGGCGGTGGCTCAGGATCTGCGGCCAGAAGCAGAAACGGTCGTCCCGGAGGCGCCCGCGGAGCCCGTGCCGGCCGCCGTGTCCGTCGAGCCCGCGCCGGTTGTGGCCGAGGAGCCCGTCGCCGTTCCGGTGCCGACGGAGGTTCCGGTCGAGGCCCTGCCGGAGCCGGAGACCCAGCCCGTACCGGCACCGGTCGAGGCTGTGGTCGACGCAGCGCCTGCGGAGGCGGCACCGGCGGAGGCGGTATCCGTGGACGCGGCTCCCGTGGACGCGGCCCCCACAGACGTAGCGCCCAACGACGTAGCCCCCAACGACATGGCTCCGGCCGATGCGGCTCAGGCCGACATGGCTCCGGCCCACGCGGCTCCGGTCGACGTGCCGCCTGTGGAGCCTGTGCCGGACGGTGCCTCGCTGGGCCGGTTCGTTGCGGTGGGCTCGCTGCCGACCGCGACGCACCCGGCCCCGGTGCCCGTCGTCGAACAGCCGGCCGAGCCCGAGGCGGTCGTGGAGGCCGAGCCCGAGGTCCGGACGTTCGCCATGGAGCCCGTGCCGGAGGCCGAGACGGGTCCCGAGGTCATCGAGACCCCGGACCTGACGGACAGCACGGAAGCCACGCCTGTCCAGGTGGCCGAGGCCGAGCCCGTCGCCGAACAGCCCGAGCCGGTCGTACCGCAGAACGCCCCGGAGCCCGTACGGCTGGAGCCCGTTCAGCCGGAGCCGGTGGACGACATCCAGACCGTGGACGCGCCTGAGGCACCCGCTGAAGTACGCGAGGCTCTCCCGGAGACCGAGACCGAGACCGAGACCGAGACCGTGGTCGAGGTCGACGCGGAGGCTCCGGCCGAGGAGGCGCCCGTCACCTCGCCCCCCGCGCCCGGTTACGACGATGCCGAGCGCGAGGCCGTCCTGCGCGTCATGCGCGAGCGCCGCGACATCCGCAACGGCTTCCGCAGCGACCCGGTCCCGCACGAGGTCCTGCTGCGGGTCCTGGAGGCGGCGCACACCGCGCCCAGCGTCGGGCACTCGCAGCCCTGGGACTTCGTCGTCATCCGTTCTGCGGAGACCCGCCGCTCCATGCACGAACTGGCGCAGCGCCAGCGCGACGCGTACGCAAAGTCGCTCCCCAAGGCCAGGGCCAAGCAGTTCAAGGAACTGAAGATCGAGGCGATCCTCGACACCCCGGTCAACATCGTCGTCACCGCCGACCCCACCCGTGGCGGCCGCCACACCCTGGGCCGGCACACCCAGCCGCAGATGGCCCCCTACTCCTCGGCGCTCGCCGTCGAGAACCTCTGGCTCGCCGCACGGGCCGAGGGGCTCGGCGTCGGCTGGGTCAGCTTCTTCGACGAGCGCGAGATGGTCCGTTCACTCGGCCTGCCCGAGCACCTCGAAGTCGTCGCGTACCTCTGTGTCGGTTACGTGGACGAGTTCCCGGAGGAGCCCGAGCTGATGCAGGCGGGCTGGTCCAAGCGCCGCCCGCTGTCGTGGGTCGTCCACGAGGAGACGTACGGCCGCCGCGCCCTGCCCGGCGAGGAGCCGCACGACCTGCTGCAGGAGACCATCTCCAACATCCGGCCGCTGGACGCCAAGGCGCTCGGCGAGGCCTGGGAACGCCAGAAGCGGATGACCAAGCCGGCCGGTGCGCTCGGCATGCTGGAGATCATCTCGGCGCAGCTGTCCGGGCTCTCCCGGATGTGCCCGCCGCCGGTCCCGGAGCCCGCCGCAGTCGCGATCTTCGCCGGCGACCACGGGGTGCACGCCCAGGGCGTCACGGCGTGGCCCCAGGAGGTGACCGGCCAGATGGTCGCCAACTTCCTCGGCGGCGGCGCGGTCTGCAACGCCTTCGCGGCCCAGGTCGGCGCCGAGGTGTGCGTGGTCGACGTCGGGGTGGCCGCGGAACTGCCCGCGACGCCCGGACTGCTGCCCCGCAAGGTGCGCGCCGGGACGGCCGACTTCACCACCGGCCCCGCGCTCACCCGCGAGGAGGTCCTCGCGGCGATCGAGGTCGGTATCGAGACCGCCCGCGATCTGGTCGCGGCCGGCAACAAGGGCCTGCTCACCGGTGAGATGGGCATCGCCAACACGACGGCGTCTGCCGCCCTGATCTGCGTGTACACCGGGATGGACGCGGCAGAGGTGACCGGCCGCGGCACCGGCATCAACGACGAGATGCACGCCCGCAAGGTCGACGTGGTCCGCCGCGCTCTCGAACTGCACCGGCCCGACCCGGCCGACCCGATCGGCGTGCTCGCTGCCGTCGGCGGCCTGGAGCACGCGGCGATGGCCGGATTCCTCCTCGGCGGGGCCTCGCTCCGTACGCCGGTCATCCTCGACGGCGTCAGCGCGGGCGCCGCGGCCCTGGTGGCCCGTGCCATCGCGCCGGAAGCCCTGGCCGCCTGCATCGCGGGCCATCGCAGCGCCGAGCCCGGCCACGTCGCCGCGCTCAACAAGCTGGGCCTGCGCCCGCTGGTCGACCTGGACCTCCGCCTCGGCGAGGGTACGGGCGCACTGCTGGCGCTGCCGATCGTGCAGAGCGCGGCCCGCGCGATGCACGAGGTGGCGACGTTCGACTCGGCGGGCGTCACGGAGAAGTAGGACGCTGTCCGCGGGGGTCCCGGGGGCGCTGCCCCCGGGACCCCCGCTCCTCAATCGCCGGAGAGGCTTGATCGGCCCGCCGCAGGCGCACCATCCAGCCTTGCAGGGGCAAAAACCAGCCCCGCCGGCGTTTGAGGCGCGGGGTCCGGGGCGGAGCCCCGGGTCGGACCCGACGTCCGGTCGACCCCGTATCGTGAACCCGCACGTCACAGCCGCTCCACCGCCGCAGCGGCGCCGCAGCACACGCACCGCACGAGGAGCCCGCACCGCCATGGCCGAGCACGCCGTTCACCCCGCGTACCCCGTCGGACTGCGCCTGAGCGGGCGCCGCGTAGTCGTCGTCGGTGGCGGCCAGGTCGCTCAGCGCCGCCTCCCCGCCCTCATCGCGGCAGGCGCGGACATCGTCCTCGTGTCACCCTCCGCCACCGCGTCCGTCGAGGCGATGGCGGACGCGGGCGAGATCCGCTGGGAGCGCCGGGCGTACGCCGACGGGGACCTCACCGACACCTGGTACGCGCTCATCGCGTCCGACGACACCGCGGCCAACGACGCCGCCTCCGCAGAGGCCGAGCGCACCCGCACCTGGTGCGTCCGCAGCGACGACGCGGACGCCGCCACCGCCTGGACCCCCGCCACCGGCCGCAGCGAGGACATCACCGTCGCCGTGCTTACCACCGACGGGCAGGGCGGCCGCGACCCGCGCCACTCCGCCGCCGTCCGCGACGCCATCGTCGAGGGCCTGCGCGACGGCACCTTCGCCGCACCCCACCACCGCACCAGGACCCCCGGCGTCGCCCTGGTCGGCGGCGGCCCCGGCGATCCCGACCTGATCACCGTCAGAGGCCGCCGGCTCCTGGCCGAGGCCGACGTCGTCATCGCGGACCGGCTCGGCCCGCGCGACCTGCTGGACGAACTCCCCCCGCACGTCGAGGTGATAGACGCCGCGAAGATCCCGTACGGCCGCTACATGGCGCAGGAAGCGATCAACAACGCGCTGATCGAGCACGCGAAGGCCGGCAAGGCGGTCGTCCGGCTCAAGGGCGGCGACCCGTTCGTCTTCGGGCGCGGCATGGAGGAGGCCCAGGCGCTCGCCGCGGAGGGCATCGCCTGCACCGTCGTCCCCGGCATCTCCAGCTCGATCTCGGTGCCGGGCGCGGCCGGTATCCCGGTCACGCACCGAGGGGTCGCCCATGAGTTCACCGTGGTCAGCGGCCACGTCGCCCCCGAAGACGAGCGTTCGCTGGTCGACTGGTCGGCCGTCGCCCGGCTGCGCGGCACCCTGGTCCTCCTGATGGCCGTCGACAAGATCGGCGCCATCGCCCGCGCGCTCATCGCCCACGGCAAGGACCCCGAGACCCCGGTCGCGCTGGTCCAGGAAGGGACCACGGCCGCCCAGCGCCGCGTCGACGCGACGCTCGCGACCGTCGGCGAGCGGGCCGAGGCCGAGGACGTGCGCCCGCCCGCCGTCATCGTCATCGGTGACGTCGTCGCGGTCGGGACGGCCGGCACCGGAAGTTCCGCCGAGTAACCATCGGTAACGGATCTTCCTCCAGACCGTTGGCACCACACACCGGACAAGGCAGTATCAACCTGTGGCTGATCTCATCACCGTCGACGACCCCGACGACCCCCGACTGCGCGACTACACCGGCCTGACGGACGTCGAGCTCCGGCGCAGGCGAGAGCCCGCGGAGGGCCTCTTCATCGCCGAGGGCGAGAAGGTGATCAGACGCGCCAGGCAGGCCGGGTACGAGATGCGGTCCATGCTGCTCTCGGCGAAGTGGGTCGACCTGATGCGCGACGTCATCGACGAGGTACCGGCCCCCGTGTACGCGGTCAGCCCGGAGCTGGCCGAGCGCGTCACCGGCTACCACGTGCACCGGGGCGCCCTGGCCTCCATGCAGCGCAAACCGCTGCCCGCCGCCGACGAACTGCTGCGCACCACCCGCCGCGTGGTCGTCATGGAGGCCGTCAACGACCACACGAACATCGGGGCGATCTTCCGCAGCGCCGCCGCTCTCGGCATGGACGCGGTCCTGCTCTCACCGGACTGCGCCGACCCGCTGTACCGGCGCTCGGTCAAGGTCTCGATGGGCGCGGTCTTCTCCGTCCCGTACGCCCGGCTCGACACCTGGCCCAAGGCGCTGGAGACCGTACGGGAGGCGGGCTTCAAGCTGCTCGCCCTGACGCCCGACGAGAAGGCCAGCAGCATCGAGGAGGCGGCGCCGCACCGGATGGACCAGGTGGCCCTGATGCTCGGGGCAGAGGGGGACGGACTGTCCACCCAGGCCCTCGTCGCCGCCGACGAATGGGTACGGATCCCGATGGCCCACGGCGTCGATTCGCTGAACGTGGGCGCGGCGGCCGCCGTCGCCTTCTACGCGGTGGCCACCGGCCGCCCAGAGAGCTGAAGGGCTCCGGCGGCTACCACTGCTCGTTCAGGCCCTGGCTCTGGCCCGGGTTCTGGCTCTGGCCCGCACCGAGGCCGCGGGCCGGCCCCTGACAGCCCTGGGCCGCCGCGATACCCAGCGCCACCAGCAGCGTCACCACGACGAAGACCACGAGCCGCTGCCGCAGCAGCCGGGGATTGGCCGGACGCCGTCCTGTCGAGGTCGAACGCGTCCCGGGCCGGGTGCCCTGCCTGCCCTTCGTCCCGTTCGCGCCCTGCGACCGCTTCCCGGAACCCGTCGTGCCGCGCGGCTGACGCTCCGGGCGCGAACCCCCGGTGCGCGGCGAGGAGGGACGCGGCGGCGCGCTCTGCCGGCTCTGCGGGCGCGACAACGGGGCGGGGCCGGGTGCGCGGCGGGTCTGCTGCTCGGTGTACGGGCCGTCGAGCCGGCCGGTCGGCCGGTCCGCCTCCTGGGCGGAGCGCTGGGCCGGGGGCCGGCTCTCGTGCAGCCCCTGCGCCTCCCGCGCGGCGATCTCCTTGAGCCGCATGGAGAGTTGGAGCGTGCTCGGCCGCTCCTCCGGGTCCTTCGCCAGACAGGCGCTCACCAGCGGGGCGAGCGCGTCGTGGACGTCGTACAACTGCGGTTCCTCGTGCACCACGCGGTAGAGCATCACCTCGGAACTGCCGTGCCCGAACGGTGAATCGGCCATCGCCGCGTACGCCAGCGTGGCGCCGAGCGAGAAGACGTCCGTCGCCGGCGTCACTGCCGCGCCCCGCACCTGCTCGGGAGCGAGGAAGCCGGGCGATCCGACCGCCGTACCGACATGCGTGAGGGTGGAGGCGCCGGTCGACCAGGCGATCCCGAAGTCGATGATCCGCGGGCCCTTGGGGGAGAGGAGGATGTTCGACGGCTTGAGGTCACGGTGGACGACCCCCGCCTCGTGCACGGCCACCAGACCCTCGGAGAGCGCCGCCCCGATCGAAGCCACCTCCGCGGCCGACAGGGGGCCCTCCTCGGCCACCTTGTCGTGCAGCGAGGGCCCCGGGACGTACTGCGTGGCGAACCACGGGCGCTCCGCCTCCAGATCGGCGGCCACCAGCCGGGCCGTACAGCCGCCGCGGATCCGCCGGGCGGCGGACACCTCGCGGGCGAACCGCGAGCGGAACTCCTGGTCCTCCGCCAGGTCCGGGCGGATCACCTTCAGCGCCACCCGCTGGCCGCGCCGGTCGGAACCGAGGTAGACGACACCCATGCCGCCCGCCCCGAGCCGCCGGTGAAGCCTGAACGAACCGACGACACGCGGGTCCTCGCGCCGGAGCCGCATCATCGCCATGTCTGCCCATCCCCGCTGCCTGGTCCGCCTGACGAGGCACAGCTTACGTACCCGCCGCCCGGGGTGCTCAGAGGCCGCGCCCTCGCCGCCGAATCGATTGTCAGTGCCGGGTGCCAGAATTGAGGAGTGGTCAGGGAGCCGCAGATCCAGGCTCCCCGGCCCGTGCGAGATCTCAAAGGTCCGTCGCAGAAGGGGGATTGGATCAGTGAAGGGCGATCGAGTCGAGATAGTCGTGGACGCCGGGGACACGACCCGTACCTACGAAGTAGTGGCCTCCAGAGCGGGTCGCCGGGTGGAGACAGCGGTCCGTCGGGGGGTGGTCGAAGTGAGTGAAGTCACCAGGAACGGATCAGTGGTGCGCACCGCCCGCTTCATGGCGACCAGGGTGCTGGCCCTGGTCGAACAACCGGTACCCAGGGAGGACGCTTCCGAGCGTCCCCTCGGGGATGACCCCAAGGTCCGCCGGGCCGGTCTCCACCCAGGGGAGTAGCCGACCACCGCCGGCTCATCCTCCGGGAGGCCCGGCATTCGGTACGCGGGCATGACGCCGCCCGTCGGCCGAATCCCTAATGTTGAAGTTGTGCGGCGGGCGTCGCACTCGTCCCCCGAGGCCAAACGCCCGCCGCTCCACATCAGGTCAGGAGAGGAACCATGGCGGACACGGCAGCGCGGACCATGATCCGCACGCAGGGACGTAAGGCGTACGCCTCGTTCGGCAGCCGTCCGTCGTCCGGCAAGCGCCACCCGCTGGTGGCGACGGCCATGGTTCTTCCTCTGGCGGCCCTGCTCGTAGTCGTCTTCGGCGGCTGGGACGCGGTGGTCACACAGGCGTCGTCCGTGGGCGTGATGCTGGGGCGCTGAGCGGCGCCCCGGGTCCGGAAGAGCGGTTCGGACCGGGACATCCGGCCAACAACCCCGTGGGGACGGGGGTGCGGCGGACGGCAGCGTTTGTCCGGTCAGCTGGGGAGCTGACCGGACATCGCGCTGTCCGGGGTCCTTGAGGGGCCGCCGTCTTCGAGCCACCGGGCTCTTCACATGGGGCGGAGCCCGGAGAGTGACCGGTGCGGGCGGCCCGCGTACGCTCCTCGGCGGGTGCGGCGCCGGCCGGGCCCGCAGATCCTGCGCCACCGGGGGAGACCGTGACCACCGCAGTCGTACGTGCGCTGGGCGCCCTCGCCCACGACGCGGCCCACGCCCACAGCCCCGCCCCGGCCGGCTGCGACTGCCCGCCGCCCCTCGTGCTGGCAGACCGGGCGGACGGCACCGTGGTCCGCAGCGGCGCGGTCGTCGCCAAGGCCCACGCTCCCGGAACGGACACCGCCGACCTGGCCGCCCGCCTCCGGCTGTCGGCCCTCCCCGCCCTGGCGGACGTCCTGCTCGCGCCCCTTCCCGTGCCCGCACGGCCGCCGGCAGCCCCCGTGACGGCCGCAGAGCGTCCCGCCCGGCCGTCGCCGTACCTCACCGAGCTGCACGGCCGCCCGGTCACCCTGTGGCCCTACGGAGAGCCCGTGGACCCGGGTGACCCGGACGCGGCACCGTGGGAGGAGGCCGCCGCGCTCCTGGCCCGACTCCACAGCACCCCGCTTCCGGCTCACGGTCTTCCGGCTCACGGTCTTCCGGCTCCCGGCATCGCGCCTCCGGCTCCCGGTGTCGCGGTTCCCGCGCTCCCGGTCATGCGGGGGCCCGCGAAGGCGGCGCTCGCCGTGGACCGGATGCGGGCGGCGCGTCCCGGTGACCCGTCCACCGGGCCGGTGCTCGCGGCCTGGCAGCGGCTGCCCGGCTGGGCGCGTGCCGAGACCCCCGCCCCCTCGGACCGCGCCCGCTTCCTCTGCCACGGCGATCTGCACCTGGGCCAGCTCGTCCGGTATCCCGCCCCGCGCGGCCGCTGGCTGATGATCGACGTCGACGACGCGGGCATCGGTGACGCCGCCTGGGACCTGGCCAGGCCCGCCGCCTGGTACGCGGCCGGGCTGCTGCCGCCCGAGGTCTGGTTCCGTTTCCTGGGCGCCTACCGGGCTGCCGGCGGGCCCGCGCTGCCCCCGGACGGCGACCCCTGGCCGGAGTTGGACGTCGCCGCCCGCGCCCTGACCGTTCAGACCGCCGCACTGGCCCTCGCCAAGTCGGCGGCGGAGGGCCGGGATCCGGATGAGGTGGAACAGATGATGATCGGGAGCTGTGCCCGAATTGCTACTCTCCCACCCGAGTTGGCCACCGGAAACGCGTCGTAGGGTGAACCGACCGTCGGCGGGCACGCATTCCGGCGACGGCTAACCGACGGCGAGGAGTGAGCCCGAACATGCAGTGTCCCAAGTGCCACGCACCGATGCACACGTACAACCGCAACGGCATTCAGATCGAGCAGTGCAGCGGCTGCCGGGGGATATTCCTGGACTACGGCGAGCTGGAGTCCCTGACCCGCATGGAAGCGCAGTGGACGCAGCAGGCTCCGCCCCCGCCGCCCGCACCGCAGGCCTACCCGGCCGCCCCCGCACCCGCCTGGGGCGCTCCGCACCAGCAGCACCACGGCGGCGGCCACCACGGTCACTACCGGCAGAAGAGCTTCGGCCGGATGCTCTTCTCGTCCTGACCCGGTTCGCCCCGCGTCGTGGCCCGGACAGCATCCGGCCGGGCCACGACACGGCCGCGTACGACAACGACGAAGCCCCGGTCGTCGAGACGACCGGGGCTTCGGGCTGTGCGCGATACTGGGATTGAACCAGTGACCTCTTCCGTGTCAGGGAAGCGCTCTCCCGCTGAGCTAATCGCGCAGGGTGACCCTGCGTGTACTGCGTGCGCGATACTGGGATTGAACCAGTGACCTCTTCCGTGTCAGGGAAGCGCTCTCCCGCTGAGCTAATCGCGCGGGGGTCCTCGCGGACCGGTGGACGATACTGGGATTGAACCAGTGACCCCTTCCGTGTCAGGGAAGTGCTCTCCCGCTGAGCTAATCGTCCTTGGAGGTGGAGACGGGATTTGAACCCGTGTAGACGGCTTTGCAGGCCGTTGCCTCGCCTCTCGGCCACTCCACCAGGGATGGGGGTTCGGGAAAGATCCCCCACCTTCTGCGAGCGGACGACCAGGTTCGAACTGGCGACCTCAACCTTGGCAAGGTTGCGCTCTACCAACTGAGCTACGTCCGCTTGTCGGTTCCGGTTCACTTGCGCGTCCCGGCGACGTGATGAACTCTAGCGGATTCCGGGGCCAGTACAAAAACGCGTTTGTGCAGCGTGCTGAGGTGCACTCGCCCCGGCGCAGGTCACCGCGGGCCGTCCTAGACTCACCGACGTGCACGACCTTGCCCCAATGGCCCGCTTCGGCGGCCTCGTCGCCTCCGATCTGCGGGATGTGACCAGCGACCCAGCAGCCCTCGACTCGTCCGGGTTCTGGGCCGTTTCCGCCGATTTCGAGGGACGGCTCACCTGCGCCCGCTTCGCCACCGTACGCACCGCCGCCGTGCCCGCCCCGGTGCCGGGCGGCTGGCACGGGCCCGCCGCCGGTGACTGGAACTCGTCGCTGGACCGCGCCGCGTACATCGCCGCCGTGCGCCGGATCCGCGCGTACATCGCGGCGGGCGAGGTCTATCAGGCCAACCTCTGCCGGGTGATGACGGCCCGGCTGCCGGACCCGTCCGCGGCCGACGTGGACGCCCTCACCGCGTTGCTGGCGCGCGGCAACCCCGCCCCGTACGCGGGAACGATCCGGCTGCCCGCGCACGGCGTGGAGATCGCGACCGCCTCCCCCGAACTGTTCCTCCGCAGGGACGGCCGCACCGTGGAGTCCGGACCGATCAAGGGCACCGGCCGCACGGAGGACGATCTGCTGGAGAAGGACCACGCGGAGAACGTGATGATCGTCGATCTGGTCCGCAACGACCTCGGACGGGTCTGCGCCACCGGATCGGTCACCGTTCCCGATCTGTGCGCGGTCGAGAAGCACCCGGGCCTCGTCCACCTGGTCTCCACGGTGCGCGGACTGCTGGCGGAGGGGACCGGCTGGCCGGAGATCCTCGACGCGGCCTTCCCGCCCGGTTCGGTCACCGGCGCCCCGAAGGCCAGTGCGCTGAGGATCATCGGCGAGCTGGAGACCGCCCCGCGCGGCCCGTACTGCGGTGGCATCGGCTGGGTGGACGCCGACCGCGCCACCGCCTCGCTCGCCGTGGGCATCCGCACCTTCTGGACCGACCGCACCGGGGCCGCCCCCGTCCTGCGCTTCGGCACCGGCGCCGGCATCACCTGGGGGTCGGATCCGGAACGGGAATGGGACGAGACCGAACTCAAGGCGTCCAGGCTGCTCGCGGTAGCGTCGGGCGCATACGAAGCAACCGGAAGGACCGCACCATGAGG
Source organism: Streptomyces sp. NPDC104307 (assembly GCF_055584045.1). NCBI lineage: Bacteria > Bacillati > Actinomycetota > Actinomycetes > Kitasatosporales > Streptomycetaceae > Streptomyces > Streptomyces sp. NPDC104307. The sequence continues at coordinate 149,015 of NZ_JBVJMU010000008.1, forward strand.
ATCTGGGTCAACGGCGAACTGCGCGACGCCGATGACGCACGGGTGTCCGTGCTCGACCACGGGCTCACCGTGGGCGACGGCATCTTCGAGACGGTCAGGACGACCGGCGGCAAGCCCTTCGCACTCACCCGGCACCTCGACAGGCTGGCCCGCTCCGCCCGCGGACTCGGCCTGCCGGCGCCCGACCAGGACGAGGTGCGCCGGGCCTGCGCCGCCGTCATCGAGGCCAACCCCGCCGCCCTCGGCCGGCTCCGGATCACGTACACCGGAGGCATCTCGCCGCTCGGCTCCGACCGGGGTACCGCCGGACCCGGTCTGGTCGTCGCGCTCGGGGAGGTGAAGCGCCGCCCGGACACCACGGCGGTCATCACCGTCCCCTGGACGCGCAACGAACGCGGCGCGCTCACCGGGCTCAAGACCACCTCGTACGCCGAGAACGTCGTCGCGCTCGCCCGCGCCCACGAGCGCGGCGCCACAGAGGCGCTCTTCGCCAACACCGTCGGACAGCTCTGCGAGGGCACCGGCTCCAATGTCTTCGTCGTCCTCGACGGGCAGGTGCACACCCCGCCGGTCGCCTCGGGCTGCCTGGCCGGGATCACCCGGGCCCTGGCGGTGGAGTGGACAGGGGCGCAGGAGACCGAACTGCCCTTCGACGTACTGGAACGGGCCGAGGAGGTCTTCCTCACCTCCACGCTCCGCGACATCCAGGCCGTCCACCGGGTCGACGGCAGGGAGCTGCCCGGAGCTCCCGGTCCGGTGACCGCCAAGGCCATGAGCGTCTTCGACGAGCGGGCCGGCGAGGACCTGGACCCGTAGCCGGTGTCCGGGGACACGTCGTCGGGGCGCGTGAACGGGCGCTCGTAAAAGCGGATGACGACGTCGCGTCAGGGGGATAGAAATCCCGAGATGACCACGACACTGCGGCCCTCCGGGCCGATACACGAAGGCGCCGACGGCGCACGGGACCGCGCGTACGACGTGTGCGACAACGGGCGCCCCGTCGGCGCCGTCGAGATCGCCGTCGAGCCGGGTTCGGCCGGCGGGGCGGGCGTGCTGCGATCCCTGCGGATCGACGAACCCGTCCGCAGACGTGGCCGCGGGACCATCGCCGCGCTGGCGGCCGAGGAGGTGCTGCGCGGCTGGGGCTGCGTTCAGGTGCGTACGGATGTCGGCGCCGCCGACGTCCCGGCGCGGCGGCTCACCGCCGCACTCGGGTACACCGAGCGCGGCAGGAACATGATCAAGTCACTGCCACCGGTTCCTCCGGCCCTGCCGGACGGGCTGACCGCACGCCCGATGTCGCCCGACGAGTTCGCCCGGTGGGAGGGCAGTGCGATCGCGGGGTACGCCGAAAGCCTGGTCACCCGGGGAATCCCGGCGGAGGCCGCGTTGCCGGCCGCCCGCGCCTCCCACGCCGGGCACCTTCCGGACGGCCTGGCGACCGAGGGCGCCCACCTGCACCTCCTGATCCACGAGAGCGGGACCGTGGGGCACGTCTGGGTGGCCCGGTTCGAGATGCACCCGGGCGTGCTCGTCGGCTACGTGTTCGACGTGGAGGTGCACGAGGAGTTCCGGGGCAGGGGGTACGGGCGGGCGCTGATGACCGAGGCGGAGCGGATCGCGCTGGCGGCGGGCCACGACCGACTGGGCCTGCACGTGGTCACGGCCAACATCCCGGCGGTCCGGCTGTACGAGTCGCTGGGTTACGAGCCGACCCGGTACAACCTGGCCAAGCAGTTGTAGCCCCGCGCCGGACCTCTGAGGCCTCTGCTGGTTCCGCTGGCTCCTCGCGGGGTCCGGAAGGCTTCCGTGGGTTCCGGTGGCTCCTCGCGGCGTCCGGAGGCTCCCGCCGGGGCGTGCGAGGAGCCCCCGGAGGGCTCAGCTCTGTCCGGAGAGCAGCCGGTCGGCGATCTCCTCGATCCGCTCGCGCAGACCCTCCTGGCTCTTGCCGCCGTCCAGCCGCTCTCCGCCGATCACATAGGTCGGGGTGCCGGTGACCCCGATCGCCTTGCCCTCCGCCTGGTCGGCGTCGACGATCAGCAGGTGCCGGCCGTCGATCAGGGCGGTGTCGAACTCCTCCGCGTCCAGTCCGAGTTCCTCCGCCACCTCGATCAGCAGCGGCTCGCCGGTCCGGCCGAGCTCCGCGGTGCGGGCGAGGACCGCCTCGATGTACGGCCAGTCCCTGCCCTGCGCCGCGGCCTCCTCCGCGGCCTGTGCGGCGGCGTAGGCGTGCTTGTGCTTCTCCAGCGGGAAGTGCCGCAGCCGCACCTCGATCCGGTCGCCGTACCGGGCCCGCAGGGCGTGCACATCGGTGAGGGCGTGGTGGCAGTCGGGGCACTGGAGCTCGCACCAGATGTCGAGAACGACCGGCGCTGCGGGGGTGGAGTCACTCATGGGACCAGTCTCCCAGGGTGCGGGGGCGAGTCCCGACCGGCATCCGGGCAGGTACCGGCGCGTACGGCCCCGGTTGTCCGTCCGCACGGCACCTGCGGAGGATCCCGGCCCTGATATGTCCCTGAAGTGGGCTCCGGGCGTGGCCCCGGGCCCATGGACAGGTGCAGGATGGAAGGGACGTTTCCCCTGCGCCTGGAGGCACCGATGCTTGCCGAGACCATTTGTTCCGCGGCGTCCGCGGCGGGCCTGGGCATCGCCGCCGTCACCGCGTACCGGAAGCGCTTCCTCGCGGCGACCAGGATCGCGGCCTACTCCCTGGTCCCGGTCGGTCTGGTGCTGACCGGTGTCGTCGAGTGGGTCACGGACATCGCCTTCAATCCGAGCGTCTGGCTGGGCTTCGGCCTGCTGGGCGTGGCCTGGCTGCTGTTCATCACGACCCGCGCGGTCGAACGGCGCACGGGCGGCACCCGCAAGGAACGCAAGGCCGCCGCCCGTGCCGCGCGGGACGGCGCGGTGGAGCCGGCCGCCTCGGCGCCGTCGCTGGGGGCCGGCTCCCCTGCGGCCCAGCCGCAGCAGCGGGAGAGGCCGAAGAAGCAGGCCGCGGCGAGCGGATCGGGCGACGACTTCAGCGACATCGAGGCGATCCTGAAGAAGCACGGCATCTGAGGGGCGCCGGGTTCGCCCCCGACTGGTGCCCGGAGACCGGCACTCGGTGCTCCGTACCGTCTGAATCGATTCACGCATGATCCTTGACGGTGTTCGCGGATCAGGGCTAGCGTCCCGACCGGATTGAATCAATTCACTCACGCCGTCCGTACGATGGGGTGACGCCGCTGGACCAGCGCGGCCAAGGGCACCAGTGGGGCAGGACACAAGTGGCGCGTGTGGCAGGGATCAAGGATGTGGCCCGGCAGGCCGGGGTCTCCGTGGGCACGGTCTCCAATGTGATCAACCGGCCGGAGACCGTACTCCCGGAGACCCGGGCGCGGGTGCTCGCGGCCATCGCGGACCTCGGCTACGTCCGCAGCGAGTCCGCCCGCCAGCTCAGGGCGGGACGCAGCCGGATCATGGCCCTCCTCGTCCTGGACATGGGCAACCCCTTCTTCGTCGACATCGCCCGTGGGGCCGAGCGCGCCGCCCGGCGGGCAGGCCTCGGCGTGATGGTCTGCAACAGCGGCCAGAGCTCCGCGGAAGAGGCCGAATACCTCGGCCTCTTCGCGGAACAGCGGGTCTGCGGCGTCCTGGTCACACCGGCCGACGCGACCGGCCGCAACCTCGAATCCTTCAGCCGCCACCGGATTCCCTACGTCCTGGTGGACCGGGTCGCACCCGGCACCGGGACCTGCGCCGTCTCCGTCGACGACGTGCGGGGCGGCGCCCTGGCCGTCGGGCACCTGATCTCCGCCGGGCACCGCTCGGTGGCCTACGTCAGCGGACCGGGCGACCTGCACCAGATCAGGGACCGCCGCACCGGCGCGCTGTCCGCCCTGGCCGAGGCCGGACTGGAGCCCGAGGCCCTGGTGGAGATCCCCTCCGACCGGCTCGACGTGGCGGCGGGACGCGACGCCGGAGCCCGGCTGCTCGGCCTGGTGCCGCGCCCCACCGCCGTGTTCTGCGCCAACGACCTGCTCGCCCTCGGCGTGCTGCAGGCCCTCTACGCGGCCGGTGTACGGGTCCCGCAGGACATCGCCATCGTCGGATACGACGACATCGAGTTCGCCGCCGCCGCTGCCGTGCCGCTCACCTCGGTCCGCCAGCCCGCCGTAGTGATGGGCCGGATGGCCGCCGAACTCCTGCTGGAGGAGGCGGACGACGACGGCCGCCACGAGCACCGCAGCGTGGTGCTCCAGCCGGAACTCGTCGTACGCGCGTCGAGCTCCACCCCGCGCTGAGCCCCCCCGCGCGGCCCGTCGCGCGCGGTGCTGTTTCCTTGATCCGTTCACTCGTGCCAGTCACCTGTGCGCCACACCTGTGCCGTTTTCCTCAGCCTGCCCGAAACGGAGACGCCGTGCCCCTGTTCGACCTGCCCCTGGACCAACTCCGCTCCTACCGCCCGGAGGTCGCTGAACCCGACGACTTCGACGCCTTCTGGCGGCGCACCCTCGAAGAGGCGGCCGCCCATCCGCTGGACGCGGAATTCACCGTGTACGACGCGGCGTTGAGCAACGTCGTGTCCCACGACGTGTCGTTCGCCGGCTGGGGCGGCCACCGCATACGCGCCTGGCTGAACGTGCCCGCCGGTGCCGAGGGCCCGCTCCCCACCGTCGTCCACTACCTGGGGTACGGCAGCGGGCGCGGGCTGCCGCACGACCACCTGGTCTGGCCCGCCGCCGGATGGGCCACCCTGCTCGTGGACACCCGGGGCCAGGGCGCCGTCAGCAACAGAGCGCCGGGCTCCACCGCGGACCCGCACGGCGGCGGCAACCCGCAGTCGCCCGGCTTCATGACCCGGGGCATCCTCGCCCCCGACGAGTACTACTACCGCCGGGTGTTCACCGACGCGGTGCGCGCCGTGGAGGTGGCCCGTGCCCACCCGGCCGTCGACGCGGACCGGATCGTCGTGCACGGCGGCAGCCAGGGCGGCGGCATCGCGCAGGCGGTGGCGGGGCTCAGCCCCCACGTCAAGGCGGCCCTCATCGACGTACCGTTCCTGACGCACTACCGGCGCGCCGTGGAGCTCACGGACCGGGACCCGTACCAGGAGATCGTCCGCTTCCTGTCCGCCCAGAACGGCTTCTCCGAGCAGGTGTTCCGGACCCTCTCGTACTTCGACGGCGTCAGCTTCGCCGCTCGGGCGACGGTGCCCGCGCTGTACTCGGTGGCGCTGATGGACGCCGTCTGCCCGCCGTCCACCGTCTTCGCCGCCTACAACCACTGGGCCGGCCCCAAGCAGATCGAGGTCTACCCCTGGAACGGTCATGAGGGCGGCGGCTCGCCCCACCAGGCGGTGCAGCTGCGGATGCTGCGGGACCTGGACTGACGGCGACGCGGCGGGGGAGTGCGGGGCGGTCCCGAATATGTGATGGGGGATCGGACGCCGGAGCGATTTCGGCCACCACGTGAGGGGTGAACTGCCGTCATAAAGACGAGTGTTGATCGCCAACGGGGCCGGCCTGCGTCATGATCGTCCCGAGATGGTGGACACCTCCCGGGGCGACGCCCCCGCACCCCCCGCCGAAGAGCCGCGTGGCTGCCTCTTCGCGCTTTCCCAGCCCCCTCTGATGATCTTCCTCACGGTGGTCGGGGGCCTGCTGCTGATGGCTGCGTTGCACGATCTCTTAGTGCTGTGAGGGGTCAGTCGGCCGCCTCCCGGCGGCGCGCCCGGTACGCGGCGACGTGCAAGCGGTTACCGCAGGTGCGGCTGGAGCAGTAGCGACGGGAACGGTTGCGGGAGAGGTCGACGAAGGCGTGCCGGCAGTCCGGCGCCTCGCAGCGCCGCAGCCGCTCCGTCTCGCCCGCCACGATGATGAACGCGAGGGCCATCCCGCAGTCGGCGGCCAGGTGGTCGGCGATCGAGGCGTCCGGCGCGAAGTAGTGCACGTGCCAGTCGTAGCCGTCGTGGTCGCTGAGCTGCGGCGTGGTGCCCGCGGCGGCGACCAGGGAGTTGACGAGCGAGGCGGCGGTCCGGGCGTCCGGCGCGGCGAAGACCGCCGCGAACCGGGCCCGTACGTCGTGCACGGCCCGCAGGTCCTTCTCGTCGAGCTCGGTCACCCCGCTCATCCGGTGGCGGGCGGCGAACGCGTGGAGCGCGGGGATGCCGGCGAGCCCGTCGGCCGGCGCTCCCTCCTGCGGCTGCGCGCTCTCGGGCGCGGTGTTCACCAGAGCGACCACCGTGTCGAGGGCGATCCGGGTGTCGTGTGGGATCAGCACGCATTCGCTCCCTGGCCTCCGGCGGGCGGGGCGCCCACCGATGCCGGATGACTCTACTGGCACGGCAGCGGTGCGCGGGGGCGTGTGCACGCGGACCGGCGCCGTCACCACGGTGGATTCCGTGGTGACGGCGCCGGTTTCCGCCGTATGAGGTTGTCCGCGCGACGCCGTCTCCCCGAGTCGGACGGCGTCGTGCAGTTCTCGGCCTGGCTCAGCTTTCCGCCAGGATGTGTGAGAGCTCCGTATCGAGATCGAAGTGACGATGCTCGGTACCCGGCGGGACCGCGGCGTCGGTCCTCTTCAGGAACGACTCCAGGGCCCGTGCCGGGGCCTCCAGCAGCGCTTCGCCCTCTGGGGAGCTCAGTGCGATACAGACGACGCCCTGGCCGTGACTACGGGATGGCCAGACGCGGACGTCTCCGGTGCCGGTGGGCCTGTGCAGCCCCTCGGCAAGGAGGTCGCGGGCGAAAACCCACTCGACCGTTTCCTCCGCTCCGGTGTGGAAGGTGGCGTGCACGGCATACGGATCGGCCGTGTCATACCGCAGGCCCGCGGGTACAGGCAGTGAGGACTCGCTCGACACAACGAGGCGCAGGTGCAGCTCGCAGCTGACCGTGGTGTTCATAAGCGCCAGGGCCTTTCGCTCAGTGTGCGCTCGGGGATTCGCACGTCGGCGAAATCGACATGCCACCTACGGTGGCGTTGTAAACCCCTCTGACCGTTTTGTGATCCTTCAGGTAGCTCGTACAGCGGTGTGTAACTTTGGGTTATGCGGCCATTCCAGTGACGGGAGCCGTTCCGGTAGGTTGGCCCCCATGAATGCGGAGAGTGACGAGCGGGACGGGGTCGTCGCAGCGGCGGATCCGGCGCCCGCGACGGGGGACGTGGCTGGAAATGTGGCGGGGGACGCCACGCGGGATGCGACGGAGGAGGGTCCGGAGCTCGGCTCCAGGGCGCCCGGGTTCATCAAGGCGTCCAGGGCGCTGCACCTGAGCTGGCAGGTCGGAGTGTTCCTGGTCGGCCTCGCCGTGGTGGTGGCGGGCATCATCATGCTGCCGCTGCCCGGCCCCGGCTGGCTGGTGATCTTCGGCGGCATGGCGATCTGGGCGACCGAGTTCGTCTGGGCCCAGCTGGTGCTGCGCTGGACGCGGCGGAAGGTCACGGAGGCCGCCAAGCGGGCCCTCGATCCCAAGGTCCGGCGGCGGAACATCGCGCTCACCGTGATCGGCCTGGTGATCGTCGCGGTGCTGGTGGGGGTCTATGTGTGGAAGTTCGGAATCGTCATGCCGTGGAAGATCCACGAGTGACCCGGAGCTGGTCGGGGGACGCCGCTGACATGGGGTAATGTTTGGCCTGCGCCCGGGGCGATTAGCTCAGTGGGAGAGCGCTTCGTTCACACCGAAGAGGTCACTGGTTCGAACCCAGTATCGCCCACCCCGGACCGATAGCCCGGAAGCTTCCTGAAGCTTCCGGGCCATCGGCGTTTTCGCATGCGCTGTTCAGCTATCTCGCCGCCTCACCGCCTCGCCGCCGGTGCGGGAGCCGCCGCGCTACGTCGAAGCCGCGTCATCGGCGGCACGGGCCGACTGACGTGCGCCTGGCTGTGCCTCTTCCTCGGCGGCGTCGAGTGCGGGCGCGAGTACGGCGAGTGCGGAGCGGAGCGGCTCTGCCAGTGAGCCGGACGGCACGACGAGCCCACCGGCCGCGAGGGGTGCCGCCGGAGGCCGGAGCCACTCCCGCAGTGCGATCCGGACAGCGGCGGCCACGCTCGCCGCGAGCACGCGGGCGGTGGGCGTGCCGGTCCCGCCGAGGCGCCGGCCGATCGCGGTGGCGAGGGGGTGTTCGATCGCCGCGGTGGTGTCGAGGAAGGTGTCGCGCAGCGCGGGGCTGGCGATGATCAGCAGCAGCTCGTCGCGGTCACGTGGTTCGGTGTACTGCTCCAGGACCGCTTCGGTCAGGACGTCTGCGAGGCGGGCGTGGGCGGGCGCGGCCGCCACCGCCGCGACGACTCGCGATTCCCGTTCGGCGGTGACGGCGGCGACGATCGCCTGTTCGCGACTGGAGAAGTAGTTGTTGTAGGTCCTCGGTGAGACCCCGGCCGCCTTCGCGATGTCGTCGACGCGGACGTTGCCGGGCCCATGCGCGAGCGCCAGCCGCAGTGCCGCCTCACGCAACGCCACCCGGGTGGCCTGCTTCTTCTGCTCACGCAGTCCGTTCTGCCCTGCTGTCACCCCCGCACTATCCCAGTCGAGGTGCGTGCGCGCAAACTTGCGCGCACGCAATATTTGCTTCTACGCTCAAGCCCCGACCGAGAGGACAGAGACATGCGGGCCAAAGGCATCTGTTACGACACCGGCTTCATCCGCAACGGCGGCAGCTCCCGGGAGTGCTTCGACCCCGACCTGGTCAAGAAGGAGCTGACCGTCATCCGCGACGATCTCCACTGCACCGCGGTCCACCTCACCGGCGGTGACCCGGATCGCCTGGACCTCGCCGCCGGCCTCGCCGCCGAACTCGGCCTGGAGATCTGGTTTTCGCCGTATCCGCTGGACCTGACGGCCGATGAGATCCTCACGCTGTTCGCCGACTGCGCGGAGCGGGCCGAGCGACTCCGGTCGCAGGGAGCCGAGGTCGTGTTCGTCACAGGCGCTGAGCTGAGCGTCATGAACCACGGCTTCCTCGAAGGCGGCAGCACCGAAGAGCGGATCGGCTGGCTCCTGGGTGACCCGGCCCTGAGGCCCGAGCGATTCGCCGTGGTCGGCACCCGCCTCAACGCCTTCCTCCGTGAAGCCGTGGCGCTGGTCCGCGAGCGCTTCCACGGCAAGGTCACGTACGCCGCCATCCAGTTCGAAGCCGTCGACTGGGACCTGTTCGACTTCACGACCTTCGAACTCATCCGGTCCGCGGAGGTGGCAGACCGGTTCCGGGACGCCGTGCGCAGCCTGGTCGCACAGCCCAAACCGGTCGCCATCACCGGCTTCGGCACCGCCACCTGGCGCGGCGCGGGCGACGTCGCACCCCGCAGCATGGAGATCCTCGAAACCGACGAAGCCACCGGCGCTCCGCTCCGGCTGAACGGGGAGTACGAGCGGGACGAAGCCGGCCAAGCGGCCTACCTGAGCGAGCTGCTGGAGATCTTCGACAGCGAGGGTGTCGACAGCGCCTTCGTGTTCCTCTTCGCTCTCTACAGCCTGCCGCACCGGCCTGACGGCGATCCCCGCGACGACCTCGACCTCGCCAGCCTCGGCATCGTCAAGATCCTCGAAGGCCGCCACGGCGATACGTATCCGGATCTGCCCTGGGAGCCCAAGGCAGCCTTCGCCGCGGTTGCCGACCACTACCGCGGCGGCTGACCCCCGCCGGATCGGGAACTCGGGCCCGGTTCTCCGGATCCCCGTCCACGGCCGGTTCGCACCCCGCGGTCACCTCACCGCATCCGGCCCAGGGCGTTCCGCAGCCGCCTGGCATCGCGCAGCCGCTTCTCGTACGTCGCCCCGACCGCCAGCAGCACCACCCCGGCCAGCGCCGGAGCGACCCAGCGCGGCAGTGCGCCGGCCACCTGCACCACGTACGGCGCGAGCTCGTGCACGGCGTCCAGCGCCAGCGCCGCACCGCCCAGCACCAGCAGCGCCTGGAGCCGCCACCGCGCCCCCGCCAGCGTGATCACCAGGGCCGCCGCGCCGAGCAGCAGCGGCCGCAGCCAGTGCGGATCGGCCCAGGCGGCGACGAGTGAAGGCACCAGCGTCGCCGCCAGGCCCGCCCCGTACGCCGTCCACGACGACGCGGCCGGGTCTCGGCGGCGGCGCAGCACGCCGATCACCAGCGCCGCGACGGTCACCGGCAGGGTGTACGCCTCGGGGGAGGACACCCCGGACGCGGACAGCCGGACCCAGGCGGCCGCCAGGAACAGCGCCGTCGCCAGATACCCGGCCACCGGCCGCCGCTCCGGACGCAACGCCGTGCCCGCCGCCAGCACCGCGCACAGGGACAGCACCAGAGCGAGGGACGGCAGATCGCCCGCAGCCATGACGACGGCCGGTACCGCCGCCGCACCGCCGGCCAGCTCCACCGGAAACGCGACCGCGTGCGCCTTCAGCCGGGCGCCCAGCAGCACGGTCAGCGCGGGGACCACCAGCACCAGCGGAGCCGCCCGGTGCGCGGCCAGCCCCAGCGAGGCGCCGCCCGCGACCGTCAGCACCACGGCGCAGCCCACCGCCGCGCACGCCGCCACCGCCCGCACGGCCGCCACCACCCGGCCCTGCCGCGGGCTCCCTGCCACGTGAGCGTCCAGCGCGACCGCCGCAGCCGCGCCCAGCACCAGCAGCGCTCCGAACACCGCATAGGTCGCCGGCTCGGAGGCGAGCGAGAGCAGCGCCACGTCCACCGCACCCACCGCCCCGCACACCGAAGCCGTCAGCGCCACGCCCGTCGCCCCGCGCCGCAGACCGCCCACCGCCACCGCGAACACGCCCACGATCAGGAGCAGTTGTACGGCGACAGCCACCGCGTACGAGACGTCGAGTGCCGCGGGCAGCACGGTGATCCCCGCCCAGCCGAGCACCGGAGCCACGGCCCCGACCGCACCCCGCGCCGAGGGGCCGGGGGAGAGTACGGGCCCGGCCCACCGCCGCACGGCCTCCCACCACCGGTACGCCGCCGCGAGCGCCCCGGCCACCACGAGCAGGACGACGGGGGCCGCGCCCATCTCCGTCCATGGCAGCCCCGTCGCACCCACCGCACCCCGGGCACCGCCCCGTGGCGCACCGGCCCACACCCGGCCCAGCCGCGACACCGGACCCACCAGCGACACCGCGACCGGCGGCAGCGAGAACAGCACGGAGCCCGCCGTGACCGCCCCGCACGCCCACACCAACCCCTGCCCGGCCGGACGCCCCAGCGGAGCCCGTACACCCGCCAACAGCGCCCCGCCGCACAGCAGATACACCGGCATCACCCAGCCACCGGGCACCCCCGGGGCCACCACGGAGCCGACGGCCGCCACCGCCGCCAGACCGGCCACCACACCACCGGCCACCGCGGCCGCCACCGGCGCCCGGCGGGCCCCGGACAGCGCGATCGCCGCCCCCGCCAGCAGCAGAGTCCCCGGCAGCACCGCGCCTGACGGCGCATCGGCCGCCAGCGACTTCCCCAGCGCGATCAGCAGTCCCGTGCCACCGGTCGCGCAGAGCGCGGCGCAGGCCGTCACCCGTACCGCTACTCCCTTGCCCCACACGGCGATCGCGCAGTCCAGCGCCGCCGTCGCCAGCAGCGCGGCGGAGAACACCAGGGCGTCCGCCCGCTCCGCGCACGCCCACAGCAGCAACGGCAACTGCGCGCAGAGCACCGAGGCGGGCAACGGCAGCCGCAGCCGCCCGAGCAGCAGTCCGTACCCCGCCCACAGTGCGGACAGCACCGCGGAAGCGGTCGCGGCGAAGGCGAGACCGCCCGTCCCCGGCGCGGCCAGCTCGTGCAGCGCGAAGGCGTCCAGCACCATCAGCACCGACGCGAGGGCGGCGAGCGCCTCTGCCGTCGAGGACAGTCCCCGGCGCAGCAGCGCCGCCGGGGCGGCCAGCGCCGCGAGCGTCAGGGTCGCCAGCACCGCCGTGCGGCCGCTGATCCCCATCTGACCCCAGCTGACCAGGGTGAACGCGATCGCCGCGACCGTCAGCAGCAGTCCGCCGAGGGTGAGCAGCACGTTCTGCGCACCCCCGGTGCGGACCGCGGCGGACGGCCGGACCGGCGCCGGGAACGGCGCCGCGAACGCGGGCGCGGGAGGCGCGGTCATCGGGCCGGGCGCTCGCAGGGCGTTCAGCAGCCAGGCGCGGCGGTGCAGCAGTTGGGACCGGCGCAGGTCCAGCCCGGCGAGCTCACGGTCGAGGAGCGCCAATTCCTCGGTGGGCGGCGGCAGATGTTCCATGAACGCGAGTGTGGTGGCGGTCAAGCGAGGGGGCATGCGCACGGATACTCAGTTCCCGGGCTGAGTATGCGCATCCTGGACGCATGGACTGGAGTCACTACCGATTTGTCACCGTCTGGGACCTCGCTGCCCCGACCGGCGCCGTCTACCGGCTGCTGGAACAGGTGGAGCAGTACCCGCGATGGTGGCCGCAGGTCCGCCAGGTCACCTCCGCCGACGACACCTCCGGCACCACCCGGATCCGCTCACTGCTCCCGTACGACCTGGTCATCACGGTCCGCGAACGACGGCGCGATCCGCACGCCGGGGTCCTCGAAGTGGCCATCACCGGCGATCTCGAAGGCTGGGCCCGCTGGACCGTCACCCCGCACGGCGCCGGGAGCCGGGCCACGTACGAGCAGGAGGTCGAGGTGCGCAAGCGGCTGCTGCGGGTGCTCGCGGTGCCGGGGCGCCCGCTGTTCCGGGCCAATCACGCCCTGATGATGCGGGCCGGACGCCGGGGGTTCGCGGCACGGCTGGAAGCGGTTTGAACCACACCCGCAGGGCCCTGTATGGTTCAACCCGTTCCCGGGCGATTAGCTCAGTGGGAGAGCGCTTCGTTCACACCGAAGAGGTCACTGGTTCGAACCCAGTATCGCCCACCCCGGGAGAGGCCGGTCCGTCAGCAGCACCGACGGACCGGCCTCTGCGTGTCCGCGACCGGTCCGCTCACGCGGCCGTGCGCAACTCCGGACGCAATGGCCACGCCGGGTCCACCGTCTCCGGCGTGCCGCTCCTGGCGAACCAGGCCTGCAGTCCGCGCGCCTGGGCCGCGTGCCACGCGGCCTGGAGCGTGTGCAGCTCCGCCGGGGTCAGCCGCTCCAGCCGGCCGGCGAACCGCCGCCCGACCGCCCGGACCAGCTCCAGCGACGCCGCCGCGTCGGCCGCCGCGTCATGCGCGCCGTCCAGCACCACCCCGTACAGCTCGCACAGATCCGTGAGCGTGCGCCGGCCCTTGCGGTAGCGGTCCAGGTGCTTGTCGAGCACCCGGGGATCCAGCACGCACAACGACGCGTTCTCCAGATACCCGGCCAGCGACGACGCCCGGTGCCGCCTCAGCTCCCGGTCCAGCAGCGTCAGGTCGAACGGGGCGTTCATCACCACCAGCGGCCGCCCCGCCGCACTCTGCTCGGCCAGCGCCCTCGCTATCTCCTCCACCACCGGCGCGGGCCACCGCCCGTTGCGCTGGAGGTGGTCATCGGTCAGCCCGTGGACCTCCGTCGCCCCCGCGGGCACCGGCACCCCCGGATTCACCAGCCAGCGGGTGACGCGCATATGCCCGCCGGCGCTGTCCTGGACGACGAGGGCGGCCGACACGATCCGGTCCCCCTCCACGTCCACTCCCGTCGTCTCGGTGTCAAAAGCGGCCAGTGGCCCCTCGTACCAATGAGTCATCCCCGAACTCCTCGCGCCCGAGCGGCAGATGGCGTGATTCCCCTGCCCGGTTCGGTGATACCCGCGCCCTTTGCCTGATACGCCGTTTGCGGCCCGTCCTCTGCGGTGACAACACATGTGAAGGGGGCTGTGGTTGGCGGAACCTCCGCGTCCCCGATCCCATTGGCACGGCCCGGAAGGCATACGGAGCCATGGCACTCGCGCAGCCCGAACCGAGTGGGCTGCTGCCCCGGCGGATCGCACCGCTGCGCGGCACACTCGCCACCACCGCCTGCATGGAGACCCTCCAGGTGGGCTACCTGCACGCGGTCGCGGCCGCGGCGGGGTGCTCCCTGTCGCAGCCCTTCCCCGACAACGGCATCGACTGGCACGTCAGCCACGGCGCCCCCGGTCACCTCGTCGACGACGAGGTGACCATCAAGGTCCAGCTGAAATGCACCTATCAGATACCGGCCCGCCCGCCCGGCGCGACGTTCGCCTTCACGCTCGACAACGCACACCTCGTGAAGCTCGCCCGGACACCCGTCTCCGTGCACAAGATCCTGGTTGTGATGATCGTCCCCCGCAGCCAGGACGACTGGCTGCGGGCCGGACCCGACCGCCTCGACCTGCGGCACTGCTGTTACTGGACCAACCTGGCCGGCCATCCGGTGACCGGCCGGCACCGGACCACCGTGCGGATCCCGACCTCGCGCGTCTTCGACGACCGGGCGCTCTGCGAGATCATGACCCGTGTCGGGGCAGGAGGGAGACCCTGATGCACCGGCCGATGGACGAGCCCGCCGACGGAGCCATCCCGTCAGCCGTACGACCCCACCCCGACGAACCACCCGGACTCCGGCCCGGCGGCCCCGCAGAGGCCACCGGAACCCTGCCCGACCCCGCCCGGGTGGACCCCGCGGTGCTCGCCGCGCTGCTCGCCCGGCACGGCTGGCGGCGGCGCGGCGGGGCCGCCGGACGCTACAGCCGCTGGACCCCGCCCGGAGCTTCCGCCGCTGCCGGTGGCGCCACCAGCCTGCTCGTACCCGGCACCGGCGCCTTTCCGGACAGTGAGGACCTGCTGGGCGAGGCGCTGACCGCGCTGGCCCGCAGCGCGGCCCCCTCCGCCCGCGACATCCTGGTGTCCCTCGCCGTTCCCAGCGACGAGATCCGCTGGTGGCGCGAGGCCCCCGAACCCGCCGCCGGCGTCGGAGCGGCCAGCTGGACCGGGGCGGAGCGGCTGCACGGCGCGGCCCGGCAGATCCTGCTCGCCGGCGCCCTCGCGGTCCGTGGCCGGGCCGGCTACCACGGGGCCCGGCATCGGCGCCGCGCCCTCGCGGCCCTCGACGGTGTCCTGATCGGGCCCGCGCCCGGCGGCCGCGACCTCACCGCGTTCGTCCCCGTCGAGACGGGCAGGCCCGTCGCCGTACGGCTCCACCACGCCCTGCACGCCACCCGGGAGGCCGTGGACTACCAACGGGCCACCGGCGGCATGGACGCGTTCGACAGCGCCGTCGCGGCGGGCGTCAGCCGTGAGCTGACCGAGGCCGTCGTCGCGCTCGTCCGTGGCTCCGAGGGTGCCGGGATCGCGCTGGAATGGGCGCCCGCCGCGGGCACCCCCGACGGCTGCCCGGCGCGTCCGGAGCCGGTGGAGTTCTCCCCGGGCGATCTGCCCGCACTGCGCCGGGCGGGCGCCCGCTACCTCCGCGACGAGCCCGCGGTGCCGGTACGGATCACCGGGGCGGTCGTCCGCATGCGCCGCTCGGGGCCGCGCGGCGCCGGAATCGTACGGCTGCGGGTGCTGGCGGGCGCCGAGGTGCCGCACGTGCGGCTGGAGCTGGACGAGGAGGCGTACCGGATCGCGGGCCACGCCCACCTGGTGGGACTGCCGGTACGGGTGGAGGGACGGCTGGAGAGCCGGGGCGGATTCCGACGGCTGACCAGGACCTCACAGGTGGTTCCGGTTCAGGTCGACGACGCTGAGCGGGACCGGCTGATGAAGTCGCTCCAGGAGAACGTCGACCATTTCGAGGAGGCGTGCACGGGGGAGTAGCGGGGCGGACGCGGCCCATTTCGCTATGGGGGCCGTCGGCTCGGTACGATTCCCATTGCGTCCGCCATGGGAATGCGGCGCACCCCCTGAGTCAGGAGAGACCGGTGTCAGACGTCCGTGTGACCATCCAACGCGATTCCGAGCGGGAAGAGCGCGTGGTGACGACGGGCACTACGGCAGCCGAGCTCTTCCCCGGCGAGCGCACCGTCGTCGCCGCCCGCATCGCCGGTGAACTGAAGGACCTCGCGTACGAGCTCAAGGACGGCGAGAGTGTCGAGCCCGTCCTGATCTCGTCCGAGGACGGCCTCAACATCCTCCGGCACTCCACCGCGCACGTCATGGCACAGGCCGTGCAGGAGCTGCACCCCGAGGCCAAGCTCGGCATCGGCCCGCCGGTCAAGGACGGCTTCTACTACGACTTCGACGTCGAGAAGCCGTTCACGCCCGAGGACCTCAAGGCCATCGAGAAGCGGATGCAGGAGATCCAGAAGCGGGGACAGAAGTTCTCCCGCCGGGTCGTGACGGACGAGGCCGCCCGCGAGGAGCTCGCCGACGAGCCGTACAAGCTGGAGCTCATCGGCATCAAGGGCTCCGCCTCCACGGACGACGGCGCGGACGTCGAGGTGGGCGGCGGCGAGCTGACCATCTACGACAACCTCGACCCGAAGACCGGGGACCTCTGCTGGAAGGACCTCTGCCGGGGCCCGCACCTGCCGACCACCCGGTTCATCCCGGCGTTCAAGCTGATGCGCAACGCGGCCGCGTACTGGCGGGGCAGTGAGCGCAATCCCATGCTCCAGCGCATCTACGGCACCGCCTGGCCCACCAAGGACGAGCTGAAGGCGCACCTGGAGTTCCTGGAGGAGGCCGCCAAGCGCGACCACCGCAAGCTCGGCAACGAACTGGACCTCTTCTCCTTCCCCGACGAGATCGGTCCCGGCCTCGCCGTCTTCCACCCCAAGGGTGGCGTCGTCCGCCGGGCCATGGAGGACTACTCGCGCCGCCGCCACGAGGAGGAGGGCTACGAGTTCGTCTACTCGCCGCACGCCACCAAGGGCAAGCTCTTCGAGAAGTCCGGCCACCTGGACTGGTACGCCGACGGCATGTACCCGCCCATGCAGCTCGACGACGGGGTGGACTACTACCTCAAGCCGATGAACTGCCCGATGCACAACCTGATCTTCGACGCGCGCGGCCGCTCGTACCGTGAACTGCCGCTGCGCCTCTTCGAGTTCGGCACGGTGTACCGGTACGAGAAGTCGGGCGTCGTGCACGGCCTGACCCGCTCGCGCGGCTTCACGCAGGACGACGCGCACATCTACTGCACCCGTGAGCAGATGGCCGAGGAGCTGGACCGGACGCTCACCTTCGTCCTGAACCTGCTCCGCGACTACGGACTGACCGACTTCTACCTGGAGCTGTCCACCAAGGATCCGGAGAAGTTCGTCGGCTCGGACGAGGCCTGGGAAGAGGCCACGGCGACGCTGCAGCAGGTCGCGGAGAAGCAGGGCCTGCCGCTGGTCCCGGACCCGGGCGGCGCCGCGTTCTACGGCCCGAAGATCTCCGTGCAGTGCAAGGACGCCATCGGCCGCACCTGGCAGATGTCGACCGTGCAGCTCGACTTCAACCTGCCGGAGCGCTTCGACCTGGAGTACACCGGCCCCGACGGCACCAAGCAGCGCCCGGTGATGATCCACCGTGCCCTGTTCGGCTCCATCGAGCGCTTCTTCGCGGTGCTCCTTGAGCACTACGCGGGTGCCTTCCCGGTGTGGCTGGCGCCCGTCCAGGCGGTCGGCATCCCGATCGGCGACGCGCACATCCCGTACCTCCAGGAGTTCGCCGCCAAGGCCCGTAAGCAGGGGCTGCGGGTCGACGTGGACGCCTCTTCGGACCGGATGCAGAAGAAGATCCGCAACCAGCAGAAGGCCAAGGTGCCCTTCATGATCATCGCGGGCGACGAGGACATGGCCAACGGCGCCGTCTCCTTCCGCTACCGCGACGGTTCGCAGGAGAACGGCATCCCCGTCGAGGACGCCATCGCCAAGATCGCGAAGGCCGTCGAGGACCGCGTCCAGGTCTGACCGGCCGGAGAAAGGGGCCCCCGGTGAGCTATCCGCTCGCCGGGGGCCCTTCCTCGTCCTCCCGCCGGAACGACTGGATCAGCCACGACGAGAACGAACCCGTGACCGCACCCAGCAGGGCCAGTCCGCAGGCCATCAGGCCCGCCGCCACGACCCGGCCGGTCGGCGTGACCGGTGCGGCGTCCCCGTACCCCACCGTCGTGAGCGTGGCGCACGCCCACCACACCGCGTCGCCGAAGGTCCGGATCGAGGCGCCCGGCGCGTCGCGTTCCACCCGGTAGACGGCGAGTGACGCGGAGAAGCCCAGCAGCACTGACGTCAGGCCCGCATACGTCATCACGCGCGCGTACAGACCGAGCCTGGGTTCGTCGTGACGCTGCTGGACGGCCGAGTAGACCTTCACCATGCGCAGCGGCCGCAGCAGCGGCAGCAGGAGCACGAGCGTGTCGAGCCAGCGCACCCGGACGAACCGGTGGCCGAGGCCGCTCAGCCGGACGCGCACGGCGTAGTCGACGGCGAAGATCAGCCAGGTGGTGTCCACCAGGATCAGGGAGATGTCGTGCCACGGCTGGGCGTCGTGCGGGGCGAGGACGCGGACCGCGTAGCCGAGCAGGAACAGCAGTGACGCGGCGAAGAGCGGTACCTCGGTGCGCTGCTCCCACCTGGTCAGGGCGGGCGGGGTCCGGGCCCGGGTGCGGTCGCTCATCGGCCAAGCATCGCGGTGCGGGAACCGGTCCGGCCCCGGCGACACGCGCCGCGCGGGGTAAGCAATATGCTGATCGGCATGACGAGTGAGCCGGAGCAGCAGATCGGAGTGGGGACGCCCGACGCGTTCCAGCGCCTGTGGACGCCCCACCGGATGGCGTACATCCAGGGTGAGAACAAGCCGACCGGTCCGGAGGCCGGCGACGGCTGTCCGTTCTGTGCGATTCCGCCGATGTCGGACGAGGACGGGCTCGTCGTCGCGCGCGGCGAGCAGGTCTACGCCGTGCTGAATCTGTACCCGTACACCGGCGGACACCTGATGGTGGTGCCGTACCGGCACGTCGCGGACTACACGGAGCTGGACGGTCCGGAGACGGCCGAGCTGGCTGATTTCACCAAGCGCGCGATGACCGCGCTGCGTGCGGCCTCCGGTGCGCACGGCTTCAACATCGGGATGAACCAGGGCGCGGTGGCCGGTGCCGGTATCGCCGCGCACCTGCACCAGCATCTGGTGCCCCGCTGGGGCGGTGACACCAACTTCATGCCGGTGGTGGGTCACACCAAGGTGCTGCCGCAGCTGCTGGCGGACACCCGGAAGATGCTGGCCGACGCCTGGCCGGTCTGATCGGCCCGGCCGATCACACTGTCCGTGTGGGGCGCTCCGGGGGGAACCCGGGGCGCCCCACAGGTGTGACAGGCCCTACGCGTCGTACAGGTCGGCCTTGCGCGGGGAGGGGTCCTGGACGAGTCCGCTCAGTATCGACGAGCGGTTGCCGAAGCGTTCGGTGTCGACGCCGTTCTCGTCGAGCACCTTGATGACGGCGCTGTGCACCACGCGCAGGACGGGTGTGGCCGCGCGCATCGCGTCGTCCGCCATGAAGCGGTGGCGCCACGGCTTCTCGGCCCAGGCGTGCCGCAGTCCGAAGGGTTCCGGCAGCGCGATCTTGCCGCCGAGGTAGTCGAGCAGCGGCGGGTACCAGGTGAACGGGGCGCGCAGGGCGAGCCGGACCACCTCGCTGGACTCGACCAGCGCCAGCGTGATGTCGCGGGTCTCCCAGAACCTGACGGTCTTGTTGACCGTCTTCTTCTTGCCGGCGGGTTTGCTGGTGAACAGCGAGTGGACCGGGCCGAGAGCGTGCCCGGTGACCTCGATGCGCAGGGTCTCGAAGAGCACGGTGACGGTGATCATCATGGTGATGACCAGCTGACCGTCCCAGAGGGTGAACTGGACGCCCAGATAGTGGCGGTCGCCGCCGCCGAACTGCTGGTGGTTGCAGATCCGCTGTATCTCGTGGGGCTTCACCTGGAAGGTGGCGACGTCCTCGCCCTCCGGGCGGGAGACCGAGTCGGCGTTCTCACCGACGGGCGACACGATCCAGTGGGTGACCGAGGGCTTGGGGAAGCCGCCCGTGTTCAGCGGGCCGCGCTCCAGCATCTTGAGCTGGTCGTGGATGACGCGGATCAGGTCCCAGCTGCGGAACTGGTGGAACTCCTTGCCGGGATCCTTGGCCACCAGATCCTCGGCGAGCTGCCAGCTGCCCCAGCGGGTGCCCATGCCGAGGATGCCCTTGGGGCCCGCGTAGAACACCGAGTTGGACTGCTGCTCGGCCGAGAGCTTCTCCAGGCCCTGGCGGAGCGCCTCCCGGGCGGTCTCGCTCGGGTTCTTCGGCACGGCTTCGGGGATCTTGGCGATGACACCGCCGCCGGACAGGAGCCCTTCCCAGCGGGCGCGCATGTCCTGGGCGGAGGCCTCCGCGATCCGCTTGGCGATCAGCCATCCGATGACCGGGGCGATGACCGCCGCCCGCACGTAGAGGCCCAGGAATCCGTTGAGGGGCATCTTGATCATGAGGTACACCACGCCGATGCCGATGACCGGCAACAGGACGACGCCCAGACCGGCCAGCAGCTTGTCCTTGGGCTTGCCAAGGAGGTCGCGCAGCTGGAAGGCGATGATCCACAGCAGCATTCCGGGGAGGAAGAGGAAGCCGAAGACGGCGGTCACGGCGGTGAGTTTGGTGTCGCGTGCCTTGCGGAGCCGCGAGGCGGACAGGCAGTGCTCGACGACGGTCTGCGGATCGCTGCCGAAGGACTGGATGAGTGCTTTGCGGGCGCCGCCCAGGGTGCGTTCCTGAACGGCTCGGGAGAAGGCCTCGCCGAAGTTGGGCTTGAAGTAGTCGGACTTGAAGAACTTGGACCGGCCCGCCTTCACCTCCGACTTGTGCCACTCGCTGTTGGCCTTGAGGATCTCGTCCACCGGGGTGTCGCGGTACGCCGCGGAGGCGAGGGCGTTGGTCGCCACCGCCGCTCCCGCGGAGCCCTGGAGCGGAATCTGCGCTCCGGGAGAGAAATCGAATCCGTCGTTGGCCACTGCCGCCCCCACTCGCCTGCCGAGGAACCGCTCCTGCGGCTGTTTCCCAACTGCCGTGCCCGGCACACTTTCTGAGCTGGAACCACAGCGTATCGTCCGAATCGGTACGGTGTCCGGCCCTGTGGACAACCGTGGGGGCGGGGCGGCTACGTATCCTTCGCGGCGTCGTCCCGCTGCCCGCGCATCCGGTCCGACAGGTGGGCGGGCATGGCTTCGTGGCGGGCGTACACCCGGTCGAAGCGGCCGGTGCCGTGCGACAGGGAGCGCAGGTCGACCGCGTACCGGCCGATCTCCAGCTCCGGTACCTCCGCCCGGACGAGGGTGCGTCCCGGCCCGGACTGCTCGGTGCCGACCACCCGGCCGCGGCGGCCCGACAGGTCACTCATCACCGGGCCGACGCAGTCGTCGGGGACCAGCACGCTGATCTCCGCGACGGGTTCCAGCAGCTGGATGCGGGTGTCGGAGGCCGCCTCGCGCAGGGCCAGGGCGCCCGCGGTCTGGAAGGCCGCGTCGGAGGAGTCCACGGAGTGGGACTTACCGTCCCGCAGGGTGACCCGCAGATCGACCAGCGGGTGCCCGGTGGCGACGCCCCTGGCGGCCTGTGCGCGGACGCCCTTCTCGACGGACGGGATGAACTGGCGCGGTACGGAGCCGCCGACCACCTTGTCGACGAACTCGATGCCGGACCCCGGTGGCAGGGGTTCGACGTCGATCTCGCAGATGGCGTACTGGCCGTGGCCGCCGGACTGTTTGACGTGCCGGCCGCGTCCGGTGGCGGGCCCTGCGAACGTCTCGCGCAGGGCGACGCGGTGCGGGACGGCGTCGACCTGGACCGCGAACCGGCTGCGCAGCCGGTCAAGGGCCACGTCCAGTTGGGCTTCCCCGAGGCACCACAGGACCATCTGACGGGTGTCCTGGTTCTGCTCCAGGCGCATCGTGGGGTCCTCGGCGACGAGCCGGGCCAAGCCCTCGGAGAGCTTGTCCTCGTCCGCCTTGCCGTGTGCCTCGATGGCGAGCGGCAGCAGCGGATCGGGCATCGTCCACGGCTCCATCAGCAAGGGGCGGTCCGGGTCCGACAGGGTGTCGCCGGTCTCCGCGGTGCCCAGCCGGGCGACGCAGGCGAGGTCTCCCGCGATGGCCTCGGTGAGGGGGTGCTGCTGCTTCCCGAACGGTGCGGAGAGCGCCCCGACGCGGGTCTCGGCCTCGTGGAAGGGGCGGTCCTCGCGGCCGGGGCCGGTGAGCCCGTGGCCGAACACGTGCACGGTGTCGTCGGCGCGCAGGGTGCCGGAGAACACGCGCACCAGGGAGAGCCGCCCGACATAGGGGTCGGAGGACGTCTTCACGACCTCGGCCAGCAGTGGGCCCCCGGCGTCGCAGCCGAGGGCGGGGAGCGGGGCGCCGCGCAGGGTGGTGACGGCGGGCAGCGGGTGTTCGAGCGGGGTCGGGAATCCGCCGGTGATCAGGTCGAGGAGTTCGACGGTGCCGATGCCCTGGCGGGCGCCCTCGGCGGCGGGGGCGGCGGCCAGGACGGGGTGGAAGGTGCCGCGTGCGACGGCGCGCTCCAGGTCGTCGACGAGTGTCCTGATATCGATGTCCGCGCCGGCGAGGTAGCGGTCCATCAGGGTCTCGTCCTCGCTCTCGGCGATGATCCCCTCGATGAGCCGGTTGCGGGCGTCGGTGAGCGCGGCCCGCTGGTCCGCCGCGGGCGGGTTCTCCGCGCGTTCGCCGCCGGAGTAGTCGAGGACCCGCTGGGAGAGCAGCCCGGTCAGTCCGGTCAGCGGCGCGTGCCCGTCGGAGCCCTCGGGCCCGTGCACGGGCAGATAGAGCGGGAGCACGGCGTCACCCGCGCCGTCCGGGTGGAGTGCGCCGAACGTCTCGCCGCAGATCCGCGTCATGGCGTCGAACGGGGTGCGGGCGGTGTCGAGGTGGGTGACGACGATGGCGCGCGGCATGCCGACGGCGGCGCACTCCTCCCAGACGGCGCGGGTGGCGCCGGCCACCGCCTCGGCCTCCTGGGCCGCCGAGACGACGAAGAGGGCCGCGTCCGCCGCCCGCAGACCGGCCCTCAGCTCCCCGACGAAATCCGCGTATCCCGGGGCGTCCAGCAGATTGATCTTGACCCCGTCCCATGTGACGGGGACCAGGGAGAGCTGTACGGAGCGTTGCGAGCGGTGCTCGATTGCGTCGTGGTCGGAGACCGTGGTGCCGTCCTCGACCCGGCCCGCCCGGTTGACCGCGCCCGCGGTCTGTGCGAGGGCCTCGATGAGGGTGGTCTTGCCGGAGCCGCTGTGGCCGACCAGCACCACGTTCCGGATGGAGGAGGGGTGGCCGGCCGTCGGTACTCCTCCGGCGGCCCCGGTGTGTGCGTGTGCCTTGTCGCCCATGGTGCGTGCCTCCCGGATGATGGCGCGGGGCGGGAGAACCGCCGGGCGCGGGGTGGGGAGTGTGCACGGGCAGAGGGGAGCCGCCGCGGCGGCTTCGGCGACGCCCGCGGTACTTCCGAGCTTTCCACTGTGTCCGGGTCCCGTCCATACGTCGGGCGCGGCTCCACGACCGGGGCCGGCCGCGGCGGGAGGCCGGGGGTGCCCGGACGGTGGAGTGCGGCGGTCGTGACTACGATGGGTCAGCCGGTGGCCGATGGGGCCGCTCGGCCCACCGAACCCTCGGGAAGGCCATGCTGAACAAGTACGCGCGTGCATTCTTCACGCGTGTCCTCACACCGTTCGCCGCACTGCTGCTCCGTCTCGGCGTGAGCCCTGACGCGGTCACTCTGATCGGCACGGCCGGGGTGATGGCAGGTGCGCTGGTCTTCTTCCCGATGGGGGAGTTCTTCTGGGGCACGATCGTCATCACGATCTTCGTCTTCTCCGACCTCGTCGACGGGAACATGGCGCGGCAGGCCGGCATCTCCAGCCGGTGGGGCGCGTTCCTCGACTCGACGCTCGACCGGGTGGCCGACGGCGCGATCTTCGCCGGCTTCGCCCTCTGGTACGCGGGCAGCGGCGACGACAACGTCCTGTGCGCCGTCGCGATCTTCTGTCTCGCGAGCGGCCAGGTCGTCTCGTACACCAAGGCGCGCGGTGAGTCGATCGGTCTGCCGGTCGCGGTCAACGGGCTCGTGGAACGTGCGGAGCGGCTGGTGATCTCGCTGGTGGCGGCCGGTCTGGCGGGTCTGCACGGGTTCGGGGTGCCCGGCATCCAGGTGCTCCTGCCGATCGCGCTGTGGATCGTCGCGGCGGGCAGCCTGGTGACGCTGGTGCAGCGCGTGGTGACGGTGCGCCGCGAGTCCGCGGCCGCCGACGCGGCCGGGAGCGAGGCCGCCTAGTGAGCCGCGCAACCGGGGAACCGAAGCCCGGCGCAGGGGAGCGGATCAGCGACGCCCTGTACGGACTCGGCTGGACCGCGGTCAAGACGCTCCCGGAACCGGCCGCACGAGCCCTCTTCCGCACCATCGCCGACCAGGTCTGGAAGCGTCGCGGCAAGAGCGTGCTGCGGCTGGAGTCGAACCTGGCGCGGATCGTGCCGGACGCGAGCCCCGCCCGCCTCGCCGCGCTGTCCAAGGCCGGGATGCGCTCGTACATGCGGTACTGGATGGAGTCCTTCCGGCTGCCCACCTGGAGCGCGCGGCGGATCAAGGACTCCATCGACGTGACGGACGCCCACCGGCTGACCGAGGGGCTCGACGCCGGCCGAGGCGTCATCCTCGCCCTGCCGCACCTGGGGAACTGGGACCTGGCGGGCGCCTGGGTCACCACGGATCTGAAGGTCCCGTTCACCACGGTCGCGGAACGGCTCAAGCCGGAGTCGCTGTACGACCGGTTCGTCGCGTACCGCGAGGGGCTGGGCATGGAGGTCCTGGCGCACAACGGCGGGACCGCCTTCGGCACGCTGGCCCAGCGGCTGCGGGCGGGCGGCCTGGTCTGCCTGGTCGCGGACCGCGATCTGTCGGCCTCCGGCGTCGAGGTCTCGTTCTTCGGCGACACGGCCCGGATGCCGGCCGGCCCCGCGCTGCTCGCCCAGCAGACCGGGGCGCTGCTGCTGCCGGTCACGCTCAACTACGACGACACGCCGGTGATGAGGGCGCGGATCCATCCGCCCGTCGAGGTTCCCGGCTCAGGCAACCGCGCGGAGAAGACGTCTGTGATGACACAGGCCCTGGCCGACGCGTTCGCCCTGGGCATCGCCGAG
This sequence comes from Streptomyces sp. NPDC104307, assembly GCF_055584045.1. NCBI lineage: Bacteria > Bacillati > Actinomycetota > Actinomycetes > Kitasatosporales > Streptomycetaceae > Streptomyces > Streptomyces sp. NPDC104307. The sequence goes on from NZ_JBVJMU010000008.1 coordinate 174,007, forward strand.
CACCCGGAGGACTGGCACATGCTGCAACGACTCTGGCTCGCCGACCTCGAACCCCTTGGAGACTAGGGCCTTGAAAATCGGCATCGTCTGCCCGTACTCCTGGGACGTACCGGGCGGCGTGCAGTTCCACATCCGCGATCTGGCCGAGCATCTGATCCGGCTCGGCCACCAGGTGTCCGTCCTCGCCCCGGCGGACGACGAGACGCCGCTTCCTCCGTACGTGGTCTCCGCGGGCCGGGCCGTGCCCGTCCGGTACAACGGCTCGGTGGCCCGGCTGAACTTCGGGTTCCTGTCCGCGGCGCGGGTGCGGCGCTGGCTGCACGACGGCACCTTCGACGTGATCCACATCCACGAGCCGACCTCGCCGTCGCTGGGCCTGCTGACCTGCTGGGCGGCGCAGGGGCCGATCGTCGCCACCTTCCACACGTCCAATCCGCGCTCCCGGGCGATGATCGCCGCGTACCCGATCCTCCAGCCGGCGCTGGAGAAGATCAGCGCGCGCATCGCGGTCAGCGAGTACGCGCGCCGCACCCTGGTCGAACACCTGGGCGGCGACGCGGTGGTCATCCCCAACGGTGTCGACGTGGACGTCTTCGCCTCGGCCGAGCCCAGGCCCGAGTGGCAGGGCGGCACGATCGGCTTCATCGGGCGCATCGACGAGCCCCGCAAGGGCCTGCCCGTCCTGATGCGGGCGCTGCCCGCGATCCTGGCCGCCCGCCCCGACACCAGGCTCCTGGTGGCCGGCCGGGGCGACGAGGAGGAGGCCGTCGCCTCGCTCCCGAAGGAGATGCGCGAGCGCGTCGAGTTCCTCGGCATGGTCAGCGACGAGGACAAGGCGCGGCTGCTGCGCAGCGTCGACGTGTACGTCGCGCCCAACACCGGCGGCGAGAGCTTCGGCATCATCCTGGTCGAGGCCATGTCGGCGGGCGCACCGGTCCTGGCCAGCGACCTGGACGCGTTCGCACAGGTCCTGGACCTGGGAGCGGCCGGCGAACTCTTCGCCAACGAGGACGCGGACGCGCTGGCGGAGGCGGCGGTCCGGCTGCTGGGCGACCCGGAGCGGCGCGCGGAGCTGCGGGAGCGCGGCAGCGCACATGTGCGGCGCTTCGACTGGTCGACGGTGGGCGCGGACATCCTCGCGGTGTACGAGACGGTGGCGGACGGCGCGGCCTCTGTGGCCACGGACGAACGCACGGGGCTGCGGGCCAGGTTCGGGCTGGCGCGGGACCAGTGACCTGACCCGCGGGGCTGTCGGCCCGGCTGATCGCGGGCCGGACGGTGCCCGGTCACCGGTAGCCTTCGGCCCGTGACCGAAACCCTCATCTGGACCGTCGTCGTGCTCGTCGCGATCGGCCTCTACCTCAGCTGGACCGCCGGCCGGCTCGACCGCCTGCACACCCGTATCGACGCGGCCCGCGCCGCGCTCGACGCGCAACTGCTGCGCCGGGCCTCGGTCACCCAGGAACTCGCCACGTCCGGAGTCCTCGACCCGGCCGCGTCCATCGTCCTGTACGAGGCCGCGCACGCCGCCCGTCAGGCGGAGGAGGAGCACCGGGAGGTCGCCGAGAGCGAACTGAGCACCGCCCTGCGCGCGGTGTTCGGTGAGCCGGCGCAGGTGGCGGCGGTGCAGGAGATCCCGGGCGGCGAGGAGGCCGCGTCCGAACTGGCCGCCGCCGTCCGCCGGGTCCCGATGGCGCGCCGGTTCCACAACGACGCGGTGCGGGCCGCCCGCGCGCTGCGCCGCCACCGTACGGTGCGCTGGTTCCGGCTGGCCGGTCATGCCCCGTTCCCGCTCGCCTTCGAGATGGACGACGAGCCGCCGGTCGCCCTCGCCGCCCGCCCGGTCAGCTGACACCCACGCCCTAGCGCCGCGGTCGCGGGCGGGTCGCCGGCAGGTCGTGGGCGAGTCGTGGGCGGGGCGTCGCTGGGTCAAAACGATCCACCGGCCTCCTATTGGCCCTTGCTGTGGACCGGCTCCGGAGAGTTTGCTCAGCAGTGCGTCATCCCCGCACGCTCAGCACCCCTTCTCCCAGTGAGGTCGATCCGTGTCCACGCTTCCCACCACCCCGCAGTCCGCTGACTCCCCGGCGACCGGCACCGCCCGCGTCAAGCGCGGCATGGCCGAGCAGCTCAAGGGCGGCGTGATCATGGACGTCGTCAACGCCGAGCAGGCGAAGATCGCAGAGGACGCGGGCGCCGTGGCCGTCATGGCCCTGGAGCGGGTGCCGGCCGACATCCGCAAGGACGGCGGCGTGGCCCGGATGTCCGACCCGAACATGATCGAGGAGATCATCGAGGCCGTCTCCATCCCGGTCATGGCGAAGTCCCGCATCGGACACTTCGTCGAGGCCCAGATCCTGCAGTCCCTCGGCGTCGACTACATCGACGAGTCCGAGGTGCTCACCCCGGCCGACGAGGTCAACCACAGCGACAAGTTCGCCTTCACCACCCCGTTCGTCTGCGGCGCCACCAACCTGGGCGAGGCCCTGCGCCGCATCGCGGAGGGTGCGGCCATGATCCGCTCCAAGGGCGAGGCCGGCACCGGCAACGTCGTCGAGGCGGTGCGCCACCTGCGCCAGATCAAGAACGAGATCGCCCGGCTGCGCGGCTACGACAACAACGAGCTGTACGCCGCCGCCAAGGACCTCCGTGCCCCGTACGAGCTGGTCAAGGAGGTCGCGGAGCTCGGCAAGCTGCCCGTCGTCCTGTTCTCCGCGGGCGGCGTCGCCACCCCCGCCGACGCCGCGCTGATGCGCCAGCTCGGCGCAGAGGGCGTCTTCGTCGGCTCCGGCATCTTCAAGTCCGGCGACCCGGCCAGGCGCGCCGCCGCCATCGTCAAGGCCACCACGTTCTTCGACGACCCGAAGATCATCGCGGATGCCTCCCGCGACCTGGGCGAGGCCATGGTCGGCATCAACTGCGACACGCTGCCCGAGACCGAGCGCTACGCCAACCGCGGCTGGTAGTCACTGATGAGCGACACCCCTGTGATCGGAGTCCTGGCCCTCCAGGGCGACGTACGGGAACACCTGATCGCCCTGGCCTCGGCGGACGCCCTGGCCAGGCCGGTCCGGCGGCCCGAGGAACTCGCCGAGGTCGACGGCCTGGTCGTCCCCGGCGGCGAGTCCACCACGATGTCCAAACTGGCCGAGCTGTTCGGGATGCTGGAACCGCTGCGCGATCGGGTCGCCGCGGGGATGCCGGTCTACGGCACCTGCGCCGGAATGATCCTGCTCGCGGACAAGATCCTCGACCCCCGCTCGGGCCAGGAGACCATCGGCGGCATCGACATGATCGTGCGCCGTAACGCTTTCGGGCGGCAGAACGAGTCGTTCGAGGCGGCCGTGGAGGTCGCCGGGATCGACGGCGGACCGGTCGAGGGCGTCTTCATCCGGGCCCCCTGGGTCGAGTCCGTGGGGGCGCGGGCCCAGGTTGTGGCGGAGCACGGCGGCCACATCGTGGGGGTACGGCAGGGAAACGCCCTTGCCACGTCATTCCATCCGGAACTGACCGGTGACCACCGCCTCCACGCGTACTTCGTCGACATGGTGCGCGCATCGGGCTGACTCGATCCCGGTAGGATCTCTGGGGTTCGTACGGAATTTGGTGACGCGAAGGAGAAGGCAGATGTCCGGCCACTCTAAATGGGCTACGACGAAGCACAAGAAGGCCGTGATTGACGCCAAGCGCGGCAAACTCTTCGCGAAGATGATCAAGAACATCGAGGTCGCGGCCCGCACCGGCGGTGCCGATGTGTCCGGCAACCCGACCCTCTTCGACGCCATCCAGAAGGCCAAGAAGAGCTCGGTCCCGAACAAGAACATCGACTCGGCGGTCAAGCGCGGTGCCGGTCTCGAAGCCGGCGGCGCCGACTACGAGACGATCATGTACGAGGGCTACGGCCCGAACGGTGTCGCGGTGCTCATCGAGTGCCTCACCGACAACCGCAACCGCGCCGCGTCCGACGTGCGCGTCGCCATGACGCGCAACGGCGGCTCGATGGCCGACCCGGGCTCGGTCTCGTACCTGTTCAACCGCAAGGGCGTCGTGATCGTCCCCAAGGGTGAACTCTCCGAGGACGATGTGCTCGGTGCGGTGCTCGACGCCGGCGCCGAGGAGGTCAACGACCTCGGTGACACGTTCGAGGTCCTCAGTGAGGCCACCGACATGGTCGCGGTCCGCACGGCGCTGCAGGAGGCCGGCATCGACTACGACTCGGCCGAGGCCAACTTCGTCCCGACCATGCAGGTCGAGCTGGAGGAAGAGGGCGCCCGCAAGATCTTCAAGCTGATCGACGCGCTGGAGGACAGCGACGACGTGCAGAACGTCTTCGCCAACTTCGACGTCTCGGACGAGGTCATGGAGAAGGTCGACGCCTGAGCGGCCGCCGGCTGACCGGCGCAGCTTTCGCGGACGGGCCGACGGGGGACACACCCCGTCGGCCCGTCGCATTGTCAGTGCGAGCCGATAGCCTGCCAGAACAGTTGACCGATCGGCAGGGAGGGGGCGACCCGTGCGGGTACTCGGTGTGGACCCCGGGCTGACCCGGTGCGGTGTCGGAGTCGTCGAAGGAGTCGCGGGCCGTCCGCTGACCATGCTCGGTGTCGGAGTCGTGCGCACCGCGTCCGACGCGGAGCTCGGACACCGGCTGGTGGCCATCGAGCGCGGCATCGAGGAGTGGCTCGACGAGCACCGCCCCGAATACGTCGCCGTCGAGCGGGTGTTCGCCCAGCACAACGTCCGTACGGTGATGGGCACGGCCCAGGCCAGCGCGGTCGCGATGCTCTGCGCCTCCCGCCGGGGCATCCCGGTGGCCCTGCACACGCCCAGCGAGGTCAAGGCCGCCGTCACCGGCAGCGGCCGCGCGGACAAGGCCCAGGTCGGGGCCATGGTCACCCGGCTCCTGCGGCTGGACGCCCCGCCGAAACCGGCCGACGCCGCCGACGCGCTGGCCCTCGCCATCTGTCACATCTGGCGCGCCCCGGCCCTCAACCGCCTCCAGCAGGCGCACGCGGCAGCGGCCGCGGCCCGTCTCCCGCGCGTTCCGCGCACCGCAACAGCTCCCGTCCGGAAGGTCACCCGATGATCGCCTTCATCACCGGCCCCGTGGCCGCGATCGCCCCCACCACGGCCGTGATCGAGGTCGGCGGCATCGGCATGGCCGTCCAGTGCGCGCCGAACACCCTCGCCGCTCTCCGGATCGGCAAGGAGGCCAGGCTCGCCACCTCCCTCGTCGTACGGGAGGACTCACTGACGCTCTACGGCTTCGCCGACGACGACGAGCGGCAGACCTTCGAGCTGCTCCAGACCGCCAGTGGGGTCGGCCCCCGGCTCGCCCAGGCCATGCTCGCCACGCACAGCCCGGACGCCCTGCGCATCGCCGTGTCCACCGGTGACGAGAAGGCGCTCACCGCGGTCTCCGGCATCGGCAAGAAGGGCGCGCAGAAGCTCCTGCTCGAACTCAGGGACAGACTCGGCGAGCCGGTCGGCGCCCACATCGGCCAGCAGGGCATCGGCGCCGCGGTCTCCTCCTCCTGGCGGGACCAGCTGCAGGCCGCCCTGATCGGCCTCGGCTACGCCACCCGCGAGGCCGACGAAGCGGTCTCCGCCGTGACCCCGCAGGCGGAGGCGGCCCTCGCGGAGGGCGCCCAGCCGCCGGTGCCGCAGCTGTTGCGCGCCGCCCTGCAGACCCTCAACCGCACGCGCTGAGCGGACCCCGAGGGCACCTTCGCCACCCCGGGCCGGGCACCGCGCGGCCCGGCACAGAGACACCCGAGGCGGGACTGACGAGATGAACTGGGACGAGACCGGACCCGACACCGACGAGCTGCTCGACGAGCGCCTCGTCGACGCCGGAGCGGACGGCGAGGACACCGCCGTGGAGGCGGCACTGCGCCCCAAGGACCTCGACGAGTTCGTCGGCCAGGAGACGGTGCGCGAACAGCTCGACCTGGTCCTCAAGGCGGCCCGCGCCCGAGGCGCCACCGCCGACCACGTACTGCTCTCCGGCGCCCCCGGCCTGGGCAAGACCACCCTCTCCATGATCATCGCCGCCGAGATGGGCGCGCCGATCCGGATCACCTCGGGCCCCGCCATCCAGCACGCGGGCGACCTCGCGGCGATCCTGTCCTCCCTCCAGGAGGGCGAGGTCCTCTTCCTCGACGAGATCCACCGCATGTCCCGGCCCGCCGAGGAGATGCTCTACATGGCGATGGAGGACTTCCGGGTCGACGTGATCGTCGGCAAGGGGCCCGGGGCCACCGCCATCCCGCTGGAGCTGCCGCCCTTCACCCTGGTCGGCGCCACCACCAGGGCCGGGCTGCTGCCGCCCCCGCTGCGCGACCGCTTCGGCTTCACCGGGCACATGGAGTTCTACACGCCGGTCGAACTGGAACGGGTGATTCACCGCTCGGCCCGCCTCCTCGACGTCGAGATCGACGTGGACGGCGCCTCGGAGATCGCCGGCCGCTCCCGGGGCACGCCCCGGATCGCCAACCGGCTGCTGCGCCGCGTCCGGGACTACGCCCAGGTCAAGGCCGACGGCCGGATCGACCGGGACATCGCCGGAGCCGCCCTCCAGGTGTACGAGGTCGACGCCCGAGGGCTCGACCGGCTGGACCGGGCGGTGCTCGGCGCCCTGATGAAGCTCTTCGGTGGCGGTCCGGTCGGCCTGTCCACGCTCGCGGTCGCCGTGGGGGAGGAGCGCGAGACGGTCGAGGAGGTCGCCGAGCCCTTCCTGGTGCGCGAGGGACTGCTGGCCAGGACGCCCCGGGGCCGGGTCGCCACACCGGCTGCCTGGGCCCACCTCGGGCTGGTTCCGCCGCAGCAGGGCGGAAAGGGACAACAGGGCCTGTTCGGGGCGTGATGAGTCACAGGTTGGCCCGCAGCGGAACCCGGGTGCCATGCTGGGCGTTGTTCCATCGATGCGGACTCGCTTAGACTCCGCCGATGCCGCCCTTAAAGGTCGGTGTACCCACCCCCGTAGACCAGGCCGCTTTCCAGTGCGGTCGTGCGAAGGAAACTCGTCCCGTGAATCCCGTGACTCTCCTCCCCTTCATCGTGCTCATCGGGGCCATGTTCCTGATGACGCGGTCCGCCAAGAAGAAGCAGGCGGCGGCTGCGAACATGCGCAATGAAATGCAGCCCGGTACCGGCGTCCGGACGATCGGGGGCATGTACGCCACCGTCAAGGAGCTTCACGACGACTCGGTCCTCCTTGAGATCGCTCCCGGCGTCCACGCCGTCTACGCCAAGAACTCCATCGGTGCCGTCCTCGACGACGCGGAGTACAACCGCATCGTCCACGGCGACGAGGAGGAGCTCGACGTCGACGGCGCGGTCGTGCCCGACGACGCCTCCTCGCTGACCGAGCTCGACGCCGCCGACGACGCTTCCGCGGACGCCGACGACGACGCGAAGATCGACCTCGGCAAGAAGGCCGAGGCGGACGACGCGGAGCCGGCCGACAAGAAGTCCGACGGCAAGTCCGACGGCGAGGCCGACGCGAAGTAGCACACGACCCGGGGATGCCGTGAGCCCACAGGCATCCGGCTGTCCCCGGACCGTGCGGTCTTCTGCGGGGCGGGTCCCCACTACACTTCGTGGCCGCTTGGGCGCGTACCGGCGCGGGGCGGTTGGACAGGGAGAAACGAGAAGGTGGCAGCACCGAAGAAGGGCCGAGGGCCGGCCGGCGGTCAGGGCAGGCCGGGGCGCGCCCTGGCTCTGATCCTGATCGCCATGGTCGCGCTCACCGGCGGGATGTTCCTGGCCCATCAGCCGACGCCGCGACTCGGCATCGACCTGGCGGGTGGCACGTCCATCACGCTTGAGGCGAAGGCCGAGCCCGGCCAGGAGTCGGCGATCAACAAGACCAACATGGACACGGCGGTCCAGATCATGGAACGCCGCGTCAACGGTCTTGGTGTCTCCGAGGCCGAGGTCCAGACGCAGGGCAAGAGCAACATCATCGTCAACATCCCCAAGGGCACGAACTCCGCCCAGGCCCGGCAGCAGGTCGGTACGACTGCCAAGCTCTACTTCCGGCCGGTGCTGACCGTCGCCCAGGGAACGCCCACCCCTGAGCCCAGCGCCTCGTCCACCGGCAAGGGCAGCCCGTCTCCGTCGCCGAGCTCCTCCGCCTCCGAAAAGGCATCGGACTCCGACAAGGCGTCGAACCCGTCCACGAAGCCGAGCGCGAGCGCCACCACCCAGGGCCGCGCGGTCACCGGCGCCCTGAAGGCCGACTCCACGCCCACCCCGAAGGCCAGCGAGACCCCTAAGGCGGACGGCACTCCGACGCCGTCCGCAGAGGAGCAGGCGGCCGCCGCCAAGCTGCAGAAGCGGTTCGAGGCGCTCGACTGCTCCACCAAGGCCGGCCGGTCCAAGGCCTCCCAGGGCACCAAGGCCACCGACACGGTGGTCGCGTGCGAGCAGGACGGCTCCGCCAAGTACGTGCTCGGCCCGGCCGCTGTCGACGGCACGGACGTCGACAGCGCGAAGGCGGCGATCAACCAGCAGTCCGGCCAGTGGATCGTCCAGATGGGCTTCACCGGCGGCGGCGCCAAGAAGTTCCAGAAGATCACCGGCACACTCGCACAGCAGCAGGAGCCGCAGAACCAGTTCGCCATCGCGCTCGACGGCGAAGTGGTCTCGGCACCCTCCGTGAAGGAGGCGCTGAGCGCCGACGCCGAGATCTCCGGCAGCTTCACCCAGCAGTCCGCGGAGGACCTGGCCAACGTCCTGTCCTACGGTGCGCTGCCGCTCTCCTTCCAGGAGCAGAGCGTCACCACCGTCACCGCCGCGCTCGGCGGTGAGCAGCTCAAGGCGGGCCTGATCGCCGGTGCCATCGGCCTGGCCCTGGTCGTCATCTACCTGGTGGCCTACTACCGCGGACTGGCGCTCATCGCGCTCCTCAGCCTGCTGGTCTCCGGCATCCTGACGTACACGATCATGTCGCTGCTCGGCCCGGCCATCGGATTCGCGCTGAACCTGCCCGCTGTCTGCGGCGCCATCGTGGCGATCGGAATCACCGCGGACTCGTTCATCGTGTACTTCGAACGCATCCGTGACGAGATCCGCGAGGGCCGCACGCTCCGTCCCGCCGTCGAGCGGGCCTGGCCGCGCGCCCGGCGCACCATCCTGGTCTCCGACTTCGTGTCGTTCCTGGCCGCGGCGGTGCTGTTCGTCGTCACCGTCGGAAAGGTCCAGGGCTTCGCGTTCACGCTGGGTCTCACCACCCTGCTCGACGTGGTCGTGGTGTTCCTCTTCACCAAGCCCGTCATGACGCTGATGGCCCGCAAGAAGTTCTTCGCGAGCGGTCACCCGTGGTCCGGCCTGGACCCGAAGCGGCTCGGCGCCAAGCCGCCGCTGCGCCGTTCACGCCGTGTCAACGCCCCCACCGACCCGAAGGAGGCGTGAGATGTCGCGACTCGGCAATCTCGGCGCCCGTCTCTACCGCGGCGAGGTCGGCTACGACTTCATCGGCAACCGCAAGATCTGGTACGGCATCTCGATCCTGATCACCATCACGGCCATCGTCGGCCTGGCGGTCAGCGGCCTGAACATGGGCATCGAGTTCAAGGGCGGCGCTGTCTTCACCACGCCGAAGACGAGCGTCTCCGTCGAGAAGGCGGAAGACCTGGCCTCGACGTCCTCCGGCCACCAGGCCATCGTCCAGAAGCTGGGCAACGGCGGACTGCGCATCCAGATCACCGAGGTGGACACCTCGAAGTCGGACGCGATCAAGAGCGACCTCTCCAAGGGCCTCAGCGTCCCCGAGGAGAAGATCGCCGCCGACCTGGTCGGCCCCAGCTGGGGTGAGCAGATCGCCAACAAGGCGTGGACCGGGCTCGGCGTCTTCATGGTCCTCGTCGTGATCTATCTGGCCATCGCCTTCGAATGGCGCATGGCCATCGCGGCCCTGGTCGCGCTGATCCACGACATCACCATCACGGTCGGCGTCTACGCCCTGGTCGGCTTCGAGGTCACCCCGGGCACCGTGATCGGTCTGCTGACGATCCTCGGTTACTCCCTCTACGACACGGTCGTCGTCTTCGACAGCCTGAAGGAGGGCACGAAGGGGATCACCAAGCAGACCCGGTGGACGTACAGCGATGTCGCCAACCGCTCGATCAACGGCACGCTGGTCCGCTCGATCAACACCACGATCGTCGCCCTGCTGCCGGTCGCCGGTCTGCTGTTCATCGGTGGCGGTGTCCTCGGCGCCGGCATGCTGAACGACATCTCCCTGGCCCTCTTCGTCGGTCTCGCCGCCGGTGCGTACTCCTCGATCTTCATCGCCACTCCGCTGGTCGCCGACCTCAAGGAACGCGAACCCCAGATGAAGGCCCTCAAGAAGCGGGTCCTCGCCAAGCGCGCGGCGGCCGCCGCCAAGGGCGAGCTCTCAGAGGCCGAGCAGTCGGACCGGGCCGGCCGGGGCGGCACACCGGACGCGGCGGAGGACGCCGCACCCGCCGGCGCCGTCGTCGGACAGCGCCAGGAGCCCCCCAGGGGCCATGGCCGCACCCCGGGGAAGCGCCGATGACCAGCAGCACCACCGCGAGCACGAGGGACCTCCTGCTCAGCCGGATCCGTGACGTGGCCGACTACCCGAAGCCGGGGGTGATGTTCAAGGACATCACCCCGCTGCTCGCGGACCCGGTGGCCTTCACCGCGCTCACCGAAGCGCTGGCGGAGCTGTGCGTACGGCACGGCGCCACGAAGATCGTCGGTCTGGAGGCCCGCGGCTTCATCCTGGCCGCACCGGTCGCGGTACGGGCCGGACTCGGCTTCGTCCCGGTCCGCAAGGCCGGCAAGCTGCCCGGTGCCACGCTCGCCCAGACGTACGAGCTGGAGTACGGCAGCGCGGAGATCGAGATCCACGCGGAGGACCTGTCCGCCGATGACCGGGTCATGGTCATCGACGACGTGCTGGCCACCGGTGGTACCGCCGCCGCCTCGCTGGAGCTGATCCGGCGGGCCGGGGCCGGCGTCGCGGGCGTCGCCGTCCTCATGGAGCTGGGGTTCCTGGCCGGCCGGGCGCGCGTCGAGGAGAGCCTGCAGGGTGCTCCGCTGGACGCCCTGATCACGGTCTGAACCGCTGCGGGCCGCACGCGGCACCGCATGACAGGCACCGAAGCGGGCACCCGGGAACAACCGGGTGCCCGCTTCGCGTTGTGCGGGCTCTCCCACGGTCCCCGGGGGAGGAGCGGCCGCAGGGTCGTTACGATGGCCTTTCCGGGTGTCCGGATCCGCACGAGGAGCGCTCTTGCCAGACGAGGCCCAGCCAGTCGCCGCCCCGCAGCCCGACCAGCCCGCGGCGGCCCCAGCCACGCCCGCGAAGCAGCCCGCGGAGAAGCCGAAGCCTCCGGCGCCCGAGCCCGGTACGGGCCCGGCCGCCGCGGAGGCCAACGGGCCCGCGCCCGCTTCCCCCGCCCAGCCGGCCGCACCCGCCTCGCCGCCCCCGACGGCGCCGAAGCCCCCGGCGAAGCCCGCTGCGGCGCCCGCGGGCCCGGTGGCCCGTACCGGTGGCGGCTCCTCCAACCGGGTCCGGGCCAGGCTGGCCCGCCTCGGCGTCCAGCGCTCCAGCCCGTACAACCCGGTGCTCGAACCGCTGCTGCGTACCGTCCGGAGCAACGACTCCAAGATCGAGACCTCCACGCTGCGCCAGATCGAGCGCGCCTACCAGGTCGCGGAGCGCTGGCACCGCGGCCAGAAGCGCAAGAGCGGCGACCCGTACATCACCCACCCCCTCGCCGTGACCACGATCCTGGCCGAGCTGGGTATGGATCCGGCCACCCTGATGGCCGGGCTGCTGCACGACACCGTCGAGGACACCGAGTACGGCCTGGACACCCTGCGCCGCGACTTCGGCGACCAGGTCGCCCTGCTGGTCGACGGCGTCACCAAGCTGGACAAGGTCAAGTTCGGCGAGGCCGCGCAGGCCGAGACCGTGCGCAAGATGGTCGTCGCGATGGCCAAGGACCCGCGCGTCCTGGTCATCAAGCTCGCCGACCGGCTGCACAACATGCGCACCATGCGTTATCTCAAGCGGGAGAAGCAGGAGAAGAAGGCCCGCGAGACGCTGGAGATCTACGCCCCGCTCGCCCACCGCCTGGGCATGAACACCATCAAGTGGGAGCTGGAGGACCTCGCCTTCGCGATCCTCTACCCGAAGATGTACGACGAGATCGTCCGGCTCGTCGCGGAGCGGGCGCCCAAGCGCGACGAATACCTCGCCATAGTGACCGACGAGGTGCAGTCCGACCTGCGCGCCGCCCGTATCAAGGCCACCGTCACCGGCCGGCCGAAGCACTACTACAGCGTCTACCAGAAGATGATCGTGCGAGGCCGGGACTTCGCGGAGATCTACGACCTGGTGGGCATCCGCGTCCTCGTCGACACGGTCCGCGACTGCTACGCGGCGCTCGGCACCGTCCACGCGCGGTGGAATCCGGTCCCCGGCCGGTTCAAGGACTACATCGCGATGCCCAAGTTCAACATGTACCAGTCGCTGCACACCACGGTGATCGGGCCCAGCGGCAAGCCCGTCGAGCTCCAGATCCGTACGTTCGACATGCACCGCCGCGCCGAGTACGGCATCGCCGCGCACTGGAAGTACAAGCAGGAGGCCGTCGCGGGCGCCTCCAAGGTGCGCACCGACGTCCCCCGGAACACCGGCCGGGGCCAGGACACCGTCAACGACATGGCGTGGCTGCGCCAGCTCCTGGACTGGCAGAAGGAGACCGAGGACCCCAGCGAGTTCCTGGAGTCCCTGCGCTTCGACCTCTCGCGCAACGAGGTCTTCGTCTTCACACCCAAGGGCGACGTCATAGCGCTCCCGGCAGGGGCGACACCGGTCGACTTCGCGTACGCCGTCCATACGGAGGTGGGCCACCGGACGATAGGGGCACGCGTCAACGGACGGCTCGTACCGCTTGAGTCCACGCTCGACAACGGCGACCTGGTGGAGGTCTTCACCTCCAAGGCGGCCGGTGCGGGCCCCTCGCGCGACTGGCTCGGCTTCGTCAAGTCACCCCGGGCACGCAACAAGATCCGCGCCTGGTTCTCCAAGGAGCGCCGCGACGAGGCGATCGAGCAGGGCAAGGACTCCATCGCGCGGGCCATGCGCAAGCAGAACCTGCCGATCCAGCGGATCCTGACCGGCGACTCCCTGGTCACGCTCGCCCACGAGATGCGCTACCCCGACATCTCGTCCCTGTACGCCGCGATCGGTGAGGGACATGTCGCGGCGGCCGGTGTCGTGCAGAAGCTGGTCCAGGCGCTCGGCGGCCAGGACGAGGCCAACGAGGACCTCGCGGAGAGCTCGCCGCCCTCGCACGGCCGCAACAAGCGCCGCTCCAACGCCGACCCGGGCGTCGTCGTCAAGGGCGTCGAGGACGTCTGGGTCAAGCTGGCCCGCTGCTGCACGCCCGTTCCCGGTGACCCGATCATCGGCTTCGTGACCAGGGGCAGCGGAGTCTCCGTCCACCGTGCGGACTGCGTGAACGTCGACTCGCTCTCGCAGGAGCCGGAGCGGATCCTTGAGGTCGAATGGGCGCCCACCCAGTCCTCGGTGTTCCTCGTCGCCATCCAGGTCGAGGCACTGGACCGCTCCAGGCTGCTCTCCGACGTCACCCGGATCCTGTCCGACCAGCACGTCAACATCCTGTCCGCGGCCGTGCAGACCTCCCGCGACCGGGTGGCCACCTCGCGGTTCACCTTCGAGATGGGCGACCCGAAACACCTCGGCCACGTCCTGAAGGCCGTACGCGGCGTCGAGGGCGTCTACGACGTCTACCGGGTGACCTCGGCCCGCCGGCCCTGAACCCGGGCCGTCCGGCCCCTCGTACGACGTGAAGAACCCCTCCGCCACCGGCGGAGGGGTTCTTCACACGCGGACCGGCGGACCGGTCTCAGCCGCCGAACTCCTCAAGGCCCTTCAAGGCCTGGTCCAGGAGCGCCTGCCGGCCCTCCAGCTCGCGGGCGAGCTTGTCCGCACGGGCGTTGTTGCCCGAAGCGCGCGCCGTGTCGATCTGGGTGCGCAGCTTGTCGACGGCGGACTGGAGCTGACCGGTCAGACCCGCGGCACGGGCACGTGCCTCCGGGTTGGTCCGGCGCCACTCCGACTCCTCGGCCTCCTGGAGCGCCCGCTCCACCGTGTGCATCCGCGCCTCGATCCTGGGGCGGGCGTCACGCGGTACGTGGCCGATGGCCTCCCAGCGCTCGTTGAGGGCCCGGAACGCCGCCCTGGAGGCCTTGAGGTCCTTCACCGGCAGCAGCTTCTCGGCCTCGACCGCGAGCTCCTCCTTGACCTTGAGGTTCTCGCCCTGCTCCGCGTCACGCTCCGCGAACACCTCACCGCGGGCGGCGAAGAAGACGTCCTGGGCACCGCGGAAACGGTTCCACAGATCGTCCTCGGCCTCGCGCTGGGCGCGGCCGGCGGCCTTCCACTCCGTCATCAGATCGCGGTAGCGGGCGGCCGTCGTACCCCAGTCGGAGGAACGGGACAGCGACTCGGCCTCGACGACCAGCTTCTCCTTGGCCTTGCGGGCCTCCTCGCGCTGGGCGTCCAGCGAGGCGAAGTGGGCCTTGCGGCGCTTGGAGAACGCCGAGCGCGCGTGGGAGAAGCGGTGCCACAGCTCGTCGTCCGACTTGCGGTCGAGCCTGGGCAGGCCCTTCCACGTGTCGACGAGCGCACGGAGCCGCTCGCCCGCGGAGCGCCACTGCTCGCTCTGCGCCAGCTCCTCGGCCTCGACGACCAGCGCCTCCTTGGCGTGCTTCGCCTCGTCGGTCTGCTTCGCCTTCTGGGCCTTGCGCTCCTCCCGCCGCGAGTCGACCGTCGCCACCAGGGCGTCCAGCCGCTTGCGCAGCGCGTCCAGGTCCCCGACGGCGTGATGCTCGTCGACCTGCGCACGCAGATGCTCGATGGCGGTCGTCGCGTCCTTCGCGGACAGATCGGTGGTCTTCACCCGCCGCTCCAGGAGGCCGATCTCGACCACAATGCCCTCGTACTTGCGCTCGAAGTAGGCCAGGGCCTCCGCCGGAGAACCGGCCTGCCACGATCCGACGACCTGCTCGCCGTCGGCGGTACGCACGTACACGGTGCCTGTCTCATCGACACGGCCCCACGGGTCGCTGCTCACAGCGCCTCCTCCACCTGATGCCCGCGAGAGGGTTCACCCCCCTGGCATCGTCCACAGTTTCCTGGGGCGGGCAGCGCCCGCCCTGCACAACGCCAATCTAGGCGACGGGCCACCCGGCTGTCCGCACTCCGCGCGGCCGAAATTATCCGGCGCGCGCCCGGCGCCGCCGTGCGGATCGTGCCGGGGCCCGCCGTGCTCACGCCTTGTCGACGGCCGCCTTCGAGATGTTCACGGCCTTCTTCGGCGCACCGTCGGCGGCGCCGCCGGTGACCCCTGCCTTGCCGATCGCCTCGACGGTCTTCAGCGACGCCTTGTCCATCGTGCCGAACGGCGTGTAGGTGGGCGGCAGTTTGGTGTCCTTGTAGACCAGGAAGAACTGGCTGCCGCCGGTGTGCGGCTGGCCCGTGTTGGCCATCGCCACCGTGCCCGCCGGGTAGGTCACCGCGCTGTCCTTGCCCGGCTTGCCCAGCGCGGTGAGGTTCTCGTCCGGGATCGTGTAGCCCGGACCGCCGGTGCCGTCGCCCTTGGGGTCACCGCACTGGAGGACGAAAATACCCTGCGTGGTCAGGCGGTGGCACTTGGTGCCGTCGAAGAAGCCCTTGTCCGCGAGCGACTTGAAGGAGTTCGTGGTGTGCGGGGTCTTCGCCGCGTCCATCGTGAACGCGATGTCGCCCTGGCCCGTCTTGAGCGACAGGGTGTACTTCGCCTTCTTGTCGATCTTCATCGCCGGCTCGGGCGCGCTCTTCTCACTCGCCGAGGGAGAGGGCGAGGGGGACGCCGACGGGTTGGCGCTCGCGGCCGCGTCGGTCTTGTCCTTCTTGCCGTCGTCGCCGGTGGCGAAGTACGTGATGCCGCCTATGACGGCCACCGCGGCCACCGCGGAGGTGATGATGACCGTCAGCCGCCGGGTCCGGCGACGGGCCTCCTCCCGGCGCTGCTGCTGCCGCTCGAACTTCTCCCTGGCGAGCTGCCGCCGCCGCTGATCGCTGCTGACCACCGGGTGATCTCCTTGTGCGTCGTGTGTTCGGGCCTGAGTTGCCCCGTACCGTATATGGGTTAGCTGTGGAATGAGGAGCGCCGGTAGGCTCTGAACTGCTGCGACCGCGCAGCCGCAATCCCTCGTCGGACGACCATTAAGGACGATCGTGCTCATTGCCGGGTTCCCCGCCGGGGCCTGGGGGACCAACTGTTACCTGGTCGCCCCCGCCGCGGGTGAGGAGTGCGTGATCATCGACCCGGGCCACCAGGCCGCGTCCGGGGTCGAGGACGCACTGCGCAAGCATCGGCTGAAGCCCGTCGCCGTCGTGCTCACCCACGGCCACATCGACCACGTCGCCTCGGTCGTCCCGGTGTGCGGCGCCCACGATGTCCCCGCCTGGATCCACCCGGAGGACCGCTACATGATGAGCGACCCGGAGAAGGCACTGGGCCGCTCCATCGGGATGCCGCTCATGGGCGAGCTGACGGTGGGGGAGCCGGACGACGTCAAGGAGCTGAGCGACGGTGCCCGGCTGACGCTGGCCGGTCTGGAGTTCGGTGTCTCGCATGCGCCCGGCCATACCAAGGGGTCGGTGACGTTCAGGATGCCCGAGGCCGCGGATGTTCCGCAGGTCCTCTTCTCGGGCGACCTGCTCTTCGCCGGCTCCGTCGGACGCACCGACCTGCCCGGCGGCGACCACGCCGAGCTGCTTGAGTCGCTGGCCCGTGTGTGCCTGCCGCTCGACGACTCGACCGTAGTGCTGTCCGGCCACGGCCCCCAGACGACCATCGGCCGCGAGCGCGCCACCAATCCGTATCTGAGCGGTATGGACGCGCCCCGACGAGGAATGTGACGAGAGCGAAACCGTGAGCACCTTCAAGGCCCCCAAGGGCACGTACGACCTGACCCCGCCCGACTCCGCGAAGTACCTCGCGGTGCGTGAGGCGATCTCCGCACCGCTGAAGAACTCCGGCTACGGCTACATCGAGACCCCCGGCTTCGAGGACGTGGCCCTGTTCTCCCGGGGCGTCGGTGAGTCCACCGACATCGTGTCCAAGGAGATGTACACCCTCACCACCAAGGGCGGCTCCCAGCTGGCGCTGCGCCCCGAGGGCACCGCCTCCGTGCTGCGCGCCGCGCTGGAGGCCAACCTCCACAAGCTCGGCAACCTGCCGGTCAAGCTCTGGTACTCCGGCTCGTACTACCGCTACGAGCGCCCGCAGAAGGGCCGTTACCGCCACTTCTCGCAGGTCGGTGCCGAGGCCATCGGCGCGGAGGACCCGGCTCTGGACGCCGAGCTGATCATCCTGGCCGACCAGGCGTACCGCACCCTTGGCCTGCGCGAGTTCCGCATCCTGCTGAACTCGCTGGGCGACAAGGAATGCCGGCCCGTCTACCGCGACGCGCTCCAGGGCTTCCTGCGTGAGCTCGACCTGGACGAGGAGACCCGCCGTCGCATCGAGATCAACCCGCTCCGGGTCCTCGACGACAAGCGCCCCGAGGTCCAGAAGCAGCTGACCGGCGCCCCGGTGCTGCGCGACTACCTCTGCGACGCCTGCAAGGCGTACCACGAGGAGGTCCGCGACCTGCTCAACGAGGCGGGCGTGGTGTACGAGGACGACGAGAAGCTTGTCCGGGGCCTCGACTACTACACCCGCACCACCTTCGAGTTCGTCCACGACGGACTGGGCTCGCAGTCCGCGGTGGGCGGCGGTGGCCGGTACGACGGCCTCTCCGAGATGATCGGCGGACCGGCGCTCCCGTCGGTCGGCTGGGCGCTCGGCGTCGACCGCACGGTGCTCGCCCTGGAGGCGGAGGGCATCGAGCTCGAACTGCCCTCGACCACCAGTGTCTTCGCCGTCCCGCTCGGCGAGGAGGCCCGGCGCAAGCTGTTCGCCGTCGTGACGCGGCTGCGCCGCGAGGGGGTGGCCGCAGACTTCGCGTTCGGCGGCCGCGGACTCAAGGGCGCGATGAAGAGCGCCAACCGGTCTGGCGCGCGGTTCACCGTGGTGGCCGGCGAGCGCGATCTGGCCGAGGGCGTCGTGCAGCTCAAGGACATGGAGTCCGGTGAGCAGACGGCCGTTCCGCTGGCCGAGGTGACCGAGGCGATCAAGGCGCGCCTCGCGTAGACGCCGCACGGGTCGCGGGCGGGCGGTGTCCCCGCCCGCCCGCGACCGGGGACACCGTGTCCCGGCCCGGCACGTCAACTCGGTGCAGCCGGATTCATGCTGCCGGGGGGTTCCGGTCCGGGAGAGCCGATGCCGGTACGTGGCGGCCGGCAGCCCGGCCGGGCCCGGGAGCGCCTGCCAGCAGTGCCGTCGGCGCCCTCCGTACCCGGAACCGCACGCTGATTCCGCGCGCATCTTTATCTTCATCGAACGGAGGACCGGCGCGGCGGTACGGCACAATGACCGTGCCCAGCAGGCTACTCAGTGACGGAATGGCGATATGACGACTGCAGCGGTTGACCATCCCTCCTCCGACCAGGACGAGGACGGCGGGAAGAGGACCATCGGCGGCAGTCGTGCGTTCGCACTGCTGCTGGTGATCACGGGCGCTGCCGGACTCCTCGCCGCGTGGGTCATCACGCTCGACAAGCTCAAGCTGATGGAGGACCCCAGCTTCGTCCCGGGCTGCAGTCTCAACCCGGTGGTCTCCTGCGGCAACATCATGAAGAGCGAGCAGGCGGCCGCCTTCGGCTTCCCGAACCCGTGGCTCGGTCTGGCCACCTACCCCGTGATCATGGGCATCGGCCTGGCGCTGCTCGCCGGAGCGCGCTTCCGGGGCTGGTACTGGCTGGGGATGAACGCGGGCACCCTGTTCGGCGTCGGCTTCGTCACCTGGCTCCAGTACCAGTCGCTGTACAACATCAACTCCCTGTGCCTGTGGTGCTGCCTGGCCTGGGTCGCCACGATCTTCATGTTCTGCTACGTCACCACACACAACATCAAGCACCGGATCATTCCGGCGCCCAGCTGGCTGCGCAACGGACTGACCGAGTTCCACTGGGTGCCGCCGGTCCTGTGGGTCGGCATCATCGGCATGCTCATCCTGACCCGCTGGTGGGACTTCTGGACCAGCTGAGCGGCCCGTGCGCGCCGCGGCTCCGGGCCGGGGTCCGGCAGGGTTGTCAGTGCGGTGACATAGGCTTTCGAATGTGGAGCCCGACCTCTTTACCGCAGCAGCCGAAGACCGCCAGGAGAAGGACCCGTCCAGCAGCCCCCTCGCTGTCCGGATGCGTCCGCGCACCCTCGACGAGGTCGTCGGCCAGCAGCATCTGCTCAAACCGGGCTCACCGCTGCGCCGCCTCGTCGGAGAGGGGAGCGGGGGACCGGCCGGCCCCTCGTCTGTGATCCTCTGGGGCCCGCCCGGCATCGGCAAGACGACCCTGGCGTACGTGGTCAGCAAGGCCACCAACAAGCGCTTCGTCGAGCTCTCCGCGATCACCGCGGGCGTCAAGGAAGTGCGGGCGGTCATCGAGGGCGCCCGGCGCGCCACCGGTGGCTACGGCAAGGAGACCGTCCTCTTCCTGGACGAGATCCACCGCTTCTCCAAGGCGCAGCAGGACTCACTGCTCCCGGCGGTCGAGAACCGCTGGGTGACGCTGATCGCGGCCACCACCGAGAATCCCTACTTCTCGATCATCTCGCCGCTGCTCTCGCGCTCCCTGCTGCTGACCCTGGAATCGCTGACCGACGACGACCTGCGCGACCTGCTGCACCGCGCCCTGGCCGACGAGCGCGGACTCGGCGGCGCGGTGACGCTGCCGCAGGACGCGCAGGAGCACCTGCTGCGCATCGCGGGCGGTGACGCACGCCGGGCGCTGACGGCGCTGGAGGCGGCGGCCGGCGCGGCGCTGTCCAAGGGGGAGCCGGAGATCACCCTGCTGACCCTGGAGGAGACGGTCGACCGCGCCGCGGTGAAGTACGACCGGGACGGCGACCAGCACTACGACGTGGCGAGCGCCCTGATCAAGTCGATCCGAGGCTCGGACGTCGATGCCGCGCTGCACTATCTGGCCCGGATGATCGAGGCGGGGGAGGACCCCCGGTTCATCGCCCGGCGGCTGATGATCTCGGCCAGCGAGGACATCGGTCTCGCGGACCCCACGGCGCTGCCCACCGCGGTCGCCGCGGCCCAGGCCGTCGCGATGATCGGCTTTCCCGAGGCGGCGCTCACCCTCAGCCACGCCACCATCGCCCTGGCGCTCGCCCCCAAGTCCAACGCGGCGACGCTGGCGATCTCAGCCGCCCAGGACGACGTGCGCAAGGGCCTGGCAGGTCCCGTCCCGGCACATCTGCGCGACGGCCACTACAAGGGGGCCGCCAAGCTGGGGCACGCGCAGGGCTATGTCTATCCGCATGACGTCCCCGGCGGAATCGCCGCCCAGCAGTACGCACCGGACGCCGTGCGCGACAAGCGCTACTACCAGCCCACCCGGTACGGCGCGGAGGCGCGTTACGCGGACGTGGCGGACCGGGTCCGCGAGCGGCTCGGCCGTACCGGCGGCGACGGCGAAGCGGGCCCGTCCGGGACATAGCCCGGGGCCGGGGGCCTGGGCCCCTCAGTGCGCCGCCGCCTCGAAGAGGGTGTGCATGGCGTGCCGCAGCTCGTTCACATCACGCACCGGTTCGGGGAACTCGAAGCGTGCGTCGAAGCACCTGCCGTCCCGCTCGCACACCCGCACCCGCAGCCCCAGCCGGTCGAGCGCGAGCGGTACGACGGCCGGGCGGTGCGCGGAGCAGCCGGCCGTGGCCCGCTCGCCGAGCAGCCCGGACAGCGCGCCCAGCTGATCGCCGTGCGCCGCGTGCAGATGCTGCAGCAGCTCCGCCTCGTGGATGACGAGCGGGTCGGCGGACGCGTCGCGGAACTCCTCCGGCTCGACGCTCTGCGCGCCCCAGAGGTCGTCGACGTACGCCTCACCCGTCTCCAGCCGCAGGAGCATCCGGCCGGGTCCCGCCATGCCCGGTACGGTGGTGAGCCAGCCGAAGACCCGGGCCCGGCCGCGGATGCGGTGCGGTACGGAGACCGGGGCCACGTCGGTGATCTCCAGCACAGCTGTCAGCTCGTCGTCCTGGGCGTGCGTCGCGGCCCGTACCGCCGGGGACTGCGCGGGGAATTCGAGGAAGAGATCCCCGTCCGGACCCACGCTGCGGGACAGCGGCATCAGCTGGTCCGAGCCCGCGGAGTCGAGGCCGGGGATGAGCAGTACCGAGGAGCAGGTACTCTGTACGAGAGTTCGTGTGCGCTCGGCTGCTGACGGCATCCGAGTGTTTTCAAGCCCGCTGGGACGCGGCTGACCACGATCAGATCGGCCTTCCGTCGTAGCAGCACCTTCAGGTGTGCTGCCGCTGTCTGTGCTGTCCGTGACGTGTGTGGTGTTCCCAGGGCGAGACATGCGATCTCCTTGAGTAAGGTGAGCCTAACCTAACCTACAACGGAGGTCTGGAGAACGTGCCTAATCAGTCGCGTCCCAAGGTCAAGAAGAGCCGCGCGCTCGGCATTGCGCTGACGCCGAAGGCCGTCAAGTACTTCGAGGCCCGCCCCTACCCGCCGGGCGAGCACGGCCGCGGCCGCAAGCAGAACTCGGACTACAAGGTCCGTCTGCTGGAGAAGCAGCGTCTGCGTGCCCAGTACGACATCAGCGAGCGCCAGATGGCCCGCGCCTACGACCGCGCCAAGAAGGCCGAAGGCAAGACGGGCGAGGCTCTCGTCGTCGAGCTTGAGCGCCGTCTCGACGCGCTGGTCCTGCGTTCCGGTATCGCCAAGACGATCTACCAGGCGCGCCAGATGGTCGTGCACGGTCACATCGAGGTCGACGGCCAGAAGGTCGACAAGCCGTCCTTCCGTGTCCGTCCCGACAACATCGTGATGGTCCGCGAGCGCAGCCGCGACAAGCACCCCTTCCAGGTTGCCCGCGAGGGTGGTTACGACACCGACGGTGAGACCCCGCGCTACCTGCAGGTGAACCTGAAGGCCCTGGCCTTCCGCCTTGACCGGGACCCGAACCGCAAGGAAATCCCCGTGATCTGCGACGAGCAGCTCGTCGTCGAGTACTACGCCCGCTGATCCAGGCGTAGTCGCTCTTCACCAGCGCTCAGGCCCGCCCCTTCCCGAAGCCGGGGAGGCGGCGGGCTTTCGCGTCTTCCCGGTCTCGGGGAGCGGCCCCGGCGCCTCCGGTGCGCCGGTCTCCGCGCCGTCCTGCCGCTTCCCGGGGCGCCCGGCCAGTGCCCTGGCCACCACCGCGTCGGTGCCCAGCACCGCGCCGGCCCGTCGCTGCGAGGCGTACCGCTCCTCGCCCAGCTCCTGGCGGGCCAGCTTCTCGCACCGGGCCCTGGGCGCCCCGTAGTGCTCGGAGCCGAACAGCGGCAGCCCCACCGACGGCCAGATCTGTTCGGCGGCCCCCTGCAACAGCGCCGCCTCGTCCGCGTCGCCCTCGACCACCGTGACCAGCGCCAGCAGTTCCAGTGAGAGCACGGTGCCGAGCAGGTCGTGGAAGGCGTGGCTGATGGACAGCGACTCCCCGAGGAGCTCCCTGGTCCGTGCCGGACGGCCCCGCTCCAGGGCGGCGAAGGCCAGGACGAACAGCGCGTAGCTGAGGGCCCACCGCTCCCCGTGGTCCTCGCAGATCTCCCGGACCTCCTCGCAGATCGTGACCGCGCGGTCCAGCTCGCCCCGGAACCCGACCGACATCGCCAGTTCGACCTGGGCCATCAGCACATTGCTGTTCAGCTCCCCGAGCTCCCGGTAGCGGCCGAGTGCCTCGTGCAGCAGTTCCTGCGCCCGCGCCGTGTCGTCCGTGACGAGGGCCAGGCAGCCGGTGCGGTGCAGCGCGTACGCGGAGGCCGTGGCGTCGCCGGCCAGCTCCGCCTCCTCCCGGCACTCGGTCAGCGCCGAGATCGCCCCCACCGGGTCCCCCTGCAGGACCGCGACATAGCCGAGCACCCACAGCGCCTTCAACCGGGAGGAGTCGTACGGGGTCTCCTCCTCCAGCACGTGGTCCAGCCAGTGCCTTCCCTCGGAGAGCCGCCCGCAGCCGACCCACAGGAACCAGAGCGTGCCCGCCAGGTACTGGGCGAGATGCGCCTCCTCCGGGCACTCCAGTGAACACTCCATGGCCCGCCGCAGATTGGGCAGTTCGCTCTCCACCCGGGCCGCCACCTCGCTCTGCCTCGGGCTGAACCAGTCCAGCTCGCACCAGGTCGCCAGCCCCAGGAACCAGTCGCGGTGACGCCGCCGCAGCCGCTCCGTCTCCCCGGTGGCCGCCAGCCACTCGGCGCCGTACTCGCGCACCGTGTCGAGCATCCGGTAGCGGGTCCCGGCCGCCGAGTCCTCCCGCAGCACGATGGACTGCGCGAGCAGCCCGGAGAGCACGTCGAGCACCGAGTCGGCCGGCAGCTCGGAGCCGCTGCAGATGTACTCGACCGCCTCCAGGTCGAACTGCCCGGCGAAGACCGAGAGCCGTGACCACAGCAGCCGCTGTTCCGGGGCGCAGAGTTCATGGCTCCAGCCGATGGCCGTACGGAGCGTCTGATGCCGGGCCAGTGCGCTGCGGCTGCCTCCGGTCAGCAGCCGGAAGCGGTCGTCGAGGCGTTCCAGCACCTGCTCGGCCGAGAGCGCCCGCAGCCGTCCGGCCGCCAGCTCCAGCGCGAGCGGAATCCCGTCCAGCCGCCGGCAGAGCTCCTGGACAGCGCCCCGGGTGTCCTCGGTCAGCCGGAACTCCGGCTGCACCGCGGTGGCCCGCTCCGTGAAGAGCCGGAGCGCGTCCCGGTCGGTCATGGTCGCGAGCGGGTAGGTGGTCTCGCCGTCGAGTTCCAGCGGCAGCCGGCCGGCCGCCAGCACCCGCAGCCGGGGGGCCCGGCGCAGCAGGTCCCGTACCAACTCCGCACAGGCGTCCACGAGATGTTCGAATCCGTCGATCACCAGCAGGAGCCGGCGCCCGGCGCAGTGTTCGAGGAGCGTGGTGCGCGGCGGCCTGTTGGTGTGGTCGGTCAGGCCCAGCGCGTCGACGAGTGCGTGTTCCAGCAGTTCCGGATCGTGCACGTCCGACAGCTCCAGCAGCCAGACCCCGTCGCAGTACCGTTTCTCCAGGAGGGCCGCGGCCCTGGTGACCAGGCGGGTCTTGCCCACCCCGCCCACTCCCACGACGGTGACCAGCCGGGACTCCTCCAGGAGTCCGGCGAGTTCGGTCAGCTCGTCATCACGTCCCACGAACCTGTTCAGTTCCGCCGGGAGATTGCCAGGAAGGCCGTGTGCGGGCCCGCCGCGGGCGGTGGGCGGTGTACCTGGACCGTCGGGGGAGGGGGAGGGGCGCTGAGAGCGTCGCATGAAACACGCAGAGTACTGGCCCGAAAGCGCTCCGTACAATCTCGTTGCGGGAACTCCCGTCGTGCCAGGCGGTAATGCGGTACAGGGCGCGAGCCCCGGCGCGATAGGCTCGGAGGCGGTGACCGGCCACTAAGCGGGCCGTCGCCGAACGAGCAGAGAGCAAGACCGAACAAGGCTGAACAACGCAGTCCAGCGCGGGACCGCGCTGGACAACGCAGAGACAGACGACAAGCCAGAGAGAGCGGTGCACTGTGTCCGGTGGTGAGGTGGCCGGGATCCTGGTGGCCGTCTTCTGGGCGATCCTGGTTTCGTTCCTCGCCGTCGTGCTGGTGAGGCTCGCGCAGACGCTCAGGGCGACCACCAGACTCGTGGCGGACGTGACCGAACAGGCCGTCCCGCTGCTCGCTGACGCCTCCGCGACCGTACGTTCCGCGCAGACCCAGCTCGACAAGGTCGACGCGATCGCGACGGACGTCCAGGAGGTCACCTCCAACGCCTCGGCGCTCTCCACCACCGTCGCTTCCACGTTCGGCGGCCCGCTGGTCAAGGTCGCCGCGTTCGGCTACGGGGTCCGGCAGGCCATCGGCCGCAAGACCGCCCCCGAACCGGAAGCGCGTTCCCGGCGATCGGTGATCGTCGGCCGGACCGTGCCGTCCGCGCGTGGCAGGAAGCGCAACGGCAGAAACTCCCGCGGATCGAAGGACTGACGCAGCGATGTTCCGCCGTACGTTCTGGTTCACCGCCGGCGCAGCCGCCGGGGTCTGGGCCACCGCCAAGGTCAACCGCAAGATCAAGCAGCTGACCCCCGAGAGCCTCGCGGCGCAGGCCGCCGACAAGGCGGTCGTGGCCGGTCACAGGCTCAAGGACTTCGCGCTGGACGTCCGCGAGGGCATGGTCAGGCGCGAGGCCGAGCTGGGCGAGGCGCTGGGGCTCGAAGCCCCGGTCGACCCAGACCTCCCGGTACAGCCCCACTTCGCCGTCGAGGCGGCGCCGCCCGCCGGGCGCGGGGCACGCGCCCGCAACCGCAAGCTCCCCTACAACCCGTACAACCGGAATGAGGACCACTGATGGAGTCGGCTGAAATTCGCCGCCGCTGGCTGAGCTTCTACGAGGAGCGCGGTCACACCGTCGTCCCTTCGGCGTCGCTCATCGCGGACGACCCGACTCTGCTGCTGGTCCCGGCGGGCATGGTGCCCTTCAAGCCGTACTTCCTCGGTGAGGTCAAGCCGCCCGCCCCGCGCGTCACCAGCGTGCAGAAGTGCGTCCGTACGCCGGACATCGAAGAGGTCGGCAAGACCACCCGGCACGGCACCTTCTTCCAGATGTGCGGGAACTTCTCCTTCGGCGACTACTTCAAGGAAGGCGCCATCGAGTACGCCTGGGAGCTGCTCACCGGCTCCGTGGCGGACGGCGGCTTCGGCCTCGACCCCGAGCGTCTGTGGATCACGGTCTACCTGGACGACGACGAGGCCGAGCAGATCTGGCGCGACAAGATCGGTGTGCCCGCCGAGCGCATCCAGCGCCTGGGCAAGAAGGACAACTTCTGGTCCATGGGCGTCCCCGGACCCTGCGGCCCCTGCTCCGAGATCAACTACGACCGCGGCCCCGAGTTCGGCGTCGAGGGCGGCCCGGCCGTCAACGACGAGCGGTACGTGGAGATCTGGAACCTGGTCTTCATGCAGTACGAGCGCGGCGCCGGTGACGGCAAGGAGGACTTCCCGATCCTCGGGGACCTGCCTTCCAAGAACATCGACACCGGTCTCGGCCTGGAACGCCTCGCGATGATCCTGCAGGGCGTGCAGAACATGTACGAGACCGACACCCTGCGCGTCGTCATGGACAAGGCCACCGAGCTGACCGGGGTGCGCTACGGCGCCGCCGAGTCCACGGACGTCTCGCTGCGCGTGGTCGCCGACCACATCCGCACCTCCGTGATGCTCATCGGTGACGGTGTCACCCCCGGCAACGAGGGCCGCGGCTACGTGCTGCGCCGCATCATGCGCCGCGCCATCCGCATGATGCGGCTGATGGGCTCCACCGGGTCCGTCGTCAACGACCTGGTCGGCGTCGTGATCGAGACGATGGGGCTCCAGTACCCCGAGCTGATCACCGACCGCAAGCGCATCGAGACCGTCGCCCTCGCGGAGGAAGCCGCCTTCCTCAAGGCCCTCAAGGGCGGCACCAACATCCTTGAGACCGCCGTCACCGAGACCAAGGCCGCCGGCGGCCGGGTCATCGCCGGGGACAAGGCGTTCCTGCTCCACGACACCTGGGGCTTCCCGATCGACCTCACCCTGGAGATGGCCGCGGAGCAGGGCCTGTCCGTGGACGAGGACGGGTTCCGCCGCCTGATGCAGGAGCAGCGGGACAAGGCCAAGGCCGATGCCCGCGCCAAGAAGACCGGGCACGCCGACCTGTCCGCCTACCGCGAGGTCGCGGACAACTCCGGCGCCACCGAGTTCACCGGCTACACCATGACCGAGGGCGAGTCGACGATCGTCGGCCTCCTCGTCGACGGCGTCCCCTCGCCCGCCGCTCTGGAGGGCGACGAGGTAGAGGTCGTCCTGGACCGCACCCCGTTCTACGCCGAGGGCGGCGGCCAGCTCGCCGACACCGGGCGGATCCGGCTCGACACCGGCGCGGTGATCGAGGTCCGCGACGTCCAGAAGCCGGTCCCCGGCGTCCACGTCCACAAGGGCGTCGTCCAGGTCGGTGAGGTCACGGTCGGTGCCGCCGCCCTCGCCTCCATCGACAACACCCGCCGCCGGGCCATCGCCCGCGCCCACAGCGCCACCCACCTCACGCACCAGGCGCTGCGCGACGCGCTGGGCCCGACGGCCGCCCAGGCCGGTTCCGAGAACTCCCCGGGCCGGTTCCGCTTCGACTTCGGCTCGCCCGCCGCCGTACCCGGCACGGTCCTCACCGACGTCGAGCAGAAGATCAACACCGTGCTCTCCCGCGAGCTCGACGTCCAGGCCGAGGTCATGTC
The DNA here is from genome assembly GCF_055584045.1 of Streptomyces sp. NPDC104307. NCBI lineage: Bacteria > Bacillati > Actinomycetota > Actinomycetes > Kitasatosporales > Streptomycetaceae > Streptomyces > Streptomyces sp. NPDC104307. Next base: position 201,446 of record NZ_JBVJMU010000008.1, read on the forward strand.
CATCGACGAGGCCAAGAAGCAGGGCGCCATCGCGGAGTTCGGTGAGAAGTACGGCGAGCGGGTCCGGGTCGTCACCATCGGGGACTTCTCCAAGGAGCTGTGCGGCGGCACGCACGTCCACAACACCGCCCAGCTCGGTCTGGTCAAGCTGCTCGGGGAGTCGTCCATCGGCTCCGGCGTGCGCCGCATCGAGGCTCTCGTCGGCGTCGACGCGTACAACTTCCTCGCCAGGGAGCACACGGTCGTCGCCCAGCTCCAGGAGCTCGTCAAGGGCCGTTCCGAGGAGCTTCCGGAGAAGATCGCCGGGATGCTCGGCAAGCTGAAGGACGCCGAGAAGGAGATCGAGAAGTTCCGCGCGGAGAAGGTCCTGGCGGCCGCCGCCGGTCTGGTCGACTCCGCCCAGGACGTCCGGGGCGTCGCCCTGGTCACCGGCCAGGTCCCGGACGGCACCTCCGCCGACGACCTGCGCAAGCTCGTCCTCGACGTGCGCGGGCGCATCCAGGGCGGCCGGCCGGCCGTCGTGGCCCTGTTCACCACGGCCAACGGCCGCCCGCTGACCGTCATCGCCACCAACGAGGCCGCGCGCGAGCGTGGCCTCAAGGCCGGTGACCTGGTCCGCACCGCCGCCAAGACGCTCGGCGGCGGAGGCGGCGGCAAGCCGGACGTCGCCCAGGGCGGCGGTACGAACCCGGACGCCATCGGTGACGCCGTCGCCGCTGTCGAACGCCTCGTCACCGAGACGGCGTGACGCCGGACATGACGCCGATGCGCCGCGGTCGCCGGCTGGCGATCGACGTCGGGGACGCCCGGATCGGGGTCGCCTCGTGCGACCCCGACGGGATCCTCGCCACGCCGGTGGAGACCGTGCCGGGACGCGATGTCCCGGCCGCCCACCGGCGGCTCGGCCAGATCGTCGCGGAGTACGAGCCGATCGAGGTCATCGTCGGCCTGCCCCGTTCCCTCGGCGGGGGAGAGGGGCCGGCCGCGGTCAAGGTCCGCGCATTCGCGGATGTGTTCGCCCGCGCGGTCGCACCCATTCCGGTGCGATTGCTGGACGAGAGGATGACCACAGTGACGGCGAGTCAGGGCCTGCGCGCATCGGGCGTGAAGTCCAAAAAGGGCCGTTCCGTCATTGATCAGGCTGCCGCTGTGGTGATCCTTCAGAACGCTCTGGAGTCCGAACGGGCTTCGGGTAATCCTCCCGGCGAGGGCGTCGAAGTGGTTGTCTGATCGCGATACGGTAACGTTCCGCGCGATGCGGCGGTGTTCGAACAAACACCGCACAGCAAAGAGACGGAACCTCGTCTCGCGGCTCAAGGGGATCGATGACTGAGTATGGCCGGGGCCCCGGCTCCGAACCGTGGCATCCCGAGGACCCCTTGTACGGGGACCAGGGATGGGGAGGCCAGCAGCCTGCCCACGGCCAGGGCCAGTACGGCGGCCAGCAGCAGCCCTACCCGCAGGACCCGTACGCGCAGCAGCAACAGCAGTCGCAGGACCCGTACACGCAGCAGCAACAGCAGTCGCAGGACCCGTACGCGCAACAACAGCCGCAGGATCCTTACGCGCAGCAGCAACAACAGCAGCAACAGCACGACCCGTACGCCCAGCCGCAGCAGCAGCACGACCCGTACGCGCAGCAGCCGCACCACCAGCAGGACCCGTACGCGCAGCAGCAGTACCAGCAGCAGCCCCAGTACGGCGCCCAGCAGGATCCGTACGCCCAGCAGCCTCCTTATAACGGTGGCTGGGACACCGGTCAGCAGTCTGCCGCGATGCCGTACGAGGGCGGGCCCGCCGCCGGGTACGGCTACGGCGAGACGAACGACTACTACGGCACCCCCGAGGCCTACCCGCCGCCGCAGCCCCCCGGCCGCCGCCAGTCGGCGCCCGAGCAAGTAGCCGAACAAGCACCCGAACAGGCGCCTGCGCAGAACCCCGACTGGGATCCCGAGGTCCAGCCGGAGGAGACCCACCCCTTCTTCACGGGTGTGGACGGCGGCGATGCCAAGGACGACGACTACGACGACGATGATGACCCCCGCGACTCCCGCCGTGGAGGCGGGGACGAGCGCCGGGGCAAGGGCAAGAAGAAGAAGGGCCGCAGCGGCTGCGCCTGCCTGGTCATCTCTCTTGTCCTCGTCGGCGGCGTAGGCGGGGTGGGCTACTTCGGCTACTCGTACTACCAGGACAAGTTCGGTCCGGCGGAGGACTACGCGGGCAGCGGCTCCGGGACCGTCGAGATCGAGATCCCCAAGGGCTCGTACGGGTACGACATCGCCAACATCCTGAAGAAGCAGGGTGTGGTCAAGAGTGTCGACGCCTTCGTCTCCGCGCAGAGCGAGAACCCCAAGGGGAAGTCGATCCAGGCCGGCGTCTATCTGCTGCACGAGAAGATGGCCGCGGCCGAGGCCGTGAAGATGATGCTCGACCCGAAGAGCCAGAACCTGCTGGTGATTCCCGAGGGTTCCCGCAACGCCGCCGTCTACGCGATGATCGACAAGAAGCTGAGCCTCAAGGAGGGCACGACCAAGGGCATCGCCAAGTCCAGGAAGTCCGATCTGGGCCTGCCCGGCTGGGCGAGCAAGAACAAGGACATCAAGGACCCGCTGGAAGGCTTCCTCTACCCGGCCGCATATCCGGTCACGAAGGAGACCAAGCCGGAGGCGATCCTCGAAAAGATGGTCTCGCGGTCCAACGACGAGTACAAGAAGCTCGACCTCGAAGGAACCGCCAAGAAGTACAAGCTGGACGGCCCGTGGCAGGTGCTCACCGTAGCCAGCCTGGTCCAGGCGGAAGGTCTCACGCACGATGACTTCCGCAAGATGGCCGAAGTCGTCTACAACCGACTGAAGCCCGATAACACGGTGACGAACCGCAAGCTCGAATTCGACTCGGCGTACAACTACCTCACGAATCAGAGCGAAATCAAGATCAGGTCGAAGGACATCCGGAACAATCCCGATCCCTACAACACCTATTTCCACGCCGGCCTTCCGCCGGGTCCCGTCAGCAACCCAGGGGACGAAGCCCTGCGGGCGACGCTCGCGCCCACCGGCGACGGCTGGATGTTCTTCATCTCGCTCGACGGCAAGAAGACCCAGTTCACCAAGACGGCCGCAGAGCACGAGAAGCTCAACCAGAAGTTCAAGGAACTGCATGGTCTCGACTGACGGGCATCACCGCGCGGCCGTTCTCGGTTCGCCCATCGCCCACTCGCTCTCCCCGGTCCTGCACCGGGCCGCGTACGCCGCACTCGGGCTCGACGACTGGTCCTACGACCGGTACGAGATCGACGAGGCCGCGCTGCCCGGCTTCATCGAGGGGCTGGACGGAAGTTGGGCCGGGCTCTCGCTGACGATGCCGCTCAAGCGGGCGGTCATCCCGTTGCTGGACGAGATCAGCGGGACCGCCGCCTCGGTCGAGGCCGTCAACACCGTCGTCCTCACCGAGGACGGCCGGCGGGCCGGCGACAACACCGACATCCCCGGAATGATCGCCGCCCTGCGCGAGCGGGGCGTCGAGAAGACGGAGTCCGCGGCCGTCCTCGGCGCCGGAGCCACCGCCTCCTCCGCCCTCGCCGCGCTCTCCGAGATCTGCGCGGGACCGGTCACGGCCTACGTCCGCAGCCGGGAACGCGGTGACGAGATGCGCGGCTGGGGCGAACGGCTCGGCGTCGACGTCCGCATCGCCGACTGGGCGGAGGCCGAGCAGGCACTGCGGGCTCCGCTGGTCATCGCGACCACCCCGGCCGGGGCCACGGACGCGCTGACGGGAGCGCTGCCCAAGGCTCCGGGCACCCTCTTCGACGTGCTGTACGAGCCCTGGCCCACCGGATTGGCGGCCGCCTGGGCGGCCCGCAACGGTGCAGTCATCGGAGGTCTTGATCTCCTGGTGCATCAGGCTGTCCTCCAGGTCGAGCAGATGACGGGCCGCGCCCCGGCGCCGCTGGCCGCCATGAGGCAGGCCGGCGAGCAGGCACTGGCCGCTCGCTGACCGCCCGCCGACCGCGTTCCTGGCCGCTTGATCCGTCCGTCTGCTGGACCGGCGGCGGGTCGGCCGTCCGGTCCGTGGGAGGATCGGGGGCGGCGGGCCAGGGCCGCGCACCCGGTCGCGCCGTTCGGATTTCAGGCGCGAGCATGAGGAGCACCGTTGAGCAGGTTGCGCTGGCTGACCGCGGGGGAGTCGCACGGCCCCGCACTGGTGGCGACGCTGGAGGGTCTTCCCGCCGGTGTCCCGGTCACCACGGAGATGGTGGCGGACGCGCTCGCCCGGCGACGGCTCGGATACGGCCGCGGCGCCCGGATGAAGTTCGAGCAGGACGAGGTCACCTTCCTGGGCGGGGTCCGGCACGGCCTGACCATGGGCTCGCCGGTCGCCGTGATGGTGGGCAACACCGAGTGGCCCAAGTGGGAGCAGGTCATGTCGGCCGACCCGGTCGACCCCGACGTGCTGGCCGCGCAGGCCCGTAACGCCCCGCTGACCCGCCCCCGGCCCGGCCACGCCGACCTCGCCGGCATGCAGAAGTACGGCTTCGACGAGGCCCGGCCGATCCTGGAGCGCGCCAGCGCCCGGGAGACCGCGGCGCGCGTTGCCCTCGGAGCGGTCGCCCGGTCGTACCTCAAGGAGACGGCCGGCATCGAGATCGTCAGCCATGTCGTCGAGCTGGCCGCCGCCAAGGCGCCGTACGGGGTCTACCCGACGCCGGCCGACGTCGGGAAGCTCGACGCCGACCCGGTGCGCTGCCTCGACGAGGACGCGAGCAAGCAGATGGTCGCGGAGATCGACCAGGCCCACAAGGACGGCGACACCCTCGGCGGTGTGGTCGAGGTGCTGGCGTACGGAGTGCCGGTCGGCCTCGGCTCGCACGTGCACTGGGACCGCCGGCTCGACGCCCGCCTCGCCGCCGCGCTCATGGGCATCCAGGCCATCAAGGGCGTCGAGGTCGGGGACGGCTTCGAGCTGGCCCGGGTGCCGGGCTCGCAGGCGCACGACGAGATCCTGGTGACCGAGGACGGCATCAAGCGCGCCTCCGGCCGCTCCGGCGGCACCGAGGGCGGTCTCACCACCGGCGAGCTGCTGCGCGTCCGCGCCGCGATGAAGCCCATCGCGACCGTCCCGCGCGCCCTGGCCACCGTGGACGTGGTGACCGGCGAGCCCGCCAAGGCCCACCACCAGCGCTCCGATGTCTGCGCGGTCCCGGCCGCCGGGATCGTCGCGGAGGCGATGGTCGCGCTGGTGCTCGCCGACGCGGTCGCGGAGAAGTTCGGCGGCGACAGCGTCGCCGAGACCCACCGCAACGTGCAGTCGTACCTCGACCACCTGCAGATCCGATGAGCGCCCCGCTGATCGTCCTGGTCGGCCCGATGGGAGTCGGCAAGTCCACCGTCGGTGAGCTGCTCGCCGGACGGCTCGGCACCACCTACCGGGACACCGACGCGGATGTCGTCGCCACGGCCGGGAAGCCGATCGCGGAGATCTTCTACGACGAGGGCGAGGAGCGGTTCCGCGAGCTGGAGCGCCGGGCCGTGCACGACGCGGTCGCGGAGCACACGGGTGTCCTCTCGCTCGGCGGCGGCGCCGTCCTCGACGAGGCGACCCGCGCCCTGCTGGCCGGCCACGCCGTCGTCTACCTCTCGATGGACGTCGACGAAGCGGTCAAGCGGGTCGGGCTGAACACCGCGCGCCCGCTGCTCGCCGTGAATCCGCGCCGGCAGTGGCGCGAGCTCATGGAGGCCCGCCGCCACCTCTACACGGACGTGGCCCGCGCGGTCGTCGCGACCGACGAGCGCACACCGCAAGAGGTCGCCCAGGCGGTCCTCGAAGCACTGGAACTGCCGGACGCGCCGTCGTCCGGCCGGGAGAACGCAACGATGACAGAGCAGGGCCCCACCCGGATCCAGATCGCCGGCAGCGCGGGCACCGACCCGTACGAGGTGGTGATCGGCCGGCAACTCCTGGGCGAGCTGCCCGCGTTCATCGGCGACCGCGTCAAGCGCGTAGCGGTCCTGCACCCCGAGGCGCTCGCGGAGACCGGCGAGGCCGTCCGCCAGGACCTCGCGGACCAGGGCTACGAGGCCATCGCGATCCAGCTGCCGAACGCGGAGGAGGCCAAGACCGTCGAGGTCGCGGCCTACTGCTGGAAGGCGCTCGGCCAGACCGGCTTCACCCGTACCGACGTCATCGTCGGCGTGGGCGGCGGCGCGACCACGGACGTCGCGGGCTTCGTCGCCGCGACCTGGCTGCGCGGAGTGCGCTGGATCGCGGTACCCACCACCGTGCTCGCCATGGTGGACGCGGCCGTCGGCGGCAAGACCGGCATCAACACCGCGGAGGGCAAGAACCTCGTAGGCGCCTTCCACCCGCCCGCCGGAGTGCTCTGCGACCTCGCCGCCCTGGACTCGCTGCCGGTCAACGACTACGTCAGCGGCATGGCCGAGATCATCAAGGCCGGCTTCATCGCGGACCCGGTCATCCTCGACCTCGTCGAGGCCGACCCGCAGGGCGCGCGGACACCGGCCGGACCGCACACCTCCGAGCTGATCGAACGTGCCATCCGGGTCAAGGCAGAGGTCGTCTCCAGCGACCTCAAGGAGTCCGGGCTGCGCGAGATCCTCAACTACGGGCACACCCTGGCGCACGCGATCGAGAAGAACGAGCGCTACAAGTGGCGGCACGGCGCGGCCGTCTCGGTCGGCATGGTCTTCGCCGCCGAACTGGGCCGGCTGGCCGGGCGGCTGGACGACGCGACCGCCGACCGGCACCGCGCCGTCCTGGAGTCCGTCGGGCTGCCGCTCACCTACCGCGGCGATCAGTGGCCCAAGCTGCTGGAGAACATGAAGGTCGACAAGAAGTCCCGCGGCGACCTGCTGCGCTTCATCGTCCTGGACGGCCTCGGCAAGCCGACCGTCCTGGAGGGCCCCGACCCGGCCGTGCTGCTCGCCGCCTACGGGGAGGTGTCGGCGTGACCCGACGGGTCCTCGTCCTCAACGGGCCCAACCTCGGCCGGCTGGGCTCCCGTGAGCCCGACGTCTACGGGGCCACCTCGTACGCCGGACTCGTCGAGGCCTGCCGCACGCTCGGCAAGGAGCTCGGCTTCGACGTCGACGTCCGGGAGACCAACGACGAGGGGGAGTTGATCCGCTGGCTCCACGAGGCCGCGGACGGTTCGATTCCGGTCGTTCTCAACCCGGGCGCCTTCACGCACTATTCGTACGGAATGCGGGACGCGGCCGCCCAGCGCACCGCCCCGCTGATCGAGGTGCACATCTCGAACCCGTACGCGCGCGAGGAATTCCGCCACAACTCCGTGGTCGCACCGGTCGCCACCGGGACCGTGGCGGGGTTCGGCATCGGCTCCTACCGGCTCGCGCTGCGGGCCCTCGCGGACGAACTGACGGACTGACGGACGTCGCACCGCACGGCCGACGTGGCCGACTCGGCCGTCGGGGCACTTCGTACGGTCCCCGGCCGTTCCCTGTGTGGCGGCCGGGGACTGTACGGTTGCCGTTCCACCAGCGCCAGTTGCCTGTACGAGACGGAGTGCCACCGGATGCAGCACGCAGTGGGGGCACCGCTGCCGCCGCCCCACGGACCCGGGACCGGGCCTGTCGGATGGTCGCAGCAGGCCCAGCACCCCGGACACCCCGGCCCGCCGGTCCCGCCGCCGGCCGGCCCCCCGGGCCCGCCCCCGTCGAGCCACCCCGCCCCCCCGCCACCGGCCGGCCGCCCCGCCGCGCCGCCGCAGGCCCCGCCCGCCCAGCAGGCGCAGGGCCAGGGCTGGAGCGGACCGGCACCGCACCAGGCGCCGGCGCCGGTCTCCCGGGAGAGCACCGGGCACATCCAGCTGCCGCCCGGCGGGCCCGTACCGCTGCCCGCGCCGCCCGCAGAGCCCGGGACCGGCACCGCGACCCTCGCCGTACTCCTGATCGGTCCCGCGGGCGCCGGAAAGACCACCGTGGCCAAGCTCTGGGCCAGCCGCCGCCGGGTCCCCACCGCCCACGTCAGCCTCGACGACGTCCGGGAGTGGGTCTGCTCGGGCTTCGCGGACCCGCAGGCGGGGTGGAACGACCAGTCGGAGGCCCAGTACCGGCTGGCGCGCCGCACCTGCGGCTTCGCCGCCCGTAACTTCCTGGCCAACGGCATCTCCTGCATCCTCGATGACGCGGTCTTCCCGGACCGCCCCGTGGTCGGCCTCGGCGGCTGGAAGCGCCACGTGGGCCCCGGGCTGCTGCCCGTCGTCCTGCTGCCGGGCCTGGAGGTCGTCCTGGAGCGCAACGCCGCCCGCAGCGGCAACCGCCGCCTCTCCGACGAGGAGGTCGCCCGCATCCACGGCCGGATGGCCGGCTGGTACGGCTCCGGGCTGCCGATCATCGACAACTCCACGTACGACGTGGAGACCACCGCCCGGGTCCTGGACGACATACTCGCCCGCTCCATAGCCAGCCCCCCGGCCTGGTAGCCGGGCCCGGCGGCCCACCGCCCCCGGTCGGGTGCGCTGACCGAGCGGGCCCGGGGCCGCGCTCGTACGCTCGATGCATGTCAGAGGTGTACGCCGTCCGACGCGGGCTGCTCCGCGACCGGTGCGCCGCCGTCGGATCCGCGGCCGCCCTGGTCTCCCGCCCCGCCAATGTCCGCTATCTGGCGGGGGGAGCGCCGCCGGGCGCCGTGCTGCTGCTCGGCCCCGACGAGGACGTTCTGCTCTGCCCCCGCCCGCCGACCGGTGACCCGGCCGACGGCCGTACCGACGAACAGCTCCGGGTGGACCTGCTGTCGGTCACCGGCGGCGATCCGGTGGTCGCCGCCGCCGGTCTGGCCACCTCCGCGGGCGCGGAGTCGCTGGCCGTCGAGGAACACGATCTGACCGTGGCCCGGCACCGGGCGATGGGCGCGGTCGCCCCGAAGCTCCGGCTGGCCGACCTCGGGGTCACCGTCGAGCAGCTGCGCATCGTCAAGGACGAGGAGGAGATCGGCTGCCTGCGGATCGCCGCCGAGATCACCGACCAGGCGCTCGGTGAACTCCTCGAATCGATCCTGGTCGGCCGCACCGAGCGGCACCTCGCGCTGGAACTGGAACGCCGGCTGGTGGACCACGGCGCCGACGGCCCCGCCTTCACCACGTCCGTCGCCACCGGCCCCAACTCCGGCCGGGGCCGTCACAGGCCCTCGGACCGAAGGGTGGAGGAAGGAGATTTCCTCTCCGTCTGCCTCGGCGCGAACTACCGAGGCTACCGGTGCGAGATCGGCCGCACCTTCGTCATCGGCACCGCTCCCGCCGACTGGCAGATCGAGCTCTACGACCTGGTTTTCGCCGCTCAGAGGGCTGGACGGGAGGCACTTGTGCCCGGCGCCGCCTACCGCGACGTGGACCGTGCGGCCCGCCACCTCCTGGACTCCGCAGGCCACGGAGAGGGCCTTGCGACCCGGACCGGGCACGGGGTCGGGCTCGAAATCGACGAGGACCCGCAACTGGCACCTGCGGCCATGGGTAAACTGGACGCTTGTGTGCCGGTCACCGTCGAACCGGGGGTCCACCTCCCGGGCCGGGGCGGGGTCCGGATCGATGACACGCTCGTCGTGCGCCCCGAGGCGGACGGCGGACCCGAGCTACTCACCATTACGACCAAGGAGCTGCTCGCGCTCTAGCGCGCATCCTCGGTCGTTCCACCAGCTTCAGTCCAGGAGATTCCGCAACCGTGGCTTCCACGAACGACCTCAAGAACGGCCTGGTGCTCAAGCTCGACGGAGGCCAGCTCTGGTCCGTCGTCGAGTTCCAGCACGTCAAGCCCGGCAAGGGCCCCGCCTTCGTGCGCACCAAGCTCAAGAACGTGCTCTCCGGCAAGGTCGTCGACAAGACGTTCAACGCCGGTGTGAAGGTCGAAACGGCCACCATTGACCGGCGCGACATGCAGTTCTCGTACATGGACGGCGAGTACTTCGTCTTCATGGACATGGACACGTACGACCAGCTGATGGTCGACCGCAAGTCCGTCGGCGACGCCGCCAACTTCCTGATCGAGGGCTTCACCGCCTCCGTCGCGCAGCACGAGGGCGAGGTGCTCTACGTCGAGCTGCCGGCCGCCGTCGAGCTCGTCATCCAGCACACGGACCCGGGTGTCCAGGGCGACCGCTCCACCGGCGGCACCAAGCCCGCCACGCTGGAGACCGGTTACGAGATCGGTGTCCCGCTCTTCATCACGACCGGCGAGAAGATCAAGGTCGACACCCGCTCGGGCGATTACCTCGGCCGGGTGAACAGCTAACCGTGGCTGCCCGGAACACGGCCCGCAAGCGCGCCTTCCAGATCCTCTTCGAGGCCGACCAGCGCGGTGAGTCCGTGCAGACGGTCCTCGCGGACTGGGTGCGGCACTCGCGGTCCGACACCCGTCAGCCGCCGGTCACCGAGTACACGATGGAGCTCGTCGAGGGGTACGCGCAATACGCGGACCGCATCGACGACCTCATCGTCACCTACGCCGTGGACTGGGAGATCGACCGGATGCCGGTCGTCGACCGGAACATCCTGCGGCTCGGTGCGTACGAGCTGATCTGGGTGGACGCGACACCGGACGCGGTGGTGATCGACGAGGCGGTCCAGATCGCCAAGGAGTTCTCCACCGACGACTCCCCGTCCTTCGTGAACGGCCTGCTGGCCCGCTTCAAGGACCTCAAGCCGAACCTCCGCCGGGAGCAGTAGCCTCCGGCGCCGCTCAGCCGACGAAGGGCCCACGGTCAGCAGACCGCGGGCCCTTCGTCGTGCCTCGGCCCGACTGCGGGGCGGACTGCCGGGAAAAACAGGAACGCCGGAGCGGCGGGGCGTCCGGGAAAGGGCCCCACCACTCCGGCGGCACGTTTCTGCTGGGGCGCTCAGCCCTCGTCGTGGGCGACGGCGCGGCGCGCGTCCGCGTCCAGCACACCCCAGCTGATCAGCTGTTCCGTGAGCACGGACGGGGACTGGTCGTAGATCACGGCGAGCGTGCGCAGGTCGTCCTGGCGGATCGAGAGCACCTTGCCGTTGTAGTCACCGCGCTGGCTCTGGATCGTTGCCGCGTAGCGCTGCAGCGGTCCGGCCTTCTCCGGCGGGACGTGGGCGAGGCGCTCCAGGTCCAGGACGAGCTTCGGCGGCGGCTCGGCAGCGCCGCCGGGCGTCGTACCGGGCAGGAGCTCCTGCACGGGGACACCGTAGAAGTCGGCCAGCTCGGCGAGGCGCTGCACGGTCACGGCACGGTCACCGCGCTCGTACGACCCCACGACGACGGCCTTCCAGCGGCCCTGGGACTTCTCCTCGACGCCATGGAGGGAGAGGCCCTGCTGGGTGCGGATGGCACGGAGCTTGGCCCCGAGCTGCTTTGCGTATTCGCTGGACATAAGGCTCCCGGGACGCTGGAACATTTCGCGGCTCCGCCGCGTGGCTGGTAACTCACTGTGAGGTTACGCAGCGTTACTTGGGTGCGTCAAGCTGAAAGGTTCGGGCCGGTACCTCCCGGGGGTGCGTCGAGGGCCCTGCACAAGCCCTGGTAACGTGGATGACGCAATTTCGACGTCCTTTAAGATCCGTCCAGTGAGGCGGAGAAGGAGGTCCGTTTCTTATGGACGCACAGCACGACGCCACCGGCAATGCGGCACGCCCCGTTCTTGAGGCTCCCGACATCGCCCGAGTACTGACCCGTATCGCCCACGAGATCGTCGAACGCGCCAAGGGCGCCGACGACGTGGTGCTCCTCGGCATCCCGACCCGGGGCGTCTACCTCGCCCGCCGGCTCGCCGACAAGCTCGAAGAGATCACCGGCCGGAAGATGCCGGTCGGCTCCCTCGACATCACCATGTACCGCGACGACCTGCGGATGCACCCGGCACGGGCGCTGGCCCGCACCGAGATCCCCGGCGAGGGCATCGAGGGCCGCCTGGTCGTCCTCGTCGACGACGTCCTCTTCTCCGGCCGTACGATCCGCGCCGCGCTCGACGCGCTCGGCGACATCGGCCGGCCCCGCGCGGTGCAGCTCGCGGTCCTCGTCGACCGCGGACACCGCGAACTCCCGATCCGCGCCGACTACGTCGGCAAGAACCTCCCCACGTCGCTGCGGGAGACGGTCAAGGTCCAGCTCGACGAGGAGGACGGCCGCGACGCCGTGCTGCTCGGTGCCGGGCGGACCGCCCCGTCGGGCGAGCGGTAACCGCACCTCGCGTACGGCTCACCTGTGCCGTACGGCGGTTTCCGCACGCCCGCACGCCTGAACCCTCCAGCCACCCGGAGAACACCCAGATGAAGCGTCACCTCATCTCGGCCGCCGACCTCACCCGCGACGACGCCGTCCTGATCCTCGACACCGCAGAGGAGATGGCCAGGGTCGCGGACCGGCCGATCAAGAAGCTCCCCACCCTGCGCGGCCGCACCGTCGTCAACCTCTTCTTCGAGGACTCGACGCGCACCCGCATCTCCTTCGAGGCGGCCGCCAAGCGGCTGTCCGCCGACGTCATCAACTTCTCCGCCAAGGGCTCGTCCGTCTCCAAGGGCGAGTCGCTCAAGGACACCGCCCTGACCCTGGAGGCGATGGGCGCCGACGCCGTCGTCATCCGGCACGGCGCCTCCGGTGCCCCCTATCGTCTGGCCACCTCCGGCTGGATCGACGGTGCGGTCGTCAACGCCGGAGACGGCACCCACGAGCACCCCACCCAGGCCCTGCTGGACGCCTTCACGATGCGCCGCCGGCTGGTCGGGGCGGACGCCGGACTCGGCGAGGACCTCACGGGCCGCCGGATCACGATCGTCGGCGACATCCTGCACAGCCGGGTCGCCCGCTCCAACGTCCACCTGCTGACCACCCTCGGCGCCCACGTCACCCTGGTGGCTCCGCCGACCCTGGTCCCGGTCGGCGTCGAGCAGTGGCCCTGCGACGTCAGCTACAGCCTCGACAAGGTGCTGCCGGAGTCGGACGCGGTGATGATGCTGCGTGTGCAGCGTGAGCGGATGAACGCCGCGTACTTCCCGACCGAGCGGGAGTACTCCCGCCGCTACGGCCTGGACGGCGAGCGGATGGCGAAGATGCCCGGCGACGCCATCGTCATGCACCCCGGCCCGATGGTCCGCGGCATGGAGATCACCGCAGAGGTCGCGGACTCCGACCGCTGCACGGTCGTCGAGCAGGTCGCCAACGGCGTCTCCATCCGGATGGCCGTGCTCTACCTGCTGCTGGGCGGCTCCGGACCCGCCGCCCCGTCCCACCCGTCGCCCGCCGCCCGTACCGAGGAGAACAACTAACCATGAGCAAGATCCTTATTCGCGGCGCGAAGGTCCTCGGCGGCGAGCCGCAGGACATCCTGATCGACGGCGAGACCATCGCGGCGCTCGGCACCGGCCTCGACGCCGCCGGCGCCACCGTCATCGAGGCGGCGGGCCAGGTCCTGCTGCCCGGACTGGTCGACCTCCACACCCACCTGCGCGAGCCCGGCCGCGAGGACTCCGAGACCGTTCTGACCGGCACCAGGGCCGCGGCCGTCGGCGGCTTCACCGCCGTCCACGCCATGGCCAACACCTTCCCCGTAGCGGACACCGCCGGAGTCGTCGAGCAGGTCTGGCGGCTCGGCAAGGAGTCCGGCTACTGCGACGTGCAGCCCATCGGCGCCGTCACCGTCGGCCTGGAGGGCAAGCAGCTCGCGGAACTCGGCGCCATGCACGATTCGGCCGCCGGAGTGAAGGTCTTCTCCGACGACGGCAAGTGCGTGGACGACGCGGTGATCATGCGCCGCGCCCTGGAGTACGTGAAGGCGTTCGACGGGGTCGTCGCACAGCACGCCCAGGAGCCCCGCCTGACCGAGGGCGCCCAGATGAACGAGGGCGTCGTCTCCGCCGAGCTCGGCCTCGGCGGCTGGCCGGCCGTCGCGGAGGAGTCGATCATCGCCCGCGATGTGCTGCTCGCCGCCCACGTGGACTCCCGGGTGCACATCTGCCACCTCTCGACCGCCGGATCCGTCGAGATCGTCCGCTGGGCCAAGTCCAAGGGCTGGAACGTCACCGCCGAGGTCACCCCGCACCACCTGCTCCTCACCGACGAGCTCGTGCGCTCCTACAACCCGGTCTACAAGGTGAACCCGCCGCTGCGCACAGAGGCCGACGTCATGGCCCTGCGCGAGGCGCTCGCCGACGGCACCATCGACTGCGTCGCCACCGACCACGCCCCGCACCCGCACGAGGACAAGGACTGCGAGTGGGCCGCGGCCGCCATGGGGATGGTGGGCCTGGAGACCGCGCTCTCCGTCGTCCAGCAGACGATGGTCGAGACCGGGCTCCTGGACTGGGCGGGCGTCGCGGACCGGATGTCACTGCGCCCGGCCGCCATCGGCCGCCTCGAAGGACACGGCCGCCCCGTCGCCGCCGGCGAACCCGCCAACCTCACCCTGGTCGATCCGGCATACCGTGGAGCGGTGGACCCCGCGGGCTTCGCCTCCCGCAGCCGCAACACTCCGTACGAGGGACGCGAGCTGCCGGGCCGAGTGACCCACACATTCCTGCGGGGCCGTGCCACGGTCGTCGACGGGAAGCTCGCGTGACAACACTCAGCACCAACCAACAGCTGTACCGACTGGCCGCCGAGCAGAAGTCGGCGGAGGTGACCGACTGGTCCGCCCGGATCAGCTGGGTGATCGGACTGGCCGTCCTCGTCGCCTTCGTCTACTGGCTGATGCGCCAGGGATGGAAGTGGCGCGGCAGCCTCCAGTCCGGACTGCCGGACCTCGCGACCCGCCCGGACGGCTTCGCGGACGGCGAGCGGCTGCTCACCCTGACCGGGCGCTACCACGCCTCGACGACGGCCGGGCAGTGGCTCGACCGCATCGTCGCCCACGGTCTCGGCACCCGCAGCCGCGTCGAACTCACCCTCACCGAGCAGGGCCTCGACGTCGTACGGCCCGGCGCGGCGGACTTCTTCGTCCCCGCCGCCGACCTGCGCGAGGCCCGCATCGACAAGGCACTCGCCGGCAAGGTCCTCCCCGAGGGCGGGCTGCTGATCATCACCTGGGCGCTCGGCGACCAGCTGATCGACTCCGGATTCCGCTCCGACCACTCGGCCGAACACCCTGCCTGGGTCGAAGCCGTCAACCACCTCACCAGCTCTACGGAAGGCACCGCACGATGACGATCTCCACCCGGGGAGCCGACAAAGCTCCCGCCGTACTCGTCCTGGAGGACGGCCGCGCCTTCCGCGGCCGCGCCTACGGGGCTGTGGGGGAGACCTTCGGCGAGGCGGTTTTCTCCACCGGCATGACCGGCTACCAGGAGACGCTGACCGACCCCTCGTACCACCGCCAGGTCGTCGTGATGACCTCCCCGCACGTCGGGAACACCGGGGTGAACGACGAGGACCCCGAGTCGAAGCGCATCTGGGTCTCCGGCTACGTCGTACGTGACCCCGCCCGCAAGCCGTCCAACTGGCGCTCACAGCGCTCCCTCGACGAGGAGCTCACGGCCCAGGGCGTCGTCGGGATCAGCGGCATCGACACCCGCGCCCTCACCCGCCACCTGCGCGAGCGCGGCGCGATGCGCGTCGGCATCTTCTCCGGCAACGCGCTCGCCGACGAGGGCACCCTCCTCGCCAAGGTGCGCCAGGCCCCCGAGATGAGCGGCGCCGACCTCTCCGCGGAGGTCGCCACCAAGGAGACGTACGTCGTCCCCGCGATCGGCACCAAGAAGTTCACCGTCGCCGCGATCGACCTCGGCATCAAGGGCATGACCCCGCACCGGATGGCCGAACGCGGCATCGAGGTGCACGTCCTGCCCGCGACCGCCACCCTGGAGGAGGTGTACGCGGTCGCGCCCGACGGCGTCTTCTTCTCCAACGGCCCCGGCGACCCGTCCACCGCCGACCACCCGGTCTCCCTCATGCAGGGCGTCCTGGAGCGGCGGACCCCGCTCTTCGGCATCTGCTTCGGCAACCAGATCCTGGGCCGCGCGCTCGGCTTCGGCACCTACAAGCTGAAGTACGGCCACCGCGGTATCAACCAGCCCGTGCAGGACCGCTCGACCGGCAAGGTCGAGGTCACCGCGCACAACCACGGATTCGCCGTCGACGCCCCGCTCGACAAGGTCTCCGACACCGCCTACGGGCGGGCCGAGGTCTCCCACGTCTGCCTGAACGACCAGGTCGTCGAGGGCCTCCAGCTCCTGGACCGGCCCGCCTTCAGCGTCCAGTACCACCCCGAGGCGGCCGCCGGCCCGCACGACGCCGCGTACCTCTTCGACCGTTTCGTCACCCTGATGGAGGGCCAGCGTGCCTAAGCGCTCCGATATCCAGTCCGTCCTGGTCATCGGCTCCGGTCCGATCGTCATCGGCCAGGCCGCCGAGTTCGACTACTCCGGCACCCAGGCCTGCCGCGTCCTCAAGGCCGAGGGCCTGCGCGTCATCCTGGTGAACTCCAACCCGGCGACGATCATGACCGACCCGGAGATCGCCGACGCCACCTACGTCGAGCCGATCACCCCCGAGTTCGTCGAGAAGATCATCGCCAAGGAGCGCCCCGACGCGCTGCTCCCCACCCTGGGCGGCCAGACCGCGCTGAACACCGCGATCTCCATGCACGAGAACGGTGTCCTGGAGAAGTACGGCGTCGAGCTCATCGGCGCCAACGTCGAGGCCATCAACAAGGGCGAGGACCGCGAGCTCTTCAAGGGCGTCGTCGAAGCCGTCAAGGCGAAGATCGGCTACGGCGAGTCCGCCCGCTCGGTCATCTGCCACTCCATGGACGACATCATGAAGGGCGTCGACACGCTCGGCGGCTACCCCGTCGTCGTCCGCCCCTCCTTCACCATGGGCGGCGCCGGCTCCGGCTTCGCCCACGACGAGGAGGAGCTGCGCCGCATCGCCGGACAGGGCCTCACGCTCTCCCCGACCACCGAGGTGCTCCTGGAGGAGTCCATCCTCGGCTGGAAGGAGTACGAGCTGGAGCTGATGCGCGACCGGAACGACAACGTCGTGGTCGTCTGCTCCATCGAGAACTTCGACCCGATGGGCGTCCACACCGGTGACTCGATCACCGTCGCCCCGTCGATGACCCTTACCGACCGCGAGTACCAGCGGCTGCGCGACATCGGCATCGCGATCATCCGCGAGGTCGGCGTCGACACCGGCGGCTGCAACATCCAGTTCGCCATCGACCCGGTCGACGGCCGGGTCATCGTGATCGAGATGAACCCGCGCGTCTCCCGCTCCTCCGCGCTCGCGTCGAAGGCCACCGGCTTCCCGATCGCCAAGATCGCCGCCAAGCTGGCCGTCGGCTACACGCTCGACGAGATCCCCAACGACATCACCGAGAAGACCCCGGCCTCCTTCGAGCCGACCCTCGACTACGTCGTCGTCAAGGCCCCGCGCTTCGCCTTCGAGAAGTTCCCCTCCGCCGACTCCACCCTCACCACCACCATGAAGTCGGTGGGCGAGGCCATGGCGATCGGCCGGAACTTCACCGAGGCGCTGCAGAAGGCGCTGCGCTCCCTGGAGAAGAAGGGCTCGCAGTTCACCTTCACCGGTGAGCCCGGCGACAAGGCCGAGCTGCTGGCCGAGGCGGTCCGCCCGACCGACGGCCGCATCAACACCGTCATGCAGGCGATCCGGGCCGGCGCCACCCAGGAAGAGGTCTTCGAGTTCACGAAGATCGACCCCTGGTTCGTCGACCAGCTCTTCCTCATCAAGGAGATCGCCGACGAGCTGGCCGCCGCCGACAAGCTGCTGCCCGAACTGCTGGCCGACGCCAAGCGGCACGGCTTCTCCGACGCCCAGATCGCCGGGATCCGAGGTCTGCGCGAGGACGTCGTCCGCGAGGTCCGGCACGCGCTCGGTATCCGCCCGGTCTACAAGACGGTCGACACCTGCGCCGCCGAGTTCGCCGCGAAGACGCCGTACTTCTACTCCTCCTACGACGAGGAGAGCGAGGTCGCGCCCCGCACCAAGCCTGCGGTGATCATCCTCGGCTCCGGCCCCAACCGCATCGGCCAGGGCATCGAGTTCGACTACTCCTGCGTCCACGCCTCCTTCGCCCTGAGCGACGCCGGCTACGAGACCGTGATGGTCAACTGCAACCCCGAGACCGTCTCCACGGACTACGACACCTCCGACCGCCTGTACTTCGAGCCCCTGACGCTGGAAGACGTGCTGGAGATCGTCCACGCGGAGTCCCTCGCGGGCCCGATCGCGGGCGTCATCGTCCAGCTCGGCGGCCAGACCCCGCTGGGCCTCGCCCAGGCGCTCAAGGACAACGGCGTGCCCGTCGTCGGCACCCCGCCGGAGGCCATCCACGCCGCGGAGGACCGAGGCGCCTTCGGCCAGGTCCTGGCCGAGGCCGGACTGCCCGCCCCCAAGCACGGCACCGCCACCACCTTCGCCGGGGCCAAGGCCATCGCCGACGAGATCGGCTACCCCGTCCTCGTACGCCCCTCGTACGTGCTCGGCGGCCGTGGCATGGAGATC
The DNA here is from genome assembly GCF_055584045.1 of Streptomyces sp. NPDC104307. NCBI lineage: Bacteria > Bacillati > Actinomycetota > Actinomycetes > Kitasatosporales > Streptomycetaceae > Streptomyces > Streptomyces sp. NPDC104307. The sequence goes on from NZ_JBVJMU010000008.1 coordinate 219,898, forward strand.
GTGTACGACGAGACCCGCCTCGCCTCGTACATCTCCGAGTCCACCGAGATCAGCCCCACCCGGCCGGTCCTGGTCGACCGCTTCCTCGACGACGCCATCGAGATCGACGTGGACGCGCTCTACGACGGCACCGAGCTCTACCTCGGCGGCGTCATGGAGCACATCGAGGAGGCCGGTATCCACTCCGGCGACTCCGCCTGCGCACTGCCCCCGATCACCCTCGGCGGCTACGACATCAAGCGGCTGCGCGCCTCCACGGAGGGCATCGCCAAGGGCGTCGGCGTACGCGGGCTGATCAACATCCAGTTCGCGCTCTCCGGAGACATCCTCTACGTCCTGGAGGCCAACCCGCGCGCCTCCCGGACCGTCCCCTTCACCTCCAAGGCGACCGCGGTGCCGCTCGCCAAGGCCGCCGCCCGCATCTCGCTGGGCGCGACCGTCGCGGAGCTGCGCGCGGAGGGCCTGCTGCCGAAGCACGGCGACGGCGGCACGCTGCCGCTGGACGCGCCGATCTCCGTCAAGGAGGCCGTCATGCCGTGGTCGCGCTTCCGCGACATCCGCGGCCGCGGCGTCGACACGGTCCTCGGCCCGGAGATGCGCTCCACCGGCGAGGTCATGGGCATCGACTCGGTCTTCGGCACGGCGTACGCCAAGTCGCAGGCCGGCGCGTACGGCCCGCTGCCCACCTCGGGCCGCGCGTTCATCTCCGTCGCCAACCGCGACAAGCGCTCGATGATCTTCCCGGCCCGCGAGCTGGTCGCCCACGGCTTCGAGCTGATGGCCACCTCCGGCACCGCGGAGGTCCTCAAGCGCAACGGCATCAACGCCACCGTGGTCCGCAAGCAGTCCGAGGGCGAGGGGCCCAACGGTGAGAAGACCATCGTCCAGCTGATCCACGACGGCGAGGTCGACCTCATCGTCAACACGCCGTACGGAACGGGCGGCCGGCTCGACGGCTACGAGATCCGCACCGCGGCCGTCGCCCGGTCCGTACCGTGCCTCACCACGGTCCAGGCGCTCGCCGCCGCGGTCCAGGGCATCGACGCCCTCAACCACGGAGACGTGGGCGTCCGATCGCTCCAGGAACACGCGGAACATCTGACCGCGGCCCGCGACTAGCAGCCCACAGGGGGACACCGGAAACGGTGTCCCCCTCTTCGTGAGAACACCTAGGACACCGTGATGTACAAGTTCTTCTTCCAGCTGGTCTTCAAGCGGATGGACCCGGAACAGGCGCACTACCTGGCCTTCCGGTGGATCCGCCTCGCCGCCCGTATCCCCGTCCTGCGCACCTTCGTCGCCGCCGCGCTCGCCCCCCGCCACCGGGAACTGCGCACAGAGGCCCTCGGCCTGCGGATGCACGGCCCCTTCGGACTCGCCGCCGGCTTCGACAAGAACGCTGTCGCGATCGACGGCATGTCGATGCTCGGCTTCGACCACATCGAGATCGGCACGGTCACCGGCGAACCACAGCCGGGCAACCCGAAGAAGCGGCTCTTCCGCCTCGTCGCGGACCGCGCGCTGATCAACCGCATGGGCTTCAACAACGAGGGCTCCGCCGCCGTGGCCGAGCGCCTGGCCGCCCGCAACCCGGTCTTCCGGACCACGGTCGGCGTCAACATCGGCAAGACCAAGATCGTCCCGGAGGCCGAGGCCGCCGCCGACTACGTGAAGTCCACCGAGCGGCTCGCCGCCCACGCCGACTACCTCGTCGTCAACGTCTCCTCGCCCAACACCCCGGGCCTGCGCAACCTCCAGGCCACCGAGTCGCTGCGCCCGCTGCTGTCCGCCGTACGCGAGGCAGCGGACCGGACCGTCACCGGGCGCCGGGTCCCGCTGCTCGTCAAGATCGCCCCCGACCTCGCGGACGAGGACATCGACGCGGTCGCGGACCTCGCGGTCGAACTCGGCCTGGACGGCATCATCGCCACCAACACCACCATCGCCCGCGACACCCTGGGCCTGAAGTCCTCGCCGTCCCTGACCGGGGAGACCGGCGGGCTGTCCGGCGCACCCCTCAAGGAACGCTCCCTGGCGGTCGTGAGCCGCCTCTACGCGCGAGTGGGGGACCGGATCACCCTGGTGGGCGTCGGAGGCATCGAGAACGCCGAGGACGCCTGGCAGCGCATCCTGGCCGGCGCCACGCTCGTACAGGGCTACAGCGCCTTCATCTACGAGGGCCCGTTCTACGCCCGGTCGATCCACAAGGGCCTGGCCGCGCGCCTGGCCGCCTCCCCGTACGCCACCCTCGCCGACGCGGTCGGCGCGGAAACCCGGAAGGCCGTGAAATGACCCTGGAACCCTTCGGCGCACGCCTGCGCCGTGCCATGGACACCCGTGGGCCGCTCTGCGTCGGCATCGACCCGCACGCCTCCCTGCTCACCTCCTGGGGGCTGAACGACGACGTCGCGGGCCTGGAGCGGTTCACCCGTACGGTCGTCGAGGCACTGGCGGACCGGGTCGCCGTCCTCAAGCCGCAGTCGGCGTTCTTCGAGCGCTTCGGCTCGCGCGGCATCGCCGTCCTGGAGAAGGCCGTCGAGGAGGCACGGGCGGCGGGCGCGCTGGTCCTGATGGACGCCAAGCGCGGCGACATCGGCTCCACCATGGGCGCCTACGCCGCCACCTACCTGGACAAGGACTCGCCGCTGTTCTCCGACGCGGTCACCGTCTCGCCGTACCTCGGCTTCGGCTCGCTGCGGCCGGCGCTGGACGCGGCGGCGATCTCCGGCTCCGGGGTCTTCGTGCTCGCCCTCACCTCCAACCCGGAGGGCGCCGAGGTGCAGCGCGCCACCGCGGCCGACGGCCGCTCGCTGGCCCAGCTGATGCTCGACCACATGGCCGCCGAGAACGAGGGGGCCACCCCGCTCGGCTCGGTCGGCGCGGTCGTCGGCGCCACCCTCGGGGAAGCGGGAGTGAACCTCGCGGTCAACGGCCCGCTGCTCGCGCCCGGCATCGGCGCGCAGGGCGCGACCCCCGCGGATCTGCCGGGGGTCTTCGGGGACGCGGTACGCAATGTGCTGCCCAGCGTGAGCCGGGGCGTGCTGCGCCAGGGTCCGGACGCGGCAGGGCTGCGCGAAGCCGCCGAGCGGTTCGCGGACGAGGTCCGCGCGGCCGTCCCGGAAGGCTGACCATCCCACGTAACAGCGTGTTGACGTAATCCTGACCAAAAATCTCGGTTGTTATGCCAGGAATGTCCTGGTCGGCAAAGGCTGACCAGGACTTTTCGTCTGTTCTCGCTGACTCCGGCGGCCCTGGCCGCTAGTCTCCGTCGAGAGCCAACGCACACAGGTTGTTCGTTGCTCACCAGGTGAGGGGCGATCCCGCTGCCTCACCGGTCCGTATCCGACAGATCGACATCCGAGGTGACGTAGGCGTGGCTCTTCCGCCCCTTACCCCTGAACAGCGCGCAGCCGCGCTCGAAAAGGCCGCCGCGGCTCGCCGGGAGCGGGCCGAGGTCAAGAATCGACTCAAGCACTCCGGCGCCTCCCTCCACGAGGTCATCAAGTCGGGCCAGGAGAACGACGTCATCGGCAAGATGAAGGTCTCCGCCCTGCTGGAGTCCCTGCCCGGCGTGGGCAAGGTCCGCGCCAAGCAGATCATGGAACGGCTCGGCATCTCCGAGAGCCGCCGGGTGCGGGGTCTCGGCTCCAACCAGATCGCATCCCTGGAGCGTGAGTTCGGGGGCAGCCCCGCCTGACGTTCTCAGGCACTCCTGAGAACCTGGATAATCGCTCCATGGCTGCAACATCCCGGGGGACGTCCCCCGTACCCCCGGACGCACGTCCGCGGCTGACCGTGCTCTCCGGCCCCTCGGGGGTCGGCAAGAGCACGGTCGTCGCGCATATGCGCAAGGTCCACCCCGAGGTCTGGCTCTCCGTGTCGGCGACGACCCGCAAGCCCCGCCCCGGCGAACGCAACGGCGTCCACTACTTCTTCGTGGACAACGAGGAGTTCGACAAGCTGATCGCCAACGGCGAGCTGCTGGAGTGGGCCGAGTTCGCCGGCAACCGCTACGGCACGCCGCGGCGCGCCGTGCAGGAGCGTCTTGAGGCGGGCGAGCCGGTGCTGCTGGAGATCGACCTCCAGGGCGCCCGGCTGGTCAGGCAGTCGATGGCCGACGCGCAGCTGGTCTTCCTGGCGCCGCCGAGCTGGGACGAGCTGGTGCGCCGGCTCACCGGCCGGGGCACCGAGGCACCCGCCGTGATCGAGCGACGGCTCGCCGCGGCCAGGATCGAACTGGCCGCCGAATCCGAGTTCGATACGACGCTTGTCAATACCTCCGTCGAGGATGTGGCACGTGAGCTGCTAGCCTTGATGCTGGAGGCTTCCGGCCACCGTGCCGCCGGCGACTGAACGAACGGGTCGCACCGGAACGGGACCGCACCACACAGCCCCTGACTGTCAAAGATTTCTTTGATCTTCACCCCCTTCGGAAGGCAGAGAGTGTCCTCTTCCATCACCACGCCCGAGGGCATCATCAACCCGCCGATTGATGAGCTCCTCGAAGCAACCGACTCGAAGTACAGCCTCGTGATCTACGCCGCCAAGCGCGCGCGCCAGATCAACGCGTACTACTCGCAGCTCGGTGAGGGACTCCTTGAGTACGTCGGTCCGCTCGTCGACACCCACGTGCACGAGAAGCCGCTCTCGATCGCGCTCCGCGAGATCAACGCGGGCCTGCTCACCTCCGAGGCCATCGAGGGCCCCGCGCAGTAGCAGGAAAACGCACCTTCACCACGGGCCCGGCGGTCACCACCGCCGGGCCCGCGGTGTGTCCGGGGCGGCAGACCGGCGTCCGCGACGGTGAGGCAGCATGGGGGCGTACGTATCCGAGTACGTACCCGAGTGCGGGGAGACGCAGTGGAGAAGCCGAAGGTCGTTCTGGGCGTCAGCGGCGGCATCGCCGCGTACAAGGCGTGCGAGCTGCTGCGGCGGCTGACCGAGTCCGGCCACGACGTACGGGTCGTGCCGACCGAGGCATCGCTCCACTTCATCGGCGCGGCCACCTGGTCGGCGCTCTCCGGTCACCCGGTGTCGACCGAGGTCTGGCACGACGTCCACGAGGTCCCGCACGTGCGCATCGGGCAGCACGCCGACCTCGTCGTCGTCGCCCCCGCCACCGCCGACCTGCTGGCCAAGGCCGCCCACGGGCTCGCCGACGACCTGCTCACCAACACGCTGCTCACCGCACGCTGTCCGGTCGTCTTCGCGCCCGCCATGCACACCGAGATGTGGGAGCACCCGGCCACCCGGGAGAACGTCGCCACGCTGCGCCGCCGGGGCGCCGTCGTCATCGAGCCCGCCGTGGGGCGGCTCACCGGCGTCGACACCGGCAAGGGCAGGCTGCCGGAGCCGGCGGAGATCTTCGAGGTCTGCCGCCGCGTGCTGGCCCGCGGGCCCGTCGCCCCCGACCTGGCGGGCCGCCACGTGGTGATCAGCGCGGGCGGCACCCGCGAACCGCTCGACCCGGTCCGCTACCTCGGCAACCGCTCCTCGGGGAAGCAGGGGTACGCGCTCGCCCGCACCGCCGTCGCCCGCGGCGCGCGGGTCACGCTCATCGAGGCCAACACCGGCCTGCCCGACCCGTCCGGGGCCGACATCGTCCGGGTCGGCACCGCGACGCAGCTGCGCGAGGCCGTGCTGAAGGCGGCGGCGGACGCGGACGTCGTGGTGATGGCGGCGGCGGTGGCCGACTTCCGCCCGGCCGAGTACGCCGCCGGGAAGATCAAGAAGAAGGACGGCCAGGAGCCCGCGCCGATCGCACTCGTCCGCAACCCGGACATCCTCGCGGAGGTCGCCGGGCGGCGCGCCCGGCCGGAACAGATCGTCGTCGGATTCGCCGCCGAGACCGACAACGTCCTGGCCAACGGTCGGGAGAAGCTCCGCCGCAAGGGCTGCGACCTGCTGGTGGTCAACGAGGTGGGGGAGCGCAGGACCTTCGGCGCGGAGGAGAACGAAGCGGTGGTGCTGGCGGCCGACGGCGCCGAGACCCCGGTGCCGTTCGGCCCCAAGGAGGCGCTCGCCGACACAGTCTGGGACCTCGTGTCGCCACGACTTGCGTGAATTTCCCGTGTCGCCGCTCCGTTGGCCCGGTGCCCCGGGAACACGGCGCCGGACGGCTTCCGCGGAGGCCGCCGAGTGGCCTTCGGAGGGCCGTGCCACATGTCACAGAACTCCCAAAGGGCGAGACACGTTGTCCAGTGGCCGAAGCCGACCGATAAACTGGTCCAGGACCGTACCGGGCGCAGCTCCCGGGCCCGTCCGCCAATGATCAGCCAGCAGCCGCTGCAACCCCAGGGAGCGATGTGTCCCGCCGTCTCTTCACCTCGGAGTCCGTCACCGAGGGTCACCCCGACAAGATCGCTGACCAGATCAGCGACACCATTCTCGATGCACTCCTCCGAGAGGACCCGACGTCGCGTGTCGCCGTCGAGACCTTGATCACCACAGGTCAGGTGCATGTTGCGGGTGAGGTCACGACCAAGGCCTACGCCCCGATCGCCCAGCTGGTGCGCGACAAGATCCTGGAGATCGGCTACGACTCCTCCAAGAAGGGCTTCGACGGCGCCTCCTGCGGCGTCTCGGTGTCCATCGGCGCGCAGTCGCCCGACATCGCGCAGGGCGTCGACACCGCCTACGAGAAGCGGGTCGAGGGCGATGAGGACGAACTCGACAAGCAGGGCGCCGGCGACCAGGGCCTGATGTTCGGGTACGCCTGCGACGAGACGCCCGAGCTGATGCCGCTGCCGATCCACCTCGCGCACCGGCTGTCGCGCCGGCTGTCCGAGGTCCGCAAGAACGGGACCATCCCGTACCTGCGTCCCGACGGCAAGACCCAGGTCACCATCGAGTACGACGGCGACAAGGCCGTCCGGCTCGACACGGTCGTCGTCTCCTCGCAGCACGCCAGCGACATCGACCTCGACTCGCTCCTCGCACCGGACATCCGCGAGTTCGTCGTCGAGCACGTCCTCAACCAGCTCATCGAGGACGGCATCAAGCTGGACACCGAGGGCTACCGCCTGCTGGTCAACCCGACCGGCCGCTTCGAGATCGGCGGCCCGATGGGCGACGCCGGTCTGACCGGCCGCAAGATCATCATCGACACCTACGGCGGCATGGCCCGCCACGGTGGCGGTGCCTTCTCGGGCAAGGACCCGTCGAAGGTGGACCGTTCGGCCGCCTACGCGATGCGCTGGGTCGCCAAGAACGTCGTCGCCGCCGGGCTCGCCGCCCGCTGCGAGGTCCAGGTCGCCTACGCGATCGGCAAGGCCGAGCCGGTGGGCCTCTTCGTCGAGACCTTCGGTACGGCCGTGATCGAGACCGAGAAGATCGAGCACGCCATCGGCGACGTCTTCGACCTCCGCCCGGCCGCGATCATCCGCGACCTCGACCTGCTCCGCCCGATCTACGCCCAGACCGCCGCGTACGGCCACTTCGGCCGCGAGCTCCCCGACTTCACCTGGGAGCGCACGGACCGGGTGGCCGCACTGCGCGGGGCCGCGGGCCTGTAGGCCCCGCCCGGCGGGCACGCCTTCCCCTGAGCCCGGACACCTCATCGGTGTCCGGGCTCAGGCGTTGCTCCGGTGTCCGGCGCCGGCCGGAATGTCAGTGGCGTCTGGTAGGAATTTGGCTGTGAGCAGCGACAACGAGCGGTCCGACGAGCCCGGCACCGGGGCTCCGGAGCAGCTTGCGCTGATCCGGGAGACGGTGCGGCAGGCCAAGGTGCCCCGCGCCAAACCGAGAACCTGGCGCGGGGCAGCCCTCGCCGGTGAGCTGCCCGTGGCCCGCGTCCTGGTGAACAAGGGCGCGCTCCACCTCGACCAGTACTTCGACTACGCGGTCCCCGAGGAGCTCGACGCCGTCGCGCGGCCCGGCGTGCGGGTGCGGGTGCGCTTCGGCGCGGGCGGCCGCAACGTCCGGGGCGGACGGCGCGAGGGCGGCGGCCTGATCGACGGGTTCCTGGTCGAGCGACTGGCCGAGTCCGACTACAGCGGGGCGCTGGCCGCCCTCGCCTCCGTCGTGTCACCCGAACCGGTCCTCGGGCCCGAGCTGCTCGGCCTCGCCCGAGCCGTGGCCGACCGGTACGCGGGCAGTCTCGCGGACGTCCTGCAGCTCGCGGTGCCACCGAGGAACGCCCGCGCAGAGTCCAAGCCCTCTCCCGAGCCCATGGCGCCGCCTCCGGTGCCCGCTCCCGGGAGCTGGGCGCGCTACGGGCAGGGCGCGGCGTTCCTGGACGCGCTGGCCTCCGGCGGCGCGCCCAGGGCGGTGTGGACCGCCCTGCCGGGACCGCACTGGCCGGAGGAGACCGCCAGGGCCGTCGCCGCGACCCTCGCCTCCGGACGCGGTGCCCTGGTCGTGGTCCCCGACGGACGGACCGCGGCGCGGGTCGACGCCGCGCTCACCGGCATCCTCGGTGAGGGCCGCCACGCCCTGCTGACCGCCGGCTCCGGCCCCGAGAAGCGGTACCGGGAGTGGCTCGCCGTGCGGCGCGGGTCCGTCCGGGCGGTCGTCGGGACACGGGCCGCGATGTTCGCCCCGGTCGCCGGCCTCGGCCTGGTCGCCGTCTGGGACGACGGGGACTCCAGCCACAGCGATGACAACGCCCCCTTCCCGCACGTCCGCGAGGTCCTCGAACTACGGGCGGCGCACAGCGGGTGCGGCTTCCTGCTCGGCGGCACGAACTGCACCGTGGAGGGCGCCCAGCTGGTCGAGAGCGGCTGGGCGCTCCCGCTGCGCGCCGACCGGGAGCAGACCAGGATCGCGGCGCCCCTGGTGCGTACCGTCGGGGACGGCGAGCTCGCGCGGGACGGCGCCGCACGGGCCGCGAGGCTGCCGAGCCTCGCCTGGCAGACGGTGCGGGACGGACTGCGCAGCGGCCCGGTGCTCGTCCAGGTGCCGCGTCGCGGGTACGCCCCGCGGCTGGCCTGCGAGCGCTGCCGGGAGCCCGCGCGCTGCCGGCACTGCGCGGGACCGCTGGAGGCGCCCGACCAGCGGGACCTGAACTGCGCCTGGTGCGGCCTGCCCGAGACGTCCTGGCACTGCGTGGCCTGCGGGGGCCGCCGGCTGCGCGCGCAGATCGTCGGTGCCCGCCGCACGGCGGAGGAGCTCGGCCGGGCCTTTCCCGCCGTGCCGGTACGGACCTCGGGACGCGACCACGTGCTGGACTCGGTGCCGGACCAGCCCGCGCTCGTGGTCAGTACCCCGGGCGCCGAACCCGTCGCGGAGGGTGGGTACGCGGCCGCGCTGCTGCTGGACGGCTGGGCGATGGTCGGCCGCCCCGACCTGCGGGCCGGGGAGGAGGCGCTGCGCCGCTGGACGGCGGCCGCCGCGCTGGTACGGGGGCAGCCGGAGGGCGGCACGGTGGTGATCGTCGCGGAGCCGACGCTGCGTCCGGTGCAGGCCCTGGTGCGCTGGGACCCGGTCGGTCACGCCCGCCGCGAGCTGGCGGAACGGGCCGAGCTGGGCTTTCCGCCGGTGTCCCGGATGGCTTCGGTGACGGGGGAGCCGCAGTCGCTCGCCGCGTTCCTGGCCGCCGCGGAGCTGCCGCCGGAGGCGGAGGTGCTCGGTCCGGTGCCGGTCCCCTCAGCCGAGCCGGGACGGCCCCGCAGGCCGTTCGACGCGCCACCGGGGGAGACCTGGGAGCGGGCCCTGGTCCGGGTGCGCCCGGGAAGCGGGGCGGCGCTGGCGGCCGCGCTGAAGGCGGCTCAGGCGGCGCGGATGTCGCGGGGCGGTGGTGGCGGCGGCCCGGTGCGGATTCGGGTGGACCCGCCGGACATCGGGTGACGGTGGGTTGCCCTTGTCCGGGGCGGGGGGTTCCGTCCTCAATCGCCGGACGGGCTTGTTTGTGCGGGTCCCCCGCGGGGTGCGCCTGTCCGGTGGGTGGGGGTTCGGGGTCCCTCCGGGGCGTCTCCTCAAACGACGAACGTGCGGGGGGTCCGTATTGCGGACCCGGGTCTGTGTTCGTCGTTCTGCGGGGACTCCCCTGCACGCCCCCGAACCCGGCCCGTCGCGCGTCTGCGACAGCACTCCGGCCGGTGTGCAGACGCGACTGGGCCTGGGGTGGGGACGTGCAGGGGAGTCCCCGCAGAAAATGGCGTACGACCCGGGTCCCTTACGTACCCGGGTGAACACGCCATTTTTGAGGAGACGCCCCGGAGGGGCACCGCCCCCCACCCACCGAACAAGGGCGCACCCCGCGCACAGGCCGCACCCGCACACCAAGCCCGTCCGGCGATTGAGGACGGAACCCCGCACCAAGGACCCGGCAGCGTCAGCCGTTGCGCGGTCCCGGGAAGGCGCTCGGGCGCAGATCCTCGCGCGAGGGCGGACGCTCCGGCGACGGCTGCGGCGGCATCGACCGTGCGGCAGGCACGGAGGGCAGCGCCGGAGCGGCGGACGGCGCCACCGGCACCGGCCGCTGAGCCACGGGCTCCGCGGCCTCGGCCGCCAGCGGCTGGGGGGCGGCGCGCCTGGTGCCGTAGCGGCGGTGGACCGCCTGCTTGGTGACTCCGAGCGCGGAGCCCACCGCGTCCCAGGAGAAGCCCAGTGAACGGTCGAAGTCCACTGCCGCCGTCACCAGGGTCTCGACACTGTCCCGCAGTTCCTGCGCCAGCCTGACGGTGGGGGCCGGGGCCCTGCCGTAGACGACGAAGCCGGCGGACGGGCCGGAGCGGCGCGGACGGTAGACGTTGCCCAGTTGGGCGGTGAGCGTGCGCAGCGCGTCCACCTGCCGCCGGACCCGCTCGATGTCCCGCACCAGAAGATGCAGGCTGGCCCGCGCTTGGGCGTCGTGGGTTGCGTGGTCGGCCATGAAGAAGCCTCTCGAACCGGCGTTGAAAGGGATCGGGCCGCACCGTGGCGGCTCGCTTCGGTCAATCTCACTTGACCAACGCCTCAGCCGGGGATCTGGTCACGCTACGGGGGCGTATACGCACCTGCGAGGGGCGCGCAACCGTGCGTACGCCCCCTGGGTGGGCACCGGCCGCCGGGCCCATAGACTTGTGCGTTGCTCGTCACCGTAACGTTTCGGCCTGAGAGGCAGTCAGCCACCCATGAAGCTCGTCTTCGCAGGCACCCCCGAGGTAGCCGTACCCGCACTGGACGCACTGATCGCCTCCGGCCGGCACGAGGTCGCCGCCGTCGTCACCCGGCCCGACGCGCCCGCCGGGCGCGGCCGCAGGCTGGTGGCCAGTCCCGTCGCGGAGCGGGCGGAGGAGGCCGGGATCGAGGTGCTCAAGCCGGCCAAACCGCGCGAAGAGGGCTTCCTGGCACGGCTGCGGGAGATCGCGCCGGACTGCTGCCCGGTCGTCGCGTACGGGGCGCTGCTGCCCAAGGCCGCGCTGGACGTGCCCGCCAGGGGCTGGGTCAACCTGCACTTCTCGCTGCTGCCGGCCTGGCGCGGCGCAGCACCCGTGCAGCACTCCGTCATGGCGGGCGACGAGGTGACGGGCGCCTCCACCTTCCTGATCGAGGAGGGGCTCGACTCCGGGCCCGTGTACGGCGTACTCACCGAGGAGGTCCGGCCCACCGACACCAGCGGTGACCTGCTGACCCGGCTGGCCTTCGCCGGGGCCGGGCTGCTCGCCGCGACCATGGACGGCATCGAGGACGGCACCCTGCACGCCGTGCCGCAGCCCGCGGAGGGAGTCACCCTCGCGCCGAAGATCAGCGTCGAGAACGCCCGGATCGAGTGGTCGGCGCCCGCCCTGCGGGTGGACCGGGTGGTCCGGGGCTGCACCCCCGCACCCGGCGCCTGGACGCTCTTCCGGGGCGAGCGGCTCAAGCTGGTGCAGGCCGCCCCCGTGGTGGGCCGGGCCGATCTGGCGCCCGGCGAGCTGTCGGTGGCCAAGAACAACGTGTACGTGGGCACCGGGTCGCACGCGGTCGAGCTGCTCTGGGTCCAGCCGCAGGGCAAGAAGCCGATGCGCGCCGCCGACTGGGCGCGCGGCGTGCGGATCGTCCCCGGCGAGCTCGTCGGCAGCTGACGGACCGGCGGGCCGGGGCGGGGACGTAGGCTGGGACGGTTCGCCCTCTCACCATCAGCGGAGCACCTTTCACGTGAACGACCAGCCGCGTCGCCGTCCCGCCACCCCGCACCGCCGCCCGAAGAAGGACCCGGTCCGGTTCCTCGCCTTCGAGGCCCTGAGGGCCGTCGACGAACGGGACGCGTACGCCAACCTCGTCCTCCCGCCGCTGTTGAAGAAGGCCCGTGCGGCGGGCGACTTCGACAGCAGGGACGCGGCGCTGGCGACCGAGCTGGTCTACGGGACGCTGCGCCGCCAGGGCACGTACGACGCGATCGTCGCCGCCTGCATCGACCGGCCGCTGCGCGAGGTCGACCCGCCGGTCCTGGACGTGCTCAACATGGGCGTGCACCAGTTGCTCGGCACCCGCATCCCGACCCACGCCGCCGTCTCCGCCAGTGTGGAGCTGGCCAGGGTGGTGCTCGGTGAGGGGCGGGCCAAATTCGTCAACGCCGTCCTGCGCAAGGTGACCGCCGACGACTTCGAAGGGTGGGTGGCGCGGGTCGCCCCCTCGTACGAGGACGACGCGGAGGACCACCTCGCCCTCGTGCACTCGCACCCGCGCTGGATCGTCTCCGCGCTGTGGGACGCCCTCGGCGGCGGCCGGGCCGGCATCGAGGACTTGCTGGAGGCCGACAACGAACGGCCCGAGGTCACGCTCGTCGCCCGCCCCGGCCGCTCCACCACCGATGAGCTGATGGACGCGCTCGGCGAGGACAACGGGCTCCCCGGCCGCTGGTCGCCCTACGCCGTACGGATGGCCGAGGGTGGCGAGCCCGGCGCCCTGACCGCCGTGCGGGAGAGCCGGGCCGGTGTCCAGGACGAGGGCAGCCAGCTCGTCGCCGCGGCCCTCGCCAACGCACCGCTGGAGGGCAGCGACACCCGCTGGCTCGACGGCTGCGCCGGACCGGGCGGAAAGGCCGCCCTGCTGGCCGCCCTCGCCGCCGGCCGGGGCGCCGCTCTGCTGGCGGCCGAGAAGCAGCCGCACCGGGCCCGCCTCGTGGAACGCTCACTGGCCGGCAACCCGGGCCCGTACCAGGTGATCACCGCCGACGGCACCCGCCCGCCGTGGCGGCCCGGCACCTTCGACCGGATCCTGATGGACGTCCCGTGCTCGGGCCTCGGCGCGCTGCGCCGCCGGCCGGAGTCCCGCTGGCGGCGCCGCAAGGAAGACCTGGAGAGCTTCGCGCCGCTCCAGCGCGGTCTGCTGCGCGAGGCGCTGAAGGCCGTGCGGGTCGGCGGTGTCGTCGGGTACGCGACCTGCTCCCCGCACCTGGCGGAGACCCGGGTGGTCGTCGAGGACGTGCTCAAGGGCCGCGGCGGCGCGCCGGTCGAGGCCGAGTGGGTCGACGCCCGTCCGCTGATGCCCGGGGTGCCCGCCCTCGGTGACGGACCGGACGTCCAGCTGTGGCCGCATCTGCACGGCACGGACGCGATGTACCTCGCGGTGCTGCGGCGTACCGGCTGATCGGCCCGCACCGGGGGTGAAAGGCCGGGAATGTGCGAACCGTAATGATCCCGTGAGGCTTTGGAGCGCACCGAAGCGGGGAAGTGCCGCAGAACATGGCAGGCTTGGCCCATGGCCCAGATCAACCCCAGCATTCTCTCCGCCGACTTCGCACGCCTCGCCGAGGAGGCGCAGGCAGTCGAAGGCGCCGACTGGCTCCATGTCGACGTCATGGACAACCACTTCGTGCCCAATCTGACCCTCGGTGTGCCGATCGTGGAATCGCTCAGCAGGGCCACGGACACCCCGCTGGACTGCCATCTGATGATCGAGGACGCGGACCGCTGGGCCCCTCAGTACGTCGAGGCGGGCGCGGGTTCCGTCACCTTCCACGTGGAGGCGGCGGCAGCCCCCGTACGGCTGGCACGGGAGATCCGGGCCAAGGGTGCCCGCGCCTCCATGGCGCTCAGGCCGGCGACGCCCATTGAACCGTATGAGGACCTGCTCCCCGAGCTGGACATGCTGCTGATCATGACGGTGGAGCCGGGCTTCGGGGGGCAGTCCTTCCTGGACATCATGCTGCCGAAGATCCGCCGCACCCGTGAGCTGATCTCCCGGCACGGCCTCGAACTGTGGCTCCAGGTCGACGGCGGGGTCTCCGAGTCCACCATCGAGCGGTGTGCGGACGCCGGGGCCGACGTCTTCGTCGCGGGCTCCGCCGTGTACGGCGCCAAGGACCCGGCAGAGGCGGTGCGGGCGCTGCGCGCGAAGGCCGACGGGGCCACCGCCTCCGCGCCGTGGGCGTGCGGCCACTGACGGGGGCGACGGAGCGGGCAGCCGCTCCGGCCCCCGATTGCCGGTCGTCCCGGCCAAGGGCAGATGAACGCGGTCCGACGGGACCGATCAAGGATCGCCGTATCTGACAGGATGAACGGCGTATCGAGAGCGTGAACAGCAGTGAGGAGAACGCGGTGTCTGCAATGTCGGCGGGCCGGTCCGCCCTGCGGATGGGGCCCGCGGAGCTGGTGCAGGCGGCGGCCATGGCCCGCCGCTTCTACCTTGAGGGCAAATCCAAGATCCAGATCGCGGAGGAGTTCGGCGTCAGCCGCTTCAAGGTGGCCAGGGTCCTGGAGACGGCGCTGGAGCGTGACCTCGTACGGATCGAGATCCGGGTCCCCGCAGAGCTGGACGCCGAGCGCTCCGACGCGCTCCGCGCGCGTTACGGGCTGCGCCACGCGGTCGTGGTCGAGTCCCCCGCGGAGGAGCAGGACGACGCCGCCGATCCGGAGAACCTGGGCGAGGTCGCGGCCGATCTGCTCGGCGAACTGGTGAACGAGGGCGATGTGCTCGGGCTGGCCTGGGGCCGGTCCACCATCCACATGGCCGCCGCCCTGGACCGGCTCCCGCCGTGCACGGTCGTGCAGCTCACCGGGGTGTACGACGCGGGCACCGCCGAGCGCGGCTCGGTCGAGGCGGTCCGGCGGGCCGCCCAGGTCTCCGGCGGCGAGGCCCACCCGATCTACGCGCCGATGCTGCTGCCCGACCCGGCCACGGCCGCCGCGCTGCGCCACCAGACGGGGATCGCCCGCGCCTTCGAGTACTTCGACAAGGTGACGGTCGCGGCGGTGTCCATCGGCTCCTGGGAGCCCGGCATCTCGACGGTCCACGACATGCTGTCCGACGAGGAGCGCGAGCACTACGCCTCGCTCGGCGTCGCCGCCGAGATGTCGGCGCACCTCTTCGACTCGGAGGGCCGGCGGGTCGGCCGGGATCTCGGTGAGCGCTGCATCACGGTCGAGGCGGACCGACTGCGCCGGATCCCCGAGGTGGTGGCGATCGCGGGCGGCCAGCGCAAGGCCGCGGCGATCGGCGCGGTGCTGCGGTCCGGGCTGGTCACCAGCCTGGTGACGGACACGGCGGCGGCCGACTACCTGCTGACCGACTCGGCCGCGCCGCGCCGGCCGGCGCTGGAGCGGCGCGACCCGGACGGGGAGTGAACGGAAGGGGGCGTGGGCGGTAGCACCGCCCACGCCCCCTTGCCTTCGCGCCAGGGGATCAGTCCTGCGGGACGCCCAGGACCGTCGCCTCCAGATACTGCTCCGGCTCCTTGTACTGGCTGACGTCGGCCGGGTTGTAGCGCGGTGTCTGCCGGGACCAGTCGAGGTTGCCGCGCATCCAGCTCCGCATGCCGTCCAGATACGGCTCCAGCATCCAGTCGAGCTGCGGGTACGCGGCGAGCAGCTCGGCCTCCGCGGTGAGGAAGCGCTCGGTCTCGGTGGCGATCTCCGCGCAGACGTGGTCGAGCGACTCCTGCTTGCCGTACCCCCGGTGGTGCCGGACCAGGTGGACGAGATTGTGGATCTCGCCCAGCACCTGCTCTTTCTCGTACGAGTACACGTCATTGGCCCAGCACACGACGTTGCACGAGGCCTCAAGGGCGGTGATGAACCGGGGATCGTTGTGGATCGACTCGGGCGCCTCGATGCCGGCCACGATCTCGATCAGGTCCATGCAGACATGTATCGCCCCGGTGTGCCGGCGCTTCTCGATGTACGTCGCCTCGGCCGGGACCACCCCGTCGGCCCGGTTCCCCGCCTCCCAGGTGGTGGCGGTCGTGAGGTACGTCATCAGGTGATACGTGAACCGTCGCCGCCACTGCGGTGCGGCGGCCGGCACCGTGCGTTCCCACAGGTCGACGAGGGCGACGACGGCGGCCGGCAGCCCCTCGTCCGCAGGCCTCGCGCCGCCCTCGACCACGGAACGCATCACTTCCACCACGCGGCGCACCCGGTCCGGGCTGCGGCCGAGGTGTCCGTCGTCCAGCTGGTCGTCGACGAGGAACAGCCAGACGAACCAGTCGGCGACGAGGTCCAGCTTGTCGCTGTCGGCGGTCGGGTAGACCATGCCGACGAAGGCCCCGAAGTCGGCCTGCTCGAAGCGGTCCCTGGCTGAATCCCGGTGCACCAGGCCGGTGTTGCGGGTCCAGCTGTCGAGGTGCTCCCGTACGTGCCCGACGTGCGGGTTCGTGCGCTGGGGGAACGGGCAGTAGATGTCCGGCAGTTCGCTCTCCACGGGCGGGTCGTGATCCTCTCCGGTCGTGCCTGCGACGGAAGTTGTGAGCATTCCGCCTGTTCCTCCGGGGTGTCTGGCTGACCCGCCGGACCTGCGGATTTGAAGCTACCTGACCCCTTGTCGCCAGGTCCAGGGATGATGATCCCCAATGATCCGGAAGCGGTGAGGGTAGGGTCTGTGGGTAAGGCAGGTTCCACTTGCCCGGGACTCCCGGCCGTGTTCCTCGGAGGAACATACGAAGGCGGGAGTTGTTTGTTGTGTCTTCGTGGAAACGACCTGCGCCATTTCGTATGAAAAAATGAGTGTTATGCGTTTTCTTGAGCCCGGCACCGGTCGATACACAGAGTCCCCCTCGGTCCCGTACGACCTCACGTACGACGACGTCTTCATGGTCCCGGGCAGGTCGGCGGTCGGATCCCGCCAGGGCGTGGACCTGTCCTCGCCCGACGGCACCGGCACCACCATCCCGCTCGTCGTCGCGAACATGACAGCCATCGCGGGCCGCCGGATGGCCGAGACGATCGCCCGTCGCGGTGGTCTCGTCGTCATCCCGCAGGACATCCCGATCGAGGTCGTCACCGAGGTCATCAGCTGGGTCAAGACGCGCCACCTCGTGCTCGACACCCCCATCGAGCTGGCCCCCGGCCAGACCGTCGCCGACGCCCTGTCCCTGCTGCCCAAGCGCGCCCACGGCGCCGGTGTCGTCGTCGACAGCGACCGGCGGCCCGTCGGCGTGGTCACCGACCACGACCTGACCGGCGTCGACCGCTTCACCCAGCTCTCCGAGGTCATGTCCAGGGACCTGGTGCTGCTCGACGCGGACATCGACCCGCGCGACGCCTTCAACAAGCTCGACGGCGCCAACCGCAAGCTCGCCCCCGCGGTCGACGCCGAGGGCCGTCTCGTCGGCATACTCACCCGGAAGGCCGCACTGCGCGCCACTCTCTACACCCCCGCCACCGACGCGAACGGCAGGCTGCGGATCGCTGCCGCCGTCGGGATCAACGGCGACGTGGCGGGCAAGGCCAAGCAGCTCCTCGACGCCGGAGCCGACACCCTGGTCGTCGACACCGCGCACGGCCACCAGGAGTCCATGATCAACGCGGTCCGCGCGGTGCGGGCGCTGGACCCGCAGGTGCCGATCGTCGCGGGCAACATCGTCGCCGCCGAGGGTGTGCGCGACCTCATCGAGGCCGGCGCCGACGTCATCAAGGTCGGTGTCGGACCCGGCGCCATGTGCACCACCCGGATGATGACCGGAGTGGGCCGGCCGCAGTTCTCCGCCGTCCTGGAGTGCGCGGCGGAGGCGAAGAAGTACGGCAAGCACGTCTGGGCGGACGGTGGCGTCCGCCACCCTCGCGATGTCGCCATGGCGCTCGCCGCGGGCGCGTCCAACGTCATGATCGGTTCCTGGTTCGCCGGGACGTACGAGTCGCCCGGTGACCTCCAGCAGTCCGCCGACGGCCGCTTCTACAAGGAGTCCTTCGGGATGGCGTCCGCGCGCGCCGTGAAGAACCGGACCTCCGACGAGTCGGCGTACGACCGGGCCCGCAAGGCGCTCTTCGAGGAGGGCATCTCCACCTCGCGGATGTTCCTGGACCCGACCCGTCCCGGCGTCGAGGACCTGGTCGACTCGATCATCGCGGGCGTCCGCTCCTCCTGCACGTACGCCGGTGCCGGCTCCCTCGCGGAGTTCGCGGAGAAGGCCGTCGTCGGAGTGCAGAGCGCCTCCGGATACGCGGAGGGCAAGCCGCTGCACTCCAGCTGGAGCTGACCCGGTCCACCACCCACCATCCGTGCCCCTTCCGGCCGTTCGTGCCGGAGGGGGCACCGGTGCGTCCGGGGAGCTCACGGGCTTGCGAAGGGGGTTCGCGGGGGTCGCCGCGGTGTCCGGATCCCGGTGCCCGGGAGGGCCTTCGCGCTTTCCAACTCAGTTGAAAATTAAGTAACATGAACCCCAATCAGCTGCCCGCCTCTCTGCGGTAAGGGATCTCATGTCCTTCTTCACCGACCTGGCCCATCAGTACATCGACGGTGAGTGGAGGCCGGGCAAGGGCTCGTGGGACATCATCGACTTCAACCCCTTCGACGGGGAGAAGCTCGCCTCGATCACGGTCGCCACGGCCGACGAGGTGGACCAGGCCTACCGGGCGGCCGAGACGGCTCAGCAGGCGTGGGCCGACACCAACGCCTACGCCCGGCGGGCCGTACTGGAGAAGGCGCTGCGGATCGTCGAGGACCGTGAGGCCGAGATCGGTGACGCGATCGTCGCGGAGCTGGGCGGCACCCGCCTCAAGGCCGCCTTCGAGCTGCACCTGGCCAAGGAGTTCCTGCGCGAGTCGATCCAGCTCGCGCTGCGGTCCACCGGACAGATACTGCCCTCACCGACCGAGGGCAAGGAGAACCGGGTCTACCGGGTGCCCGCCGGAGTCGTCGGTGTCATCAGCCCGTTCAACTTCCCCTTCCTGCTGTCGCTGAAGTCGGTCGCCCCCGCCCTGGCACTCGGCAACGCCGTGGTCCTCAAGCCGCACCAGAACACGCCGATCTGCGGCGGCACCCTGGTGGCCAAGGTGTTCGAGGACGCCGGGCTGCCCGCCGGACTCCTCAACGTGGTGGTCACCGATATCGCGGAGATCGGTGACGCGCTGCTGGAGCACCCGGTTCCGCAGGTCATCTCCTTCACCGGCTCGGACAAGGTCGGGCGGCACGTCGCGACCGTGTGTGCCGCCAACCTCAAGCGTTCCGTGCTCGAACTCGGCGGCAACAGCGCGCTCATCGTCCTCGACGACGCCGATGTGGACTACGCGGTCGACGCCGCGGTGTTCAGCCGCTACGTGCACCAGGGCCAGGTCTGCATGGCCGCCAACCGGATTCTCGTCGACCGCTCGGTGGAGCGGGAGTTCACCGAGAAGTTCGTGGCCAAGGTCGCCTCGCTGCGCGTCGGCGACCCGGCCGACCCGGCCACCCAGATCGGCCCGCTGATCAACTCCACCCAGGCCGAGGCGATCACCGCCCTCGTCGACCAGACCGTGGCGGCCGGTGCGACCGCACTGCTGCACGGGCAGGCCGTCGGCAACCTCGTCAGCCCCTCCGTACTGACCGGCCTGGCCGCCGACTCCCCGGTGCTCTCGCAGGAGATCTTCGGCCCCGTCGCGCTCCTCGTACCGTTCGACGGCGAGGACGAGGCCGTCCGGATCGCCAACGACTCCCCGTACGGGCTGAGCGGCGCGGTGCACACCGGCAACATCGAGCGCGGCGTCCGGGTCGGGCAGCGCATCCGCACCGGCATGATCCACATCAACGACGGCACCGTCCACGACGAGCCGATCGTCCCCTTCGGCGGCGAGAAGAACTCCGGACTCGGGCGGCTGAACGGCGACTCGATGCTCGACGCCTTCACCACGCTGAAGTGGATCTCCGTGCAGCACGGGCGCTCCCAGTTCCCGTTCTGACCCCGCTCCACCTGCGGTGAGCGCGCCCGAGGGGCGCGCCCGTGGTCTACTTCGGGGGCGGCACCGCCGCCCCCGAACACGACCTGACCGTGGCCCGTCACCCGGCCACGCCATCGCAGAGAAGTGACCCGTACGACGTGCGACTGAACGACCTCGACGAACGCATCGTCCACGCCCTCGCCGAAGACGCCCGCCGCTCCTACGCCGACATCGGCTCCATCATCGGCCTGTCCGCGCCCGCCGTGAAGCGCCGGGTGGACCGGCTGCGCGCCGAGGGCGCGATCACCGGGTTCACCGTGCGGGTGGACCCCGCGGCGCTCGGCTGGGAGACCGAGGGGTTCATCGAGATCTACTGCAGCCGCAATACGTCCCCGGACTCGATCAAGCGGGGGCTCGCCCGGTATCCCGAGGTCGCCTCCGCGTCCACGGTCACCGGTGACGCGGACGCGCTCGTCCAGGTCTTCGCGGCGGACATGCGCCATTTTGAGCAGGTGCTTGAGCGGATCGCGGGCGAGCCGTACGTGGAACGGACGAAGTCCGTGCTCGTGCTTTCGCCGCTGTTGCGGCGGTATTCGTCGGGGTCGCCGGGATAGCGGGTCCCTGCGGGGCGGCGTACATGGGATGGGCCGGGTCCTCCGGCGACGGTTCCGTCCTCAAACGCCGGGCGGGCTGAGAACGGCCGCACGGGCTGGGTTGGCGCAATGAATCTTCGCGTCCCGCCTGATTGGCGCAACGGATCGGTTGTTGGTGCGCAACGGTCGCTGCTTGTTCGGGGTGTCGGGCGGAACGTACCGTTTCAACGTCCCCGCCCTGCCCGTATCGTCCGAGGTCAGCCATGCCGCCGTTGCGTACCGCCCTGCTCCAGAGCTCCGGAACTCCCGGCTCGGTGGCCCGGAACACCGAGGTGCTCGACGACGCCGCCCGGCGCGCCGCCGCCGACGGGGCCCGGCTGCTCGTCTGCCCCGAGATGTTCCTGACCGGGTACGCGATCGGGGACGACGTGCCCCGGCTGGCGGAGACCGCCGACGGCCCCGCCGCACAGGCCGTCGCCCGCATCGCGGCACGGCGCCGGATCGCCGTCCACTACGGCTACCCGGAGCGTGACGGCGACACCCTGTACAACGCCGCCCAGCTCATCGGCCCGGACGGCACCGCGCTCGCGAACTACCGCAAGACCCATCTCTTCGGGGGCTTCGAGCAGCACTGGTTCACCCCCGGTGAGCAGCCGGTCGTCCAGGCCGAGCTGGACGGCGTCCGGATCGGCCTGCTGACCTGCTACGACGTCGAGTTCCCGGAGAGCGTACGGGCGCACGCCCTGGCCGGCACCGACCTCCTGCTGGTCCCGACCGCGCTGATGCACCCCTTCTCGTTCGTCGCCGAGTCCCTCGTCCCGGTCCGCGCCTTCGAGAGCCAGCTGTACATCGCCTACGCCAACCGGACCGGCCCGGAAGGCGAGTTCGAGTTCGTCGGGCTGAGCTGCCTGGCCGGCCCCGACGGCACGGTCCGTGCCCGTGCGGGGCGCGGTGAGGAACTCGTACTCGCGGACGTGGACCCGGCCCTGCTGGCCGCCTCCCGGGCCGCCAACCCGTATCTGCGCGACCGCCGCCCCGGCCTGTACGGCTCCCTCGTCTGAGCCCGCCCGCCCCCTCACGTCTTCGCCTTTCCCCGCAAGGAGTCCGTACCTCATGACCGCCGTGCCCCCCGCCGTCCAGCACACCGAGGAAGCGGCCCCGCCGATCACCATGTTCGGGCCGGACTTCCCGTACGCGTACGACGACTTCCTCGCGCACCCCGCAGGGCTCGGCCAGATACCGGCGACCGAGCACGGTGCGGAGGTGGCCGTCATCGGCGGCGGGCTCTCCGGAATCATCACCGCCTACGAGCTGATGAAGATGGGGCTGCGGCCCGTCCTGTACGAGGCCGACCGGATCGGCGGCCGGCTGCGCACGGTCGAGTTCGACGGCTGCACGGTGGACGGCGAGCCGCTCACCGCCGAGATGGGCGCCATGCGCTTCCCGCCGTCCTCCACCGCGCTCCAGCACTACATCGACCTGGTCGCACTGGAGACCAAGCCGTTCCCCAACCCGCTCTCCCCGGCCACCCCCTCGACCGTCGTCGACCTGAAGGGCGCCTCGCACTACGCCCGCACGATCGACGACCTCCCGCAGATCTACCGGGACGTGATGGACGCCTGGAACAGCTGCCTGGAGGAGGGCGCCGACTTCTCCGACATGAACCGGGCGATGCGCGAGCGCGACGTGTCGCGCATCCGCGAGATCTGGGCCCGGCTCGTCGAGAAGCTCGACAACCAGACCTTCTACGGCTTCCTCTGCGACTCCGAGGCCTTCAAGTCCTTCCGGCACCGCGAGATCTTCGGCCAGGTCGGCTTCGGCACCGGCGGCTGGGACACCGACTTCCCCAACTCCATCCTGGAGATCCTGCGCGTCGTCTACACCGAGGCGGACGACCACCACCGCTCCATCGTCGGCGGCAGCCAGCAGCTTCCGCTGCGCCTGTGGGAACGTGAACCGCAGAAGATCATCCACTGGCCGCTCGGCACCTCGCTGGCCTCGCTGCACGACGGCGAGCCGCGCCCCGCGGTGACCCGGCTGAACCGCACCGCCGGGAACCGCATCACCGTCACCGACGCCTCCGGCGACATCCGCACCTTCCGGGCGGCCGTCTTCACCGGGCAGTCCTGGCTGCTGCTCTCCAAGATCGCCTGCGACGACGCGCTCTTCCCGATCGACCACTGGACGGCGATGGAGCGCACCCACTACATGGAGTCGTCCAAGCTGTTCGTCCCCGTCGACCGGCCGTTCTGGCTGGACAAGGACGAGACCACCGGTCGCGACACCATGTCGATGACGCTGACCGACCGGATGACGCGCGGCACGTACCTCCTCGACGACGGCCCGGACAAGCCCGCCAGCATCTGTCTCTCGTACACCTGGTGCGACGACAGCCTGAAGTGGCTGCCGCTCTCCGCGACCGAGCGCATGGACGTCATGCTGAAGTCTCTCGGCGAGATCTACCCGGGCGTCGACATCAGGAAGCACATCACCGGTAACCCGGTGACGGTGTCCTGGGAGAACGAGCCGTACTTCATGGGCGCGTTCAAGGCCAATCTGCCCGGCCACTACCGCTACCAGCGGCGGCTGTTCACCCACTTCATGCAGGACCGGCTGCCCGCCGACAAGCGGGGCCTGTTCCTGGCGGGCGACGACATCTCCTGGACGGCCGGCTGGGCCGAGGGGGCCGTGCAGACCGCGCTGAACGCCGTCTGGGGAGTGATGACCCAGTTCGGCGGCGCGACCGACGCGGCCAACCCCGGCCCCGGCGACCTTTTCGACGAGCTCGCCCCGGTCGAACTCCCGGAGGACTGAGGCCGGTTACGCGGGCCGGCAGACGCTGCGCTGCCGGCCCAGGCCGGAGATCTCGACCTCCATCACATCGTCCGGGCCCAGGTAGGGGAAGCGGCCGGACAGCGCCACGCCCTGCGGCGTACCCGTGTTGATGATGTCTCCGGGCTCCAGCACCAGGTACTGCGACAGGTGGTGCACCAGGTGCGCCACGCTGAAGATCATGTCCGCGGTGGAGGAATCCTGCCGGGGCTCCCCGTTGACGTGGCTGGTGAGCCGGAGCCGCTGCGGGTCAACGAGCTCGTCGGCCGTCACCAGGACCGGGCCCAGCGGGTTGAACGTGGCGCAGCTCTTGCCCTTGGACCACTGGCCGCCCGACTCCTCCAGCTGGAAGGCGCGCTCCGAGACGTCGTTGCTGACCGCGTAGCCCGCGATGTGCGCGGCCGCGTCGGCGGGGGAGTCCAGGTAGGAGGCGCGGCGGCCGATGACGACGGCCAGCTCCACCTCCCAGTCGGTCTTCTTCGAGCCGCGCGGGATGAGCACGTCGTCGTACGGGCCGACGACCGTGTTCGGGGACTTGTAGAACAGGATCGGCTGCTCGGGCGGCTCGGCACCGGACTCCGCCGCGTGGGCCGCGTAGTTCTGTCCGATGCACAGGAGCGCGGAGGGCCGGGCCACCGGGGCGCCGATCCGCTGCCCGGTGATGTCGGTCTCCGGGAGCTTCGGCTCTGCGGGGATCAGGTGCGGGTTGTCGGCCAGCGCGGCGAGGAACGCGCCGTCGATGTCGTCGGTGATGCCCGACAGGTCGTAGTGACGGCCCTCGGGGCAGACGACGACCGGGCGCTCGTGGCCCGGCTCGCCTATGCGCATCAGTCGCATGAAGGGTGGATCTCCTGAAAGGTGTGGTGAGGGGTGGCGGTCAGCGGAGGCGGACCAGCGCCTCCGCGGTGACGGCGTGGACCGGCGGGCGCCCGGCGAGCAGCCGCAGCACCTCGTTGACGGCGCTGGTGCCAAGACGCTGCCGGCACTCGACGCTGCCGGCCGCCTGGTGCGGGGTGAGCAGCACGTTCGGCAGGGCGCGGAAGGGGTGGCCGACGGGCAGCGGCTCGGCGTCGTAGACGTCGATCGCCGCGTCGAGGCGGCCGGTGGTCAGTTCGGCCAGCAGCGCGTCCTCGTCGACCAGCCACGACCGGGCGGTGTTCACCAGGCCCGCCCCGTCCGGCATCAGCGCCAGCTGTTCGGCGCCGATCATCCGGTGGGTCTCCTCGGTGACCGGTGCGTGCACGGCCACGATCCGGCTGCCGGAGAGCAGCGTCTCCAGCGGTACGGACTTCACCCCGAGCGCCTCCGCGTCGGCCTCGGAGAGGAACGGGTCCGTGACGCTGACCCGTGCGCCCATCGCCCGCACCATCCGGATGTAGGCCCGTCCGGTGCGGGAGGCGCCGATCACCCCGATGTCGCTGCCGTGGATCTCGTGGCGCGGCGGTGCCGTGCTCGCCGCCGCCCAGTCCTGCCCGCCGCGCAGGGCGTGGTCGAAGCGCTGGATGCGGTGGAGCAGCGAGAGGGTGAAGGCGAGGGCCACCTCGGCGACCGGGCGGGCCATCTCGTCGCCGGCCTGGGTGACCAGGATGCCCCGCCGGAACACCTCCTCCGTGACGTAGGGCGCGACCGCGGAGCCGGTGTGCGCCACCAGCTCCAGCCGGTCCGCGTGGGCGAGGAGCTGGGCGTCCACCTTGGGCGCCCGCCAGGAAAGGATCAGCGCGCGTGCGCCGGGCAGCGCCGCTTCGAGCGCTTCCCGGTCGCTGTGGTCGTCCAGGACGGTCAGTGCGGCGGCCCGCTCCAGCTCCCGCCACACCTCCGCGGTGAAGAACTGCTCGCGCAGGTGCGGGGGTACGGCGACGACCACCCGGGAGGAGCGGTCGGCGGATTCAGGAGAGCCAGGCATCGAGGTGCTCCGCAACGAAGGCGTCATCGGTCAGCCAAGGGTAGGCCGAGGCCACCCGGGTGATCTCCTGGGCCTGTCCGGGGGAGAGCGTCTCGGCCGGGTCCAGACAGCGGATGTTCGCCAACAGGCCCTGGCGGAGCAGCACTTCGTGCACTCCTGCGATGCAGCCGCGGAACGCGTTGCGTACGTCGAAGACCGCGCTGTTGGCGTCGGTCAGCTCGGTGCGCCGGGCCAGGCAGCGGACCATCGCTTCGTGGTCCCCGGCGCGGGCCAGCCGGACGTCGTCGAGGAGGGCGACCGCGGAGCTCGTCCACACCGCCCACTGGCCGAGCAGCCCGCCCGCGAACCAGCGCCGAGGCCCGTCCGCCGCGCCGTACGGGGTGAGCAGGTCACCGATGATGTCGTCGTCGTTGCCGGTGTACAGCGCCACCTCGCCCGCCCGGTCGGCGGCGGACACCGCCCGTACGACGTCGGCCGTGCGGTACCGGTCGAAGGGTGCGATCTTGACGGCGGCGGTGTTCGGCAGGTCGGTGAACGCGGACCAGAAGCCGGGCGACAAGTACCTTCCGCCGACCGCCTCCTGGAGGTAGAACCCGATCACCGGCAGCACTTCGCCGACCGCTCGCGCCCGCTCCAGCAGCCCCTTCTCGTCGGCGCCGGGCACGGCCGGGGAGAGCAGCACCGCGTCGTAGCCGAGTTCGGCCGCGGTGGTGGCCTCGGAGACGGCCTGCGCGGTGTAGCCGCAGGCCCCGGCGACCTTGACGAAGGGGCGGCCGGCCTCGGCGTCGATCGTCTCGGCCGCGAGCTCAAGGACGGGCCGCAGGAGACCGACGCCGGGCTCGCGGATCTCGAACTGCGTGGTGTGTACGGCGACGGCGGCGCCGCCCGCCCCGGACGCCAGGTAGTAGCGGGTCAGCGCGCGCTGGCGGGGTTCGTCGAACGTGCCGTCCGCGTGCAGCGCCAGCGGATGGGCGGGTATCGCCGCACCCCGGGCGAGCAGATCCAGCGCGGGGGTGGACGGGCGGGGGGAAGCGTGGGTGGACGGGCGGGGGGAAGCGGACATGGAGTGGATCAGAACCTTCCGTCGCGTACCTGGAACTTGGTGGGCTTGCCGGACAGCGGGAGCCTGCGCCGCAGCCAGTCGGCCTGCCACTCGACGAGGGTGCGCAGCGTCACGTCCGGGTAGCCGAAGAGGGCGTGGCAGCGGCTCGCGTCGGAGAGCAGCGCGGTGGGCGCCTCGGCCCCGGCGAGGACCGGCTCACGGCCGAACTCCTCACCGAACCACTGCGCGATGCGGCGCACCGAAGCGGTCTCCGGGCCCGTGAGGTTGAGGGTGAACGGCTCGCCGTCGGTGGCGTGCGGCAGCGAGCGCAGCGCGACCTCGTTGGCGTACCCCTGCCAGACGACGTTGGCGTGACCGGTCGTCACATCGACGGGTTCGCCCGCCTGGACCCGGTACGCGATGTCGGCGAGGACGCCGTAGCGCAGGTCGACCGCGTAGTTGAGGCGGATGTTGGCGACTCTGGTGCCGAGGGTCAGCGCGGCATGGCCGAAGATCCGCTCCCGGCCGAGGCACGACATGGCGTACTCCCCGACCGGGCCGACCGGGTCGGTCTCGGTGCAGCCGCCGGAGGAGACCGGCACCAGCGGATACACGTTGCCGGTGGAGAACGCGGCGATCCGCGCTCCGGACCAGCGGCGGGCCACCCGGTCCGGCATCGCGGCGTTCACCGCCCAGGCGAGCGAAGGCGCCCCGGCGGAGCCGAACTTGGCGCCGACCATGAAGACGACGTTCCCGGCCTCGGGCAGTTCGGCCAGATCGGCGGCCGGGTCCATCAGGTCGAAGGCGACGGTGCGGACCCCGGCGGCCTCCAGCTCGTCCGCGGCGGCCTGGTCCGACCAGCGGGAGACCGCGTACACGGTCACGTCCGTGCGGCCTGCGGCGTCCAGCGCCCGGCGGGCCAGCCGGCACAGGCTGGGGCCCATCTTGCCGCCCGCCCCGAGGACCAGCAGATCGCCTTCGAGACGGCCGAGGTCGGCGACGAGCGCGGGGGAGGGGGTGGCGAGCCGCTCTTCGAGAGCGGCCTCATCGGTGAACATACCTGGCTATCCCTTGATTCCGGACGCGGTGACGCCCTCGGTGAAGTAGCGCTGGCCCACCATGTACGCGGCGAAGATGGGCACGAATGCGATGACGGAGCCGGACAGCACCACGTTGAGCGGCACGTTCTGCTGCTGGAGCGAGGCGATGCCGACGGTGAGGGTGCGCATGTCGGTGGACTGGCCGATGACCAGCGGCCACAGGAAGTCGTTCCAGTGCCACAGGAAGACGAAGACACCGAGCGTGGCGAGGATTGGCTTGAGCAGCGGCAGCACGATCCGGTAGAAGATCTGCCACTCGCTGCACCCGTCGAGCCGGGCCGCCTCGAAGAGTTCGTCGGGCAGCCCCTGGATGAACTGCCGCATCAGGAACACCGCCTGGGCGTTGGCCAGGGTCGGCACGATCAGTCCCCAGTACGTGTCGACGCCGCCGAGCTTCGCGATCATCGCGAACGTCGGGATCATCGTGACGTGGTACGGGACCATCACCATCGACAGGAACGACCAGAACATGGCCTCCCGGCCCGGGAAGCGCTTCTTGGCGAACGCGTATCCGGCGAGCGAGGCGAGCAGCAGCACGCCGACGACCGAGACGACCGAGTACATCAGCGTGTTCAGCAGCCAGCGCGGCACGTCCTGGGCGCCCATGACGGTGTCGTACGCCTCGCCGGTCAGCGGCCAGGGCAGCAGACTGCCGGGGAAGTCGACCGCCGCGGACGGCTTCAGCGAGAGCACGACCATCGCGTAGAACGGGAAGACGGTCACGAGCGCGGCCACCGTCAGCAGCACGCCGCGCGCGATCCGGCCGGCCCTGGTCGGGCGCATGCCGTACGGGACGGTGTCCTGCTCGGAGAGCTTGCGCAGCCTGCGTTCCGCCCGGCGCGCGGCCCGGTCGGGGAGGACCGGGGCCGCCTTGCGGACGGCCGGTGCCTTCGTCTCTTCGGGTGCCGTTGTCATGGTCACTGGTCCTTCCCGATCACGAGCCGCTGGATCACCGCGACGACCACGGTCAGCACGAAGAGCGCGACACCGATGGCGGAGGCGTAACCCAGGTCGAAGTACTTGAAGCCCGCGTCGTAGAGCTGGAAGACGAGCGTGTAACTGGCGTTGGCGGGTCCGCCGCCCGTCATGGTGTAGACGGCGTCGAACACCTGGAACGAGGCCGTCGTCTCGATCACGGCGAGGAAGAACAGGGCCGGCTTGAGCTGCGGCAGCACGATGTACCGGAACCGCTGCCAGGGCCCCGCCCCGTCGGTGAGCGCGGCCTCCTCCAGCTCGCGGGGGATGTCCTGCATCCGGGCGAGCAGGATGAGCATCCCGTAGCCGAAGCGGGACCAGATGCCGACGATCGCGAGCGCGGGCAGCACCAGCACGTCGTCGGAGAGCCAGGAGCCCTCGGACAGCCCGAACCAGCCCATCAGGGTGGACCACGGGCCGCCGGTCGAGAAGATCCAGACGAAGACGGTGGCGGCCAGCACCAGTGAGGTGACGACCGGCAGGAAGAACACCGAACGGAAGAACTTGGCGCCGCGGAACGCGCGGCGGGTGATCAGCGCCAGGCACACAGAGGCGGCGAGCGTCCCCGGTACGGCGATCACGGTGTACAGGACGGTGACCTTGAGGGCCTGCCAGAACAGCGGATCGGCCCAGAGGCGGGTGAAGTTGTCGAGCCCGATGAAGCTGCCGCCGCCGGTGAGCGAGTAGTCGGTGAAGCTCATCAGCACACCGGCGACGCCCGGTCCGAACCGGAAGGCGAGGAACAGCAGGAAACACGGGAGGACGAAGAGCAGGCCGATCCGGGCCTCGCGGCGCGCCTGCGGCCCGCTGCGACGGCCCCGGCGGGTGGGTTCCGCGACGACTGCCACGGGGATCTCCTTGCGGTACGGGGGAATTGCGGGGGGTTTTGGGGGTGTCACACCCGGTGGGATCGCGGGGGCCGGAGACCGGCCCCCGCGACCGTCGATCAGCGGCCGAGCATCGCCTGCGCGGCCTTCTGAGCGGTGTCCAGCGCGTCCTGCGGGCTCTTCTTGCCGAGCAGCGCGGCCTGGATCTCCGGGGCGAGCACGCCCTGGACCTCACGCGCCTTGTCCTGGAGCGGGCCCACGTCCATGCTCGGCAGCGTGGCACCGACGGCGGTCTGGAGCTTGTCGTCCGGGTACAGATCGCCACCGGACTTGCGGGCCGGGAAGTAGCCTGCGGCCTTCTGGAGTCCGGCCGAGTTCTTCGACTCCGCCACGAAGTTCAGCCAGTCGCCGGTGTTCTTCTTGTCGGCGCCCTTCAGCATCGCCAGCGCGCCGACGGTGCCGTAACCGACCGACGCGGTGTCCTTCAGCGGCGGCTGGACGACGATGTTCTCCTTGCCCCAGAACGGCTCGACGTCCGCCGGGGTGTTCTGCCAGGTGCAGGCCACCTTCCCCTTGGCGGTCGGGGTCTGCTCCAGCTTGGGCGTGGTCGTGACCAGGTCCTTGTCGGTGTAGCCGCCCTCGACCAGCTTCTTCAGGTACGTCAGCGCCTTCACACCGGCCGCGTCGTTGAACGTCACGTTCTTGCCGTCCTCGGAGAAGACGTCGCCGCCGGCCTGCCAGAGCAGCGGGTAGAAGGTCATGTTCAGGGTCTGCTGGGTGTCACCGCTGTAGCTGGTGGCGTAGTAGCCCTTCTTCTTCAGCTTCGGGGCCAGCGCCTCCAGGTCGGCCCAGCTCGACGGGTAGCTCTTCTCACCGATCGCGTCGAACACCCGCTTGTCGCAGATCAGCGGGTTGGCGCTGGTCAGGATCGGGGTGGCGAGCGGCTTGCCGTCCACGGTGACGGACTTCAGCGCGAAGTCCGTGTAGTCCGACTTGGCGGAGGCCGGCATGTAGTCACCGGCCGGGATGATGCTCTTGGTGTACTTCGGCAGCTGGTCCGGGATCAGGTAGACCGCGTCGGGGCCCTTGCCGGAGGCGATCGCGGTGGCCAGGGCGGTGTCGCGGTTGGCCCAGGGGAAGGTCTCCACCTTCACCTTGACGCCTTCGTGCTTCTTCTCGAACGCCTTGACCAGGCCGTCCCAGTACGCCTTGTTCTTGGCCTCGTCGAAGATGACCGGGTAGGTCCACATGGTCACGGTGTTGCCGTCGTCGCCGCTGCCGGAACAGCCGGCCAGCACTCCGGCGGCGAGCGCGGTGGCCAGGACGGGCGCGGCGAGGGCGCGGACTCTGGAACGGCGGGTGAGGAGACGGGACATGAGGTGGTCCTCCGGGAACCTGAGGGCGGGAAGAGGGGAAGTCACTGCGCCGGGACCGTCTGGACGGTGCCGGTGTGCCGGGCGCGTTCGGCGGCGAACGCCGCGAGGTGGCTGCCGAGCGAGGTGGCGGGGCCGGAGCGGACGGCCCCCGGCTCGCCGGTGGCGACGGCGGTGACGAACGCCTCGACGAGTGCGGCGTCCCCGCCGCCGTGCCCGTCGGCCGCGTTCGAACCGGACGCGCCGAGTTCGTGGACGGTGGACTCGCCGGTCCGGAAGTCCTGCACCGTGACCCGCTCACCGTCACCGGTGAGCCAGCCGTGCGAGCCGAAGATCCGGGTCTGGCGGTGGGTCTGCTCGGTGAACGCGACCATCTGGAAGGTCGCGGTCACCCCGTCCGTCAACTGCATGGCGAGGACCTGGTGGTCCACCACGTCGTTGTCGCTCCGGTACGCGCAGACCCCGTACGGGCCCTCGCGCAGGGCCTGCACGAGACCGGCCTCGTCGGTCGCCTCCGTGACATGGGTGACCGGCCAGACCGCGCCCTTCTCGCGCAGCGTCGGCATGTACAGCTTCAGCGCGCTGTACGGGCAGTCCGCCTCGACCGCACAGTCGAGGCAGCGCTCCGCGGACCCGGCCGGGGCGTTCTCGGGCCGGAAGTGCTTCAGCCCGCCGAAGCCGGTGACCTGCTCGATCCGGCCGCCCATGACGTACGTGATCCAGTCCAGGTCGTGGCAGGACTTGGCCAGCAGCATCGGGGAGGAGTCCTTCTCGCTGCGCCACGGACCGCGTACGTAGCTGTGGGCGTAGTGCCACCAGCCGACCGGCTCCAGATGGTCGAGCGAGACGAGCTGACCGAGCACCCCGGAGTCCACGACCTCCTTCACCAGGTCGGTGTACGGGGTGTACCGCATGACGTGGCACACCGCGAACAGCACCCCGGCCCGCTCCACCCCCTCGACGATCCGCCGGGTCTCCTCCTCCGTCGGGGCGAGCGGCTTCTCCGCGAGGATCGCGTAACCGGCCCCGGCCAGGGCCAGCACCGGCTCCACATGGAAGCGGTCCTGGGTGGCGACGATGACGGCGTCCGCAACGCGGTTCTCCACGAGCGGCCGCCAGTCGTCGAACTCGACCGGCGCGCCGGCGGCCGCCCGCGCCGCGGGGCGCGGATCGGCGACGGCGACGAGTTCGGCGCGCTCCGGGTGCGCCTTGATCCACTCGGCGTACGTCAGACCGCGGTTGCCGGCGCCGACGAGTGCGACGCGTACGGGCCGGCCGGTGATCGGGGTATGCGTGGGCACGGGGAATCCCTGGTGTTCGATGGGCCGCGGGGGCCCAGATGGTCAGAAGCGCAGCGTGGCCGAGGTGTGGGCGACGCGGTTGCCCTCGTCCGGGAGCGCGGTGCGCTCGGTGCCGTCCTCGACGCAGCCGGTGTGCAGCAGATGGCTGGAGCCGCCGAACGCCGCGGGCCGCAGTTCGAGCCGGCCACCGGTGAAGGTGGAGCCGGTGGCCCGGTAGCGGTTGGTGCCCTCGGTGAGCAGCACATGGGCGGTGCCCTCTGGCGCGGTCGAGTCGAGGCCCCCGAGCTGCCAGTCGACGGTACGGTCCGGTCCGGTACGGGCCAGGAGGGCGCCGTCCTTGTTGGTGCCGGAGAGCCGGGTGCCGTCGATGCGGAGGCGCTGGTCCTTGGCGGAGGTCAGCTTGAGGCCGGTGTCGCGGAGTTCGCCGCCCAGGACCGTGATGTCGGTGTGAGCGAGCGAGACGGGGGCGGTGTCCTTGGAGCCGGTCAGCGTGCACTGGTCCAGGACGAGCGGCCCGGTGCCGTTGAACAGTGCGCCGTCGACGCCCTTCAAGGTGGTGCGCTGGAGGGTGAGCGGCGCGGTGACGCCTGCCTGGGTGATCTCCGCGCCCGCCGCGAAGGCGAAGGACGAGTCAGCGATCACGTTGGGGCGGGCGGACAGCTCTGAGGCCCGGGAGACGATCAGCGGGCCCGTCGCCGTACAGCCCCGCATCTGCACGCCGTCCGCGTTGACCCAGAGCATTCCGGAGCCGTCCAGCGACTTCTTGCCGATGACCAGGACGTCTTCGAGCGTCAGGTCGGTGATCTTGACGCGGGCCACGAACCAGGAGCAGGCGTGCCGGCGCACGGTGATCCGCTTGGCCCGGCCACCCCAGGCCGTGCCCGAGTTGGCGAAGGTCATCAGCCCGGAGTTGCCGGTGTACGTGAGGTCGTGCTCGAACTGGCCGTGCGTCACGAACGGGCCCTCGTCGTCACCGTCGCCGTGGCAGTTGGTGACGTAGCAGTAGGCCGAGGCCGTGAAGTCGTTGAGGTGGCGGGCGTTGGAGGTGTGGCAGTCCTCCACGTGCCCGTACAGGCAGTAGATCTGCTGGGTGAGGTAGCCCGCGCCGCCGTAGGTGACGGACTTCGGGTTGGTCAGCGAGCACTGTTCGGTGCGGTAGTACGTGCACCAGCGGCGCATCACCACCGGCCAGAACGTGCCGATGGCCTCGATGCCGGAGACGTCGCAGCGCACCGCGTACTCGTAGGCGACCGGGTGCGAGCCGGTCATCTCGTCCTCGCCCCAGCCCTCGAAGACCATGTTGCGCACGTGTGCGCGGTCGACGGGTTCGATCCGGGTCCAGCTCAGGGTGCGTCCGGCGGCCAGGTCCCAGCCGATCTGGTAGTTGACCCGGATGTGCGTCGCGTCGACGACACCGGTGACCTGGACGAGCCGCTGGATCTCCTTCTCGTACTGCCCGGACAGGGCGTTGATCTCCACGGCCCACCACTGGCCGACCGCGAACTTCGACGCGTCACCGACCTCGAAGAGGTCCGAGAGATCCGGCATCGCCGCGCTCAGTGTGTGCTTGACGGTGGTGTCGGTGACGGTGCCGCGGAAGGAGAGGACGGCGCCGAAGGGGTTGTCGTGGGTGTTCTTCTCGATGTCTGTGGTGTGGATGTGGTGGCCGCCGAAGTCGAGTTCGATGTTCGAGCGGTCGAAGAGGTGGCGTTTGGTGAACAGGAGGTCCGTGTGGGCCTCGATGCGGTGGACGGCCGGGTCGTTGACCATGGCGTCGAGTGCGGCGTCGGCGGGGGTCTTGGCGTCGAAGTGGCCGAAGGTGCGGAAGTCGAGCGTTCCGGTGTGGAGCTGGTGCCAGCGTCCGGTCTTCGCGTGGGTGGGGGCGATGACGGTGCCGCCGTTGTGGGCGGCGGTGGACTTCCTGTCCCAGCGCAGGGCCATCGCGCCGCCGTCGCCGGGGGTCCGGTAGCCGGCCAGCAGGATCTGGGTGCCGTCGGCGAACGGCTTGGTGTTCAGGGCGCGCAGTGCGGCGACCGTATCCAGGTTCAGTACGTCACCGGTGTGGGCGGGTGCGGCCTGCGCGGACCCGGCGGCCACGGCGGAACCGGCCATGACCAGACCGGCCAGACCCGAAGCCCGCAGCACATTGCGACGGGACGAGGCAGAGGTGGAGTGGTGCGGAACGCTCATGCGGACTTCGCCTTCCAAGAAGTGCGACAAGTGAGGGAGCGTTCCTGCGGTGGACTGCCATGAGGCGGATGGCTGAAAAGGGTCCGGCCGTCGGATGTTCACGACGCGTTGGGCAGGCGTCGGAATCGGACCGGGAGGGGTAAATCGGCGGTGACGGGTGAGCGTCACCGGGGTTGGCAGGGAACCTACGGCGGGTTATGCCGATCGGTCAAGACCCGATTTCGTCGGAATGCGGCATCGCGGTGTCCGAAACGCCGTCCTCCGGCTCTTCGGCCCAGCCCAGCGAGACGCTGATCCGGCGCGCCGAGTCCCGTACCTGGCCGCCCAGCTCCTGGTACCGCCAGGCCGGCAGCCCGGTCTTCAG
This sequence comes from Streptomyces sp. NPDC104307, assembly GCF_055584045.1. Classification (NCBI taxonomy): domain Bacteria; kingdom Bacillati; phylum Actinomycetota; class Actinomycetes; order Kitasatosporales; family Streptomycetaceae; genus Streptomyces; species Streptomyces sp. NPDC104307. The sequence continues at coordinate 254,374 of NZ_JBVJMU010000008.1, forward strand.
ACCGGTGATGGAGACGGCCCCGGCGCACACCGAACGGTCGTCGAAGACCGGTGCGCCGATGCAGATGATGCCCTCGGCGTCCTCCTCGTCGTCCAGGGCGTAGCCGACCCTGGCGATGTCGCGGAGGTGGGACAGGAAGGTCGCCGGGTCGGTGATCGTGCGGGACGTGCGCCGGGGCAGCCCGAACCGCTCGACGATCGAGGCGGCCTCGCCCTGCGGCACGGCGGAGAGCAGCGCCTTGCCCAGGCCCGTGCAGTGCGGCAGCTCGCGCTGGCCCATCCGCAGATCGAGCCGGACGCGCTGGTCGAGCTCGACCTGGTCCACCACGACCGCGTGGCCGTCCTCGGGGACGGCGAGCCTGGAGGCCATGCCGGTGGTGCGGCTGAGCTCGCGCAGGACGGGGTGGGCGACCCCGCGCAGCGAGACCTGGGACCTGGCACGGTCACCGAGCCTGGCCAGGCTCATGCCGAGCCGGTAGCGGCGGTTCATGCCCTCGCCGTCGTCCGAGACCAGGCCGTAGGCGCGCAGGGTCTGGAGCATGCCGAACGCGGCGCTCTTGGAGATGGAGCAGACCTGGCCGACCTCGGTGACGCTCAGACCGTTCCCCTGGGAGGGAGCGGCGAGAGCTTCGAGGATGTCGGCTGCCCTGGCCACGCTCTTGACCCAGTATTTCGGTTCCTCAGGGGCAGCACTGTTCGTCATAGCAGAACAGCCTAGTGCCTACGGGGTCCTGCGGCGTACGCGCTAGTCAAGAAAACCCGGAAATCAGGGCCTTGGGTGGCTGGAAGGGGGTTGACCGGTCCCAGAGGCGGACGTAATATCCAGGCACTGTTCTGCTCTACAGAACAGCGTTCTGAAAAGTGAAACGCAGTACCGAGCACCACGGATCACCTCTTCCTGCGGCGACTGCCGGGCGGATGGCGCCAGGGACTCACGGGCCGGGCAGGGCCCGCGAAAACCGACGACTCTCGACGCAAGGAGCAAGCACCATGAGTTCAGGCCCGGTAGGCAACGAATCCGGAGCCCGACTCGCCGAACGCGCCCGCCAGGTCGTACCCGGCGGCGTGAACAGCGGTCAGCGCAGCGTTCCCGGACTGACCGACCTGGTCGTCACCGGGACCGACGGCGCACGGTTCCGTACCGCCGACGGACGCGAGTACACCGACTTCCACTCGGCGTTCGGCCCGCCGCTGCTCGGCCACAACGACCCCGACGTGGCCGCCGCGACCGCAGAGGCCGGCGCCACCCTCGGCCACATGGGCGTCGGCGTCACCGAAGGCGAGGTCCTCCTCGCCGAACAGCTCACCGAGCTGATCCCCTCGATCGAGAAGGTGCTGCTCACCAGCACCGGCAGCGAGGCCACGTTCCACGCGCTGCGCGTCTCCCGCGCCGCGACCGGCCGCCGCCTCGTCGTCAAGTTCCAGGGCTGCTACCACGGCTGGCACGACTCGGTCAGCCTCAACGTCATCTCCGCGCCGGAGAAGGTCGGCGGCCACGACCCGATCTCCACCGGCATCCTGCCCGAGGTCCTCGAAGCCACCCTTGTCCTGCCGTTCAACGACAGCGAGGCCGTCCGGCGCGCCTTCGCGGAGCACGGCTCCGACATCGCGGCCGTCATCGTCGAACCCGTCCCGCACAACGTCGGCGCGCTCCTGCCGTACCAGGAGTTCCTGACCACGCTGCGCGAGGAGACCACGAAGGCCGGCAGCGTCCTGATCTTCGACGAGGTCATCACCGGCTTCCGCCATGCGCTGGGCGGCTGGCAGCAGATCTCCGGCGTCACCCCCGACCTCACCACCCTCGGCAAGGCCATCGCCAACGGCGCCCCCGTCGGCGCGATCGGCGGCCGCGCAGACCTGATGGACCTCTTCTCCACCCGCCCCGGCGCCCCCGCCTTCTTCGCCGGAACGTACAACGGCCACCCGTCCGTCGTCGCCGCCGCCCTCGCCACGCTGCGCAAACTCCGCGAGGAACCGGTCCACGACCACGTCTTCCGGCTCGGCGGCCGCGTCCGCACCGAACTGACCGCACTGTACGAGCGCCTCGGCGTCCCCGCCGTCGTCACTGGCTACGGCTCCGTCTTCGTCAGCTACTTCATGCCGGGCGAGGCCCCCCGCACCTACGCGGACCTGCTGAACAACGACGCCTCGCTGTTCGTCGGCTACCGCCGCAAGCTCCTGGAGCACGGCCTGTTCGAGCTGCCGCTCAACCTCAAGCGCAGCCACATCAGCTACGCGCACACCGACGACGACGTGAACCGTCTGATCGAGGGCACGGAAGCCGCGGTCAGGGCCGTCCTCGCCGAGGGCGGCGCCCGCGACCTGGAGAACACCTCGACCATGGGTGGAGCGACCCGCTGATGCTGACCGTCAACCGCACCCGCCCCGTCGGCCCCGCCGGACGGATCACCCGCGTCGAGACCCTGATGCTCGGCACCTCCTGGCGCGACTTCGGCTACGTCCGGGTCCACACCGACGAGGGCCTGTCCGGCATCGGAGAGATCACCCACCCCTACCGGGTCGGTGAGGTCTGCGCGCTCACCGAGGCCATCGCCCGGCGCCACCTGATCGGCGCCGACCCCTTCGACGTCGAGGAACTCTGGCTCCGCGTCTACCAGGGCGACTTCCTGCGCGGCGGCGACATGGGCGGCGTCGCCCTGTCCGGCCTGGACCAGGCGATGTACGACCTGATGGGCAAGGCGCTCGGTGTCCCCGCCTACCGGCTGACCGGCGGCGCCTGCCGCGACGACGTACGCGTCTACGCCAACGGCTGGTACACCGGGGAACGCGAGCCGGAGACCTTCGCGGCCAAGGCGAAGGAGACCGTCGCCAAGGGCTTCACCGCCCTCAAGTTCGACCCCTTCGGCCCCGGCCTGCACGAGCTGGAGCGCGCCGAACTGCGCCGCTCCATCGACCTCGTGGCCGCCGTCCGGGAGGCCATCGGCCCCGACATCGACCTCTTCATCGAGGGCCACGCCCGGTTCGCCATGCCGACCGCCGCCCGTCTCGTACGGGAACTGGAACCGTTCGACATCGGCTGGTTCGAGGAGCCGATGCCCTGGACCCACATCGAGCGGTACGCGGAACTGCGCCAGCGCGCCGCCTTCCCGATCTCCGGCGGTGAGCACTTCCACAACCGCTACGAGTACAAGCAGCTCTTCGCCACCAACGCCGTCGACATCATCCAGCCCGACCTCTCCATGGCCGGCGGCTTCACCGAGGTCAGGAAGCTCGCCGCGATCGCAGACACCCACGGCATGCTGGTGGCCCCGCACAACTCCAACTCCCCGCTCTGCACCACCGTCTCGGTGCACGCGGCGCTCGGAATCCCCAACTTCAAGATCCTCGAAACCTTCGACGGGCTCCTGGAGCCGTTCGTCTTCGACGCCCTCAAGGGCACCCTCCCGATGGCGGACGGCCGCATCGCGCTGCCGACCGCCCCCGGGATCGGCGTCGAACTCGTCGACGAGGTCTTCGAGGAACACCCGCCCAGCCACCGCTTCTGGAACATGTTCGCGGACGGCTGGGAGAAGCGGAACCGCACATGATCACCGATGTCCACTCCCATCTCTTCCGGCACAGCCACGACTTCACCGACCCGTTCAGCTCCGACTCCGCCCGCGCCCACGAGGGCGAGGTCGACCTCTCGGTGAAGTGGGAGGAGTACGCCGCCACGGCGCCAGACTCCACCCGCACGATCGTCGTCGGCGGCAAGGCCAGGCGCAGCGGCCTCTGGGTCGACGACGCGGCCGTCGCCGCGTACGTCGGGGAACACCCCGACCGGCTGATCGGCTACCTGGCGCTCGACCCCACCCAGCCCGGCTGGCAGGAGGAACTGCGCTACGGCCACCAGGAGCTCGGCCTGCGCGGCATCAAGCTGATGCCGATGTACGCGGGCTTCGACCCCGCCGCCGAGGAGTACGACGAGCTGTACACGTACGCCGAACGGCACGGGCTGCCGCTCCTGGTGCACACCGGCACGACGTTCGTCTCCAGCGCGCCGCTGGAGTGGGCGATGCCCCGCCACCTGGACGCGGTCGCCATCCGCCATCCCGAGCTGCGGATGGTACTGGCCCACCTCGGCCACCCCTTCGAGGGCGAGTGCATCGCGGTCATCCGCAAGCACCCGCACGTGTACGCCGACCTCAGCGCCCTGCACTACCGGCCCTTCCAGCTCTGGCACAGCCTCCGGCTGGTCCAGGACTACGGGGTCTTCCACAAGGTGCTGTTCGGCAGCGACTACCCGTTCACGACGGTCGACGACTCGGTGAAGGGGCTCCGGGAGATCGCCCGTATCCCCGGCGTCCCCGGGCTGCCGCCGCTGGACGCGGACGCGATCGAGGAGATCATCCACCGGCCCTCGCTCGATCTGCTGGGCCTGAACGGCTGACCCGCCGTTCCCCGGACTACCGGTACGGCACCCCGGTTCATCCCCCTGTCCGGGGGTGCCGGCCGGTAGCAGGGCCGCCGCGCACTCACCCATGTGTCCCCCGCGCGGCGGCCCGACCCAGCCCGAAGGCCCTTTTCCGTATCTCTCCGTCTGGAGGAGCCCCGCCATGACCGCAGCCGTCCCGCCCCGCGGCACCGACCGCTTCGACCTGACCGGCCGCACCGCGCTGGTGACCGGGGCCGCCCGGGGCCTCGGCCGGTCCTTCGCCGTGGGACTGGCCGAGGCGGGCGCCGACCTGGTGCTCGTCGACCTGCCGGGCGCCGAGGGCATCGAGCGGACCCGGGCGGAGGTCGAGGCGCTCGGGCGGCGCTGCCGGGTGTACGGGCAGGACCTCGCGGACATCGAGGCGCTGGCCGGCTTCGCCGACGCGGTGCGCGCCGAGAGCGGGCCGCTGCACATCCTGGTCAACAACGCGGGCACGGCCGCGCTGGAACGCTTCAACGAGATCACCCCGGCCAGCTGGTCGCACATCATGCGGGTCAACGTGGACGCGGTGTTCTTCCTCAGCCAGCGCATCGCCGAACACATGACGGCGGACTCCGTTCCCGGCCGCATCATCACCATCACCTCGAAGAACGCACTGGTGGCCGAAGCGGGCCTGGCCCACTACAACGCCTCCAAGGCCGCCGCCCAACTGCTCACCGAGACCCTGGCGGTCGAGCTGGCCCCGTACGGCATCACCGCCAACACCCTGGCCCCCGGCATGGTCGAGACACCCATCGACGGCGAGTTCCCCTTCGACCGGGAGGCCTTCGAGTCCGCGTACCGCGAGCGCATCCCGCTCGGCCGGTACGCACAGCCCGATGAGTGTGTGGGCGCCCTGCTGCTGCTCGCCTCTGACGCGGGTGCCTACCTCACCGGGGCGCGGATCGTGGTGGACGGCGGGGTGCTGGCCGACCAGATGCCGCGGATGCGCTTCATGCCGCCGTACCGCAACACGATCTGACGGCCGGTTCTCCGCAAGCCCACAGAGCGCGCGCCGAGCACGCACGCACAGAGCACGCACCGAGCACGCACCGAGCACGCACCGACAAGCACTGACAACGCGAGGAGCACCTCCGTCATGTCCGCGAACGCTTCGTCCCGCCGGAATCTGCTGCGGGCTTCGGGTCTGGCCGGTCTGGTCATGGCCGGTTCGACCGTGGCCGCAGCCCCGGCCCAGGCCGCCCCCGCCCACACCGGCGACGTACTGAACCTGGACACGGTCGCCGCACTGCGCGCCCTGAACACCAAGCCGCTCGCCGACGGCACCCAGATCCTGCTGGCCGGCTACCACGCCCCCGGCGACGGCGGCGCGATGGCCCTGCGCTGGGACAAGAAGTCCACCGCCGCCCACAACGGCGGCACCGTCATCGCCCCCACCCACGCGAAGACCGGACGCTGGCACCAGCTCCACACCGGAACGCTCGACTTCCGCACCTTCGGCCACTTCGACGCCAAGACCCCCGCCGACGCGGCACTCGACGCCATGGTCAACGACCCGGCCGTCCACCGCATCGAGGCCCACACAGACCTCCTGTTCACCAAACGCCACCTCTTCGACCGCTCGAACATCGAACTCGACTTCGGCGGCCACCACATCCACACCACAGACATCGAGAAGAACACCCACGACAACCCCTTCGGCGCCGTCCTCTCCTTCCGCGGCACCGTCACCGACACCACCGTCAAGCACCCGCTCTCCGGCAAGGTCATCGAACTCACCGACACCTTCCCGGTTCCCGACGCGAAGGCCTTCGCGGTCGGCCAGTGGTGGTCGGTGCAGGTCGACCCGGTCGAGGGCGGCGGCGGTGACGAGCGGGAACTGCAGAAGCTCGTCGAGATCACCGAGATCGTCGACGCGGGCCACATCCGGATCGGCTACCTCAACGGCTGGGAACTCGCCGCCGGCCGCACCCTCACCTGGACCCGGATCGAGCCGGTCCGCGACACCCACATCCGCAACATGCTCTTCGAGGGGGCGGGACCCGACGAGCACACCGGCTCCCACCCCGTCAGCTTCGAGTACGCCGTCGGCTGCGACGTCTCCGGCATCCACGCCACCGGCACCTTCTGGCCGGTCGTCATGCGCCGCTGGTGTACCCGCTTCCGTACCGAGAGCTGCTCGCTGAAGAACCCGCCCACCGTCGAGTACGGCGGCGCGGGCTACCTCACCCAGCAGATCTACTGCCTGTACGGGCGGGTGGCCGACTGCACCACCAGCAACGTGCGCCACCTCAACGACCTGACCGCCTCCGCCTACTGCACCGTCGTGAACTGCCACGGCGACGGTGACGACGCGGGCGGCAACCCCTTCACCACCCACGGCCAGTACGAGCACGACCTGCTCTTCGACGGCAACTCCGGGCTCATGGACATCGCCAACTCGGGCGCCCAGTGGGGCATTTCCGCCAAGCGGATCACCGTACGCAGACACGTCTGCTCCTGGTTCACCGCTAACACCAAGATCACGGACCTGACCCTGGACGACGTCACGGTGATCGCCCGCCCCACCTTCGACCAGGCCGGCACCCTCACGGTGAACGCCGACGGGGCCCAGGTGCGCGGCTGCACCGCGAAGACCTTCGCCGTCGCCCAGCGCTCAGAGCGCTCCAACCGGCCGACCACCGTCAGCGACTGCTCCTTCGAACCGCCCGCCGGAGCCGTCCTCGTCCAGACCCCCGTCACCGCACCCGTCCACTTCGTGCGCTGCACGTTCAAGGGCGTCGACGGCGTCGTCCTGCGCGGCGCGGGCCCCGTCCACCTCACCGACTGCACCGTAACCGGCGCAGAGGACGCGGCCCCCCTCTCGGTGGGCTCGGCCGATCTGCGGCTGGACGGCGGCACGTTCCACAACACCGGCATCGAACTCAGCGGCGTGCGCGACCAGCGGATCACCATCACCGGCGGCGCCAGGATCACCGGCGGCAACAAGGCCGGAATGCTGCTCGGCCGGGCGGCCGGGCCGGGGAGCACGACCTGGGACCTCACCGGTCTCAGCAGCACCGCAGCCTCTGCGGACACCGCGCACATCCGTATCGCCGACGGCGTGAACCGCTACGCGGCGACCGGCGTCCGCTTCAGCGGCGGCGTCCTCCACCTCGCCCCGGAAGCCCTGGACTCGGTCCTGCACACGGGGTGCGTGGAGGACGGCACCCGGCGTGGCGCGATGCCGCAGGACGGCGAACGGGTGCGCACGGGCGGGAACCTGATCCTGTGAGCGCCATCGTCCGCACCGCCACCCCGGCCGACGATCCGGCTCTGGCCGCCCTGTGGAAGCGGTGCTTCGACTCCCCGCACCTCGCCGCCCTCCACGCGCTCGACCCGGACCGCCACCGGCACACCTTCGTTGCGCAGAACGACGCGGGGGAGCGGATCGACGCGGTCGTCGTCTACGTACCGAGGCTGATCCGGGACGCGGACGGCACCCCGCGCCGGGTCGGCGGCATCGGCAGCGTGGCGACCCGCCCCGAAGCCAGGGGACAGGGGCTGGTGCGGCGGCTGCTGGCGGCGGCGGAGCGCACCATGACGGCCGAACAGTGCGCCTGGTCCCTGCTGTTCACCGGGACGCCCGGCGTCTACCGGGGCTCGGGGTGGCAGGAGTTCGCGAGCGGCTACACCGAGGGGACCCTTGCTGCCTCGTCCGCTCCGGAGCAGGGGACGCTCGCCCCCTCGCCCGCTCCGGACCCCTACCCGGTCCGTGCGGCCACGGCCCGTGACGCCGTGGAGGTGGCCGCGCTGCACCACGCGTACAACGCGCGGCGGCCGCTCAGCTCGCTGCGGGCGCCCGAGGACTGGGCGGTGCGCGTGCCCGCCTGGTACGGCGCGCTCGAACAGTCGCTCGTGGCGCGGGACCCGGTTTCCGGCGCGCTCACCGGCTGGATCGTGGCCCAGCACGCGGGGGACTGCGTGGAGGTGCGCGAGTTCGCGGGCACGGAGGCGTGCCTGGGTGCGCTGTTCGCCGCCGTCGGCTCACGGGCCGCCGCGGCGGGGCTGAGCCGGGCCCGGGTCCGGATTCCCGTCACTCCCGGGGTGCGGGCCGCACTGCCGGTCCTGCTGGCGGACGCCGGTCAGGTCACGGAGCACGTGGGGATGGCACGGCCGCTGCACGCCCCGGCCGAGTCGGTGCGCGCCGCGGTCACGGCGCCCGGCGCGGTCCACTGGTACGGCGACTCCTTCTGATCGCGCCGCCCGTTCGGCGGCCCCGGCCCCGCGTACCGGCCGGGGCCACCGAACGGTCAGGCTTCGTCGGCCGGCGGCTTCCCGTCGTAGCCGGACGTCCCCGAGTCGAGCAGCGGTTCCTGGGTCTTGAGGTGGGCCGGGGCGAAGGCCCGCAGCACGTGGTAGCCGGTGATCACGACGATGGTGCCGAGCGCGATCCCGCTCAGCTCGAAGTTGTCGGTGACCTTCAGGCTGACCCCGCCGACGCCGATGATGATGCCCGCCGCGGCCGGCACCAGGTTCAGCGGGTTGCGCAGATCGACCTTGGCGTTCAGCCAGATCTGGGCACCGAGGAGACCGATCATGCCGTAGAGGATCACCGTGATGCCGCCGAGGACCCCGCCCGGAATGGCCGCCACGACCGCGCCGAACTTGGGGCACAGGCCGAACAGCAGGGCGAAGCAGGCGGCCGCCCAGTAGGCCGCGGTGGAGTACACCCGGGTCGCGGCCATCACGCCGATGTTCTCGGAGTACGTCGTGTTCGGCGGACCGCCGACCGCGGTCGACAGCATCGAGGCGGCCCCGTCCGCGGCGATCGCGGTGCCGAGCTTGCCGTCCAGCGAGCGGCCCGTCATCTCGCCGACCGCCTTCACATGGCCGGCGTTTTCCGCGATGAGCGCGATGACGACGGGCAGCGCGACCAGGATCGCGGACCACTCGAAGCTCGGGGCGTGGAACGACGGGAGCCCGACCCAGTCGGCCTTCCCCACCCCCGACAGGTCCAGCCGCCAGTGGTCCACGGCCTCGGCGCCCCCGGCGGGGGAGTGGATCTTCCCGAACACCCGGTCCAGGACCCAGGACAGCACGTAGCCGAAGACCAGCCCGAGGAAGATCGCGATCCGGGACAGGAAACCGCGCAGACAGACCACGGCCAGTCCGGTGAACAGCATCACCAGCAGCGCCGTCCACTGGTCCTGCGGCCAGTACGTGGACGCGGTGACCGGCGCCAGGTTGAAGCCGATCAGCATCACGACCGCACCCGTCACCACCGGCGGCATCGCCGCGTGGATGATCCGCGCGCCGAACCGCTGCACCGCGAGACCGGCGAGGAAGAGCACCACGCCCACCACGAAGACCGCGCCGGTGACCACGGCGCTGCTGCCGCCACTGGCCCGGATGGTCGCGGCGACCCCGACGAACGAGAGCGAACAGCCCAGATAGCTGGGCACCTGCCCGCGAGTGGCCAGCAGGAAGATGGCCGTCGCGACACCCGACATCATGATCGCCAGGTTCGGGTCGAGACCCATGAGCACCGGGGCGACGAACGACGCGCCGAACATCGCGACCACGTGCTGGGCGCCCAGCCCGAACGTCCGAGGCCAGGAGAGCCGCTCATCGGGGCGGACGACCGCTCCCGGTGCGGGCGTCTTCCCGTCGCCGTGCAAGGTCCAGCGCACGCCGAGGCCGCCCATGGTTGCTCCCTGTGTGTAGGTGCGGCGGGCCGGTGCCTCACGGGGCACGGCGCGGACCGCGGAAAAGATCAGCGCCATGTTAATGCCGGTTCGTCAACCGCCCTCCGCCGGGATCCGGGCACGGGGTGCACGCCGCGCCCGGTGACCCGGACGGCTCAGGGGCGCGGCTCGGCCGGCGCCGCTCCCGGGACCCCGGCGTCGGACGAGGACACCTTGCGATCGCCCGCCCGCAGCACACCGGCCCCGAGCACCAGCCCGAAGGCCAGCACCGAGACCAGGCCGAAGGAGACGACCAGCGAGGTCGCCTCGGCCAGCGAGCCGATGGCCGACGGGGCGATCAGCCCCGAGGTGTACGTGATCGTCGCGACACCCGCGATCGCCCGGCTCGGGTTCGACCCGCTGCGCCCGGCCGCCGCGAAGGCGAGCGGCACGACCACGGCGATGCCGAGACCCATCAGTCCGAAGCCGCACAACGCCAGGACCACATTGGGCGCGGTAACCACCAGGACCCCGCCGACGGTGGCGAGCACGCCGCCGGTCCGTACGGTCCGCACCGCGCCGAAGCGGTCGACGACCCGGTCACCGGCGATCCGGGCAACCGCCATCGTCAGCGCGAACGCGGTCGTCGACGCGGCAGCCAGACCTGCGGAACTGTCCAGGGCATCCCGGAGGTAGACCGCCGACCAGTCCAGGCTGGCGCCCTCCGCGAACACCGCGCAGAAGCCCACCGCGCCGATGATCAGGGCCGACCTGGGCGGCAGGGTGAAGCGCGGCGGAGCCTCCGTGTCCGGCTCGCTGTGCAGATCCAGCACCTGCCGGCAGGCGATCAGCCCGAGCGCGGTGAGGACGAGCGCGGCGACGGCGTGGTGCAGCCGCGCGTCGGCCCCCAGATGGGCGGCCACCGTGCCCGCCGCCGAACCGACCAGGGCGCCCACGCTCCACATCCCGTGCAGCCCGGACATGATCGACTTGTTGAGGCGGTTCTCCACCTCGACCCCGAGCGCGTTCATCGCCACGTCCGACATGCCCGCCGAAGCCCCGTACACCAGGAGGGCCGCGCACAGCGTCAGCAGGCTGGGGGCTATGGAAGGCAGGATCAGCGCCAGGGTCCACAGCATCAGCAGCCCGCGCAGCGCGGTCCGGGCGCCGAAGCGGTGACTGATCGCGCCGGCCAGCGGCATCGCGAGCGAGGCGCCGATCGCCGGGAAGGCCAGGGCTATGCCGAGCTGTCCGGCACTGAGCCCGGCATGGTCCTGGATCCACGGCACCCGGGTGGCGAAACTGCCGGTCACCGCTCCGTGTACCGCGAAGACCGCGGCGATGGCGTACCTGGCGCGCCTCACCTGCTCCGTGCTGAAGACCGCTGCCGTGGAATCCGTCGTCATGCCGCCGTGCCCTCCCCTGGGAATTCTCCGATGCCGCGGTTCCGACGCTCCCCGGCGTCCTTCTCCACGATGCGGGCAGTAAACTATCAGGAACCCTGCCTGATAAATAGGCCGTGCCGGCCTCCATCGCGGCGACGGTCTGGAAGGATCCCGGCATGCCCGCATCACCGAGCACCGCCAGGGCCATCAACGACCGGCTCGCCCTGCGGCACCTCCAGCAGGACGGCCCCCTGACGGCCACGCAGTTGAAGACCCTGACGGGACTCTCCCGGCCCACCGTCGCTGACCTGGTCGAACGGCTGCAGGGGGCGGGCCTGATCCGGGTGGTCGGAGAGGCCGGGGCCGAGCGCCGAGGCCCCAACGCCCGGCTCTACGGGATCGTCGCGGACCGCGCCCATCTCGCCGCCCTCGACGTCCGCACCGACAGCCTCGCCGTGGTCGTCGCCGACCTCCTGGGCGCGACCCTGGCCGAGGCCACCCTGCCGATCGGCAGCGAGACCGCCACCGACGACGCCGTCGAGCAGGCCGTGGCCCTCCTGGAACGCACCGCGCGCCGGGCCGGCACCGTGCCGCTGCACAGCGTCGGCATCGGCGCCCCCGGCCTGATCGACCCGGTCACCGGAGAACTCCGCGACACCACAGGACTGCCGGCCTGGCACCGCCGACTGGTCCGGGCCCTCCAGCAGCGGCTGCCTGCCGGCGTGCTCGTCGAGAACGAGACGAATCTGGCGGCCGTAGCCGAGCACCGGGTCGGAGCGGCCCGTGACCATGACACGTTCGTCCTGCTCTGGCTCGGGCACGGCGTCGGAGCGGCCGTCATGCTGGACGGGAGGGTGCGCCGCGGTGCCTCCGGCGGCGCGGGCGAGATCGGCTTCCTGCCAGTGCCCGGCACCATCGGCACCCCGTCTGCCGTCAGCTGCGACGGCGGCTTTCACTCCCTGGCGGGCTCGGTGGCCCTGTGCGAACTGGCCGCCGCCCACGGCATCGCCGTCCCGGCCGGCGGCCGGGAGCCGGGCTCGGCTGCGGCCGTCCGCGCGGCCCTCGCGGGGGAGGGCGACAGCGAGGCGTTCCTCGACGCGCTCGCCGACCGGCTGGCGCTCGGCGCGGCAGCCGTCGTCTCGGTCCTGGACCCGGGATGCGTGCTGCTGTCGGGCGAGGTCGGTCTCGCGGGCGGCGACGCGCTGGCCGCACGGGTCGAGGAACGGCTCGCCCTGATGTCCCCCCTGCGCACCGAGGTCAGGGCCGGCCTGCTCGGCGGCACGGCGGTCCTGCGCGGCGCGCTGCTCGCGGCGCGGGAGGCGGCACAGGACGCGCTGTTCGGTGCGGGGGCTCCGGGGCGGGGGGTTCCGTCCTCAATCGCCGGACGGGCTTGAGTGCGGGTGCTCCGCCTGTGCGGGGTGCGCCTGTCCGGTGGGTGGGGGGTGGTGCCCCTCCGGGGCGTCTCCTCAAAAATGGCGTGTTCACCCGGGTACGTAAGGGACTCGGGTCGTACGCCATTTTCTGCGGGGACTCCCCTGCACGTCCCCACCCCAGGCCCAGTCGCGTCTGCACACCGGCCGGAGTGCTGTCGCAGGCGCGCGACGGGCGGGTTCGGGGGCGTGCAGGGGAGTCCCCGCAGAACGACGAACACAGACCCGGGTACGCAATGCGGACCCCCGCACGTTCGTCGTTTGAGGAGACGCCCCGGAGGGACCCCGAACCCCCACCCACCGGACGCGGGCGCCCCGCGGGGGACCCGCACTCAAGCCCGTCCGGCGATTGAGGACGGAACCCCGCACCCCGGAAAAGGGCACCGTCACGGGCTGTCTGTGAGCCACTCCACAGCGTTCACCCGCATGGCCCACGGCCAGTCGTGGCACACTGATTCTGTACCAGCAGCAGCGCACTCCGGGGTCGGTGCAATTCCGAACCGGCGGTTATAGTCCGCGACCCGTCCGCATCCAGCGGCCGGTTGACCAGGTGAGATTCCTGGACCGACGGTTAAAGTCCGGATGGGAGGCAGTGCGCGGCGGGCCGTTTCGCGGGTACGCCGCCGTCGGCGGATGGTTTTCGGGCGACCGATCCATCCGTTTTTCCGGCATTCGGCGTCCCCGTTCTGCGTTCCGCTTCATCTGTCGTCATCGACAGGCCCCGGAGTCCGTGCCCGAAGAGGCAGGAGGACCCGGTGGACACCGCAGCCGACACCACCGCAATGCGCCGAGCCATCGCGCTCGCAGCCCGCGGTCTCGGCTCCACCAGCCCCAATCCGGTCGTCGGATGCGTCGTCCTCGACGCGGCGGGCCGGCCGGCCGGTGAGGGCTTCCACCAGCGCGCCGGAGGGCCGCACGCCGAGATCCACGCCCTGCGCGCGGCCGGCGAGAAGGCCCGGGGCGGCACCGCCTACGTCACCCTCGAACCCTGTAACCACACCGGACGCACCGGCCCCTGCGCCCAGGCGCTCATCGAGGCCGGGATCGCCCGCGTCGTGTACGCGGTCGGGGACCCGAACCCGCAGGCCACCGGCGGTGGCGACACCCTGCGCGCCGCCGGGGTCGAGGCCGAGCGGGGCCTCCTCGCGGAGGAGGCCGAGCAGGGCAACGCCGCCTGGCTGACCTCCGTGCGGCTGGGCCGCCCCCACGTCACCTGGAAGTACGCGGCCACCCTGGACGGCCGGATCGCGGCCGCCGACGCCACCAGCCGCTGGATCACCTCCGCGGAGTCCCGCGCCGACGTCCACCGGCTGCGCGCAGAGGCGGACGCCGTCGTGGTCGGCTCCGGAACCGCCCGCACCGACGACCCCCAGCTCGGGGTCAGGGGCATCGACGGCGCGGTCCAGCCGCTGCGGGTCGTCGTGGACACCGCCGCCACCGCCGTCCGGCCTGGAGCCCGGGTCCTCGACGCGGGCGCCCCCACCCTGATCGCCGTGGCCGACGACGCGGACGTCCGCCACCTCCCGGCAGAGGCCGTCCTGAGGCTGCCGCGCGCCGCGTCCGGCCCCGGGCTGGACCTTCCCGCGCTGCTCGCCGCCCTCCATGAGCGCGGCGTCCGCTCCGTACTCCTCGAAGGCGGCCCGACCCTGGCCGGGGCCTTCGTCGCGGCGGGAGTCGTCGACCGGATCGTCGGCTACCTCGCCCCCGTGCTCCTCGGCGCGGGCCCCGCGGCCCTGGCCGACGCCGGAATCCCCACCATCTCCAAGGCGTTGCGCCTCCAGATGACCGAGACCGTGCGTATCGGCCCCGATCTGCGCATCACCGCCGTCCCCGGCCCTGCTCCGAAGGGAAACTGAGTGTTCACCGGAATTGTCGAAGAACTGGGTGAGGTCACCGCCGTCGAGAACCTCGGCGACGCCTCCCGATTCCGTCTGCGCGGGCCCGTCGTCACCGAGGGCGCCAAGCACGGCGACTCGATCGCCGTCAACGGCGTCTGCCTGACCGTCGTCGACCACGACGGCCAGGAGTTCACCGCCGATGTGATGGCCGAGACGCTGAACAGGTCCAGCCTGGGCGCGCTGCGGGCCGGCTCCCGGGTCAACCTGGAGCGGCCCATGGCGGTCGGCGGCCGGCTCGGCGGGCACATCGTGCAGGGTCACGTGGACGGCACCGGCCGCATCGTCGAGCGCAAGGCCTCCGAGAACTGGGAGATCGTGAAGGTGTCCCTCCCCGCCGAGCTGACCCGGTACGTGGTGGAGAAGGGCTCGATCACCGTCGACGGCGTGAGCCTGACCGTCGTGGACGCCGGACCCGACTACTTCACCATCAGCCTCATCCCCACCACCCTCGCCCTGACCACGCTCGGCCACAAGGAGCCCGGCGACCCGGTCAACCTGGAGGTGGACGTCATCGCGAAGTACGTCGAGCGGCTGCTCGGCCACCGCGCGCAGGAGCCAGAGGAGCCGGTGAAGTGAGCGCCCTGCACTGGCTGAACTCGGAGGCGTTCAGCGTCTTCGGTCAGCACATCATCTGGTCCGACATGATCGGCAACACGATCGGTCTGATCGCCCTCACGCTGGGCTGGCTGCGCTCCATCTGGACCTGGCCGGCGCAGCTGCTGTCCGGTGTCGTCCTGGTCGCCGCCAACGTCTCGGTGCACCAGGCGGGCAGTGTCGGCAAGCAGGTCATCGTCATCGCGGTGGCCGTCTGGGGCTGGCAGCAGTGGACCCGGGGCAGGCAGCAGGCCCAGGACGGCTCCATCGCCGTACGGTTCGCCACCTGGCGCGAACGCGGCTACCTGCTCGGCGGGGCAGCGGTCGGCACCCTCGCGGTCGGCGGCCTGTTCACCGCCTTCCCCTCGCTCTCGTGGAGCCCGTGGGCGGACGCGTACATATTCGCCGGCACGCTCGTGGCGATGCTCGCCCAGGCCCGAGGCATGGTCGAGTTCTGGTTCGCCTGGCTCCTCGTCGACCTGGTCGGCGTACCGCTCAACTTCCACAGCGGTCTCGCCTTCTCCGGTCTCATCTACGTCGTCTACGGGGCCCTCGTCCTGTGGGGCATGCGCGACTGGTGGCTGCGTACGCGGACACCAGCTCTGGAAGGAGCCACGGCATGACTGCCCAGCCCACCTGGTTGCACCGGGAACACCACGCGCCCTCGGAGGACCTCACCCTGGACCCCGTCGAGCAGGCCATCCGCGACATCGCGGCGGGCCGGCCCGTCGTGGTCGTCGACGACGAGGACCGGGAGAACGAGGGCGACCTCGTCATCGCGGCTGAGAAGGCCACCCCCGAGATCGTCGCCTTCATGATGAGCGAGTGCCGCGGACTGATCTGCGCGCCCATGGAGAACGCCGAGCTGGAACGGCTCGAACTCCCGCAGATGGTCGACCACAACACCGAGTCGATGAAGACGGCCTTCACCGTCTCCGTCGACGCCTCGGGCGCGCACGGCGTCACCACCGGCATCTCCGCCGCCGACCGGGCCGCCACGCTCCGGCTGCTCGCCGGCGGCGTCGCGGGCCCCGGTGACTTCGTACGGCCCGGCCACATCTTCCCGCTCCGGGCCCGTACCGGCGGGGTGCTCGTGCGCAACGGGCACACCGAGGCGGCCGTCGACCTCGCCCGGCTCGCCGGACTGCGGCCCGCCGGGGCGATCGTCGAGATCGCGGGCGAGGACGGCGTCATGCTGCGCCTTCCCCAACTGGTCCCGTTCGCCCGCAAGCACGGCCTCACGATCATCTCCATCGAGGACCTGATCGCCTACCGGCGCACCTCCGAGCCGACCGTCCGCCGCGAGGCAGAGGTCCGGCTGCCGACGGACTTCGGCGCGTTCACCGCGTACGGATACCGCTCCACCGTGGACGGGGTCGAGCACGTCGCGCTGGTCCACGGCAACATCGGGGACGGCGACGATGTCCTGGTCCGGGTCCACTCCGAGTGCCTGACCGGCGACATCTTCCAGTCCGAGCGCTGCGACTGCGGCCCCCAGCTGCACGCCTCGATGCGGCGCATCACGGACGAGGGACGCGGCGTCGTCGTCTATCTGCGCGGCCACGAGGGACGCGGCATCGGCCTGGTCTCCAAGCTGCGCGCGTACGAGCTGCAGGAGCGCGGTGTCGACACCCTCGACGCCAACCTGGAGCTCGGACTGCCCGCCGACGCCCGCGACTACGCGGCCGGCGCCCAGATCCTCAAGGACCTCGGCGTCCGCAGCCTGCGCCTGATGACGAACAACCCCGACAAGACCGCAGCGATCCTGCGGC
The DNA here is from genome assembly GCF_055584045.1 of Streptomyces sp. NPDC104307. Taxonomy (NCBI): domain Bacteria; kingdom Bacillati; phylum Actinomycetota; class Actinomycetes; order Kitasatosporales; family Streptomycetaceae; genus Streptomyces; species Streptomyces sp. NPDC104307. The sequence continues at coordinate 271,493 of NZ_JBVJMU010000008.1, forward strand.
ACGGCCTGGCCGTCACCGGACGGGAACCGATGCCCGTCCAGGCGGGCGAGCACAATCTGCGCTACCTGCGCACCAAGCGGGACCGGATGGGCCACGACCTGCCCTGGCTCGACGCCGCCACGGTGTCGACCTGCGGCAACCAGTAGCCCCGGAACACCGGCCATCAAGGAAACGAGCGGTAGGAGAGACATGAGCGGCAAGGGCGCACCCGAACTGTCCGTACGCAACTGCGGTGACCTGCGCGTGGCGGTCATCGCCGCGCAGTGGCACGAGAAGGTCATGGACGGACTCGTCGACGGCGCGCTGCGCGCCCTGCACGACCTGGGCATCGACGAGCCGACCCTGCTGAGGGTCCCCGGCAGCTTCGAGCTCCCGGTGGTCGCCAAGGTGCTGGCCGGGCGCGGGTACGACGCGATCGTCGCGCTCGGCGTGATCATCCGGGGCGGCACCCCGCACTTCGAATACGTGTCCCACGGCGTCACCAACGGCCTCACCCAGGTCGCGGTCGACACCGGTGTACCGGTCGGCTTCGGCGTCCTCACCTGTGACACCGAGGAGCAGGCGCTCGACCGGGCGGGCATCGAGGGGTCCAACGAGGACAAGGGGCACGAAGCGGTCACCGCCGCCGTCGCCACCGCCACCACGCTGCGCTCGGTCAGCGAACCCTGGCGCTGAGTACCTGTCCGGGACCCCGTATTCTAAGGACATCATGGCGAACAAAACCTTCGAAGAGCTCTTCGCCGAGCTCCAGCTCAAGGCCGCCGACGGCGACCCCTCCACCTCCCGTACCGCCGAACTGGTGGACAAGGGTGTGCATGCCATCGGCAAGAAGGTCGTCGAGGAGGCCGCCGAAGTCTGGATGGCCGCCGAGCACGAGAGCAAGGACGCGGCAGCCGAGGAGATTTCCCAGCTGCTCTACCACGTCCAGGTGATGATGGTCGCGCGCGGAATCTCGCTCGACGACGTCTACGCCCATCTCTGAGCACGACCTCCGCACCCGTCCGACGCTCCAGACCCCTTTCGCAAAGGAAACCCGACCTCATGCTGCGCATCGCCGTCCCCAACAAGGGTGCTATCTCCGGGCCTGCGATGGCGATGCTCCATGAGGCGGGCTACAAGCAGCGCAAGGAGTCCAAGGAGCTCGTCCTCGTCGACCCCGAGAACCAGGTGGAGTTCTTCTACCTGCGACCGCGCGACATCGCGATCTATGTCAGCTCGGGGCGGCTCGACATCGGCATCACCGGCCGCGACCTGCTCCTTGACTCCGGCGCCGAAGCCGAGGAGATCCTCCAGCTCGGTTTCGCCCGCTCCACCTTCCGCTACGCCACCAAGCCCGGCACGGCCAAGGGCCCGCAGGACTTCGACGGCAAGACGATCGCCACCTCCTACGAGGGCATCGTCGCCAAGCACCTGGCCGATACCGGAGTCAACGCTTCCGTCGTCCACCTGGACGGCGCCGTCGAGACCGCGATCGAGCTCGGTGTCGCCCAGATCATCGCCGACGTCGTCGAGACCGGCACCAGCCTGCGCAACGCCGGCCTCGAAGTCATCGGCGAACCGATCATGAAGTCGGAGGCGGTCGTCATCCGCCGCACCGGCGCCCCGGCCGAAGACCCCAAGGTGCAGCAGTTCCTGCGCCGCCTCCAGGGCGTCCTGGTCGCCCGCAGCTACGTGATGATGGACTACGACTGCCGCGTCGAGCACCTGGAGCGCGCGGTCGCCCTCACCCCGGGCCTTGAGTCGCCCACCATCTCCCCGCTGCACCACGAGGGCTGGGTCGCCGTCCGCTCCATGGTCGCCGCCAAGGAGGCGCAGCGGATCATGGACGACCTGTACGAACTCGGCGCCCGCGCCATCCTCACCACGGCCATCCACGCCTGCCGGCTCTGACGGCGGGACACGGAAGAAGACCATGTCAGCCCCCGCACCCTCCCTCCCGGTCACCTTCCGGCCGACCCGCACCCGCGTGGTCCTGCTGAGCGTCGGCGTGATGATGTTCGTCGTCATCACCGCCGTCGCCTTCACCCTGGAGCAGCTCAGCAACGGGGAGCGGGCCAGCTTCGTCTTCACCGCGCTGGTCTTCCTCGGCGTGCTGGCGCTGCTCAGCCGCCCCAAGGTCGTCGCGGACGACAGCGGGGTGACCGTGGTCAATCTCACCCGTACCCGGCGGCTGTCCTGGGCCGAGATCCTGCGCGTCAACCTGCGTGCCGGTGACCCCTGGGTCTTCCTCGATCTCAGCGACGGGACCAGCATGCCCGCCCTCGGCATCCAGCCCGGAATCGCCAAGGAGCAGGCCATTCGCGACGCCCGCGCGCTCCGCGCCCTCGCCGAGAACCACGGCACGGGCACGGACAACGGCTGAGCCCCCTGCCCCGCACGGCCTCTTGTTGATTACTCTGGGGGGCGGCGGCGCCCTGTGCGCGCCCCGCCCCGCACCAGACGGCCCCTGAGGCCCGCGGGGCTTTCCTGCGACCCAAGGAGTGACTCCCTCCAGCAATGGACGGATCTTCCGGTAGTACCTGCGCCGCCCCTTCCGTGGAGGCGGCGGCATGACCACCCCCCTGCTGCTTCTCAGTGCGGCATTCCTTCTCATCCTCGCCAACGGATTCTTCGTGGCAGCCGAATTCGGGCTCGTCACCGTGGAACGGGCGGACGCCGAGCGCGCCGCCACCGAGGGCGACCGGCGGGCCCGTACCGTCGTCGACGCCCTGCGCGAACTCTCCTTCCAGCTCTCCGGCACCCAGCTCGGCATCACCATCACCTCACTGGTGGTCGGCATGCTCGCCGAGCCGGCCCTCGCCCAGCTGCTGGAGAGCCCACTCACCCTGACCGGTCTCCCCGACGGTGCCGTCCCCGGCATCAGCGTGGTGATCGGCATGCTCCTCGCGGCCGCCGTCCAGATGGTGATCGGCGAACTCGTACCGAAGAACTGGGCGGTCTCCAAGCCACTCCAGGTCGCCCGGTTCGTCGCCGGTCCCCAGCACCGGTTCACCATGGCCTTCCGGCCCGTGATCGGGCTGCTGAACACCGTCGCCAACCGGCTGGTGCGGCTGCTGGGCGTGGAGCCGGCCGACGAACTGGCCTCCGCCCGCACCCCGGGCGAGCTCGTCTCGCTGGCCAGGCACTCCGCCGAGGCCGGCACCCTCGAACAGGACACCGCGGACCTCTTCGTACGGACCCTGTCGCTCGCCGGCCTCACCGCCCAGCACGTCATGACCCCGAGGGTGAAGGTCAGCGCACTCCAGACGTCCGCCACCGCGGCCGACGTCCTCAACCTCACCCGCGCCACCGGCCTCTCCCGCTTCCCCGTGTACCGGGAGCGCATCGACGAGGTCGTCGGCATGATTCACCTCAAGGACGCGCTCGCCGTTCCCTCCGGGGACCGGCTGCGCACCACGGCAGGCCGGATCGCGGTGCCCCCGCTGCTGGTCCCGGAGACGCTGCCCGTCGAGCAGCTCCTCCAGCGGCTCCGCAAGGAGCAGCCGATCGCCGTGGTGGTCGACGAGTACGGCGGCACCGCCGGTGTCGTCACCCTTGAGGACATCATCGAGGAACTCGTGGGGGAGGTCAGGGACGAGCACGACGCCGAAGGCGCCGACCGCCCCAAGCTGGCCCCAGCCGCCCCGGAGGACGGCAGGCCCGCCTGGGACGCCGAGGGCAGCTGCCGGGTCCTCACCCTGCGCCGGATAGGGCTCGACGTACCCGACGGCCCGTACGAGACCGTGGCCGGTCTCGTCGCCGACCTGCTGGGCCGGATCCCCGCCCCCGGGGACCGGGCCGAACTGCCCGGCTGGCGGATCTCGGTCCGCCAGGTCGGCCACTACCGGGCCGAGAAGGTCCGCTTCGTACGGCTGGCCGGGTTCAACGAGCAGGCCGCCGCGGAACCGGCGGCCCATGGCGTCCTGGAGGCGGCGCGATGAGCCTGGTCCAACTGCTCTTCGCCGGACTCCTGGTCCTCGCGAACGGCTTCTTCGTCGGCGCCGAGTTCGCACTCGTCTCGGTGCGCCGCAGCCAGATCGAACCGCTCGCGGCAACCGGGTCCAGCCGGGCCCGGCAGGTGCTGTACGGGCTGGAGAACCTGCCGCAGATGATGGCGGCCGCCCAGTTCGGCATCACCATCTGCTCGCTGACCCTCGGCGCCGTCGCGGAACCGACCGTCGCCCAGCTGCTGGAGCCGGTCTTCCACGCGGTCCACCTGCCCGAGGGCCTGATCCATCCGCTCGGCTATGTGCTGGCGCTGGTCTTCGTCGTCTTCCTCCATCTCGTCATCGGTGAGATGGTCCCGAAGAACCTGGCGATGGCCGCCCCGGAGAAGACCGCGCTGTGGCTCAGTCCGGGCCTGGTCGGCTTCGCCCGACTCTGCCGCCCCGTCACCTCCGCGCTGGGCGCCTGCGCCCGGCTGGTGCTCCGGCTCTTCGGCGTCGAGCCGAAGGACGAGGTGGAGGCCGTCTTCACCAGCGAGCAGCTCAACCGGCTGGTCGAGGACTCCGGACAGGCCGGACTCCTGGAGCCGGAGGCGCAGGAGCGGCTGGGGGACGCGCTGGAGCTGGGCAGCCGTCCCGTCACCGAGGTACTGCTGCGCCGGGCGAACCTGGTGACGGTCGACCCGTCCGTCACCCCGCGCCGGATCGAGGCGCTCACGGTGCGGACCGGCTACTCGCGGTTCCCCGTCTGCGCGGAGGGCGGCGGCCCGTTCATGGGCTACCTGCACGTGAAGGACGTCCTCGACCTGGAGGACGGCGAGCGGGCGGTCCCGCAGCACGTGTGGCGCCCGATGGCCACGGTACGGGCCGAACTCCCGCTGGACGACGCCCTGACGGTGATGCGCCGCGCCGCGACGCACCTGGCCCAGGTCGCGGACGCCTCCGGCCGGGTACTCGGCCTGGTCGCCATGGAGGACGTCCTGGAGATGCTGGTCGGTGAGGTGCGGGACCCGGCCCACCGGGTCTCGGAGCCGCGCCGCACCGGGGAGCGGCAGACCGGCTCGGACGAACTCACGGCCCTGGTCGGCTGAGGCTCCCGGGCCGTCGGCCGGGTCGGCCGACCCGTCCGACGGCCCGGGATCACCCCGTCGGCCGCTCCGGGGGCCGGCGCCCGGACAGCACCTCGCCGTACGCCTGCATCAGATCCGGCAGCCGCAGCGTCGCCAGATCGTCCCGCGTCGGCACCGTCGCATAGCCGGAGAGCCGCAGATCGCGGTAGGCGCAGCTCTTCTCGTACAGCGTGCGCAGGAACCGGCCGTTGCCCAGCTCGTCGAGCCAGCCCTGGTCGACGACATGGCCGCTGATGGCCCGCAGCTCGTCCAGCGACTCCTCGTCCCACGCGTCCCCGTTCTCCCCGGCCAGGACCTCACCGATCGCGGTGAGCTCCAGCGGGCGGTAGCTGGGGAAGTCCACCCGGGTGGTGAACCGCGAGGACAGCCCGGGGTTGGTGGCGAGCAACCGGTCCATGCCCTCCGGGTATCCCGCCAGGATGACGACGAGATGGTCCCGGTTGTCCTCCGCCCGCTTGAGGAGGACCTGCAGGGCCTCGTCCCCGTACGCGTCGCCCTTGCTGTAGCCCGTGTTGGAGAGGCTGTACGCCTCGTCGACGAACAGCACCCCGCCCAGTGCGGAATCGATCAGCTCATTGGCCTTGACCGCCGTCTGGCCCAGGAACTCACCGACCAGGTCCGCCCGCTGGGCCTCGACCAGATGGTCCCCGCCGAGCAGGCCCAGCGCGTAGAACACCCGGCCCAGAATGCGGGCCACCGTGGTCTTCCCGGTGCCGGACGGTCCGGAGAAGACGAAATGCCGTTTCGGCGGCTGTACGGGGAGCCCCTGGCCGGCCCGCAGCCGCGCCATGTTCAGCTGCGCGGACAAGGCCTTGACCTGCCGTTTCACCGGATCGAGCCCGACCATTCGCTCCAGCTCGGCCAAGGCCTCGGCCAGCAGCACCGGATCGCTCGGGCCGGCCGGGAACAGAGACGGCGCCGACTGGCCCGGTACCGAGGTCTTCTCCCGCGCCCCGCCGGGCGGAGGCGACACCCCCACCCCCGGCAGGTCCTGCGGATCAGCGCCACCGGGCCGCGGATCCCGGCCGTCCACCAGATCGGTGCCCAGGACCGAGTCGCCGTCCGGCTGGGCCTCCACGTACATGCCGTCGCCCCCCGGACCGGTCAGCGACACCGCGGCCAGCCCGGAGAACTCGTCGGAGCCGTCGAGCCCGTCGTAGTCCGCGATCGCCGCCAGCCGCGCCGAGGTGTCCATGAACGCCGGGTCGATCCGGTGCACGGCCCGGTACAACGGCAGCGCGGCAGCGCTGCGGCCGGTCCCCTCGTGCGCACGGGCCAGCCAGTAGCGCAGCTCCTTGCGCTGCGGCTGCTCGCTGCGACAGCGCATCAGCGCGGTGGAGAGCAGCGGTTCGGCCTGTCCGTACATCTCCAGCCGTACCCGGGCCATACCGCCGAACAGCCCCGCCTCGATGCCCAGCAGCGGGTCCTCGATCAGCTGCTCCGTATGGCGTACGAGCTGCTCCCAGTCCTTGACCAGGTAGGAACGGCAGGCGTGCAGGAAGCGGACCTGCGCGTCGGCGTCCACCGGCGGCAGCCCGGCCAACGCCCGGTCGAGCTCCGGCACATGGCGTCCGTCCAGCCAGTGCGAGGCGTGCGCCAGCAGCAGATCGCGCGGGCTCTCCAGCACCGGCTGCACCCACCAGCCCAGCCAGTACCAGGAGTTCAGCGTGCGGCGGTGGCGGCCGCGCTGCTCCCCGAAGCGGTCACGGTGGCTGTACATGTGCAGCAGTGCAGAGGTGGTGTCGGCCCGCAGCGCGTGGAGGCCCAGCCAGGCGTCCGCCATGCCGGGATCGAGCTGTACCGCGGCTCTGAATTCCTCCTCTGCCTGCGGGTAGGCGCCCATCGTGTAGGCGTCCACGCCGCGCAGCCAGGCGAGGTCGGCCGGGGCCTGTGCGCCCTGCGTGCCGATGTCCATCTGGTCCCCCACAAACCGTGCCCCCAGGATGTCCCGCCGCACGGCTGCCCGCCGAGGCGTGCCGAACCGCTGTGCCGCGAACGGGAATTGACCGCACTGAGAGGCATCGTACCTGCGCAGGGAGTGTCCGACTAAGGGCGCCGCAGGCTGAAGAGGGGTCGTGACCCAGGGTGAGCGCGATGGGGTGAAAGGCGGCCGGGAACGGGCGCCGGGCACAGAACGAAGCCCCCGATCACGGGGGAACAACCGGGGGCTTCGCGTCTGCGGGGGCTCCGAAAAGCCGCACATTGAGAACGTAAGACCTGTACCGCCCCGGGTCAAGCAGAGCCGGGGCACTTACGGACCGATTTCCGACTGCTCGGTATGGCGGCACCGATTAATCACTTTGGGTGATGGAGCGACTCGCTTTTGCTGTCGCACCGGATCCCTTCAACCACTCGTACCCCACAGGCAACTGACGCACCAACGTTTCGGCCGAGGGGCGCGAGGGATCGGCCGAGAAATGAGCCGATTCAGCGACGGTCCAGTCGTCCCAGAACCCCGTCAGGGCCGGACCGTCCCGCCGGCGGCCCCGTTCCCATGACTCGGCGGCGGGCAGATCCATCCACAACAGGTGTGCGAGGAAGGGGCGCAGCGCCCGCCGTCCGGCGCCGACCCCCTCGATCAGGACCACCGGAGCCGGTTCCAGGGTGCGCGGCGGGCCGAAGCGCCGGGCGGTCCAGTCGTACGGCTCGTAGCGCGCGGGCTCCCCGTGCGACAGCGGCTCGACGACCTGGCTCCGGAGCCGGTCCGTCCAGCCGAACATCTCCTCGTGGCTGGCCAGATCGTCCAGGTGGAGTACGGGCGCGCCGTCGAGCGCCGCCGCGAGCCGGGCGGCGAAGGTGCTCTTGCCGGATCCCGCGTGGCCGTCGACGGCGATCAGCCGGACCGGTCCGCAGGAAGGTGGCAGGGTGCGCAGCCGCGCGGCGTGCTGCGAGAGGTCGCTCATCCGTCCAGCCTACGAGTCCGTCCGGTCCGCGAGTCCGTCCGGTCTGCGAGCCGCTACGGAGCCGCCGCAGGTCACGCCAGTGGTCGAGACCAATATTGGTCGGGCGGCGCGAGGCGAATCGCTGGCCGAACCGGGGGAGGAGCCGCAATAGTTGGCGCACTGTCGTGCACCTGAAGCCCCATTCCGCTTACGACCGGGGGTCTCGCCCATGCCCATTCCGACCTCACGCCGAACCGTGCTCGCCGCCGCCATCGCGGCTGCGGCCGGAGCTGGAGCGGTGTCGTCCACCGCTTCCGCGGCCGCCGCCGTCCCCTCTTCAGCCCCGCACCCCGCACCCTCGACGGCGGCAGCTTCCGTGGACAACCACTCCTGGAGTACGTACACCGACTGGCGCTGCGGTTCCGGCGCCGGGACCCGAGCCGTCGCGGGCCGCCGGGCGGGCCTGGTGATCGGCCACCCGCTGGGACGTACCGACTACACCGACCCGCACACGGGTACGACGGCCGCCTGGGAGTACGCGACCTGGACCTCACCCGTCCACCGCTCCTCCGTCCCGGCCACCGAGGCGATCGCCTCCTGGAACGCGCACACGCCGGCCGGCACCTGGATCCAGATCGAGCTCCGGGGCACCTACTCGGACGGCACCGAGTCCCCCTGGTACGTCATGGGGCGCTGGGCGGCCGGCGACGGCGACATCCGCCGCACGTCCGTCGACGACCAGAGCGACGGCAAGAGCTCCATCTGGACCGACACCTTCTCGGTGGACGACGCGGCGAGCGGACTGCGGCTCGCCTCCTACCGGCTGCGGCTGACCCTGTACCGCACCCCCGGCACCCGGCTCACCCCCACGGTGTGGCGCCTGGGCGCGATGGCCTCGGACGTCCCCGACCGCTTCACCGTGCCCGCCTCCGTCCCCGGGCTGGTCCGGGAGCTGCCGGTGCCGCGCTACTCGCAGAACGTGCACGCGGGCCAGTACCCCGAGTACGACAACGGCGGCGAGGCGTGGTGCAGCCCCACCTCCTCGCAGATGATCATCGAGTACTGGGGCCGCCACCCCAGCGCGGCGGACCTCGCCTGGGTCAAGCCGGGGCTGGCGGACCCGCAGGTCTGCCACGCGGCGCGGTTCACCTACGACAACCAGTACGAGGGCTGCGGCAACTGGCCGTTCAACGCCGCCTACGCTGCCACGTACGAGGACATGAGCGCCGTGGTGACCCGGCTGGGCTCGCTGAAGGACCTGGAGACCCTGATCCGGGCGGGGATTCCGGCCATAACGTCCCAGTCGTTCCTGAAGGAGGAGCTGACGGGCGCGGGCTACGGCACCTCCGGCCACCTGATGACGGTGATCGGCTTCACCGCGGACGGCGACGTGATCGCCAACGACCCCGCGTCCCCGGACGACGAGGCGGTGCGCCGCGTCTACAAGCGGCACGAGTGGGAGACGATCTGGCTCCGCACCAAGCGCTACAACGCGAGCGGCGGTGTGGTGTCCGGCACAGGTGGCGTCTGCTACCTGTACTTCCCCGCGCACCCGACCCCCGCCCAGCGCCGGGCTCTGGCGGCTGTCGGCGTCCGCTGACGCGCTCCGGCGTCCCCGGGGCAGTGACGCAGCTCTCTACCCCGGGGGCCGGTCCGGCTGGCACTGTGGTCGGGTCCTCGGGGGACACCGACTGCCGGCCGACCGAACGAGATGCCATGACCGCGACTGCCGCCGCAACCACCACCGCCCGCCGCCGTACCCGGACCGGCGGGCCCGGGGACCGTTCCAAGCTGCTGGAGAACGTCCTGGGCTGGACGCTCGTCGTCGTCATCGCGATGTTCGTCACGCAGCTCGGCCTGATGTGAGCGGCGGGCGGGCGTGACGGTGGGCGGGGAGCCCGCCCGGCTCCCCGCCCACCGTCATGCCTGCCGCACCGAGGTCAGTTGATCGCCTTGATCAGTTCGCCGTCGGTGGTGTCACCGCTGAGCTCCCAGAGGAAGGTGCCGCCGAGGCCCTGCTCGTTCTTGTAGTCCATCTTGGTGCCGATGGTGGCCGGGGTGTCGTAGCTCCACCAGTTGGTGCCGCAGAGCGCGTAGGCCGTACCCGCGACGGTGCCGGTGGCGGGGCAGCTGTTCTTGAGGACCTTGTAGTCCTCGATGCCCGCCTCGTAGGTACCGGGGGCCGCGCCGGTCGCCGTGCCGCCCGGCGCCGCCTGGGTGACGCCGGTCCAGCCGCGGCCGTAGAAGCCGATGCCGAGCAGCAGCTTCGAGGCGGGGACGCCCTCCGCCTTCAGCTTGGCGATGGTCGCCTCGCTGTTGAAGCCGTCCTTGGGGATGCCCGAGTAGGAGTTCAGCGGGGAGTGCGGGGCTGTCGGGCCCTTGGCGTCCCATGCGCCGAAGTAGTCGTACGTCATCGGGTTGTACCAGTCGACGTACTGTGCGGCGCCGCCGTAGTCGACGGAGTCGAGCTTGCCGCCGTCGGAGGCGTCCGCGCTGATCGCCGAGGTGACCAGGTTGTCGCTGCCGAACTTGGAGCGCAGGGCGGACAGCAGGTTGCCGTACGCGTCAGGGCCGCTGGTGTCGCAGGTCAGGCCGCAGTCGTTGGGGTACTCCCAGTCGATGTCGATGCCGTCGAAGACATCGGCCCAGCGCGGGTCCTCCACCAGGCTGTAGCAGGAGTCCGCGAACGCCGCCGGGTTCTTCGCGGCCTCACCGAAGCCGCCGGACCAGGTCCAGCCGCCGAACGACCAGAGGACCTTGAGGTCGGGGTGCAGCTTCTTCAGCTTGCGCAGCTGGTTGAAGCTGCCGGCCAGGTCCTGGTCCCAGGTGTCCGCGACCCCGTCGACCGACTGGTCGGCCGTGTAGGTCTTCTCGTAGTCGGCGTACGAGTCACCGACCGTGCACTTGCCGCCCTGGACGTTGCCGAAGGCGTAGTTGATGTGCGTGAGCTTGTCGGCCGAGCCCGACGTCTCGATGTTCTTGACGTGGTAATTGCGGTCGTAGACGCCCCAGTCGGTGAAGTAGCCGACCACCTTGCTGCCGGCCGCTGTGGGGGCGGCGGGCGCTGCCGCCGGGGCGGCGGCCTTCAGCTCTGCGGGGGCCGCGCCGGCGGACCCGGTGCCCGCGACGCCCAGCAGGGCGGCGCCCAGGGCGGTGGTACAGGCGGCGGCGGCGAGCGCCCGGAGGCGGGCTTCCGGGCGATGCAGTCCGATCATCGTTGCTCCTCGTGGGGGAGGGGACTTGCCGGTGGACGACCGGCTCTCTGCGCCTGCACAGAATTGGCATGAACGCGGAAAGCCGGTTCGCGGTGAACCGTAGATGGACTAGACCAGTTGGGTCAATGGTTCGGACCAATTCCGCTGACCGTTCGCCAGGACGGCCCGCGACCGCCCGACGTGGCCGAAGTGCCCTGTCACCCAGTGACGGATACCGTCCTATCGGGCATACTCAAGCCGCCACAGCCGCTGACCGGCACCTCTCGCAATCCGGGAGGGCAACATCGGCTGGACCGCAGTCTTTTCGGGCTCCGCCCGTAGATCCCCGGCGGCGCCGCACACACCCCGCGCGCGCGATCGCCGCAACGCCCGACAGGGAGGAGAGCGCCGTCATGCCCGACCGTGCCCCGCAGTCAGTGGAACGCCGTCTGCCCACAGAGGAGTCCAGGCAGCTCATCGCGCTCGTCCGCGACATCGCCCAGCGGGAGATCGTGCCCAGGGCGGCCGAGGAGGAGGACGCCGGCCGGTTCCCGCGCGAGGTCTTCACGCTGCTCTCCGGCTCCGGCCTGCTCGGACTGCCGTACGACTCCGCCCACGGCGGCGGCGACCAGCCGTACGAGGTGTACCTCCAGGTCCTCGAAGAGCTCAGCTCCGCCCGCCTCACCGTCGGGCTCGGCGTGAGCGTCCACTCCCTCGCCTGCCACGCGGTCGCCGGATACGGCACCAAGGAGCAGCAGGCCGAACACCTGCCGGCCATGCTCGCGGGCGGCCTGCTGGGCGCCTACTGCCTCTCGGAGCCCGCCTCCGGCTCGGACGCCGCCTCGCTGCGGACGAAGGCCGTACGGGACGGGGACAGCTGGGTCATCACCGGTACCAAGGCGTGGATCACCCATGGCGGCGTCGCGGACTTCTACACCGTGCTGGCCCGTACCGGCGCCGACGGCGCCCGCGGGATCACCGCCTTCCTCGTTCCCGGCGACGCCGAAGGGCTGAGCGCGGCCGTCCCCGAGAAGAAGATGGGCATGAAGGGCTCGCCCACCGCCCAGCTCCACTTCGACGGTGTCCGGGTCCCCGACGCGCGCCGGATCGGTGAGGAGGGGCAGGGCTTCGCTATCGCGCTGTCCGCACTCGACTCAGGGCGGCTCGGCATCGCCGCGTGCGCCATCGGCGTGGCCCAGGCGGCGCTGGACGAGGCCGTCGCCTACGCCACCGGGCGCAAGCAGTTCGGCCGCCCCATCGCGGACTTCCAGGGGCTGCGGTTCATGCTCGCGGACATGGCCACCCAGATCGAGGCGGGCCGGGCGCTCTACCTGGAGGCGGCCAGGCTGCGCGACGCGGGCAGTCCGTTCTCGCGGCAGGCGGCCATGGCCAAGCTGTTCTGCACGGACGCCGCGATGCGGGTCACCATCGACGCCGTCCAGGTCCTCGGCGGGTACGGCTACACGCTGGACTTCCCCGTCGAGCGGCTCATGCGTGAGGCCAAGGTGCTGCAGATCGTCGAGGGCACCAACCAGATCCAGCGCATGGTCATCGCCCGCCACCTCGCGGGTCCTGAGACGCACTGACCCGCAGCGGCCGGTCGGACCACACGGGCGTCGTCATGATCCGGTTCCACTCCTGGTCATGGCGGCCCGGCGGGGTCCTCCCGGCGCTCTCCCAGTGCCGGAGCAGCGCCCGGTAGATGGGCGGATCGGTCGAGTGGGGAACCCGGCGCGGCGGCTCGGACTGCGGCGCCGGCGAGGGTCCGGGCTGCGGAATCGATTCTTCGGAGGCCGGAACGGCGAGACGGCGTCGACCGGGGCCGGCCGTGTGATGCAGCAGGGTCATGCCAGGTCAACGCTGGGGGGGCCGGGCCTGGTCACTGTCCGGCCGATTCGGGCGCTCGTTCGCCGGGCCCCCGGGCGGCTCGGGTGCCGGAACGCTCCCGTTCGCCGACCGCACCACGCCGGCCGGGCCGTCGTGATGCGGCGCGGTCGCGTCGCGTCAGCCGGTTCGCCGTCCCGCGGAGGCGGCGGCCGGGATCAGGCGGCCTCGCGCCGGACCTGGTGCGGCATCCGGAACGGGCGGGAGGCGCTGCCCCCGGCGTGCGAGAACGGCTGCATCCTCCAGTCGAGCCCCTGGGGGAGCGTCAACAGCAGGGCCGTCTCCTGCTCCTGGACGTCGGGCGACTCGTCGGCGGGCCGCGCCTTCGACGCCGGACGGCCGGTACCGGCGCACACCGTGAGGACGAACGGGTTCCACGGAGACGGGCACAGCGCGTGCTCCGGCAGCGCGGTCTCGTCCGCCAGGAGCGCGATCGGCTGTGCGCAGTCCGGGCAGGTGACCCGGTACATCTCAAGCGTGTCGTACGCGTCGGGCGCGGTGTCCTCGAACGGATCAACGGGCTCCGGTTCGGTACGTCCGGTGACCTTCAGGCTCTGCATGGAAATTCCCCCCTCGGGTGGGCCGACAAGGCGCCGTGGCCTCGGCCAAAGCAAGCACTTCCCGTCGTGGATCGGCGGTAACCGCGAGGTGCTCGGCTACCGGCCCGTAAACCTGTGGCATTCATCACATGACCACCACGGGGTGCCCTTCGGCGGCTCCTGCGGCTGTGCCTGGAGGGGCCCGGGGCCATAGATTGATCCATATGGAGGAGCTGGACCGTCAAATCGTGGAGTTGCTCGTCAGGGACGGGCGGATGAGCTACACCGACCTGGGCAAGGCCACCGGCCTGTCCACCTCGGCCGTTCATCAGCGGGTCCGCAGGCTGGAGCAGCGCGGGGTGATCCGGGGCTATGCCGCGGTCGTCGACCCCGAGGCCGTCGGCCTGCCGCTGACCGCGTTCATCTCGGTCAAGCCCTTCGACCCGAGCGCCCCGGACGACATCGCGGAGCGGCTCGCCGGAGTCCCGGAGCTGGAGGCGTGCCACAGCGTCGCGGGTGACGAGAACTACATCCTGAAGGTGCGCGTCGCGACCCCGCTGGAGCTGGAGCACCTGCTGACGCGCATCCGCTCGCTCGCCGGTGTCTCCACCCGCACCACGGTCGTCCTCTCCACGCCGTACGAGGCACGGCCGCCGCAGATCTGAGGGGCCGGGCACGGGGCGGGACCCGGCAGGCGGGAGACTGGTCACCATGACCGAGAGCACCGCCCCCCAGAGCGAACACCGCACCGTGCTGCTGCGCGGTGGAGACGTCCACAGCCCCGCCGATCCCTTCGCCACCGCCATGGTGGTCGAACGGGGCCATGTCGCCTGGGTGGGCTCGGAAGGGGCCGCCGACGCCTTCGCGGGCGGCGTCGACGAGGTGATCGACCTCGACGGGGCGCTCGTCACCCCCGCGTTCACCGACGCCCACGTCCACACCACGTCGACCGGCCTGGCCCTCACCGGCCTGGACCTCTCCGGCGCCCGCTCCCTGGACGAGGCCCTCGCCCTCGTACGGACGTACGTGGCGGCGCACCCTGCGGAGCGGGTGGTCCTCGGACACGGCTGGGACGCCACGCGCTGGCCGCAGCGGCGTCCGCCCTCCCGCGCGGAGCTGGACGCGGCGGCCGGCGGCCGGGCGGTCTATCTGCCCCGGATCGACGTGCACTCGGCGGTGGCCAGCACCGCGCTGCTGGACCTGGTCCCCGCGATCGCCTCGATGGCCGGCTACCACCCCGAGGCGCCGCTGACCGCCGCCGCCCACCACGCGGTGCGCGCGGCCGCCCACGGCGCCGTCTCGCCGCTCCAGCGGGCAGCGGCCCAGCGCGCCGCGCTGGACCGTGCGGCGTCCCTGGGCATCGGCACGGTCCACGAGTGCGGCGGCCCCGACATCTCCGACGAGGAGGACTTCACCGCGCTGCTGAAGCTCGCGGCCGGACAGCCGGGTCCGCGGGTCTTCGGATACTGGGCCGAACAGGTCGCCGACGAGAAGGATGCCCGGCGCATCCGGGAGCTCGGTGCGGTGGGCGCGGCCGGGGACCTCTTCGTCGACGGCTCGCTCGGCTCGCACACCGCCTGCCTGCACGAGCCGTACGCCGACGCCCCGCTGACCGGCACCGCCCACCTGGACGCCGCGCAGATCGCGGCCCATGTCGCGGCCTGCACGGAGGCCGGGTTGCAGGCGGGCTTCCACGCCATCGGGGACGCCGCGCTCAGCGCCGTCGTCGAAGGCGTCAGGGCGGCCGCGGAGAAGGTGGGCCTGAGCCGGGTGCGGGCCGCCAGGCACCGGATCGAGCACGCCGAGATGCTCACCCCCGAGACCGTCGCCGCTTTCGCGGAGCTGGGCCTCACCGCCTCCGTCCAGCCCGCGTTCGATGCCGCTTGGGGCGGTGAGGAGGGCATGTACGCCCAGCGGCTGGGTGCCGGGCGGGCGAGGACCCTCAACCCGTACGCGGCCCTCCTGCGGGCCGGTGTGCCCCTCGCGTTCGGCTCCGACAGCCCGGTGACCCCGCTCGACCCGTGGGGGACCGTGCGGGCCGCCGCGTTCCACCGGACGCTTGAGCACCGGATCTCCGTGCGGGCCGGCTTCACCGCCCACACCAGGGGCGGCTGGCGGGCCGTCGGCCGCGACGACGCGGGCACCCTGGTGCCGGGCGCCCCGGCCGACTACGCGGTCTGGCGCACCGAGGACCTGGTGGTCCAGGCTCCGGACGACCGGGTCGCCCGCTGGTCGACCGACCCCAGGTCGGGGACGCCGGGACTGCCGGACCTCAGCCCGGGGGCCGCGCTCCCGGTCTGCCTGCGCACGGTCGTGTTCGGACAAACTGTCTACGTACGGCCGAACGAGTGACGTGCGGACATTTCGTACCGCCGATCGAAGGTGCCCCGGTTCTCCCGCGACCTGGGGATCTCCGGTACTGACCAGGCAAGTTCGGTAAAGGGCGCAGGTCAGGCAAGTATTGACAGAATGCGCCCACCGGCCGGTAGGTTCGGCCGAGTCCACCACAGGACGTCCGACCGGTTAAACCTCCACGCAGTCGTCGAACGCCGCTGGGTCGTGGGGTGGTGTGCCGCACCGGCGCACCACCACTCACAGCCAGGTTCAGCGCCCGCGCCTCGGGGGCGAGGGAAGGTTTCAGCCGGACGGAGGGTGCGACCCGGGTGGGGCCCGGACGTTCAGTAGACAACGGCTCTAGGTCGATCCGCAGCCGGCGGGTCCCAGGTCGGCCCGAAGGACGCCGGGCCCCGATCCGCAGTTCTGTCCGTACTTCCGCTCTTCTGTCCGCCGCCACCGCCGAACCGCCCCGACCGGGTCGGTCTGCGGTCCCGCCACGCTGGATATGGTGTGTGTCTGCGTACGGACTTAAGGGGCAGTTAGTGAACGACGGCGGTCAGAGGCGATACGGCCCGCTCGGCAGAACCTTGGTGATCATTCCGACCTACAACGAGGCCGAGAACATCAAGCCGATCGTCAGCCGGGTGCGCGCCGCCGTACCGGAGGCGGACATCCTGGTCGCCGACGACAACAGCCCCGACGGCACCGGCAAGCTGGCCGATGAACTGGCCGCCGCCGAAGACCAGGTCCATGTGCTGCACCGCAAGGGCAAGGAAGGGCTCGGCGCGGCCTATCTCGCCGGCTTCCACTGGGGGATGGAGCACGACTACGGCGTGCTCGTCGAGATGGACGCGGACGGCTCCCACCAGCCCGAGGAGCTGCCCCGGCTGCTCACCGCGCTCAAGAGCGCCGACCTGGTGCT
Source organism: Streptomyces sp. NPDC104307 (assembly GCF_055584045.1). Taxonomy (NCBI): domain Bacteria; kingdom Bacillati; phylum Actinomycetota; class Actinomycetes; order Kitasatosporales; family Streptomycetaceae; genus Streptomyces; species Streptomyces sp. NPDC104307. Next base: position 288,304 of record NZ_JBVJMU010000008.1, read on the forward strand.
CGGCTCCCGCTGGGTCCCGGGCGGGCGCGTGGTCAACTGGCCCAAGTCCCGAGAGATGATCTCCCGCGGCGGCAGCACCTACTCGCGGCTGATGCTCGGCCTCCGGACCAGGGACGTCACGGGCGGATACCGGGCCTTCCGTACGGAGACCCTGAAGGGGATCGGCCTCGACGAGGTCGCCTCGCAGGGCTACTGCTTCCAGGTCGACCTGGCACGCCGCTCGATCGAGGCCGGTTACCACGTCGTCGAGGTCCCGATCACCTTCGTGGACCGGGAGGTCGGTGACTCCAAGATGAGCCGGGACATCCTCGTCGAGGCGCTCTGGCGGGTGACCGCCTGGGGCGTCACCACCCGCACGAACCGGGTGCTCGGACGCCGGACGCCCTGACGCGTCGGGCCGGATGATCTTCACCCCCTTACCGCGCCCGGACGCCCGGCCAGGCACACTGGGGGTATGACGACCGGCACACCGCCCCCGACCGCCCGTCGGCGCTCACGCGCCCGGACCTTCGTACCTCTCGCCATCGCCGCCTGGGCGGTGCTGGAGATCTGGCTGCTCATCGTGGTGGGGGACGTGGCGGGCGGGTTCACCGTCCTGCTGCTCCTGGCGGCGGGCGTCGTGCTCGGAGCCGTGGTGATGAAGGCGGCCGGCCGCCGGGCCTTCCGCAACCTCACCGAGACGCTCCAGCAGATGCCGGGGCAGCCGGGTGCGAGCGGCTCCTCGCCCGCACCTTCGAGCAGCAGGGGCAACGGCTTCCTGATGCTCGGCGGGCTGCTGATCATGATCCCGGGGATGATCTCGGACGTCGCCGGACTCCTGCTCCTGGTGCCGCCGGTCCGCTCCGCGCTCAGCAAGTACGCGGAGCGCTCGCTGGAGCGGCGGATGCGCAGGACGGCCCCCGGTGGCCTCTCGGACGCCTTCCAGCAGGCCCGGATGCACCGGCCGGACGGAAAGGTCGTCCAGGGCGAGGTGATCCGCGAGGACCCCTCCCACCCGGACGAGAACCCCCGCCCGCCCCTGACGCCGTAAACCCCTCGTACGCCTTGACGCCCGTCAAGGCGTACGGCCCGTCAAGGCGTACGGACAGAGCTGCGGGCCGCGACACACAAGGTGTCGCGGCCCGCAGCTCTGTCTCAGTGCTGTGCTACGCGGTCAAGCAGACTTCCTGCTGTCCCGCGGATGCACGGCGATATTCATGGCTCCGGAGCGCAGAACCGCCAGCCTCTCGGCCAGCACCTCCTCCAGCTCCTCGCGTGTGCGCCGCTCCATGAGCATGTCCCAGTGCGTACGCGCAGGCTTGCCCTTCTTCTCCTCGGGGCCATCCCCGTCCACCAGGAGTGCCTGGGCGCCACACGCCTTGCACTCCCACTCCGGCGGAATTTCCGCCTCTACCGAGAAGGGCATCTCAAATCGATGTCCGTTCTGGCATGCGTACTCCACCGCCTGGCGCGGGGCCAGATCGATGCCGCGGTCCGTCTCGTAGCTGGTAACCACAAGTCGCGTGCCGCGGAGAGCTCGCTCACTCATGAATCGTGCCTCCCGGGCTTGTCGCCCACAGGACAGGTGTCGCTGTCGTCGTCATCCGGCTCAACGTCCGGTCGGCGGCAAAGATTCCCGTTGCCGGTCATGCGTCGCCCGTCGTGCCGCTGAGTATTCAGGTTTGCCAGGGTTCAAGTACCCGCCAATGCCCGGTTTGTCACATCTGGCAGAAGTTGTCACCCAACGGTTTGGATTCTTCCACTGGCAGTAACGGTCCTCCGGGCAGGCCAAAGGCGTACACTACCGGCCTTTTACTTCAACGTCTAAATCCGTTCGGGAACGGGATTCCCCGCAGCCGCCACGGCCCGCCTGACCGGCACCCTCGCGAGCAGTACCGAACCGGCCACGAAGAAGATCACCAACGAGATGATCGCGTCCCGGTAACTGCCGGTCAGCTGGTACGCGAGACCGAACACCAGGGGCCCCAGCCAGCTCAGTCCCCGGTCGCTCATCTCGTACGCCGAGAAGTACTCGGCCTCCTTGCCGCGCGGCACCAGATGCGAGTAGAGCGAGCGCGACAGGGCCTGGCTGCCGCCGAGGACCAGACCGATCGCCGCGGCCAGCGCGTAGAAGAACACCGGCGCGTCGGCCGGCAGGAAGTAGCCGGCGACCAGGATCAGCGTCCACACGACCAGGGACGCGAGGATCGTGCGCTTCGCGCCGTACACCCGGGCCAGCCGGCCCATGCCCAGGGCTCCGGCCACCGCGAGGATCTGGACCAGCAGGACGGCGGTGATCAGCGTCGTCTGGTCCAGGCCCAGCTCCTCGGAGCCGTACACCGAGGCCTGGGAGATCACCGTCTGCACGCCGTCGTTGTAGACGAGGTACGCCAGCAGGAACGAGAGGGTGAGCGGATGGCGGCGCATGTCGCGCAGGGTCGCCATCAGCTGCCCCCATCCGGACCCGACCGCCCCGTGGCCCGGCGCCACCCGACGGTCGCGCAGCCGGCGCAGCGGTACGACGGTGAAGGCGCCCCACCAGACACCGGCCGACGCCAGGCAGATCCGGACGGCGTCCGACTCGGACAGGCCGAAGGAGTCGTGACCCGTGTAGAGGATCAGGTTGAGGACCAGGACCAGCGCCCCGGACGTGTAGCCGAAGGCCCAGCCGCGCGAGGAGACCGCGTCGCGTTCGTCGGGCTCCGCGATCTGTGGCAGATAGGCGTTGTAGAGGACCATCGACACGGATATCGCGGCATTCGCCACGATGAGCAGGAACGCGCCGAGCAGATAGCGGGTGCCGTCCAGGAAGAACATCGCGGCGGTGGCGGTGGCGCCCACATAGGCGGCCGCCGCCAGCAGCGGCTTCTTACGGCCCGTCCGGTCGGCGGCCGCGCCCACGATCGGCATCAGGATCACCGCGACGACGAGGGACGCCGAGATCGTGTACGCGAACAGCGACCCGGCACGGATCGGGATGCCGAGCGGCCGGACGTAGCCGTCGGCGTCGGCGGCGGCCTTGGCGACCGAGGTCAGATACGGGCCCAGGAACACCGTGACGACGCTCGTCGAGTAGACCGAGCAGGCGAAGTCGTAGAAGTACCAGCCGCGCTGCTCGCGCCGGCGTTCACCGGGGTCGGCCGCCCCGGGCGTGCCCCGGGTCGGTTCGGCGGCATCCGTCGTCTCGGCGCTCATCGCGCACCCCTCGTCTCTCCCCGTGGAGACGTCACCGGGCCGGCGTCAGGCCCAGGCCCCCCGCTCGCTCAGCACCGTGCGCAGCGTCTCGATGTGATCGGTCATGATGCCATCCACGCCGAGGTCCAGGAGCGCTGCCATCCGCTCCGGTTCGTTGACCGTCCAGACGTGCACCTGGAGCCCCCGCGCGTGCGCCTCCCGCACGAAGCGCCGGTCCACGAGCCGGATGCCGCCCTGGCTCTCCGGCACCTGGGCGCACACCGCGCCGGCGCGCAGCGCCGCCGGAATCCCGTACGAGCGCAGCCGCAGACCCAGTACCCCGCGGACTCCGTAGGAGGTGGCCAGCCGGGGCCCCGCCAGGCGGTGCGCCCTGGCGACCCTGGCCTCGGAGAACGAGCCGACGCACACGCGGTCCCAGGCGTCCGCCCGGCGGATCAGGTCCACCAGCGGCTCAAGGGCGGGTGCTGCCTTGATGTCCACGTTCCAGTGCGCCTGCGGGAACGCCTCCAACAACTCCTCGAACAGCGGCAGCGGTTCCCGGCCCGCCACCCGGGCCCGCCGTATCTCGCTCCACGGCAGCTCCGATATCCGGCCCCCGGCATCCGTCACCCGGTCCAGGGTGGTGTCGTGGAAGGCCACCAGGCGGCCGTCCGACGAGGCGTGCACATCGGTCTCGAAGTAGCGGTACCCGGCCTCCTCGGCCCGGCGGAACGCCGCCGCGGTGTTCTCGATCCCGTCCGCCGAACCGCCCCGGTGGGCGAACGCGAGCGGGGCGGGGTGGTCCAGATAGGGATGGCGTACGGAAGTCACTGCGGCAGTATCGCCTGCCCGGACGGCGGGGTGGTGGCCGTGGGGCGGCCGTCGTCCGGGATCGCGCAGAAGCGCAGGAAGAACTGGGCGAGCGGGCCGATCGCCAGGGCGTAGAGGACCGTCCCGATGCCGAGGGAACCGCCGAGCAGGAACCCGGTCACCACGACCGCCGCCTCGATCGCCGTGCGGACGAGCCGGATGGAGCGGCCGGTGCGCCGGTGCAGACCGGTCATGAGCCCGTCACGAGGCCCGGGACCGAACCGGGCGGCGATGTACAGCCCCGTCGCCACACCGTTCAGGACGATGCCCGCCACCATCACCCCGGCCCGCGCGACGAGCCCGTGCACATCGGGGACGAGGGCCAGCGTGCCGTCCATCGCGATCCCGACGGCGAAGACGTTCGAGACGGTGCCCAGTCCCGGCCGCTGCCGGAGCGGGATCCACAGCAGCAGCACGATCGCGCCGATGATGATCGAGACGACCCCGATCGTGATCCCGGTGCGCTCGGCGAGCCCCTGGTGCAGCACTCCCCACGGCTCCAGACCGAGACCGGCGACGACCAGCAGCGCCGAACTCGCCCCGTACAGCGCCAGACCCGCGTACAGCTGGAGCAGCCGGCGGGTGAGGTGCGTTCGCTGCCGGACGGCGGTGGTGGACAAGTGGGCCCCCTGGTCTAGTGGTAGTGGACTGCCGCATGTCACTCTGTGGCAGCGGATTGGCCGCCAACCATGGCCAATCCGAGGAAGGTGGACTGATTCTCATGGCCCAGTGGACATCGGCGGTCGGTGCCGCTCAGCTCGCCCGGCAGCTCCACGCCCAGCAGCCCAGGCCGACGGGCCCCGGCAACCGCAGGCCACCGGCCTACCGCGCGCTCGCGGACGGCGTCCGGCTGCTCGTCCTGGAGGGGCGGGTCCCGGTCGCCGCCCGGCTGCCCGCAGAACGGGAACTGGCGCTCGCCCTGGCCGTCAGCCGCACGACGGTCGCCGCGGCCTACGAGGCGCTGCGGGCCGAAGGGTTCCTGGAGTCCCGGCGCGGGGCCGGCAGCTGGACGGCGGTGCCGGCCGGTAACCCGCTGCCCGCCCGGGGCCTGGAGCCGCTGCCCCCAGAGGCGCTCGGCTCGATGATCGACCTGGGCTGCGCCTCGCTGCCCGCCCCCGAACCGTGGCTCACCAGGGCGGTCCAGGGCGCCCTGGAGGAGCTGGCCCCCTACGCGCACACGCACGGCGACTACCCGGCCGGGCTGCCCGCGCTGCGGCAGATGATCGCCGACCGGTACACCGCCGACGGCATCCCCACGATGCCCGAGCAGATCATGGTCACCACCGGTGCGATGGGCGCGATCGACGCCATCTGCCACCTCTTCGCGGGCCGCGGGGAACGGATCGCGGTGGAATCCCCGAGCTACGCCAACATCCTCCAGCTGATGCGGGAGGCGGGCGCCCGGCTGGTGCCGGTGGCCATGGAGGAGGGGCTCGGCGGCTGGGACATGAACCGGTGGCGCCAGGTGCTGCGGGACGCGGCCCCCCGGCTCGCGTACGTCGTCGCGGACTTCCACAACCCCACCGGGGCGCTGGCCGACGAGGACCGGCGGCGCGCGCTGGTGGACGCCGCCCGCTCGGCCGGAACGGTCCTGGTCGTCGACGAGACGATGCACGAGCTGCACCTGGACGAGGACGTGCCGATGCCGCGCCGGGTCTGCGCCTTCGACCCGGCGGGCAGCACCGTGCTCACCGTCGGCTCTGCCAGCAAGGCGTTCTGGGCGGGCATGCGGATCGGCTGGGTACGCGCCGCGCCGGACGTCATCCGCAGCCTGGTGGCGGCCCGCGCCTACGCCGACATGGGCACCCCGGTCCTGGAGCAGCTGGCCGTCAACTGGCTGATGCGCACCGGAGGCTGGGAAGAGGCCGTGCAGATCCGCCGGGAGCAGGCGCGGGGCAACCGGGACGCGCTGGTCACGGCCGTGCGGCGGGAGCTGCCCGACTGGGAGTTCGTCGTACCGCCCGGCGGCCTGACGCTCTGGGTGCGCACCGGCGGCCTCTCCGGCTCGCGGCTCGCGGTGGCCGGGGAGCGGGTCGGGGTGCGGGTGCCGTCCGGGCCCCGGTTCGGGGTCGACGGTGCCTTCGAGGGGTACGTACGGCTGCCGTTCACGGTCGGAGGACCGGTCGCGGACGAGGCGGCCCTGCGGCTCGCGGCCGCCGCCCAGCTGGTCGGCTCCGGGGCGGGAGCGGGCGCGGAGGCACCGCGGACGTTCGTCGCCTGATCCGTCGGGCGAGACGTACGGGAGGGCCCGCGGATCATCTGGTCCGCGGGCCCTCTGCGTATCGCCCGACGGGATCCTCAGTCGCTGATGGCAACGGACTCCATGGCAACGGGAACCGCCGTGGTCTGCGCGGGTTCCGGGTCGGGAACGGCTGTGGTCCGCGCGGGTTCCGGGTCGGGAACGGCTGTGGTCCGCGCCGGTTCCGGATCGGGTGCGGTCGCCTCGATCGCGGTCCGCCGTTCGGGCAGCAGGTCCAGCACCGTCTGCCGTTGCGCCTCGCCGGTCGCGTCGTCGTACGGATCGGGCGTGGCCGGCACCTGGATGCGCAGCACCGGGCCGGTGCCGAGCCGGGCGTACCCGCGGCCGGGCGGGATGTCCGGGGTCGGGGTGGTGTGCGGCTCGATTCCCAGGACGGATTCGATCTGGGCGGGGGAGCAGTGGCCGAGGACCACCCTGGCCCGGGTGTGGTTGCGCACGGTGTCGCTCAGGCCGTCCAGGCTGTCGAACTGCTCGGCCATCACCACGGTGACGTTGGCGGCCCTGCCGTGCCGCAGCGGGACCTGGAGCAGTTCCTGCGGGTCCGGCCCGCCACCGGCGGCGGCCAGGTGGCCGAGCACGCTGGGCCGGTCCAGCAGGATCCAGAGCGGGCGCCTGGTGTCCTCGGGGACGGCGTCGCCGCACTGCCGGGCCCGGTTGGCCTCGAACAGCCGGCGCTCCGTCTCCTGCGCCGCCCATTCCAGGGTGGCCAGCGCCCCGGCGGCCCCGCACTCCACGGCCAGCACGCCCTCCCGGCCGTTGAAGCAGGCGTACTCGCCGATGCCGCTGCCCTCGATGATCAGGATGTCGCCCTGCTGGAGTGCCTGGAGGGCGATGGAGCGCATCAGTGTGGTGGTGCCGCTGCCGGGCTGGCCGACGGCCAGCAGATGCGGCTCCGTGGTGCGCGCGCCGGTCCGCCAGACGACGCCTGGAGCGTCCCGGGTCTCCTCCCCGTCGCTCACCGGGACGGTGCGCCGCACCGCGTCCTCGTCCGTGAAGCCGAGGACGGTCTCGCCGGGGGCGATGACGAAGCGCTGGGCGGTGATCGAGGTGGGCAGGGCGTCGAGCACGCTCATGACGAGCCGGTTGCCCTCCTCGTCCCAGCTGAAGCGGTACTCCCGGCCCCGGCCGGACTTGGCGTGCAGCAGCTGCTCGATCCGGGCGCGGGAGGCGGCCTCGCTGTCGGTGAAGTACGCCGGGTAGGCCACCCTGAGCCGGGAGAGCCGCCCGTCGGCGTCGAACGCGTAGTCGCTGAAGACCTGGTCCCAGTCGCCGCCGTGGGCGAACAGCGGACTGGGGTCCTCGGCCGTGGAGAAGTACGGCACGAGCGCCTCGTACAGGGACTGCAGGCGCCCGGTCTCCGCCTCGTCCGGGCCGGTTCTGACGGGAGTGCGCTGACGTCCCTTCCACGCGGCGGCGCTCATCACCGTGACCAGGGCCATGACGGACCCGTAGGGGACGAGCGCGACCACGAGTACGCAGGCCGCGACGAGGAACAGCGTGGGACCACGCCGGTCCTTGGGCATCGCGGCCCACTTCTGCCGTCCTGCACCCGCCAGCAGCCGCAGACCACGAGTGATCATGATCAGCGGGTGGAGGACATCGGTGGCGCTGTCGGCGGCCGTGCGCGCGAACTCGCGACTGCGAGTGATCGAAGCGCTGCCGCTGCTCAGAATGCGGGGGAGTGGTCGCCGGGCCACGTCTGTCTCCTGAAGGGGGTGGGAGCGGGGGCGGAACGTCAGAACTTGATCCCGCCGAGGAGTCCGGCGAGGCTCGCGCCGCCCGCGGTGATGCTCGGCGCGATGGCGGTGCCGGCCAGGTAGAAGCCGAACAGGGCGGTGACGAGGGCGTGCGAAGCCTTGAGGCCGTCCTTCCTGAAGAACAGGAAGACGATGATGCCGAGGATGACGACGCCTGACATGGAAAGGATCATGAGTGGTTCTCCTGGTTGGGGGGACAGTCACCATGAGTCCTTCCAGGCTCACCGAAAGTATCTATAGGATAAAAGGTGCAAGTGGGTGAAAAGTGGGGTTTTTCACTGGACTGGCGGACAGCGAAGTGCAGGCCAGGGCGGATTCGGTGCCGCGCATCGCCCCGCCGCGACTCGACGTGATCTTCTGCCATGGGTGACCCGGCTCCGGTACGCGTCCGGGCAGTACCCTGTCGATTCACTCGTACGGCCTCAAGACGCATCCCCCCGCAGGCCGGCGGCGGAGCGAACGGTTAAAGGAAGGGCGGCCCCCCGATGAGCGAAACCCCTGATCCCGAGGTGGTTGAGCTGGCGACCAAGGTCTTCGACCTGGCGCGCCACGGCGACACCGACGCGCTCGCGGCCTACGTCGACGCCGGAGTTCCGGTGAACCTCACCAACGACCGGGGCGACTCGCTGCTGATGCTCGCCGCCTATCACGGACACGCCCCCGCGGTCACGGCACTGACCGGACGCGGCGCGGATCCGGACCGGGCCAACGACCGGGGGCAGACACCGCTCGCCGGAGCCGTCTTCAAGGGCGAGGACGCGGTGATCGCGGCACTGCTCGACGCGGGGGCCGATCCGGCGGCCGGAACACCCTCCGCCCTGGACACCGCACGCATGTTCGGCAAGGCCGACCTGCTGGAACTCTTCGGTTCCCGCTGACCGGGTCCGCCGTAAATGTGGTCGCGGTGGCGAAATGGGTGGGTCATCATGACGTCGCGGGCCCGATTCGGGCCACCGACGAGAGGCGGGAAGATGGTCTGCACCAGGCAGAAGACGGCGGTCGGCCGATCATGTTGCTGCGCGATGTAGTGCCCCCCCTGGCACGGCACCTGCACATGGAACTGCACAGTCCCCGGTTGCGTCGACAGCTTGATGTGAGGCTTTCCCCATGTTTGATCCGTTCATAGCGCCGAGCGGCACCCTGCTCGGCCTGCTGCAGAGGGGCCGCGGCGACGGCACGCTCCACGCGCTCGCCGCACCGCGCCCCGAGGCCCTGGCGGCTCTCAACCACTGCGTCCTGAGCGATCCGCGTCACGACTGGCAGGTGGAGAACCGCTCCCTCTACTACGCCCGTCTCTATCTCGACCTCGACGGCGGCATCGAGGAGATCGAGCGGCACCTCGGCGATCCCGACGACCATCTGGACACCGACGAGTCACGGACCGGCCTCGCCCTCGCCGTACTCGGCCACCTCGCCTCCTACGGACGCGACGACGCCCTCGCCCTGCTCCGGCGCTACGCCGCGACCGGCTCCAACTGGGCCTGGGCCCTGGACGAGCTGGCCCTGCGCGACGACGACGCCGGTCTGCGGTCCCTCGCCGTGCCCGTGCTCGCCCGCTTCGGCACCGACGCGGAGGGCTCCGCCGAGCTGGCCGCCGCCGTGCGCGACGCCTTCGAACCCCGGCCCTGGCGGCTCTGGGCCGACGATCCGCGCGAAGCGGTCGGCGCCCGGGTCAGGGCCGCCTCCGAGCAGGGCTCGTTCGACCGCTGGCAGCGGCAGATGCGGCCCGGAGGGCCCCGTCCCGGCTGGAGCGTCCAGGCCGTCTTCGACTGGGCCCAACAGGGGCTCGACCGAGGCAGCGAACTCCACGTACCGGCCGCCCGCTGCCTCTCCGCCGTCGCGGGACCCGAGGACCGGCCCGTGATCGTCGAGGCCGCCCGCAGCGGCCCCGACGGTGCCCGGTGCGCCGCCCTGCACTATCTGACCGAGGCCCAGGACCCGGCCGTGCTCGACCTGATCGAGGCCGCGGCGGTCAGCTCCTCGCGCACCGTCGCCGACGCGGCCGTCGCCGCCTTCGAGCGGATGTGCGGGGAAGCGGCCGTCGACCGCGCCCGGCGCTGGGCCCGCAGGCCGGACGCGCTCGGTGCCTCGGCAGCCGGGGTACTGGCCGGCCGGGGCGGCGCACAGGACGCCTCACTGGTCCTCGGCGCCCTGCGCGAAGCCGTACGCGGGGATGGGCCGGACGCGCTGCGTCTGTGGACCCTGGTCGACGGCACCGGACGGCTGGGCATCGCCTGCGCCGCCCCTGTCCTGCGCCACGTCTACCGGGAGACGTCCTCCTCCCACCTGCGGGGCAGGGCCGCCCGCGCACTGGCCGCCACCGACCCCTCCTTCGCCACCGGCTTCGCCGTCGAGTGCCTGTGGGACTGCGAGGAGACGACCCGGGAGGTCGCCGCACGCCACGCGGAGACCGGCGACATCAGGGTGGCCGAGCGGCTGCGCCGGCTGGCCGCCGACCCGGCGGAGGAGGCCGAGGTGCAGACCGCGGTACGCAGCAGGATCGGTCCGGACGCCTCCGCCGTCTGACCTGGTACGAACAGTTGGGCGTTGCGCGTCGGGGGCGCGCGGCGCGACACCGCACCGCCGGGGTCCCGTGGAGCTGTCCGGGTCCGTGGAGCGCTCTGGGGCCTGTGAGCCGCCCAAGTCCTGTGGAGCCGCCCGGGTTCTGTGAGCCGTCCGGCAGGCGTGACCGACTCCGGGGCAACCAGCCGCTTCTGCGCCGTTTCGACCGTTGTCAGTGCGAGGACCTAATCTGTGCAGCGTGACTTCGCCTGCCTATACGGAAAACGCTGCGCCGCAGCTCAGCGCGGGGCCCCGGCCCGCACCGGGCCCGGCCGCCGACGAGGGGCTCTCGCGGCGGCTGCGCGCCCTCGCCTGCACGGCGCCGCTGCACGACCTCGACGTGCGCAAGGCGAACCTGGCCGGTGAGTACACGGTGTACGCGATGGCCGAGGTCGCGCTCGCCGCGATCGACCACGTCACGCTCAACATGGACTTCGACACGGGCGCGGACCACGACCAGATAGTGGCCAGACTCCTCCCGCGCGTCGCCGCGCAGGCCCCGTACCGCCCCACCGCCGAGCACGAACGCGTCGCGCGCTGGGTGCTGGAGAACCTGATCAACGTCGGCAGCGTGGACCGAGGCTTCCGGGCCGTCTACGGCACCTTCGGGACGGACGGTACATACGTCCGCCGGGACTACGACTTCAAGCTGATCGAGGAGGTCCCCGGCTACGGCGGCAGCGTCTATCTGCGGGCCACCGACGAGGCCGTCAACGTCCTGGTCGGCGCCCTCGACACGGACGTCACCAGCGCGCAGATCGCCGCGGAGGTGAAGCTGGAGGTCCTGATCAGCCGGGGCCGCCTCGCCGACGCCCAACTCGCCGCCGAACAGGCCCGCTACCGGACCGTGCAGTACGCGGAGACCCTTCGCAAGACGCTCGACGCGACCCGGCGCAACGTTCGCGCGGTCGACTGGCTCAACGCCGTGCCCGACATGATCGCGGAGGCGCTGGACCACGTCGCCGACCGCTACCGCCACGAGAACGCCATCCTCACCAACATCCGCAAGGCCCGTGACGAGGCGGAGGAGCCCGAGCACAAGCGCCGTGCCGCCGAGCTCGTCGACATCGTCAAGGACTGCATCCGCCGCCACACCCAGCTCCAGTCCCGGCTGCTGGAGGCCGGACCGCTCTTCCGCGCCGAGCAGGACCGGCAGGCGTTCGCCGCACCGGCCGCCCGGACCGGCCTCGACCTCTACGGACAGCTGCTGGCACCCCTGCTGCCGCTCCCCGTCGAGCAGTCGATCCGCGCCACCGACGCCTTCTTCGCCCACGGCACGGGGCTGCGCACCCCCACCTCGGTACGGGTGGGCGACCTGGTCGACATGCTGCTCACCCCGCCGCTGGAGCGCGAACACCTGGGCGCCGAGATGCCCGAACCCGACCTGATCGCCACCCCGGCCGACAGCCGGTTCAGTGAGGAACAGCTGGCGAGCGCCATGGAACTGCTCGACCTGGAGCCCGACGCGCCGCGCCGCCTCTCCGGGCTGCTGGCCGAAGCCAGACTGCGCGACAGGGACCTGCCGTACCTGGTCGCCCTGCTCGCGGTGCACGCGGCGAGCCCGCCGGTCGGCACCGCATACCGGCAGGGGGAGCGCCGCCTGCTCTTCTCCGTCGACGACGGGACCCAGCTGGAGGATCACGAATTCGGCGGGGCCGACCTGATCGTCGGCACGGCCCTGCTGGACGTGGCGGGTACGGCCGCGGACCGCACGGAGGCGGCGTGAGGGCGCCGGCTCCCGCCCACCCCGTACCCAGGCCCGCCCACCCGGTGCCCGAGCCCGCGCGTTCCGTACCGAGGCCCGTGCATTCCGCGCCGAGGCCCGCGCGTTCCGTCCCGAAGTCCGTGCGTTCCGCGCCGAGGCCCGCACGTTCCGTACCGAAGTCCGTGCGTTCCGCGCCGAGGCCCGCACGTTCCGTACCGAAGCCCGTCCGTCCCCTACCGAAGTCCGTCCGGAGCAAGGAGCACCCGTCGTGAGCGACCACCGCGCAGAGCACGCCGACGCGTGGAGCGAGCAGAGCGCCGCGTACCCGGCAGACCGGGCCGCGTCCGCGCCGCAGCCCGCCCCGGCGGCGGTCACCCCGGCCGATGCCGCCGACGCGGCCCGGCTCGTGGCGTTCGGGCTCCAGCCCAAGCTGCTGCCCGCCCGCGACGCCGAGTACGCGGAACTGCTGCGCCGTTACCGGGAGGAGCCCGCCTTCGGCCGTCTCGCGGACGCCGTCGCCACCGGGCTCGGCCTGATCGTGCTGGAGGTCTCCACCCGGGCGGGCATGGCCGTCACGGCGGGCGAGGACTCGGTCTTCGCGGTACGCATGGGGGACTACGCCCGCCGGGCCTCGCCGGACTCCGCCGACCGCTTCCTGCACGGCCTCGCCCACCTGGCCGTCGCCGCGATGGCCTTCCCGCGCCCCGAGGACCTCGCCGACGACGCCTACATCGGCCGGATCACCGTCAACGGCGTCGACGCCTTCGTACGGCAGGCGTGCCACCGCCTGGAGGAGCGCGCCGACGAGCACGGCGACAACACCGACCCGGCCAGTGACGCCCCCGGCCTGGAAGCCGGCTGGCGGATCTACGCCCGGCGCAGCTCCACCGGAGCGACCAAGGACGCCCGGCGGCTGGCCGGATCCACCACCGGCATCGTCGGCAAGGCCGTCGCCTTCCTCACCGACTCCGGTTTCCTCCAGCGCACCGGGGACGACGCCGGAGGCGCCTTCCGCACCACCGCCCGCTACCAGCTCCAGGTCCGCGACATGGCGGGCGGCGCCGCCATGGCCGAACTGCTGGAACTGGGCGTGGTACCGGTCACCGACGGATCCGCGACGCTGCTGCCGCCACCAGACCCGGACGACCTGGAGCTGGCGGCCGACGCCGGACTGCCCTTCCACGGCTGACCGGCCCCGCAGATGACCGGCCCCTTCCACCGCCGGCCGGCCACCGCAACGCCTCGCCCCGCCACCGACGCCCATTTCCCGCCGCCTGAACGACGAGAGTCCGCCGCCATGTACGAGCTGTCCCGGGTCCGCCTCTACTCCATCGGGCCTGCCGGTGCGCGCTACGCCGACACCGTGCTTGACCTGCGCGGGGTCGGCGCACCCGTGCCCCACCCCGCGCCGGCGCAGGCGGAGTTCTTCGAGGAGGAACCGGTCGGCCCGCCGCGCCGCCCCGCCCCCGCCGGAGTGCTCTTCCTGGAGAACGGCGGCGGCAAGTCCGTCCTGCTGAAACTGATCTTCTCGGTGATGCTGCCCGGCCACCGCAACACCCTCGGCGGCGCCAGCTCCGGCGTACTGCGCAAGTTCCTGCTCGCGGAGGACTGCGGGCACGTCGCGCTGGAGTGGCAGCACACCCTGACCGGCGAATGCGTCGTCGTCGGCAAGGTCAGCGAGTGGCGCGGGCGCCAGGTCTCCAACGACCCCAGGAAGTTCGCGGAGGCCTGGTACTCCTTCCGGCCCGGCCCCGGACTCAGCCTCGACTCACTGCCGGTGGCCGAGGCGACCTCGGTGGGCCGCCCCGTCGAAGGCGTCTCGGGTGCCCGCGGCAGGCGCCGCACCATGAAGGGCTTCCGCGACGCGCTCACCGAGGCGGGCAAGTTCTACCAGCACCTCGACGTGCACTGGGAGGAGATCCACGACCGCTGGAACGAGCACCTCGGCGACCTCGGGCTCGACCCCGAACTCTTCCGCTACCAGCGCGAGATGAACGCCGACGAAGGAGAGGCCGCCGGACTCTTCGCCGTCAAGAAGGACTCCGACTTCACCGACCTCCTGCTGCGCGCCGTCACCGACACCCGCGACACCGACGGTCTGGCCGACCTGGTCAGCGGCTTCGGCAACAAGCTGGGCCGCCGCGCCGAACTCACCGCAGAGCGGGACTTCACCGCCGGCTCGGTCGATCTGCTCGGCCGCATCGTGGAGGCCGCCGCAACGCGCTCGCGGACCCGGGACATCCACGCCGGCGCCGAACGCCGCACCCGCACACTGGCCCGCAGGCTCTCCGCCCGCGCCGGCCTGGAGCGCGGCCGGACCGCCGAGCTGGCCCAGCAGCTCACCGGCGCCGCCCACACCGTCACCGGCGCGGAGGAGACCCGTGGCCGGGCCGCCCTGATCGCCGCCGAACTCGCCTACCGGCACGCGTCCCTGGCGCTCACCGCGGCCGAGAAGAGCGCCGCGGCCCAGCGCAAGGAGCTGGTCGACGCCCGCACCCTGCACTCCGCGTGGCAGGCGGCAGAGGCCGTACTGCGCCACCGCGCCGCCGCCGACCGCGCCGCGCGCGTCGCCGTAGCGATCCGCGAGGCCGAGCGCGACGCCGCCCCGGCCCTTGCCGCACGCGCCACCGCAGCCGCCGACCTCGTACGGGCCCTGCACACCGCCGCCGAGACGGGCGAGAACGTGGCCAACGAGGAGGAGGAACGCTCCGAGACCCTCCAGACCACGGGCGAGGCCGCACACCGCGACGCCACCACGGCCGCCACAGAGGCCCAGCGTGCCCGCAGCGAGGCCGGCCACCTCCGCCAGCGCCTCGCCGAGGTCGAGCAGGAGACCGCAGAAGCGGTACGGGCGGGCTGGCTCGACGACACCGCGCCGAACGCGGACCCCGCCCGCGCGGCCCTCGCGGCGAACGACGCGGAGCAGTCCGCCGTCGCCGCCTGGGACACCGCACGCGAGGCCGCCGGCTCGGCGGCGGACCGCTCACGGCAGGCGGCGGCCACCGAGAGCCGCGCCGAACTCGCCGCGGCGCGGGCCGCCGACGGCGCGCGGGCCGCGGAGCAGGCCTACGAGGCCGAGCTCAGGGCCGCCGAGTCGATCGCCGCCGAGCACCGCCTCGCGGACCTGCTCGGCCTGCCCACGGCGCAGGGCAGCGGCGTACCCCGGCCCCGGCGAGGTGCGGCCGGGCCCGAAGCCGGCGCGGAGACCGGCGCCGGTGGCCTGAGCCCGCAACAGGAAGCCCCGGACGCCGAGGGGACCGCCGTCCCCGGCGCCGACGGAACAGAACCGGCGGCGCACGGCACCCACACCGTCACCGCCGGACGGCCCCGAGCGGCGGAACAGCCGCTCACCGCAGCGGAGTTCGACCGCAACGCCGAAGACCTGCGCGAACTCCTCGACCAGGCCGTCGGCTCCGCGGAACGGCGCCTCTTCGAGCTGCGCACCGCGGCGGCCGACGACTCCCGCATCCTGGGCGCGCTCGGTGACGGCGGACTGCTGCCGCCCGGCCCCGACGTCCTCGCCACCGTCGAGTACCTCGGAGAGCACGGCATCCCCGCCCTGCCCGGCTGGCGCTACCTCGCCCAGGCCGTGGACCCGGCCGACCACGCGGCCGTGCTCGCGGCCCGGCCCGAACTCGTCGACGGCGTCGTGATCACCGACCCCGACGCACACGCCCGCGCCCGTGAGGTGCTCGGCGCCGCCGCCCTGCTGCCGCGCTCGGCCGTGGCCGTGGGTACCGCCGCCGCGCTGCTCGCCCCCGTCCCGGAACCCGGCACCGGCTCCGGGACGAACGGCGGGTCGGCTTCCGGGGTGTTCCTCGTCCCGCCGAACCCGGCCATGCACGACGAGCACGCCGCCGACGAGGAGCGGCACGCGCTCAGGAGCCGTGCCGCCGCCCGCGACGAGGACATCCGCACCCTCGCCGCCCGGCTCACCGCGGACCGCTCGCTCGCCGCCCGGATCGGCTCCTGGCGGGTGGACTGCCCGCCCGGCACCCTCACCGAACTCGCGGAGGCGGCCGGCACCGCCCGTACCGCCGCAGAGACGGCGGAGGCCGCCCTCGCCGAGGCCCGCACCGTACGCGCGGAGGCCGACGAGGCCGCCGCGGACACCGCCCGGGTCCGCGACGAGCGCCAGGAGGCCGCCCAGCGCGCCCGCCGGGCCGCCGACGCACTCGCCGGACTCGCCTTCCGCCTCCGTGAACGGGCGGGCTGGCAGGCCAAGCTGCGCGAACTGGCCGACGAGGCGGCGGAGTCCGAGGCTCGCGCCACCGTCTGCCTGGACCGCGCCAGAGCCGCCGACGAGGACCGCAGGGCCGCCCAGCGCGCCGCCGACGACGCCCGCCGCACCGCCCGCGCCCTGCGCGCCGAACGGGCCGAGATCGCAGGTGCGCCCGAGCACCTCCCGGAGCCCGAAGCGGACGCCCCGCGCCGCGCGCTGCCCGCCCTGCGCGAGGCGTACCGGGCGGCGTCCCAGCTCTACGAGAAGGTGGGGGTCGGCGCGGACCTGCGCGCCGAACAGGCCCGCGCGGAGAGCGACGAGAGTGCCGCACTGGCGGAGCTGGACCGGCTCACCAACAAGGTCCGTACCCGGGCCGCCCAGCTCCTGGAGGGAACGGACGGCGCCGACGGCCCGTCCCGGCAGGCGGCCGCGGCCCGCGCAGAGTCCCTGGTCCAGCTCCTGGAGACCCGTGCCTCCGCCGCCAGTGAGCAACTCGGCAGGCTGCGCGGCGAGGCCGAGCGCCTCGCCCCCGCCGACGGCGAGACCCTCCACACCGAACTCCCCGAAGCGCAGGTCCCCGCCGACGCCGAGCAGGCCCAGGCCCTCCTACGCACCGCCACGGCCGAACTGGCCTCCGCCACCGCGTCCCTGGACACCGCCAGGGCCGCCCACGCCGAGCTGCTGCACGCCCACCGCACCGCCGAGGACTCGGCAGGCGGCTTCGACGAGACCGCCGCCCTGCTGAGCGACCTCCTCAGGGACCACGGCGACGACGAGCCCGAGACCCCGGAGCCGTACCCCGGCAGCCTCGAAGAGGCCCGGCAGTCCGCAGCGGAGGCCCGCCGCTCACTGCGCGGTTGCGCCGCCGACCTGTCCACCGCGGAAGCGGCCGTCCGGGAGGCGAGCGACGTACTGGTCCGGCACGCCAACTCCACCCGCTATGAGCAGGTCCGCACCCCGGCCCGCCAGCAGATCCGTGAACTTCCCGCCGCCGCACTGCCCGAGCACGCGGAGAAGTGGGCCATCGCCTTCGCCCCCAGGCTGCGGGTCCTCACCGACGAACTGACCCAGCTCGAACGCAACCGGGACTCCATCGTCGACCGGCTGCGCGGCCTGGTGGATTCCGCGCTCACCACCCTCCGCTCCGCCCAGCGCCTCTCCCGGCTGCCCGAGGGACTGGGGGAGTGGTCCGGCCAGGAGTTCCTCCGGATCCGCTTCGAGGAACCGGACCAGGCCACCCTGACCGAACGGCTCGGCGAGGTCATCGACGAGGCCACCAAGGCGGCCCTGAAGAAGAACTCCGACCTGCGCAGGGACGGTATGTCCCTGCTGCTGCGAGGCGTGCAGGCGGCACTGGAGCCCAAGGGCATCGCCGTGGAGATCCTCAAGCCGGACGCGGTGCTGCGCGCCGAGCGCGTACCCGTCGGGCAGATGGGTGACGTCTTCTCCGGCGGCCAGCTGCTGACCGCCGCCATCGCGCTGTACTGCACGATGGCCGCACTGCGCAGCAACGACCGGGGCCGCGACCGGCACCAGCGCCATCACGCGGGCACGCTCTTCCTCGACAACCCCATCGGCCGCGCCAACGCCACCTACCTGCTGGAGCTCCAGCGAGCGGTTTCGGACGCGCTCGGTGTCCAGCTGCTGTACACCACCGGCCTGTTCGACACGACGGCACTCGCCGAGTTCCCGCTCGTGATCAGGCTGCGCAACGACGCGGACCTGCGGGCCGGGCTGAAGTACATCAGCGTCGAGGAGCATCTGCGCCCCGGACTGCCGCAGCAGGATCCCGCCGCGGAGACGGTGCACGGAGAGATCACCGCCACCCGCATGTTCAAGCGCGGCGCGGCGGCGCCCGAAGCGCTCCCGGTTCGGACCGGGGCGGAAGGCGGCGAAGACACCGACTGAGCCGCCCGGCGCGGACCACCGGGACGGCGCCCGCACCCGCCCGTGCGCCCCTCCCGGCGCGTTCAGGCCCGGGAGAGGCCGCGGTCCGGGGAGCGGCGGCCTATCCGTGCACCGTCCCGCTGCCCGGACCGGGCGGCCCGCCTCGCCCTGCGCCGCTCGCGGCGCAGCCGCCGGGCGGAACTGCTCGGCATCGAAACCACGCCGTTGCGCTGATTCCACACCTGGCGGGTGACCCACACATCCAGCACCGACCAGGTAGCGGCCACCGTGCTGGCCACGCTGCTCAGCACCATCGGGAAGGCCAGCCAGGACCCTGTCAGCGTGGACAGGAAGGCCACCATCGCCTGGATGATCGTCAGCGACAGAATCAGAACGGCCCGTACGGCCGCCCTGCGTACCGGATCGGGCATCCGCCGCCGCAGCGCCGGCTCCTCGACCCAGAGCTGCTGCCGCGGAATCGCCGGCCGGCCCCGCGCCGACTCCGTCACGCCACGACGCTCTTGCGTGTCCAAGGACCTTCAACTCCCCACCACTGTCCGACTTCAGGGTTGCTGCCCGGCATGGGGGGTTTCTACGCGGACGAGCCGCCCTCACCTGCCGAATACGCCCCTGCGGTCCCCCTACCCCCGTACAGACAGACGAGTACCCGACTGTGAAGATTCCCCCGAACCGTCACGGAACGAAGAATTCCAGCCAACTGACAAGGGGAGGAATGTGGGGCTCTGGCTGGTCTCTTCTGTCGCTTTCACGAATTCCATCTCCTAGAATACCGGGACAACTCATGGTCAACTCCCAGTAAGGCGGCCGAAAATCGCCCGGACATGCCTTCGAGTTGTCTGGGTGTCGGTAGTAGGCTCGCGCCGTTTGTTGACGGAACACCATCACCGCCCTGCGGGGACGAGCTGGGGGAGGCCATGCGCTTTCGCGGGAAGTCCATCCGCAGGAAGATCGTGGCCTTGCTGCTGGTGCCGCTCGTCTCCCTCACCGCGCTGTGGGGCTTCGCCACCTATCTGACCGGCCGCGAGGCCGGCCAGCTGATGAGCGCGAGCACAGTGGTGGAGAAGATCGGCCACCCCCTGGAGGACACCGTCCGGGTCGTCCAGAACGAGCGCCGGCAGACCCTCGTCTACCTCGCGGACCCGCGCGCCTCCGACGCCCTGCCGGTCCTGCGCCGCCAGCGCGCCGCCACCGACCGGGTCGTGGACCAGGTCAACAGCAGCGCGCGGCAGAAGGACATCCGTGACGCGCTGCGCCCCGACGCCGAGACCCAGCTCAGCTCGATCCTGGGCGCCGTCGAGGGGCTGCGGTCGCTCCGCGACTCCGTCGACAAGCGCACCATCAGCCGGGCCAAGGCGATGGAGTACTACAACGGCCTCATCGACCCCTGCTACCGCTTCCTGACCGGCCTCCACGTCATGGAGAACGTGTCGATGGACAAGCAGGTACGCGCCCTGGCCGGAATCTCGCGGGCCCGGGAAATGCTCTCCCAGGAAGACGCGCTCGCGGCCTCTGGACTCCTCGCCGGACGGCTGACGGCCCCCGAACTCCGCCAGATATCCGACCTCATCGCCAAGCGCGGCCTGCTGTACGAGGTCAATCTCGACGCGCTTCCCGCCTCCGAGCGCCGCCGCGTCGAGCAGTACTGGGCGAGCCCGGACAGTGAGCCCCTGCGCTCCGCGGAGGACAAGCTCATCGCCCAGGGGCCCACCCACGACCCCCGTGAGATGGACGCCGCCCGCTGGCAGGAGGTGGCCCCGCCGGTCCTGGACCGGCTGGCCAACGACTCGACCGAGATGAACAACCGCTTCCAGGACCGAGGCAGGCCGGAAGGCTACGGCGTCCTGATCAAGGCGGGCATCGCGGGCGTCCTGGGATTCCTGGCCCTGCTCGTCTCGGTCTTCGTCTCCGTGCGCATCGGCCGCGAACTCGTCCGCGACCTCTCCCGGCTGCGCAAGGACGCCCATGAGGTCTCCGGAGTGCGGCTGCCGAGTGTGATGCGCCGTCTCGCCGCGGGCGAGCACATCGACGTCGAGACCGAGTCCCCGCACCTCAACTACGAACGCGACGAGATCGGCCAGGTCGGCCAGGCGCTCAACATTCTGCAGCGTGCCGCTGTCGAGGCCGCCGTCAGGCAGGCGGACATGCGCCGCGGCGTGTCCGACGTGTTCGTCAACCTCGCCCGCCGCAACCAGGTGCTGCTGCACCGCCAGCTGACGCTCCTGGACACGATGGAGCGCCGCACCGAGAACACCGAGGAACTCGCGGACCTGTTCCGCCTCGATCACCTGACCACGCGCATGCGGCGCCACGCAGAGGGCCTGGTGATCCTCTCGGGGGCCGCACCCTCACGCCAGTGGCGCAAGCCCATCCAGCTGATGGACGTGGTGCGCGCCGCGGTCGCGGAGGTGGAGGACTACGAACGGATCGAGGTCCGCAGGCTGCCGAGGATCGGAGTGGGCGGACCGGCCGTCGCCGACCTCACCCACCTGATCGCCGAACTCCTGGAGAACGCCACGGTGTTCTCGCCCCCGCACACGGCTGTCCAGGTACACGGAGAACGCGTCGCCAACGGCTTCACCCTCGAAATCCACGACCGGGGCCTCGGTATGCCCCCGGAACTCCTCCTGGACGCCAACCTCCGGCTCGCGGAGACCCCCGAGTTCGAGCTGTACGAGACCGACCGGCTCGGCCTCTTCGTGGTCAGCCGGCTGGCCCAGCGGCAGAACGTCCGCGTCTCGCTCCAGACCTCCCCCTACGGCGGTACCACCGCGGTCGTCTTCATCCCGGCCGCGCTACTCACCGAGGCACCCGAGGCGCACGGCACCGGATTCCGCCTCGACCGCAGGTCAGAGAAGGCCATCTCCAGCAGCGGACCGGGCGGCGACGCGGCAGGCAGCGGCACGGGACGTGGCACGGGCGCCGGGGAGAACGGCGGCGACGCGTTCGACCGCCCCGACGGCGACCGTCCCAGGGGCGGCAGGACCGGCGGCCTCTCACCGGTGCCCACCGGACTGGCGGACCGGGCACCGCTGGACGGACCGGTCGAGCTCGAAGGCCCGCTCGGCCCGAACGACTTCAGCCGCGACCCGGTGCTCGAAGCCGTCCCGGGACCCGGTCTCGACCCGCTGCTCGACGGGGTGTCCGACCTGGAGGACACCGAGAGCGAGCGCGGCGGCATCTTCCGGGCCCGTGAGCTCCGGCGCGACGGCGACCGCGACCAGCACCAGCAGGCCGCCGACCAGATCGCGGACCCCGACGGGGTACGGGAACTGCGCCGGGACGGTGTCAGGCCGCTTCCCCGCCGCAAACCGCCGACCCTGGTCACCGACCGGGGCCGCCGGATCGACGAGGCGGGCCGGGCCCACCCCACGGCCACCGACCCGGAGGCCGCCACCCGTCCCGCGTCCGGACCCGTCCGGTCTGCGGAGACCCGGCTGAACAACGGCTTCCGCCCCCGCACCGAGCGCGCCACGCCTCCGGCAGCCGCGCCACCGGTGCCGGTGCCCCGCTCACCGTCACCCGCCCGGACCGCCGCGCCCGGTGCCGGGACGGTCGGCGGGCTGCCCCGCAGGGTCCGTCAGGCCAGTCTCGCCCCGCAGCTCCGCGAGGGATCCGCGGGACGCACGGCGGAGCCGGACCCGGTGGAGAGCGTGGAGGACATCGAGCGCGACGCAGACGAGGTACGCAGCCGCATGGCGTCGCTCCAGCGCGGCTGGCAGCGCGGACGCCGGCAGAACGCCGAGGACGTGACCGGCCCCGGCGACACAGCACAAGGAACCACTCCGGGAGGGGACGGTCCATGACCGCACCGAACGCCGCAGCACTCAACTCAGCACCCCAGGGGTCCGGAGAACTCAACTGGCTCCTCGACGAACTCGTCGAACGGGTCGCCAGCATCCGCAAGGCGCTGGTGCTCTCCAGCGACGGACTCCCCACCGGCGCGTCCAAGGACCTGACCAGGGAGGACGGCGAACACCTGGCGGCCGTGGCCTCCGGGTTCCACAGCCTCGCCAAGGGAGTCGGGCGGCACTTCGACGCCGGCCGGGTCCGCCAGACCGTCGTCGAACTCGACGAGGCGTTCCTGTTCGTCACGGCGGCCGGCGACGGCAGCTGTCTGGCCGTGCTCGCCGACTCCGACTCGGACGTCGGGCAGGTGGCGTACGAGATGACGCTGATGGTCAAGCGGGTCGGCGCCCACCTGGCCAACTCCCCCCGGACGACCGGTCAGACCTCTGGAGGGTGAGTGGATGGCATGAGCGCGGACCCCTCCCGTTCCCCGGCCGCCCCCGGCGGTCCGCAGTCCTCGCGTTGGTACGACGCCGAGGCGGGGCCGGTCGTCCGTCCGTACGCGATGACGCGGGGACGTACCAGCAGCGCGTCCCGTCACCGTCTCGACCTGATCGCGATCGTCGTCCCCGAACCGGCAGCCGACGATCCCGGCCGGGACCAGATGCTCTCCCCGGAACACGTGGAGATCGTCGAACTGTGCAGCGGCATGCCCCAGTCGATAGCCGAGCTCGCGGCCGGTCTGGACCTCCCCGTCGGGGTGGTCCGGGTACTGGTCGGTGATCTCGTCGAGGACGAGCTGGTGCATGTGACCCGTCCCGTTCCGCCGGCCGAGCTGCCGGACGTGAACATTCTTCGCGAGGTGATCAATGGCCTTCGGGCGCTCTAGCCGCAGCAGGCGGCCCGTGGAGCCCGTTACCCTGAAAATCCTGGTGGCGGGCGGCTTCGGAGTGGGCAAGACGACCATGGTGGGAGCGGTCAGTGAGATCAGGCCGCTGCGTACGGAGGAGAGGCTGACCGAGGCGGGACGCCCGGTGGACGACCTGGCGGGGGTCGAGGCGAAGACCACCACGACGGTGGCGATGGACTTCGGGCGGATCACGCTCCGCGAGGACCTGGTGCTCTACCTCTTCGGCACCCCGGGTCAGGACCGGTTCTGGTTCCTCTGGGACGAACTGGCCCAGGGCGCGCTGGGCGCGGTCGTCCTCGCGGACACCCGGCGCCTGGAGGACTCCTTCGCGGCGGTCGACTACTTCGAGCGCCGGAAGATCCCCTTCGCCGTCGCCGTCAACTGCTTCGAGGGGGCGGACCGGTTCCCGGCGGAGACGGTACGGGCGGCGCTCGACCTGGATCCGGAGGTACCGCTGCTCCAGTGCGACGCACGGGACCGCTCATCCGTCCGGGACGTCCTGGTGGCCGTCGTCGAACACGCGCTGGCCCGCGCCGACGCACTCCGCGAACCTGCCACGACGTAACGGACCGCTCCGCTCCTGCGGACAGCGGACAGCGGACAGCGGACAGCGGAACGCGGCACGTACCCCCGCCGACAGGGGGTACGTGCCGCGCGCCGTGCGTCCGGCCCGTCAGCGGACCGCGACGACCGCGGAGCCGTGACCGAACAGCCCCTGGTTCGCGGTGATCCCGGCCCGCGCCCCCGGGACCTGGCGGTCTCCCGCAGTGCCGCGCAACTGCCAGGTCAGCTCGCAGACCTGGGCGATCGCCTGTGCGGGCACGGCCTCACCGAAGGACGCCAGACCGCCGCTCGGGTTCACCGGGACACGCCCGCCGAGGGCCGTCGCCCCCGTACGCAGGAGCGCCGCGCCCTCACCCGGCGGGCACAGCCCGATGTCCTCGTACCACTCCAGCTCCAGCGCCGTGGACAGGTCGTACACCTCGGCCAGGGAGAGATCGGCGGGGCCGATCCCCGCCTCCTCGTACGCCGCACGCGCGATCGAGGCACGGAACCCTTCCGCCGAGGGCTCCACGGCGACCGCCGAATCCGTGGCGATGTCCGGCAGATCGAGCACCGCCCTCGGATACGTCGGCGTCACGGTCGAAACGGCACGGATACGGACCGGTTCCGCGGCCCCGTGCCGCCGGGCGAACTCCATGCTGGACAGCACGAGCGCCGCCGCCCCGTCGGAGGTGGCGCAGATGTCGAGCAGCCGCAGCGGATCCGCGACCACCCCGGACGCCGCGACCTGCTCGGCGGTCACGGGCGCCCGGTACCGGGCGTTACGGTTCAGCGCGCCGGCCGCCGCGTTCTTCACCTTGACCTGCGCGAAGTCCTCCGGGGTGTCCCCGTGCACCGCCATCCGGCGCCGGGCGTAGAGGGCGAAGTACGCGGGGTTCGTGGCGCCGAGTACCCGGAACCGCAGCCAGTCGGGATCGTCCGGCCGCTCGCCGCCCGCCGGGGCGAAGAACCCCTTGGGCGCCGCGTCCGCCCCCACCACCAGCACCACCTCGGCCATCCCGGCCAGGATCTGCGCCCTGGCGGTGTTCACCGCCTGGGCGCCCGACGCGCAGGCCGCGTACACACTGGTGACCCGGGCGCCCTGCCAGCCCAGCGCCCGCGCGAACGTCGCCCCGGCCACGTACCCCGGATAGCCGCCGCGCACGGTGTCCGCGCCGACGACGGACTGCACGTCCGGCCAGTCGACACCCGCGTCCGCGAGAGCCTCGCGGGCGGCCACCCTGCCGTATTCGACGAAGCTTCGCCCCCATTTGCCCCAGGGATGCATCCCGGCCCCGAGGACGGCCACGTCCCCGCTCATCGCGCACCGTCCCCGGAGCCGGAGCCGGAGCCGGAGCCGGTGTCCACCGGCCGCCAGTGCCAGGTCGTCCACACCGTCCCGTCGTCCCCGCCGGCGCCGGAATCCGGACCCAGGGTCCCCGGCACGACCTCGACCGTCATCCCGACCGCGAGATCCGCGACACCGACTCCCGGCGCGGCCTGCCCGAGCACCACCATCCGCTCGGCGGCGAGCTCCACGGCCACCAGCGTGTACGGCTCCCAGGGCATGTCCGGGTCGGACAGGTACGGAGGCGGGGGCCGGTAGCGGCCGTCGGTGTACGACCAGACCGTGCCGCGCCGGGACAGCGGGACCTCGACCGGCTCGCCGCCCGTACAGCCCGGATTGCGGCAGAAGCCGTCCTGGCGGGGGAAGAAGACCGACGCGCAGAGCGGGCAGCGGGTGCCCAGCAGCCGGAATTCCTCCTCCGCACCGTCCTCGGTGAACCACCCGGCGACCACGGGTATGCGTTTGCGCGGCAAAGGCCCTCCCCAGCACTGAATCTGACGGAACGTCAGAAGTGTGCCACGGTCAGCTGTTGTCGGCGAGCCACTTGGCGGCGGTCTCCGCGAGCTCCCGGTCCCGGCCGGCCAGCATCATCCGGATCATCTGCACGTCACCGCGCAACGACCAGGCCGGATGCCCGAAGGAGGCCGGGTTGTTCTTCTCGATCAGGAAATGGGCGGGCCAGGCGGTCCCGTACCCGATCAGCGGCAGGGCCGCCGCGTACCGCTTGCGGCCGCGCGCCAGTCCGTAGGCGGTGATCGCGAGGCCGGTCAGGGTGCCGGTCAGATGGGCCCAGCGAGTCGCGGCCCTGGAGTGCATCGCGACGTAATAGGGCCAGAATTCCTCGTACGAATCGAACGTCTGCTGTGACATACGGGCACGGTAGTGGCTGGAACGGCAACCGGATAAGGCCGGTGCGCGTCCGAGAAGAAGAACGGGCGGCTGGAACCCACGGGGGTGGTCCCAGTCGCCCGCTCAACCCTCCCGTCTCAGTGGCCGGCGACGGACCGCCGGGCCACCGGGAAGTCGAAGTAGGTGTCCGGGAACAGCTCGGGCGTAAAGGTGTAGTGCCACCATTCCTCGGCCAGATTGACGAATCCGGCGTCGGTGAGCGTCTTCTTCAGGAACTGCCGGTTGGTGCGCTGCACTCCCTGGATTCGCGGATCGTCCGTGTGCGAGAGCGTGTCGAAACAGTCGAATCCGGTGCCCATGTCGATCGAGTTGTCCGGGAAGCGCTCGGCGAGCGGTGCGTAACAGGGCACCAGCCGCTGACCCGGCCGGTACGGCGCGGTGGGCCGGGCCGGCAGCCTCACCAGCGTCAGGTCCACGGTGCTGCCCCGGCTGTGTCCGGACTTCTCCGCGATGTAACCGTCGGCGAACAGCCGGGTCTTGTCGACCCGCGGATAGAACTCGCCCTTCATGGTCTCGTCGTCCAGATCCTTCGCCCACCGTACGAAGTGGTCGACGGCCCGCTGGGGCCGGTAGCAGTCGTACACCTTCAGCGAGTAGCCCTGGCGCAGCAGCCGGAGCTGGGCCCGGTGCAGCGCCCGGGCGGCGGGCCGGGTCAGGATGCAGAGGGGATCGCGGTACCCGTCCACCGGTTCGCCCATGAAGTCGTGACCGGTGGGGTAACGCATCTCCTGGATGATCGTGGGGTCGACCGCGCGCAGCGAGACGAACTCCGCGGGGGCTTTCGGCTCGGGCTTCGCCTGCGCCACCGGGGCGGCGACGGTGACGGCGAGCAGGGTGGCGGCAGTGGCTGCCAGGACACGGAAAGCGGAAGCAAGACCTGTCATGAGCACATCGTCCAACAGTCCGGCCGCGCCGGTCAGGAGATCGGATACAGTCCGCGCGTGTCCGCGACGACGAACCACCCCGACCGGCCCGTGAAGCCCGCGCAGGACTCCCACTGCGGCAGCTGCGGAGCCCCGTACACCGCCCTCGCGTCCCCGGACGCCTGGCCCCGCACCTGCACGGTCTGCGGCGCCACCGCCTACCGCAACCCCCTCCCGGTCGCCGTCGCCCTGCTCCCCGTCACCGACGCGGACGGCACCGGACTCGTCGTCATCACCCGCACCATCGAACCCGCCCTCGGCGGGCGTGCCCTCCCCGGCGGCTTCATCGACCACGCGGAGGACTGGAAGGGCGCGGTCGTCCGCGAACTCCGCGAGGAGACCGGCATCGAGGCCCACCGCGACGACGTCCGCCTCGCCGACGCACTCAGCTCACCGGACGGCCACCTCCTCCTGTTCGGCCTGCTCCCGACGCGGCCGGCCGCCATCCTTCCCGCGTCCGCACCCACCGACGAGACCTCCGGGTACGACATCCTGCGCGCCCCCGAAGAGCTCGCCTTCCCCCTCCATACGGAGGCCGTCCTTTCCTGGTTCGCCGGCCGGTACCACTGAGCGCCGCTCACAGCCCCCGCACCCGCACCGGGCAGTCCACCAGCCCCTCCGCACCCTCCCGCTCCACCACGACCCGCCCGCCCACCAGCCGGCTCGTGTACCGCTCGACCACCGCCTCCTCCCAGCCGTCCCCCGGATCACGGACCACGCAGCCGCCACCGCCGCGCCCCTCCACCGGAGCCCACACCTCCAGCTCAAGACCGCCGTCCGCACCCCGCACCGGAATCACCGACCCGGCCCGCGCCAGCACCGGCACCCGCGACAACGGCGCCTCGACCACCACCTGACCCGGCCCCTCGTGCACCGCACCGCTCACCGTGTCGTACCAGCGCCCCGGCGGCAGCCGCACCGCCTGCTCACAGACCCCCGGCCCCAGCACCGGCGCCACCAGCAGCGCGTCCCCGAGCAGGAACGCGTCCTCGCAGTCCCGCAGCGCCTGGTCACCGGGGGAGCCCCACCACAACGGACGCACATACGGCGCACCCGTCAGCCGGGCCAGCCGCGCCAGCGTCACCCAGTACGGCCGCAGCCGCTCCCGCTCCACCAGCACCTCCCGCGCGGCCTCCAGCACCCTCGGTCCGAACTCCCACGGCTCCCGGCGCCCCGCGCCGATCGCCGCATGCGTACGGAACAACGGCAGATACGCACCCAGCTGGAACCACCGCAGATACATCTCCGGCGACGGCGACCCGTCGAAACCGCCGACATCCGGACCCGAGTACGGCACCCCGCACAGCCCGAGACCCAGCACCAGCGACAGGGAGGCCCGCAACCCCGGCCAGCCCGTCGACACATCACCGGACCAGGTGCCCCCGTACCGCTGCATCCCCGCCCAGCCGGAACGCGAGAACAGGAACGGCCGCTCGTCCGGACGCAGCCGGGCCAGCCCCTCGTACCCGGCACGCGCCATCGCCAGCCCGTACACGTTGTGCGCCTCACGGTGATCACCGCCGCGTCCCTCCAGCGCGTGGCGCGCCGAACGGGGCAGCGTCGGGTCACCGAACGCCGCGAAAGAGACCGGCTCGTTCATGCCGTGCCAGACACCGGAGAACCCCTGCGCCAGCCGCTCCGCGTACAGACCGCCCCACCACTCGCGCACCCGCGGATCGGTGAAGTCGGGATACACGCACTCACCCGGCCACACCTCACCCCGCACGATCCGCCCACCGGCGTCCCGCACGAACGCTCCCGAGTCACCCACCGCCCGGCCGGCGTCGAACACCGCGTCACCCGGCGCGGCCGGCACCGCCGGGTCCACTATCGACACCAGCCGCACCCCGTCCGCGCGCAGCTCCCGCGCCAGCCCCGGCAGATCGGGGAACCGCTCCTGATCCACCGTGAACACACGGTGCCCGTCGTAGTGGTCGATGTCCAGATGCAGCACGGACAGCGGCAGCCCGCGTTCCCGGTACCCCGACACGACCCGCCGCACCTCCCGCCCGCTCCCGAAACCCCAGCGGGCGTGCTGCGGACCCAGCGCCCAGGACGGCGGCAGCGCCGGCGACCCCGTCAGGGCCGTCCAGCCCTGCAACACCCGGGCCGGAGTGCCCGCCACCACCCAGCAGCGCAGCGGACCGCCCTCCATCCGCACCTCCGACATACCGGGACGGTCATGACCGGAGCCGGCACCCTCCTCCCCCTCGCGCAGCGTCACCCGCCCCGCCCAGGAGTTGTCGTGGAACACCAGATGCGTCCCCGCGTCCGAGACCACCAGCTGAACCGGCATCGTCACGTACAGCGGGTCGTCGCCGGGCCCGAACCGGCCGCCCGGATCGGTGTTCCACAGCCCGTACTCGCCGTCCCTCAGCCGGGGACCGGCCGCCCGCCCACCGAGCCCGAAGAACCGCGCGTCCGCCGGGACCTCGGACCGCTGCACCCACCGCGCGGACCCGCCCGCCACCGGCTCCCACCACCTCGGCGGCAGCTCACGACGGAGCACCACGCCCCCGGGGGTCCGCAGCTCCACCGCCCCGTGCCGGGACACCGCGACGGTCAGCCGCTCCGACACCACCTGCCACCCGCCGTCCTTGTCCGGCTCCAGAACGGCCCGCGGATCGGCGTCCGGAGCAGGCCCCGGCAGCGCGTACGACGGCAGCGGCTCCGCCCCGTCCCACCCCCAGAAGACCGCACCCCCCACCGCGACCCGGACGCTCAGCTCCGACCGTGCGAACCGCACCACGCCCCCGCCCGGCCCCGGCTCCGCCCCCACCACGAGCCCCGGCACCCGCGCCCGCTCCGGCCCGCGCGAGGGCAGCGCCCGCGCGTCCAGCCGTGAGCGCCGCCACGCCGAGCGCACCGCACGCAGCCCCTGCTTCGAACCCACCGACTTCACCGAGCGCACCAGGTCACGACCGTTCATGCGGCACACCCTGCCACCCGGCGCGACGGCAGCGGGTTCTGTTCAACTTCCGTTCACTCACGGTCCGGTGCGCGGCCCGACACGGCGAAGCGTGCCCGGACCACATATCCGGACACGCCATCATGGGCGGGCGGCCCTGGTGCGAAGGACGATCACATGGCATCGTCCGTGAAAGCCGCCTCACGCGCACACCCCAGCACGTGCGCGCGACCCACGCCGACCCGCGCACCCGTACAGCCCAGGAGCCGACCCATGACCTCAGCAGCCGACGAAGCCCCCCTCTGGCAGCCCGGCCCGGACCGCATCGCGACCGCGGCCGTCACCCGCTTCCAGACCTGGGCGGCCGAGCGCCACGGAGCACCGGCCGACGGCGGATACCCAGCGCTGCACCGCTGGTCGGTCGACGAGCTCGACACCTTCTGGCAGGCTGTGGCCGAATGGTTCGACGTACGGTTCTCCACCCCGTACGAGACCGTCATCGGCGACCGCGCCATGCCCGGCGCCCAGTGGTTCCCCGGCGCCACCCTCAACTACGCCGAACACGCGCTGCGCGCCGCGGAGGACCCCCTGCGCGCCGAAGCGCCCGCACTGCTCCACGTGGACGAGACCCATACCCAGACCCCCACCTCCTGGTCCGAGCTCCGCCGCCGGGTCGGCTCGCTCGCCGCCGAACTCCGCGCACTCGGCGTCAACCGGGGCGACCGCGTCAGCGGCTACCTCCCCAACATCCCGGAGGCGGTCGTCGCCTTCCTCGCCACCGCGGCCGTCGGAGCCGTCTGGACCTCCTGCGCCCCCGACTTCGGCGCCCGCAGCGTCCTCGACCGCTTCCAGCAGGTCGAACCCGTCGTCCTGTTCACCGTCGACGGCTACCGCTACGGCGGCAAGGAACACCACCGCGCCGACACCGTCGCGGAGCTGCGCCGTGAACTCCCCACCCTGCGCGCCGTCGTCCACATCCCGCTGCTGGGCACCGAAGCGCCGGACGGCGCCCTCGAATGGTCCGCCCTCACCGCCGCGGACACCGAACCCGTCTTCGAGCAGGTCCCCTTCGACCACCCGCTGTGGGTGCTCTACTCCTCAGGCACCACCGGCCTCCCCAAGGCCATCGTGCAGTCCCAGGGCGGCATCCTGCTCGAACACCTCAAGCAGATCGGCCTGCACTGCGACCTCGGCCCGGACGACCGCTTCTTCTGGTACACCTCCACCGGCTGGATGATGTGGAACTTCCTCGTCTCCGGCCTCCTCACCGGCACCACCCTCGTGCTGTACGACGGAAGCCCCGGCTACCCGGACGTCAGCGCCCAGTGGCGGGTGGCCGAACAGACGGGCGCCACGCTCTTCGGCACCTCCGCCGCCTATGTCATGGCCTGCCGCAAGGCCGGCATCCACCCGTGGCGCGACTTCGACCTCTCCCGTGTCCAGTGCGTCGCCACCACCGGCTCCCCGCTCCCGCCCGACGGCTTCCGCTGGCTCCACGACGAGGTGGCCGACGACCTGTGGATCGCGTCGGTCAGCGGCGGCACCGACGTCTGCAGCTGCTTCGCCGGAGCGGTCTCCACCCTCCCCGTCCACATCGGCGAGCTCCAGGCGCCCGGCCTCGGTACGGACCTCCAGTCCTGGGACGCGGCGGGCAAGCCGGTCATCGGCGAGGTCGGAGAACTCGTCGTCACCCAGCCCATGCCGTCCATGCCGATCCACTTCTGGAACGACCCCGACGGCAGCCGCTACCACGACAGCTACTTCGACGTGTACCCCGGAGTCTGGCGCCACGGGGACTGGATCACGATCACCGAGCGAGGCTCCGTCGTCATCCACGGCCGCTCCGACTCCACCCTCAACCGGCAGGGCGTCCGCATGGGCTCCGCCGACATCTACGAAGCGGTCGAACGGCTCCCGCAGATCCGCGAATCGCTCGTCATCGGCCTTGAGGAGCCGGACGGCGGGTACTGGATGCCGCTCTTCGTGCACCTCGCGGAGGGCGCCACCCTCGACGACGAACTGCGCGCCGCGATCAAGCACACCATCCGGGAGAACCTCTCGCCGCGCCACGTCCCGGACGAGGTCATCGAGGTCCCCGGCATCCCGCACACCCTCACCGGCAAGCGCATCGAGGTTCCGGTCAAACGCCTGCTCCAGGGAACGGCCCTGGCCAAGGCCGTCAACCCCGGCTCGATCGACAATCCGGAACTCCTCCACTTCTACCAGCAGCTGGCGCGCGAGCGCCGCTGACGGGCGCCACTGTCAGTGCCCGTGATTACTCTGAGTGAGCAATGATCGACAGCGCACTGGGGGAAATCATGGCGCAGACCGGAAACAAGCCCGCCGGCAACAGGCAGACCAGGAAGAAGCAGTCCGGGAACAGGCGGACCACGCCCGACGGCCGGACCGGCATCACCATGCGACGCTCGCTGCGCCGCGAAGCACCGAGCACCATCGGCCTGCTGACCGATGAGCAGGACTTCGCGGCGATGCGGCGCTACGACACCTTCACCTTCGACGACCACTCCGTCTACCTCCAGCAGGTCGAAGGCCTGCTCAAAGCCCTTGCCGCGCAGGGCGTGCACACAACGGTGGCCCTCTTCGACCCGGAGGAGTACGCGGAGTTCTGCGCCGAATCGGACATCACACCCGACTCCCCGGCCAGCCGCAGCCGCTTCACCGCCGAGATCGCGGCCATCGGAGCCACCGTCGCCTACACGGGGCAGCCACTCGCCGCTCTCATCCCGCTCCTCGTCGACCGCTCGGTCCGCCGGGCCACCTGGGAGTACGCCACGATGCTCCTGGCCGGCCTGGGGGAGTGCGCCGACTGCGGCCAGGACATCGGCCGCGCGGCGTTCGACCGGGCATCCCATCTCCTGCTGCGCACCCTGGAGTCGGCGGGCCCCGGCACCCACCACCTGGTCTGCAGCACCCCCACGGAGAACGAGCAACTGCTCGCGGCGCTGCACACGGAGTGCGAGGGGGCGGGACCGGAGGCCCGCCTCGACTCGGCGGAGGGAGCCGAGTTCGTGACCGTGCTCGCCGTCGGCATCGCCCTCGAACGCCGTGGGGGAGTCGTCCTGCGGACGAGCGCACCAGGCACCCCGGACCGGGTGCACGGCTGGCGGCTGACCCGGGGCTGCCTCGCCCCGCTGACGGCGGGCGAGGTCTTCAGCGCCTACTGCACCGATGCCGACACCGGGGAGCCGGTCTCCCCGGAATCCGGTGTGGAGTACTGCGCCGGATTCGACATCGGCGCCGACGAACCGGAGCCCCACCACTGACAGGCCGAAGGGGCTCCCCGCCACCATCGGCGGGAAGCCCCTTCCCCTCATCGTCCGGATCGTCCGGGCGCCGAGGACCTACTCGCCCGAAAGCACCGCCTGCGCGGCGACCCGCGCCTCCTCGGCGGAGTCCGCCGCACGCGCGGCGGAAGCGGCCCGCTCGCACTGCGCGAACGTGTACTTCGCCAACGTGGTGCGCACATAAGGAATGGACGCGGCGCCCATCGAGAGCGACGTCACTCCCAGACCGGTCAGAACGCAGGCGAGCAGCGGATCGGCGGCAGCCTCGCCACACACACCACAGCTCTTGCCCTCGGCCTTGGCCGCGTCGGCGGACATCGCCACCAGATCCAGCAGCGCGGGCTGCCACGGGTCCTGCAGCCGGGACACCGCACCCACCTGACGGTCGGCCGCGAAGGTGTACTGCGCCAGGTCGTTGGTGCCCAGCGACAGGAACTCCACCTCCTGAAGCACCGAACGGGCCCGCAGCGCGGCCGACGGAATCTCGACCATCGCGCCGAACTTCGCGTTCAGCCCGGCCTCGCGGCACGCGTCGGCGAACGCCTTGGCGTCCGCACGGTCCGCGACCATCGGCGCCATGACCTCAAGGTAGACGGGCAGCCCCTCAACGGCCTTGGACAGCGCGGTCAGCTGGGTCCGCAGCACATCGGGGTGGTCCAGCAGACTGCGCAGCCCACGCACACCCAGTGCGGGGTTCGGCTCGTCCGCCGGGGTCAGGAAGTCCAGCGGCTTGTCCGCCCCGGCGTCCAGTACCCGCACCACGACACGCCCCTCGGGGAACGCCTCAAGCACCGCGCGGTAGGCCGCGATCTGCTTCTCCTCCGACGGTGCCTGCTTGCTGTCGTCGAGGAAGAGGAACTCGGTACGGAACAGGCCGACTCCTTCGGCGCCCGCCTCGATGGCCGCCGGCACATCGCCGGGTCCGCCGACGTTGGCGAGCAGCGGCACCTTGTGACCGTCGGATGTCGCGCCGGGACCGGTCGACTCGGACAGCGCGGCCTTCCGGGCGGCGGCGGCGCTCTCCATCTCCGAGCGCTTCTCCTCACTCGGCTCGACGAAGATCTCGCCGGTGCTGCCGTCCACCGCGATGACGACGCCCTCGGCCAGCTCGCCGGCGCCGGGGAGTGCCACGACGGCGGGCACACCGAGCGCCCGCGCCAGGATGGCGCTGTGGCTGGTCGGCCCGCCCTCCTCTGTGACGAAACCGAGCACCAGGGCCGGGTCCAGGAGGGCCGTGTCGGCAGGAGCCAGGTCCCGCGCGATGAGCACGTACGGCTCGTCGCTGTCCGGTACACCCGGCATCGGCACACCGAGGAGCCGGGCCACGATCCGGTTGCGCACATCGTCGAGGTCGGCGACCCGGCCCGCCAGGTACTCCCCGGCACCGGCCAACAGCGCCCGGTACGAGGCGAACGCGTCGTACACGCCGCGCTCGGCGGTGCTGCCGACGGCGATGCGCCGGTCGACATCGGCCATCAGCTCGGGGTCCTGGGCCATCATGGCCTGGGCCTCCAGCACGTGCTGGGCCTCGCCACCGGCCAGGTTGCCGCGAGCGACGAGGTCGGCCGCCACCGCCTCCACTGCCTGCCGCGCCCGTCCCTGCTCGCGCTCCGCCTCTTCGGCCGGGATCTGCTTGGCCGGCGGTTCGAGCACTGCCGTGCCCATGTGCCGTACCTCGCCGATCGCCACACCGTGGCTCACGCCTACGCCCCGCAGCGTTGTCTCCATTTCACCTGTCTCCGATTGTGCGGCGGCCGAGGCCTCCGCGGTGGTTGTCCCGTCGGCTGTCACTGCGCCGAACGCGTTACTGCCAGCCGAACAGTGCGTCGCCGACCTTCACGTCGCCGTCCTCGACGACGGAGGAGAGCGAGTCGGGGGTTGCCTCCAGTGCCACGATGGGGCAGATCGGCGACTTGCCCGCCGTCTCGACAGCGGCAGGGTCCCAGCGCACGATGCTCTGGCCGCGAGTCACGGTGTCACCCTTGTTCACGAGGAGCTCGAAGCCCTCACCGTTCAGCTGGACGGTGTCGATGCCGAGGTGGGTGAGAACACCGTGTCCCTCGCCGTCCACGACGACGAAAGCGTGCGGGTGCAGGGAGACGACGATTCCGTCGACCGGCGACACGGCCTCCGACGGCTCGCGCACCGGGTCGATGGCGGTACCCGGACCGACCATCGCGCCGGAGAAGACCGGGTCGGGTACCGCGGCGAGCCCGATGGCACGTCCGGCAAGAGGGGACGTCACAGTGGTCATGGGTGCCTCCCAGAGTGGAGCTTCAGTGGTGGGCCGCCACGGCTTGTAGGAGGGCGGCGTACTGCTCAGCAGAGTAAGTCATATGAAGTCCCGGTTCCGCCTGAGTCCTGCCGGTTCGAGGACCTAGGGGTGTACCGGAAAGGATTTGCCTCGTCTCCCGGCAACCTGTACTGTCGTACTCCTGCCTGACCCCAACGCGACTTTGAGTCGGGGGTCGGCGGCGACTATTAAGCCCAAACCCTAACCCCAGATCGGCACCGGCATGTCTGCTGGAGGCTGGTCAATGGGACAGGAAAGGCCTGATAGAGTCGGACTCGCCGGAAAGGGAAACGCGAAAGCGAAGAACTGGAAAGCGAAAATGCGAGGCCCGCTTCGACCGGGAATCGGACACGAA